>NZ_JAVALZ010000001.1 GCF_030730865.1 Uliginosibacterium sp. 31-16 | reverse complement strand
TCGGCCTGGCGCTGCTCCATCTGGCGCCGCTGTTCCTCGCCCCGGCGCTGTTCTTCCTGACGCCGCTGCTCGCCCTGCTGGCGTTGCTGCTCGGCTTGCTGACGCTGCTCATCACCGCGTCGTTGTTCTTCGCGGCGTTGCTCCTGCTGACGCTGTTCAGCCTGGCGTTGATCCATCTGGCGCCGCTGTTCCTCACCCCGGCGCGGCTCTTCCTGACGGCGCTGCTCGGCTTGCTGACGCTGCTCATCGCCACGCCGCTGCTCTTCCCTCCGCTGATCCTGCTGCCGGTTTTCCCGCGAACGTGCGTCGTTACGCCACTCCTGGCGCTCGCCGGGACGGAATTCCCCGCGCTGCTGCGCCGTCCGTGGCGGCCGCTGCTCGCCAATTGACGGCTGCCGGAATACCCGATCCTGCGGCGGCTCACGGCGCGCCTGCCCGCCCTGGCGACTGTCATTTCCCGGCTTGAGCGGCAGAAACTCGCGCACCGGCAAACGCCCCGCATCGCCATGCCAGGCCGGTGTCTGCCCCGGGCGCACCGGAGCGCCGCGCACGAAATCGCGCTCGGGCAAAATTGCCACGGCACGCGGCACGCGCTGATTGGCATAGGTGGCCGGCGGGCGACGGTAATCGATGTGGTGGTTGAGCCGCTCGAGGTAGGCCGGACGATGCGCGTAGGCCGGGCGATACGGCTCGCCCGGGCCCAGCGCAAACCAGGCTACGCCAGCCATACCGGTCGACAGAGAAATGCTCCAGCTCACCCCGCCGGAGCTGCCACCGGCAAAGGCCACCAGCGCCGGAGCGTATACCGGCCGACGCACGAGCGGGCCGGGCACCCAGCCCCAACGCCCATCAATATGCGCCCAGCGGCCGTAGTGAAATGGTGCGAAACCCCAGGGCGCATCATCCACCCAGGTCCAGCCCCAGGGGGCAACCCAGACCCAGTGCCCGTAGTGATAGGGGGCCCAGCCGACAATCGTCACCCGCGGGGTCCACACCGGACCGTAGCCGGAGACCTCGCGCCAGTCACCATGCGCATCAAGGTCTTCGTAACCGGTCATGTCGCGTGAGATATAGCGCGCACTGGCCGATGCCTCTTCGCGATCATCGCGCTGCGCAGCCCAGTGCTCGAATTCGTCGCGCGGGCCGACACGGCCGGTTTCCAGCACGAACAGGTCCTTGCCATCAAAGCGCAGCCGCTGCCCGTCCTCGATCAGTACGGGCTCGCGTGAGTCATCGGCGCCATAGGCCCGGCCAGCTCCGCGCCGCACACTGACCGTGGTGGTGTCGCGGTCCGGGTTCACGTCGATACGGTACTCGCCAGGTTCGCGCAGCACGAAATCGACATTCGGCGTGCTGATCTCGATTTGCTCGTCCTCCGGATAATCGCGCACGCGGATCGAGAAGCTGCCCTGACCGAGCTTGAGGCGCAGATCCTCGTCGTTCAACTGCAGGATCTCCAGCCCGGTGCCACCAGCCAGACGCATGGCGGTGGCGCCCACATGCAGTTCGGCCCGTCCGCCCTTCTCGACCCACAGCCGGTCGCCACTGGTCAGCGGGCGGTTGAGTACGGCTTCGACCCAGTCATCCGTCTCGGCAGGAGCAAAGCTGACCGTGCCGGTGATGTGGTTCAGCCGCGCCACGCGCGCCGAAGGCTCATCGGCATCATCGGCGGCCTGCAGCGGCAAGGCGATCAGCAGGCTCAGCGCCAGCAGGCCATTCAGCAGCAGGCGGCCGGGCTTCGCAAGGTAGTGCACAGACATGGCAAGTCTCCATCATCCAAGAAGCGGCACTGCCATTATGGCAAGCCCGCCAGCGTGCTACCTGACCCCAAGCTGTCGCCGCCAGCCAGATCTGACGCGAAAAACAGATCCCTTGAAGAGGCGCATCCCGCCTTGTTTTGCAAGCGAGCCATCTGCAAAGCAAGGCTGCATGCGGGTCACCCGGCAGGCATCACCACAAGCAAGGCGCGATGCGGCTTGCCGGACAGGCAGATCTCAGTGAGCGCCAGGCCCGAAGGGTTTGTCATTCAGTGTCATGGCACCGTTGCTCAGCGCAAAGCGTGCCTGCACGAGTTCGCCCTGGCGCTCCAGATAGCCCTGCGCGACAAACGCTTCCACTTGCTGCAGCGCCATGTCGGTCCGCGCAGCGGCCTGTGCCTCATCCTCTTCCGCGGCCGGTTTGCCTGCCGTCATGAAGCTCACCGCCATTGCCGCGGGCAGCTTGAGATCGGCCTGCATGTTCACCTTGCCCATCAGCAGCATGGGGCTGGCGAAGTCTTCCGGCTTCGCCCCGTCCAGCTTCAGCGCGCCCGTCAGCAAGGCTTCACCATGCTGGTTGCGGAACTGCAGGCGATCAATGCGGAACTCCGGCTGATGCTTGAGCAGCTCGATCATCGGCTCCTGCAGGGCGGCGAGCATCACCCGCGAATTGGCGGCCGCGGTCATGTTTGCAGGGTTGGCATACAGCTCTGAGGCCTTGCGCTGCAGCGTGTCAGCGGCAGCGACCTGCAGGTGGCGCAGCGAGAAGTCGTAATGCACAGGGCCGTAGTCCTGGGCGGCGACCTTCACGACCTCGGCGCCCATCTTCGCGCTGAGATCGATGAAGCCATCCTTGGCAGGCATGTCGATGCTGTAGTTCAGCTTTTGCAGGAGGAAGGTCTTGTCGGCCTGTTCGGCGAGCTTGAGCGAGACTTCATCCATGTCGAACTGCGAGCGGCCGCTGTACATCTGCGAATCCTCGCCCAGCAGGCGCTGGCCTTCGCCACTGAAACGCAGGCCGCTGACCAGCATGCGCGTGCCCTTGTCGTCGCTCGCCTCGAGGCGTGGCACGTTTACCTGCATGGTGTAATGCCTCAGCTTGGCGCCGAATTCCATCTCGGCCTTCAAACCATCCCAGGCCAGCTGCACGTTCTCGCCCTTTTCGGTCCGGAAACTGGTCTTGAACGCCGGGCTGCTCAGCTCGCTGCGCCCGCCACCGAGAAAGGCGTAACGGGTCACCAGCTCAAGCGGTTTGGCATCTCCCAGAACCTTCTTTACTTCAGCCTGGGCTTCTGCCCCCAGCACCAGCTCGCTGTGGACCAACGCTGCCGCAAAGGTCTTTCCGCCTGGCAACGGCCCGTGCTGAATGGTGGAGCGCACCGTGAAGCGCAGGCCCGGATCGACCGGAGCATCACCCGGCACAGCCCCTTTCATGCCCATCAGCAGGGCGCTCTTCATGGCCGGCGCCAGCTCGAAGCTGACGGTTTCGACCGCATCGAACAGGCCCCGCTGATAATCGCGGCTCACCACCTTGAGCACACCTTGCTGCTCAAGCTTTTCATACTGCCCGGCAAAGTTCGCCTCGACCCGACGCCCCAGAAACCAGGCGCCTGCCGGATAGGCCAGCGCGACCGCCAAGGGAGCAAGAATGAGCGCAACGCGGGTGGGTTTGTTCATGACGGGAAATCCTCAATCGATGGATGGGCCGGGAGCCGGTCCCGCATGATGCCTCGGGCATGCGCCCGGCTCAAGCACCCGGATGGCCGGGTGCCTGCAAAGGCCCTTCGCGCCTGTCTGAGCGCACAGCCGCCCGCACAGCAAGGGATGACGGCCCTGCGCCGGCATGCTGTCTGTACAGGGCCGCTGCTTGCGGCTCTCAGGGACGCTGGATCAGCTCGATCTTGTAGCCGTCCGGATCCTGCACGAACGCAATCACCGTGGTGCCATGCTTCATCGGGCCGGCTTCGCGCGTCACCACGCCACCGCGTGCCTTGATTTCGGCACAGGCCGCATAGGCGTCCGGCACAGCCAGCGCGACGTGGCCAAATCCCATGCCAAGCTCATAGCTCTCGACACCATAGTTGTAGGTCAGCTCGATGGTCGCGCCGTCGTCTTCACTGCCGTAGCCGACGAAGACATTGGTGAACTTGCCTTCCGGATGATCGGAAACCTTGATCACCTGCATGCCGAGCACTTCGGTATAGAACTTGATCGAACGGTCCAGATCGCCGACGCGGATCATGGTGTGCAGTACGCGCATGGTATTTCTCCTTGTGATTTATGCTGCAGGCGCATGCAATCCCTTCTTTGGAGAAGTGATTACATGAATGCCGATTTATCTGACGAGCTGAATATCCTTGATGAAGAGAAGAATGTCGCCCGGACCGGGGCCGGCAATCCTGTCCTTGTTGCGCTCTTTGGCAACCCTGATTGCAACTTTTCTGTTCCTGAGCGATTTTTTCAGCGTCACAACATCGCTCTCCCCGGTCTCCTGAAACCAGTCGCCACAATGGCCGTCGCAGTACGCAGAGATTTTCTGGCCATCAGGCTTCTGAACGCTCAGCGACAGGTCGTCCAGACCACCGCCACCAAGAAGAACTCCCGTAAAAACTTCGGGACTTTCCGGTCTGACTTTACAGAAAGCGGGTACATCCGGCTCGCCCATCAGGAAACCGCACCCGCGCTTGATTTCGTCCCGGATCATCTCGCATGCATTGGATGCATTGCATGGCGGCCGGGTCGCCGGAGACACCTGAATACATTGGCGCACAAGCAAACGCGCAGGTGCCTCACCAATATCATCGCGACACGATTTTTCAGCAGCCCCAGCACCAGGAACGGCAAGCAGCGCGAGCAAGCAAAGCATTGAAACAGATTTGATGGTCATCGTTTATTTCCAAAGAAGTTACTCATACACCCCTGCAAAACGCCCCTCAAAGAGCAGGAATGATCCGGTTGGCGTGTTTCAGCGCCTCGCGTGCCTCCCCGTAGTCCGGCATCAACTCCTCGACCACGCGCCAGAAACGCGCCGAGTGATTCATCTCCAGCAGGTGTGCCGCTTCATGCGCCACCACGTAGTCGATCTGGTGACGCGGCAGATGGATCAGGCGCCAGTTCAGACGGATGCCGGAGAGTTTTGAACAGCTGCCCCAGCGCGTCCGCGCGTTGGAGAGGTAGAGTGGCGGCCGCTCGACAGGGGGCGCGAACTCGTTGAGCAGGTAGATATATTCGTCCAGCCGACCGGCGAAGTATTGCAGCGCATACTCCTGCAAGCCACGCAGGGTCAGACGGCGGGCATCTTCATGGCGGCGCAGATGCAGGTGCAGCTCGCGTCCGTTGAAGAGTTCAACCCAGCGCGCATGATTGGCGCCCGCGGTCCAGCGTACCGTGCAGGCTTCGCCAAATACCGGGATGCGCATGCCGTCGTGGATGACAGGAGGCGTCGGAACCGGACGCTGCGCCCATTCATCCAGCTTCTCGACGATCCAGGCCGCACGCTCGCGCATGAAGGCTTCGGTTTCGCGCAGGCTCACCCGCAGCGGGATCGAAACGGTCAGCCCGCGCTGATCAATCTGCATGCCCAGAGTGCGGCGGGCGCGCCGGTGCAGGACATAGGGAATCTCGCGCGGACCGAGGCGCAGGCTGCGACGCTCGCCCACCAGATTATCCGGAGCCCCGCCCGAACCGGACATGCTCAGCCCCGCACTGCCTCGGCAACCGACGCCACGGAGCCATTCCGGCGCTGGTAGTGGTGCGGAAACAGCCGGCGCATTTCACCTTCGATCCAGGCTTCTGCTTCGGCATTGACCTCTTCCGGCGTACGCCCGGCCGTCTCGATCGCCGGTCCGACGCTCACCACGATCTCGCCGGGATGCATGATGAACGCGCCACGCCGCCAGAACTCGCCGGCGTTGTGAGCAATCGGCAGCACCTTGCAGCCCGCCGCCACAGCCAAGGTTGCCCCGCCAATCTTGTAGCGGCGCTGGCTGCCGATGGGCGTACGCGTGCCTTCCGGAAACACCACCACGGAATAGCCTTGCGCCATCATCGCCTGCCCTTGCTCGACAACCTGACGCAGTGCGTCCTTGCCGCCCGAGCGGTCGATGATGACCACCGGCATGCGCGACATGCCCCAACCAAAAAAAGGAATGCGCAGCAGCTCGCGCTTGGCGACATAGGCCGACGGCGGCAGGAAGTCCGCAAAGGCCAGCGTCTCCCAGGTCGACTGGTGTTTGGCCAGGATCACCACCGGTTCGCCCGGCAGATTCTCGCGCCCGATCACCCGATAACGGATCCCCGCCAGATAACGCAGCGCCGCCAGGGTGTAGCGGCTGTTCCAGCGCGTGACAAAGTCGTAGCGCTGGCGCAAGCCCATCCAGAAACTGATGCCGACAAAACCGGTGAAAGGCAGAAAGATCAGGCCCATGAACAGGGCGAACAACAGCGAACGCAACAATTTCAACATGAGACTCAGGCTTTGTGCGGGCTTGAACCGAGCAGGTGATTGGCCACGGCAGCCAGATCCGGGAAAACCTTGGTTCCCACCGGCAGATCCGGGTCCAGCGCGGTCTTGGCGCCCTTGCCGGTCAGCACCAGATAAGGCGTGCAGCCCATCGACGCGCCCGCGACCAGATCGCGCATGCTGTCGCCCACGGTTGGCAGCCCTTTCAGATCGATGTTGAAGCGCTCGGCGATCTGCTCGAACATGCCCGGCTTGGGCTTGCGGCAATTGCAGGTGGAGTCTGCCGGATGCGGACAGAAGAAGATCGCATCGATGCGCCCGCCCACGGCGGCGGCGGCCTTGATCATCTTTTCGTTGATGGCGTTGAGCGTATCCATGTCGAACAGACCACGTCCGACGCCGCTCTGATTGGTGGCCACCACCACGCGGTAGCCCGCTTCGGCCAGCCGCGAGATCGCCTCCAGGCTGCCCGGAATCGGTTTCCACTCATCCGGCGACTTGATGAACTGCGCCGAATCGACGTTGATGACACCGTCACGGTCGAGAATGATCAGCTTCATGGGCATGTTACTGTCCTCAGGCCGAGAGTTTGGAAAGATCAGCCACGCGATTCATCAAGGCGTAAAGCTGGTTCAGCAGCGCCTGACGGTTGGCGCGCAGCGCAGCATCTTCCGCATTGACCATCACGCCGTCGAAGAAGGCATCCACCGGGCCACGCAGCGCAGCCAGCGCCTGCAGCGAACCCGTATAGTCACCCGCCTCGAAAGCCGCGTCTGCCTTGGGTTTCAGGGCGGCCACACTGGCGAACAAGGCGCGCTCTGCCTCTTCAGCCAGCAGGCTTTCGGAGACCTGCGTCGGCACTTCGCCTTCGATCTTCTTGAGGATGTTGCCGACCCGCTTGTTGGCGGCCGCCAGCGCTGCGGCTTCCGGCAGCGCGGCGAAGGCACGTACGGCCGCCAGACGCTTGGCAATATCGCCAAGGCGTTGCGGTTTCAGCGCCAGCACGGCCTCCACTTCCTGCGCCGAATAGCCCTGCTCGCGCAGGCTGCCGGCAAGGCGGTCGAAAATGAATTCGGACAACGCCCCCGAAGCATCGGTAATCAGCGAACCAAAAGCGGCGGCGGAATCCTTCACCAGCACATCCAGCGACAAGGGCAGATCACGCTCGATCAGCATGCGGATCACTCCCAGTGCATGGCGGCGCAGCGCGAAGGGATCCTTGTCGCCGGTCGGAATCTGGCCGATGCCGAACAGACCCACCAGCGTTTCCAGCTTGTCGGCCAGCGCCACCACCACGCCCACCGCGTTGCGCGGCAGGGCGTCGCCCGCGAAGCGCGGCTTGTAGTGATCCTCAATGGCGTGGGCCACCATGTCGCCGAGGCCATCGTGCTGGGCGTAGTAACCACCCATGATGCCTTGCAGCTCGGGGAACTCGCCGACCATGTCGGTCAGCAGATCCGCTTTGGCCAGTTGCGCAGCCGTTTCTGCTTCCTGCACGTCCACTTCCAGCATTTCCGCAATGCGGATGGCAATCGCGCGCACCCGCTCGACGCGTTCGCCCTGGGTGCCCAGCTTGTTGTGATACACGACCTTGCCGAGACCTTCGACACGCGATGTCAGCGTCTTCTTGCGATCCTGATCGAAGAAGAACTTGGCATCCGCCAGACGCGGGCGCACCACCCGCTCGTTGCCCTGAATCACTGCGCTGGCATCCGCCGGGGCGATGTTGGAAACGATCAGGAACTTGTTGGTGAGCTTGCCGGCAGCATCGAGCAGTGGGAAGTACTTCTGGTTGGCCTTCATGGTGAGGATCAGGCATTCCTGCGGCACGGCTAGGAATTCCGTCTCGAACTGACCGATCACCACGTTCGGGCGCTCGACCAGACCGGCCACTTCATCCAGCAGGGCTTCGTCTTCGATGGCTTTCACGCCACCACCGACCTTGGCTGCAGCAGCCGCGAGCTGGCGCACGATCTCGGCACGGCGCTCGGCAAACGAAGCGATCACAGAACCTTCGTTCCTGAGCTGCTTGGCATAACTGTCGGCATCGCGGATAGCTACTACCGGCTGGGCGGCCTCGAAACGATGGCCCAGGGTTTCGCGGCCGGACTTCAAGCCCAACACGCCGATATCGACAATCTCCGCGCCATGCAGCGCGACCAGCCGGTGCGCCGGGCGCACGAAGCTCACCGTGCTCCAGCCATCGGCCAGCTGATAACCCATCACCTTCGGAATCGGCAGCTTGGCGAGCGCTTCTTCCAGGGCTTTTTGCAGACCGGCGGCGAGCGCCACGCCTGCTTGCACCGAGTCGAACATCAGGGTTTCGGCCTTGCCTTCACCCACACGCTTGAGACCCGCCACGGCGGATTCGTCCGCGCCGAGAGCAGCCAGCTTCTTGAGCAGTGCTGGGGTGGCGGCGCCATTGGCATCCAGACCGACCGCCACTGGCATCAGCTTCTGCGACACCGGCTTGTCGGCAGCCTTGTCCGCCACATTGGCGACCTGCACCGCCAGACGACGGGGCGAGGCGAAGGACGTGACGGCGGCATCCGCCGCAGCCAGCCCCTGCGCCTTGAGGCTGTCAGCGAGCACGGAGGAAAAGGATTCACCCAGCTTTTTCAGCGCCTTGGGCGGCAGTTCTTCAACAAACAGTTCTACGAGCAGATTCTTGTTCATGATTATTCCGCCTCCTTCTTGGGGAGGTCTGCGACCCATTCTCGGGGAGCCATCGGGAAGCCCAGGCGCTCGCGGCTTTCCAGATACGCGGCGGCCACACTGCGGGCCAGATTGCGGATGCGACCGATGTAGGCTGCACGCTCGGTCACCGAGATGGCGCCACGCGCATCCAGCAGGTTGAAGGTGTGTGCGGCCTTGAGCACCTGCTCATACGCCGGCAGGGCCAGCTTCTGCTCCATCAGGTGTTTGGCCTGCTTCTCGTGCGCGCCGAAGGCAGTGAACAGGAATTCAGCGTCGGAATGCTCGAAGTTGTAGGTCGATTGCTCGACTTCGTTCTGGTGGAACACGTCGCCGTACTTCAGCACACGGGTCTGACCATTTTCTTCCCAGGTGGTCCACACCAGATCGAAGACGTTTTCCACGCCCTGCAGATACATCGCCAGCCGCTCGATGCCGTAGGTGATTTCGCCGGTGATCGGCTTGCAGTCGATACCGCCAACCTGCTGGAAGTAGGTGAACTGGGTGACTTCCATGCCGTTCATCCACACTTCCCAGCCCAGCCCCCAGGCGCCGAGGGTGGGGTTCTCCCAGTCGTCCTCAACGAAGCGCACGTCGTTCTTCTTCAGGTCGAAACCCAGCGCTTCGAGCGAGCCCAGATACAGGTCAAGGATGTTGGCCGGTGCCGGCTTGAGCACCACCTGGAACTGGTAGTAGTGCTGCATGCGGTTGGGGTTCTCGCCGTAGCGGCCATCCTTGGGGCGACGGCTCGGCTGCACATAGGCGGCGCGCCAGGGCTCCGGGCCGATGGCGCGCAGGAAAGTGGCGGTGTGGCTGGTGCCGGCGCCGACTTCCATGTCGTAGGGCTGCAGCAGGGCGCAGCCGCGGCTGCCCCAGTACGACTGGAGCGTGAGGATGATGTCCTGAAAACTGGGTTTGGCGTTCATATCGGGTGGGCCGGCGGCAAAGGCCGGGCCAGCACAAAGCGGAAAGACGCGATTTTACAGGCAAGAGGGCCCCTACGGGCAGGCCGCAATATCATGATCGCAATCCATTTGCTTATATTGAAAAGCCCGGAGCCCGAAAGGTCTTGATCATGCTGAAAAACATGCTGTGCCTGAGCCTTGCCGTGCTTGCCATGAGTGCTCTGCCGGCACGCGCTGCCGAGCCGATGAGCTTCATCCATCCGCCGCCGGAAAACCTCAATGATCAGCGCCACACCTACTACTGGGAGCTGCTCGAAGCCGCCCTGCAGGCGAACAAGGCCAAGTATGGCGACTACAAAGTGGTGTCTTATGGCACGCCGATGAACTTCCAGCGTGCGGCGGCTGAAGTGGAAGCAGGCGAAAAGGGCCGGGTCAATATCGTAGCGCGCGCGACCAATCTCGATCTCGAAGCCCGAATGCGCGCCATTCCGATCCCGCTGGACAAAGGTCTGCTCGGCTATCGCCTGTTCCTGATCATGCCGCCGACTCAGGCAAAACTGGATGCGGTGAAAAGCCTGGACGAGCTGAAGAAATTCTCGATCGGTCAGGCCTCGCCGTGGACCGACGTGAAGATTCTGGAGGCCAACCAGTTCAACGTGGTGATCGCCGACAACTACGAGGGCCTGTTCCAGATGCTGGGCATCAACCGTTTCGATCTGTTCTCGCGCGGCGTAAACGAGATCTACTCGGAGTGGGAAGGCCACAGGGCCCAGGTGCCTGGGCTCAGCATCGAGAAAAACATGGTGCTGGCCTATCCGATGCCGCGCTATTTCTTCGTGCCGCGCAACAAGGATGGCGAAAAGATGGCCGAGCGCATCGAAGACGGTTTGCGCCGCCTGGCCCGATCCGGGGAGTTCGAGCGCCGCTATCTGACCTACAAGAAACTGGTGCTGGCGGATATCAACCTGTCCGGCCGCCGCGTCTTCCGCCTCGCCAATCCGCAGCTCTCCGACAAGGCTCCGTCACTGACCGACAAACTCTGGTGGGACGATCTGGGCGCAGAACTGGCACCCAGAAAATAATCCGGCACCTGCCTGAAGAGCCGCATGCAGCGGGCTTCTTCAGGCACCGTCGATGCAGATCATTGCACCACGCAGGCTTTCAGGCATATCGGCCTGAAAGCCACGCCAGCAGCGACTCTTCAGGCCGGCCCCTCACCGCCGCCGCTGCCGCCCCAGCCCCCACAGCAGGATCGCCAGCACAGCGATTTTCACGAGCCAGTCGCCCATCCAGATGAAGGGCGTGCGCCCCTGATAGCCGCGCACCTCGCGCACCACCGCCCCCTGAGTGAAGGGCGCCAGCACCTCGGCCACCGAGCCATCCGGATTGACCACCCCGGTCATGCCGGTGTTGGTCGAGCGCAATTGCGGGCGGCCCGACTCCAGCGCACGCATCCGTGACATCTGCAGATGCTGTGGCTGGGCATGCGAGTCGCCATACCAAGCCAGATTCGACACGTTGAGCATCAGTGTCGCCTCGGGGAGTGCGCTGCGCAATTCTTCGCCGAACACGTCTTCGTAGCAGATGTTCATGGCAATTTTCTGGCCTGCCATCTCAAGCAGGGGCTGGTGATCGCCGCCCGGCGTCTGATCGGCCATCGGAATGCTCGCCAGCTTGAAGAACCAGCCAAAACCCCAGGGCTGGAATTCGCCGAATGGCACCAGATGATTCTTGCTGTAGTGCTGCACCGGGCTCGTGCCACGACTGATCACGCTGTTGAAGACGCCGCCCTGAGCATCACTGGTGAACACCCCGAGAATCGCATCACCACCGGCGGCCCGTGCGTCGCGCTCGACCAGCTCCAGATAGCCCGGGGGCAAATTCGATTCGAAGAGAGGCAGGCTGCTCTCCGGCATCACCATGATCTGTGCCGGATGCTGCCGCAGCAGATCCACATTCAGCTGCAGCTGCGCCATCAGCGTTTCGCTGCGCCACTTCTGATCCTGCGCCACATTCGGCTGGATCAGCGCGACCTTCACCGGCGCGCCCACCGGGCTCGTCCACTCGATCACACGCAAGCCCGCCCCCGCGACGCAGATCAATGTCGCCAACAGCAGCGCGCGACGGCGCAGAACGGCATCAAACCAGGCCTCGACAAACAAGGCCGACACCAGCAGCAGCAGGAAACCCACGCCATACACGCCGAACACCGGCGCCCAACCGGCCAGCGGGCTGGGCGGAGTTTGCGTATAACCCACCGCCAGCCACGGGAAGGCGGGGAACAGCTGGCCACGCAGCAGTTCGGCGCCCATCCAGCACGCCACCATCAGCAGCACCCGCACGCCCCACACCCGGCTGCGCAAGCGCACGAAGAGTGCCGCGGCCAGCGCCGGATACAACGCCAGGGCTGCGCTGAACAGCAGGATCAGGAACACCGAGAGCGGCGCCGAAATGCCGCCGAAGCGATACAGCGCCACCACCAGCCAGCACAGACCGGCGAACAGCGCACCAAGCCCCCAGGCCCAACCGAGCAGGAACCCCCGACCGGGGCGCACCTCGTCCTGCCGCAGCAACTGGTAGAGCACGCCCCAGCACAGTGGCATCAGCCAGAACTGTTCGAAGGGCGCATAGGCCAGCACGCTCAGGGCGCCAGCCAGCAGGGCAATCAGGAAAGGCATGATCGAAATCCGGAATGGGTGCGGACAGGATTCTACGCGGGGAATATTAAAGTGCTGAGTGCCGGGTGCGCAGAAGGACGCTCCTTCAGCGGCCAACGCCGATACCACCGGCACAAACTCCCGCCCAGCACCCGATCAGCGGGACTCTGCTGCAGGCAGCTTGCCCACCCGAGCAGCCCCGCTTGCCCGCCAGCACAGTAATATGCGGACTTCCGGCCCGATCCATCTGCCATGAGCCCAAGCCCCACCTCTCCCCACGCCACATTCGAGCGCCAGGACACGCTGCTGCAGGTGCGCCTGTCCGGCGCCTGGAACTGGTCTGACGCGGCCCCAGGCATGCCTGAAGAGCCGCTATGGGCGGGCCTTTCCGGGGTGCGTCTGACAGCAGACAGCCTCTCGGAAAGCGACGGCGCCCTGCTCGCCTGGCTGATCAGCTTCAGCCGCGCCGCCAGCGCACGCGGACTGGCCCTCGATACCACCGGGCTTCCCGAAGGAACGCAGCGACTGCTCGCGCTCGCGCTGGCCGTGCCGCCGCGCACCGATCACCCGACCGACACGGCGCCCGGTTTCTTTGCCAGCCTCGGCCTGATCGCCCTGCATCTGTGGGCCGACCTGCCCCGCGCGCTGCGCTTCACCGGCGAGATCACCCAGTCCTTTGCCCGTCTGCTGATCGGCAAGGCGCGTTTCCGCCGGCGCGACCTGCTCTGGCTGATCGAGGCCAATGGCCCGCGGGCATTGCCGATCTCCTCGCTGATCAGTTTTCTGGTCGGCACCATCCTCGCCTACATGGGCGCGGTGCAGCTGGCCCAGTTCGGCGCGCAGATCTACATCGCGGATCTGGTCGCCATCGGCATGGTGCGCGAGATCGGTGCGCTGATGACCGGTGTGATTCTCGCCGGCCGCACCGGTGCAGCCTACGCCGCGCAGATCGGCACCATGCAGGTCAACGAAGAAATCGACGCCTACCGCACCCTGGGACTGTCGCCCATCGACTACCTCGTCCTGCCGCGCCTGATCGCCCTCGTCCTGATGGTGCCGCTGCTGACCCTGTACGCCGGCGTGGTCGGCATCGGTGCGGGCATGCTGATCGCCACCACCGTGTTCGGCGTCGGCATTCGCGAATACCTGAACGAAACCGTGCTGGCGCTCTCCTGGGCGCATATCCTCATCGGCATGTTCAAGGGCACCGTGTACGGCGCACTGGTGGCCTTCGCCGGCTGCTGGCGCGGCATGGAATGCGGGCGCAGCGCGCAGGCAGTCGGCGAAGCGACGACCTCGGCGGTGGTTACCAGCATCCTGCTGATCACCGTGTCGGCCTCGGTGCTGACCATCATCTTCCAGCGGCTGGGGTGGTGAGATGAGTGAAGTCGCCATTTCCATCCGCCAGCTCACCATGGCCTACGGTGACAATGTCATCCAGCGCGACCTCAGCTTTGAGGTGCAGCGCGGCGACATCTTCGTGATCATGGGCGGCAGCGGCTGCGGCAAGAGCACCCTGCTGCGTCACCTGATCGGTCTGCAGGCCCCCAAGGCAGGCAGTGTCTGCTATGGCGAAGAGGATTTCTGGGCCGCCACAGAGGCCGGGCAGGATGCGCTCAAACGCCGCTTCGGTGTGCTGTTCCAGGCCGGCGCGCTGTGGAGCTCGCTGACCCTCGCCGAAAATGTGGCCCTGCCGCTGGAGGAGTTCACCGCCCTGCCGGCCGCCGCCATTCGTGAAATCGTCAGCACCAAGCTCGCTCTGGTAGGTTTGGCCGGCTTCGAGCACTACTATCCATCCGAGATCTCCGGCGGCATGAAGAAGCGCGCCGGGCTCGCCCGTGCGATGGCGCTGAATCCCGAGATCCTGTTCTTCGATGAACCTTCGGCAGGCCTCGATCCGCTCAGCTCACGCCGGCTCGATGAACTGATCCTCGAACTGCGCGACAGTCTGGGCGCCACCGTCGTGCTGGTCACCCATGAGCTGCCAAGCATTTTTGCGGTAGCCAACAATTCGGTCTTCCTCGATGCGGACAGCAAAACCATGATCGCCAGCGGCGACCCGAAACACCTCGCTGCGCACGGCCCGGAGGCCGTGCGCAACTTCCTCTCGCGTGGAGAATCCTCATGAGCCAGCGCTCCAATCCCACCCTGATCGGCGCCTTCGTCTTCGGCGCGATGATCCTCATCGTGGCGGGCATCATCCTGTTCACCGGCAGCAATTTCTTCGTCAACAAACCGCGCTACGTCCTGTACTTCGAAGGCTCCGTGTACGGTCTGCAGATCGGCGCCCCGGTGGTATTCCGTGGCGTGCAGATCGGCAGCGTGCAGCGCATCGACCTGCGCTATGACGGCGGACGCCGCCAGCTGGTCATCCCGGTGACGGTGGAGGGACTGCCGAAAAAGCTGCTGGACGTGAATGGCAACACCGCCGAGGAAGAAGCGCCAGACCCGACCGAGCTGATCGACCGGGGCCTGCGCGCCCAGCTGGCCACCCAGAGCCTGCTCACCGGCCAGCTTTACATCGAACTCGACTTCCACCCCGACAAGCCGCTGGTCTACCGCGCGCCCAGCAAGCGCCTGCCGGAAATTCCGACCATTCCTTCGCCCGTGCAGGAGATCGCCAACAAGCTGCAGCAGATCGATATCGAAGGGCTGCTCAATGATGTGGCCGCCATTGCCGACACGACCCGCAGCTTCGTGCGCAGCCCGGAGCTGGCCAACTCGCTGAAGAATCTGGACGCCACCCTGAGCTCGCTCAAATCCGTCAGTGCCAAGCTGGACCAGCGCATCGACCCGCTGGCGCAGAATCTGGACCGGACGCTGAGCACCGTCACGCGCAACATGGATGCCGTTGGCGCCTCAGCCGACAAGCTCGCCGGCTTCACCGACCAGACCGCGGCGCCACTCGCCAGCCTCAGGCAAGCCGCGGACGATCTGAGCAAGGCCACCGCCACCTTCAGCGAACTGGCCAGCGAAGGCGGCCCGGCGTTGCACAATGCCAGCCAGACGCTGAAGGAACTCAAGGAAGCCGCCCGCGCCTTGCAGGACCTTTCCGACACGCTGGACCGCCAGCCCAACTCCCTGCTCTTCGGCAGGAAACCCACGCCCCGCAAGGAGCCCACGCCATGAAGCATTTCACTCTGCGCCTCAGCGCCACGGGCCTGCTCGTCACCCTGCTCGCTGCCTGCAGCATCGCCCCGCCACAGGCGGTGCACCTGTATCAGCTCAGTCCGCAAGCCGGGGCGAGCCAGACTGCCGGCCTGAACAGCAGCATCGGCATCGGCCCGCTCAAATGGCCTGACTATCTGAATCGTCGCCAGCTCGTCATCCGGCTGGATGCCGGCAGCATCGAAACGGCCGAGAATGATCGCTGGGCAGAACCGCTGGACGCCGGCTTTGAACGCGTTCTGCGCGACAACCTCGTTCGCCAGCTCAACCCGCAGCGCCTGCAGTCTCACCCCTGGCCGCTGAATGACGCTCCGGCCATCCATGTCCCCCTCGAAGTGCTGCAGTTCGACACCAGCGCGCAAGGCACGACGGTGCTGCGCGCACGCTGGCGCATCGTCGGCCGGGACCGTAAAGAATTGCTCGGCGAGCGCGGCAGCGAGATCCGCGTACAAGCCAGGGATGGCAGCCCGCCAGCCGCCGTGGCAGCGCAGAGCGAAGCACTGGCGCGACTGAGCGAGGAAATCGGCAAGGGGCTGCTTGCAGCAGCGAAGTAAGTCGCCAGCGACATTTGGAAACGCAGAACCGGGGACCGGCCGGCAGCCAAAGAGCCCCGTGCAGCGGGCCTCTTCGGGCAATATGCCGCAAGACGCTTTACGGCCGGGCTTCTGCAGCACGGCATGCTGCAGAAGCCCGTCGCAAGCGGCTCTCCGCGGCATCATCCGGTAATGCGCCAGACCCCCACCGAACGCTCGCGCTCACCTGAATGTAAAAACGGCCACTGGAATCCAGTGGCCGTTTTGTTCTGGCGAACGACGGCAATTACTCTTTCACGCCGCCACCCAGGACCTTGTACAGCGTGACCTGATTGCTCTGGCGGGCCAGACGGGTACTGATCAGGCTCTGCTGGGCGGCGTACTGGCTGCGCTGGGAATCGAGCACCGTCAGATAGCCGGCCACGCCTTTGTCGTAACGTGCTTGCGACAGGCGCAGGGCGTCGTCGGTAGCGGCATTCAGCGCGGTTTGCGCGTCAAGCTGCTCACCGATGGTGGCGCGCTGGGCCAGCGCATCGGCCACTTCGCGGAAGGCGCTCTGCACGGCCTTCTCATACGTTGCCACCTGCGCCACCTTGCTGGCATTGGCCGCGTCGAGATTGGCACGATTGGCACCGCCATTGAAGATCGGGATGCTGATCTGCGGAGCGAAACTCCAGGTGCGCGCAGCGCCGGTGAACAGATCCTCCAGCGCAGGGCTGATGAATCCGGTCGAGGCCGTCAAACTGATCCGCGGGAAGAAGGCCGCACGCGCCGCTCCGATGTTGGCGTTGGCAGCAATCAACTGCTGCTCGGCCTGCAGAACGTCAGGCCGGCGCAGCAGGGTTTCTGCCGGCAGGCCCGCAGGCAGCTCGGCTTGCGCCATCGCCTGAGCAACCAGCAGCTTCGGCTGCAGATCGGCCGGAACGCCCGTCCCTGCGAGCAGGGTCAGGGCATTTTCATCCATCGCGACCTGGCTGGTGTAGCGCGCCGCGTCGATCCGTGCGGATTCGACGCTGGTTTTGGCCTGTGCCAGATCGAGACCGGAGGCCGTACCTACGTCGTAGCGCCGTTGCACCAGCGCGAGCGAATCGCGCTGCGCCTGCAGCGTGGCCTGAGCCAGTTGCAGACGTTCGCGGTCGGCGCCCAGCGTCAGCCAAGCGTTAGCGACTTCGGCAACGAGACTGATCTGCACGCTGCGACGCACTTCCTCGGTGGCCAGATACTGGGCCAGCGCCTGATCCTTGAGGCTGCGCACGCGGCCGAACACATCCAGCTCGTAGCTGGCAAAGCCAACACCAGCGGAGTAGGTCCGCGTAACCCGCTCCTGCCCGGTCGTGGACATTGCTGCCGTGGTGCGTGAGGCCGTTTCACCGGCCGTGGCATTCACCGCCGGCATCAGGTTGGCGCGCTGGATCTGGTACTGCGCACGGGCCTTGTCGATGTTGGCAATGGCAACGCGCAGATCGCGGTTGTTGCTCAGCGCCAGTTCGATCACCCCGCGCAACTGCCCATCGGCAAAATACTCCTGCCAGCCGATGTCGGCCGCAGCCCGGCCGTTCTGCTCCGCGCCTTGCCAGGCGGAAGCCACCGGCGCAGCGGGGCGCTCATAGGTCGGGGCCATCGTGCAGCCTGCGGCAAGGCAGGCCATTGCGACCGCGAAACTCAAACCGGTCTTGTTCATCATTGTTGCTTCTCCTGCTGGTGAGCCTGCGCATAGCGCGGCACCTTGCCCTTGAACAGCTTGCGCACCGCCACGAAGAACACCGGAACCCAGAATATCCCGAGTATGGTCGCGGTAATCATCCCGCCGAGCACACCGGTACCGATGGCGTTCTGCCCACCCGAGCCGGCGCCGGTAGCAATCGCCAGCGGCAGCACCCCGAGGCCGAAAGCCAGCGAAGTCATCAGGATCGGACGCAGACGCTGTTTCACCGCCAGCAGCGTAGCCTCGATAATGTCCATGCCTTCGTCCTGCAACTGCCGCGCAAACTCGACGATCAGAATCGCGTTTTTCGACGCCAGACCAATCGTGGTGAGCAGGCCGACCTGGAAGAACACATCGTTCGACAAACCACGTCCGCTGGCCGCCAGCAGCGCCCCGATCACACCTAGCGGCACCACCAGGATCACCGAGAAAGGCACCGACCAGCTCTCGTACAACGCAGCCAGACTCAGGAACACCACCAGCAGCGAGATGGCATACAGGGCTGGCGCCTGCGAGCCAGCCTGACGCTCCTCGTAGGAAATCCCGGTCCATTCGTAACCGATGCCTTCCGGCAGGCTGGCAGCAATCCGCTCGACCTCGGCCATGGCGTCACCGGTACTCTTGCCCGGCGCCGGCTGCCCCACAAGCTGAACCGAAGGATTGCCGTTGTAACGCTCCAGACGCGGCGAACCATAGGACCAGTGCGCCTTGGCAAAAGCGGAGAACGGCACCATCTGACCCTTGGCATTGCGCACGAACCACTTGTCCAGATCTTCCGGCAGCATGCGTGAGGCGGCCTCGCCCTGCATGTACACACGCTTGACGCGCCCCTTGTCGACGAAGTCGTTGACGTAAGCACTACCCCAGGCCGTTGCCAGCGTGTCATTGATATCGGAAAGCGACAGGCCCATGGCCGTGGCACGCGCCGAATCGATATCCACCTGGTATTGCGGCGTATCATCCTGACCATTCGGACGCACCCCGGTCAGCACCTTGCTTTGCATCGCCATACCAAGGAACTGGTTACGCGCGGCCATCAGGGTCTCGTGCCCGACACCGGTACGGTCCTGCAGCTTCACGTCAAAGCCGCTGGCGTTGCCGAGTTCGGCCACAGCAGGCGGAGCCATGGCAAACACCATCGCGTCACGAATCTGCGAGAAGGCCATCATGGCACGGCCGGCAATCGGCTTGACGCGCAGATCTGCACGCGGACGCTCATCCCAGGGTTTGAGCTTGACGAAGGCCAGACCCGTGTTCTGCCCGCTGCCTGCGAAGCTGAAACCAGCGGCAGTGAAGATGGACTCGACAGCTTCGGTTTCCTTGGTCAGGAAGTGTTCCTCAACCTGCTTGAGCACCTCGACAGTCCGTTCCTGTGTAGCACCGGCCGGCAACTGGACAATGGTGAACAACACGCCCTGATCTTCATCCGGCAGGAAGGCCGTCGGCAGGCGCATGAACAGCACCCCCATACCGACCACGATCAGGCCATACACCAGCAGATAGCGCGTGCGCTTGCCGAGCATGTTCCCCACCGCACGGGTGTAGCGCAGCACGCCAGCATCGAACATGCGGTTGAAGCCGCGGAAGAACCAGTTTTCGCTGAAATGCTCACCCTGATGAATCGGCTTGAGCAGGGTCGAGCACAGCGCCGGAGTCAGCACCAGGGCGACGACCACCGACAGCACCATGGCCGAAACAATGGTGATCGAGAACTGACGATAGATCACACCGGTCGAGCCGCCAAAGAAGGCCATCGGCACAAACACCGCCGAGAGCACCAGCGCAATACCCACCAGAGCGCCGGTAATCTGATCCATCGACTTCTTGGTGGCCTCGTAAGGCGACAGTCCCTCTTCGCTCATCACCCGTTCGACGTTCTCCACCACCACGATGGCGTCATCCACGAGCAGACCGATGGCCAGCACCAGCCCGAACATGGTGAGGGTGTTGATCGAGTACCCAAACGCCGCAAGCACACCGAACGTCCCCAGCAGCACCACCGGTACGGCAATCGTCGGAATCAGGGTGGCACGCAGGTTCTGCAGGAACAGCCACATCACCAGGAACACCAGCACCACGGCTTCGATCAGGGTCCACACCACTTCCTTGATCGAAGTCTGTACGAACGGGGTGGTGTCATAAGGCACTACGGCCGTCATGCCCTTGGGGAAGAATTTCGACATCTCGTCGATCTTCGCCTTCACGCCCTTGGCGGTTGCCAGGGCATTAGCGTTGGAGGCCAGCTTGACGGCCAGACCAGATGCCGGCTTGCCCTTGAAGCGGGCCACCACACCATAGTTTTCACCGCCCAGCTCGGCGCGTGCCACATCCTTGAGTCGTACCGTGGATCCGTCTGCATTGCTGCGCAGGATGATCTGGCCGAATTGCTCCGGCGTCTGCAAACGGCTCTGCACATTGATCGTGGCATTCAGCTGCTGGCCCGGCACTGCGGGCGTACCGCCGAGCTGGCCGGCCGAGACCTGGACATTCTGTGCGCTGATCGCGCTCTTGACGTCTGCGGGGGTGAGCTTGAAGTTGTTGAGCTTGGCCGGATCGATCCAGATGCGCATGGCGTACTGGGACCCGAACAGCTGGACTTCACCGACACCCTCCACGCGACTGAGCGGATCGATCACATTGGCAACCATGTAGTCGGAAAGGTCGGTCTGACCCATGCTGCCATCTTCCGACACAAAACCAACCACCATCAGGAAACTGCTGGAAGTTTTGGCTACCGTCACACCCTGCTTCTGCACCTCTTGCGGCAACATCGACAAGGCCGTCTGCAGCTTGTTCTGCACCTGCACCTGGGCGATGTCGGCATTGGTGCCGGCAGCAAACGTCAGGGTGATGCTCACGCTGCCGGAGGAGTCACTGGCGGACGACATGTACAGCAGCCCGTCCAGACCCTTCATTTTCTGCTCGATGATCTGGGTCACCGAATCTTCAAGGGTCTTGGCCGAGGCACCAGGATAGGTCGCGGAGATGGACACCGTCGGCGGCGCAATCGTCGGGTACTGCGAAACCGGCAGGGTTTCGATCGACAAGGCGCCGGCCAGCATGATGACCAGCGCGATCACCCATGCAAAGATCGGGCGATCAATGAAAAAACGTGCCATGAATCTTCTCCTTCTCAGCGGCCGGCGGCCGGTGCGCTGGCGGCGGGAGCCGAAGCGGCACCAACAGGCACCGGCTTGATCACCACACCGGGACGCAGGCGCTGCAGACCTTCGACGATGACCTGATCACCCGGCTGCACACCGGCACTGACCAGCCACTTGTCACCCATGGCCTGCTCGGTCTTGATCACGCGCGGCATGAATTTGCCTTCCGGAGCGACCACCATGACCACCGCCTCGCCCTTGGTGTTGCGGGTCACGGCCTGTTGCGGCACCAGGATGCTTTGCTCGCGCGCGCCCGTTTCAAGCACGGCACGCACAAACATGCCCGGCAGCAGATCCTGCTTCGGGTTCGGGAACACGGCACGTACGGTCACGCTGCCGGTACCGGCATCCACCGACACATCGGTAAATGCCAGCTTGCCTTCCAGTGGATAGGCACTGCCATCTTCCAGCAGCAGACGAACCCGCGCCTGGCCATTGCCGGCACGCTTGAGGACACCACTGGCCAGATCGCGCTTCAGGCGCATCAGATCGGCGGCTGACTGGGTGACATCCACGTAGATCGGATCAAGCTGCTGCACAGTTGCCAGCGCGGTAGCCTGATTGGCCGTCACCAGTGCGCCCTGCGTCACCGAGGAGCGGCCAACACGCCCGGAAATGGGTGCAGCTACATGGGTGTAGCCGAGGTTGATGCGCGCAGTGTCGAGTGCGGCCTTGTCGGCAGCTACACTGGCTTCGGCCTGCTTGAATGTGGCCTGTGCATCGTCAAAATCCTGTTGGCTGACAGCCTTGATGGCCACCAGATCCTTGTAGCGCTCGGCCTTCAGGCGTGCCGTGGCCAGACTGGCTTCGGAGCGGGCCAGTGCCGCCTTGGCGCTGTCGAATGCGTTCTGGAAGCTTGCCGGATCAATCTGATACAGCGTCTGCCCCGCTTTCACGTCACCGCCTTCGGTGAACGCGCGCTGCTGGATGATGCCACCAACCTGCGGGCGGATCTCGGCAATTGCGTACGCCGATGTGCGCCCGGCCAGCTCCGTCGAGAGCCCCACTGTCGCCGCCTCCAGCGTCACCACACCGACTTCGGCGGGCGGCATCTGTCCTGCGCCGGCACCCGCAGCTCCTTGCTGACCCTTGCTGCAGCCACCGGCAGCCAAAGCCGCCAGCATCACCGCCAGCACCAGCCCGTTTTTCTGGCCAATTTGCATCATGTTGTTCTCTCCACTGCGCTTTTGAGACAGACCAAGCCTGTCGGGGGAATGAAATAGGAGGGCATCCAGAGATGGTTCGCAATTCGCACCATCGGTTGATGCGTGAACTATACATACATCCTTGTATGTATGTAAATCATCCGCTACCATGATTTACATGAATTCACTCGCCACCCCTCATCAGTATGGTTCGTAAAACCAAAGAAGAAGCACAGGCAACCCGCAATCAGCTCCTGGACGCTGCGGCACGCCTGTTTTGCGAACAAGGCGTCGCCAGTTCCTCGCTACATGAAATTGCCGAAGCCGCCGGACTGACTCGCGGAGCCATCTACTGGCACTTCGAAAACAAGGGCGACCTTCTGACTGCGCTCTGGGAGCGCGTCGCCCTGCCCATGCAGCAGGCCTTTGACGAAGTCGCGCAACAGCAAGCCATGGACCCGCTCGCCCGCATACAGCGCAAGGCATGCTGGGTTGCCGAGTGCATCGAAACCAACGAACCCGTCCGCATGCTCATGACCATCCTGATGCTGCGCTGCGAGTTCACCCAGGAACTGGAATCCACCCGCGGGCACTTCCTGCGGGTTCGCGAAGACTGCCTCACCCAGATGGCGGAAGAAGTCCGGCTCGCAATGCAGGCGGGGCAACTCGATCCGGCCCAGGACAACGAAAAAATCGCTGTTGGTCTGTTCGGTCTGGTTGATGGCCTATGCTTCCACTGGTTGATCGCCCCTGGGCGTTTCCAGATAGCCAGCGTCACCCGCCTGAGCGTGAGCGCCTACCTCGCCGGCTTCAAACCCTGAACCACGGGTTTCGCCGACTCAAAATCACACAAACCTGACGACAGTCCAAAGTTATACTGTTTCTGTCGGGAATCTCCAGGTTAGCCTCAAGACTGGTACGATTTTCGCGTGCATTCGTCGCAGTGTCGCTTCCGTCACACTGTTTGTTCCGTTCTAGGAGGAATCATGCAAAAGCATCACCTGCTTCTGGGTCTCGTCATGGGCCTGATCGCCAGTACCGCCACCGCCCAGCAACTGGATGGCACGCTGAAGAAAATCAAGGACAGCAACACCATCACTCTGGGCATCCGCGAGTCATCGTTCCCGCTGTCCTATCTTGATGCCACCCAGAAGCCGATTGGCTATCACATCGACATCTGTAATGCCGTTGTGGATGCGGTGAAATCCCGCCTGCAGCTTCCCAAGCTGGAAACCAAGACCCAGGCCGTCACCTCGCAGAACCGCATCCCGCTGATCGTGAACGGCACCATTGATATGGAATGTGGCTCCACCACCAACAACGCCGCACGCCAGTTGCAGGTGGCCTTTGCACCCACCACCTACGTCACCAACGTACTGATGGCGGTGAAGAAATCCTCCGGCATCAAGAGTCTGGACCAGCTCAGTGGAAAACCGGTCGCCACCACTACCGGCACCACCAGCGTGCAGCTCATCCGCTCGCACGAAAAGGGCAAGAACATCGACTTCAAGGAAGTCTATGGCAAGGACCACGCCGACTCCTTCCTGATGCTGGAAACTGATCGTGCCGTCGCCTTCGTGATGGATGACAACCTGCTGATGGGCCTGATCGCCAACTCCAAGACGCCGCAGGATTACGCCATTGTCGGCGAGCCGCTGTCGGTCGAGCCGATCGCCATCATGCTGCGCAAGGATGACCCGCAGTTCAAGGGTCTGGTGCACGCCACCATCGCCAACATGATGAAAACCGGCCAGCTCACCAAGCTCTATGCCAAATGGTTCAACTCGCCGATTCCTCCGAAGGGCGTGAACCTCTCGGTGCCGATGAGCGAGCAGCTGAAGGCCGCCATCATCAATCCGAACGACAATCCGGCTGAAAACTACAAGAAGTGATGACCTGCACGCGCGGTGGTGCTCGCCACCGCGCGTGATCAGGAAGGGGAATGGCTTTGAACTACAAGTGGAACTGGGGGGTATTCTTTGAAACCATCCCGTCCGGCGACGTCACCTATCTGACCTGGATCCTCCATGGTCTGGGCTGGACGGTCGCCATCTCGTTGTGCGCCTGGGTCATTGCCCTCGCGCTGGGCAGCATCATTGGCACCCTGCGTACCGTGCCGCATCGCGGCATAGCCCTGATCGGCCACGCCTGGGTCGAGTTTTTCCGCAACGTGCCGATCCTGCTGCAGCTCTTCATCTGGTTCTTCGTCGTGCCCGAACTGCTACCCCGCGATCTGTCGATGTGGGTCAAGCAGGACATGCCCGCCAAGGAGTTCATCACCGCCGTGCTGGCGCTGGGCCTGTTCACCTCGGCTCGCGTTGCCGAGCAGGTGCGCGCCGGCATCCAGAGCCTGTCGCGCGGTCAGCGCAGTGCCGGGCTGGCGCTGGGCTTCACCCAGGCCCAGACCTATCGCTACGTGCTGCTGCCGATGGCCTTCCGCATCATCATCCCCCCACTCACCTCGGAATTCATGAATGCCTTCAAGAACTCCGGCGTGGCTTACGCTGTCGGCGTGTGGGAACTGGTCTTCGTCTCTCGCCAGATGGTCGAGGAAACCGGCGGCCAGGTTATCGAAAGCCTGATCGTGCCAACCGTGCTCTACATCATCTGCTCCTACGCAGCCAATCTGCTGATGAGCGTCATCGAACGCCGCTCGCACGTGCCCGGCTTCATCGTGGCGAAATAAGGGGCGACGACCATGTTCAACAATTTCGATTTCTCCGTCATCCTGCCCAGCCTGCCCTACATCTGGGAAGGGCTGATGTTCAGCTTCAGACTCACCGTCACCGCCATGCTCGGCGGCATCATCATCGGCACCCTGCTCGCACTGGCGCGCCTGTCCGGCGGCAAGACGCTCGGCTTCGCGGCCAAGACCTATGTCGACCTGATGCGCTCGGTGCCGCTGCTGATGATGATCCTGTGGTTCTTCCTGCTCGCGCCCTTCTTCATCAAGATCACGCCGGAAACGTCTGCACTGATCACCTTCACCCTGTTCCAGGCCGCGTTCTACAGCGAGATCATGCGTGCCGGCATCCAGAGCATCCCGCGCGGCCAGATCAATGCCAGCTTTGCCATCGGCATGACCTACTGGCAGACCATGGGCTACGTGATCCTGCCGCAAGCTTTCCGCAACATGATCCCGGTGCTGCTCACCCAGACCTTCATCCTCTTTCAGGACACCTCGCTGGTCTACGCCATCGGCGCCACCGACCTGCTCAAGGCGGCTGACAACACCGGCAAACTCTACGGTCGCACGGTCGAGATGCTGATCTTCGTGTCACTGATCTATTTCGTCATCTGCTTCTCGCTGTCCATGTTCGTCAAGTACATGAACAAGCGCATCGCCATCATTCGCTAGGTCCCCGCCATGATCCAGATCCAGAACGTTTCCAAGTGGTACGGCAATTTCCAGGTACTCACCGACTGCAGCACGCACATCGCCAAGGGCGAAGTGGTCGTCGTCTGCGGCCCCTCCGGCTCCGGCAAATCCACCCTGATCAAGTGTGTGAATGGTCTGGAGCCCGTTCAGCAGGGCAAGATCATCGTCAACGGCACGCAGGTCAATGACCCCGCCACGGATCTGCCCAAGCTGCGCTCGCACGTCGGCATGGTGTTCCAGCACTTCGAGCTGTTCCCGCACATGAGCATCATCCAGAATCTGGCCATCGGCCAGACCAAGGTGCTCGGGCGCTCGGCTGACGAAGCGCACGAACGCGGCATGAAGCTGCTCGACCGCGTGGGCATCAAGATGCACGCCAACAAGTTCCCCGGCGAGCTCTCCGGCGGCCAGCAGCAGCGCGTAGCGATCGCCCGCGCGCTGTCGATGGACCCGATCTGCATGCTCTTCGACGAACCCACCTCGGCACTCGACCCCGAGATGATCAGCGAAGTGCTCGACGTGATGGTCGACCTCGCCAATGAAGGCATGACCATGATGGTCGTCACCCACGAAATGGGTTTCGCCCGCAAGGTCGCGCACCGCGTCGTCTTCATGGACCACGGCCAGATCGTCGAGGATGCACCAAAAGAGGACTTTTTCGGAAAACCGCACTCGGACAGGGCACAGCAATTCCTGTCGAAGATCCTCAATCACTGACCGGAAGTCGAGAGCAGGGAGTTGAAAGTCGGCCCACTCCCTGCCTCCCGCTCCAACGCCCGAAAATGCGCCTAGCCCTCATCGCCACCGGTGGCACCATTGCCGGCACCGGAGCCCAGGACAGCTACACCGCAGCCACGCTGGGGGCGGAATCGCTGCTGGGCGCGGTGCAGGAGTTGCGGCGCCTGGCAGACTGGCACATCGAGCAGCCCTTCGCGCTGGACAGCCGTGACATCGAGCCCGCGCACTGGCTGCAGCTGGCCGCCTGCATCCAGGGGCAGATCGACGATCCGGCGATTGACGGCATTGTCGTCACCCACGGCACCGACACGCTGGAGGAAACCGCTTTTGCCCTGCATCTGCTGCTGCCCGCTGGCAAGCCGGTGGTGCTGACTGCGGCGATGCGCCCGGCCACCAGCCTGTCCTCCGACGGGCCGCTGAATCTGCTGCAGGCGGCCTGCGTGGCGCTCAGCCCGGCAGCGCGCAATCAGGGCGTGCTGGTCGTCGCCAATGATGCGGTGATCGCCGCACATGATCTGGTCAAACAGCACACCCACGCCGTCGATGCCCTGCAGAGCCGCGCGGGACGCGGTCTGGCAGGCAGCGTGCTCGGCGAGTCAGTGTCCATGCGGCTGTGCACGCAAGCTGCCCGCACAGCCTTGCTGCAAGCGGCTGATGGAGCACTACCCAAACCAGAGAGCCTGCCGCGCGTAGACATCCTTTACGCTCATGCGGGCGCGGCGCCGGATCTGATCGACGCCTGTGTAACGGCAGGCGCGGCCGGCATCGTGCTGGCATTGAGCGGCCACGGCAGCATTCCGGCCAGCTGGCGCGCGGCCATCGCCAAGGCCCTCAGCCAGGGCGTGCACATCGTGCGCGCCAGCCGCGTGGCGGCAGGTGGCGTACGCCCACAAACCAACGAGGATGATGCCGCGACAGGCTGCATCGCCGCCGGTGACCGGACCGCGCAGCAGGCGCGCGTGCTGCTGTTGCTGGCCCTGCACTGCAAACAGGCGGAGCGCCTGGGCGAACTCTTCGCCACCCTCTGATCGCGGCCCGAGGGTTTCCCCCGCCGGGAACAACCCGGATGCCCCTCCGGGAAGCCCGATCGTCATATTGCCAGTCCTTGCCCAAGCAGATGAAATCCTGCCATGCAGGCTGCGTTCGTGTGCGTAACGCGTGTTTGCAAAACGGCTCTTCAAAGCGGATCAAGTTTCCTGTCACCTCGTCGTTAAACCTGACAGGGCGCGGGATTCGGCACACGGAGCCGCGGTCAGACAAACCTCGCACACAGAGGGCGAAATCATGAACACGATCACGGGCAATTGCCTGACAGAGATGGATCGCTACGGCGACGAGGTGCTGAACGCCAACTGGCTGCCGCAGATGCTGCTGAGCGTGCTGGGCCTGCACGCCGCACCGCTACCTGAACGCGAGCCGCCACAGCCTGAACCCGAATGCGACACGGAAGACTTCATGCGGCGTCTTTACCGGGCGCAGGAATAGCAGCACGGGCTCCTGTGCTTTCAAACCAGAAGCGGCGCCACGGGCGCCGCTTCTGCATTCTGCCCTCTCCGTTCAACGCTTGCGTGCAGCCGCCGGCGCTGCAGGCTCCGCGCTGCTGCCGGCCATCTGCCCATACACCTGCGCGGCCGCCGTCATCATCTGGCTGATGCGCTCGCTGGTGGTGGCGACATCGCGACGGGCAAAATCGAAACTTTTCTGCCGATCATTCACCGCCATGTCGAAGAACAGCCACTGCTGGCGGGCCAGTTCGAGGTTGGCACGGATAGCGGGGGTGTTTTCGGCCGCATCGCTGAGTGCTTTCAAGCCCGCGGCAAACTCCTTGCGGGTCTGCTCCATGTCGACTTCGGCGGCCTTGCCGCCTTGACCGGCGCGGGTCTGCATGTAGATGCGGGCCAGACGCTGAGCCAGCATGTCGTTGCGCGAAGCCAGATCGACCAGCCGGAACACGGGCGAATCCTGAGCCAGATCGAAACGCAGGGCCAGGCTTTGTGCGGCCAGCGCAATCTGCTCGGCATCCGCCGCCACGCTCTGCGCCTTGCGCGCATCGGGTGGACTGCTCAGGGTCTGACGAAAGCCCTCCCACTGCGTCGTGATCCGGGTGACGATGCGCACGGTCGGCGCATCCCCTTGCGCAGCCCGCGCCACCAGCGCCAGATTTTCGTCAAAACTGCGTACAGACTCGGCCAGCCAACGCTGGCTGGCCTCAGGCTCGACCTCCAGCCTCAACTGCAGATAGAGCTTGGCTTGCCGTTGCGCAAGGCTGCGCAACTTGCCGGCGGCTTCGATAGGCAAGACTGTCGGAGCGCTCGGCGCAGCCAGCGCACTGCAGGCCAGCGGGGCCAGCAGGGAGAAACCGGCGGCCAAACGCAGCAGGGAACATTTCAGGGCGCGCATGTTTATGACCAAAGTGATAGAAACATGCGCGCATTGTGCGAGGCCGATGTTACGACCGGATGAAAACAGCGGACCAACGGCAGCCCCTTTGCTGCAACGCAAACCACCCGGAACGGCCCGCAGAGCCGCTTCTGACAAGAATCTTCAGGCGGACAGCCTGCGAACCCTTGTTCGACGCGGGTCAGCAGGCATATACGCTGAAGACCCTTGCTGCATGCGCCTCTTCAGGCGACCTGAATTACAGCGCGTGAGTCCGATCCCCGCTGCACAGCCCCAGCAGGGGCAGTTCCAGCCCGCGCCCGAGGATCAGCACCTTGAACAGCTCGCCCATCTCGTGCGGGGCGATCAGGCGCAGGGCGGCACGGGCCGCGCGCAGGTACGGCGCCTCATCGCTGGGGCCAATCGCAGTCAGCAGCTCAAGCAGGCCGCAGTCGGTCAGGAAGCTGGCCTGACTGGCGTAGCCCTCGACCGCCAGACCCGCGGCGAAAGCAGCATCCGCGATGGCCGTGAAGTCGACGAAAGAGGTAATGTCGTTCAAGCCCGGCCACAGCAGCACGTCCGGATGGGCGCGGTGCCGGTAGTAGCACTGCAGAGTGCCGGTGCTGCGGCTGGGCAGGTAGTACTCGGCCTGCGGGTAGCCGTAGTCGATCAGGATGATCGCCCCCTGCTGCAGGCGTGGCGCCCACTCGGCCACCCAGGCCCGCGCGGCCAGACAGATCTCGCTGAGGTACTCGCCCTCCTCCGGCATCTCGACCGGCAGGGCTTGTGCGGCGGCAAGCAGGCGGCCTTCGGCAGGACGATCCTGCCAGCCGAAACCCCCGGTTTCATCCAGCACCACGCCGCGCTCGAAAATCACGCCATCGCGCCACACCACCAGCTGCACCGACATCACATCCAGCACTTCGTTGGCCAGAATGCAGCCGGAGAACGCTTCCGGCAGGGCATCCAGCCAGCGCACCCGGTCCGCCAGATGCGGCAGCTTCGCGCGCAGGTTGTCGGCCTGACGCACGCGCAGCTCGCCGGAGAGTTCGATGATGTCGTAGTGCTCGGGCAGGCAGTCACGCGCTTCCAGCTCCTGCAGCAGGTCGCAGGCGAGCAGGCCGGTGCCGGCCCCCACTTCGATGACATGCGGCGCGGAGGCTTCCAGCACCTGTTGCACCTGCGCGGCCAGCGCACGGCCAAACAGGGGGGAGATTTCCGGCGCGGTAACGAAATCGCCGTCCGCTCCGAATTTGTGGGCACCACCGCTGTAATAGCCCAGCCCCGGCGCAAACAGGGCCAGTTCCATGAAGCGGGCGAAGCTGAGCCAGCCATCGGCACCACGAATTTCATCGGCAATACGTGCGGCGAGGCGGGCGGAGTGTTCCAGCGCGTCGGCGCCGGGCGGGGGAAGCTGGGTGTGCATGAACCGGATTGTAAATGGGAGTGGGGCGTGGCCTTCAGGCATCCGCGTACAATATGCGGGCTTTCCGACTTCCGACTCTCCACTCCCGATTTCCTGTCACCATGTCAGAACCCCTGCGCCTGCCGCTCTTCCCGCTCAACTGTGTGCTCTTTCCACACGGACGCCTGAACCTGCGGATTTTCGAGGTGCGCTACCTGGACATGATTGCCGGCTGCATGAAGGCCGATGCCCCCTTCGGTGTCTGCCTGATTGTCGAAGGCGAAGAGGTCGGCACCCCGGCCGTGCCGCATCTGGTCGGCTGTGAAGCGCGGATCGTGGATTGGGACATGAGCGAGCCGGGCATTCTCGGCCTCACCGTGCGGGGCGGACGACGCTTCCGGGTGCTGGAGCAGGGCGCCGATGAACACGGCGTGATCACCGGCATCGTGCAATGGTTTGATGAGCCGGCCGGCGAGGCGGTCAGCGCTGATCACGAGGCCATGCTGCCCTTGCTGCAGATGGTGCTGCAGGATGCGGGGGAAAAGGTGATCCCGCGTCCTTACGCACTTGGCGACGCCGCCTGGGTCGGCTACCGCTATGCCGAAATCCTGCCGATCCCGAATCTGGCGCGGCAGCGCCTGCTTGAACTGGAGGACGCGGATCTGCGCCTGGCGATCATTCACGAATACCTGGTCGAGCACGAGCTGCTCAAGGACTAGCGCCTGATGCACTGAACCCGCGGCACCATCCGCCGGTCTGAACGCGCCCCGGAAAGTGCCAACTAGTTGGCACTTCCGCAGCATGAATCCTGCCGCTGCGCTACCGCCCCCGGATAATCTGGCATCCTGAAAAAGCCCCCGGAGGCCCGCATGAATACTGGCAATTCGCTGGAGCTGAGCAAAACCATGCTGGAGCTGAGCGACGCCATCAGCCAGCTGCGCGAACGCGACGAGGACGAGGCGTGCTGTTCCTTCTGCGGCAAGCGCCAGTCCGAGGTCAGTATGCTGGTGCCCGGCCCGAGCGCGGTGTACATCTGCGACCTGTGCGTGACACGGGCCGCCACGCTGATCGGCCAGCGCGCCTGATCAGCGCTCCAGCAGCTTGCGGATCGGCGCCGGCAAGCCAACCGTAGCCAGTTCATCCCGGCTCACCCAGCGCAGGGCCGGGTCATGTGCCGCCGCGGGCAGCTGGGCCAGCTCGACCCGCCAGGGCGTGATGTCCAGCGTGAAATGACTGAAGCTGTGCCGCAGGCCGGCCTGCTCCTGAAACCCCGTCAGCGCCAGGCCGAGACGCCGCAAGGCCGCCTGCGGGGCGGATTCGCCCTCGGCCATCTCCGGCAGGCTGTACAAGCCGCCCCAGATCCCGGCCGCCGGGCGCTGCTCCAGCAGCAGCGCCCCGCCTGCCTCTATGAGCAGCATGCCGCAAGAGCGTTGCGGCACGGCCTTCTTCGGGCGGGCCATCGGCAGAGCGGCTTCCTGCCCCGTTCTGCGGGCAACGCAGGTTTCGCTGACCGGGCAGTGCAGGCAGCGCGGCTTGCTGCGCGTGCAGATCGTCGCCCCCAGATCCATCTGCGCCTGCGGATAGATGGCGATCCCCGCATCCGGCAGCAGCGATTCAGCCAGCGCCCACAAACGCTGCTCCACCGCACGCTCGCCCGGAAAGCCCTCGATGCCGAAATGCCGGCACAGCACGCGCTTCACGTTGCCATCGAGAATCGCCGCCCGCTCGCCAAAGCAGAAGGAGGCGATTGCCGCCGCGGTGGAACGCCCGATGCCGGGCAGCTCTGCCAGCGCAGCCGCGGTTTGCGGAAATACCCCGGCGTGTTCGTTCATCACCGCCTGCGCCGCCCGATGCAGATTGCGCGCCCGCGCGTAGTAGCCCAGCCCGGCCCACAAGGCGAGCACCGCGTCCTGCGGTGCCGCCGCCAGGCTCGCCACTGTCGGAAAGTGCTCAAGAAAGCGCAGGTAATACGGAATCACCGTATCCACCTGGGTCTGCTGCAGCATGATCTCGGAAAGCCAGACGCGGTAAGGGTCCTGGGTGTGCTGCCAGGGCAGGTCGTGGCGGCCGTGGTCCGCGTGCCAGGCAATCAGTTTTGCGGCGAATTCACTCATTAGGCGAGGGTAGCATCAAGTGCGGCAGCATGATGCGTCGAGAGCCGCCACGGCCAATGACTCCCGGTGCACATGCCTCAAGAGCCTCGCCCGACAAGCCTCTTCAGCATGCCTGCCTGAAGAAATCCGCCAGAAGCGGCTCTCCGGCCTGATCTGCGCAAGCCCGCTCCGGCAAAGCCGCAGGAAACCGGCCTTCCGCCGCAGGCCGCTCTTTTGGCGGATAATTCGCGCCTTCCCCGCTGTTGCCCGCCAGAAATCCATGAGTACCCCTGCCCTCGCTTTCGACTCGACCACGTTCCGCCGCACCCTGGGCATGTTCGCTACCGGCATCACCGTGATCACCGCCCGCGCCAGCGACGGCAGCCTGATCGGACTGACGGTCAGCTCGTTCAATTCCGTCTCCCTGAACCCGCCGCTGATCGTCTGGAGCCTCACCAATACCAGCGCGGTGCGCGAGGTGCTGGAATCCTGCGAGTACTACGCGGTGAATGTGCTGGCGGCCGATCAGGAGGCACTCTCCAATCTGTTTGCCAGCAAGGTAGCCGACCGCTTTGCGGGAGTGGACTGGGAGCCCGGTCTGGGCGGTGCGCCGGTGCTGGCAGGCTGCTGCGCGGTGTTCGAATGCCGCAACACGCTGCGTTACCCGGGCGGCGATCATGTGATGTTCATCGGCGAGGTGGAACGCTGCGACCGTTCCGAACGCGATCCGCTGCTGTTCTTCAACGGCAAGTACCGCCAGCTGGCCTGAGCGGCCCGTAAACGGAAACGGCCGCCGGGGCGATCCGGCAGCCGTTGAATCAGGTGAGCGGCGTTGATGTGCACGTACGTCCCTGGCATCGCCGCCTGGCCGGTAGCATGCCGCCGCTCCAGAGCACTTACGGCGCAACACCGCGGCAACTTGAGGCCGTCAATCCGCCGCTTGCCGCAACAACTGCTGCAGGCGCTCCGGCGTGAGTATCTTCAGGCGCTCACGCAAAGGCGGCTTGCGCGCCAGCCCCAGCAACAGCTTGTCGCGGGTCACCAGCACATCAGCGTCCGCATCCCAGGCCAGGCTGACGAATTTCTGATCGTCGCGATCCTTGCAGCGTGGCAAGGTCAGGGCAAACGCCTGCCGGACCTCATCGGCAGCCGGCAGGCACTGCGTCAGCGCCACATAATCTGCATGCAAGGCCTTCTGGCGTTCGGCCGGAATGGCGAACTGGCGATACGCCAGCACGCGCTGCAACTCGTCCAGGCATTCTGCGCGCGTCAGCAGCACGGCTCGCGTGGAACTGGCCAGGGCAGACAGCTCCGCCAGCTTCGGGTCAACAAAATGCCACAGGGCCATCACCACATTGGTGTCCAGAACTAGGCGCAAGGGGCGGGAAAGATCGAAAAACGGGGTCGCATCAGACATCCCGCCATGTTACGCCGAGCATGCGCCCAGCAAAATCTGTTGATCTGCCGGCGGCCCGGCGACTGAAGCCTCGCGCCTGCCCGCAAGAGCATATGCGCCAGACGCCGGGCGGGGACGTTGACAGGGTGCGAGGGATTCTTCTCGCGTCACCCCGGAGCATGCATGCCCTTGCCTGTTTCACCCGAACCCTCATCACGGTCTGCCTCCATGCGCGCCCCACCCGTCACGCGCGGCACATGGCGGCTGTTGATGTGCGTCTGGGCGCTGCTGGTTGCCGCCTCGCTGGCTTTCAGCGTGAGCCAGATCCGTGCGCGCAACACCGAACTTCTGCGCGAGGGTGCCCGCAACATTTTCCGCACCATCGTCGCGGCCCGCGAGTGGAACTCACGCTCGGCGGGGGTCTACGCTCCGGTTTCTGGTGATCTGCAACCCAATCCTTACCTCAAGCATCCGGGGCGTGAAATCACCGCCAGTGACGGTACGCGGCTGACACTCGTCAACCCGGCCTACATGACCCGTCTGATTGGCGAAATCATCTCCGCTGATACGGCCTTGCGCATCCGCATGCCCAGCCTGCAGCCCCTGAACCCGCAAAATGCGCCGGATGACTGGGAGGCCCAGGCCCTGCTGGCGCTGGCGCAAGGCAGCCCCGAAGTGACGGAATGGGGCCTGCGCGCCGATGGTTCCGAGGAGTTCCGTTACGTCGCCCCCCTCAAGGTAGTGAGCAGCTGCCTGCACTGCCATGCCCAGCAAGGTTATCAAATCGGCGATGTGCGCGGCGGCATCAGCATCAGCCAGCCTTATGCTCCGGCGGCAGCAAACGCCCGCAAGGAAATCATCCTGTCGGCATGGCGCCATCTGCTGGTTTTCGCCCTGTTTGCCGGCCTCAGCCACATTCTTTTGAAGCAGCTGCACAAGCACTGGCGAGAGCTGGAGCAGACTCTCGACAGCCTCGTCCAGACCGAGAAAATGGCGTCGCTCGGACGCCTGGTCACCAGTTTCGCCCATGAGCTGAACACCCCGATCGGTCTGGCCGTAAATGCCGCCGCCAAGGGCGAAGACTGCATCGACGAGATCCACCGGATGCTTGAGCGGGAGAGGATTCCGGAACAGGAGCTCCGGCAACACCTGGAAAGCATGCAGCGGCACTACCATCTGGCCCTGAACAACCTGCGCCGTGCCGCCAGTCTGATCCAGGGCTTCAAACGTTCCTCCGCTGGCATGGAGCAGGAAGAAGCCCGCAATTTCAGGCTCGACGAGCTGATTGACGATGTGCTGCAGACCCTGCATGCCCGCTACCGGCACTGTGCCGAGATCGAAGTTCTCTGCCCGGCAGACCTGCGCATCACGGGAATTCCCGGCCTGCTCGACCAGATCCTCACCAATCTGGTGCTCAACAGCGTGCAGCATGGCTTTGAAGACGGCCGGCGCCACGGTCACATCCGCATCGAGGTTGAGCCGCTGGGCAGCTCCCGCCTGCTCATCAGCTATGCCGACGATGGCGTCGGCATGTCCTCCGAGGTGCTCTCCAGAATTTTCGAGCCTTTCTTCAGTACACGTCGCGACAGCGGAGGTCTGGGTCTATACATCTGCTACAACCTCATCACCACGCGTCTGGGCGGCAGCATCCGTGGTGACAGCCTGCCCGGTGGCGGCACCCATTTCCTGATCACCCTGCCCGCGTCCCTCAACGCCCCGAAAGGCCAGTGAGCGCCATGCAAGCCCCTGATGACAGTCTGGTTCTGCGCGAGGAAGGCGACGATGTACCCCACGAGCCACCGCGCTACACCTGGAAACTGCTGGTCGTGGATGATGAGCCGGATGTTCGCGCAGTCACCCGTCTGGGCCTGCGACACTTCAGTTTTGCCGGGCGGACGCTCGAATTCATCGAGGCCGGCTCACAGGCCGAAGCGCTGGAGCGTCTGGCCGAGCACCCGGATATCGCGATTGCACTGATCGACGTGGTGATGGAAACGGACGATGCCGGGCTCCGGCTCGTCGAAACCATTCGCGAACACCACCACAACAGCCTGATCCGCCTGATCATCCGCACCGGCCAGCCGGGCGCCGCCCCTGAACGCTACGTGATCGATCACTACGACATCGATGACTACAAGGACAAGACCGAACTCACCACCACCCGGCTGTACACCACGGTGCGCAGTGCGCTGAAGGCTTATCGTGACCTGTGCGCCATCGACATCAACCGCATGGGCCTGGAACGCCTGCTGCAGGCTGCGCCTGAAATCTACCGGCTGGCCAACATGTCGCTGCAGCAGTTCTTCTCCGGCGTGCTGACCCAGGTTGTCGGCCTGTGTCATCTGTCGCCCACTTCCTTCATTTCGACCATCGAGGGCGTCATCGCCACCGTCGAATGCGGCGAGAAGGCCGTGCATGCAGCCACCGGCCATTTCATCGAATCCGAGCGCTTCCACGAAATCCATGCGCGATGCTGCGAAGCGATTCTGAACGGACGCGAGCCCGAGAACCTGCGCGAGCACGCCTTCATCATCCCGATCGTCCCGCAGACCAAACCAGAGGGCTACATCTACATCGAGCCCACCCTGCCACTCAACGACGACGACAAACGCCTGATCCGCCTGACGGCCCAGCAATGCGCCCACGCCCTGGACAACCTGCGCCTGCACATTGATCTATCGAAGGCCTACCACAACGCCATCGACATGCTGGCGCAGATCGCCGAGTACAAGGACAAGAGCACCGGCGAACACGTCAACCGCATCGCCCGCTATTCGGAAGCCGTCGCCCGCGAAATGGGGCTGGACGAAGAGGAAGCCGAGCGCATCAGCTCCGCAAGTCGCCTGCACGATGTTGGCAAGATCGGCATTCCCGACCACATCCTGTGTAAACCTGGCCGGCTCAGCCCGGAGGAGTTTGCCGAGATCAGGAAACACCCGGAAATCGGCGCTGCCGTGCTCACGCATGATCACTCGATGAGCCTGGCCCGCCAGATCGCCTACAGCCATCACGAGCACTGGGCCGGCGGCGGCTACCCGAGCGGCATCTGCGCCAGTGAATTGCCGCTGGCCGTGCGTATTGTCTCGGTCGTCGACGTCTTCGATGCCCTGATCAGCCCACGCCCCTACAAGACGCCGTGGTCGCTTGCGAAAGCCCGCGCCGAGCTTGAGCAGAAAGCCGGCAGCCAGTTCGACCCCGACGTCGTTGCGGCCCTGTGCCGCCTGCTCGACCGCCCCGAGTTCCTCGCCGGGCTTCCCACCGAGACTGAGTGCTGAGTACGTCAGGAACGGTAGCCGGAGAGGCGCTTCTGACAAGCTTCTTTGGCACACCGCTCCCGAAACCGTCGCCCAGCGGGCTTCTGCGGAATGCCCCCATGAAGAAGCCCGCCGGATGCGGCTTTCCAGGCATGCCATTCCAGCCGGCTGCATGAGCATTTCCTCGACACCGCCACCGCAGGCGGCGTGTACCATCCCATCCATGAACACCGAACCACTCTGGCAAGCCTGGTGCGACGGCTGTGCCCGCCCCAACCCTGGCCACATGGCTCTCGGCGCGATCCTGTGCGCGCCTGACGGCAGCACTCACCCGCTTTCGCAGCGCAGCCCGCATAACGGTTGCAACAATGAAGCCGAAGCCCGCGCGCTGCTCGCCACCCTTGACCTGGCCCTGAGCCTCGGCGTGCGGCATCTGCGCGTGCATTCAGACAATGACGTAGTGGTGCGCCTCAGCCGCGACGCCAGCAACACCGAAGCCGCCCGCCTGGCGCCGCTGTTTGCTCAGATCCGCGAGCGCCTTGCAGAGTTTGTGTGGGTGGAAGTGAAATGGCTGCCGCAACACCGCAACGCCGCCGCAGACCAGCTTGCCCGGGCCGCACTGGGCTTGCCACCGCGCCCGCCGGCAAAGCCCGCGCGCCGACGCCGCTGAGCATCCGGTTCGAACGCTTCGCAGCATGAAAAAAGGGCGACCCGCAGGCCGCCCTTTTCATCCGTCATGCGTACTTCAACCGGCCTCGGCGATCCGCTGGGCGATATGCGCCAGAGCTTCTTCGACCTGATCGATCAGGATCAGGCAGAGGTCTCCGGACTGCAATTGCTCCAGCGCCCGGTCGATGGCGATGAACTCGCCGTTGATTTCCTCCACCGCACGGGTACGCCGGGCGTCGCGCAGACCTTCGCGCAACAGGCCGATCACTTCACCATCAGCACGGCCGCGCTGGCAGGCATCCTGATACAGAATGACACGGTCAAAGGCGGCGCCAAGGATTTCGGTCTGCTGACGGATGTCTTCATCGCGACGGTCGCCCGCACCGGAAATCACCACCGAGCGCTGCTTGCCGGGCATGGCTTCAACGGCCTTGACCAGCGCCAGCATGGCGTCGGGATTATGGCCGTAGTCGGCAATGATGGTTGCGCCCTTGTAATCGAAAAGGTTGAAGCGTCCCGGGGCGTTGTCCGAATCGTTGACGAAACTCGCCAGACCCGCACGGATCACGTCCCACTCCAGACCTACAGCCCAGGCGGCGGCGACCGACGCCATGACGTTCTCGACCTGGAAGCTGATCGTGCCGTCACGAGTGATCGGCACGCCAGCCAGCGAGATGCGCTCGGATTTCTTGCCTTCGGTGCACACAATAGCATCATTCTCGACGTAGACCACGCGCTTGCCCTGGGCACGATGCGTCGCCATCACCGGATTGTTGCGGTCGGCCGCAAAGAAAATGATACTGCCGGGGCAGTTGGCGGCCATGCCGGCGACGATGGGGTCCGCTGCATTGAGCACGGCATAGCCGTTGTCCGCCACGTTCTGCACGATCACCCGCTTGAGTACCGCGAGGTCTTCAAGCGTGGTGATGTAGTTCAGACCCAGGTGGTCGCCCATGCCGATATTGGTGACGACGGCTACCTTGCAGCGGTCAAAGGCCAGGCCTTCACGCAGCAGGCCGCCACGCGCGGTCTCGAACACGGCAGCATCAACATACGGATGCAGCAGCACGTTGCGCGCACTGCGCGGGCCGGAACAGTCACCACTGTCGATACGCCGGCCTTCGATGTAAACGCCGTCGGTATTGGTCATGCCGGTGCGCATGCCGTTTTTGGTGAGCAGATGGGCGATCAGGCGCACCGTGGTGGTCTTGCCATTGGTGCCGGTCACGGCCACCACCGGAATCCGTCCATCATCGCCAGGCGCGAACATCGTGGAGATCACCGCCTCGCCCACGTTGCGTCCCTTGCCGTAGGACGGCGACAGGTGCATGCGCAGACCGGGCGCGGCATTCACTTCGACAATCCCGCCTGACTGCTCTTCAAGCGGACGCAGCACGCTGTCACACACCACATCCACACCGCAGATATCCAGCCCGACCATCTTCGCCGCCGCCACCGCACGCGCAGCAAGATCCGGATGCACGTCATCGGTCACATCGGTGGCCGAGCCCCCCGTGGACAGATTGGCGTTGTTGCGCAGGATCACGCGCTGCCCCTTGGTCGGCACGGAGTCGGCGCTCAGCCCCTGATCGGCCAGACGCGCCAGGGCGATGTCGTCGAAGCGGATCTTGGTCAGCGAGGTGGCATGACCTTCGCCACGACGCGGGTCCTTGTTCACTTCCTCAACCAGCGCCCGTACGGTATGCACGCCGTCACCGATCACCAGCGGAGGTTCGCGGCGCGCCGCGGCAACCAGCTTGTCACCCACCACCAGCATGCGGAAATCATGGCCCGGCAGGTATTTTTCGACCAGGATCTCATCGCTGAATTCGCAGGCCACACGGTAGGCCAGAGCCAGCCCTTCGCGGTTGCTGATATTCACCGTGATGCCTTTGCCCTGATTGCCGTCCTGTGGCTTGACCACTACCGGATAGCCGACTTCATCCGCGGCCGCACAGGCATCTTCAAACCCGTTGACCGGACGCCCTTTGGGGACCGGCGCACCAGCGGCTTCGAGCAGCTTCTTGGTCAGATCCTTGTCCTGCGCGATGGATTCGGCAATCGCACTGGTAGAGTCAATCTCGGCGGCCTGGATGCGGCGCTGCTTGCTGCCCCAGCCAAACTGCACAAGGCTGCCGGAGGTCAGGCGCCGGAACGGAATGTTGTGGGCGACTGCGGCATACACGATGGAACCCGTCGAGGGGCCAAGACGTTCGTCTTCGTCCAGCTCGCGCAGCTCGGCCAAGGCCGCATCCACATCAAACCCGCCGCCACTGGCTGCGGCAGCAACGAGGGACTCGGCCAGCTCGAAGGCGCGTTTGCCGACAGCTTCTTCGCTGTACTCCACCACCACCAGATACACGCCCTCTTCGGTCGTCGCCGAAGTGCGGCTGAAGGTCACCGGGCAACCGGCCTGCGCCTGCAGCCCGAGCGCGGCAAACTCCAGCGCATGCGCCATGGACAGGCTCTCTTCATGCAACGTGGAGCGGATCGCGCCGATCTGCGGAAACAACTCGCGCAGACGGGCATCAAACCCGGGGAGATCGGCCAGCGAACGCTCGGCCGGAGTGCAGGTGACGATGGCTTCGATCGCCGTATGACGGCTCCACAGATTGGGGCCGCGCAGCGCACGGATACGGGAAACTTCCATTGAATCGTGTTCCTGTTCGATTAACGATCAATCCGGGCGCTCAGCGGCCCAGGCTGGATTCAAAGCTTTCGATGGCACTGCTGATCAGATCCGGCGAGATACCCAGCGCCCAAGCCGCCGCCACCGCAGCCAGTTCGGCCGACAAGGCGTTGGCAGGGTGCGCCACGCGTGCCGCCAGAATCTGCTCACTCGCGCCAGTGGCCAGCACCACACTGCCTTCACGCACATATACGGCACGTCCGCCAGCAGCCAGATGCTCGGTCACGACATCCACGTCAGCCGACAAGGCATAGAAAATCACTTCGCCGTCGCACAGCTCCGCCAGACCCGCCACCTGGGCGTCATCGGCATTGAGCACGGCGGCGCCACTGGCCATCACCACATCGACCTGGGTGCGCAGCACATTGCGCACCTGATCGGCATCGCGCACATCAAAACGCTCCAGATCGGCCGAGGGGCGGATGCTGGTGACCACGCCGACATTGCAGCGGTCGTAAGGCAAGCCTTCGCCGAGAATGCTCTCGACCGGGGTTTCGAACACGGCCGCATCCACCGTACGGTTCATCAGCACGCGTTGCCCCGCCGCCCAGTTGGCGCAGTCGGTCTTTTCCACGGCACGCTGATCGAGGAACAGCCCCTCACGACAGGCCAGGCCGGCGTTGTAGCCGCCCATGTGCAGCTGCCAGCCGATCTGGCGAGCCACCCGCGTGGTGTCATCACAGCCGGCAATGCCGATCACGGGAATCCGGCCATCGTTGTCTTCGCCCGGGAACAGGTGCCCCACAATGGCCTCGCCCACCGGCCGCGGTTTGCCCTCGGCCGGCTTCAGATGCATCAGCAGGCTGGGGCCGGCATTCACTTCGACGATGGCGCCGCCAGTTCGCTCCAGCGGCAGGGAGACGTCTTCGGTCACCAGATCGATGCCGGCAATATCCAGCCCGACAATGCGTGCCGCCAGCACGGCAGCCGCAGCAACTTCAGGATGAACCTCGTCGGTACAGTCAATGGACACGTTGCCGTTGCGCTGCACGGTCACCACACGGCCGGCAGCCGGCACCGAATCAGCATTGAAGCCCTGGCGTTCCAGCAGCAGCTGCATGGTGCGATCACTGTCGATCTTGATGGTTTCCAGCGGAAACTCTTCGGCTTCGCCGCGACGCGGGTCGATATTGAGCTGGCTGTCGATCAGCTCACGCACGCTGGCCTTGCCGTCGCCGGTGATCACGATGTTCTCGCCGCGCCCGGCCGCCACCAGCTTGCCGCCCACAACCAGCAAGCGGTGTTCACAACCCCGGATGTAGCGTTCGACAATGACTTCGCTGCCTTCGGCATCGGCCACGGGGAAGGCCGCCTTGACCTCCTCTTCGGTCATCAGTTCAAGACACACGCCGCGGCCATGGTTGGCATCCGAAGGCTTTACCACCACCGGCAAACCAATGTCCTGTGCGACCTCCCAGGCTTCTTCGGGATTGGCAACGACATGGCCTTCCGGTACCGGTACGCCACAAGGCACCAGCAGACTCTTGGTCAGATCCTTGTCGCTGGCGATGCTTTCGGCAATGGCGCTGGTACGGTCGGTTTCGGCCGTCCATACGCGGCGCTGGCGTACGCCGTAGCCGAGCTGGACAAGATTGCCGTCGGTAAGACGGATCGAGGGAATGTTGTTGTCGGTCGCGGCATCCACAATGCAGGCTGTGCTCGGCCCGAGACAGAGGGAGTCGGCCAGTTCGTGCAGACGGGCCACGGTGGCGGGCACGTCGAAAGGCCTGTCTTCGATGGCTGCCATCACCAGGTCACGCGCGGCATGCAGGCAGGCCACGGTCACATCCTTGTGGCGCGACCGCACGGCAACTTTGTAAACACCCGTCTGCGAAGTGCTGCGCGCCTTGCCAAAGCTGGTGCGCTGACCCGCCTGGGTCTGCAATTCGAGGGTAACGTGTTCGAGGATGTGCGCCGGCCAGGTGCCTTCCTGCACGCGGCGCAGGAAACCTCCGCGCTCGCCATAACTGCAGGTGTGCTCGATCAGGCCGGGCAGCATGCCCGATAGACGCTCGTAAAAACCGGGAATGGTATTGGAGGGGCATTCCTCCAGTTCGCCGATATCGACCCGGGCCTCGATGGCCGGGCGATAGGTCCAGATGTTGGGGCCGCGCAGGTGCAGCACATCAAGGATTCGAATGTCTTTGGTCATGTTGTCGCAAGTTTCGGGCGTGTGCCTTCACGCATCAAGCCAGCAGGTTCATCGGCGCGCGGATTATGCGCCATCGGGCGCCTGACCGGTACGCGCCAGATCAGGAACACGTGCTTCCATGATGCAGCACCGCCAGCAAGCAGCCCGCAGCGTTTATCATGTGCTGCCGGGCGCCCCGACTTCTCAGACGTGAGTTTAACGGACTTCCGCCCCGATCCGGCCCCAATTCAGCACCCCGAAGCTGGCATGAACCTGACAAGACCCGAAGTGAGCCCCGATGTTGCCCGTACCTGCTGACCATAGCCTGCCTGAGCGCTGGCGTACCGAAATCGCTACCCGTCCGGGCTGCGGCAAACCTGTTCTGGCCTGGCTGGAGCTGGATCTGGATGCGCGCCTGCGATTCGCCTCAGGGCTGGTCCTGATCACCGCCAGCGAGCTGCTGGCGTGCACGCCCGAGGCCAGCTGGCAAAGCTGGCCGCTCAGGGGAACACTGGCCCTGCGCCACACCGACCACGCTGGCGTGGGCTGCCTGGAGCTGCTGGACACCAACGGACGGATCGCCCACTGGCGTTTCACCCTGAGCCAGAACCTCGCCGCCCTGCGCGTGATCAGCGAATTCGAGCGCCAGACCGAAGCCCTGCGCACCGGCCAGGCCCCCAAGACGCCGGATGAAGAAATCTGCGCGACCTGCAAGGCCCCGCTGCCCCCGGGCGAAGACGAATGCCCGATCTGCGCCCGCGAGCTGCACGAAGCCCCGTCGACCTGGACACTCTTCCGCCTGTGGCGCTTTGCCAAACCCTACCGCTGGCAACTCGTCGCGGGTTTCGCGCTGATGACCGGCGCCACCGCCGCGACACTGGTGCCGCCCTACCTGACCATGCCGCTGATGGACAAGGTGCTGATCCCCTATCAGAACGGCAAGCCGATCGACACCCGGATGGAGATCATGCTGCTGGCCGGGCTGTTTGGCGCGGCCATGCTGTCCTGGCTGCTCGGCTGGGCCAAGACCTACATCCTCGCGCTGGTCTCCGAGCGGATCTCGGCCGACCTGCGCACCACCACCTATGAACACCTGATCAAACTCTCGCTCGAGTATTTTGGCGGCAAGCGCACCGGCGACCTGATGGCGCGCATCGGCTCGGAATCCGACCGCATCAGCGTGTTCCTCTCGCTGCATGCGCTGGATTTCATCACCGATGTGCTGATGATCGCCATGACCACGGCAATCCTGTTCTCGATCAACCACTGGCTGGCCATCGTCACCCTGCTGCCGCTGCCGCTGATCATGTGGATGATCCACACCGTGCGCGACCGCCTGCGCACCGGTTTCGAAAAGATAGATCGCGTCTGGGGTGAAGTCACCAACATCCTTGCCGACACCATCCCTGGCATCCGGGTAGTGAAGGCTTTTGCGCAGGAAAAACGCGAAACGCAGCGTTTCCGTGAAGCCAACGCCCATAACCTCGCCGTGAATGACCGGATCAACAAGACCTGGTCCCTGTTCTCGCCCACCGTCACGCTGCTGACCGAGATCGGCCTGCTCGTGGTGTGGGCCTTCGGCATCTGGCAGGTCTCGCACAACGACATCACCGTCGGTGTGCTGGTCGCCTTCCTGGCCTACATCGGGCGCTTCTACACCCGGCTGGATTCGATGAGCCGCATCGTCTCGGTCACCCAAAAAGCCGCCGCCGGCGCCAAGCGCATCTTCGACATCCTCGACCACGTTTCCAGCGTGCCGGAGCCCGTCAAACCCGTGCCCCTGCCCAGCGTGCAAGGCAGCATCCAGATGCGCGACATCGGTTTCCGCTACGGCAACCGCTCGGTGATCCGCAATCTATCGCTGGACATCCAGCCCGGCGAAATGATCGGCCTGGTCGGCCATTCCGGCTCTGGCAAGAGCACGCTGGTCAACCTGATCTGCCGCTTCTACGACGTATCGGAAGGCGCGATCATGATCGATGGGGTGGACATCCGCAGCGTGGCGATTGCGGACTTCCGTCGCAACATCGGGCTGGTGCTGCAGGAACCCTTCCTGTTCTTCGGCACGATTGCCGAGAACATCGCCTACGGCAAACCGGATGCGACCCGCGCCGAGATCATCGCCGCCGCCCGCGCAGCTCACGCCCATGAGTTCATCCTGCGCCTGCCACAGGGCTACGACTCCATCGTCGGCGAGCGCGGTCAGGGCCTCTCCGGCGGCGAACGCCAGCGCGTGTCGATTGCCCGCGCGCTGCTGATCGACCCGCGCATCCTGATCATGGATGAAGCCACCTCGGCCGTGGATACCGAGACCGAAAAGGAAATTCAGCGCGCGCTCGACAACCTCGTGCAGGGCCGCACCACCATCGCCATCGCCCACCGCCTGTCCACATTGCGCAAAGCTGATCGCCTCGTCGTCATGGATCGTGGCCAGATCGTCGAGGTTGGCAACCACGACCAGCTGATGGCCGCCGAAGGGGCCTACTGGCGCCTGTATCAGGCCCAACTGCGCAATGCCGAACAGAATCTGCTTGAAGGAGGCGAATGATGGGCGCCCCGCGGGAACTCATTTCACAGCCCTCGGTGGGTGCGCTGCCACTGTTCCGGGAGGCAGGGCAAGGCGCGAGGCGCGCCGTGTGGTGTGGCCACACAAGCAACGAGCAACGCAGCAATGCGCCCGGAACAGTGACGGCCCTTCGGGTTGGGTCGGAATGCGGCGCCCGCTTCCCCATGCTCGTCGCAAAGGGGAACCACCCTTTGCTTCCTCACACGGCTCGCGGTTCATCCGCATTCCGGCCCAACGCATCCCACAGAGGACTGTGAAATGAGTTCCATCAATTTTTCACTTGAGCGCAACGCCTTCGGCCAGCTCGTGCTGACCGATGCCGATGGCGTGCGCCATGAAGGCATCACGCCGGTGCGTGCCAATCCGATCTCTGCGCCGCTCGAAGGCATCGCCCTGATGAGTACGGACGGCCACGAAGTCGCCTGGATCGAGTTGCTGGCCGGGCTACCGGCAGAGCTGCGCGCCCTGATCGAGGAAGAACTGGGTGCTCGTGAATTCATGCCCGAGATCAAGCGCCTGAACAAGGTCTCCAGCTTCGCCACACCGAGCACCTGGGATGTCGAAACCGATCGCGGCACGGCCAGCTTCGTACTCAAGGGTGAAGAAGATATCCGTCGCTTGCCCGGCGGTATCCTCCTGATTGCCGACGCGCATGGCATTCAGTTCATGATCCGCAAGCTCGCTGATCTGGACCGCCACTCGCGCAAGCTTCTGGATCGTTTCCTATGAAAAACACCATCACCGCATTCCTGCTGGCCGTTGCGGCCGGCACCGCCTTCGCGGCACCGGCACAACAACTGGCCTGTCATTACACCTACGGGGGCGAGACGAAAAGCCTGTTCCAGCCCAGGCTGGCCAGCGTCCCCGACGCCTACCGGGTGGCGCCCACTGCCATCGGTTCCTACTTCCTGTTCCGGCCTGTGTTCGAGCCCGGCATGGTGAAGCTCTACACCTATGCCGACCATCCGGATGGCCCGGTGCTGGTCCATCAGGCGTCCTATCCGCTCGCCGAAGCCATGGAGGCACACGGCCGCCCCGGCTTCACCGGCATGCAGCGCGTCTACGAACCGATTCGTGACAGCGAATTACGCTACTGGTGCGAGATCCAGCCCGCCGAGGAACAACCATGAGACGCCTCCTGCTCAGCCTGCTTCTCGCCACCGGCGCCGCTCAGGCGGCCGACACCGTCACGCTGGTTTTCGGTGGTGACGTGATGCTCGACGAAGGCCCTGGCAAAGTCATTGCTGACGGCGGTGACCCGCTCGCCCCGCTCGGCAAGCTGCTGTCGCGCAGCGATTTCCGCATTGCCAATCTCGAAGCGCCGATCTCCAGCAAGGGCAAACCCAACCCGAACAAGATCTATACCTTCCGCGCAGTCCCGAACGCGGCCAAATTGCTGCGCAACCGTTTCACAGCCGTCTCGCTGGCCAACAACCACTCCGGTGACTACGGCCACCCGGCACTTCTGGAAACCATGAGCCTGCTCGACGAGGCCGGGGTTCGCCACTTCGGCGCCGGGCGCAACCTCGCCGAAGCCCACACGCCGCTGTGGCTCGAGAAGAACGGCCTGAAGATCGCGGTGCTCGGCTACAACGAGTACAAGCCGCGCAGTTTCGAGGCCGGCCCGACCTGGCCGGGGATTGCCTGGAGCGAAGACAGTCAGGTCCTCGGTGACATTCGTGCGGCCAAGACGGCCGGTGCCGATCTGGTCATCCCCTTCATGCACTGGGGTTGGGAAAACGAACCCTCGCCCAGCGCCCGCCAGCGCGAATTTGCCCAGCAGATGATCGACGCCGGTGCCGCCGCCGTTGTCGGCGGACACCCGCACTGCACGCAAGGCACCGACATCTACAAGGGCGCGCCGATCATCTACAGCCTGGGTAATCTTGTCTTCGATGGTTTCGACACCAAGGCCGGGCGCACGGGCTGGCTGCTGCGGATGACGCTGGACAAACAGGGCGTGGCCGACTGGATGATCGACGAAGTTCGCATCGACAACACAGGCACCCCGCACCCCTCGCCCGACAAACGCATGCCTTGTGCGAAGCGCGGCGACAAGAACGTGCGGGTGTGTTCGACGAAGTGAGGCGGCGCGCTCGATGAAAACGCTCCGCGTCCTGCTGCAACTCATCATTCTGGGCGCTGGCGGGCTCACGCTGGCAGCACTCATCACTCACCCGGCGGCAGATCTCGTCACGATCGGCGGCTTTCTGGGGTTTGTGTTGTTCCTTCTCGCCCTGACACTAATGCTCAAGGAAGAGACCGAAGCACGCCTGACGCCTGGCCGGACGCGGAGCGGGCAAGCTTTCGGCGTCGCTCTTTACCTGCTCGGCGCATTCGGCTTTTGCTATGGGGCAAGCTTCCTCACCGGCAGCCAGGCCTTGCCGGATGGTCAGGGCAGTTGTCGCGCCATCTGCCGCCTCGTGCTCCTGGCATCGCAGACCCTCGGCGACACCGGCGCACGATTGCTGGCATTCAGCCTGTGGTCCGGCGCCGGATTGTGTCTCTGCTGGCTTGGCTACAAGGTAAAGCGCGCCCAGGCGTGATGCCCGGCCTGCTCGAATCCCCGCGCGAGCTGCGCCGCCCGTGGAAGCTCGTCACCCTCGCCCTTGGCCTGGGCTGGCTGATCTACGGCGCGCTGTTTTACGAGATCGGCGACTGGGACATCGGGGTGAGCCTGATCATGGCCGGGCTGACCTGCCTCACCGCCGCGCCCTCGGCGCGTGCTGTGTTGCGCCGCGACTGGCGCAAGCTGCCGCTGATCCTGTTCTGGTGGTGGTTCGCCGTGGATGGCAGCTATCTGCTGTGGCACACCACGGTCGGCAACCCGGTCTACCGTGAGGCGAATTTCTACGCCTCCACCTGCCTGTACTGGCTGTGCGGCTTCATCTGGCTGCCGCGCTGCACACTGCGCGAATTGAAAAACTTCCGCAGCATCCCTCTGTAGACCCGCTCCCTGCCTTGTTCTCCAGCCAGCCATACTGGAGAGCGAGGTAAGTCGCGGCGCTCAGGGCTGGCTCTCTGCAGAGGTCCGCCCGGCGCCCCACTCGTCCAGCGGTCTGCACGACTGAAATACAGGCCGGGTAAGATCCGCTCTCCGGAATCACTGAGCCATCACCATGACCCGAAAAATCCTTCTCCTCAGCGTATCGGCCGGTGCCGGTCATGTGCGTGCCGCCGAGGCGATCCGCGCCGCGGCACAAGGCGCCGAGGCACTGGAAGTGCGCCACCTCGACGTGATGGATTACGTGCCGGCCGGCTTCCGCAAGCTGTATGCCGACACCTATCTGAAACTGGTAGCGAAGCTGCCCGCGGTGTGGGGCTATCTGTATCAGGCCAGCCACGAGGCCGAGCCGGACAGCACCGGCGAGAAAATCCGCCGTGGCGTGGAGCGCCTGTCGACCCGCCCCTTGCGCAAAGAGATCGCCGCCTTCAAGCCGGACGCCATCGTCTGTACCCACTTCCTGCCCGCCGAGATGCTCGACCGCATGCTGCGCCAGGGCGACATCGCCTGCCCGGTGTGGGTACAGGTGACGGACTTCGATCTGCACCGCATGTGGGTGCACGAACACATGGCCGGCTACTTCGCCGCGAATGATGAAGTGGTGTTCCGCATGCGCGCGGCGGGCATTCCGGCACAGAACATCCATCTCACCGGCATCCCGATCATGCCGGCCTTCGGTGAGCCACTGGACCGCGCGGCCTGCGCCGCCGAGTACGGCATGGCCCCGCAGCGCACGACCGTGATGCTGATGGGCGGCGGCGCCGGCATGGGCAGTCTGGATACCGTGGCGGAGAGCCTGCTCGCGATTGGCGGCGACTTCCAGCTGGTGGTGCTGGCCGGGCGCAATGCGGCGGCACTGGCCGCGTTGCAGGAGATGGCTAAACGCTATCCGGGCCGCCTCTTCCCGCAAGGCTTCACCGACAAGGTTGAGCGCCTGATGGCCTGCGCCGATCTGGTCATCACCAAGCCGGGCGGGCTGTCGACCTCGGAATGCCTGGCCATGGGCAAGGCCATGATCCTGAATTCACCGATCCCCGGCCAGGAAGAGCGCAACGCCGACTACCTGCTGGAACAGGGCGTGGCGCTCAAAGCCTGTGACGCCGTAACGCTGGAATACCGCGTACGCCTGTTGCTGGAAGATCCTGCCCGGCTCGCCGACATGTGCCGCAAGGCCCGTGCGCTGGGCCGACCGGACGCGGGCAAAGCGGTGCTCGCCAGGGTGGTCGGTCAATGAATCCCACACTGCCTGCACGCCCCTGGCAACTGGCCTTGCTGATCGGCTGGGTGGCGCTCGTCGCCACCTTCTTCGCTATGGTCGAGGTGCAGATCGAGGGCGCCGCTGGCTGGGCCGCCAATCTGCCGACCTGGCGCATCGAGAGCCACTGGCTGCTGGACATCTTCTGGGGCGGCCGGCCGATGACCGGCTACCACGCCTGGGTGTTCTCCTTCATGGCACTGATCTTTCACCTGCCACTGGCCTTCTTCGCGCACTGGTCGCTGCGCGCCGAGGCACGGGTGATCGCCTGCATCATGCTGTTCTGGATCATCGAAGACTTCCTGTGGTTCGCCTTCAATCCGGCCTACGGCCTCGCGCATTTCAACCCGGCAGATGTGGTCTGGCACAAGCACTGGTTCCTGTTTGCGCCCACCGACTACTGGCAGTTCGTCGGTGTCGCCGCCGTGCTGCTGTGGTTCTCGAGCCGCCCCAAAAAGGAAAAGGCGCATGCGTAAATTCGCGTTGCTGCTTGCCGTGCTGACCAGACTGAGCAGCGCCGCCGAAATCGATCCGGCCAGCCTCAGCGAAGCCCGCATCACCACTATCGAGCTGCCCACCAGCGGAGCGCCGGGCAAGACCTGGCAGGCCGGCACGATCATCGCCGCGCCGATGCCCAAGCTGTGCGCGCTGATTCAGGACTACGCGAGCTACCCGACCTTCATGCCGAACATGGCCAAAGCCGTGATCATCAAAGCAGACGCCGACGGCACACAGGCCGATTTCACCCTGAGCCTGCCACTGGGCAAGACCAAGCAATACCGCCTGCAGATGAGCCCGGCCGTGAACGCACAGAGTTGCCGCCTCGCCTGGAAGATGCTGCCCCGCCCCGACCTGAAACCGGACCAGACCATCGCCGACACCCGTGGCTACTGGCTGCTCACGCCCTTGCCCGCCGACCCGGCGAAAACCGTGCTGCGTTATCAGGTGTATTCCGACCCCGGCAGCGTGCCCGTCGGGCTGGGCTGGATCGTGGACATGCTCGGCAAGGACAGCTTGCCCAAGACGCTGGAAGCCGTACGCAACCAGGTGAAGAGCCGCGTCTGACGGCCATCCGCGAAGACCATGCCTGTCGAGGCGCTACAACATTGACTCCTCAGGCACACCCCCTGAAGACCCTTGCCAGAAGCGGCTCCTGGAAGGTCTGATCAGCCGTTGTTGTTATTATTGTTGTTGTTATTGTTATTGTTGTTATTGCTGTTGCGCTCCTTGTCCTTGCCGTTCTTCGGCGTCGCACCCAGCGCCGCCGCCGAGCCGAGCGCAAGTCCGGCGGCGCCCAGCATCACCAGCTTGCCGCCGCCCTGCCAGGCATCCGTATCCAGCGCGGAGATTTCGCGGCCATTACTCCAGATCGGCTGCGTGGCCGTGGCGCCATTGGCGGGCAGGCTTTCGCGCATTTTCCCGCTCTGGTAGCAGTACAGGCCACCGCCGTTGAATACCACGTAGTCATCCTTGCCACCGCTGGCGAGGCGCTTGACGATCTTTTCCTCGACCGCCGTGCGCGCCGCATCATCGGGCAGACCTGCGGCATTCAGGAACTGTTCGATCGTGTAGGCAATTTTCTGCAGATCACGGGGATTCATGAGACGGGATCCTCTGCGGACAGGTAGTGGAATTCAAGATTCTGGAACGGCAGGTTGACGGCCTGCACGTGGTAGAAGGCATTGTTGCGCTGCTTCTGGTAATGGTAGTCGCGCAGGTATTGCGTGGTGACGAACAGGTTGTTCGCCACGCCGCGCTGATACAGGTGCCGGTGCATCGCCAGCAGATGCGCGAGCGCCAGGCTCGCGTGCGTCTCGCCGAAACGCTCGCTCGGCTGCAAGCAATCGGCATAGCACTGATAGGTGTAGAGATGTGCCTGCTTGGTCCGCTGTTCGTCGCCATAAACCACTGGCGTGTCGCGCAGCACCTGCAGGTACACGGTGTTGCGTACCGGCTCGGCGCACGCCGCCAGCAGGATGTCGCGACGCACATGCAGGGTCAGCGCCTCACCCTCCGCCAGCGTGAAAATCCGGCGACGCGGCTTGAGCAACTGCGAATCGAGCGCCAGCAGCTCGCCATCAGCAAACTCCAGCACGAACGCCGCCGGATCATAGAGCGCCTGCAGCAGCGGATCTGCAGCGATCAGGGCGTCCAGCGTGTTCTTCGCTTCGGCCAGATCATTCGGCACACGGAATTCCGGTGGCGCAGGCGGGGCTGGCAGCTCGTCCGTCAGCAGCAAAGCCGGATGCATGCCGGCCGCGTATTCGCGCGCCTGCTCACGCTGCGTGGCCGCATCAACCGCGGCCGGGAACGACACCGGATGATCGCGGTAAATCAGCTTCTGCACCCCGCAGGTGTAGGACTTGGCAGCCGCCTGCTGATGCTTCACCACCGGGCAGCCGGTGTGGCACAGGCCGAGATGACCGCAGCTGCGGCAATCACTGTCGAAACCGTGCGCCTGATGGATCGCGCTGATCTTGCGGGCGCCGTTATCCAGTACCGCGTCGACCGGATCACGCAACAGATTGCCGTAATGAAATTCCTCGATGCCCTGCCCGCGCACGCAGGAATACACCTCGCCATCGCTCTGCAACAGGTAGAAGCGCTCGCCGCAGTTGAAGGCATTGGTGCAGTAGCTGGGCTTGAATTCGTCGAACCAGTTACGCCGCAAGCCCTCTTCCAGTTCGGTGCCGGTGAACGCGGTCTGGAGCTTCTCGTACAGCGCCATCTGCTGGGCCGAGGAGACCGGCTCGAAGCTGTCGCCACAGCGTGCCGCGTCGTTCAGGCGCGAGCCGAAGGCAAACATGATGTTGAAGTTGTTCATGTCGAAACCCAACTCACGGTGGATGAACCAGATGTCGGCGATAAAGGCATCGATGTCCGTCAGATGCTCGGCACACAGGGTGGCGGAAATCTTCTTGGCATGCGGGTAGCGGGCAAGCAGGCGCAGGTTGTCGTGGGTGCGGTCCAGCCACACCTTGCCGCCGCGGGTCAGGCGATGTTTGGCATGCATGGCCAGCGGCAGATCGATGCTGGCGCTGACGGAAACCTTGTGGCGGTCCAGCAGCTCGTACAGGCTGGCGAACTTGTAAAGATTGGTCTTGATGTGCGGGGCGGATTTCTTGTGGCCCAGTGCGCTGATCGCGTCGAAATGCTTGCGGTAGTGGCCACGCACCAGCGTGAACAGCTGGTCCAGCACGGGGGCGGGCAGCGTTGTCACCTCGCCGCCATGCAGGGACAGGTTGAAGGCCAGCACCCCCGCCTCCTCCAGCCGCTGCAGGGCCGTCTGCAGGCTCGCCACGGCGCGCGTGGCATCCTCCTTCAGCGCCGCCTGCGTGGTCTGCTCACCGAGATAGCAGTAGCTGCAGCTGAGGTTGCAGCACAGCGTCGGCACGTAGAGCAGGTGAATGTTGCGCGAGAATTCCATGCTATCGCTGCGTCTTTCTGGTTCCGGGCCGGTTGGCGCGAAGAGCGGTTTTCTCAGGCGCAGCCCCGGGCGGACTTTTCTTCCGGCGACGTGGCTGCTCGATTTCCTTCCAGGTGGCCGCAGGCACCAGCGCCCGAAGATTCTCCCTGATCAGGCTGGCAGCTGCGTCAAAACGCTCTGCGGCCTTTTCATCCTGCCGTCGCCCCAGCACATAAAACCAGTCCTGCCTGATCTTGAGGCAAGCGCCAGCCTGTGTCTGCAGTGTCAGCTGCTTGCCGCACGCCAGCACGGCTTCTCGGATATTGCGGTAGTACGCGATCTGTCCGTTGCAGATCACATAGCGCGGGCCGATGCGCAATGTCCCCATCAATCGCGCCTCGCCAAACACTAGGCCCGAAACCGCTCCGAACAAGCAGGAGATCATGACAGACAGGATGGTTCCGGTAGGCCAGGCATCCGGGTCCGGCAGGCGCCCGGGCGCCAGAAACATGAGCAGCACGACGCCCAAGGGCACCAGCAACAAGGCCAGGAAGAAAGCATTGATTGCCGCGCGGAAGGCCAGCAACACCCAATGCAGCTGCGGTGTCTTATAACGAAACCGCCGGAATTCCCGTGCTGCCTCTGCTTTGGATTTCTTCATGCATCGCCTTCGGGAAGCGGCATGCTCACGCCAGTTAACTGGACATCGGGGGCCTGCGCCTGCACCCGCCGGAGAATCAGCGCGCTCGCCTTGTCAAATTTGGCGCGGGTGTTGCGCTCGATCTTGTCGGCCTTGCGGGCACCCGTGGGGAACCGCTCCTGTTCGATGCGCAAGGGCGCGCCGGCACTGCCGTACAGATCCAGCACTCCCTTGGCGCTGCTCGCCACGCGGCTCAGGTTGCGGTAGTACAGAATCGTGTTGCCGCAGATGAGATAACGTGGGCCGATCATCAGACCGTTCTCCGCGCTGCGCCCCCACAGCTGCCAGGCACCGATGGCGATCAGCATAAGCCCGAGCGGAAACAGGAAAAAGAACGTCAGCACGCCGGCAGCAAAGAAGCCAAGTGCCCACAGCAGGCGTCCGCGAGACGCGCTTGTGCGCTGCCCGTGCTTGTACTTGTAAACCGCGAAATCCTCGCCTGCCATGTGCAAGCCCTCGCCGAAAAACCAGCCTCCACGCTAGCAGAGTCCTGATGCATGTGCCATCGCGGCAGCATCCATCCGGGCGGCAGTCGATGAACGCGCAAGCGCCCTGCGTGCCTGCCTGAAGAGCAGCCTCCAGCATGCTTGTGCAGCATGCCATGCCGGGGATCCAGTCAGGGCGGCCCTCACCGCATAGCCTGCTTGAAGAACGCCGCCAGATGCGGCTCTTCAAGCAGGCCGGTCTGCCGCTCAGGCTTCCAGTGCGAGCAGCTCGGCCATGGTCTGGCGGCGGCGGATCAGGCGGGCTTGCCCGCCGTCGAGCAGCAGCTCGGCGATCAGCGGACGGCTGTTGTAGTTCGAGGACATGCTCGCGCCGTAAGCGCCGGTGTCGTGCAGCACCAGCAGATCGCCGACCTGCGCGGCGGGCAGGCTGCGCGTTTCGACCACGCCGCCTTCGGCCTGGGTGAACACGTCGCCGGATTCGCACAGCGGACCGGCGACCACGCTGTCGCGCAGCGGGCGGGCAGCTACATCTGAACCATCGCGCGACACCACGCTGATGGCGTGGTAGCTGCCGTACATGGAGGGGCGCACCAGCTCGGTGAAGCCGGCGTCGACCAGCACGAAGTGATTGCTGCCCACGTCCTTGGTGGCGCGCACTTCACTCAGCAGCAGGCCGGACTCGGCGACCAGATAGCGACCCGGCTCGATCTCCAGCTTCACCGGATGGCCGAGATGGGCTTCCACTTCCTTGCGCGCTGCGTCCCACAGGCCGAAGTAGTGGGCGGTGTCGATCTGCGCGTCGTCTTCGCGATACGGAATCGACAGGCCGCCGCCGGCCGAGATGGCCTCGATGTCCTGCCCGGCATCCTTGACCAACTGCACCATCGCGCCGCAGACCTGCTGCAGGTGGCCGTAATCCACACCGGAGCCGATGTGCATATGGAGTCCCACCAGCTTGAGGCCGTATTGCGCGATCACCGCCAGCGCCGCCGGCAGGTCGGTATGCCAGATGCCATGCTTGCTGTGCTCGCCGCCGGTGTTGGTCTTGTTGCTGTGGCCGTGGCCGAAGCCCGGGTTGATGCGCAGCCAAACGCGGTGGCCCGGCGCCTTCGCGCCGAGCTGGCGCAGCATGTCGATCGAGCCGGCATTCATCGGAATCTCTTCACGCACGACGAGATCCAGCGTCTCTTCGGTGGCCAGGTCCGCGGTGAACACGATCTCGCTCTTGCCTTCTTTCGAGGTGAAACCAGCGGCCAGCGCGCGGGCGATCTCGCCAGGCGACACGGCATCCACCACCACGCCTTCTGCGCGCATCAGGCGCAGGATGTGGGTGTTCGAGCAGGCCTTCTGGGCAAAACGGATGTGATCGAAGGCGCGCAGCGCGGCGATGCGCTCGCGAATGATCGCGGCGTCGTAGAGCCACAAGGGCGTGCCGAATTCGGCGGCGAGCTGGTTCAGGCGGGAGTGATCGAGGGGCTTGAGCATGGCAAAAATCCGGTGAGCTATTGAGCAAGGTTGCAGGCGCAGCCTGTGGCTGCGTCGCTACCTGAATGGCCGCATCGTGCCAGCCGCCATTAATTCAGTAAAATGCTTTTATTCACACAATCAATCCATTCCTGATATGAGCATCGAACACCGCCACATCGAGATTTTCCGCGCCGTGATACAGGCCGGCAGCGTCACCGGTGCGGCGGCACTGCTGTACACCTCGCAGCCAACGGTCAGCCGCGAGCTGGCCCGGTTCGAAACTTTGCTGGGCTTTGCCCTCTTTGACCGGGTGCGCGGCCGCCTCAAGCCGACCGCTCGCGCGCTGGCCCTGCATGAGGAAGTGCAACGCTCGTATATCGGGCTGGAGCGTATCCTCGCCACGGCCAGCGGTCTGCGTGAGTTTGCCGCCGCCAGCCTCGCCATCGTCTGCGTGCCGGCGTTTGCCCAGGCACTGCTGCCGGGCGTGTGCCGGCGCTTCCGGGCGCAGCACGCCAGCGTGGGGCTGGCGATCACCCCGGCAGAATCACCCTGGCTGGAGGAATGGCTCTCGGCGCAGCGCTTCGATCTGGGCCTCACCGAGCAGGACAGCGCGCCACCCGGCACCACGCTGGAAGTGCTGCTGGAGGCTGACGAGGTCTGCGTGCTGCCCGCCAGCCATCCACTGACCGCCAAGCCGGTGCTGATGCCGCAGGATTTCGCCGGTCAGCCCTTCATCAGCCTCGCGCCGGGCGACCCGTATCGCGTGCAGCTGGATGCCGTGTTTCACGAGCATGGCGTGGCGCGCCAGCAGCTGCTGGAAACGCAGACCGCCGCCTCGGTCTGCGCGCTGGTACGCGAGGGCTTGGGGCTCGCCATCGTGAATCCGCTGACGGCGCTGGAGTACGCGGCACATGCGGAAAGCGGGCTGGCGCTGCGGCGTTTTGGCGTGTCCATCCCGTTCCGGGTCAGCGCGGTGCGCCCGGCCTACCGGCCGTCGACGCCGCTGAGCGATGCATTCCTGACGGCCCTGCGCGCCGAAGCCACCGCGCTCCGGCAACGCCTCGGCGATCAATGATGCATGCTCGCAGACCCTCGCTGGACGGGCATCTTCAGGCACACATGGCGCTCAGCCAATAAACACGCGCCCCTGCAGACCCCCTGTCCGCTCAGGCCCACCAGAAGGGGGCCTTCAGCCTGCCGCTCACACATCATGAATTTGCTGAGCGCCGCGCTGGCGCAGCATGGCAAGCAACTCATCCATGCTCGCAGCGAGCTGTTCAGCCAGCCCGAGACTGTCCTCGCGGCCCTCGCGAATGCTCTGTTCGACCTGGATGGCCAGTTCGTGCAAGGCCGGGGCTTCGACATTGCCGGCAATGCCCTGCAAGGTGTGGGCTATGCTCTTGATGGTTTCGACATCGTAGGCACGCGCCGCATTGCGCAGCGTATGCGGCGTCTCCGCATGCGTCCGCAGGAGAATGGTGAACAGTTTCTCGGCGAATTCGCCACGCCCCCGGTAGCGTTCGGACAGGGCGGCCCAATCGATCAGTTCGCTGGTACAAGCTCGCGTGACGGGCGTCGATAAGGGCGGCGATACGTGCTGCAGGATGGTGGCGATCAGGATGTTGCAATCAATCGGTTTGGAGATATGCGCCACCATGCCCGACGTCAGGCAGCGCTGCCGCTCCTCGGGCATGGCATGCGCGGTCAGGCCGATCACCGGCAGACCGGGCTGGCGCAGCCGCACCTGCTGGGCCAGTTCGTAGCCGTCCATGACCGGCATCTGGATGTCGGTCAGGATCACATCGAAAGCGGGCACGTCCGGCTTGTCGAGCAGCCCCAGCGCCTGCTGCCCGTGCTCGGCAAAAACGACCGTGGCACCTTCGTTTTCAAGCATGTCATCGAGCACGATGCGGTTGAGCTCCATATCCTCCACGGCCAGAATCCGCAAGCCTGCAAGACGCTGATTCCCCATGGGCACGATCACCGCGGCGCCATCGGGCAGGACTTCGCGCAAAGGCAGACTGAGAACGAACACGCTGCCTCGCCCGGGAGCGCTGTCCACCGTGATGTCGCCGCCCATCTGGCGCGCCAGATTGCGACTGATGGTCAGCCCCAGCCCGGAACCGCCGAATCGGCGGGTGGTCGAGGCATCGGCCTGCTCAAAGGGCTGGAACAGACGCACTATCTGCTCGGCACTCATGCCGATACCGGAGTCAGCCACCTTGAACAGGATGCGCTCATCATCCCGCGCCAGAGACAGGACGATGCGGCCTTGCTCGGTGAATTTGACTGCATTGGAGAGCAGGTTGATGAGGATCTGCTCGATGCGCAAACGATCGCCTTCCACCCATTCCGGCATGTCCGTGCCATGTTCGGCAAACAGATGCAGGCCCTTGGCGCGGGCACGCTCGGCAACCAGCTTGAGCGCCTCTTCGACACAGACACCGAGACGGAAGGGGCGCAACTCGATCAGCAGCTTGCCGGCCTCGATGCGCGAGAAGTCGAGAATGTCGTTGATCACGCCCAGCAGGTGCTCGCCGGCTTCAAGAATCTGGGCCGCCGTACGACCGGATTTGCGGCCGTCGTTTTCACGCATGATCATGCGCGCCAGACCCAGCACGGCATTCAAGGGCGTGCGGATCTCATGACTCATGTTCGCCACGAATGAACCCTTGGCCCGGCTGGCCGCCTCGGCCGCTTCCTTGGCCTCCGCCAGCTGGGCGGTACGCTCGGCGACCATCAGTTCCAGGTGATCGCGGTGGCGCTCCAGCTCACGCTCGACCAGCTTCTTGGCCGTGATGTCTTCCTTGATCGCCAAGTAGTGGGTGATCGTGCCGTCAGGCTGGCGCAGCGGCGCAAAGAAGCCGTATTCAATGTAGATTTCGCCATCCTTGCGCCGGTTGATCAGCTCGCCCTGCCAGGGCAGCCCCCGCGACAATGCCTGCCACAGGCCGACGTAGGTTTCCGGCGGAGTCTGGCCGGACTGCAGGAAGCGCGGATTACGCCCGCGCACTTCGCCGGGCGTGTAGCCGGTGATGCGTGTGAAGGCTTCGTTGACGTATTCGATCTCGGCAGCAGCGTTGGTGATGATCACGTTGTTGGGGCTTTGCTCGACCGCCAGCGACAGTTTGCGCGCCGCCTCTTCGGCAGTACGCCGGGCCGTAATATCCTGCCCGACCCCGCGATAGCCGCGAAACGTTCCATCCTGTGCGTAGTAAGGCAGCCCGCTGACCGACAGCCACAGCAGGCTGCCGTCTGACTTGCGGGCGTGATATTCGACATTGCGGAAAGGCTCGCGGCGCACCAGCCGGCTGAGCAGCTCGGCGCGCACGGCAGACTGGTTGAGAATCACCAGATGGCTCAGATCGATGCGTGTCTTGCCCAGCAAGCCCGCCGGCGACACCCCGACGATGGCGGCAAAGTTGTCCGAAAAATAGGAGAAGCGCAGATCCGCGTCCATTTCCCAGAACCAGTCGGCGGAGCTTTGCGAAAAATCGCGAAACCGTTCTTCGTTATCATGGATCGCAGCCTCGGCACGCTGGCGCTCCATGATCGCATCGCGAAAACGCTGCAAGGCATTGGCCATGCGGCCAAACTCGTCGTCGCGCTGCACAGGGGGCAGAGCAATCCCGGTCTGTCCCGCTGCCAGCTGGTCCAGCCCGCGGGTGATTTCGCCCAGCGGCCGGGTAATTGAGCGAAACGCCCACAAGGCCGCCAGCACCGTGCCGACGGCCACCAGCAATCCGCTCAGCAGGATCTCCAGCGCACCCTTGTAAAGTTCGGCATCCAGCGATTTGCGCGAAAACGCCAACTGGATATTACCCACCTCCAGTAAGCGCTTCCCGTCCTGATAGGCAATCGGCCGTCTCAGCGTCAGCAGCAGCTCGCTGGCCTGTACCTCGGCTCCGGTGTCTACCACCACATCGCCGTTGCTGTCCGTTACCCGCACCCAGCGGATATCGGTATGCGAGCCCAGCGCCTTGACGGCCAGTGCCACCGCCAGCGTATTGAAATCAAACATCGGCTGGGCAAGGGACTCTGCCATCAGATTAGCCAGCCCCTCGGCGCGCTCTTTCTGCGCAGCCTCCACCGTATGCACATGGCGCAGGTATTGCAGGCCGGTATACAGGGCGACCATGACGGTAATCGCAGCAACCGTTGCGATTACCAGACGGAAACGGAAACTCCCCTGCCATCGTCCGACCAAACCCAGCCGCATCGTTTCTCCCATGCGTGAGGCCCGTGCCGGATGTCCGGCACGCAATCTGCTATTGCTGCTTTTCCAGCGCCGTTTCGCCAGCATCGGGGAATTGCGCGATGCACGTAGCGGCTTGATGTTGCAGCCCGCCACGAACGAATCTCCGCTACAGATGATGCGACACTTCAGTCAGCACCTGTGTAGCAAAGTCTCCCGCACTGCGACATAGGCCTTCTCTCCCGCCGGAGTCCGCTTCAGGATAGTCCGGCAACACGGCTCCCGCCGGGAAAGCTGCGTGGCACGACACCGCAATCAGGCGGGCTGCCGACCGATCCAGGCGCGCAGTTCATCCAGCGGCATCGGTCGCCCGAAGAGATAGCCTTGCGCCTCGGGGCACCCCATGCGACCGAGCAGCATGGCCTGATCTTCGGTTTCCACGCCCTCGGCAATCACCTCCTTGCCCAGGCGCCGCCCCAGCTGGATCACCACCCCGGCAATGCTGGCATCCGCGTCGGCCTCATTCAGATCGCGGACAAAGGCCTTGTCGATCTTCAGCCGATCCACCGCCAGCCCCTTGAGCTGGGCCAGCGAAGAGTAGCCCGTACCGAAATCATCGATGGCCAACTGAATCCCCATTGCGTGCAGTGCATCAAGCGTCTCGCGGACGTAGACCGTATCTTCCATCGCAATCGATTCGGTGATTTCGAGTTCCAGACAACGGGCATCGATTCCCGAATCGGCAATGATGCATTTGAGCTCCTGCAGGAACGCTGGATGGCGGAACTGGATGGCCGAAACATTGACCGCCATGCGCAGACGGGCATCTCCCTCGCGATGCAAGCTGGCGAGAACTCCGCAGGCTTCACGCAGCACGAAGAAACCGATTTCGCGGATCAGCCCGGATTGCTCGGCCACCGGAATGAAACGGTCCGGCCCGATCGGCTCGCCACTCTCGGTACGCCAGCGCACCAGTGCCTCCAGACCGATCAGGCGGCGATCACCCAGCGCGATCTGCGGCTGGTACACGACAAACAAGCCTGCCGAACGCAGCGCCATCCGCAAACCGTTGAGCAGATTAACGCGCTCATGAGTCTGTCGTGACAGATCCGGCGAATACCAGGCCAACTGACCACGCTGGGTCGTCTTGGCAGTACGCAAAGCCTGAAACGCGGCCTCCAGCGCCGCAGCCCCATCACTGGCCTCGACTTCGACCAGGCGCGTCAGGCCGATCGTGACCGACACCATGGTTTCCTGGTCCAGCACCGAAAGCGGCGTGGCAAACAGGGGCAGCAGTTGTTCTGGCGTGACCCAGTCGCTTGGACCAAACACCGCGAAGATGTCTGCGGACAAGCGCGCCAGCATGGCCTTGCGCTGCACGCTCGCTTCCAGACGCCCTGCCATGGCCTGCAGCAATGCATCACCGAAAGTCTGTCCGAGCGCTTCGTTGATCTCACCAAAACGGTCGATGTCGATCAGGGCCAGGGTCATTTGCGCCTGAGTCCCATCAGCATAGTGCGCTTCAACCAGTTCGTTCAGGCAGCGCCGGTTAGGCAAGCCCAGCAGACGGTCGAAGAAGGCATCGTGGTGCAGGCGCCCCAGCAACAGACGGTTATTGAGACAGGCCGAAAAATGCGCGACAAAGATTTCCAGCACACTGTCGTCCACCAGGCGACGCGCCTGGGGAAGCGCGTCCAGATATAAAACCAGCATGCCGCCATCCCGCCCCGGAATGCTCAGGGCCACGCCTGTCGCCCCCCATTCGGCCTGACGGCTCTCAAGGCTGCGCAGACAGCAATTGCGGATATCCTCGCCCAGACTTGTCAGTGCCTGTCCGGTCCGGGCGCGCCATTCGCCGCTTGCAGAGACCACCTGCAATTCTGCAATGCTGGAGCCCGGATGGTGCAGCAGGGTCAGACCGCTGCTCTCGATCTGCAGCAAGCCGGAAAACAGCTCCAGTGCGCCTTGCGCAAAGGTGGCCTCGTCAGCCTGACTCATCAGCACATTGCCGGCCTGAATGATCCGGCGCAATTGCTGGCGGCTGGCCTCGATGCTGCGGATCTGCCGATAGGTCCGGATTGCCGAGGCCAGGCAGGTGTAGATGTGGTTGCGCGTCAGCTCGGACTTGGTACGGTAATCGTTGATGTCGTAATCGCGGATCGCGGCGATTTCCGGAGCGAATCCGGGCTGCCCTGTATGCAGGATGATGCGGGTATCGGCCAGACCGAGATCCACCCTGATGGCTCGCACCAAGTCCAGACCAGCCTGCTCATGCTCCATCACCACATCCAGCACGATCAGGGCTACATCGCGCTCACGCGCCAGCAATTCGCGCGCCTCACGTGCCGAATACGCATGCAGCCATTCGATGCGCCCCCCTTCAACCATGAGGTTGTTCATGGCAAAAACCATGGATTGGTGAACACCCTCGTCGTCATCCACGATCAGACAGCGCCAGTGCAGCACTGACGCGGCGTCATCAGGATGTGCGGGACCTTCCTCGGCAAACAGGAAGGGCTCGTCCAGTTGCAGATCGTGTTGAGCTGTCACACGGGAACCCAGGTCAATGATCGGGAATGCAGCAGATTCGACTCACTACGTAGACGGCATGTACCCCGTCTTTCTGAATGGTCACACAGCCTTGGCAAAGCAGCAATCAGGGAAATCTGGCGACAACCCTGCTGCACAGCAGCACCGACAGACCAGCACGCACAACAAGGAGGCGTTGGTCTATTTGGCAAGCCTGCCGCAAAGCCGGTACCTGCGGGCCTCTTCAGCAACAAAAAAAAGGGCCGCTTGCGCGACCCTTTTTCTGTTACCTGCTGACGGCCTGATTACAGCCCGGCCGCCGCGCGCAGCGCCGCAGCCTTGTCGGTCGACTCCCAGGTGAATTCCGGTTCGGTACGACCGAAGTGACCATACGCCGCCGTCTTCTGATAGATCGGACGCAGCAGGTCGAGCATCTGCACGATGCCCTTCGGACGCAGATCGAAATGCTCGGCCACCAGCGAAGCAATCTTCTCGTCGGCGATCACGCCGGTACCGTTAGTGAACACGGTCACGTTCATCGGCTTGGCCACGCCGATGGCGTAGGCGACCTGCACCTGGCACTCGCGCGCCAGGCCAGCCGCCACCACATTCTTGGCCACATAGCGGGCGGCGTAAGCGGCCGAACGGTCAACCTTGGACGGATCCTTGCCGGAGAATGCGCCGCCGCCGTGCGGGCAAGCGCCGCCGTAGGTGTCGACGATGATCTTGCGACCGGTCAGGCCGCAGTCGCCTTGCGGGCCACCGATGACGAAACGGCCAGTCGGGTTCACGAAGTAGGTCGGATTCTTCAGCAGGGCCGCCGGAATGGTGGCCTTGATGATGTCCTCGATCACGGCTTCGCGGATGGTTTCCTGCGACACATCCGGCGCGTGCTGGGTGGACACCACGACGGTGTCGATCTCGACCGGCTTGCCATCCACATAGCGGAAGGTCACCTGGCTCTTCGCATCCGGGCGCAGCCAGGACAGACGACCGTCCTTGCGCAGCTCGGCCTGACGCTGCATCAGCCGGTGGGCGTAGTAGATCGGCGCCGGCATCAGCTCGGGCGTTTCGTCGCAGGCATAGCCGAACATCAGGCCCTGGTCACCAGCGCCCTGGTTCAGGTAGTCGTCATTGGCATGGTCGACGCCCTGGGCGATGTCGTTGGACTGCTTGTCGTAGCAGACCATGACCGCGCAGCCCTTGTAGTCGATACCGTACTCGGTGTTGTCGTAGCCGATGCGGCGGATCGTGTCGCGGGCGACCTGGATGTAATCCACATGGGCGTTGGTAGTGATTTCACCGGCCAGCACCACCAGACCTGTGTTGCAGAGGGTCTCGGCGGCCACGCGGGAGCGGGGATCCTGCGCGAAGATTGCGTCGAGGATCGCATCGGAAATCTGGTCAGCGACCTTGTCCGGATGACCTTCCGAAACGGATTCGGAAGTGAAGAGGTAATCATTGGCCATGTTGGCACTCCACAAAATCAAAAACCCCGGATATTCGTCGGCGCGGCCGACTCCGGGGTTTCGAGTGGTCGACGCTTTAGCAGAATTTGCCGGCACGGCCTGCGCCCTGCCACCGCCCTGCAAGTTGTCTTTAACTCGGCGGTTCGGGGATTATAGGTAGCCGCCCTTATAATGCAAGCGTCTATCGCCCGCACTGCCCGTCCGTGTCTCTGAACTCATTGCTCCCGCCGTTGTTTCGCCTCCTGGGGCGCTGCTCCCTCCCCACCCTGCACCGGCTGGGAGGCTTGGCCGGACTGGCCACTTTCTGGCTGTCCGGCAGCTACCGGCGGCGTCTGCTGGAAAATCTGGCGCGCGGACTGGGGCGCCAGCCCACCACCGCGGAGCTGCATGCAAACGCTCGCGAAACCGGCCGCATGATGCTGGAACTGCCCTTTGTATGGCAGCGCCCAGTCGCGGAGGTCATGGGGCACCTCGTCGAAGTCATCGGCTGGGATCTGGTTGAAACGCTGCGCGCAGAGGGCGTCACCGTCATCGCGCTAACCCCGCACATGGGCTGCTTTGAAATCGCCTCGCTGTACTTCGGCACTCATCTCCCCATGACTGTGCTGTACCGCCCGCCCAAACAAGCCGGTGTCGAACCGATCCTGCGCGCCGGCCGCGCGCGCGGGCAGCTCTCGCTGGCCACGGCCGATCTGGCAGGCGTGCGCAGCATCATCAAGGGGCTGCGCCAAGGCATCGCCACCGGCCTGCTGCCGGATCAGGCACCCGGCAAAGGCGAAGGTCTGTGGGTGCCGTTCTTCGGCAAGCCGGCCTACACCATGACCCTGGCGGCGCGCCTGTCGGAAGTGAAGAACACCCGTGTGCTGCTCTTCTGGGGCGAACGCATCACCGGCAAAGGCTGGCGCCTGCATATCATGGCGCCGCAGATGCCGATTGAAGGCTCGCTCGAAGAGCGTGCTCACGCCATCAATCGCGAGGTTGAACACCTGATCCGCCAATGCCCCACGCAGTATCTGTGGGGCTACAACCGTTACAAAGTCCCGGCGGGTGCCAACCCGCCACCCGCTGAATCCACCGAAAACACATGACCCGCATTTTTCTCGCTTTCCTGTGGCTCTTCCACTGGCTGCCCTTGCGCGTGCAAGCCGCCTTCGGCTGGCTGCTCGGCCATCTGCTGTACGTGCTGGTGGCTCCGCGCCGCCGGGTGGTGCTGACAAATCTGCGCCTGTGCTTTCCGGAGCTCTCCGAAACGGAGCGACGCAAGCTGGCCCGCCGCAATGTCGTCGCCGTCACCCGTTCCTTCCTTGAACGCGGCATGGTCTGGTGGGCCTCCGAGGCGCGCATCCGGCGCAATGTCGAGCTGCGCGGGCTGGAGAAACTGCAGGCCCTGCAGCGCGAGGGCCGCGCCGTCATCGTGCTGATCCCGCATTTCACCAATCTGGATGTCGGCAATCGCCTGGCCATGGAGGTCGACTGCGTCAGCGTGTATTCCGCGCAGAACAACAAGCTGCTGGAAAAAATGCTGCTCCACGGCCGCACCCGCTTTGGCAACCAGCACCTGCTGTCGCGCCAGGAAGGCATTCGCGGCGCGGTCAAGGCGCTCAAGACGGGTCGCCCGCTGTACTACCTGCCGGACATGGATCTGGGTCCGCGCGACTCGATCTTCGTACCCTTCTTCGGCGTTCAGACCGCCACCGTGCCGGGCCTGCCACGCATCGCGAAACTCGCCAAAGCTGCGGTAATCCCGCTGATCATCCTTGCCAAGCCGGATGCACAGGGCTATGTCTGCGAATTTGGCGAAGTTTGGGAAAATTTCCCCAGCGACGACCCGGACGCCGACACGGCCCGCATGAACGCCTTCATCGAAAGCGAAGTCCGCAAGGCGCCCGAGCAGTATTACTGGGTGCACAAACGCTTCAAGACCCGCCCGCCGGGCGAGCCGAAGCTTTACTGAGGTCTGTGGAGTGATGGCCGGAAAACCCCTACTGACAAGGATTTCCGGCAAGCCCACCTCAAAACCCACGCAGGACAAGGCTCTTCAGTCCCCATTCCTGAAGAAGCCCGCCAGATACGCCTCTCCACCCCCTCCACAGATCGGGCCTGCACCTTGCCCATGAAACGCCGGCATTCACCCGGCACTCGCGCTGCCGTACTCAGCACCGCCGCCACATGCGGCGATATACTCCCGCCATGAAGCTCAAATTCACCAAGATGCACGGTCTGGGCAATGATTTCGTCGTGATCGACGCAATCAATCAGGCCATTTCAATGACTCCGGAACTGGCCAGGGCGCTGGGCGACCGGCGTTTCGGCGTCGGCTGCGACCAGCTTCTGATCGTCGAGAGGGCAACACAGCCGGGCGTGGATTTCCGTTACCGCATCTTCAATGCGGATGGCAGCGAAGTTGAGCAGTGTGGCAATGGTGCGCGCTGCTTCGTGCGCTTCGTGGTCGACAAGCAGCTCACCGCCAAGACCGAAATCCGCGTCGAAACGAAGTCCGGCATCATTGCACCGCATCTGAATGATGACGGGCTGGTGACGGTGGACATGGGCGTGCCGGAACTCACCCCTGCGCGCATCCCCTTCGTATCGGAGTCCGATGCCGTGGTGCAGCCACTGGAGGTAGACGGCCAGGTGCTGGCGATCACCGCCGTGTCGATGGGCAACCCGCACGCCGTGCAGGTGGTCGCCGATGCCGACACCGCACCGGTCGAGCAGCTCGGCCCGCGCATCGAACATCACCCGCGCTTCCCGGCGCGCGTGAATGCCGGTTTCATGCAGGTGGTGGATGAACACAGCATCCGCCTGCGCGTCTTCGAGCGCGGCGCGGGTGAAACGCTGGCCTGCGGCACCGGCGCCTGTGCCGCCGTGGTAGCCGGCATCCAGCGTCAGTTGCTGGTCTCGCCAGTGCGTGTAGCAACCCGTGGCGGCGAATTGTCGATAGCCTGGAACGGCCCCGGCACACCAGTGCTGATGACCGGCCCGGCGGTCAGCGTATTCGAGGGCGAGATCGAGGCACGCGCCTGACTCCCCACCTCCCACTCCCGACTTCCCGGACAAAACCATGAACGCACAAGACATCATCACTTTCTTCCAGGCGCACCCGGAGTTCTTCGACGAGCATCCGGATCTGCTCAACCAACTGACCGTGCCGCATCCCATGAACGGACAGGCCATCTCGCTGACCGAGCGCCAGCTGCTGACCCTGCGCGAAAAGCTGGCCCAGGTGCAGGGCAAACTGGCCGAGCTGGTGAGCTTCGGCGAAGAGAATGACGTGATTGCCGAGAAGGTCCATCGACTGACCCTCTCCCTGCTGCTGGCAGAAAGCTTCGAGGCGGTTAACTTCGCGGTGTACAACCACCTGCAGGAAGACTTCGCGGTGCCGCATGTGGCGCTGCGCATCTGGAACAGCATCCTCAAGCGCCCGGTACCGGAATTCATCGAGGTCAGCGAAGAGCTGCGTTTCTTCGCCGCCGACCTGCGCCAGCCCTACTGTGGCCCGGCGGCACCGCATGGCGAAATTCTCGGCTGGTTCGGCGAGAACGGCGCCTTCCTCGAATCCATCGCGCTGATCCCGCTGCGCCGTGATGCACAGATTTTCGGCATGCTCGCGCTCGGCTCGGAGGACCCGCAACGCTTCTTCCCCGAGATGGGCACCATGTACGTGGAGCGCATCGGCGATCTGGTGGGCGCAGCAGTGTTGAAACAAATCGGGTAAGGCCGCGCCGGGCCCTGGGGAAACAAAAGACGCGACGATGCCCAAACCCTCCACGCCCCCCACCCGGCAAGCAGCTCCCGCCAACCAGGATCCGCTCACGCCAGAGGCGCAAGCCTGGCTGTCCTATCTCGGCACGCAACGCCGCGCCAGCCCGCATACTCTGACCAGTTATCAGCGCGATCTGGGCAAGCTGCAGACGCTCTGCTCCGGTCGCATGCTGGCCGAGATCAAACCGGCCGACATCCGCCGCTTCGTCGCCAAACTGCATGCCGGCGGGCTGGAGGCGCGATCGATTGCGCGCACCCTGTCATGCTGGCGCGGGCTGTTCCGCTGGCTGCTGGCGCGTGGTCAGCTTGCCGCCAATCCGGTGCTCGGCATCCGTCCCCCCAAGGCCGGCAAACCGCTGCCTAAAGCGCTCTCAGTGGATGCCGCCAGCGCACTCCTTGATGCCACGCCAGAGGATGTTCTGGAGATGCGCGACATCGCCATGTTCGAGCTGTTCTATTCCTCCGGCCTGCGTCTGGCCGAACTTGGCGGACTGGATCTGACCGGCACCTGCAGCATCGCGGAAGGCGAAGTCACGGTCTTCGGCAAACGCAGCAAGACACGCCGCGTGCCGGTCGGCGGCAAGGCACTGGAAGCCCTGACAAGCTGGCTGGAAGTGCGTGCCACGCTGGCAGCCCCTGATGAGGTCGCACTCTTCGTCAGTCAGCGCGGCGCTCGCCTCTCGCTGGGCATGATCCGGGCCCGGCTGGCCCGCTGGGCCCGAGAGAAAGGCGCGCCGCAGCACGTCCATCCACACATGCTGCGCCACAGCTTCGCCTCGCACATGCTGCAGTCATCCGGCGACCTGCGGGCAGTACAGGAACTGCTTGGCCACGCCAGCATCCGCAGCACGCAGGTTTACACCCACCTCGACTTCCAGCATCTCGCAAAAATCTACGATGCCGCGCATCCGCGCGCAAAGAAGAAGGCCTGAGCCTACATCGTCACGGCAGGCAATGCCGCGCCCTTGGGCCACAGCACCCACATGCGGCCTTGCTGACGCATCCTGCCGGCCTGGGCACCTGCCTCGGCGCCAAACCCCCAGAAAAAATCGGCCCGCACCCGGCCACGAATGGCACCACCGGTATCCTGCGCCATCACCAGTCGCTGCACCGGCTTGCCATCCGGCATGGCAAAGCTGATGAATACAGGAGCCCCCAAGGGAACCATGCGGGTGTCGACGGCAATCGCCCGCCCGCCCGTCAACGGCACGCCCAGCGAACCCTTCGGCCCTTCACCATTGGCGGCCTCCTCGCGGAAAAACACATAGCTCGGGTTGGCATTGAGCAATTCGGACAGGCGTTGCGGATTGACCCGGGCCCAGTTCTGGATGCCCGCCATGCCGGCCTGTGCCAGCGTCAGCTCGCCCTTGTCGATGAGCCAGCGGCCGATGGATTTATAGGGATGACCGTTCTGGTCGGCATAGGCGATGCGCACGCGCGAACCATCGGCCAGCTGCACCTGGCCCGAACCCTGCACCTGCAGGAAAAAGTATTCGATCGGATCATTCACCCACAGCAATGTCCTGGCCGGAAACGCCTCGCCCGCCGCCTCGATCTGCGCACGCGACCAGTAGGGCACGACCTTCTTGCCATCAATCCGGCCGCGCAGACGCAGGCCTTTCGTTTCCGGATACACCTCGGCCAGATCAAGCTGGAGCATGTCATCGGGCACGCCGAACACCGGCACCGGGTTCTTCGCGCTCTTCCAGCGGCTGCCGTGAATCAGCGGCTCGTAGTAGCCGGTGATCAGCCCTTCGCGGCTGCCATCGGCGTTCACGATCTGCTGCGGCTGCAAACGCTCTTCGAGAAAAGCACGGATCCGCGCCGTGCCCGGCTTGTCACCCAGCGCCTGCGCCGCCGCGCAGGTCTCAGCCCAGGCGGCCTTCATCTCTGGCTGCCGCAGCGCCTTGCACGAGGCCAGCAGACCCGGCCAGGCATCATCGAGGTGGTCCGCCTGCCAGGCCGGCAGGTCGGACCACTGCGCCGCACTGAAGGGTGCAGCCGACGGAGCAGACACCGTCGGCAGTGGCTCCACAGGGCGGATTGGCGCAGGCTCCGGGCACACCGGGCAAGCCGGTGCGCTCTGTGCCGGCAGCGGCGCAGACTGCTGCGGCGCGGGTTCGGGCCGCACGCCCGGATAGGGATGCACCGAGCACCCTGCCAGAACCAGAACCACCACCCAACTCAAGACCTGCTTCATGCCTGCTGTCCTCATCTGCCGGAGCGACAAGTATACTGGCCTCCCTTGTCGCACAAACGCTGCCCGCCATGATTTCCCCCGATCTGGAACGCCTGCTCCTGCGCGCCGAGCATCTGCTCACGCATTTTGAAGCCCTCCTGCCTCCGGCTCCACCCGCACCAGACTGGAGTGCGCTGGCCTACCGCTGGCGCACCCGCCAGGGGCGCGGCTGGCTGGAACCGCTGCGCACGCTGCATACCATCCAGCTCGCCGATTTGCAGGACATCGACGAGCAGAAAGCCCGCGTCGCCGCCAACACGCGTCAGTTCGTGCATGGGCGCCACGCCAACAACGTATTGCTCACCGGCGCACGCGGCACCGGGAAAAGTTCGTTGGTGCGCGCCGTGCTGACGGAATACGCCGCCGAAGGCCTGCGTGTGATCGAGGTCGACAAGACCGATCTGATCGACCTGCCGCACATCGTCGAACTGGTGTCCACGCGCCCGGAGCGTTTCATCCTGTTCTGCGACGACCTCAGCTTCGAAGACGGCGAGCCCGCCTACAAGGCACTCAAGAGCGTGCTCGACGGCAGCTTCGCGGCAGTGCCTGACAACGTGCTGATCTATGCCACCAGCAACCGCCGCCACCTGATGCCGGAGTACATGAGCGACAACCTCGGTGCGCAGCATGGCGATGGCGAGATCCACCCCGGCGAAGCGGTGGAAGAGAAGATTTCGCTATCGGACCGTTTCGGCCTGTGGGTCAGCTTCTACAGTTTCAGTCAGGATGAGTATCTGGATATCGTGCGTCACTGGCTGGGCGCCTTCGGCGTCGACCTTGCCACGTGGGACGAGAGCATCCGCGCCGAAGCCCTGCTCTGGTCACAGATGCGCGCTTCACGCACCGGCCGCGTGGCCTGGCAGTTTGCGCGGGATTTTGCGGGGCGGCAGATCGCCTGAACTTACGGCCCTGAAACATGCTCAATACCCTGATTCGCGCCGCCGCCTTCATTGCTGCAGTCGTCCTGCTGCTGGACATCCTGCTCCCCGCTCGCGTCGAGTCTGCGCAAGTAGATCGCCACTCCAGCTTTACGCAGAGAGACATCAACCCGGAAAACGGACGCCGGCTCCCCTCCTCCCACACCGATTACAAGCTCCATCTGACGGGCAGCCAGATTTCGTCCTGCAAGGTAGGACACTCTGTTTATACAAGGCTGCAGGACGGCGACACCATCGAAGTACAGAGCAGCCGACTTTTCAAAACCTGCATTCGCGTCACCCAAGGGCACGAAATCCTGCCAATCAACAAACACTGGCGCTTGCTTGAAATCGGCGGCGGCGTGCTGGCCCTGCTAGTCGCCTTCGGGCTTGCATCGCTGAACCGGTTTGGCGCGGTTCAGTTTGGCCAGGACTGAGAAACCGAACGGGCCAGAGACATGCGCACCACCCTTGCCTTCCAAGTCTGTCGCTCCCAAGACGCCGAAGCCCTCGTCACGCTGCGCATTGCCGCCATGCGCCCGAGCCTGGAGAAGGCGGGGCGGTTCGACGCGCAACGTGCGCGCGAGCGCTTCCTCGCAGGCTTCCAGTCCGAGCACACACAGTGGATTCTGTGTGACGGGCAGGTCGCGGGTTTTCTCGTCGTGAAGCCGCAGGCGGATACGCTGCTGCTTGATCACCTCTACATCCACCCGGACTTCCAGAATCGCCAGCTCGGCGCAACCGCCCTGCAACACGTCTTCGCACGCGCCGATGCGGCAAACCTGCCGGTCCGCGTCGGCGCGCTGCGCGGCAGCGACTCGAACCATTTCTACCAACGCCACGGCTTCGTGCAGTGCGACGAAACCGAATGGGATATTTACTACCTTCGCCAGCCACAATCAGCCAGGTAGGGTGCGCACAGCGCACGCCGATCCGGCCTCATACACATGACAAGCGGTGCGCAGTGCGCACCCCACACACTGACAGACCATGAAAAAAATCACCCACGTCGCCGCCGCCGTCATCACTCGTCCGGACGGCTCATTCCTCCTCGGCCAGCGCGCACCGGACACCTTCTACCCCGGCTACTGGGAATTCCCCGGCGGCAAGGTCGAAGCCGGCGAAACGCCGCGCGAGGCGCTGCTGCGCGAGCTGCGCGAAGAACTGGCCATCGAGGTCGAAGTCGCCAATCCCTGGCTGACCCGCGAGCATGTGTATGAGCACGCCCACGTGCATCTGCATTTCTTCGAGGTCACACAATGGCGCGGCGAGGCGAAAGCTCACGTGCACAGCGCGCTGGCCTGGCAGCAGGCAGATGCACTCGAAGTCGGCCCGATGCTGCCGGCCAACGGCCCGATCCTCAAGGCCCTGCGCCTGCCGCGCGTGATGGGAGTGACCCAGGCCGCGCAGGTTGGCGTGAAACAGCAGCTCGATGCACTGGAGCGCGCACTGGCAAACGGCTTGCGCTGGGTGCAGGTGCGTGAACCGGACATGCCTGAAGAGCCGCGCGCAGCCTTCATCCGCGAGGTGCAGGCGCGCTGCGCCAAGGTGGGCGCGATCTGCAGCCTGAATGCCGCTGAGATCGGCTCTGGATGCGGCTCTTCAGGCAACCTGCATCTGCCGGCGCGTTTGCTCATGCAACTGGATACACGTCCGGACGGCGAATGGATTGGCGCCTCCTGCCACACCCGCGCCGAGCTGGAAAAAGCAGCCGGACTCGGGCTGGACTACGCGCTCCTTGGCCACGTCCAGCAAACCCCCAGCCACGCCGGCCAGCCGGATCTGGGCTGGGCACGCTTCAATGAGCTCACCGCCGATCTGCCGATGCCGGTGCTCGCCATCGGCGGCCTCGGCCCGAATGACATGGCGATTGCCCGCGCCCACGGTGCCCACGGCATGGCAATGATTCGCGGGGCGTGGGCGTAGGCCACAATCGAAGCGAGGCACATTGCGACGTATGGGAAAACACACATTCGGCGCAACGCCCTGCGGACAATTGAGACCCTGAGTTTCAGGCTGTGCCACAATCCATCCATGCCTTTCGCATTGACCGGAATCTGCCATGAATGCCCAGCCTGACACCGAACTCCGCCGCCCTCTGTGGCGCCGCCTGCTGCGCTGGGCGACCTGGATCTGCGCCAGTCTGGCCGGTTTGGGCGTACTGATCCTTATCGTACTGGTGGCGATCAACTGGCAGGACGAAGCACTCACTCCCGAGGCGCAGGCCTGGCTCGCCGTGCCGCCCAACACCGTGCCGGACGCCGAAAATGCCTGGCTGGCGATGATTGCCATTGGCGTGGAGAAACAGCCGGGTACCACAGTCGGGCGGCAGATCATCGAACGCCTGAAAGAGTCCCCTAACCCGCCAGACATGGCCGAGACGTATCTCAGCCAGTTTGGCCCGGCCTGGCAAAACAGCGGTATCGACGCCAGTCTGTGCAATGTCCGCCAGAACGGGCCAGACGTCCTGCCGTGCATCCTTGCGAAACAAGCCGAACTGAAGAAGCTCGTCAGTCAGCAGCAGCCCGCGCTGGCGCGCTACTACGCCGCCATCGCCCTGCCTGGATTTCACGAGGAAGATGCTTCAAGCATGACGGTCTTCCTGCCCTACGCTCCGGGCTCCAAGGCTGCCAGTCTGGCCCGCATCGATCTGGCCTTGCGCCTGCAGGCCGGGGACAGAGCAGCTGAAGCCCGCTTTGCACAACACATGCACTACTGGTTAACAGCACTGGAACAAAGCCATACCCTGCTTGGCGCAATGATCGCCACCACTCAGATCCGGAGTGATCAGGCCTTGCTGCAAGGTATGCTGGAGAACAAGAACCGGGGTGCGGCACAGGTGCTGCAGAGCCTGCGTGGCGACCTGCAGGATTTCTCCGTTCTGGACGAATCGGCAATCCAGCAGCGCCTGCTGGCAGGTGAATTGCGCCTCATGCGAAATACGCTCGACAACGATCTGGGGAAGGCTGGTGTTCGGAAGCACGGCCACTGGGTACTTCGATTGGTATACCACCCGCAGGCAACGCTGAACCAGCAGCAATTCATGATGACGCACCCGGACGAGAGCGCCACGACGTGCGACATGTTCCAGTGGCATTACGCCTACAACCCGATCGGCAAGATCCTGGCCTGTATTGGCGCCCCCCGCTACCAGCAGTATTTCGTCCGCATCCGTGCCACGCAGGATGAAGCGGTCAGACTGCTCGCGCAGTCTCCCGGGGCCTAGCCTCCAACCCCGTCCGGCGCGGGCAGGCGCTCGACGAGCAGGGTATAGACACGACGGCTGTCGGCTCGCAGCACCTTGAAACGGAAGCCACCGATCTCGATGCTTTCGTCACGCGCGGGCATGCGGCCGAAATGATGCATGACCAGACCGCCGATGGTGCTCGCATCTTCACGCGGCATCCGACAATCGAACGCAGTGTTGAAATCCTCGACTTCGGTCAGGGCCTTGACGCGCCAGCGCCCGCCGGGCGCAGGCACGATGTTGTCAGCGTCTTCATCGAAGTCATATTCATCTTCGATGTCACCAACGATCTGTTCGAGCACATCCTCGATAGTTACCAGCCCCGCCACACCGCCGTATTCGTCGACAACGACAGCCATGTGATTGCGGCTGACGCGGAATTCGCGCAGCAGCAGGTTCAGGAGTTTGGATTCGGGAATGAAGGTCGCCGGGCGCAGCAGCGCCTGCAGATTCAGCTCGGGATGACGCAGCACCGGCAGCAGGTCTTTGGCCAGCAGCACCCCGAGCACGTCATCCTTGTCTTCACCCACCACGGGAAAGCGGGAGTGACCGGTACGGATGGCGATGTCAATGATCTCGTCAATGGACTGATCGATGCGCACCACGTTCATCTGAGCACGCGGCACCATGACTTCACGCACCGGGATATCGGCAACCTGCAGGGCGCCTTCGATGATGCCCAGAGCATCGGTATCGAATAGCTTGCGTTCGTGTGCGGCGTGGAGGAGTTCGACAAACTCGGCCCGCTCATCCGGCTCGCGGGTAAGCAGGGCGGAAAGACGGTCAAGAATACTGGGGCGACTGGGGGAAGGGTCCATGGTTCCTGTGGGTCGGCTTAGCGTAGCGTCATCCGGCAATCCGGAGGTGAGGTCCGCTTACGCAAACGACTCAGATCTTTTCGTTGGCATACGGATCGGGATAGCCAAGCTGAGCAAGAATCGTGCGCTCCTCGGCTTCCATTTCTTCGGCTTCAGCATCATCTTCATGCTCCCAGCCTTGCAGATGGAGCACGCCATGCACTATCAGGTGGGCACAATGCGCTTCAGCGCTCTGGTCCTGCACTGCGGCCTCTTCGATCACCACCGGCCAACACAGGACGAGGTCTCCCAGCAGGACAGGCTCGGTTTCATAGGGGAAGGACAGGACATTGGTCGCGTAATCCTTGCCACGATAGCCCGCGTTCAGACTGCGACCTTCTTCGCGGTCGACGAAACGCACAGTGATGCGTGCAGCGCCGGGTTCCGCTGCACGGACCCAGAGGCGGATCTGCGCGCGCGTGGGCAGCGCTTCGTGCGGAAGGGCGTATTGAACGGAAAGATCGAGACGACGGGGAACTGCAGCTTGCGACATGGAGCAGGGAAATTTCTGGGCAGGGCACGATCTTGCGACATCCGGCCGCCAGCGTCAAATCGGCCCTTCTGCCACACCGCGCAGAAGGGCCGCTGCCCTTACTTCACAAAGTACCACTGCTGCAGCAGGGACGGGCCCGGAGTCGGGTAAGTCCAGCTCCACGGCATTTTTTCGTAAACATTGCCCAGCCGGTTGCTCTTGATGGCAACCGCCTTGGCCGGTGTAACCGTACCCAGCACTTCCAGTTCATCGGCGGCGATCACCAGAATCTGCTTGAACAGTGCATCGGCTTCTGCATCGGTCTTGGCGTCTTTCCACTGATCAAACAGCTCGCGACGCTTCTTCATGCTCGCTGGCGGCTCTTCTCCCTGCTTGCCACCGCTGTCGAGCCAGCGCACCCACGGCAGGCTCTGGCGCGACTCCTGGGCGTGCACGGCGAGGAAACCGCGCGGGTTCTGGGTCGGGTCATAACCGCCGGCCAGACTGTCGACGGAAAGATCGTAGTCATTGTTGTTGCCACGGTCATAGTAGAGCGAGCGCTCGGAGCTCTGGATCACCAGCTCCAGACCCGCCTTGAACCACTGCTTGCGCATCAGTTCAAGCGCCTCGATCTGGTACGGCGAAGCAATGCTGACGATCACCCCCAGAGAAACACGTCCCCCCGACGGGTATTGCCGGTATCCCTCGGAGTCCCGCTTGGCGAGCCCCAGCTTGTCGAGCAGTTCGTTGGCCGTTTTCAGATCCTGCGTGGTGTACTGCTTGGCCAGCTTTTCGTTGTAATACTTGTTGGCTCGCGCCGGGCCGATCTGCCAGGGCTCGCTTTGCCCAAGAAAAACGATGTCATTGATCTCCTTGCGGTCCATGGCCAGCGACAGGGCCACCCGGAAATCCTTTTGCCGCATGAACGGACGCAACTTCTCGTTCTTGGTGGTCTGGTTCATGAAGACCGCCAGACCGGTTGCGTTGCTGTCATTCAGCCCGAGTACCTTGTAGCCGCCCTTGGTTGCACCTTCGACGAGAACAGGCCGGTTCTGAATGTTGTTGACATGCCGGACCTGAAAATCGAGCTGGCCGTTAAGAATCGACAGGATGATGGTTTCCGGCTCCGAGATGATCGGGAAGCGGATGTTGTCGATATAGGGCAACTGGTTGCCAGCGGTGTCGACCTGCCAGAAGTAGGGATTGCGCTTCATGGTGACGCGCGTGGAATTGCCCCCGTACGGATCGACCAGCACCCACGGATCCAGTGTCGGTTTATCGACGTTGCCCCAGCGCGTGGAGACTTCAATATCGCCACATTTCTGGCGCATCAGGGCCGTCCAGTCACTGAGCTTGACGGCCTTTGCCTGCTCATCCGCTTTCGGGTTGTACTTGGGGTGGAATTGCTGGCAGTAATGCTTGGGGTACATCACCGGATGCTGCCCGAGCGGTGTTGCGAGTTGCTCAATGAACGCCCGGTAGGCGCCGGTGAATTTCAGTTTGACGGTCGTATCGTCAACTTTCTCGGCCGTCACGACCTTGCCGTCATTGACGTAATGCGAGGGCGGAGCGGTAAAGAACTGCTTGTTGCCAAGCAGGTCATTGACGGCAAAGAGTATGTCGTCCGCCGTAAAAGGCGCTCCGTCCGACCACTTCATGCCCGCGCGAAGCTTGAAACTGAATTCCCGGGCGTCCGGACTCAGCGTCCAGCTTTCAGCCACGTTCGGGATCACCCCCGAAAAGTCGGTATTCCAGCGTACCAATCCCTGAGGGCTGATCAGCCTGAGAATGCCATTCACATCGCCGTTGCCACGCAGGGCGGAACGCAGGGTGCCTCCATACGTACCGATATGATCGACGGGTTTGATGACCTCCGGCTTGCCGGGCAGGCGTTTGTCGAGGGACGGCAGCTTGCCCTCCCTGACCAGAGCGGCCAGCGCCGGGGCCTCGCTGTATGCCAGGGCGGATGGTGCTGCAACAAATGTGGTGATCGCGCCGAGTGCGCTGATCAGCATGGTTTTGTTCACATGATCTCCTTTGGTCCTGTAGATATACCGCTATCCCGGCCTCACTGTTTTGTGGCAACGGGTCCGCTGCTTGTCGAGACACCCCGGCATGCCTGCACAAAAACTTCCCGGCCTCAGGTTCCGGCCAGAGGCATCATGCCGCTTGGGTCATGCACAGTTTTCCTGTTCACCCGGAAGCTTGCCTGCAAAACCGACCGACGGCAGATGAAAAAAGACCCGCCCGGTTGGCCCCGGACGGGTCTTTGCTTGCCGTGCAGTGCCTGGAATCAGACGCCCAGACTGGCTGCTTCGCGATAATGGCGCTCCGCATCTTCCTTGCGGCCCAGGCGCTCGGCCAGACGCGCCAGCTCCAGATGTACGGCACGTGAGGCCTGCTGCGAAAGGGAGGCTTCAAAATAGCTCTGCGCCTTGCCCCACAACTGGCCACGCAGGCACAGGCGCCCCAGCGCCAGGAGCAAACCGGCATCTTCCGGATGTTCCTTCAGCCAGGTCTCGGTCGTCGCCAGTTGCGCACGCAGGTCCGCACTCTTGCAGCGACCATACAGGATGGCCAGTTCGGGCTCCCAGTCGTGCTTGAGGGCCTCTTCAATGGCCTCGATGCCGAGTTTTTCATCGCCGGCGCCAATCAGATGAGGCACCGCCCGCAACAGGAACCCCGGATCGCGCCGCTCCTGCGCCGGAATGCTCTGCCACACGCGCTCCAGCGCGGCCAGATCGCCATCCGCATCCCGCAGCAACTCCAGCTGGGCACGCCGCAGCAAAGGCGCCGCCTGCTCCTGGGTTAGCGCCTCATGCTTGCGCAGGGTCCGCGCCAGACGCGCCACCTCAGCCCAGCGCCCACGCCCCTGTTCGGTCTGCAAGGACAGGCGCAGGACCGCCAGATGGCGATGACCGCTGGCCCGCAAACTTTCCAGATGATGTGCCGCGTCGTCAAAGCGGCGCTCCGACAAGGCCATTTCAGCCTCGCTCATCAGGCGTGCCATGCGGATGTCGCCATCGTATTCAGCCGCATGCGCGAGCCAGGCATCGCGCCGTTCGGTGTCGTGCATCGCGTGTGCCGAGCGCGCCGCCAGCAGCGCTGCCAGCCCGGGACGGGCAATGCCCTCATAGGCCTGCGCCGCACTGCGGAACGCCTGCCCGTAACGCCCCTCGTAGAAGAAACGCTCGGCCTCGTGCATGGCGCGCTGGGCCTGCTCGCTGCGCCGGCGCAGACGATAGGCCTGCACCTCGCCGGGCATCTCCATGCCGCGCACAACCAGACGCACCAGCCGGTAGGCAATCACGAAACCCGCCAGCAGCAGCAGGACCAGCAGATTCATCGCAATCTGCACACGGTACGGCCACCACACCAGCAAGGCATAAGCCTCGTTGTAACGCGCCGCGACGGTGAGCCCCACCGCCAGTACGCACAGGCCCAGCACCCACAGGATCACTCGCATGGTTGCCGCCTCAACGCTTGCCGCCGAGCTTGAAGCCACGCAGTGCTGCTTGCGTTTCCTCCAGGCTGGGCAGGGTCATGGTCAAGCGGGCGCGCTCGATCTGCGCCAGCTCATTCAGTGTGTCCGCCACCGGACGGGCCTGTACATCGAAATAGCGCTGCAGCCATTCCCGCGACTGACGCACGTCTTCGGCAAACAGCTTGCCTTCACGCTGCATCAGGGCCAGCCGTGCGGAGAGCAGGCGCAGGCGCAGATTTTCGCGCAGGTAGGCAGCCTGTCCGGGCGCCAGCAAGGCCGGGTCGGGGCGATCCATGCGCTCGATGCGGATCAGCTGGCGGAATTCACCCCACACATCCTGCAGCAAGCCCATCACCACGCTTGGGGCGGGCACGTCGGAAGCGGTCGCGGCCGGCACTGAAGCGGCAACCGGCTTGCCGCCTTTCTGTGCAGCCGCCTTGATGGGAGCCCTGGGAGTGCTCGCCGGAGCGTGTTCAAAACCCAGCGGCATGCTTTCGATGCGCCCCATGATGGTTTCCAGCTGCAGCCCCACGCTGCTCACGTCGGACATCGGCAAGGCTCTGAGGCGCTCCATGTCGCGGGCGATCAGCTTGCGCAACGACAGGAAGCGCGCCTGATCCAGCAGGGCCAGACGATTGTCGGCGCTTTGCAGCGCGGCCAGTGCAACCGATACGTTGCCAGCCAGCTGCAGCTGCTGGGCAGCGATGTTCACGGCCTGCTCGACCTCGGCCACGGCCCGCTCGTCACGCGCCCGGGAGAGTTCGGCAGACAGGGTTTCCAGCATGGCAAACTGTTCCTGTGCCTCGTCCTGTTTGGCCGCCAGGCCGCCCATCCGCGCTTTCAGGGTGTCGATGCTTTCCTGGCTCTGACGCGCCAGAGTCCGCGCTTCCTGCGCGGCCTTGTCGCCTTCGGCCAGGCGTCGGGCCAACTCGCCCTGCGTATCGCGCAGGGCCTGTCGCGTGTCGTAAGTCTGCCAGGCAAGGACGGCAAGAATGGCTATCGCGGCTGAAGTGAAAATCCGGTTCCAGCGCGGACCGGTGCGGTGCTTCGGCTCGGAAGCCGGCACAGGCACGGGAGACGGGGTGAGTGCTTGGTTTTCCATGGCCGAATCTTACCCGATCAGCCCGCCCTTCAGGATTTGGCGGAAGGGGCAGGCGGACTGGCGGCGAGGTATTCTGCCAGCCCCGCGGCAATGCCCACATCGCCTGCGCCGGTCTGCCGCACGTGCGTGGCGCCGGCTTCCTGCAGGGCCGCACAGATGCGCGGATGCGGCGCAAAGCAGGGCAAAGCCTGCAGCATCGCATGCCCGCCCGCACCGGTGATTTCCAGGAAAAAGCGCAGGCCTTCGCTGGCCGAAAACACCAGCGCCGCAATCTCGCCGCGAGCAAAACGCATCAGCAAGGGCGCCGGATCCAGTGCCGCCCGGACGCGCCGGTAGCAACTCACCTGCACGACCTGCGCACCGCGCTCGCGCAGGGTGTCGGCCAACAGCTCGCGTCCGCCGTCACCGCGCAGCAGCAGTACCCGCTTGCCCGCCAGCGCCTCCGCAGAGAATTCGGGCAAAGCCAGCACCGACTCGCTGTCAAAGCCGCTACCAGGGCTGATCACCACGGGGCATCCTTGCAGAGCCAATGCCCGCGCGCTTGCCGGGCCAACCGTCGCCAGAAGCAAGGCTGCAGGCCAGTCTTCAAAGGGGCGAATTCTGAAAGCCTGTTCCACCGCATTGGGCGAAACGAAAAACGCCAGCTGGAAATCGGCCAGATTCAAGGCCTGCAGGGGCGCCGGGTCTGCCGCCGCAATGCCGATCACCGGAAAATTCAACACCTCAGCGCCCAGCATGCTCAGCTCGCCAGCCAGCCCGTCAGCCTGCCCGGCAGGCCGGGTGGTGACAATGCAGCGCCCGGCAAGCGGCAGCATCAGAGCTCCCGCAAGCTCGCGAGAATGCCGGCCGCCCCCTGCGCCAGCAGATCTGCGGCCAGACGCTGGCCCAGCGCCTCGGCTTCTGCCGCCGCCGCCGTGCCGGCACTACGCACGATCTGAGCTCCATCCGGCGTCGCCACGAAAGCACGCATGCTCAGACTGCCATCGGCCTGCGGCGCACAGAAAGCGCCAATCGGCACGTCACAACCGCCCTGCAAGGCTTGGGTCAGCGCGCGCTCGGCGGCCACACAGGCAGTCGTTACCGGGTCAACCAGCGGCGCCAGCCAGGCCGCCACTTCCGGCCGGTCGGCGCGCGCCTCGATACCCAGTGCACCTTGCCCGGCGGCGGGCAGGCTGTCTTCGGCGGACAGCTCGCAACGGATGCGCGAAGCCAGGCCCAGACGTTTGAGTCCAGCGGCAGCCAGGATGATCGCGTCGTACTGGCCTTCATCGAGTTTCTTCAGGCGCGTATCCAGATTGCCGCGCAGGGGCAACACACCCAGATATGGATGCTGCGCGTGCAGCTGCGCCTCGCGGCGCAGGCTGGAGGTGCCGACCACCGTGCCCGGCGGCATGTCGGCCAGGCTCTCGTAACGATTCGAGACGAAGGCATCCAGCGGCGTTTCGCGCGCAAGGGTGGCGATCAGCGAAAAGCCTTCGGGCATCTGCGCCGGCACATCCTTCATGGAGTGCACCGCGATATCGGCGCGGCCATCCGCCAGCGCCTGTTCGAGTTCCTTGACGAAGAGCCCCTTGCCGCCGACCTTGGACAGCGAACGGTCAAGGATCTGGTCGCCGCGCGTGGTCATGCCCAGCAGCTCCACCACACAGCCCGGCCAGGTCGCTTCGAGACGGGCTTTCACATGCTCGGCCTGCCACAGGGCCAGACGGCTCTCGCGGGTGGCGATGACGATACGGGAAGGAGCGGGCAGGCTGGCTTGGGCGGGATTCGGCATTCGGATGGCGTACATATCTTGCTTCATCAGGGGAGTCTTGATGTTAGCACGGCTGTCCGGCTGACCCGCCGGGCTGATATATTCGCAGTTCAAGCAGAAAAACCAGCCTTCACCCCGCCCCCAGAGCTCACATGAACACTCAGAACTTCCTCAGCGAACAGGACAAAGACACGCCCCTGCGTGACGATATCCGCATGCTCGGCCGCATCCTCGGCAACACCGTGCGCCAGCAGGAAGGCGCCGACGTTTTCGACCTGATCGAGCGTATCCGCCAGACTTCGATCCGCTTCCACCGTGACGACGATCTGGATGCCCGCCACGAGCTGGAAGGCATGCTCAAGGAACTGGCACGGGAAAACGCCCTGAACGTGGTGCGTGCCTTCAGCTTCTTCTCGCAGCTTTCGAACATCGCCGAAGACGAGCATCACATCCGTCGCTCGCGTGCCCACCTGCGCGCGGGCTCTGCACCACGCGAGGGCAGCATGGCGCACGCCCTGGATCTGGCTACCCACGCCGGTATCGGCGACGACCAGCTCAAGGCGTTCTTCAGCACGGCGATGATCCGGCCGGTGCTGACCGCCCACCCGACCGAAGTGCAGCGCAAGAGCATCCTGAACTGCCAGCTGCGCATCGCCCAGCTGCTCGACGAGCGCGACCGCGTGCAGCTCACCCCGGAAGAGGAAGAAGAAAACGAAGAATCCCTGCGCCGCGAAGTGCTGCTGCTGTGGGAGACGCGCATGTTGCGGCTGACCAAGCTGTCGGTCGTCGATGAAATCGCCAACGGTCTGTCCTTTTACGATTACACCTTCCTGCGCGAACTGCCCAAGCTCTACGCCCGCCTCGAAGACCAGCTTGCGGCCCGCAGCCAGAACGGCGAGCACTTCGACCTGCCCTCCTTCCTGCGCATGGGCAGCTGGATCGGCGGCGACCGTGACGGCAACCCCTTCGTCACCGCCGACATTCTGCGTCGGGCGCTGCAATTGCAGGCCCAAGTGGTCTTCAATTTCTACATTGACGAAGCCAACCGTCTGGCAACGCGCCTGTCGCTGTCCAGCGGTCTGGTCGACGTCAGCCCGGAACTGGCTGCCCTGGCCGAGCGCTCACCCTATCGCAGCGCCCATACGGCAGACGAACCCTATCGCCGCGCCATGCGGGGAATCCACGCCCGCCTGTGGGCCACCGCCCTGCAGTTTGGCCTGCGCCCCACCGGTCGCCTGCCTGCGGCTGAAGCCGAACCCTATCCGGACGCCGAGTCCTTCCGTGTCGATCTGGACGTGCTCCACGACTCACTGCTCAAGCACTGCTCGCCGGCCCTGGCCCACGGCAAGCTGCGCGAGCTGCAGCGCGCAGCCTCGGTCTTCGGTTTCCATCTGGCGAGCATCGACGTGCGTCAGAACTCCGACGTGCATGAGCGCACCGTGGCCGAGCTGCTTGAAGCCGCCCACCCCGGCACGCAGTATCTGGCCAAAGACGAGGAAGGCCGCATCAGCATCCTGCTGCAGGAGCTGGCCACGCCACGCCCGCTGTCTTCTCCGAGCGTGCAGTATTCAGAGGAAACCACCGGCGAGCTGGCAATCTTCCGCGCCATCGCCGAGGCCCAGAAGATCTACGGCAAGTGCTGCGTGCAGAACGCCATCATCTCCAAGACCGATGGCGTCTCCGACATGCTGGAGCTGGCCGTGCTGCTCAAGGAAGTCGGCCTGCTGCGCCCGCATGAAGCACGCCTGGACATCAACATCATCCCGCTGTTCGAGACCATCGGCGACTTGCAGAACGCCGCCGGCATCATGGACCGGATTCTCGGCATTCCGGCCTTCCGGGCGCTGGTCAGCTCGCGTGACGAAGCCCAGGAATGCATGCTCGGCTATTCGGACTCCAACAAGGACGGCGGCTTCCTCACCTCTGGCTGGGAGCTCTACAAGGCCGAGATCCAGCTCATCGGCGTATTCAGGAAACACGGCGTACGCCTGCGCCTGTTCCACGGCCGCGGCGGTTCGGTCGGGCGCGGTGGCGGCCCCAGCTATCAGGCCATCCTCGCCCAGCCGGGCGGCGCGGTGCAGGGCCAGATCCGTCTGACCGAGCAGGGCGAAGTCATCGCCTCCAAGTATTCCAATCCGGAAGTCGGCCGGCGCAATCTGGAAGTGCTCGCCGCCGCGACGCTGGAGGCCACGCTGCTGGCCCACCCGGAAGCCGCGCCGCGCCCCGAGTATCTGGCGGCAATGGACGAACTGTCGGATCACGCCTTCAAGGCCTACCGCGAACTGGTCTATGAAACCCCCGGCTTCGAGCAGTATTTCTGGGAATCCACCGTGATCTCGGAAATCGCCAACCTCAACATCGGCTCGCGCCCGGCCTCGCGCAAGAAGAGCACCGCCATTGAAGATCTGCGGGCGATTCCCTGGGTGTTCTCGTGGGCCCAGTCGCGCGTCATGCTGCCGGGCTGGTTCGGTTTCGGCTCGGCGGTCAAGGCTTACCTCGCCAAGCATGGCGAAGCCGGCATGCAATTGCTGCAGGCCATGAATTGCGAATGGAGCTTCTTCACCACCCAGCTCGCCAACATGGACATGGTGCTGGCCAAGAGCGATCTGGCCATTGCCTCACGCTATGCCGAACTGGTGCAGGATGAAGCCCTGCGCAACAGCATCTTCCCGCGCATCAAGGCCGAATGGGAGGCCACCATCGAAGTATTGCTGGCCATCACCGGCCAGCAGGAACTCACCGACGGCAATCCGCTCCTGCAACGCTCGATCCGCAACCGCCTGCCCTACCTGAATCCGCTCAACCACGTGCAGGTCGAGCTGCTGCATCGCTACCGCGAGGGCAACGAGGACGACCGCATCCGTCGCGGCATCCTCCTGTCCATCAACGGCATCGCCGCCGGTTTGCGCAACAGCGGCTAGGCTCTCCTCCGAGACCCGCACCCAGCAAGGCTTTGCCGGCACCCTGCCGGCAAAGCCTTGTCAGTTCACGGTCCGCTGCTACCCATTCCGCAAAGCGAGGCCGGGCGCCACTCTTCAGGGCAGCAGCGGTGGTTTTGTGCAGCGTCACGAGCAGGCGCCAACCGCCCGGCGACGCCTCGCATCTTCCCCTTGCAATTCAGCGCCGCACGCGCAAGGATTCGGGGTTACAAAAATCAGGCGCACGCAGCACGCGTAGCCCGCCTACATCGCCGGGGAACACCATGGACCAGCCACAGTACTCAAAAATTGAAACCCTTTCGCTGAGCGAGAGCGGGGACTTTCCCAGCAATGGCACGCTGATCGAACAGATCCTCAGCCTGCTCAGTTCCGGCATCGTTTTCTCCGACATCATCATTCACCAGAACAGCCCGCTGATGCTGCGCCAGCCCAAGCGGCTGGTGGCTGTGTCCGACATTCCGGTCACCGGGCAGGAGCTGGAGGAGTTCTTCGAGGTCATCGAGCCGAACTGGGAAGAGCGCATCATGGAGCGCGCCTTTGACCGCGCCAAGGATCTGTACAGCGCGCGGCTGCGCGTGAACTGCTTCACCTTCCACGGCCGCAAGCGCCTGGGCTGCGTGATCCGCCGCTTCCCGACCGAACCGCTGGCGCTCGCCACACTGGGCCTGCGCCCGAACGCCCAAGCCTTTGCCAAGCTCACCAGCGGGCTGGTGCTGATCGTGGGAGACACCTGCCAGGGCAAGTCGACCACGATTTCATCGATCCTCGACGAAATCAACAAGCGCCGCTCCGGCCACATCATCACGATTGAAGACCCGGTCGAGACCATCATCCCGCAGCGCAAAAGCATCATCACCCAGCGCGAGGTCGGCACCGATGGCGACGTCGCGAGCTTCTACCTCGGCGCGCTGGATGCCTTGCGCGAGCGCCCGGATGTGATCGTGATCGGTGAAATCCGCGACGCGCAGACCGCGCAGGAAGCGCTGGCGCTGTCCGAATCCGGCCCGCTGGTGTTTGCCACCCTGCACGCCCGCTCCACCGAACTCGGTTTGCAGAAGATGCTGCGTCTGCTCGGCAATGCCGACGCGCAGGCCCAGACGCTCGCCAGCTCGCTGCGCGGCGTGATCTGCCAGGCCCTGCTGCCTTCGCTGGCCGGCGATGCCTATCACCTTGCCACCGAGTGTCTGACCGTCACCCCCGAGGTCTCCAGCATCATCGAAACCGGCAACATTGCCGGCATCCGCGCGCTGCTTGATCTGCTGAGTGTGGAGAGCAACTCCGGCTCGCACACCATGAACGACGATCTGCTGCGCCTGATTCAGGCCAACATGGTCAGCGTGGAAGACGCCCGCCGCGGCAGCACCGACCCGCTCAAGTTCGCCGGGATGGTCAAGGCGCTCAAACGCTAAGCCAGCTGAAGACCCGCATCCAGCAAGCCTCTGCCGGCATGGTGCCGGCAGAGGCTTTTTTCATGGGCTTCTGCGCACATGCTGCCTGCAGACACAGGCGGCAAGCGGCTGAGCAGGCAAGCGTCCAGAAAAATGCACCCGTCTACTCGCCGATCAGGACCTTTTTCGCCAGCGGTGTATCGAGCCCCCTGACCGCCTGCGCCACCAGCCTGGCAATTTCCAGCGCGCCGGCGGGCAGGAAGTGCGTGTCGTCCTTGCCGTCAAGTGACGCCACGAAGAGTTTCAGCGTGTCGCTACCGCCGAGCTTGCGAAAATGCGCTTCGCTCAGCGTCGTCAGATCAATGGCCAGCACTTTCTTCGTCTGCGCCAGCTCCAGCATCGCCGCCGGGTAGCGGCCATGTGAACCGGCCCAGGTCGAGCGCTTCATCCCGCCACGCCCCACCGGCGTCACCAGTACCGGAATTCCGCCCGCCTTCAGCGTGTCATCCACATAGCGGGCAAGGTATTCCTGATAGCTGCCGAAGGGCTCGGTGCCCCGCGCCGCATCGCGTTTCTCGTCGTTATGGCCGAACTGGATGAACACGTAATCACCCGGCTGGACCTGTGGCAGCACCGGTGTCCAGGCCCCCTCCTCGAAGAAGCTCTTCGAGCTGCGACCCGAGATCGCAAAGTTCTTCACCGTCACGTCGGGCGTAAAAAACTGTCCGATCACCTGCCCCCAGCCATTGCGCGGATCCGGCGGTGAATAGCTGGACACGGTCGAATCACCGATCAGGAAAACGGTTTCGGCGCAGGCCGCGCTGGCGAAGAAAGCGAGCGGGAGGAACAGGCTGCGGAACTTCATGGGCTGACCCGGAAACAGAAAAGAAGGCGCGAGCTTACACCCGCGCCTGCGCTGCGGAAATCGACCCGCACACCCTTTTCTGATGTTTTTGCCCACAACAGAACTGGCGCTGCATTGGTGCAAAAACCATAAAAATTCGATCCATATTGGTGCTTATGCCTGATAAGCCTTGTTTTAAAGCACCAAAATGGTGCAATAGACATGTGCTTAAGGAATAATGCTCGCCCTTTTAATACATTTTCCAGAGGAGACAAATCTCATGCGCTATCAGAGCAGCCACGATTTCATCGATGCCGTCGCCCAGCGTAATCCGGGCCAGCCGGAATTCATCCAGGCCGTCACGGAAGTCATCGAAAGCTTGTGGCCCTTCATCCAGGCCAACCCGCGTTATGCCGAGCAAGGACTGCTCGATCGCCTGGTTGAACCGGAACGCGTGATCATGTTCCGCATCTCCTGGGTGGATGACGCGGGTAACGTACACGTCAATCGCGGCTACCGCATCCAGCACAGCTCGGCCATCGGCCCGTACAAGGGCGGTCTGCGCTTCCATCCCTCGGTCAATCTGTCGATCCTGAAATTTCTGGCGTTCGAGCAGACCTTCAAGAATTCACTGACCACGCTGCCCATGGGCGGCGGCAAAGGCGGCTCCGATTTCGACCCCAAGGGCAAGAGCCCGCGCGAGATCATGCGTTTCTGCCAAGCCTTCGTCAGCGAACTGTTCCGCCACGTCGGCTCCGACACCGACGTGCCGGCAGGCGACATCGGCGTGAGCGGGCGTGAAGTCGGCTACATGGCCGGCATGTACAAGAAGCTCACCAATCGCGCCGACTGCGTCTTCACCGGCAAGGGCATCACCTTCGGCGGCTCGCTGATCCGCCCGGAAGCCACCGGCTACGGCACCGTGTACTTCGCCAACGAGATGCTCAAGCTTCATGACAAGAGCTTCAAGGGCATGCGCGTTTCCGTATCCGGATCGGGCAACGTAGCGCAATACGCCGTTGAAAAAGCCATGGAACTGGGCGCCAAGGTCATCACAGTATCGGACTCCTCCGGCACCGTGATCGACGAGGAAGGCTTCACGCCGGAGAAACTGGCGATCCTGATGGAAGTGAAGAATGAGCGTTATGGCCGCGTCAGCGACTACGCCGCCCGCGTCAATGCCAAGTTTGAAGCCGGCAAGACGCCGTGGCACGTCAAGACCGATATCGCCCTGCCCTGTGCAACCCAGAACGAGCTGGACGAAAACGATGCCAAGACGCTGGTCGCCAACGGCGTGATCTGCGTATCCGAAGGCGCCAACATGCCGTCCACCATCGAAGCCGTGAAGGTGTTTGAAGCCAACAAGGTGCTGTACGCACCGGGCAAGGCATCCAACGCCGGTGGCGTCGCAACCTCGGGGCTGGAAATGAGCCAGAACGCCATGCGTCTGTCCTGGACCCGCGAAGAGGTCGACGCCCGCCTGCTGGAAATCATGCAAGGCATCCACGCCTCCTGCGTGAAGTACGGTCGTCGTCCGGATGGTTCGATCAGCTACGTCGACGGCGCCAACATCGCCGGCTTCGTCAAGGTCGCCGAAGCCATGCTGGCCCAGGGCGTGATCTGATTCCCATGGCGCGCACAGGTCTGGCGCCCGTGCCCGAGACCCCGGCAGTGCCGGGGTCTTTTTTTGTCTGCCGTCCCGATCGCGCTGGCGACTGACGCGGCTGCCGAATCAGCGCCACCGGCCGGATTCCCGGGCCCGGCAAGCCGGCGAGCAGACGGCATGTGCGCGCCTCGCTTGACAGCCAAAGCCCCAGCCAAGATACTGTTTTTATTTACAGCTATCGTCGCCATGTCCGAGCAGATCCCGCTTCCCTTCGTCAGCCTCGTCGGCGCCTCGCCGTCCGCGCCACCGGAGTCGTTTCCGGAGATCCGGCGCACCCGGCGCAAAGCCGCACGCACCCGGCCACTGATGGTGTCCGGCCGCTCGGCAGAAGCGCCGCCGACGAGTACCGACGACGAAAGCAGCCGCCTCGACGTGCACGACTATCTCGTTCGCCACGACGATCACAGCTTCTGCTTCCAGGCACGCGACGACGCCATGGCAGGCGCCGGCATCTTCGAGGGCGACATGCTCATCGTCGACAAACGCATCCAGCCTGCCCACGGCCATATTGTGCTGGCTCTCGTGAATGGCGAGCGTCTGGTGCGCCGCCTGCATCATCGCGGTCGCAAGACTGCCTTGCAGGCCGACGCGCCCGACGTGCCGGAAATACAGCCGGAAGACGGCAGCGAGCTAACCATCTGGGGCGTGGTCGTCGGCAGTTTCAAACGCTTCTGGGCGTAATTCACGCCCGCAGGCGCCACAAAAACGCCTGCGTACGCGCCAGACTCACCCCATGCATGCTGATCCGCAGTGCGCGGAGTCGCCATAAAACCGCGGAAGATCGCCACGGCCCGTTGCATCAGTTATTGCCACAGGCATTCACATCCCCCGCTCATCCAGAACTATCCAGCGGCCGGTACGAGATGGGTCGCGCGCCAGTCATCACTCTTGCACTGAGCATGGCATCCGGAAAATACGGTCCGGGCATGAATCCTCGACAACCCAAGGCGGAATGTTCCAGACCTACGGGCAAACAATCGCAGTCCTGTGGAAGGTATTTCCCATATTCAGATTGGTCTGCCAAAAAAACAAACCGTCGAGGACAGCATGCGTAACAATCAGCCCGTGAGTGGAAAAGAACGTCCCTACCCAAGCGGCAGGGTCATCATCAGTCGCACCAACGCCAAAGGCCAAATCACTCACGTCAACGCGGCGTTCATCGAGATTTCCGGCTACGAAAAAAGCGAACTGATCGGTCAGCCACACAACATGCTGCGCCATCCGGACATGCCCGCCGAAGCTTTTCGTGATCTCTGGGCAACGCTCAAGGCCGGACGCCCGTGGACCGGCATTGTCAAAAACCGCTGCAAGAACGGCGACCACTACTGGGTACGAGCTGCCGTCACCTGCCTGCCCAACGGCGAGGGTTACATGTCGGTTCGGACAGAAGCCAGTCGCGCCGAGATCCAGCACGCAGAAGCCTTGTATGCCCGCCCCGGCCTGCACCTCGAAGCGGGCAACAGTCTGCCTGGCGGCTGGCTGGGCAAACTCGTCGCATTCAACCGGCATGTGCGGCTTGCCTGGCGCTTCTGGGCCACCTTCATTGTCTTTACTGCACTGATGTTGCTGGGTGAAGGAATCGCCCTGTATGGGCAACGCACGCTGGGTCTCGGCATGATCGCATTTGCCATGCTTGCAGGCATTGCCATGTTTGCCGCCATGATCAGCTATCTCACCCGCAACATGGTGCGCACACGCGAACTGCTGCGCGGCATCGCCGAAAGTGGCGACCTGTCGGTACCGTTGCCAGTCAATATGTATGACGAGATCGGCGAAGTGCTGACTCAGATCGTCCTCATGCGCAGCAAGCTGCATGAGTTGGTGGCGGATCTCGTGGACCGCATCGAATCCATGACGCCTCAGGCCCACTCGCTGGACGAGGCGGCAGGCGAAGGCTCCCGAGCATCGCTACGCCAATCCAAGTCAGCCGCCGCCATGGCCGCCGCCGTCGAGGAAATGTCGGTTTCGGTGGATCAGGTTCGCGATCTCGCCAATGAATCCCGCGAAATCGCCATCCGGACCGAAGAGCTGGCCCAGAGTGGCGGGCAGGTCATCCGCCAGGCCGCCGAAGAGATCAGTCTCATTTCCAGCACGGTCCAGCAGGCCGTTGAGGCTGTCACAACCTTGCAGAGCCATTCAGAGCAGATCACCAACACCGTTCAGGTCATCCGCGAGATCGCCGACCAGACCAACCTGCTCGCGCTGAATGCTGCCATCGAGGCAGCCCGCGCAGGCGAATCCGGCCGGGGGTTTGCTGTCGTTGCAGACGAAGTGCGCAAATTGGCCGAGCGCACAAGTGGCTCAACCCATCAAATCTCGCAGATGGTCGACATGATCCAGCAAGGCACCCACAGCGTCGCCAACGGCATGCAGGCCTCAACCGCACGCGTCACCGAAGGCGTTGCACTGGCGGGTCGTGCAGGCGAAGCCATCACGGAAATCCAGACCGCCGTTGTCTCTGCGGCTGATGCGGTCTCCGCCATTTTTGATGCGCTCAAGGAGCAAGCCGTTGCCGCGCACGAGATCGCCTCCCGCGTGGAAGAAATCGCCACCGATTCCGAGCAAGGCACCCATGCGGCAGAACAGACCTCGGATTCGGCAAAAGCACTCAGTGATCTCACCGACGAAATGCACCAGCTCGCCCAGCGTTTCCGGATCAGCTAGCCGGCCTGCCGCCGTTCTCCGTCCAGTCAAACTCCAGCTGGCGTGCCGTGCACTCCGCCAGCGCGCGGCCGGCAAGACGCTCCACCAGATGCAGGCACATATCGATGCCCGCCGAGATGCCGGCAGAACTCACCACCGCGCCCTCATCCACCCAGCGCAGGCCTTCGCGCACCTCCAGCCCGGCGAACATCGCACGCAGATCGGCGGTGTCTTCCCAGTGTGTGGTCACCGCACGCCCCCGCAGCACACCGGCCTGCGCCAGCAGGAAGGCGCCGGTACATACCGAGGCCAGAGTCTGCACCTGTCCGGCCTGCCGCGCGATCCACTCAATCACCTCAGGCCGCGCCAGCTCCGCCGTCACCACCCCGCCGGGGATGATCAGCACATCCAGCGGCGGGTGATCGGCGATGGTGCAATCGGGCAATACTGGCAGCCCGGCCCGCGCTGTAACCGGCGCATGACCCGCCGCGATGGTGCACACCTCGAACAGCGGCACCCCCGGCTGGCTGCGCCCATGCACCCGTGCGGCAGTCGTGAAAACCTCGTAAGGGCCGGCGAAGTCGAGAACCTCCACCGGATCAAAAACGTAGATGCCGATGTGCATGGCGCACTCCTGTTCATGAAGCACGGGCGAAAACCGGAGTGTCGCGCACGGCCATCAAGCATGCAAACCGGCACAGTGGAAAGCCGCATGTGGCGGACGTCTCCGGCCAAGCTCCATGCACACGCCCGCCCGGCGCCGCTACACAGGCAGGATGGCTGAAGAAGCCCGCCAGAAGCGGTTTTTCAAGCCACACGGCAGGATCAGGCGATGGCTTCGCCGACTTGATCAGCCCTTGCGCGCCTGCAGGATGAACAACGTGAAGTCGCGCTCCACGCCCGCGCGGCCCAGCTTGCGGATCGTAAGCGCGGTGCGGACGCTCGGTCTGGCGAAGCCCGCCTCCACAAAAACCTGCACCAGCGCCGCACGCTCGAAGCCATGGTGATGCACCTCATCGTGCCCCGTGTGGAAATCGCCCCCCTCGCAGTCGAGGTCGATCACCGCCGCCACGCCACCGGGGCGCAACGCCTGCCAGGCCGCTGCCGCGTAGCGCTCCGGCGAGCGCAGATGATGCAACACCAGACTGGAAACAAACACATCGCAGAACGGCGCTGCGAAACTGTCCGTCTCGATATCGCACAAGCGCGTCTCGATGTTCGCAATGCCGCCGGCGCGACACTTGTCGGCCAGCACTGCGAGCATGTTCGCGGCATTATCCAGCGCCACCACGCGCGCAACATGTGGCGCGAGTGCCGCCGCAATCAGTCCGGTGCCGCTGCCGTAATCCGCCACTACCGCCTCGGGCGCGAGGCGCACTTCGCGCCGGATCACCTCGGCAATCTTCTGCGCCCGCTCCACACGCACCGGTGTGTCCCAATCAGCTGCGGCGGCGTTGAAATAGTCACGGCTCATCTCGGTTTTTCCACAAGTGTTGCCCGGAGAAGCACGTCAGCCGGGCATCTTCGGCACGCCTGCCCGCACAGAGCCGTGTGCTGCGGGTCTTCGGGGGGCGTAGGGAGGGTTAGCCAAAGGCGTAACCCGAACGGACAAAACATTCGGCCAGCCATGAAGCTTGGTCAGCGCAGGGCTACAAGGCTTAATGACATTGACCCTGCCAGGCTCGCGGAGGATGCCGCCGTTTCAATCGTCCCCAACACGATCAAAAGAAACGCCTTCTACAAAATCATTAAAACGGCCTTTTTCTTCAGTCCGGCCTTTGAATGGCAACAAAATACAAAACGGCACCATGACAACAATCGAAACAATAAGCGATCTAGGTGACTCTGGAAAATCACCAAACCAGACCACATAACCAGCCCAACTCAAAGCCGCTGCGCAAACAGACGATATATATATTCTCCACAGATATTTAACGGCAACTGGAGAGCGCCTATTGTTGAAGGCTCCCTCGATGGATTTTTGCGCAGGAAATCGCAAATACATTACCAAAACAAAGAAGGCGATAAATGCAAACAAAACCACCCCCGAGAACAACAGAGGCAGCACTGCCAGCAAGTACAAAGATGCGGCGCCTACAAGGTGAGTGCGGACTCTACGGAGACCTTTCGGCAACAGGCTTCTCATCAAAAAATAAATTCCGTATCCAACGGGGAAAAAGAATAGTGCGGCCAACTGAAAGAGCATTACGATCACTTCCGGATCGTAACTGTCACCATCCCTCATCCCAGGGTCAAAAAAACGGAATGACACGGCAATGCATGAAGGAATGGCGACAATCAGTGCCGGAAATAACAAGCCAGCCGATTCCATTTCGGGATTTTTGGATTCAATATCTTCGGCACCTAGCGCCCAGTATCTGAGCGCATCATCCTCTAACAAAGCAATCTCATACCATGTTGTTTGTCCGGACGATTCGAATTTTATAAGATTCCCAGCTCGGTGAAATTCGGAAAGAATTGGAATACTCCTCGTCGAAACAGGAGAGTTCTCGAACATACCTTCTGCGCAAATTGTGTCCGCACTTAGCTTGCTCTGATCGAAATTGTTTTTCCCGGCCAAACCAATCCCGCGCTGCTCATCTTGCTTTCCCTTGACAGGCATTAACATTTGCCACGAATGTTCGTCATAGACTAGCCAACGAAACCCCCAAAATGCATTAAAAATCTGGTATTCGAAAATTTTCCCAACAGCGATTTCGCCCTTGCGAAGTTTCGAATACCTCCATCCTACAACCACCCAATTAGCACCACGTATGTCGCCGCGCATGCCGACTTTAATTTGAGGTTGCACAGCTTCAGAAAATGCATACCTCTTCTGAAGTCGGATGTTTGATTCTCTGCCTACTTCATAGATCGAGCGGCACTTCGCACAAACAACGTGCTCCGCCAAGCCCGGCATGTATTCCATGCGAGTTGCACATTGTGTGCAACTGACACAAAAAGACTCAGATAATGAACCCGACTCAGTTGGCTTAGAGAGCTCACTGAATAAGCGAGCGCGGGCCTTGGACATTCGCTCGCTTGCACTGGACGTGGAGACATCAGTCACGAAAACCTCCGGATGTAATCAAGCAATTCAACCATCAAGCAGCCCGGATACAACGCAGCGGAATCCGGGCTACTCAATCAATGCGCCTCATCCCAATTAGCGCCCACCCCCACCTCCGCCAGCAGCGGCACCTTCAGCTCCGCCACGCCGGCCATCAATGCGGGGAGCTTCTCGCGGACCAGTGACAGCTCGGCCTCCGGAACTTCGAGGATCAGTTCGTCATGCACCTGCAGCAGCAATTTGCTCTGCAATCCTTCGGCGTTCAGCCAGTCATACACGCTGCGCATCGCGAGCTTGACCAGATCGGCCGCGGTGCCCTGCATCGGGGCGTTGATGGCGGCGCGCTCGGCGCCCTGGCGGCGGCCGGCGTTGCTGCTCTTGATTTCGGCCAGCCACAGGCGGCGGCCGAAAACGGTTTCGACGTAGCCCTGGGTGCGCGCGGCAATGCGGGTGTGCTCCATGTAGCGGGCGACGCCGGGGTATCGGGCGAAGTAGCGGTCGATCCAGCTCTGCGCGGCGGCGCGTTCGATATCCAGTGAGCGCGCGAGGCCGTGCGCGCTCATGCCGTAGATCAGGCCGAAGTTGATGGTCTTGGCATAACGGCGCTGCTCGCTGCTGACCTCGGCACTGGGCACGCCGAAGACTTCGGCCGCCGTGGCGCGGTGCACGTCTTCGCCCTGGGCGAAAGCTTCGAGCAGGCGCTCGTCACCGGAAAGGTGCGCCATGATGCGTAGCTCGATCTGCGAGTAGTCGGCCGAGACGATGCTGCAGCCGGGCGGCGCGATGAAGGCCTGACGGATACGGCGGCCTTCGGGCGTGCGCACCGGGATGTTCTGCAGATTGGGCTCACTGGAGGCCAGCCGCCCGGTAATCGCGCCGGTCTGCGAGAAGCTGGTGTGTACGCGGCCGGTTTGCGGATTCACGCTGCGCGGCAATTTGTCGGTATACGTGTTCTTCAGCTTGGCCATGCTGCGGTAATCGAGCAGCAGCTTGGGCAGCGGATAGTCGAGCGCGAGTTCGGCGAGCACTTCTTCGTCGGTGCTGGGCGCGCCGCTGGGGGTCTTCTTCTTCACGGGCAGCTTGAGCTGCTCGAAGAGGATTTCACCCAGTTGCTTGGGACTGTTCAGATTGAAGGGCTGGCCGGCCGCCTCATAAGCCTGCTGTTCGATCTCCAGCATCTTGCGGCCCAGTTCGTCACTCTGCTGCATGAGGAGCTGCGAATCGATCAGCACGCCCTCGCGCTCCATGGCCCACAGCACTTCCTGCACGGGCAGTTCGACCTGCCTGTAGACCCGCGTCAGGCCTGGCTCTGCAGCAATCAGCGGGCTGAGTTTCTGATGCACGCGCAGGGTGACGTCGGCATCCTCGGCACCGTAGGCCGTGGCGATTGCGAGATCAACATCAGCAAAGCCGATGGCCTTGGCGCCCTTGCCGCACACGTCGGCATAGGACAGGGTTTCCATGTCAGTATAGCGTTTGGCCAGACCATCCAGATCGTGGCCCTTGTCGCTCTCCCACGCGGCGGATTCGAGCAGGGTGTCTTCCGCCACGCCGCGCAGGGTGATGCCGTGGTTGGCCAGCACATGCATGTCGTATTTCAGGTTCTGGCCGAGTTTGGGCTTGCTTGCGTCCTCGAACCAGGGCTTCAGCGCAGCCAGCACGTCGGCGAGCGGCAACTGATCCGGCACACCGGGGTAGCGGTGGGCGAGCGGCAGGTAGGCGGCCTCGCCCGGCGTGACGCAGAAGCTCATGCCCACGAGATGCGCCAGCATGCCGTCGAGGCTGTCGGTTTCGGTGTCGAAAGCAGTAAGCGCGGCGGCGTCGATTTTGGCGAGCCACTTGTCGAAGGTTTCGCGCGTGAGGATGCACTCGTAGGCTTCGCGGTGCGCGGCGCTGCGGATCACAGGTTCGTCATCGCCAGGTCGCGCAGGCGCGAAGCTGCGTTGCGGAGCGGAGGCACTGCTTTCGCCAAACAGACCACCCTGCTCACCGGCTGCGGGCGTGGCAGCCGCCGGCCCGGAGCCCGCGGCGCCCTGCAAGGCGCGCAGCCAGCCCTTGAATTCCCAGCGGGTGTAGTGCTCCAGCAGGGTGGCGTTATCCGGCTCGCGCCAGGTCAGCTCATCGAGCTTCTCGGCCAGCGGCACGTCGGTGACGATGGTGACGAGCTTCTTGCCCATGGGGATGAAGTCCAGCGCGCGGCGCAGATTCTCGCCAACCACACCCTTGATGCTGTCTGCATTGGCAACGATGTTGTCGAGCGTGCCGTATTCGGCCAGCCATTTCACGGCGGTCTTGGGGCCACACTTCTCGACGCCCGGTACGTTGTCGACGGTATCGCCCATCAGGGTGAGGTAGTCGACGATGCGCTCGGGCGGCACGCCGAATTTCTCCAGCACGCCGGCCGAATCGAGTGATTCGTTCGTCATCGTGTTCATGAGCGTCACGCCGGGCTGGACGAGCTGGGCCATGTCCTTGTCGCCGGTAGAAATGATCACCTCGAAGCCGCGCTCGACGGCCTGACGCGTGAGCGTGCCGATCACGTCATCGGCCTCCACGCCGGGCTCGACGATCACCGGCCAGCCGAGCGCACGCACGCAAGTCTGGATCGGCTCGATCTGCGGCACGAGGTCTTCCGGCGTGGGCTTGCGGGTCGCCTTGTATTCGGGATACCAGTCGTTGCGGAAGGTCTTGCCCTTGGCGTCGAACACGCACACGGCGTGAGTCGCGCCGATCGAATCGCGCAGAGGCAGGAGCATGCTGAGCACGCCGCGCAGCGCTCCGGTGGGCTCACCGGCCTTGTTGCGCAGATCGGGCAGAGCATGAAAGGCACGGAACAGATAACTGGAACCGTCGACGAGCAGAAGTTTGGGCATGGCGGATTCAGGTCAAATGTGCAAAACGAGGAACGGGCCAGGGGCGAAGCGGGCAGATGGTCTTGCCTCACAAGGGGGAATGCACGCAGTATCGGGTTTTCTTCCTCACGACCGCATCGGAACATGAGCGCAAAAAACAAGCTGCCACCCTTTCACGCCCCCTCGGTCACCGAGCAAACCGAGCTGGCACGCGAGGCCTGGCGGATCTTCGGCATTATGTCAGAGTTCGTCGAGGCGACTGAGCGCCTCAAGCCCATCCGCCCGGCCGTGAGCATCTTCGGCTCGGCCCGCACGCCAACCGATCATCCTTATTATCTGGAAACCGAAAAAATCGCCCGTCTGCTTTCGGATGCGGGCTTTTCGGTTATTTCCGGCGGCGGCCCCGGCATCATGGAAGCGGCCAACAAGGGCGCGTTCGCCGGCAAGAGCCCATCCGTGGGGCTGAACATCCAGTTGCCGCACGAACAGAGCGGGAATCCGTATCAGGATGTCTCACAGACCTTCCGTCATTTCTTCCCGCGCAAGGTGATGTTCGTAAAGTACGCCTCGGCTTATGTGGTGATGCCCGGCGGCTTCGGTACGCTGGACGAGATGATGGAAGCGCTGACCCTGATCCAGACCGGCAAGACGCGCAAGATCCCGGTCATCCTGGTTGGCACGAAATTCTGGGGAGGCCTGCTGGAGTGGTTCCGTGAAACGCTGGTAAGCGAGAAGATGATCAACCCGGGGGACATGAACCTGATCCAGCTGATCGACGAGCCGGAAGAGATCGTCGCCGCGATCTTCAAGCACTACGAACAGCGTGGCTTTGCGGATCTGCCCGATGAACACGAGATGATGCTGAATCTGTGATCCCGAACATGCGCCCTGTACGCACTCTGATTGCCTGCCTGCTCGCAGCGCTGGCCTTGCCCGGCTGCAGCCAGTTTCTTTACGAAACCGGGATTGCCACCCAGAAATCCCGCTGCGAGCAACAGGCGCCGGGGGCTCGCGAGGAATGCCTGCAGCGCATCACCCGGCAGTCCTACGCAGACTATGAAAAGACACGGACGCAGAGCCCGGCCAGGCCCGTAACGCCGGCAGGCAGCGCCGACAGCAGCCCGGGCAGCGTGGTACTCAGACCGCCCGAAACCACAACGAGAGATCAAGGAACAACACGATGAAACAGATCCGCTGGGGCATCCTCGGATGCGGTGAAGTGACTGAAGTAAAAAGCGGCCCGGGCTTCCAGCGGGCCGATGGCTCGCAACTGGTGGCGGTGATGCGCCGCAACGGCGAACTCGCCCGCGACTATGCACAACGCCACGGCGTGCCGCGCTGGTACGACAGCGCCCAGGCGCTGATCGACGCCCCGGAGGTCGATGCGGTCTACATCGCCACGCCACCGAACGCCCACCAGCCGCTGGCCCTGCTTTGCGCTGCCGCCGGCAAGCCCTGCTACGTGGAAAAGCCGATGGCACTGAACCACGCCGAGAGCCTGATCATGCAGCAGGCTTTCGCGCACCGGCAGCTGCCGCTCTTCGTCGCCTACTATCGCCGCGCCATGCCGCGCTTCCGGCAGATCCGCGAACGGGTGCTGGATGGCTCAATCGGCGCCGTGCGCTATGTCAATCTGCAACTGCACCAGCCGCAAGCGCCTGAGGAGCTGGACGCAGCCAGCCTGCCCTGGCGCGTCAATCCGGTGCTGTCAGGCGGCGGGCGCTTTGTGGACATGGGCTCGCACCAGCTGGATTTTCTCGACTACCTGTTCGGCCCCATCGTCGATGTAAACGGCCATGCGGCCTGTCACAGCGGCACGCACGGCGTGGAAGACACGGTCAGCGCCAGCTTCCGCTTTGCCAGTGGTGTGCTGGGCAGCGGCGCCTGGTGTTTCGCCGCCGGTGACAAACTGGACCGCTGCGAGATCATCGGCGACAAGGGACGCATCGTCTTCTCGACCTTCGACGACCAGCCCTTCAGCCTGATCACGGCCGCCGGCGAGGAACGCTTTGACATCCCGAATCCGGCGCATGTACAGCAGCCGCTGATCCAGACCGTGGTGAATGCCCTGCTTGGCCGGGGTGAGTGCCCGAGCACGGGCGAGAGTGCGGCGCGTACCGATGCGGTGATCGACCGGATTCTGGGGCGCTGAAAAGGACAATCCTCACCACATGGCGTCATCCCGGCGAAAGCCGGGATCCAGAACACGCCAACACGGAGACGAGAGTCTATCCAGCCCTGCGTCTATATCCTCGCCAGCCAACGCAACGGTACGCTGTACGTCGGTGTCACCGCCAATCTCGTGCAGCGGGTATGGCAGCACAAGAGCGGTCTGGTGGAAGGCTTTACCCAGCGCTATAGCCTGAAGTTACTGGTGTGGTATGAAATGCATGCCTCCATGCCAGAAGCGATTGCGCGCGAGAAAGCCATCAAGGAATGGCAGCGGGCATGGAAGCTGAAACTGATTGAGGTCGGCAATCCTGGCTGGAGGGATCTGTACGAAGATCTGGTGTAGGCACTGCGGGACGATTCCTGGATCCCGGCCTTCGCCGGGATGACGCCGATTTGGGGACGCTGTTTGGCGGACAAGCGCCCTCAGCAGACACAAAGTAGTCGTTACGTCCGTCGAGACATCTCTTGTTGCCGTCATCCCGGCGAAGGCCGGGATCCAGAAGCGTGGTTCCGCGCCACACTCAAAACCCCAAACCAAACAACTGCTTCGCTCGACCTTGCCAGAAAGTCAAGTCAGAAGCGCCTTTTCAGCCAGCCCTGCCGGAGAGCAAGGCCACAAGCGCCTCTTCAAGCCCCCCCACCACAATCCGGGCGGGTACGGCGAGCATCAGGTTGAGCGGCAAGCCGAAGTCTTCGACGATCAGGCCGTCACGGTCGATAAGTTTTCCGTCGGCCTCTTCAAGTTCGCCCCCCTGCCAGCGCGCAACGCGCTCTGGTGTCGTCCCGGCCGTGCTCACGTAGCCCACGACCGGCTTGCCCAGCGCCAGCGCGAAACCGACTTCAAAACTGGTGCCGGAATCCGGCTCGGCGCCACGGAAGGCGTCGAGATTGGCCAGCACTCCGTCGGCCGCGCGGATCATGGCGACATTCTGGAAGTAGATGCCTTCCGCCGTCAGCGCCTCGCCATCCAGCGGCACCAGCGCCTCGACGCCGTGCCGCCGGCACAGCGCACGCGCCTGCGCCGCCCATTCAAGGGCGTCGGGGCGGAACACGTCAGGGCCGGCGAGATAGGCTTTCATTGTCGCTTCGCGAAGTGCTGGGTGAGCTCCCTGTCGGGTTACGCCTTCGGCTCACACGACCTGCAGCATCAGATGGTTTTGACTTCTCCGCCCAATGCATCCAGCAGTGCCGGGATCAGCTTGCGCAGCTCGCCGGTCATCAGGGCGAAATCAGCGTCGAACTGTTCTTCGCGGGTCTTCACATCACCTTCGCCGCCCTTGTCGGTCAGCACATCCAGCGGTTGCAGGCGCTTGATCTCGAACTTGTCGGTGAGGATGAAGGACACCCGGTCATCGAAAGTCAGAGCCAGCTTGCTGACCTGCTTGCCGGCAGCAATGTGTTCGCGGATTTCCTCGCCTTCGAGACTGTGACGTACGTAGCGCACGGCACTGGCTTCGTCGGTGACAGTGCGCAGTTCGCAATCCTGATCGATGGTGAAGGCGCCGGGCGCTTCGCCGCCCGCCAGCCAGTCGGTCATTGCCGCACCGGGGCTGTTCTCGGTGTTCAGCAGCTTCAGCGGCAGCTCGTCGAGCGCCTTGTGCAGGGCTTCAACCACCGGCTCGGCGGAACTGCGGCTGGAGGCATCAATAGCCAGCCAGCCGTCTTTCGGATCGATCCAGGCATACACGCGGCGGCGGCGGGTGAAGGCGCGCGGCATCAGCTCCATGGTCACCGCTTCCTTGAGTTCCTTCATCTGCTTGCGGCCGGGCTTGAAGCCTTGCTGGGCTTCGATCTCCTCGGCGCGATCATCGCACACCTGCTTGACGACGGAGGACGGCAGCAGGCGCTGCTCGACGCCCAGCGCAATCATCCACTGCCCGCCGACGCCATGCACCAGACTATCCTGCATCACCGGTGCCCAGCCCTGACTACTCATGTCCTGCGTGCCGCAGGTCTGGAACAGCAGACGTTCGAGTTGTTCGGAGAGCCGTTCGGCACTCATGTCCCACTGTTCGGGCAGACGGTAGAGTTGAATGTTACGGAACCACATATTATTTGTAAGGAGTAGGCAAAAGAGACGGGATGATACGTCCTCGCCGCCGGCTCCGCTCAGAGACTTTTGGCCGGAATCAATCGTATTGGAGTAGGTCCATGAAAACACTGAAAATCCTTTTGTCGGCGCTTGCCTGTATCCTGTTGGCCGCCTGTGGCGTATCCGAAACCGCAGTCACCGCCGTGGCCGTCGGCAAGGGCCAGGCACAACAGGCCGAGCAGGCAAGGCAGCAGATGGATCAGGTCAAGCAACAGCTTGATGCGGCCAGCCAGCAGGCGGAAGCCCAGCGTCAGGCCGTGGAATCAGCGACTCAATGAAGGAGAAACAGCAATGAAACTCAAGACATCGCGCCCGCGGAATCCGCTGGTGCAACTCATGCGCAGCCGCAATGGCGAGGGCGTGCACCAGAAATCCGGCAAGGCCCTGCGCCAGGCGGCCAAACGTCAGCTGCGCCGTCTCAAGGACGAAGCGGGTTTTGCTCAGCGCATCAAAGCGGCGCACTGAGCAAAACCCGTTTCCGGCGATTCTCATGGCTTTCCCTTTCCAGACAGACGTTTCTCTCGCGCCCTTCAACACCTTCGGCCTGCCCGGCACGGCAAAACGCTATGCCGACATCCGCTCGGCCAGCCAGCTGGTCAAGCTGGTACGCAGCGGGGAACTCAACGGCGATCGTGTCGTGATCCTCGGTGGTGGCAGCAATGTCCTGCTCTCCGGCGATATCGACGGCACCGTGCTGCACATCCGCATTCCCGGCCGCGAGCTGATTGGCGGCGATGACGACTATCACTTCGTGCGCGCCGGCGCCGGCGAAAACTGGCATGAATTCGTGCGCTGGACCCTGACCATGGGCTGGCCCGGCCTGGAAAACCTGTCGCTGATCCCTGGCACGGTGGGTGCCGCACCGGTGCAGAACATCGGCGCCTACGGGCTGGAAGTGTGCGAACGCTTCATGATCCTCGAAGCCGTTGATCTGAAGAGCGGGGCCTTGATGAGCTTCGACTTCAAGGACTGCCACTTCGGCTACCGTGACAGCATGTTCAAGCACGAAGGCGCCGGTCGCTTCGTCATTACCTCGGTAACCTTCCGCCTGCCCAAGCGCTGGACCGCCCTGACCCGCTATGTGGACGTGGCACGCGAGCTGGCCACTCGCGGCATCATCGACCCGAAGCCGCTCGATGTCTCCGACACGATCATGGCCGTGCGCAGCCGCAAGCTGCCCGATCCGGCACAGATCGGCAATGTCGGCAGCTTCTTCAAGAACCCGGTCGTCGATGCCCGGCACTATGCCGAGCTGCTTGCCACCTTCCCCGAGATTCCCAGCTACAAGCAGATCGATGGCTCGGTCAAGATTGCAGCTGGCTGGCTGATTGATCAGGCCGGCTGGAAAGGTCGTGCGCTCGGGCAGGTAGGCATGTATGAGCACCAGGCGCTGGTCATGGTCAATCATGGCGGCGCCACCGGGCAGGATGTGCTGCGTCTGGCTGCGGCGGTTCGCCGTGACGTGAATGACCGCTTCGGCGTCAGCCTGGAGATGGAGCCGGCGCTGATCTGAGCGCAAGCCATGCGCCGCAGCAGCGTCTAGTCGTCCCGCTCCAGCTGACGCTCCTGCCAGGCCAGCAACTGCGCCTCGTAACGCCGGCGCGCATGCTGATAGATCGTCCACACGCAGGCCTCGCCACAGTCGTTGCCACAGCAGGCAAAGGCGTCCGGCTCGTCCGGCGGAACGGGAGGCGGCTCGTCAAAGGGCTTGATATCGCTCATCCTTGCGATCTTACCTGCCACGGCCGGCGGGTAAAACTGATAGATTTGCGGCCTCCGCCTTCTCTTCCGGGAGCCGTCATGCCTTCATTGCTGCGCCAGATCTGTTGCTTGCTTGTCCTGATTGCCCTGCCGCTGGCAGCTCACGCAGCTGATCCCATGCCCGCATTGCAGCCCCTGCAGGCAAGCGATCTGCCGGAGCAGTGCGGCTGCAGCTTTGGCGAGAAAAAAGGCGTGCCGCTGATTTTCTGGAGCTGGGAGAACGACAAGCAGAATGCCGTGATCCGCGAACCAGGCGGCCTGCGCAAGCTGACCCTGCGCAGCGAAAAATACTTCCCGGCCCAGCATGAGCCACCGCGCCCCGGCGACCGCATGACCCTGCAGCTGGCTCAGGGCAACTGGAGCATCCAGACCGTCAGCGAAGTCACCGCCAGTTGCTCGGCCAAGGCAAAATCCTGCAAAGGCACGGATTACCGCAGCCACCTTATCCTGCAATGGGCCGGGCGCCAACGCACCGAGATGCGGGGCTGGGGCCGCTGCGGCTGCTGAACAAGCCGCTCCAGCCCTGTACAATGCAGGGTTTTCGTCAATTCACCTGAAGGTTCATCGTGCAGATCGTTTGTCTCGACATGGAAGGCGTGCTGGTCCCGGAAATCTGGATCGCTTTCGCCGAACGCACCGGCATTCCGGAGTTGCGTCGCACCACCCGCGATGAACCCGATTACGACAAGCTGATGCAGTACCGCCTGAACATCCTGCGCGAGCACAAGCTGGGCCTGCCGGACATCCAGGAAGTCATCGGCGCGATGGGTCCGATGGAGGGCTGCAAGGAATTTCTCGACGCGCTGCGTCTGGATTACCAGGTCGTGATCCTGTCAGACACCTTCTACGAATTCGCCAAGCCGCTGATGGCGCAGATGGGTCAGCCCACACTGTTCTGTCACCGTCTCGAAGCGGATGCCTCCGGCATGCTGGTAAATTACCACCTGCGCATGCCGGACCAGAAGCGCCACGCCGTGGAAGCTTTCAAGGCTCTGAACTTCAAGGTCATCGCCGCCGGCGACAGCTACAACGACACCGCCATGCTCGGAGCCGCCGACGCCGGCATCCTGATGCACCCACCCGAAAACGTGGTGCGCGAATTCCCGCAGTACCCGGTAGTGCGCGATTACAGCGCGCTGCGCGCCGAGATCGACAAGGCCGCTGCGCGCATCGGCAATGCTGACTAAACCAGATCCAGACAGGAGACCGACATGAGTGACCAGATCAATCCATATCAGCCGCCAAAATCGGTTCTGAATGATGTCTACGAAGGCGAGAACACCTCAGGCATGGGCAAGAATGCAAATGTCCCCGCGGAAGCCAAAGGCTGGTGCTGGGGTGCATTTTTGTGGGGCTGGATCTGGGCTATCGGCAACAACACCTGGATCGGCCTGATCTGCCTCATCCCATACATCGGCTTCATCATGCAGATTTATCTGGGCGTAAAGGGCCGGGAAATGGCCTGGCGCAACAAGCGCTGGGACAGCGTCGAACACTTCAACGCCGTTCAGCGCAAATGGACCCAGTGGTGGCTCATTCTGGTCGGCGGGATTGCCGGCATCGGCATTCTGGCGGCCATCGTCATCCCTATGTTTGCCCGCTGACCATGCCACATCTCGTCCTGGAATACACCGCCAACCTGCTGCCGGATTTCGAGCCGGCGCAGGCCCTGCACCGCATGAACACGGTGTTGCTCGCTTCCGGCGAATTCGTGCCGGATCACATCAAGAGCCGCGCCCTGCGCCTGGACGATTTTCTCGTCGGCGACGCGGCGCCGGGTGGCTTCCTGCATGCCCGCCTGCATCTGCTGGCCGGGCGCGAGGCCGGCACCAAGCAGGCCATCACCGAAGGTCTGGTGGCGGCCCTGCGCTCCTGCGTGATGAACAGCCCGGTGCTGCCGGTGCAGATCACCGCCGAGGCGCTGGACATGGACCGCAATGCCTATTCAAAGGCCATCGTACAAGCCTGAACCCGATTCCTCCCCATGCACACCCAACGCTTCTACACCCTGACCGCTTCCTGCCCTGATCGCAGCGGCATCGTCGCCCGCGTCTCAGGCTTCCTCGCCCAGCATGGCGGCTGGATCTTCGAATCGAACATGCACACGGATCACGATACGCAGCGCTATTTCCTGCGCATCGAGATCCGCGCCGACTCCATCCCCTTCATGTTGGCCGAGTTCCGCGAGCGCTTCCGCCCGATCGCCGCAGAACTGAACATGGACTGGAAGATCAGCGACAGCACGGTGAAGAAACGCGTGGTGCTGATGGTCAGCAAGCAGGAGCACTGCCTGTACGACCTGATCGGGCGCTGGCAGAGCAAGGAGTTGGATATCGAGATCCCCTGCGTGATCTCCAACCACGAGACCTTCCGCGGCCTCGTCGAGTGGCATGGCATCCCCTTCCACCATGTGCCGGTCACGGCCGACAACAAACCCGCTGCCTACGCCGAAGTGCGCCGCATCTTCGACGAAGTGCGTGGTGACGTGATGGTGCTGGCGCGCTACATGCAGATCATCCCGCCGGACATGTGCCGCGACTACCCCGGCCAGATCATCAACATCCACCACAGCTTCCTGCCCAGCTTCGTCGGCGCCAAGCCCTATCACCAGGCCCACACGCGTGGCGTGAAGCTGATCGGTGCGACCTGCCACTACGTCACCGAAGAGCTTGATCAGGGGCCGATCATCGATCAGGACGTAATCCGCGTCGACCACTCGGACTCGGTCGAAGACATGGTGCGCTACGGCAAGGACATCGAGAAGGCGGTGCTGGCGCGCGGCCTGCGCTATCACCTTGAGGATCGGGTGCTCGTTCACGGCAACAAGACCGTGGTGTTCCGCTGAAACACTGACAACAGGATTCTGGCGTTGCGGCACCTCCTTGCCGTACTTCTTGTAGGGGCTGCGTTTCCGCTTTTGGGGCCTCCCTGTCGAGCCGCACTGCGTTTGATTCTCGCAGCACCCTGCCCGCAGAGCCGCTTCTGGTGTGCTTTTGCAGGCAGGCATCCCTGAAAGGCACGCCATGCGCCGCTCTCCAGCCATCCTCCTGCTCACACTCATCAGCCTGAGCGCCGCAGCCGCCGATTGCCCCGCGCCCAGCACCGGCCCCGCAGATATCAGGATCGCTGGCTATTACAGCGACGAAGCCAAGTCGGTCCGCGACGAGGCAAAATTCAAGGAAACCCGCGAAGCCTCCAAGCCTTTCGAGGACTTCGCCACCCAGCTTGCCAAACAGTCCGACCGCTATCTGGACAAAGGCGACAACAATGCCGCTACGTGCGCCATCGCCTGGCTGGAGCGCTGGGCGCAGGATGGCGCAATGCTCGGCAACATGGTGCGGGTGAACAACGACCAGTCCGAGTACGTCCGCAAATGGACCAACGCCACGGCGGCGATTGCCTGGAACAAGGTACGTGACAAGGCCAGTGCCGAGCAGCGCAGCCGCATTGATGGCTGGCTCAAGGCAGTGTCCAGGGCGACGCTGGCCTACTGGACCGACAACCCGAAAAAAACCCGCAACAACCACTACTACTGGACCGGTGTCGGGGTAATGGCCACCGCCGTCGCCACCAACGATGCCGAGTTGCTCGCCGAAGCACGCCAGATCTATGAAGCAGGACTCTCCGACATCCGCGACGACGGCACGCTGCCCCACGAGATGACGCGTGGCATTCGCGCGCTGCACTATCACAACTTCTCGGCCATGCCGCTGGCGATGATGGCCGAGATGGCGCGCAAGACCCGTCAAGACTGGTTCGTACTGCGTGAGGCCAGACTGGACAAGCTGATGACGCGTGTGGCGGCAGGCCTGCGCGACCCGGCGTGGTTCGACAAGGAAGCCGGCGCAGCACCGCAAGTCGTGCCGCCCAAGCGTGATCTGGGCTGGATTCTCGCCTGCCGCGCCCACGCGCCGCAGGGCGAGCGCTTCGATGGCCTGTTCAGCAGCGACGACAACAGTTACGTACGCGATCTGGGCGGCAGCGTGAGCCTGATCATTGCCCGAGGCGTGTTCGATCCGCGCTGAGCGTCAGCGCACAATCGCCCCCAGCGTCAGCCAGCCGGTCTGGTCCGCATCCTGCCGCGCATTTGCAAAGCGCACGGGCTGGCCCTTCGGTAGTGGGTTTTCTCCCTGCAGCAGCACGCGGTACGTCCCGGCGGGCAGGCCGGCAAGATCGAACACCTGTTCACGCGCTGCTGGCGCGGCTTGCGGCAGGATGCCCGCCAATACGCCCGTCCCGCGAGCCTCCCGGACGAGCTTGCCTGAAGAATCAAGCAGCACGCCCTTCAGCGACCAGGGGTAATAAAACGGCGCCACCCCGCGATTTTCAATCTGCAGCTTCACCGTCAGCTGTTCGGCCTGCTGCACCAGCGCGACCTGCGTCACGTGAAACTCGTAGCCCATGCGGCGTACCTGTGCGATGGCGCGCTCACGTCGTTCCAGGGAATTGCCCGCCTTGAACATGCCGGAATCCATCAGCCAGCTCACATGGGTCGCCTCCACGCATTGGGCGAAATCCTGCAGTGCTGCCAGACCCGGTTCGGCATCGAAAACCTTGCCCCAGGCCTCGGGGCGGATCTCGCCGCCGATGGGGCGGGTTTGCCAGGCATCGAGTGCGCCGGCCGCCTGCAGCTTGGCCACGAAGTAATGCGGTTTCGTCGCCAGCGTATTCCAGGCGAAGGAATCGTCGTGAAAACCAAAGCGGCTTCCGGCATTCGCCACGTAGACCGGATCGGCCTCGCCCGCCGGATAACGCAGCAGCACGGCCGTCTTGCGGAAGGCCTGCGCGTAGGCATCCATCACCGCCGCCTGGAGAGCCTTGTCAGCAAACAGCTCGGTACGCGGATGGTTGTGCCACTCACCCCACAGGCCGAGCAGACCCGCCGTGATGAAGCCGATGCGCGGGTCGCCGTCGTAACGTGCGCCAAAGGCCGCGATGAAGTCCGTCAGCGCCCGGCGCAAAACGGGGTTCGCATAGTCCGGCGTCTCGTTGTCCACCGGCGGGCGCGGCGGGGTGCTGGCCCGCTGCCAGCGCGTCAGCCCGACTCCGGCATCCAGCAGGTAGGGGGGCAGGCTGCCGGTTTTGCCCGGATATTCGACATGAAAACGCAACACGGCCTGATGCCCGCGCCCGGCCACCTGATCCAGAAAGCGCTCCAGTACCGTCCAGTCGTATCGACCCGGCGCCTTCAAAACGGCCGAGAGGGGGAAATAGCTGAACTCCATGCTGTGCGGAAAGCCGTCCGGATTGGCCGCGCCGGCATACGGCACCAGCCCCTTGAGCGGGTTGTCGACCGGTGCGGGCGCATGGACCTGCGTTTGCCAGAGCGGTTCGGCCGCCGTCGCGGCAAGGCACAGCAGACAGGCAGACAGCACGATGGCGAGGGACTTGAACATGAGGGATCCCGGGTGGAGAACGCCGCCTCATTGTAGGCATTCACCGGGCCCGGCACGCAGCAATGCAGCTTAATTCCCGGAAATCGCTTACCGTATAGGCCATCCACAACCCGAAAGTGAAAGATCGCATCTTGGCCAAACCAAACTATTCCTACGAAAAACGTCAGCGCGAACTCGCAAAGAAACAGAAGAAAGAAGAAAAGCTCAAGCGCAAGAACGAGGGCGGCAGCGATCAGGACATCGGCGACGAAACCCCGGAGACCTCCCCGCAACCCGCTGCGGATGCAGCGGAAAGCTGATCGAGACAGCACGCATGTCCGCCGGGTCTGACGTCTGCACCCACCGGGCACCCGCCTGCCCGGCCGCACGCAGCAAGCCTGCGCCGTCCCCCTGCCCGGAAACCCGCATCCAGACTGCCTGAGCCGGACGACTACCTGCAGAAGCACTCTGCAGGCGGCTCTCCGGCCACCCCTGTTTAAAGCAGCTTGCGCCAAGGCGCAGCCACGTACAATCCTGCCATGACCCAAGACCTGCAGCACGAAGCCTCCGAGGCCGCAATCCCCAGCGCCGTGAACGAACCCCGCCTGTGGATCGACAGGGGCTGGACGGCCCGCGTCATCAAGAACGAAGACGACGACGGCTGGGCCGTCGAGATGATCAAGGATGGCGAGCCCGAACCCGCGCTGGTCGGCCCGTGGACGATGGGCCGCGACAAGAAGAATCCCAAACCGCTGGATGCCTTCGCCTTCAGCACCCTGATCAAGACCGCCAGCGAAGTCATCCGCCGCCACGAGCAGCACGTGCACGCCATGCATCACAAGCGCCTCACCGTCAGCACGGAGAACGGGCCGCTTGAAATCACCCTGGAGATCATCCCCGACGAGGACGAGCCGCACGCCCTGCTCGCCGCGCTCGACGCCACCGGCGAAGTGCTGGCGCGGGTGCGTGTCGGGCCGGATTTCCGCTTCAACCTGCGCAGCGCCAACGCCTGGATTGAGGACGATTTCCGCCGGCCCGGCAACGATTGAACGACGCCTCTCCCGGGAGCGGTACGCCCGGGAAACGGCAAACTCCGGCGGTTTCTGCCGGCAAAAAAGCGCGCTCGCCCGGCAGGATTTTCCACGCCTCCCAATGCGCGGCAACCGCAGCAAGGCCGCACGGTCTGGTACGCCGATTGCATGGACAGGGAACACCCCTGTCGTGAAAGCTCACCACCATGCTGATCACCAAGCTTCAGAACGCCACATCGACGAGCGGCCTGGCGGGCAGCTCCCGCAGCACGACGTCGACCGACAGCTTTCAGCGCGCGCTGGAACAGGCCCTCTCCGGCACAGGCAGCGCCAGCACTGCAACACCAGGCTTGAGTGTGGCCGACCGCAACCGTGCCGCCCGGGAAGCCGATGCTGCCGCGCTGGCTGAATTCCGCGAATACATGAGCAAAACCCCCGAGCAGCGCATGCGCGAAGCCATCCTCAAGGAAATGGGGCTGACCGAAGAAGACCTCAAAGCCATGCCCGCCGAGAAATGCGCCGCCATCGAAAAGGCCATCGCGGCCAAAATCAGGGAGAGGCTGGAGGCTCAGGAGCAGATCAAGGCCAATGCGCTGGCCGAGAAGGTGGCGAACAGCGGTGACACTCAGCTGATCAGGATGCTGTCCGTGTAATCGGCCAGTCCGGCGCTAGACGCCGATGTCTTCATTCCATAACTCGGGGTGTTCGGCGATGAAGTTGCTCATGATCCGGATGCAGCTGCGGTCCTCCAGCACCTCGACCTCCACCCCGCGCGACCGGAGCCATTCCTCTTCGCCCATGAAGCTGCGGTTTTCGCCAATCACCACGCGTGGAATGCCATACAGCACGACCGCGCCGCTGCACATCGGGCAAGGCGACAAGGTGGTGTACAGCACGCACTCCCGGTAGATCTGCGCGGGCTGGCGCCCCGCATTCTCCAGTGCATCCATCTCGCCGTGCAGGATCGCGCTGCCATTCTGCACACGCCGGTTGTGCCCGCGCCCGATGATCTTGCCGTGATGCACCAGCACCGAACCAATCGGAATGCCACCCTCGGCACGCCCCAGCTCCGCCTCGTCAATGGCGGCCTGCATGTAGATATCCATCGCCATTCCTTTCAGTCGCCTGCGGCAACGTGAAACCTGCGGCTTATCTGAGCCGCTCCCACAGCGTCACTTCCGACAGCGTGTGCTGGAATTTGCGCCGCGTTTCGCGGATCACGAAGGGCACTTCCTGCGGTGCCTGCATCAGGCGGAAATGCTTGCCCAGCAGCGCTTTCAGACCATCCAGCGTGGTGAAATTCTCGCCATCCTTCTTGAAGCCACCCAGCCAGTCCTCACGCCGGGTGTGCTCCTCCAGCCAGGTGTAGGGCGAAGCGATCAGCAGCACGCCACCAATGTTCAGGCGTTCATGCACCGCAGACAGGAAGGCCGCCGGATCGTACAGCCGGTCGATCAGATTGGCCGCCAGAATCAGGTCGAAGCCGGTCAGGATGGGCTTGAGATTGCAGGCGTCGCCCTGCAGGAAGCTCACTTTGTCGCGCACAGACTCCAGCCCCAGATCAGCCAGCCGCCGGGTCTTGTAGGAAACCAGCTCGCCTTCATCGACCAGCGTGTAGCGCACTTCGCCTTGTGCGGCGAGCTGCACGCCCAGATTGATGAAGCGTGCGGAGAAGTCCACGCCGGTGACATGCTCGAAATGCCGCGCCAGCTCGAAGCTCGCGCGCCCGGTGGCGCAGCCCAGATCAAGCGCCGTGCGCGCCGGCTTGCCGGCCATCGCAGCAATCGCGATCTGCGCCAGCGCTTTCGGAAAATTCGGCACGCCGTAGTATTCGTCGCCGTAGTGGAATTCGGCGTATTCGGAGAGCTGCTTGTCGCTCTCGTAGAACACGTTCGGCGCGGCCGCCTCAGCCTCACTCACCACGTAGCGGAAACCGGCATGCTGGAAGAAATGCCGCCGGAAGGCGTAGCGCGAATCGCGCAGGCTCTCGTTGCCACAGGCGATCCACGAGCCGCCCTTGATCAGGTTGTGGCGCCCGTCAAAGGTCGGCGTGCTGAAGTCGTCGTAGATCGGATGAACCTCGAAACCCTCGAAGGGATAGATCGGCGTCTCGGTCCACTGCCACACATTGCCCGCCACATCGAAGAAATCACCGTGGGCAAAGTGCGTCACCGGGCAGGAGGATGCCCAGTGATCGAGATGCAGATTGGCCGCCGCAGGCTCCTGAGCAGGCACTTCACCCAGCCCCGCCAGATCGTAGAGGCGATACCACTCATCCTCACTCGGCAGACGTACACGCAGCCCGGTCTCGCGTGACTTCCACGTACAGAACGCCTTGGCCTCGTGGTAATTCACCTCCACCGGCCAGTCCCAGGGCATGGGCACTTCCTCGCACATCAGGCGCAGACGCCAGCCGTCTTCGCGGCACTGCCAGAAAGTCGGGCACGTCGCCTGGCTGAAACGCTGCCAGCCCAGCCCCTCTTCGGTCCACAGCGCATCCTGCGCATAGCCGCCGGCCTCGACGAAACCGAGGAATTCCTGATTGCTCACCAGATAGCGGCTGGCCTGAAAGGCGGCAACCGCCGCGTGACGCTGACCGTATTCGTTGTCCCAGCCATAGCGCGCATCCTCGCGCGCCTTGCCGAGCCTTACGCTGCCAGCGGCCACCGCAAGCAGTTCATTCGCCGGTGCCACACCCGTTTCACGGCAGGGCTGCCAGGCAGCATTTGGCTGCACGAAATCGAGCACGTGCTGACGGATCAGCACCGACGAGGTTTCCAGATGGATACGCTCATGCTCGATGCCCATCAGGATCGCCCACCAGGGGTTGCTCCAGTCAATCGGTAAAGTCAGCGGCGCGTTCGCGATCACCGCATCCACCTTCGCCCGCACCGCATCACGGTAGGCCTTCAGCTCGCTCACCGCCGGCCAGTCGTAATGCGCGTCAGAGAGGTCGTCCCAGCTCATTTCATCCACGCCCACCGAGCACATCGACTCGAAGGCCGGGTTGATGCGCTCGGTGATCAGGCCGGCCAGCAGCAGCTTGTTGATGAAGAAGGTGGCGGTGTGGCCGTAATAGAAAATCAGTGGGTGCCGCAGCGTGATCGGCTTCCGGTAGTAAGCCTCGTCACAGCTCAGCACTTCAAAGAGCTGTTCGTAGCGGTCAAAGGTGGCGTGGAAATAGTCGCGCACGGTCTGCCGCATCTGCCGGACATCGTGACCATTCAGCAAGGGTGTGCGCGGGAACCGGACGGGTGTCATGGAGGCGCTCAAGATGACTCTCTTTGTCGGTGGAAGGCTCACAGGCCACACAGCCTGCAAGCGCAATCATAGCCCCCGTAACCTGCACGCGAGCAGCCGACCATTGGCCACGCCTGACCGGAGAAGCCTGATTTGAGGCCAGACCGGCATCCCGCGGTAAAGTTGCGTCACGCGCGGCCGTAAAACCATGTTGAAACAAGGGGGAAGACTTTCGGACAGTGCGGCCCCGGGTTGTCGCCAATTTCCGCCATCCTGACAGGGCGCGTCAAACGCAACGCGCACATTCCTCCCCCAGAAACAGGTTTGTCCCATGCGCACGGAACGCCAGCAGCTGATTCGCTCACTCTTCGATGAATACATCGAGATGTACGCGTCCCGTGACGACCGTCTCACCACGCGCTTCAGCGACAATTTCAGCGGCTACACCGGTGGCGGCAACTGCCTCGTGACCAGCAAGGCGGAATGGATCAGCATCACCCGCCAGGACTTCGCCCAGGTGCCGGGTCGTCTGGGCATCGAAATGCTGGATGTCTCCCTGCAGGACATCAGCGACGACGTGGTGGCGAGCACCGCTTTCTTCCACATCCACCTGCCCACCCCCGATCACATCCTGTCGCGCGAAACCGCCCGGCTGGTCCTGATTTTCCGGCTGGAAGACCAGGACTGGAAGATCATCCACAGTGGCATCTCGATTCCCTATCACCTCGTACAGGATGGCGAGGTCTACCCCATCAATGGCCTGCAGGAGCGCAACGCCGAGCTCGCCGCCCTCGTCGAGGAACGCACCCGGGAACTGGCCGAAGCGAACAACAAGCTTGAAGCCCTGAGCTACACCGACGCGCTGACCGGCATTGCCAACCGCCGCAGCTTCGATCGCATGCTCGCCCAGGAATGGAGTCGTGCCCAGCGCGCCAGCGCGCCCCTGTCTTTGATCATGCTGGATGTCGACCATTTCAAGCACTTCAACGACCACTATGGCCACCCGGCTGGTGATGCCTGCCTGCAGGCCATCGCCCAGGCCCTGACACAAGCCGCACAACGCGCCGGCGATCTGGTCGCCCGCTACGGTGGCGAAGAATTCGTCGTGCTCCTGCCCAATTCAAACACGCACGAAACGCGCGAAACCGCACGACGCATCCAGCAGGGCATCTGGTCGCTGGCCCTGCCCCACGCCAACATCCCGCCCGGCATTGTCACGGTCAGTCTGGGTCTGGCCAGTCTGCACGCCTCGCGCCTGCACGCGGCGGAAGAACTTCTTCACCAGGCCGACGCAGCGCTCTATCGCGCCAAGCAGGCCGGCCGCAATTGCCAGCAAACCGTCGAGCCCGCCAAGGTGGGACCGGCACGCTAGCCTGCAACGGCAACCGTTGTGCCGGAGGACTGAGGTGGCTTTTTACGCACGCCACCTGAATGGCTGCACGTCCCCTCCTGCCAAGCCGCCTCCCGCGGACTTCTTCAGCATGCCATGCTGGAAATCCGCTCTGCACAAGGCTGAACAGGCAGGCTATCCGGAGAAGCCCGCTGGATGCGGCTTGGCAGACCGATGCTTCAGCGGGAGTGAGTACAGCGCGCCACTTCAGCGGCGGTGGGCAGATTCAGGCAATCGCGCAGATCCTGGCCGGCCCTGCCCGGCCGGGGCTGGCGCGACACCGGCGCTTTCGCGGTAGGCGCCGGAGCGGGCTTGGGGCTGGAGCTGGAGCTGAAGCTGGCGGAGGGTCTGGCGACAGGTGCTGTCGTGGCGAGCGGCACGGCGGGTGCGCTTTGCGCGCTGTTGGGAGCCAGCCTGATGAAGCTGTACACGTAGTTGAGCAGGCGGTTGTAGGCCGCGGTGTTGATCTCCTGACTCAGCAGGCTGAAGCCCAGCGCGGAGTCCGGCGAGAGGCGCACCATGCCGCGCGTGATGTAGCGATATCCGCCCGGCGCACTGCGCGGATCGGCATCGGTCAGCACGGTCCGGTAACCATAGCTGCCCCGCGCCGAAATCGCCTGCAGGGTGATGTCTTTCTCGACACTGTTCGCAAGGTATTTTTCGGCTCCTTCGCTCACCGAACGGGCGATTTTTTCCGGCGTATCGAGGCGAGCGAGATCAGGCGTGTCGGCAATGAAGTAAAGGGCAAGGATGAAGCTGTTGCCCTGCTTCGGGCTGATCCGCACATCGGCAAAACGGCCACTGGCCTCCTTCTGCACTTCGAAGCGCCATTGCTCGGTTTCGCTGAGCCGGAACACTTCACCCGCGGCGAGGGTGATGTCGCGGGTTTCCGCAGCGCTGACCAGAGCCGGCAGCAGCGCACACAGGAGGGTCAGGAAGCGGGAACAAAGGCGCATGGCAATCTCCGATGCAGGTCATTCGTGGCGCAGCGCCTCGATCGGATCGAGCCGCGCGGCGCGGCGTGCCGGCACGAAACCAAAGAGCACGCCGATGCTGGCAGACACGATGAAGGCCAGCAGCATGATGTTCAGATCCAGTACGAAAGGCAGGTTCATCGCGCTGGTAAGGCCGAATGAGGCGATCAGGGCCAGTGCGATGCCAAGCAGGCCACCAAAGGACGACAGCGCCACCGCCTCAACCAGGAACTGCAGCAGCACTTCGGATTCGAGTGCGCCGATGGCCAGCCGGGTGCCGATTTCGCGGGTGCGCTCAGTCACCGACACCAGCATGATATTCATGATGCCAATGCCGCCCACCAGCAGACTGACCGCTGCCACTGCGCCGAGGAGCGCGGTGAGGATGCGCGTGGTGCTTGATAGCGCGTCAGCGATCTGCTTGGTATCGAAGACCGAGAAATTGTCGCTCTCGTTGGGCGCCAGATTGCGCCGCTCACGCATCAGTTCGGTGACTTCCTTGACCACTTTCTCGGTGCTCATGCCATCTCGCACCGAAAGCATCAGGGTGCCCACGTCCTGCCGGCTGCGGCGGCCCGCGACGCGGCGCTGGTAAGCTTTCAGCGGCATCAGCACGACGTCATCCTGATCCTGTCCCATCGCAGACTGCCCCTTGGGGGCGAGCACGCCGATCACCTCGCAGGCGACGCCGCGGAAGCGGATCTTCTCCCCCAGCGGGCTGGTGCCGGCAAACAGGGTCTTGCGTACCGACTCACCGAGCACGCACACGGCGCGCCCGGCACGCTGCTCGCCATCGTGAAAGAAACGGCCTTCGGTCAAGCTCCAGTTGCCCACCTCGGGGTAGCTCGGGGTGGTGCCGATCACCGGGGTATACGTGTTCTCGGCCAGATAGCTCAGGGAACTGCCGCGCTGTGCTGTGCCGGTGGCGCTGCGCACGGCCGGCACGGCTTCGAGGATGGCGGTAATGTCGTCTTCCTTGAAGGCCGGCGCCCAGCCTGCCGCCTGACCCGGCGACATGCGCTGGCCGGGCCGCACGATGACCAGATTGGAGCCCAGACTCGCCACCTGCGCAGTAATCTGGGCGGTGGCGCCATTGCCCAGAGTGACCATGGTGATCACGGCAGCCACGCCGATGACGATGCCCAGCACGGTGAGCGAGGCGCGCATCAGGTTGCGACGGATTTCGCGCAGGGCCAGCAGGAGGGCGTTCCAGATCATCAGTCGGCCCCCACGTAAGACGTGTCATGCCCCACCACGCCGTCAACGAAGCGCAGGGTACGGCTCGCATACGCAGCCATGTCGGCCTCGTGAGTGACCATCAGCACGGTAATGCCGTGCTCGCGATTGAGCCCGGTAAGCAGCGCCATGATCTCGGCGCCGCGTTCGGAGTCAAGGTTGCCGGTCGGCTCATCGGCGAGCAGCAGGGTCGGCTGGGTCACGATGGCGCGGGCAATCGCCACGCGTTGCTGCTGCCCGCCGGAGAGTTCCGCCGGCGTGTGGTGCTCCCAGCCGGTCAGTCCGACCAGAGCCAGGGCGGCACGCGCCTTGGCGTGACGTTCCGCCAGCGGCAGGCCGCGATACAGCAGGGGCAGTTCGACGTTCTCCAGCGCCGTGGTGCGCGCCAGCAGGTTGAAGCCCTGAAATACGAAACCCAGATAGTGACGGCGCAACAGCGCGCGCTGGTCGCGACTGAGGCTTTCGACATGTTCGCCGAGGAAGATGTATTCGCCCGAAGTCGGCACGTCGAGGCAACCCAGAATGTTCATGACGGTAGATTTGCCGGAGCCACTCGGCCCCATCACCGCAACGAACTCGCCGGCAGCGATGTCGAAGTCGATGCCTTTCAGTGCCTGAAAGGCGGCCTGCCCGCTGCCATAGGTCTTGGTGACCCCACGCAGTGAAATCAGGGAGCCACTCAGGCGCTCACTCACTTGGCCTTCTCCACAGCGTCAGTCACCACTTCGTCACCGACCTGCAGGGTTTTCGATTCGACCTCGGTGTTGCGACCATCGGAAAGCAGGGTGCGCACCGGCGCCGGCTTGATGCCCTCGGCCGTTTTCACCCACACGCGGGCACGGTTCCTGCCGCCTTCACCATTGCCGCGCGCCTGGGGCTTGGGCGGTGCGGGCGGGCGCGGAATCAGCATGGACATCACGCCGCCCTCGGCTTTTTTCTGCGCCTCGGCAGGCTTGAAGCGCAACGCGGTGTTGGGCACCAGCAGCACATCCTTGTGCTCGGCCACCTTGATGTCGGCCGTGGCCGTCATGCCGGGGCGCAGCTTGAGATCCGTGTTCTTCACCAGCAGCACGGTCTGGTAGCTCACCACGTTGTCAACGATGGTGGCGCCATAGCGCACCTGGCGGATGGTGGCGGGAAAGCTCTTGTCCGGCCAGGCATCGACCGTGAAGGTCGCCGGCATGCCTTCCTTGATCTGACCAACATCGGCCTCCGACACGGCAACGATCAGTTCCATCTCGGACAAGTCTTCGGCCAGCGAGAACAGCACCGGCGCCTGCAGCGAAGCCGCCACGGTCTGGCCCGGCTCCACCGTGCGCTTGAGGACGATGCCATTGGTCGCCGAGCGGATGGTGGCTTTGCCCAGATCGGTTTCGCCCTGCTTCACCGCGCCAGCCGACTCATTGGCTGCCGCTTCCGCCGTAGCCAGATCGGCCAACGCCCGGGCGAGTTTGGCGCGTGCCGCATCCAGCTCGGTGGCCGAGGGTACCTTGCCACCTGAGAGCCGGGAGACCTCTTCAAACCGGGCCAGCGACTGACGGCTTTCCTCCAGCGTGGCACGCGCCTGCTGCACGCGTGCCTGATTGGCGGCCAGGGTGGCACGCGAGCGCTCCAGTGCGGTCTGCAGCTTGGTCGTGTCGAGCTGGGCCAGCACCTGGCCTTTCTTCACCTTGTCGTTGAAATCGACATAGACACTGGCGATGGTGCCGGAGATTTCCGAACCGACATCCACCGTATTGATCGGCTGCAGGTTGCCGGTGGCGGTCACGGTCACCGTGATGTCGCCGCGCGCAACGGTGCTGGTGGTGTATTGCGGCCCCTTGGCCGAGCGCCCCTGCAGCCAGGCATACACGCCACCGGCCAGGATCAGCACGGCAATCGCGATCAGCAGCCGCCACAGGCGCCGGGTGCGTGGTTTCTTGCGGCTGCCGGCAAGGACCTGGGCAATGCCGGAGGGCGTGTTCTGAGTGGTTTCGGTCATGGCATGTCCGGAGTAGTCAGGGCGTGGCACGGCAGGTCATGGCGGGTCACGGTGCAGCCTCTTCACCAAACCCGCCGCCCAGCGATTTGTACAGCTGAACCAGTGCGCTGGCTTCCTCGCCACGCAGCGAGGCAAGTGCATCGTCGGCTGACAGCAGGCTGCGCTGCGTATCCTGCAGGGTGCCGAAATCGATCAAGCCACCGGCATAACGGTGTTGCGCGAGCTGTGCCGCAAGACGCGCCGAATCAGCCGCCAGCACCAGGCTGCGGGCACGCTCGCGGCTCTTGGCCAGAGCCACCAGGGCCGTTTCAACATCGGCCAGCGCCTGCGCCACGGTTTTCTCCCAGGCAATCAGTGCCTGCTCCTGCAGGGCATTCTGGATGGCGATGTTGCGCCGGATCCGCCCGGCATCGAAGACCGGCGTAGTCAGGCTGGCGAGCAGGCTGCTGCTGGCCGCTTCGGGGCGCAGCAGGGTATCGGTGCTCAGGGCGGAGAGGCCGACATTGCCGGAAAGTTTCAGGCCCGGATACAACTCGGCGGTTGCCACACCGATGCTGGCTGTAGCGGCGGCCAGCTTGCGTTCGGCGGCACGCACATCGGGGCGCTGGCGAAGCGTTTCGGCCGGAATCGTCACACCCAGTGCGGGCGGCGTAAGCGGGATCGGTGCAGCCGCACCGAAGCGTGCTTCGATCTCGCTGCGCGGCAGGCCTGCGAGCACGGCAAGCTTGTTGAGATCCGCTTCCACGGCAGATTCCAGCGCCGGAATGCGGGCACGGGTGGATTCCAGCGTGCTGCCGGCCTGCAAGGCGTCGAGTTCGGTGACCAGCCCGGCCTGCTGGCGCCAGCGCGCCAGTTGCGCGGTCTCGGCCTGACTGGCGAGATTGTCGCGGGCGATCTGCAGACGGGTCTGCTGGGTGCGCAGGTCGAGGTAATTGCGCGCCACCTCGGCAGCCAGCGTCACCCGGGCATCCCGCACGCCGGCTGCGGCCGCCTCGGCATTGGCTTGTGCGGCTTCCACGCTGCGCCGGGTACCACCGAAGAGGTCAATCTCCCAGCTGGCGTCGAAGCCGATGCTGTAGGTGTCGGTCGCCACGCCCTTGCCGGCGCTTTCGCTGCGTCTGCCGCTGATATCGTTGGTGATGCCTGGGTACCGCGCGGCCTCGGCCACGCTGGTCCGGGCGCGGGCCTCACGCAGTCGGGCCTGGGCCGTGCGCAGGTCCGGGCTGGTGGCGAGCGCCGCGTCGATCAGGCCGGCGAGCGCCGGATCATCGAAGCTGCGCCACCACCCGGCTGGAGAGCCGCTTGCAGCGCCGCTGTCCACGGCATGCCAATGGAGAGGCAATACCGGCGCGGGTTCGCGGTAATCGGGGCCTACACTGATGCAGCCGGCCAGCAGACTGCTCAGGAGGCACAACAGGGGGACGCGTCGAGACATCTCAGTAGCTTAGCGGAACTCGAAGATTTCCTGATGAAATGCCTGCGCCCCCAAGCCGTTCTGGCGCCGCAGGAAACGCTTCAAACCATCTCCCCAGCGGGCCGGACCACAAAACCATACGCTGGCTTCGGCACTCAGGCGCAGAGCAATTTCGGCAGGATTGAAACGCCCGTCACGGCTTTCCACGCGCAGCAACAGCTCGACCCCGGCACGTGCGCACAGCTCGGGCAGATCGACCGGGAACAGCGCTTCCTGCTCATTGCGCACGCTGTAGAACAGCACGATCCTCTGTTTTGCCCCGCCCTGGACTGCCAGCGCATCGAGGCGTGCCAGAAACGGGGCAATCCCGATCCCCCCGGCCACCCACAACTGCGGTTCAGCGGCCGTGCCGAAATCGAAGCCACCGAACGGCCCTTCGATCTGTGCCACGTCACCGGGCTTCACACTGCCCGCCAGCTTGCAGGTGTAGTCACCCAGCGGCTTGATTGTGAAGCGCAGACTGCTGCCAGGCTGCCAATCCGAAGCAATCGTGAACGGATGTGGCCCCTCGTGCCGATCCAGGGTCAGCAAGGCGAACTGGCCGGCACGATGACCCGGCCAGCTGCCCGTCGGTTGCACCCTCAGGTCGATGACACCACTGGCATGTTGCTCGATGTGACTGACGCGCCCTGCCACACGCCGCTGACGACCGATCAGGCTGGCCAGTGACATGACGGCCACCCCGCTGCCGAACACGGCCATCAGTACCATCATGGCGCCAAGCGCTGAGGCGCTGATCCCGCCGGGAATGAAGACGCTGTGATACGCGCCCATCAGGAATGCGATCGGGAACAGCTTGTGCAGCTTGCGGAACCAGCTGTAAGGCACGAAGCGCAGCAGCGCGACGATGCCCAGCGCAATCATCAGCCAGGCAGCCGGCTCGGCGAGCTGACGGGCCAGCGCAATCCACCAGTCCAGCGGCGGGCGGGAACCACGCGGAGCGCGAGGTGGCAGGGTGACCCAGCCCCAGGCCACCAGGGTGCGCGGCGACAATTCAATCAGCCAATGCGTGACGACCCACAGCACCGAGCCAATACCGGCCCATTTGTGTTCGACAAACAGTTTGTCCAGCCCGCCCAGCCACTGCTCCAGCCACACCGGCCGCAGCGCCAGCAGCATCGAATAGCTCATCCAGCCCAGCGCCAACGCGCCGCTCAGAATCGTCAGTGCCTTGCGCAGATCAAGGAAGGGGGCGGCAAAAGTCAGGATTTCCGCTGACTGACTCAGTGCCCACAGGGCAGTGATCAGCAGGCTCAAGGGCAGAAGGACGCGTTTCATGATGGGATTCCGTGGGCGAAATTCGGGCCTCGCAAGCCCGGATCGTGTACGGCCGGATCCGGCTTGCGGGGCTCAGGAGGAATGCTGCAGGCTTAACGGCGGCCACCGTGCGCGGCGCCTTTGTCCTGCATGCGCGTCTGCAGCTTGGTGCGCTGCTCGGGGGTCAGGATCTGCACCAGCTTGTTGCCCTGTTCGGCCATGAACAGCATCTGGGCGGTTTCCTTCTGGGCAATATCCTTGGCCAGTTCGGCGGCGCGCTCAGGACTGTATTTGCCGGAAATCACCAGCTGATGCAACGCATCGCGGGCTTCACGCACGGCCTGGCGTTTTTCCTGCATGGCCGGGCGCTGAGCTTCAAACAGGGCCTTGGCCTGATCTTTCTGTGCGCTGCTCAGATCCAGCCCACGCAGCATGAACAGGTGATCGCCGCGCATGCCCGCATCCATCCGGCCGTGATGACCGTGATGCCCATGCGGGCGTTGCTGCACCGATGCGCGAGCATCCTGAGCCGGGGCAGCGGGGGCGCTGCCGGCAGCCTGCTGCGCCCATGCACTCATGGGCAGGGCCAGGGCCACGGCACTGACGGTAAGGAAACGGCGGATGGTGGAATTCAGTTCGGTCATGACAGGCTCCTCTGGGGTTCTGATCGGGTTGATCGGGTGATGCCAGTGTGGGCGCCGGGGCAGTTAAGCTGTGTCAGCCGCCCGTAAATTCTGGTTAAGGAAGCGTAAGCAGGGTTTGGCAGCCATGCCCCGGTCGTATCATGGGCGCCTGTTCTGACAGGATGAATTGAAAATGACCAAGGTACTGCTGGTCGATGACGACACCGAGCTGTGTGCGCTGCAGGCGGAATACCTGCGCGTGGAAGGCTTCGAGGTGGACACCGCAAATGATGGCGAACAAGGCGCCGCCGCCGCCCTCAGCGGCGAACATGCCATCGTCGTTCTGGATGTAATGATGCCGCGCATGAACGGCATCGAGGCGCTGCGCATCATTCGCCAGGCCAGCCGCGTTCCGGTGATCATGCTGACGGCACGCGGCGACGACATTGATCGCGTGCTGGGTCTGGAACTGGGCGCCGATGATTACGTACCCAAGCCTTGCACACCGCGTGAGCTGGTGGCGCGCATCCGCGCCATCCTGCGCCGCGCCGGCAGCGTCGCCAGCGGCCACGAGGCCCAGATGCCGATTGCGGTTGGTCTGCTGAGCTTGCGCCCCGAACAGCGCCGCGCCGAATGGGCGGGCAACCTGCTCGACCTGACCAGCACCGAATTCAATCTGCTTGAAGTGCTCGCCCGCCAGGCCGGCAGCCCGGTCAGCAAGAACGATCTGTCCGAAAAAGGGCTCGGCCGGCCGCTCGCCCGCTATGACCGCAGCATCGACGTGCACGTAAGCAATCTGCGCAGCAAGCTCGGTCTGCTCGCCGATGGCCGTTCGCCGATCCAGACTGTGCGCGGCATCGGCTATCAGTACATCGTGGAGTGAGCGATGGGGCGCCTGTTCTGGAAAATCTTCGCCGGCTTCTGGCTGACCCTGTTGCTGACCGTGATCGGCGTCACGGCCGCGCTGGCCATTCAGGAAGAGGCGCGCCGCAGCGAGGAGAGCGTGCTGGCCGCCGGGCCGCGCAGCAGTATCGCCCTGCGCACGGCCTGGTCGGTCGCCCAGTATGGTGGCGAAAGCGCCCTGCGCTCGCTGCTGGAGAGCTGGCCGGCTCACGACGGCGCTCCACCGCTCGTGGTCAATGAGGAGGGGGCTGACCTGCTCGGCCGCGAAGTGCCCGCCGAGGCGCTGGGCATTGCGCGCGAAAGGCTGGCCGAATGGCACGCCTCGCGGGATGGCGAACGGGTGGGCGACTGGCGCAAACGCGGCGTGCGCGCCTGGCAGGATACCGCCGGGCATGAATGGTTGATGTTTTTCCCGCTGACCGCAGCGCGGGCACCGGAACGCGCACCCCTGCTACCGTATGTGCGCATTGAAGCGCCCATCGCTCTGGCCATTGCGGCGCTGCTCGCCAGCCTGGCCGTCAGCGCCCTGCTTGCCCGCCACTTCTCGCGCCCGATCCGCAAGCTGCAGGATGCATTTCTGGCCGCCTCGCATGGGCAGCTCGACGTGCGAGTGGCCCAGAGCATGGATGGCCGGCGCGACGAGATCGGCGAACTCGGCCGCGAATTCGATGGCATGGCGCAGCAGTTGCAACAGCTGATGGGCTCGCAAAGCCGTCTGCTCCACGATGTGTCCCACGAGCTGCGTTCGCCGCTGGCCCGCCTGCAGGTGGCCGTCGGCCTGGCGCGGCAAAGTCCGGCCCAGGTTGACGCGGCACTCTCCCGCATCGAACGCGAGAGCGAACGGCTCGACGCCCTGATCGGCGAAATCCTGACCCTCGCCCGGCTGGAGGCGCAAAGCGTGCAGCACGCGGATGACTACGTCGATGTCGTCGAGCTGCTCGATAGCGTGGTCGAGGACGCCCGTTTCGAGGCAGAAGGCAGCGCACGGCGCATCGTGTTCACCAGCAGCGTGGATGGCGAAATGATCATCCGGGCACGCGGTGAGCTGCTGCACCGTGCCGTCGAGAACGTGCTGCGCAACGCCTTGCGTCACACCCCTCCGGATAGCGTGGTGGAGCTGAACCTGAGCCGCGACAGCACCATTCGCGCCCTGCACATCACCATTGCAGATGCCGGCGCCGGCGTAGCCGAAGCCGAGCTGGCCACGATCTTCGAGCCGTTTCACCGTGGTGAAAATGCCGGCAGCGGCGGCTACGGCCTCGGTCTGGCGATTGCACGGCGCGCCATCGAGGCTCACGGCGGCCAGGTCCGCGCCCGCAACCGCAGCACCGGCGGGCTGGAAGTCCACATCGACCTGCCCGCAAGCATGCCTTGAGAGCCGCTTCTGACGGGCCTCTTCAGCGTGCCATGCTGCACAGCCTCACGGTACGGACCTGTATGGCACGCCATGCTGAAGAGTGTTGCTGCATGCGGCTCTCCAGATAGCCGGTCAGAATTTCTTCTGCCCAGCGATGCCGCACTCCGGGTGCGCATGCTATCGTCGGCCAAACATACCGATAAAGCATAAAACCCTGGAGAGATCATGGACAAACAGAATCCGGGCGCGGCCTGCGCAGAATCGCGTCCGCCCTTCACCGGCACGACCCCTGACGTGCTGATCATTGGCGGCGGCCCTGCTGGCTCAACCGCCGCCACCCTGCTCGCAGAACGCGGGCATGACGTGGTGATGGTCGAGAAGTCGCAGCACCCGCGCTTTCACATCGGCGAATCCCTGCTGCCGATGAACATGCCACTGTTCGACCGGCTGGGTGTGCGCACCGATATCGAGCGCATCGGCATCACCAAATACGGTGTCGAATTCGTCTCGCCCTGGCATGAGCACACCAGTGACCTGACCTTCGCCGAGGCGATGGACAAATCCTTTCCCTACTCGATGCACGTGCGTCGTTCGGAGTTCGACGAGCTTCTCTTCCGTCACGCGGAGAAACGCGGCGCTCGCTGCTTCGAAGGGCAACGCGTCACCCATGTGGACATGCATGCGGGCAAAGGCGGTGACGAGCGTGCCACGGTCAGGATCAAGGGCGACGATGGCGTGGACACCGAATGGCGCCCGCGCTTCGTGATCGACGCGAGCGGCCGCGACACCCTGCTCGCCAACCAGCTCGGCATCAAACAGCGCAACCCGGATCACAGCAGTGCGGCGCTGTTCGGCCACTTCACCGGAGCCTGGCGTGGTGCCGGCCGGCGCGAGGGGAACATTTCGATTTTCTGGTTCGACCACGGCTGGTTCTGGTACATCCCGCTGCGCGACGGCACGGTCAGCGTCGGTGCAGTCGCTTCGCCGGTGTATTTCAAGACTCGCAAGAGCGATCCATCGAGCTTCCTGATGGAAACCATCGCGCTGGTGCCCAAGCTTGCCGAGCGCCTGAAAGATGCCAGGATGGTCGAACCTGCCACCGCCACCGGCAACTTCTCCTACAACTCGGCCTATTGCCGCGGCGAGCGCTTTGCCATGATCGGCGACGCCTTCGCCTTCGTCGATCCGATGTTCTCTTCCGGCGTCTACCTCGCCATGAACAGCGCATTTGAATGCAGCACAGCCGTTGACCACTGGCTGCGCGGTGAAGCGAAGCAGGCCGAGAAAGCCTTCCGCCGCTTTGAGCGCGTCATCGTGCACGGCCCGAAAATGTTCTCGTGGTTCATCTACCGCATCACCTCGCCGGCCATCCGCAAGATCTTCATGCAGCCCAGCAACGTGTGGCGCATGCAGGAAGCCGTCGTCTCGATCCTGGCTGGCGATCTGTTCCGCAACACACCGATCGGCCCGCGTCTGCTGGGTTTCAAATTCATCTATTACTGCTCCTGCCTGAGCCTGTTGCCCCAGGCAATCAAGACCTGGGCCTGGCGACGGCGGAATCACCGCGAGGCACTGGCCAGTGCCGATGCCGGCAGCACCGACTGAACCCGCAACAGCGCAATGATGTTGTTGCCGTACCACGCTCTAAAGGGCGGTTTCGCGCCGCCTTTGCCCCTGCCATTGCCAATGTCTTGAGTCCGGTCAGGCGGCAGTGTATGGTGAGTCACGACCAGACAGCTCTGTCTGCTCGCACTGTCGGTCAGGACAAGCGCTTGGCCCGATCAACACATGACATGAACAAGGGACGCAACGATGAACCCAGGCAGCAAACTGCTCACTGAAAAGCAGATTCTCGCCGCGCCGGCCGATGAATACATGTCGCCTGCCCAGCTCGCATTCTTCCGCGCCCGCCTGGTCGCCGAGCGCGATGCTCTGCTCGAATCCGCACACAACACCACCGAACATCTGCAGGACTATGTCGCCACGCCGGACCCGGCCGACCGTGCCTCGCAGGAAGAAGATCACACCCTGGAGCTGCGCGTGCGCGACCGCGAACGCAAGCTGCTGCACAAGATCGACGAAGCGATTGCACGCATCGACAACAACAGCTACGGCTGGTGTGAAGAGAGTGGCGAGCCCATCGGCATCGCCCGCCTGATCGCCCGCCCGACGGCCACCTACAGCGTCGAAGCGCAGGAGCGCCACGAAATCCGCCGCAAGATGCAGGGCGGCTAAAGGCAGCCCGCGCATTGCCGGGCTGAAACCCGCCTCCAGCGGACCTCTCCGGCCGCTCTACCCAGAAACCCGCCTGCAGCAATGATCCCGGACGAGCCCGCCTGAAGATCATTGCTGCAGGCGAATCTTCAGGCACCCCGTCGCAGAACTCCTCCGCTGCCTGCACGGCAGGTCGGCAAGCGTTCCTTCTGCCCCTCTTCAGACCAACCAGAGTGACGCGGCACCCTGATGACGTGACAAGGCCAAATATTTACTTTATAACTACATAGCAGTATAGTTTCAACAACTCAACAAGGAGTTGCTCATGGAAATCGTCTGCTCCCGTTGCAAAGCGATCAATCGTGTGCCCACCGAGCGCCTGCAGGATGGCCCGGTTTGCGGTGCCTGCAAACACCCCATCCTGCCACCTGAGCCCGTCGAGCTCACGACGGACAACTTCGACGCCGTAATCGCGCGCAGCGGCCTGCCGGTGATGGTCGACTTCTGGGCCCCCTGGTGCGGCCCCTGCCGCAGCATGGCGCCGATGTACGCCGAAGCGGCCCGGCAACTGCACGGCCGCGCCGTGCTGGCCAAGGTGGACACCGAAGCACAGCCGGCGCTTGCCGCCCGCTTCGGCATTCGCAGCATTCCCACCCTGGCGATCTTCAGGACCGGTCACGAAGTGGCTCGCGAAGCCGGTGCCCGCCCGGCGCCGGAAATCGTGCGCTGGGTCACCCCTTATCTGGAATGAACACATGATGAAACATGCACTGTCCCTCCTCCTGCTGGTCTGGGCTGGCACCGCCGCCGCGCAGACGCCCGCTAACGGCACGCTGGAGGTGGAACTTGCCGGCGTGCGCAACGCCACCGGCAAGCTGCGTCTGAGCCTGTATCGCGCGGAAGATGCATTCCGCAAGGAAGCCCAGGCCTTCCGCGTGCTGGCTGTACTGGCCCAGCCCGGCAAGGCGTTGCTGCGCTTCGAGGATCTGCCCGCCGGACGCTACGCCCTGATGGCTTATCACGACGAAAATGCCAACGACAAACTGGATCTTCGCCTGGGCATGTTCCCGCTCGAAGGCTACGGTCTTTCCAACAATCCCAAGGTCTTCGGTCCGCCCGCCTTCGCCGACAGCGCCTTTGACCAGCCCGCCACCGGCGGCCGGATCAGCGTCCAGCTGAAGTACTGAACCCTTCCGCCGAAAGGATCTGTCATGAATGCACCAATCCGTTTGCTGGTCATTGGCGGGGTCGCCGCCGGCGCCTCCTGTGCTGCGCGCGCCCGCCGCCTGGCTGAACACGCCGAGATCATCATGATCGAGCGCGGTCCGGACGTTTCATTTGCCAACTGCGGCCTGCCGTACTACGTGGGCGGCGAGATTGCCGATCGCAACGCACTGGCCGTGCAGACGCCGGCCTCGCTGAAAGCCCTGCTGAATCTGGACGTACGCACCGGCTGCGAAGCCCTGCAGATCGACCGTACCACGCGTCAGGTGGAGGTGAAATATCTCGCCGACGGACGCCATGAATGGATCCGCTACGACGCCCTGATGCTCGCCCCCGGCGCCTCGCCGCTACGCCCGGCGCTACCCGGCATCGCCGACGCACGCATCCACACCCTGCGCAACCTGCAGGATATGGACGGCATCGTCGCCGCCACCGCCGAAGGCCAACGCGCCGTGGTGATCGGCGCCGGCTTCATCGGCATCGAGATGGCCGAGCAGCTACGCCACAAGGGCCTTTCCGTCGAGATGGTGGAACTGCAGACGCAGATCTTCCCGCAGCTCGATGCACCCATGACGGCACTGCTCGAATCCGAGTTGCGCCATCACGACATCGGCATCACCCTGGGCGACGGCGTGGCGCGCTTCGAGCCGCAGGATGGTCACCTGCGCTGCCACCTCAACTCCGGCAAGCAGCTGGATGCCGATCTGGTCATTCTCTCCATCGGCGTCAAGCCCGACACCGAGCTCGCCCGCGCCGCCGGACTGGAACTCGGCCCGCGCGGCCACATCGTCGTCAATGAATTCATGCAGACCTCGGACCCGGCCATTTACGCCGCTGGCGACGCGGTGCAGACCCGCGACCGCGTGCTCGACAGCCCGGTCAACGTGCCAATGGGCGGCCCCGCCAACCGGCAGGGCCGCGCCGCCGCCGATCACCTCTTCATGCCTGCCACGGCCCGCCCCTACCCCGGTTCGCTCGGCACCGCCATCGTGCGCGGTTTCGAGGTCGCTGCCGGCATCACCGGCTGGAGCGAAAAGCGCCTGGCCACAGCCGGCAAACCGTACCAGAGCGTCACGGTGAACGCCGAGCACCACGCCGGCTACTACCCCGGCGCCAGACCACTGACCCTGAAGATCATCTGGGCCCCCGACAGCGGGCAACTCCTGGGCGCCCAGGTCACCGGCTTCGAGGGTATCGACAAGCGTCTCGACGTACTCGCCACCGCCATTCTCGGCGGCATGACCATCGACGACCTGTGCCACCTCGAATTAGCCTACGCTCCGCCCTTCGGCGCCGCCAAGGATGTGATCAACCTCGCCGGCTTCGCCGCCTGCAACCGCCGCGACGGTCTGGTGCGCCACACCAGCGCATTGCCCGCCGACCCTCAGGTGCAGATTGTAGACGTACGCCCCAAGCCGCTCGCCGAAGCCTTCCCCGTGCCGGGCACGGTCATCAACATTCCCTTCCCGACCCTGCGCGCCAGTCTTGATAAACTCGACCGCAGCCGCCCCGTCGTCACCGTCTGCGCCTTCGGCAAAATGAGCTACTTCGCCGCCCGCCTGCTCGCGCAGGAAGGTTTCGATGTCACCAGTTTCAGCGGCGGCATGCGCGGCAACATCGATCCGCGCTCACCGGGCAAACTGCCCGCAGCCTGAAGAGGAGAGAAGAATGGAACGAGTCGTCGTCATTGGCGCCAGCAATAATCCCGAGCGCTATTCCAACAAGGCCATGAAAATGCTGGCCGAGTACGGCCATGAAACCCTGCCGGTCGCCCCGGCTGTCGCCGAGATCGAAGGCCGCCCCGCCGTCGCCACCCCGGCAGACGTCAAAGGCCCGGTCGACACCGTGACGATGTACGTCGGCCCGGCAAGACAGGGCGAACTGCTCGACGCCATCGTCGCGCTCAAACCCAAACGCGTGATCTTCAACCCCGGCACCGAGAACCCGGATGCCTATACACGCCTCGACGCAGCCGGCATCCCGCACCTCGAAGCCTGCACCCTCGTGCTGCTACGCACCCGGCAATTCTAGATCCTCGCCGCAGAGCCGCCCCCAACAAGACTTTGCAGCCATCCACCCTGAAGAAACGCATCGAACGGCCCTTTCCAGACAGGCATGCCGGAGAGATCCGTCGCATGCGGCTTTGCGATTTCAAATGCCAAAGGCTTAGAATGGCGCAGCGCGGGTGCGAGCGGACGGCCAGCGAGATCGCGGTCGATACCGCCAGAGTGGGTCCCGGGCACAGCGCCCCCCGTCACTTCGCCAGCCGTTGCCGTTCATGGCGGGTCGCTTCGCGCCTCACTCTCCTTGTTTTTTAACCGGGCAAGCGCCCTCGGCAACCAAAGGATGTTTCATGCCAGTACTGATGTTTCTGGGCGTCGCCCTGATTTTTGTGGGTGGCATCGGAACCCTGATTGCCGCATTCAGAACCAGCCTCGTCTGGGGGCTCGCCTGCTTTCTCTTTGCGCCGGCATCGCTGGCATTTCTGATCCTGCATTGGGATGTTGCGAGAAACCCGTTCCTGCTTCAGCTCGCGGGCACAGGTCTGGTGTTTGTGGGGGCGTTTAGCTGAGTCACGCTGGCAGTGCATGCACATCGCGGCACCCGCCAGCTTTGAAGCGGGCCTGTTGCTGGCGATGGCTTATCTCCTTGACGAGCCGAACTACGTACCGGGCACAGCCCGCATGGCGCGCCATTCGGCAACACAATTGCATTTTCTTTACATCCGCTTACAAACGCTGACGCGGCGCTAACACTTTCTTCTCCGTGACGGGCCACACTGCAATCACTGCATTTCGCCACGGAGAAGATCATGACATTCAAGCAAACACTCGCTCTGCTGATCGGCACCATGCTGTTCAGCAGTCTCGCCAGTGCCGCCGACCCCGTCACCGATGCGATGCAAAAGGCTTACGCACCCTATCGCGTCGCCTTGTTCAAGACCAACAGCAATTCTCAGACAGAGGCACAGCAGGCCATCGACCAGGCACGCCAGACCTGGAGCGCCATCGCCACGAAATTCGGTGCCACGCCGCCCGCCCCGTATGACCGCGACACGGAATTCGCCAGCTCGCTGGCGGGAGTCAGCAAGGTCTACGACAAGGCTGCCGCCGAGATTGCGAAGAACGCGCTCACCGAGGCGCATGAAACCCTGGAGCATGCCCGCGACATCATGGCAGACATGCGCCATCGCAATGACGTGATTGTCTATAGCGACCACATGAACGCCTATCACGCCCAGATGGAGCTCGTGCTGAATGATGGAGCCAGAACACTGGCCGGCCCCAATGGCATTCAGGAACTGACCGCTCAGACCGGCGCACTGGAGTTCCTCGCGGCTCGCCTCAAGACAGAAGCCCCGTCTGACTATGCAAGGAACGAGGAATTCAACGCGATGCTCGCGGCTGTCCAGAAGTCGGTGGCAGACCTCAAGGCAGCACTGTTTTCCAATGATGAGGCTAAGGTCAAAGCAGCTTTGGGCAAGGTAAAAGTGCCCTACTCCAGGATGTTCATCAAGTTCGGCTGATTCCAATCGCGACACTCCGGGCAAGGTCGAAGTCCAGATCACGCAGCACTGGATCCCGGTCTTCGCCGGGATGACGCCCCCTATTTTCTCAGGAGACAAAAATGGCCCTGATCCAAGCCACCGCAATCAAGAAGAATTACCGCGTCGGCGAGATCGACGTACCGGCTTTGAAAGGCATTGATTTCGAGATCGAGAAGTCGGCTTTCGTCGCCATCGTTGGCCCCTCGGGCAGTGGCAAGTCGACGATGCTGAACCTGATCGGCTGTCTCGATCACCCCAGCAGCGGCACCTTGCTGGTTAATGACACAGAAGTCGCCAGGCTCTCGCGCAATGCCGCTGCAGCATTCCGCGGCGAGCATCTGGGCTTCGTATTCCAGGATTTCAATCTGGTGCCGGTACTGACCGCCTACGAAAATGTGGAGTACCCGCTGCTGATGGTGCGCGGCTGGGCAGAAAGCAAGCGGCGCGAGCGCGTGATGAAAATCCTCGAAGCCGTGGGCATGGCGGATCAGGCACACAAGCGTCCGGATCAGCTCTCCGGCGGGCAGAAGCAGCGCGTAGCCGTGGCCCGCGCCTTGGTCGGCGAACCCAAGCTGGTGCTGGCCGACGAACCGACTGCGAATCTCGATCACGACACTGCTTACCGCATCCTGAATCTGATGAAGCAGATGCGCGATGAATCGGGCACGACCTTCGTGTTCTCCACCCACGACCCGAAGATCATGGGCGAAGCCGAAGTCACCTTCATCCTTGAAGACGGCCTGCTCTCACGCCAAGGAGCTCAACAATGATCGCCACCCTGAAACTGTCGGCGCGCAACCTGCTGCGCTATCGCCGTCGCACCCTGCTCACAGCGGGCCTGATCACTCTGGGCGTCGTCGCCTTGCTGATCTTCGTGGCAAGTGCCGGTGCCTTCAAGCAGACCATGGTCGGCGAGATCACCGACAGCATGCTCGGCCACCTGCAGGTACACCGCAAAGGCTATCAGGCCGCGACGGACAACTCGCCGCTGAACCTGAACCTGCAACCCAATGCCGTGAGCAAGGTCGAGGACTTCCTCAAGGCCAATCCGGATGTTGCTGCGTATTCGAAACGCGTGAAGATGGGCGCGATGTTCTCCAACTATGCGGAGACCAGTGCAATTCGCCTCAACGGCATCGAACCTGAAGCCGAAGACACTACCGTGCCGGCCCTGCGCAATCGCATCCTGGATGGCGAGAAAATCGGCCCGCTGGTCAAGGAAGGCGAACTGTTGTTGCCAACGCTGCTGGCGCGTGGTCTGAAGGTGAAGGTAGGGGACTCGGTGGTGCTGGTCGTCACCAACGCCTCCGGCTCGGTCAATGCGCGGCCCTTCACCGTACGCGGCATCCTTGATCAGGTGACCGGTCCGGGCGGACGTGATGGCTACATCCACATCAAGGATGCCCGCGAGTTGCTGCGCATGGAAAAACCTGAGGTCATGGAAATCGCTGTACGCCTGAAGAACATCAATATGCTCGAACGCGTGCAGCAAGGCCTCGCCACGCAGCTCGATACGATCCGCAACAAGGAAGACAAGCCGGCGACGGAACTGCACTCATGGAAAGAACTGTCGCCCTTTGCCACCATCGTCAAGATGATCGACATGATGACCCTCTTCATCCGCGTGATGCTGATCGCCATCGTGCTGGTGAGTGTGATGAACGTAATGCTGATGGCCGTGTATGAACGCATCCGCGAAATCGGCACGCTGGCCGCTATCGGCACCAGGCCCGGCAAGATCATGGGCATCTTCCTCGGCGAAGGTCTTCTGCTCGGTCTGGTAGGCGCCGTCGCCGGCGTCGCCATCAGCTATGCACTGGTTGCCATCTTCCATGTCTGGCCCATCAGTTTCACCTTCGGCCGCAACGCGCTGGCGCTGGTGCCGGTGCTGGCTACGGGCGAAGTGTTGCTGGTGCTTGGTCTGGCGATTCTGGTCTCCGCCCTGGCCAGCCTGCAGCCGGCCTGGCGGGCGGCGAACATGGACCCCGTCACGGCCCTGCGCCACGTCTGACATATGCCTGGAGAGCCGCTCTGCGCCAGGCTCTCCGGGCATGCCGCACACACCAGGAATCAGGAGATCCACCATGAAAAAACTCATCGCCCTATCGCTCGCTGCCGTGGCCTTGTTCGCCTCGGCCCTGAGCCAGTCCGCCATTGATGGCGTTGCCATTCTGCAAAAGGTGGACCGCAATCTGGAGCCAGAGAGCTACGAGATGTATCGCAAGCTCATCAACATCGAGCCGGACGGCACGAAGAAGGAATTCGTGCTGTTCTCGGTGAAGAAGGGCAAGGACAACGTCGCCGCACTGTTTCTCTCGCCCGCCAGCGACAAGGGCCGCAGCACCCTGCGCCAGGGCGACAACATGTGGCTCTATGTGCCCAGCGTCGGCAAGCCGATGCGCATCACCAGCCAGCAGTCGATCACCGGCGGCGTGTTCAGCAATGCCGACATCCTGCGCATCGATTACACCGAGGAATACACCGTCACCAGCGCCGAGGACCAAGGCGACACTTACCTGCTCAAGCTGAAGGCCAAGACCGCTGAAGTGGCCTACGACCAGCTGAAGATGGTGGTCGACAAAAAAACCGTGCTGCCGCTGGAAATCGAAGCGTTTGCCAGCTCCGGCATGCTGATCAAGACCTTGCGTTTCAAGGACATCAAAGACTTCGGCGGCGGCATCAAGCGTCCGGCGACGGTCGAAACCGACAGCCCGCTGTACAAGGGCTACAAATCGGTGATGCTCTATTCCGGTCTGAAGAAGCGCGTGGTCAGTGATGAAGTGTTCACACAGGGCTACATGTCGCGCCTGGAGGAGTTGCGCAAATGATCAGGGCATCCGCCGCCATCCTTCTGGCGCTGGCCGCAATGACGGCGAATGCCGAAGAGGAATTCAAGTTCGACGCCAGCGAGTTCGACAAGAAGCCTTACGAATTCAACGGCTACCTCGAACAGAAATTCGAAACCCTGAAACTGCGCGGCGACAGCTCCGCCTACCGGCTGGCCTTTCCCGGCGAACCCGCGCAGGACTGGCTGCAACGCAGCACCAGCACACTGGAACTGAGTGGCAAAGCCAACTACCAGTCGCTGGCGGCCGATGTGCGCGCCCAGGCCAGTTATCAGGGCGACGATCTAGTGCACACCACCAACTATGGCCAGGTCATGGAAGGCGGCCTGCGCTGGAGCGTCGGGCCGGAACTGAGTTTCGATATCGGCAAGCGCGTGCAGCGCTGGGGAAAGGGCTACGCCTGGAGCCCGGTTGGCCTCGTCGAACGGCCGAAGGACCCGTCCGATCCGACCGCCAGTCGCGAAGGCTTCGTGATGGCCAGCGGCGAGTGGACCCGCAGCTTCAGCGGCCCGGTCAGCTCGATCAACTTTACCGGCATGGTGGTGCCGACCAACGACAATCTGAACAACGACTTCGGCCGCGAAGAGGATCTGAACCCGGCGGCCAAACTCTACCTGCTGGCTTTTGATACCGACATCGACCTGATGTGGCGCGGCAAGGGCGCGAAGCCCGAGGCCTTCGGCATCGATTTCTCGCGCAACCTCACGCCCGCGCTGGAAGTGCATGGCGAATGGGCGCGTACGCTGGATGCCCCGCGCAACACCGTCAGCGCCAGCGGCCTCACCAGCAGCGGCCAGATCAATTTCAACTCATGGCTGCTGGGCCTGCGCTACCTGACGAAAAGCGAAGTCACCTGGGTCGCCGAGTACTACCGCAACGGCGCCGGTTACAGCGCCAATCAGCTCGACGATTACTACGCTTTCCTCGACCGGGCGCTCGCCCCCGGCGCATCACCCGCCCTCAGCAGCAAGGCGCGCACGGTGGCGCAATCGGGCTACGGCAAAGCCAATCCCGGCACCGATTACCTGTATCTGAAAGCCAGTGTCAGCGAGCCGTTTGACTGGGTATACGGAGCCGCCTCCGTCACCGCGATGACCAATCTGAAAGACGGCTCCTGGCAGCTTCAGCCGGAAGTCAGCTACACCGGCTTTGCCAACTGGGAACTGCGCAGCCGCGTGATCTTCTTCGGCGGGCAGCCGAATGCGGAATTCCCCACCAAGAGCAGCTCGATGCGCGTCGAGGCTTACGCCCGCTACTTCTTCTGAGAGGCTGTCAGCGGAGTAAATAGGGGTACGTAAGGATTCCGGGCCGCACCTGCGCTCCGACGATCACGGCCCCGCCGCAAAGCCCGGATACGCCATCCGGGCGCCGCAGGCCCTACAATCCGCCCCTGAACCCTTTTACTCAGGATCCGCCGTGTCCCGTCTCGCCGTCTTGCCGCAATACCTTCTGCCCAAACAGGCGCTGACCGAACTGGCCGGGCGCTTTGCCTCGGCACAACTGGGCGGTCTCACCACCCGCGTGATCCGCTGGTTCGTTGGCCGCTATCAGGTGAACATGGCTGAAGCGGCGAACCCGGACATCGCCAGCTACGCCAGCTTCAACGATTTCTTCACCCGCGCGCTGAAGCCCGGCGCCCGCCCGCTGGCGGCTGCCGACTTGGTCTGCCCGGTGGATGGCGCGATCAGCCAGTTTGGCAAGATCGAGCGCGACCAGATCTTCCAGGCCAAGGGCCACCGCTATTCGACGACCGCACTGGTCGGTGGCGATGCCGCCCTGGCCGCGCAATTCCAGGATGGAGATTTCGCCACCCTGTATCTCAGCCCGCGCGATTACCACCGTATCCACATGCCCTGTGACGGACGCCTCACCCGCATGATCCATGTGCCGGGCGAGCTGTTCTCGGTGAATCCGACCACCGCCCGCGGCGTGCCGGGCCTCTTCGCGCGCAACGAGCGCGTGGTCTGCGTGTTCGAGTCGGCGCAGGGGCCTTTCGTGCTGGTGCTGGTCGGCGCAACGATTGTCGGCAGCATGGCCACGGTGTGGCACGGCCAGGTCAATCCGCCGCGCAGCAAGGAAGTGCGCGAGTGGCGCTACGAAGGTCAGCAGATCGATCTGAAGCAGGGCGACGAGATGGGCCGTTTCCTGCTCGGCTCCACCGTGGTGATGCTCTTTCCCAAGGCCACGCGCGACTTCAACCCGGCCTGGCAGCCGGGCGGCGCGCTGCGCATGGGTGAAGCCATGTGCATGAGCGTCGGCGCATCCGCCTGAGCCAAGAAGGAAACAAAACCATGGGCGGCAATATCGGCAGTTTTCTGGGGCTGGTGCTGAGCATCCTGCCCATGTTTCTGGTCTACGCCACGGGCATCTGCATCGCCGCTGTGCGCTGGCAGCAGCATCCCCGCGTATCCGGCCTGTGCCTGGCGGGCTTCGGCTGCCTGATCCTCGGCCTGCTGATCTCGGTCGGGCTGAATATCTGGATGGTCGACGCAGTCGCCGAAGCCGGCTTCAGACCGCAGATCAGCCTGGTGATCGGTCTGGTCACTGCCATCCGCTTCGCCTGCGACGCCACCGGCTGGGGCTTTCTGATGTTCGCGCTGTTCAGCAGACGCAAGGAAGCCTGAAGAGCCGCTCCCGGCAAGTCTTTCCGGGCATGCCGCCTGCTCAGGCGCTTCTGATGCACCTCTCCGGCATAGCCTGCTGAAGACGCCCGCCAGAAGCGGGTCTGCAGCCTACTTCTGTTGCAGTCTCTTGCGGGCTTCGTCCATGCTGCCGTAGTTCTGCAGCTTCTTGTAGCCCAGGCCCTTGAGCGACTCCAGCGCCAGCGCGGAGCGACGCCCCGAACGGCAATACAGGATCACCTCGTCGTCCTTGCTCACCCCGGCCATGCCGATGCGCTGGCTGATCACCTGATGGTCGATGTTCAGCGCGCCCTCCAGATGGCCCGCCGCAAACTCCTCCGGCGTGCGCACATCAATCAGCACGGTTTTGGCCGAAGCGCCCGCACAGGCCAGCCCCAGCAGTGCCGTCAGCAGAATGTGTTTCATGCTTCTGTCTCCTCGATTATCGGGCGGCCGAAGGTCCGGCCTGATCCACATCAACCCGGCCATTCTGGCGCAGCCTGCATAATTGGCTTTTGCCAATAATCAAGTTTGCCATGGCTCGCCCACCCAAGCAGCGCTGCGTCAGTTGCGCACCCGTTTCAGACTACTTCAAGCCACGCGGGGTTCCGCTGCACGCGCTGGATGAAGTCGCGCTGGAGCTGGACGAACTTGAAGCCCTGCGCCTGGCCGATCTGGATGGCCTGTATCAGGCCGATGTCGCCGTGCGCATGGGGGTTTCGCGCCAGACCGTGGGCAACATCCTCGAACGCGCGCATCGCAAGATCGCCGATGCACTCATCAACGGCAAGGCGCTCCGCATCACCAGTCCGGCGCAGCCGCTCATCACTCTCGTTTCCCAATCTTCTGCCCTGAAGGAACCCGCATGAAACTCTGTATCCCCGTCGCCACACCGGATGGCCTCGCCGCTGCTCTGGAAGCCGACTTCGGCGCCGCCCAGCACCTCCTGATCCTCGACAGTGACAGCGAAGTCTTCCACGCCATCGACCGCGCCCAACCCGAAGCCATCAGCGAAGAAATCGTCAGCGGCATCCAGGGCATCCTGTGCAGCGAAATCCACCCGCAGCTGCTGTTCCAGCTGCAGCAGAACGGCATCCAGGTCTTCGGTTGCGAAGCCGAATCGGCCGCCGCCGCACTGGCCCAGTTCCGTGCCGGCGAACTCGAAGCCGCCCCGCTCTTCAACCCCGAGCACGCGGGCGGCGGATGCTGCGGCGGGCACGATCATGCAGCCGATCATGAATGCTGCGGCGGCGCCAACCACGGCGACGATCACGAGTGCTGTGGTGGCAAGGGCCACGACAATCCCGACCACGAATGCTGTGGCGGCAAGGGTCACAACCATGAGCACGGTGCCGGTGGTTGTGGCGGACAGGGGCGCAAGAGCGGCGGCTGCGGTTGCTCGCACTGATCCTTGGCACCCGGGCGAAGCCCGCACCGCCACCGGTGCGCTGGCTCGCCCTCGCCTGTCAAAACCGCCACAGCCTGAGTCCGCACGCCGGACGCTGCCGGCACTTCCTGATCTTTGATCTGGCCGCCCCTGCCGGCAGCGAACCGCAGCGACTCGATCTGAGCCCGCAGCAAAGCCTGTTTGCGCTGCAGGCCGATGCAGCGCATCCGCTCGATGGCGTGGATATGCTGATCGCACGCAGCATCGGCGTCGGCATCCGCGACAAGCTCGCCTTGCGCGGCATCCACACGCGCGTAACGGAAGAAGCGGACCCACAGCGCATCGTGCAGGGCTTTCTGGCGGGCAGCCTGATCACCCGGGCCGCCGAAGCCAGCCCGGCAGGCGGGCGGCGGCAGCGCGGTCTGGCGTGCATGACACCTGCCCTCTGAGTACTCACGTCAGCCTTTCGCGCGCGTGCCGCGTTAGACTCGCACCTGTCTGCGTTGGAGTCATTCCATGTCTGCCCGCTTCCTGCCCTGGCTGTCCTGTCTGCTCCCTCTCCTGCTGAGTGCCTGCTCCACGCTCAGCGAGCAGGAATGCCGCAATGGTGACTGGCGCGCCATCGGCTATCGCGATGGCCAGAACGGCCGCCCACTGGCCCGCCTGGACGAGCACCGCGAAGCCTGCACCGAATTCGGCATCAACCCCAACCAGCGCGCCTATGAAGAGGGCCGCGAACGCGGCATCGCCTTTTACTGCACGCCCACCAACGGCCTGGCCGTCGGCAAGCGCGGCGAGCACTACGCCGGCGTCTGCCCGGACCGGAGCGAAGGCAGCTTCCTCAACAGCTACGAAATCGGCCGCGACATCTATCTGGCGCGCCAGCGTCTGGAACGCCTGGAAAACGACCAGCGCGAGCTCGAACAACGCCTGCGCAGAGCCGACAGCAAGGACGAAGTCCGCTACCTCAGCGGCCAGATGAGCCGCCTGCGCATGGAACGCGATTTCGCCTGGGACGATCTGCATCGCCGCGAGATGCGCGCAGACCGGCTCCGGTACTGAGTTTCAGGGCAGCATGCCGGAAGAGCCGCGCCCCTTGGCACTCTTCAGCACGGCTGCTCCGACAAGTCCGCCACATGCGGCTCTTCAGACACCTCCAGAGGAAACCACCATGGCCATCGAACGCAAACCCATCAACCGCGGCGGCATCAAATCCGCCGGCTACGAGCGCAGCAGCCGCATCCTCGAAATCGAGTTCTCCACCGGCAAGGTGATCCAGCACACCAACGTCGGCGAAGAAATCGCCACCCGCTTCCTCGCCAGCAGCTCCCCGTTCGGCTATTACCAGGACAAGATCGAAGAGGATTATTCGATCAAGCGTTGAGGGAACAATGGAGCGAAGCGGAATTGCGCCATTTTTTTGCCGCAGGGGAAAACATTCATACGGCGCAATTCGCTTTGCTCATTAAGACCTCCGTGAAGCGATGACGAAGTCACAGCACACCGAGCGTACTCAGTTGACCATGGCTCTGGCGGACAGGTGAAATTTATGTTCAACGTCTTAATTGATACGAGCGTCTGGCTCGACCTTGCTGAGAATCAGCGGCAGACACCGCTTGTTGAGATTCTTCAGGCGCTCGTGGACGATGACAAGATCGCTCTGCTTGTGCCCCAGCTTGTGCTCGAGGAGTTCAGAGCGAACCGGGAGCGGGTAGCAGCGAGGAGTGTCAAGAGCCTGAGTTCACATTTCAATCTCGTGAAGGAAGCCGTCAGAAATGCATCGAATGACGCGAAAAAGGATCAAGTACTCGAGTACCTGTCAGACCTTGACCACAGCATCCCGATCAAGGGCGCTGCCACCAAGAGCGCGCTCGATCGGATTGAGAAATTGCTATGCGCTGGCACCCTGCTAAAGACGAGTGACGCCGCGAAACTTAAAGCGGCAGAGCGTGCATTGAGCCGGAAAGCGCCATGCCATCACGAGAACAAGAACAGCATTGCCGATGCAATGTTGGTGGAAACCTACTTCGAAGCAGTGCAGTCAGGCAAACCGCGTGAGCGGTTTGCCTTCGTTACGCACAACAAGAGCGACTTCAGCCTTGTTGGCGGGAACCAGAAGGAACCGCACGTGGATCTGGCTGCAGGATTCAGCAAAATCAAGTCGCTGTATTTCATCACGCTCGCCGACCTGATTCGTAAAATCGATGGTATCTATCTTGAACCAGACGTGCTGAAGGCGATGGGTTACGAATTTGAGCCGCGCGGCCTAAGTGAGATGGTCGCGGCTATGGATGAGCTAACCGAGCAAGTCTGGTACAACCGACACATGAACCTGCGCTGGGATGTCAAGAGCGGGAAGATTAAGGTTGTCACGCGCGACGAATGGGTCAAGGCCGGCTCGAACAACCAAACACATATCATAGACTCGGTATTCGACGGTGCGAAAGCGTCGGCGGCTGACACCATGAAGCGGCTTGGTAGAGCGAAGTGCGGCCCATGGGATGACTTCGAGTGGGGCATGATCAACGGTAAGCTATCCGCGATCCGCTGGATGCTCGGCGACGAGTGGGACATGCTCGACACCTAGAAGGCGACCGACCTATCAAGCCTTGTAGGGTGCGCACCGCGCACGCTGAACCGATGTTCCCGTTCTCTCTCGGCGGCTTTATCTGCCTAGGTGGTGGATGAATTCTTGAAACGGTGCGCAATGCGCCCCCTACAAATTGAACGTCCGCCTCCACATGCGCAGACCACCCGCTCCGGGTCGAAACCCGAAGCCTCCTGCAAAGCACAAGGCCCCGACTCGCGGGGCCTTGTGCTTTCAGGTTCGAGCGCTCAGTTCGGCGCCGATACGTCTGCTTCAGGCTTGGGCGCAACAGGCGGGTGCATCACCTGCGCCGGCACTTCGGCGCGCTCCGTGCCGATGTGCTGCTCGACCGGCGGCAGATTGTGGGCAATGCCCTTGTGGCAGTCGATGCAGGTCATGCCATCGGCAAAGCCCTGCTGGTGCATGGCGGCACCACGACGGTTCTGCTCGGCATAGTCCATCGAATCGTAGTTGTGACAGTTGCGGCACTCCTGCGAATTGTTGGCCTTCATGCGCCGCCATTCGTTCTGGGCCAGCTGCAGGCGCTTGGCCTGGAACTTCTCCGGCGTGTCGATGGTGCCGGTGAGCTTGCCCCACACTTCCTGCGAAGCCTGGACCTTGCGGATCATCTTCGGTACCCACTCTTTCGGCACATGGCAGTCAGGGCAGGTCGCGCGAACGCCGGTGCGGTTGGAGTGGTGGATGGTGTTGCGGTATTCCTGATACACGTTGTTTTCCATCTCGTGGCAGGAGATGCAGAAGGCTTCGCGGTTGGTCCATTCCATCGCGGTATTGAAGCCGCCCCAGAAGAGGATGCCCGCGGCGAAAGCGACGGTGAGCCCGCCGAGGCCGATGACCCATTTCTTCTTCAGCAGACCGCACAGGCGGGATTTAAGACTGCAGGCTTGGGTGTCGTTGCTCATGTTTTTATCCTGTTGTGTCGGGTCCGGGCCCCCATTCATGCTGCGTCGAGCCGGGCACGAAAGGGTTTGGCGTCTGACGAGCGTTTCTTATCTCATTCCGGCGGCGGGCTGGAATTTGTTCGCTACAAGCGGTTTGGCATCGGTCTGCGGCACATGACATTGTGTGCAGAAATAGCGGCGCGGTGAAATGTTGGAGAGCTCGGTGCCTTCGCGGGTCTTGAAGTGGGTGACGCTGACCTTGGTCGCGCCCGTATCCTTGGTGCGGTTCCAGGCGTGGCAATCCATGCACTTGTTGAAGTTCTTGGTGATGTTGTAACCCTTCACCGTGTGCGGAATCAGGGGGGGCTGCTGCACGAAATCGCGCGGCAGGGGCGGCTGGTCACGTTCGTTGCGGAAGTTGTCGGACGTCGCTTCCGGCCCCTGGATGTCCACGCCGCGCAGGGTCTGCAGCTTGATGGGCTCAAAAGGCTTGGCTTCGGGAGCGGCCTGCAGTGACAGCGGAGCCAGCAGCAGGCAGGTCGATAGGATCAGCATCAGTTTTTTCATTGTTCGCTCCTGTTGAACCGGCTGCCGAGCCGGAAAACATCTTGACTACATACATCGATACAACGCCCGCAGTTGGTGCAGGCGCTTTCCAGAATCACGGGATGGGTCTGTCCTGCCGCCTTCAGTGCCGGACGGATTACCTGCGGCTCGGGACACACGGCAAAACAATCCATGCAGTCGTTGCAGGCGCTGCGCCGATGGGCGGAAACCCTCAGCAGCGCGACCTTGCCGAGCAGGCCGTAAAACGCCCCCATGGGACAGACATGGCCGCACCAGCCACGCCCGGCGAGCAGCAGGTCGTAGAGAAAGACGCCGATCACGAACACCCAGGCGGCGCCAAAGCCGAAAACGAGGCCACGCATGAGCATGGACACCGGATTGACCCATTCCCACACCAGCCTGCCGGTGATGGCGGCAGCCAGCAGCACCGCGCCGAGCAGCCAGAGACGCGTGGCATCGTGCGGCGTGCGGCCGCCCTTGAGCCCCAGGCGACGACGCAGCCAGCTGGCGGCATCGGTGACCACATTCATCGGGCATGCCCACGAGCAGAACACCCGGCCACCAACCAGCAGATAGAAACCGAGCACGATCAGGACTCCGGTGATGGCGCTCACTTCCGGCCAGTGCCGTGCGGCCAGCATCTGCGTGAAAACGAAGGGGTCCGTCAGCGGCAATACGTCCAGCGTCAGGCTGGCGGCAAGATTGCCCTTGACGATCCACCAGCCGAACAATGGCCCGGCAAGAAATGCGGCAAGGATGCCGAGTTGCGAGCCACGCCGCAGCAAAAGCCATTTGTGCGCACGCAGCCAGCCTTTGGCGGCGATGGCTTCAACACCGGGGTGCTGAGCGCTCATGGCTGGCCTCCCGGCGCGGATTGTCCATCCAGCCCGCGCACCGGCAGCTTCACCTGATCGCCGATCAGCGAACCGCCCGCCTTGCTCTTCTCTTCCCAACCCCGGCGATAGTGATCAGCGGGGGCGCCGCGGGCGATGTGCGCAGGCAGCACCTTGATCGCGGCCTCGGGCAGGATGCAGCTCTTCTCGCACTTGCCGCAGCCGGTGCAGGTATCGGCATGCACGGTAGGAATCAGCATGGCATGCCGGGTGGTGGCCGGACCTTCGCGCTCCTCACGCGGGTTGCGGCGCATCTCCAGGGTGATGGCCTTGTCAATCACCGGGCATACGCGGTAACACACGTCGCAGCGCATACCGAGAAAGTTGAGGCAGTTCTCCTGATCGATCAGCACCGCGATGCCCATGTCGGCCTGGCGAATATCGGTAAGGCCATGATCGAGCGCACCACTGGGGCAGGCCTTCACACAAGGGATGTCCTCGCACATCTCGCAAGGAATGTCACGGGCAGTGAAATAGGGGGTGCCGCTGACCACGCCGTCGCCCGGCGTGGCGAGCCTGAGCGTGTCATAGGGGCAATCGCGCACGCACAGGCCGCAGCGGATGCAGGCGCCGAGGAAGGCATCTTCCGCCAGCGCACCGGGCGGGCGGATGGCCTGCGCCGGCAGCGCCCGGGCCTGCTTCGAATAGAGGCCGACACCCATGGCGAGCAGGCAGGCGCCACCAGCCGCACCGGCCATTTCCTTGAGGAAACGGCGGCGCGGGGCGCTGGCGGCTGGCTTGGCGGGCTCGCTCATCACGTGTCACGCGTCACGAATCAGCTGTCACGCATCAAGCGCGCGTCACCTTCACTGCGCACTTCTTGAAGTCCGTCTCTTTCGAGATCGGGCAGGTAGCGTCGAGCGTGAGCTTGTTCACCAGGCGGCCTTCGTCGAAGAAAGGCACGAAGATCAGCCCGACCGGTGGCTTGTTGCGGCCATGGGTTTCGATGCGGGCGGTGATCTCGCCACGCCGCGAAGCAACCTTGACCAGCATGCCGCGCTGCAGCTTGCGCTTGGTGGCGTCGTCCGGATGCATGTAGATCACCGCCTCGGGCACGGCCTTGTGCAACTCAGGCACGCGACGCGTCATCGAGCCGGTGTGCCAGTGCTCCAGCACGCGGCCGGTACACAGCCACAGGTCGAATTCCTTGTCCGGCATTTCGGGCGGATTTACGTAGGGCAGCGCAAAGATCACGGCACGACCATCCTTGTGACCGTAGAACTTCACGCCCTCGCCTTTCTTCACGTACGGGTCGTAGCCCTCGCGGAAGCGCCACAGGGTTTCCTTGCCATCCACCACCGGCCAGCGCAGACCGCGGGCCTTGTGATAGACGTCGAAGTCCGCCAGGTCGTGGCCATGACCGCGACCAAATTGTGCGTATTCCTCGAACAGCCCTTTTTGCAGATAGAAGCCGAAGACCTTCGACTCCTCATTCATGTAGCCCTTGATGGCGTGACCATTGGTCTTCTCAAGCTCGGCAAGCGGGAATTTGTTCACCACCTTGTTGGCATACAGCACATCAAAGAGGGTCTTGCCTTTCAACTCGGGCTTCTTGGCAATCAGCTCAGCCGGCCACACTTCCTCGACCTTGAAGCGCTTGGAGAACTCGATGTACTGCCACAGATCCGAACGCGCATCGCCCGGGGCCTTGACCTGCTGGCGCCAGAACTGGGTGCGCCGCTCGGCGTTGCCGAATGCGCCTTCCTTCTCGGTCCACATGGCGCTGGGCAGGATCAGGTCGGCAGCTTGCGCCGACACGGTGGGATACACATCGGAGACGACCACGAAGGCCGCCGGATTGCGCCAGCCCGGATAGACCTCGCCGTTGATGTTCGGCCCGGCCTGCATGTTGTTGGTGGTGCTGGTCCAGTAGCACTTGAGCTTGCCATCCTTCAGCGCGCGGCTCTGGGCCACGGCGTGCAGGCCGACCTTGTCGGGAATGGTGCCTTCGGGCAGCTGCCAGATTTCTTCGGCGTGCTTGCGGTGCTCGGGATTGGTGACCACCATGTCGGCCGGCAGACGGTGCGCAAAGGTGCCGACTTCCCGCGCAGTACCGCAGGCGCTGGGCTGGCCGGTGAGCGAAAACGGGCTGTTGCCGGGCTCCGAGATCTTGCCCACCAGCAGGTGGACGTTGTAGATCATGTTGTTCACCCAGGTCCCACGGGTGTGCTGGTTGAAGCCCATGGTCCAGAAGGAGATCACCTTCTTCTTCGGGTCGGCATACAGCTCGGCCATCTTCTGCAGCTTGGCCGCTGGCACGCCGGAAAGTTTGCTGACTTTCTCCAGCGTGTATTCAGAAACAAATTTCGCGAACTCCTCGAAGCTGATCGGGGTGGCCTTGCCGACATCGCCCTTCGGTTTGCCGTCGGCGCCCGGGTAGCCGTTGTTGGTGGCGTTCTTTTCCAGATCGTGGCCAGGGCGCAAGCCGAAACCGATGTCGGTCTCGCCCTTCTTGAAATTCACGTTCTTCTTCACGAAATCCAGATTCACCTTCTTGTTCTGGATGATGTAGTTGCAGATGTAGTTGAGGATCGCCAGATCGGTGTTGGGCACGAAGACCATGCCGTTGTCGGCCAGATCGAAAGAACGATGCTCGAAGGTGGACAACACATGCACCTGACAGCCCTCATGGCTGAGGCGGCGATCGGTGATGCGGCTCCACAGGATCGGGTGCATCTCGGCCATGTTCGAGCCCCACAGCACGAACGCGTCAGTGGCTTCGATATCGTCGTAGCAGCCCATCGGCTCGTCGATGCCGAAGGTGCGCATGAAACCTGTCACCGCGCTGGCCATGCAATGGCGGGCATTCGGATCAAGATTGTTGGAGCGGAAGCCGGCCTTCCACAGTTTGGACGCAGCGTAGCCTTCCCAGATGGTCCACTGCCCGGAGCCGAACATGGCAATCGAGGTCGGGCCGGATTCCTTCAGCGCGGCTTTCCACTTCTCCGCCATGATGTCGAAGGCCTTGTCCCAGCTGATCGGGGCGAATTCGCCATCCTTGGCGTACTGGCCGTTCTTCATGCGCAGCAGCGGCTGGGTTAGGCGATCCGCGCCGTACATGATCTTGGAGAGGAAGTAGCCCTTGATGCAGTTCAGCCCGCGGTTGACCGGCGCGTCCGGGTCGCCCTGCGTGGCCACGATCTTGCCGTCCTGCACCCCGACGAGCACCGAACAGCCGGTTCCGCAGAAGCGGCAGGCGGCCTTGTCCCAGCGCACTTCTCCGGGTGCCACCCGGGTGGCGGTCGCCGCGTGGGCCAGCGGGCTGCCCACGGCGGTTGCGGTGGCGGCGGCCAGCGCCTGGGTCTTGATGAATTCGCGTCGGGTCAGAGTCATGCCTGCGTCTCCTGTTCGTGTCTTTTCTTCGAGCTGCTCATGGCTGCCGACAACTCGGCCGGGGTGACCTCGTCGTCGGTGTATTCGTAGGCCAGGGTGGTACCCAGCACGGCGGGTTCGATCGACACCGCCAGGATGGAATCGCTGACGGCATAACCTTCACCATCTTCGATCATGACGATCAGGCGCCCGCCGTCCGGCGTCGTGCCATGCAGACTGACGCCAGGAATCTGCGCCAGCCGCGCAGCAATGGCCTCGGCCTGCTCCGGACGCACCCGCGCCAGCAAGGTTACGATCTTCATGTTGTCTCCCGCACCGCCATGGATACCCGATCAGCTTAGCTATCAGCACCGGAATGGCGCATGAAAAGCACCCGCAAGGGAACTGCCCCACACTGGTGCCAGCAGGGCTGATTGAAAGCCGGGAAACAGGGCGGCTCCTTGATTCGAGTCAAGAATGAAAAGAGCCCACATCCGGCAAGGCTTTGCGCAGCTAGGTGATTACCCGTACAGGGGCGTGCAGCGGGCCTTTCCGGCACACCACCCCGCAAAGCAGCCCGCGGTCTTGCTGTGCAGGCGGGTATGCTGGAGATGCCCGCCAGAAGCGGCTCTTCAGCCACGCGCCGGAACGGACTGATCACGTCCCAAGGTCGGGCTGTCATATTCCTGCAGGAAATGGCGCGCTAAGCTCGGCGCACAACAACATGTTCGGAATGCACCATGTCCCGCCTGATTGACAGCCTGATCCACCACAACGCAGCACGTGAGCCCGAGCGTCTGGCGCTCAAATACGCCGCCCTGCGCCAGACGCCCTTCAACTTCCTGCGTGGCACCTGCCATCTTTTCAATGCCGCCATGCCCGCCGACAAGGCCTTCGACAAGGCGCCCCTGGCATGGACCTGCGGCGATCTGCATCTGGAAAATTTCGGCAGTTACAAAGGCGACAACCGTCTGGTCTATTTCGATCTGAACGATTTTGACGAAGCCACGCTGGCCCCTGCGACCTGGAGCATCGTGCGCTTCGTAAGCAGCGTGCTCGTCGCGGCACCCGGCCTGCATTTCAAACATGAAGACGCCCTTGAGCATGGCAGCGCCTTTATCGACGCTTATGCCGATGCGCTGAGCGCTGGCAAGGCACGCTGGCTGGAACGCGACACCGCCGAAGGCCTGATCCGCGAGCATCTGGAAGACCTGCGCGAGCGCAGCCGCAAGGATCTGCTCGACAGCCGCACGCGGCGCCGGGGCAAGCAGCGCAGCCTGCGCACGGATGGCGACAAGGCGCTGCCGGCCAGCGACAAGCAATACGCACAAGTCGCAGCGCTACTCGACAACTTCGCAGCCCGGCAGGAAAACCCGGAATTCTTCAAGGTTCTGGACATCGCGCGGCGCGTCAGCGGCACAGCCAGCCTGGGGCTGGAACGCTATGTCATCCTGGTGCGCGGCCGTGGCGCTCCGGACGAACACTATCTGCTTGACCTGAAGGAAGCCCCTCTTTCCACGCTGACCCCGCACCTGCATACGCCGGAGCCTCGCTGGGGCTCTGAGGCAGAACGCGTCATCGGTGTGCAGACGATGATGCAGGCGATCCCGACGGCATTCCTTCATCCGGTCGAACTCGGCAAACGCAGCTGTGTGCTACGTGAGCTGCAGCCCTCACAAGACCGCATCAATCTCGACCGGTGCGCCGGCAAAACCCGCCAGTTCCGCGAGCTGCTGGTCCAGATGGGTCAGCTCGTTGCCTGGGCACAGCTGCGCAGCAGCGGGCGCAAAGGCGCCGCCAATGCCGACGCACTGATCGAGTTCGGCACCAAACGCAAATGGCGCAAGCGCATCATGGCGCTGGCCGAAATTGGCGCCGGGCAGGTCAATGCGGACTGGAAGATTTACTGCCAGGCCTACGACGACGGCGCTTTCAGGCCATGAGCGACATGGCTCAGGTGCGCACGCGCGGCGGCAGGGTCTTGAGAATCGCCAGACGCTGGCGGTAATCACGCATCGCCCGCGCCAGCAGCGCAGTCTGGCCGAGCTTGCCCATCGCCAGCAGCAATGCCCCCGCCTGTGTCAGCGCGGGGACGAACGCCGCGAGGCACAGCAAGACCAGCGCCATCAGCTCGCTGGCGAGCTGGACTCGCTGCCAGCGCTCCGGCACGATCTGATGCAGCAAGGGCAGACGGGCCCGCGCCTTGTTGGCACGCTGCCAGTGCAGCCAGATCAGGAAGGGCACGATGCGATACAGCATCACGCTGACCGTGCCGCCCCCCAGGCCGGCCAGCGCCAGCACGCCGAAGACCACGCTCCAGCGCGGATCTGGCGAAAAATGCGCCAGTGCCCCGAGCACCGCCAGCAGCACACTGATCGCCGCCACGCCCAGCCAGCCCCAATGGAAAGCGTCGCGCTCGCCGCGCTTTGATGCCCGCACGCGCTGCGCCGTCAGAATGCCAAACCCCAGCCCAAGCAGCGTCAGCAGCACGCAGGCGGCGCTCGCCAGCCAGCCAGTTTCCAGCCACGCGGCGGCACTGCCCAGCAGCAAGGCAAGGAGCAGTCCGCGCGTGGCCCAATTCCACTGGCGGGGATACGCTTGGGTTACGTGAAACATCGGCACCACCACGCTGGCCACGCTGACAACCAGCCCGCTCACCCAGCCAGCGATCCCCCACAGCGCATGCCAATCAACGATGACCATCAGCGGCAGCGGCCAGCCAAACAGCAGGACGCCCAGCAGCACGGCACCCAGTGTCAGCGTACCGCCCAGCGCGAGCGCACTGCGTCGCAGGGCCGCCACCATCTCGCTGCGCAAGGGCTGATGCCACAGCGACCAGGCCAGCCGCACGCCTGCCGCCAGCAGGCTGCCCAACAGCAGCACACCGGCGCTGGCGAGCCACAGCGGGCCACCGAAGAGGAAGCCGCCAGCGAGCGCAAACGCCCCCGCCAGCAGCGCAAACAGGATCAGCCAGTCCAGCCCACCCCAGCGCGGCAGGGCCAGGCCGCAAGCCACCGGCACAAACTGATACAGGGCGCCGAGCATCACCGGCATCAGCCCCCCCAGCGCGAACAGATGCACTGCGGCGAGCGCCGCCGGATGCCAGCGCGTGAACAGGGCCTCGGGCTGCCACACCAGCAGCAAGGCCGCAGCCAGCATGCCGAGAAGGCCCGCAAGCATACTGGCGAAGGTCAGCCCGGGCGGAGGCGATGCTTCAGTCGAAACGAGCTGCATCTCAGCCTTGCCGGCTGATGCAGATGCGGAACTGTTCGTAACCGCTGAAATCTTCACGCGCGACCTGCCACGCAAAGCCACGCTCGCGCAGCAGCTCATACAGAGGGAAGGGTTCGCGATGAATCAGCACCTCCAGCGTTTCACCCGCCGGCAATTCATCCAGCGCCGCCAGGGTGCGCTCGAAGGGCTCGCAGGGCGGCAGGCCACGGACATCCAGCAGGATGCTCATGCTGCTTCACGCCGGGCAATGACCTGCGCCGACAGCTCCGCCGCCTGCGCACCGGCGGATTGCAGGGCCGCCGGGTAGAGGATGTGCTCTTCCTTCATGTTGTGTTGCTGCAGCAGGATCAGCAGCGCCTCGCCATGACCACGCACACCTTCGCCATCCTGTTCGCTCATGTCAAGGCTCAGGTCTTCGAGCAGATCGCGAACTTCGTCGTGCTCCATGCGCATCACGCGGGTCGGCCCGCATGTCATTCCGCTCGCCGCCTCGAACGCAGGGAACAGCACCTCTTCCTCGGCCGCAAAATGCGCCAGCACATCCTTGCGCAGGCTCTGGAAGGCGCTGCCTGCGCCTTCCCAGTCGCCCGCACCGGCGAGCTGCCGCAGTGCCCCCAGCAGCGCATCGCAATCGCGATGATCCGCCATCAGGTATTGATCGAAAGTTGTCGTGCTCATTGTCTTGTCCATGCAGGGAGTGTGGGCGCAGTATGAAAAACCACGCGGCAAGCTGTAATTGACTCGGGTCAATCGGCACACCCCCACTGCAGGACAAAGGCGCGCTATTCAGAATTAGCGCCGCCTCTCAGGCCGCATCCCAGCTTCGGGTTTCTGTCTTTTCACTCCGCTCCACCCAGGCAATGCAGGATTTTTTGCTTCCGGTCAGATCACAAGCTCCCCGCTCACAGATAAAATGAGAATGATTCTTATTTGTGAGCCGTATTGTGCTGGAGCGCTATCACCGCGAATTACTGAGCTTTCTGATCCGTCAGGTCAACGACCATGACGCAGCCGCTGACCTGGCGCAGGAAAGCTGTCTCAGGGTATTGACGCTACAAAGCAGCGGGCAAACGATTTTCGACGTGCGTGCCTTTCTTTACCGTACGGCACGCAATCTGCTCATTGATCAGTCCCGTCGCAAAGCCGTGCGCCAGCACGAAGCACTGGATTCCATGCCAGAAGCGCAGCATCCACCTGCGCCACGTCATCTGCAGCCAGAAGAAGCGCTGGCTTCGCGTCAGAACATCCACGCTTACACGACCGCAATCGAGGCACTACCACCACGCTGTCGTGAAGCTTTCGTGCTGCACATCTTCGAAGATCTCAGCCAGGCCGAGGTAGCGCAGCGAATGGGGATATCAGTCAGCATGGTCGAGAAACACATCGTTCGAGGCATGCTGACCTGCAAGCAATGTCGCCACACGCTGATGCCCGAAGCCTCGACCGGCGCTGAGTCACCCCGCTCCGGACTATAGTCCGCCGACGTCCTCCTTCAAAACGGCCGGATATCTGAGGAAATATCCTCCTCCGTGCGTCTACCTCCTGAGAGCCATCCTCATCCCCATCATGAATCTGCGTTGCAACGAATTTACTCATGCCCCGGCCCCGGCCCCGGCCCCGGCCCCGGCCCCCGACCCCGACCCCGACCCCGACGCAGAAGCGTCCGAGTTCGAGGCCTTTGCATTGACACAGAATTCGGCAGATATCCAGGCCGCCATCTGGGCGTTGCGCAAGCGCAGCGGCCTGAACCCAGCTCAGGCGGCCGCGTTGGCTGACTGGCTGGCTACAGAACCCCGGCACGTCAGGGCTCTGGATGACATGGCACATACCATTGATGAACTTCAGCAACTATCTGCCAGTGAGCTGACAGCACTGAAGCGCAGATACTCTGCTGACAAGCCCGCCGCACTCCAGCCCGCGCGGAAGCCGGCGCCTCTCTCTCGCTCTCGCTGGTGGCATGTCCTGCATCAAGGCTACTGGCCACAGGCGGCCTTGACGACCACTGTTTTTGCATTGTGTGCGGCGGTCTGGCTCGGCGGTCTGTGGTGGCAGCAGCGCCCTGTTTTTGAACACACCTACGCCACTGCACGTGGTCAGCAGTTGAGCCTGACTCTGCCGGACGCCCCCGGCCAGGGAAGCACGCTGCAACTGGACGCAGCCAGTGAGGCGGCGGTGAGCCTGTACCGCGACCGACGGGAAGTCCGTCTGCAGGAGGGGCAGGCCATGTTCGCCGTGCATCCGGATGCACAGCGCCCCTTCCACATCTGGGCTGGCAATGTCCGCATCACGGTGGTGGGGACACGCTTCTCGGTACGCCACAGTCGCAGCGGACGTAATGCTGGCCAGACCGTAGTGGAGGTCGAGGAAGGACGGGTACGGGTCGCTCCAGCCAACACTGACACTCAGGCTGCTCTGGAGCTGGTTGCCGGACAACGGCTTGTAGCCGACGGACAAGGCAATCTTGGTGCGGTAATCACAATGCAGACGACGGCCGTAGCCCCTTGGCGCAGCGGCCGCGTGAGTTTCGATCAGACACCACTGGCCGAGGCCATCGCGGAATTCGAGCGCTATGGTTACACCGGCCTGATCGTACGCGACCCTGTGGTCGCAGCCCTGCCCGTGGGCGGCAGCTATTCCCTGCACCAGCATCAAGAATTCGCCAGGGTGCTGCCGGAGCTTTTGCCAGTGCGCCTGCGACGACACGGCGAACTCACCGAAATAATCGCGCAAACAAAATAAATAGAAAAGATTCTCATTTGCAACATGAGGATCAGGGGAGGGTGCTGCGTCTTCATCGGCAGGAGGACCTTCAGGCGTAGTGCCGGGTCCGGCAATCAACCACCGATGCAGGAGTTCTCAACCATGCGCGCAGCGCTGCTGAAGAAGCGTTTCACCCCCACACCTCTGGCGATGGCCGTCGCTCTCGTTCTTGCCGCTGGCGGAGCCAGCACAGCCCATGCCCAAAGCAGCATTCCGGCCGCCACGGCAGCGTCCGGCACCATCCAGATCCCGGCGCAAGCTCTTGGACAGGCGCTCAATGAACTGGCTCGTCAAGCGGGTCTGCAACTAAGCTTCCCGGCCGACTTGGTGGCCGGCAAAACGGCACCGGCTGTTTCCGGACAGCTCACACCACGCCAGGCGCTGGAACGTATGCTCGCAGGCAGCGGACTGGAAGCAAGCGTGAATGGGGCTGCCGTGGTAGTGAAAAAGGCCACGCCCCCCGCCGCGGGGACCGACGCCAAAGAGCTCGCCCCCATCGCCGTCATGGGCCTGCGGGCCAACCGAGTTTCCAAAGGGGCGACTGGCCTGCCAATGGAAATCAAGGAAACCCCCCAGAGCATCAGCACGCTCGATGCTGCTGAAATCCGCGACTACGGCGTCACTGGCAGCAACAAGGCCGTGGAAATGGTCACCGGCCTGAATGTCGAACAGTACGAAACCAACCGCGCCACCTTCAACTCTCGCGGTTTCGAAGTCCAGCTGACCCAGATTGACGGCCTTGGCATGACCAATAGCTGGGGTACCGTCGTCGGTCAGCAGGACACCTATCTGTTCGACAAGATCGAAGTCATCCGCGGGGCCAACGGACTGCTGACCGGGGTCGGCAACTCCTCGGGCACCATCAACTATGTACGCAAGCGCCCCAAGAACACGGACGGCGGCGAAATCAGCCTGGGCGGCGGCTCTTACGACAAGAAACGTCTGGCTCTCGACTACAACAAGGTATTGACCGAAGACGGCGGCATCGCCGGCCGGGTCGTACTGATCCATCAGGACAAGGACTCCTGGATCCGCGATCTGAATGACCGCAACACAACCCTGTACGGCGTGCTGGACAGCCAGATCGGCAGCAATGGCGTGCTGAGCGTTGGCGTCACGCATCAGGACAATCACCAGAAATCGCCGATGTGGGGTTCGCTGACCCTGAATTACCTGAACGGTGGCGATCAGGCGAGCTTTGACACCAGTTCGTCCACTTCGCAGAAATGGACCTTCTGGGACACCAAGGCCACCAGCGCATTCGCCGAATACACCCATTTCCTCGGCAGTGACTGGGAAGCCAAGCTCACCTACAACCACCGTCAGGCCGAGGAAGAAACACGCCTGCTCTATGCCTACTCACTGTCAGGTGGCCTCAATGCCGACAACACCGGTCTGGTCGGCTGGCCCTACGGCAGCTTCGCGAAAACTGACAGCAATCTGCTCGACGCCAACCTCAGCGGCAGCTTCAAGCTCTTCGGTCGCAAGCACGAACTGATCGCAGGCCTGAGCCATTCCACGGAAAAAACCGAGACCGACACCTTTGCCGTCGATGCCGCCCACATGCTCCTGCCGCTGCCGGCCTTCCCCTATGACGGCAACGTATACGCCGAGCCCGATTGGGGGCCGCGCACGCCAAGCACCGGTGGCGAACAAGCCCTGACCCGCCTCTATGCGGCCTCGCGCCTGGCGGTCACGGACGATCTGCGGGCAATCCTGGGCATCAACTCCGTGAAACTCGCACGTGAAGGCAGCTCGCGTTACGGTTCGGTCACCACCACCACCGACTACCCCGACACGCGAAAATCCAGCCCTTACGCGGGCCTGACCTACGATTTCACACGCAATCTGCTGGGCTATGTGTCTTATTCGGATATCTTCCAGAATCAGGATCAGACCGACTACAGCGGCGCCTATCTGGCTCCGATGAGAGGCGTCAATCGCGAAGTCGGGGTCAAGGCCGACTGGCTGGACAAGCGCCTGCTCACCAGCTTTGCCGTGTTCAGCGCCAAGCAGGCCGGACTGGCAACCTACGACGGCATGACCGGCAGCGGCCAGTATGCCTACGTGCCGAAAGATGTGAAGTCCAGCGGCTTCGAAATTGAAGCCAACGGCAAGCTCGGCCGCGACACCCGCGTAGCACTCGGCTTCACCCGCCTCAAGCTGACCGGCCCGGATGGCAATGACATCTACGAATGGGTGCCGCGCAGCACGCTCAAGGCACGCGTTGACAGCAGCCTGCCAACATTGCCCGAGCTGCGCATGGGGCTCGCCACACGCTGGCAATCCGATGTGCGAAAGGATGGCGGCGCCCGGCAGGATGCTTATTTCATCGCAGATGCATTCACCAGCTACCAGCTCACGAAAGACCTCACCGCGCGCCTGAACATCAACAACCTGTTCAACAAGAAATATGTAACGGGGGTTGCTTATGGCGCGATTTATGGCGAACCGCGCAGCGCCTATCTTTCGCTTGATTACAAGCTCTGAACGCAGATCCACCCCCTCGCCCCGGCGTACGCAGGGGTGAGGCGCAAGCCCCGGACCGACCTCGTCGGCCCGGGGCGACTGCCATTTCAAATCCAGAATCTCTCATCGCAACATGACTATTCCGCTCACCGCCTCCTTACGGAAATTCAGTCTGCCGCTCCGCATCCTTGCCGCCATCCTCGGCGGCTGGGCGTTCTCCTGGAGTTTTGTGGCCTGCAGTACGACAGTTCTGGTGGGGTTGGGCATGCCATTTCACGATGCCGAAACAGCCTCGCTGATGCTGGGCCTGCTGGCCTTCCTCACGGTTTTCCTGTGGGCTTTTGCCACCCGCAGCGCGCTGCGCGTAGCGACGGCTTTGCCGGTTGGCGCGCTGCTATTCCATGTCGTGGCTCTGCTGCTGCAGCGCCAGATCCTGTCCTGGGGACTTTGATGTTCGCAAACTTCCGCCAATCCATGGCCTGGTTGCACACCTGGTTCGGCCTCGTACTGGGTTATGTGCTGATGAGCTGTTTCTTCTTCGGCGCACTGTCGGTATTTGATCGCGAGATCGACCGCTGGGCGCTGCCCGAAACACGTTTCGCGCCGCAACCGATGCCTTCGTTCGACAAGGTCCTCGCGCCGGCATTCGCACGGCTTGAGGCGGACCCAGCCGACTACGCGCTGAACATGCCCGCCATGCATGATCCTGCCAAGGGTCCGCAGACCCCGCGCCTGTCACTTCCTGCTGACGAATACTGGGCCTACACCACCCACCGCGATCCGGTGCTGGCCATCGGCGCAGGCTTTCGCGTGCCACTGGCCAAGGATCCAGACGGGCACAACCACATCCACGGCAACGCCACCATCGACCCGCGCAGCGGCGCAGCAGTGCCTTCGGACCAGCTCAAGATCGGCAGCCAGTGGTTCTATCCCATGCACTACAGCCTGAACTGGCAGTGGCGGAACATGGGCATCTTCATCGTCGGTCTGGCAGGTCTGGTCATGCTCGCCGCGCTCGTGACCGGCGTGATCATGCATCGCAAATTCTTCCGTGAATTCTTCACCTTCCGCCCCGCCAAGCAGACCCAGCGCAGCCTGCTCGATCTGCACAACCTCACGGGCGTCGTCGCCCTGCCCTTCCATTTCTTCTTCGCCTTCACGGGTTTGCTGATCTTTGCCGGCTTCTACTATTTCCCGGTCTCGCAGTTCCAGCTCAAACCCCTGCATGACCAGCATGAAATCATCGAGGCGCGCGAGACCGGCTTGCCGCATGCGCGCGCCGGCATCCCGGCACCGCTGGCCTCCGTCGACGCCATGATGGCGGAGGCCAGGCGCCGCTGGGCCGCGCGCGACATGGCTGGCGAGGTCGGCTTCCTGCAACTGCAGCACATGGGCGACGCGAATGGCTATGTGAGCATCTACCGTGCTGGCAGTGATCGCGTGGCGCTGGTCGGCGAGGCCATCCACTTCAAGGCCAGCACAGGCGAAGTACTGCGCGAGGAGCCACCACGCGCGCCGGTGCCGGCGCTCAACGAATTCCTCGCCGGTCTGCACCTGCAGCACTTCGAACACTGGCTGCTGCGCTGGCTCTACGTGCTGGGCGGCCTGCTCGGCTGCGTGTGCATTGCCACGGGTTTCATCTTCTTCGTCGAGAAACGCAAGCAGCAACATGCAAGGTCCGGCCTGCAGGGAGCCCGTGTGGTCGACGCCCTGGCTGTCGGCTGCGTCACCGGCATGATCATCGCTGCCATCGGCATCCTGGTAGCCAACCGTCTGCTGCCGGCAGGGCTGACGGACAAGGGCGCCTGGGAGCAGCAGATTTTCTGGGGCCTGTGGGCACTCAGCTTCGTGCATGCCGCGCTGCGTGGCGCCCCCGTAGCACAGGCACGCATCAACCCGGCCTGGCGCGAGCAGTGCTGGACCATTGCCGCGCTGGCGCTGGCAGCTGTCGCACTGAACGCCATCACCACGGGTGATCACCTGCTGAAAACACTGTTCCTTGATCCGTACCTGGCAGTGGCCGGCGTGGATCTGAGTCTGCTGGTCTGTGCCGGGCTGGCCATCGCAGCCGCTCTCAAACTCGCCCGACGCGAACGTCATCCGGTGGCCATGGGCGCAGCAGACCCGGTGGAGGTGGCCAATGCCTGAAAGCCTGTGGCTTATCATCGCCGCCGTCCTGAGCCTGACCGGCATGACCTGGCTGGCGCTGGCAATGCACTGGGATCAGGTCATGCCGCGTCCTGCAAGCCGGGCCGATGCGCCACGGCGGACGCTGCGTGGCTTCGGCACTGTCATGCTGGCGGCGTCGGCCGTCGCCAGCATGCTGGCAGACCGGCCCTCGATGGCAGTGCTGGTGTGGTTCATGCTGCTCGCCGCCAGTGCCCTGACGGTAGCCCTTGCTCTGGCCTGGCGCCCCGCCCTGTTGCGCGTACTCTGCCCGCTGCGTGCTCACTGAGCCCGGCAGAATCCAAAGCACCCGCTCCGCAGCCGGATTTCACTCGTTCACGCGCATGTGCTGAAGAGCCGCTCCTGGCGCGGCTCTTCAGCATGCATCCTTGCAACGCCACGCACGACGGGCGTTTTCAGGCATCATTGTCGCAACCCCGCTCCCCACGCCCGACATGCACTGCCGTCCCCGTTGCGCCGCCTGCTGCATCGCGCCTTCGATCTCCAGCCCGATCCCCGGCATGCCTGATGGCAAACCGGCTGGCGTGCGCTGCATCCAGCTCGACGAGAACGATGCCTGCCAGATTTTCGGCTCGCCGGAACGCCCGGCGGTATGCGGCAGCCTGCAGCCGTCTGAAGAAATGTGCGGCGACTCGCGCGAGCAGGCGCTGCGCTGGCTGGGCCACCTGGAAAGGGAAACGCGCTGAGCCCGCTACGGGCTGTCATGCCGCGCCTCGTATAATCCCCGCCATCCACTCCCCACTTTCCGCTTCCCATGGATCTCCTGCTTCTGCTCAAGGCCGCACTCCTCGGCATCATCGAAGGTCTGACCGAATTCCTGCCGATTTCCTCGACCGGACATCTGATCCTCGGCAGTGCGCTGCTGGACTTCACTGGCGAGCGCGCCAAGCTGTTCCTGATCGTCATCCAGTCCGCCGCGATCCTCGCCGTGGTGTGGGAATACCGTCAGCGCCTGAGCCTGGCCTGCATGCAGGGAACCCGGGAAGGCATCGCCGCGCTCGCCCTCAGCGGCAAGTTCGGCAAGCGTCTGCTGCAGCCAGGCCGCTCGCGCAGTGAAGTGTTCCAGCAATGGCAGCGCCTCTTCGGCGCTTTCATGCAGCAGGCAGCCTCCTTGCGCCTGCTGCTCAACGTCGCCATCGCCTTCATACCGCTGGCCGCACTGGGGCTGGTCTTCGGCAAGTGGCTCAAGCTGCATCTGTTCAACGCCCCGGTGGTCGCCACCACCTTCATCGTGGGCGGCCTGATCATCCTGTGGGCCGAACGCAAGAGTCACCATGAGCGCGTCGCCACGGTCGAATCAATGAACTGGCTGGATGGCCTCAAGGTCGGCATCGCCCAGGCGTTTGCTCTGATCCCCGGCACCTCGCGCAGCGGCGCGACGATCATCGGCGGCATGCTTTTCGGCCTGTCACGCAAAGCCGCCACCGAATTCACCTTCTTCCTCGCCATCCCGACCCTGGGCATCGCCTCACTGTACGAGCTGTACAAGGAGCGCGCGCTGCTCTCGATGGACGACATCGGCATGTGGACCGTCGGCATGCTCGCCTCCTTCGTCTCCGCCTTCTTCGTGGTGCGCTGGCTGATCCGTTTCGTCTCCACCCACAGCTTCAAGGTCTTCGCCTGGTACCGCATCGCGTTCGGGCTGATCGTACTGCTGACCTGGCAGCTGGGCTGGGTGCATTGGGTGGAGATGTAAAGCATGCTCCTCTACCTCCACGGCTTCCGCTCCGGCCCGCAATCGCAGAAGGTGCAGGCACTCGCCGCGCGCATGGCGCAGCGCGGGCTGAGTGACCGGATGTGGTGCGCACAACTCTCGCCCGTGCCGTTTGAAGTCATCGCCCAGGTCGAGGCGCAGATCGCCGCATGTGCCACGCCCCCTGCATTGGCGGGCAGCTCGCTGGGCGGTTTTTATGTGACCCATCTGGCCGAGAAGCACGGGCTGCGCGCAGTGGTGATCAATCCCTTCGTGCCGCATGCAGCCTTCGACCCGACCCTGTTCCTCGGCGAGCACGAGATGCTCTACACGCCGCAGCGGTTCACGTTCAACGCCGAACACGCCGCGCAGATCGCCGCGCTGGATACACCCCTGATCCGCCAGCCGGAAAACTTCTGGCTGCTGGCCGAAGAAGGCGACGAAACCCTCGATTATCGTCATGCCGTCAGGCGCTACGCTGGTAGCCGCCAAACCGTCTTGCCGGGCGGCGACCACGGCTTCACGCGCTGGGAAGACTATCTCGACGAGGTGATCGCCTTCGCCGGACTGAGCCGATGAGCAAGGATCAGGACCGCGGCGGATTCTGGGCCGCTTTCACGGCGTTCTTCATCTGGGGCATCGCCCCGCTGTACTGGAAACTGACACAAGGCGTACCGGCGCTCGAAACCGTGTCGCACCGGGTCGTGTGGTCGCTTCTGCTGCTGGCCCTGATCATGCCGCGCGCCGGCGGCTTCGGCGTGGTGGTCCGGATCTGGCGCGAGCCGCGTCTGGCAGCCCTGCTGTCGCTGACGACTGCACTCACGGCCGTAAACTGGCTGCTCTTCGTGTGGGCTATCGTCAATGGTCATGTACTCGAATCCAGCCTCGGCTACTTCATTGCCCCCCTGCTGAATGTGCTGCTGGCCTCGGTCTTCCTGCGCGAACGCCTGCAGCCCTGGCAATTGCTCGCCGTGGCGCTCGCCTGCACCGGCGTGTTATGGCGCGTGTGGCATCTCGGGGTGGTGCCGTGGATCTCACTGAGTCTGGCGGTGACCTTTTCGGTTTACGGCTTGCTGCGCAAGCAGGCCCCGGTCGGCGCACTGGACGGCCTGTTCATCGAAACCCTGCTCGGCGCGCCCTTTGCATTGGCCTGGCTGGCCTGGCTCGGCTGGCAGGGTAACGCTCACTTCTCCGGGATCGGCATGATGGCGGCCCTGGCCGGCACCGGCGTAATGACCGCCATCCCCCTGTTGCTGTATGCCATCGGCGCACGCCGCCTGCGCTACACCACCCTGGGCTTCATCCAGTACATAGGCCCCAGCCTGCAGTTCGCCCTGGCGGTTTTCGTCTTCCGTGAGACCTTCGATCACGTGGCCCTGATCAGCTTCCTGTTCATCTGGGCCGGGCTGGCAGTCTTCTCGCTGGATGCATTGCGCCGGGCACATGCCTGAAAGCCTTGTTGCACAAGGACCTGCAAAGCACCTCCCCGCAGACCAAGGCGGACATTGGCTGGCAGAACCCCCTTGGTGAAGAATGAGTCTGCACGCGGCTATCCAGACATACCCGTTGCAGCGGCTTGCCGGCCTGCTTCCCCGCTATAATCCCCGGTCGTAAAACCCCGCAGGCCGAATTTGATGAATGTGCTGTTCGAAGAGGACGGGTCTTTCAAGACCGGTACGATCCTCGCTGATAACGATTCCTCCCTGCAGGTGGAAACCGCCACGGGCAAACGCGTGAAGCTCAAGGCCGCCAATGTGCTGCTGCGCTTCAATGCCCCGTCGGCCAGTGAATTGATGCCGCGCGCCGAGGCCGCCACAGCGGAGATGGATACCGAATTCCTGTGGGAAATGTGTGGCGACGATGAGTTCGCTTTCAGCGAATTCGCTGCCGACTATTTCGGCCATGCCGCATCGCCGGTCGAAGCGACTGCCGTGCTGGTGAAGCTCTTCGCCTCGCCGATCCACTTCCATCGCAAGGGCAAGGGCCGTTTCCGCAAGGCACCACCCGAGATTCTTGCCGCCGCACTGGCCGGCGCCGAAAAGAAGCGCCTGCAGCAGGAGCAGGTCGAGCGCATGAAGGGCGAACTGCTCGCTGGTTCCCTGCCCGCCGAATTCGCGCCGATGCTGCAAGCCTTGCTCTACAAACCGGATCGCAACCGTCTGGAAACCAAGGCCTTGGAAGCCGCCACCGACGAGAGCGGTCAGTCTGCGCCGCGCCTGCTGCTCAAGGTCGGCGCGATCAAGTCGACCCACGATCTGCATTTGGGCCGCTTCCTCTTCGAATACTTCCCCGAAGGCACGGCCTTTCCGGAACTGATGGCGCCGGCGCTGCCCGATGATCTGCCGCTGGCACCGGTCGAAGCCTTTTCGATCGACGACGCCAGCACCACCGAAATCGACGACGCCTTCTCGCTCGCGCCACGCGCTGAAGGCGGCTGGACGGTCGGCATCCATATCGCCGCACCCGGTCTGGGCATCCGCCCGGGCTGCCCGGTCGATGCGGTGGCACGCCGCCGCCTGTCCACGGTCTACATGCCCGGCAACAAGATCACCATGCTGCCGGATGAACTCGTCGCCGCCTACACGCTGGGCGAAGGTCAGGCGCGCCCGGCGCTGTCGCTGTACGTCGAGGTCAATCGCGACTTCAGCATCGCTGGCATGACGAGCCGCATCGAGCGCGTGCATGTTTCGGCCAATCTGCGCCACCACGACATCGAACCCGTCTTCAACGAAGAAAGCTTGCAGGGCGACTTGCCCGACGCACCCTACATGGCCGAGCTGAAAACCCTGTGGGAGTTCGCCACAGTGCTGGAAGCCGGGCGTGGCAAGCCCTCGGCCAACCAGAACCAGCTGGACTTCAACTACACCGTCGACTGGTCGCAGGAGACGAAGGACGGCCCCGGGCACATCACCATCGAGCAGCGCCGCCGTGGCTCGCCGCTGGACAAGCTGGTCGCCGAGCTGATGATTCTGGCCAACTCCAGCTGGGGCAAGCTGCTGCACGAAGCCGGCATTCCGGCGATCTACCGCGCCCAAACCGGCGGCCGGGTGCGCATGACCACCGCTGCCGCGCCGCATGACGGCCTCGGCGTCGATTGCTACGCCTGGTCGTCCAGCCCGCTGCGGCGCTACGTCGACCTGTGCAATCAGTGGCAGCTCATTGCTCACCTGCAGGGCGTGGACGCGCCCTTCGCGCCAGGCTCGGCCGAACTCGCCGCGGCGATGAACGACTTTGACGCCACCTACAGCGCCTACAACGAATTCCAGCGCGGCATGGAGCGCTACTGGGCCTTGCGCTGGTTGCGCCAGAGTGGCGAGAAGGAAGCCACTGCCAAGGTGCTGCGCGAGAACATCCTGCGTTGCGAAGCCGTGCCCTTCGTCTTCAAGCTGCACTCCCTGCCGGGTGAGGTGAAGCCGCACGAACGCGTGCAGTTCGCCATCGAGAGCAGCGATCTGGTCGAAATCGAGCTGCGCGGCAAATACCTCGCTACCCTGCCGCCGCTGACCACAGCGGATGACGGGACCGACGGCGAGGAAGAAGAAACCCCGCTCGCGTAGAATCCTCGCGATGTCTGCACCTAACCGCCCACCTCGCGTCCTCAAGCCCACGTCCGCTCAAGCACCTGCCACGCAGGTCGCCAAGAAGCCGCGCGTGCCGGCGGTCGTGCGCGAGATGAAGCGGCGCGAAAGCGAACCGATGCAGCGCGTCCGCCAGTGGATGATCATGCACGCGCTGGTCTTCGGTATCGGATTCTCCGCACTGGCTCATGGCCTGCTGCTGGCTACCCACTTCATCAACCCCGATGGCGGTTTGCGCAAACAGCGCGATCAGGGCCTGCAGGTCGTGCTGGTCAACGCCAAGCACAAGCGCGCGCCCAAGGACGCCCAGGCCCTGGCTCAGGCCAATCTGGACGGAGGTGGCGAGCAGGCTGACCAGAAAAACATGCCGACCTCGCCCCTGCCGCCGCAGGATGCAACACGCGACGGCGATGCGCTGGTCGAAACCCAGCAGAAAGTGCAGCAGCTGGAAACCCTGCAGCGGGAACTGCTGGCGCGCAACAAGGCGACAGAGATCAGTGCTGCCCGCGAGCGTCAGAGCAAGAACGAAGAGCAGCCCGCCGACACGCCGCAACCCAAGGGCGGGCTGGACCTGAGCACCAAAAAAGCCATCGCGCGCCAGGAAGCCGTGGTTGAGAAGAGCGTCAGCGACTACGCTGCACGCCCCAAGAAAGGCTTCATTTCACCACGCACCCGGGAATACAACCTGGCCCAGTACGGCGAGGCTTTCCGCATGAAGCTGGAGCGGGTCGGCGAACTCAACTTCCCGCGTGGCGAACGGGGCTCGCTCTACGGCAGCGTGCTGGTTTCCATCGAGATCCGCCCCGACGGCAGCCTTGCCTCCGTCGACGTGGTGCGCCCGGATCGCAATACCAAGCTCAACGAGGCAGCGCTGCGGATCATCAAGCTCTCGGCACCGTTTGCAGCCTTTCCGCCGGACATCCGCAAAGAGTACGACATCCTGGTGCTGACCCGGACCATGCGCTTCACCACCGACGACATCAGCATCGGACAGTGACCCACTGAGTGATGTCCCCCGCCAGATCACGGCGGGCAGCCACAGTCAGCAAGGGCGGGTTAGCGCAGCGTAACCCGCCGATCAGGATCGTGACCGTCTGTTCCAACGGTGCAGCATTGCCCCGGCCCCGCATAGGCTGGCATGATCCGGCCTTATCGTAACGGTGAAAACATTCATGCGCGCCATCCTCCTTGTCCTATCGGCCAGCTTCTGCGTACGTGCCGATGAACCGGGGGCCAGCCAGAGTACGCCGCCACAGGCCACTGCATCAGCCGCCCAAGGGCTCGATATCAGCAAGGCGAAAGCTATCGCGGGCAATGAGGATGTCATCGAGAAAAATCTTGCTGACTACACGGTATCCCCTCGTAAGGGCATCATTTCGCCGCGGACACGGGAATACCCACTTGCCGCGTACGCTGATTCGACCGTGCAAAAGATCGCGCGGGTTGGTGATGCCAATTTTCCCAAGGACGATTCGGGGCATTCACTGTATGGCAGCGTGCAAGTAATCTTTGAGATCAGGCCTGACGGCAGCCTCCAGTCCGCCGAGCTGTCCCGCTCCACCGCCGACGCCAGACTCAACGAAGCGGCTTTGCGCATCGTGCGCAAAGCCGCGCCCTTCGAACCCTTTTCGCCGGATATCCGCAAGGAATACGACATCCTCGTGCTGGTGCGCACCCTGAACTTCACGCGCGAGGACATCGGGGTCAGCTCGCAATAGGCGCATGCCCTCCACCCGCCACGCCTCCCTCGAACTCCTGCGCAGCGCCGCCGCCCTGGCCGTGGTCGGTGTGCATGCGGCGGCGATGGTGCTGGTCGCCCTGCCCGACGGGCAGGACAGCGCCTGGTGGGCGGCAAACCTGTGGGACAGCTTCTGCCACTGGTGCGTGCCGGTCTTCGTGATGATCAGCGGAGCCGTATTGCTGAGCGGCCCGGCGGATCAGCCGGCAGCGGAATTCTACCGACGCCGCGCCCTGCGCCTGTGGCGGCCGACCGTTTTCTGGACGCTGCTCTACCTCGCGCTGGCAGCCGCCACGGCCCCGCAATGGAGCCTCCTCCGGGCCGCTGGCAGTCTCCTGCGCGGCACGCCCTGGTATCACCTGTGGTATCTGTACATGCTGCCGGGTCTGTATCTGCTGACCCCTTTCCTGCGCCGCCTGATCGCCCGCAGCAACGACACCGAGCTGCGCGGGCTGACCATTGCCTGCTGCGCGCTCGCCGCCGTGGGCACTGCTACACCGTCCACCAGTGCCACTTTCCTGACCAGTTTCCTGCCCTTCACCGGCTATTTCCTGCTCGGCCATCTGCTCTTCACGCACCCTACGCAACCGCGCTCGCCAGGCCTGCTGGTGCTGATGCTTGTGGCGGGCAGCGGCGTCGCGCTCGGCGCCGGTTTGCTGCGCCCCTGGCTGGGACCACGCGCCATCGAACTGATGTACGCCTACCCGAATCCGCTGATCCTGCTGATGGGCGTGTGCATGTTCCTGCTCGGCCTGCGCCGCCATGCCGGCTTCATCACGCACCTGGCCGCAGGCTGCGTGAGGCTGGCGCCGCTATCCTTCGGCATCTACCTGATCCATCCATTGTGGCTGCTGGCACTCGCACGGATCGGCATCAACGGTTTCCTGTGGCACCCGGCCGTCGGCATCCCGCTCACGACGCTGGCCGCTTTCGCACTGTCGGCACTGTCCACCGCACTGCTGCTGCGCATCCCCTTCATTCGCCAGACGGTGCGCTGATGCCAACCATCCTGTCACATGCCGCTGTGCCACTCGCCCTCGGCCTTGGTCTGGGCAAGGAACTGATTCCGCGCCGGGTAATGTGGGCCGGGGTGGCGCTGTCGATCCTGCCGGATCTGGATGTGCTCGCCTTCCGGCTCGGCATACCCTATGCGAACGCGCTTGGACACCGGGGTTTCAGCCATGCCCTGCTGACAGCCTTTGCTGTCGCGGCTCTCATGGCACGCCTGCTGGAGAAGCCCGCTACGCGCCGCTTTACAGGCACATGGCTGTTTCTTTTCATTGCCATGGCTTCACATGGTCTGCTCGACACGCTGACCACTGGTGGCCTGGGCATCGCCCTGCTGTGGCCGAAGAGCGAGCACCGCTTCTTTGCGCCCTGGCAAGTCATCCGTGTCTCGCCGCTGAGCCTGCAGCGCTTCATGGACGGGCGCGGGCTGGCGGTGCTGTATTCGGAATTGTTGTGGATCTGGCTGCCGGGTCTGGCTGTCGCCAGCGCACTCTGGTCCGGCCGACAACTCTGGCACATCGCCTCCCGGCGCTGCATGCGGCACACCATCCCGCCTGAACCGGCGTCGGTTGACATGAATTCGGCCGAGCGCTGAACAAACCGCCGGGTTTTTGCATCAGAAAACAAATTTCACACAAACTCATTCAAGTCGCCCCTAAACCTGTCGATACCTACCCTTTCGGGCCAGGCAGCAAGCCAGAAGACTCGCCAACCCATTTCCGGTTTTCTGACTACTCGGGGGTTGATCGATATGAATTTGAGCATCACGCAACGACTTCTTGTCATGAGCGCAGCATCCATGCTGTCACTGCTGCTGGTCTCGGCAGCAGGTTATTTTGCCGCACGCGCGCCCCAGCAAAGTCTGACCGACTTCCAGACCAACATCCGCCCCAGTCTGGCCCTGCTCAATGAAGTCGAACGTGACTTCCTGGCGATTCGTCGCATGGCTGCGGTACACGTGCTGGACCTCTACGACGAGCGCAAGAAAGCCGACGAAGCGAACATCCGGGCTACGAACGAACGGATCGAGGCGAATCTCGAGCGCTATGCCAAAGAGATGCAGGTCGATGCACAGGACAAAATCCTGCTGGAAGACGAACGCCAGCAGATTCGTGCCTATGCGCAGGTCACCGAGCAGGTCATGCAGCTGTCGCGCGACTTCGACACCGATGCTGCGCGTGATCTCTTCACCGGCAAGGGCGTGGAGCTGGGCACCAAGGTCAGCGCAGCGATCAAGGCGCACCGGGAATACAACGACAAGCTCGCCGACGAATCCCAGCTGGCGGCGGCCAGAAAGGCCAGCCTGTTGCTGGAGATCGCCTGGGCAGTGAGTCTGCTCGCCATGGCCGTGACCGGCCTGCTCGCCTTCCTGCTGATTCGCAGCGTGCGCCGCTCCTTGCACGAGGTGCAGGAGGCGGTCGAACATATCGAAACCCGGCTGGACTTCACGCGTCGCATCCGGGTCCTGCAGCAGGATGAGCTGGGCGCTACGGCAGGCGCAGTCAACCGCCTGATCGAACGCATGCAGGGCAGCCTGCAGACCATCGCGAACGGCGCCCATTCACTCGCCGCCTCCGCCAGTCAGATGGCGAGTGCCGCGAGCCATGTAGCAACGGGCTCGCAGCAACAAAGCGCAGCCGCCTCCGACATGGCCGCAACCGTCGAGGAAATGACGGTCAGCATCAACCACGTGGCCGATCGCGCCCAGGAAGCCAATACCCTGTCCAGCCATTCCGGTCTTCTGGCCGCGAACGGTGAACAGGTGATCGGCCAGACCGTGTGCGACATCAATGACATCGCCGGCTCCGTTCACGAAGCCGCCGGGCGCATTCACGAACTGGAGCGCCACAGCGGCGAGATCGCCAGCGTGGTGGCCGTAATCAAGGAAGTCGCCGACCAGACCAACCTGCTGGCGCTGAATGCCGCCATCGAAGCCGCGCGGGCCGGCGAGCAGGGGCGTGGTTTTGCCGTGGTGGCCGACGAGGTACGCAAGCTCGCCGAGCGCACGGCCAATTCGACGCGGGAAATCGAGGGCACCATCAACACCATGCGCACCAGCGCCAGCGGTGCTGTCGATTGCATGCAGGAGGCAGTACGCCGCGTCAGCACGGGCGTCTCCGGTGCGCAGGAAGCCAACCAGGCCATCCAGCAGATCCGGGCGGGCAGTCACGGTGCCGTGCAGATGGTCGAAGAAATCGCCAGCGCCATCCGCGAGCAGGGTTCCGCCACCAACTCCATTGCGGCACAGGTCGAGAAGATTGCCCAGATGTCGGAGGAAAGCAGCGCTTCGGCAGAAGAAAGCGCCAGTGTTGCGCAACAGCTCGACCATCTTGCCAAGGAGATGCACGGCATCGTGTCGGCTTACCAACTCTAGAGCGTCATTTCGTGCACGCGCAACCCCTCGCCTGCTGTGAACACGCCCTGGTGCCTACTCGCGCTTGACGCGAATGCCTTCCCTGCGCTCCAGCTGATCGAAGAAATCACCGAGGCGCCGGCCAGGCTGATCCGGGAACAGCGCATCCAGCGCGTCGAGCTGCTGGATGCGGTCAACACGGAAATGGCGGAAGTCCCCGCGCAGATCGCACCAGCCGATCAGGGTCCAGGCGCGGCCCCAGAAGAACAGTCCGAGCGGCCACAGAATACGCTCGGAGGGCGTCTTGTCCTCGCGTACGTAATCGATGCGCACCATGCGCCGCTCGCGAACAGCGACCCGCAAGGGCTGCAGCCAGGGCAGGCGCTCCTGCCCGCCGGGCGGGATGAACAGGCGCGCCAGCTGGGCTTCGCGCTTGAGTGGCTCGGGCAGCACATTATGAATCTTGGCCAGCGCCGCGCCGGCTGCCGCCGCCAGTTCCCCATCGCCCCAGGCCTGCACCATGCGCGAGCCGACCAGCAGCGCCTCCAGCTCCTCCGGGTTGAAGAGCAGCGGCGGCACGTCCAGCCGGTAGCGCAAACGGTAGCCCACGCCAGCCTCGCCCTCGATCGGCACGCCGGACAGCGTCAGGTCATGAATGTCGCGGTACAGCGTGCGCAATGACACCTGCAACTGCTCGGCAAGCCACGCACCCGTCGCATGGCGGCGGGCGCGGAGCAGTTCGACGAGACGGAAGAGGCGGTCAGCGCGGCGCATGGGTTTGTGCGAAGCAATCACGAAGCCCGCACATTATTCCATTTACAGATCAAATCACCCCAGCGAGTGCAGGCCGATCACATTGCCTTCGCTATCGAAAAAGAGCGCGAAGTAACCGATCTCCGGGCTGATCAGGGTCTTGGGCACGACGATGCTGCCGCCTGCCGCTTCAACGCGCGCCAGCACTTCGCCCAGATCCTTGCCGCCATTCAGGTAGACGCGGGTGCCATCCTTGTGCGGGCGCGCCTCGGCCATTTCGATGAGGCAACCACCCACCGCCTGGCCTTCATGCGGCCAGATCGCCATGCGACTGTCCGGCCCGCAGGCTTCCTGCTTGAGCTGGACGGCGAAGATCGTTTCGTAGAAACGGCGGGCGCGGTCGAAATTGGCGACGGGGATTTCAAACCAGTTGATGACATTCATGTCGGACTCCTTGTTGCGGTTGAGGAGCCGTCATGTTGCGGGGGGGCTGCTGACAGCGTGGTGTCAGCAGACCCCAAGCCATCACTTCAGCAGACTGAGCCGTACCGGCCCGGCAGCAAGCGTCACCACCACGCCGCCATCGGCGTCTTGCTGCCAGCCTTGTGCGCCCGTCACGCTGCTGACGGCAAAGCCCGGCCGCAATTGCAGCGTCAGCGGCTCGCGCAGGCTGGCCACAATGTTGAGCCCATTGGCATTGCGCACACCTTCCAGACTCACCGGCATACTGGCCTTCAGGCTGAGCGGACCGCTCAGCCCGGTTGCCTCAACCAGTGTAAAACGCAGGGTATCGCTTTGTGTCGCGAAGCTGGCCGCCATGCCGGCCAGCGCCCAGCCGCCCGCCTCGGCCCGTTTCTCCGCTTCGCGCGCCATGAGCACGACTTCCTCACCCCCCTGCCCGGCGAGCCTCATGGCATGGCCCTTCGCGGCAGGCATGCTCGCAGACGCAGGCGCAGCGCCGCTCTCCGGGGATGCCTTCCACGGATACAGCAGGGTCAGAAATTCCTGCTGCGGCGCGGCGGCTTTCGTTTCGGCCGTCACATGCCATTCGTTCGGCATCTTCGTCCGATAGCTCTCGATCACCGGCGGCTCAAAGGCATCGGTCTGGCGGAAAACCAGCGCAGCGGGCGCAGGCTGCAGGAAGCGCACGGCAAGCCGGGCGTCTTTCTGCTGCAGCGTGATCTCGGCTCGCTCCGGAGCCAGTTGCATCTCGCTGCGAGCATGCAGTTGCCACTGAAAAGCGACCGGTTCGGATGCCGCCACTTCATCGAGCATCACGAAGTAGCGGCGGCCGACAAAGAAGACATGCCGCAGCGCGCGCGTAGCATGTGGCGCATAGGCGCGCGTGGCATCCCCCGTGGCGAAGCTGTAGCTCGCGCCATCGGCAAAGCGCGTGATCGCGCCACTGGCGCTGGCATCCTTGATGCGCTGACCCTCGCCACCGAAGAGAATGGCGCTCTTGGATTTGGTCTGGCGGCTCCAGCCAACGTGATGCGGGCTGTCATAGAACTCCCGGTAGCCGGAGTTGATCGCCAGCGGCTGGCCGAAGGCATTGAGCACGAAACTGTTCTGATCCGCGAAACCATGCGAGGCCGAGCCCTGCGGGCTGGAGCGGAAGCCCAGCATGATGTCATTCGCCGCATCGCCCAGCGCGGAGTGCATCGTCACCACGCCAATGTCGTCAAAGTAGCGGCTCTGCGGCAGCTCGGCGAGCCTCACCTCCGGCAGCTTGGCCTGCGCCGTGCGGAAGCGCTGCAGAATCGCGTCGATGCCATCGTAGCTGTAGTAATTGAAGCTGGTCGGCGGCTTCTGCCGCAGCGCCCTGGCATAGGCCAGCGGATAGGGATCGGCATTGAGCACCGCGAATTTTTCCATCATCAGCGCCATGCTGCCGGAGGGCGCGTTGATGTTGCTGAGATCGCCAAAGAACGAGGCGGGATACGGCATCTGGCTATACACGCCGAAGTAGGGCGTGTTGCGCCAGAAGGGTTTCTGCAAGGGCTCGTTGAAGCCCAGCAGCGCCATGCCTTCGAGGAAGCGCTGATGCTGGCTGATCCCGGTGTTCCAGTAGTTCAGCCCCTCCGCCCAGCCCCCCGCCGAGCCACCCCACACCGGAAACTGACGCAGGTAATACTCATAGCTCCAGGCCAGCCAGCCGGGCGCCTCTTTCGTTTCGTGAAACAGCGCCAGACCGCCCTGCCCCAGCGTGGAGATGAAACGCATCGGGTGACTCAGGCCATTGTCCGGAACTGCCGCGCGACTCAGGCTGAATTTTGGCTGCACCTGCGCCGCCAGAATTTCCATGCGGGCAATCAGCGCCTTGGAAACCGTCGCCCGCTCCTCCGGCGTGAGCGCGGCATACGCCCAGTCATACGCAAAGATCATCGGCCGCAGGGACTGGATGAAAAGCTCGTCGTTGGTGCGATAGGTGTCGCGCGTGATATTCCAGCTCGCCAGATGCAGCAGCCAGCGCGCCGCCTCGCGGCCATACGCGGGGTCTTCAGTAAGCAGCCAGGCCAACGCGTAACGCTGCGCCCAGGCGGCGGTTTCGTTCGCCGCCTTGTAGCCCGCTTCCCACTGTTTCGCACCTTCCGGCGTGCCGTTCTTCGCGGCTTTCGGCTCGGGGATCAGGGCACGATTGTCCAGCGGCGGCAGGGCCAGTTTCGCCAGCGTGGCACCCTCCGCTTGCGCCGGCAGGGTCTTGATGAATTCACGCAAGGCGGGCAGGTCAGCCGGGCGGATCAGCAGGCGTGGATGCGCGTCGGCCAATTGTTGCTGGAACTGCTTTGCGCGCGCGGCGACCAGTTCGCCATCACTCTGCGCCCAGCACAGGGCAGGCAGGATCACCAACAGCACAGGCAGGAAAATTCTCATGATGGGCACACCGCAGCGGAAAGCTGGATTATCGGCAGGAGGCGGATTTCCTGCATGCAAATCGCTCATTCCGATGGCAGCCGGAAAGCCGCATCGGGCGGGCCTCTGCGGCATGTCTGCCTGAAAACCAGCGCCGGACGCGGCGCCTCGCCGGGCCTCGGACGGCCTTCGCGAGCGCGCCTTCCGGCTTACGGCCTTTTGACGTCATTCCGGCGAAGGCCGGAATCCAGTGCTCCGGGCCCCTGCCTGGATCCCGGCCTTCGCCGGGATGACGCCAATGAAGGGAGTTAACGCCTAACTTGATGGCATCGACCTTACAAGGCTGGATTTAATTCGAGCCTGGCCCCTTTAACTGCGACCAGCGGCCCTGATCAGGCCTTTAGCCTGCATGCCGGGCAAACCTGTACACACGCCACTCATTCCGGGCAGTACGGCGCAGCGTGACTCCGAGAAGACAGGCCCCCGAGAACTCGACCTGGATCTGCGGCATTTCTACGTCCCTCCCCATCACGAGGCGACGCAGCCGGTTTCCATTCGATTGAAAGGGAGAGGTGGAGACCAGACGATCAACCTTGCATAGTTCCCGCGCAGAGATTGCCTGAAGCGCTTCCGGACTATCTCCGACGTAGCCCTGTTTGACACTTAGCTCAAAGGCCTGCGAAAAATGGCTTTCTTCGAGCATTTTCAGAAAACTGCTGGCGACCTGCACAGCTTCTTCCGGGGAATGCTCGGACTTGACCCACCCCAAAAATACGCCTGACAGCAGGATGCACATTGCTGTGCCAATGAATACGGATCTCTTGGGGCGCATGCGACTCCAGACCTTCAGCACGTGTAGGAGGGGTGTAGGTTGGTGCCGAGCAAAGCGAAGCCCAAGACCTTCCCTGTACGTTACACCATCACCCGAAGGTGTTGGGCTTCGTAGACTCAGTCCAAGCTGCCGCCCAGGATTTAATTCGAGCCAGGCCCCTTTAACGCAAAAAGCATCCTTCGCCGTAGAGATAAAACGCCGAGCGAGGATGAACATGGGTTCCGCGTGCGCGGTGCGCACCCTACAAGGCTAAAAAGATCGTTGCCCTAGAATTTCACCCGTCTCAGTAACGAAATAAACAATCTTCTTTAAATCAAATGGAATTGCGTCTTCTGTGGCAAATATTTCGCTGGGCGAGCTAATTGTTGCTGACAATACTAGCGGACGCCCCTCTATTATTTCTGGGCTTATTAATCGTCCAACAAACAACATGGAAATTTTTGATTGCGCAAGGCTTTTTGCTTTCTCTAGCTGAACAGGGATGTTGTCAGTGAATGAATGTTTGTTCGGTAGGTATTTGTATTTTGTAAAGTGTTCTTTGAAAACAGAACTGTCTCTATTGATTGCGACAGACAGCCAATGAGAACGTGTTCTTCGGACCGTCACAGATGCACCGTAAGCGTTGCTTGCTTCGTAGGAGTCATTCTCGTGAATAGCGGTGGTGATACGGCAGGTCACCGCGTTTCCATATTTTGAAGTTGAGTAAGTTTCTGTGCAATTCAACCCCCCAGTTTCTTCTAAAATATAGGCTTGTGAATCAGCATCATATTTTTTGCTGTAGTTGTCAGTTATCTTAAAGGCATATAAATCGGCTGTATTGATTGGAGAAAATATCGCACTCTTGTCTTCCGTTCGCAGGAAAAACTCTTCTGATGTTTCAAACTCTCCCTTTTTTAATCTACTTAGTTTTGATTTGAGCATTTCAAAGAATTTGATCGCATCGAGTCCAGGGTAGCGGGGAGGGAGTCGATCCACGCTTTCATCAAAGGCTGTTGGCTCCCAAGGCTTGGTCGTCTTTGTTTCTGGCTTGGTTGTTGCGGCAGCAGTGGGAGCAGCCCTTTTTGGTTGTTTCTCAGCCAGAGCTTTTGATGCAAAGCACGGTGTCACGTATGACACCAAACTGAACAGTGCAACTACAGTTAGTGTTCTTAAACGCATCATGTTCCTTCGAGGATTTTGTATTGAAAACAACCGTTGTGGCCGATTGCAGTCGCCAGAGAACCCCAATCCGCACGCCGCCATCATAACAACAGCATCGTAATCCTGTCGCCCCGGCAGGGCGATCCGCTTTGCCGGCTTGCGCAACCGCCTCGCCCGGGAGGCGGCGCTGCTATGATTCGCCGCAGTTTCCTGCCTTCGAAAGCGCGCATGTTCCTGTCACGATTCTTCCGTTGCCTCTCCTTGTGTTGCCTTGGCGGGATGGCGATGCATGCCGGCGCCAATGGCGGCGTGTGGGATACCCCGCATCGCGCGGCAGGCAATCTGTTGCAGCCCTCAGCGCGCCTCGCCTTGTTGCGTGAAGAGCTCGATATCAGCCTGCGCGCCGACAGCCATGCGGTCAGCGTGCGCTATGTGACGCGCGACCGTGGCGCACGCGCCGGCCAGAAGACCTATCTGTACTTTCCGGTGGTCTGCCATGCCCTGTCGGCGCAAGACGAGAAACCCGCCGACTGCGTGCGGAATTTCCGGATCGAGATCAATGGTCAGGCCGCAACCAGCCAGCTTGTTTCTCCACGCGAACTTGCCGGCAACGCCGCACTGCGCGCGCAGGCCCGGCGACTGAATGCACGGGTGCGCCAGGGCGAGGACGTCGAGCAGGAGTCGCCCGATGAAAACGTGTTTTTCCGGGCGGAGATTCCCGCCACGCTGGCTGTCGAAACGCTGACGCTGCATTACGAGGCGGATTACCGCCAGCAAAGCGCGGGCACCAGCAAGAGCCCGGGGGATCACCACGGCCCGGCCCGCATGGTGTATGACTTCTCGCCCGCCGCGGCGTGGGCCGCGCCCGACATGCGCGATCTGGTGATCCGGGTCGATGCCAGCGGACTGCAGGGGCCACTACAGTTCGATGCCCGTCGCTGGCCCTTTGCCTTCACCGGCGAGCGCGCGCAACTCACGCTGCAGAAGCCGGATCTGGCCCGCCTGCCGGTGCTGGTGCTGCGCACCGACAACGCCGGCTATCGCAACTACACAAGCTTCATGGACACCCTGCAACGCGGGCAGAGCCGCTATCAGGTGCTGCTCTGGGCGGGCCAGCCGGCGGCGGCGGGGCAGAACATCGCCGCACTGACGGATCGCAATCCGGAGACCTTCTGGTGCTGGCGCGGGCCTTCGGTACAGCTTCTGGCACGTCTGCAACGTGAAGTCATCACGCCCGATACACAGATCCCGAAACTGTTTAACCAGGGCCGCCTGGCCGGCATCGGGCTGCTCAATGGCGCTGTCGTTGATCAGGCGCATTTCACGCAGTACGGACTGGCCCGGAAAATCCACCTGCGCTCGCGCGAGGCTGGGGCTGAGGCTGCGGGGCAGGATGCGCAGCCCGAAAACCGCAGCGTTCTGCCGCCCGACAACCTGAGCGTACTGCCCCTGCAGGCCATGCGCAGCCCGCGTGACCGCTTCCGCACACATGCCCTGCTCGAAATCTGGCCCGCTAACATTCCCGGGCTCGACGAAGCACTTGAATCCGCGCAAGCGGCCAGAAAGTACCGCAGCGGCATCGCATTCGATGAGGTACTGATCGAGATTCAGGGCGTTCATGCGCGCAAGGGTTCGGATGAAAACTGCATTTCTGAGATCTATCCGGTCTATCTGTTTTAGCGCGGCGATGAGCGCCGTCAGCGGCGCCTGCCTTGCGGCCGGCGAGCGACCCGCCGCACACGCCATGAAAACGCTGCGAAACGTGCCGTACCGCCTCTATGCACGCCAGCCGGACACGGCAGCCGGCACGGGCCTGAATTGCTTTACGGCGGTGATCGAGGCCTTGCGCAAGGCGGGCCGCAGTTGCCCGGACATGAACATCCATCAGGGCCTCGCCTTCTGGTGGCCACGCGCGCAGCGCCTGCAACTCGGCCAGACGCCAATTGCCGGGCAGGATGTCCTGCTGCTGACCCGATCCCATTTCATGCTGCTGCGTGCGGACCGGAACGCCAACCAGCGTATCGATGCCGACGATCTGATCGCGCACGCCTATTACCGCCGCGTCGAGATCAACACGATCAATGACTGGTTGCACGAGGCCGGCCCGCAAAACCTGCGCTATCTGCCGGTGGATGACAGCTTCCTCTGCCCGTCGGCCTCGGCCCTGCGCCAGCTCAAACGCAGCCGCTCCGGCTAGCCGGCAACCCGTGTGGGCACGCTCGCCCGTTTCAGGATCGGCAACAATACCGGCTTCGCCGGCCAGACTGCTGACAAAGCCAAAATACCGTTCGTGTTGAGCGTAGCGAAGCGAAGTCGAAACACCCGCACACAAAGAAATCAGTGACTTGCGCCGCCTTCGACTTCGCGCATTCGCGCTACGCTCAGGCCGAACGGGGTTTATCAATGAACTGACCGGCTTCGCCGGCCCAACCCATTTTCCGGAGCTGATCATGACATCGCTGCGCCTGCTTCCTCTCGTCGCCCTCTTCTTCGCTGCCGGCCTCGCCCACGCACAAGACGCCTCGCGCATCGCCCGCGTCACCCTGTATCCGGGTGCGGCAACCGTCGAACGCGTCGCCCGCGTGGCCGCTGGCGCCACAAAGCTGGAGCTGGCCGGCCTGCCTGCGAGCTTTGATGCGCGCACCATCCGGGTGGAGGCCGACACCGGCATCCGCCTCGGCGAATTCACCGTGCAGGATGTGGCCAGCACCGAAGCGGTCAATCCGCGCCAGGCCGAGCTGGAGGCGAAGATCGAGGCGCTGGGAGACCAGCTGGCTCAGCTGGATATCGAACGCCAGTCCGCCGAACTCGTCACGGCCTATCTGAAGGAACTCGGCACGCCGGCCGAAAACGGCAAGGCCGCAGGGCCCGAAGGGCGCAACCTCAGCGTCACGCTGGACGCCATCCGCCAAGGCGGCAGCGACGCCTTCAGCCGCATCCAGAAAGTTGCCCTGCAGAAGCGGGCGCTGGAAAAGCAGCAGGCTGCCCTGCAACGCGAGCTCGCGAAAATCAGCGACCGCAACCGCGATTCGCGCAAACTCAATCTGAGCCTCGCCGCCGAACGCAGCGGCGATATCCGCATCAGCTATCAGCTCAACGGCCCGGGCTGGCAGCCGGTGTATCGCGCCACGCTGGATTCGGCCAGCGCCAATGTCGAGATCGAACGCCAAGCCCTGATCGCGCAGAACAGCGGCGAGGACTGGAGCAACGTCGCCCTGCGTCTATCCACCGGCCAGCCGCGCAGCGCGCCGCAAGGCCAGGCACCGCGCCCCTGGAACATCTCGATCCGCGAGCCGCAGCCAGTCGTCGCCTATGCCGCCAAACCGATGGCCATGCCAGCTGCCGCACCCGCGCCACTGGCACGCCGCAACAGTGAAGAGGCGCTGTTCAACGTCACCGAACTGCAGGGTGCCTTCGCCACCGAATTCGACGTGCCCGCGCGCATCTCACTGCCCTCGGACGGGCGCAAGGTCACCGTGTCACTGGCCCGCCAGAGCCTGCCGATGAAGCTGCGTGTGCAGGTGGTGCCGCGGCAGGACCCGACCGCCTTCCTCGTCGCCGCCGGTGAGCGCCCGCAAGGTGTGTGGCTGCCGGGCGACGTGCAGCTGTATCGCGACGGCGCCTACATTGGCGCCACGCGCTGGAACGCGCAGGAGGGGGACAAACTGGAACTGCCCTTCGGCCGCGACGATCTGGTGCGGGTCACCGTGAATCAGGGCAAGCAGATGAACAGCAGCAGCGGCTTCATCGAGCAGCGCCGCGAACGCCAGATCGCCAGCGAATATGTCGTGAGCAACCAGCACCGCCAGCCGGTCGAACTTCTGCTGCTAGAGCCCTCGCCAGTCAGCAACAACGAGCAGCTCAAGGTTGAAAGCCGCTTCACGCCGCAACCGGCAAAACAGGATTGGGACAGCAAGCCCGGCGTGGTGGCCTGGGAGCAAACGCTGCCGGCGGGCAGCACGCAGAAATTCGGCGTGGATTACCGCATCACCTGGCCCAAGGATGCGCTGGTAAGCGGCTTCTGACGGGCATCTTCAGCACACCCGCCCGGAGAAGTCCGCCCAGCGCGGCTCTCCAGGCAGGCGTGGCGCTCAGGCCCGCGCCTGGCCGGCTGCGGGCTGATCCTTGCGCGGGATGTCCTGCCGCGCCGGCTGCGCCGCCTTGCGCCGCTCGGCGCTGACCAGCCAGATGCCGACGCACACGAGGCACAGGGCGACCGCATTTTTCGCCACCAGCACCTCTTCGCCGAGGAAGATGGCGGACAGGGCGACGCCGAACACCGGTACGAGGAAATTGAAGATGCTCACGCGCCCCACCGGGTTGTATTTGAGCAGCGCGCTCCAGATGCCGAAGGCCAGAGCCGACAGCACGGCCATGTAAGCCATCAGCCCGACACTGGCCGGGGTGAAGCCTTGCAGGGCTCCGCCGCCAAGAAGGCCGAGCACCGTCAGGACCACGCCGCCAATGCCCATCTGCCACGCGGTCATGACGACCGCGTTGAGGCGCTGCGACAGACGCTTGCCGTAGATGGAGGCGGCGGAAAGAAGGAACGCCGCCAGCACGATGGAGCCCTCGCCAGCCCAAGTGAAATCCGGCTCGAACAGGCTGGGGCCGTAGTTGGCCGCGGCCACGCCGGCAAAGCCGATCAGGCAGCCCAGCGCACGGCGGCCGCTGATGCGGTCGTTGTGATAGATGAAATGCGCCAGCAGCACCGAGAAGAAGGTGCCGGTGGCGTTCATGATCGAGCTTTTGCTGCCGGTGGCATTGGCCAGCCCGATGTAGAAGAACACATACTGCAACGCGGTCTGGCTCAGGCCGAGGCCGACGACGCCGGCGAAATGCTCGCGTTCGAGTCGCACCTGCCAGCCGATGACCCAGGCGCCAGCAAGAAGCAAGGACCCGGCGGCAATGAAGCGCACGCCGGCAAAGACCATCTGGCTGGCCACGTCACTGGAGACGATGTGAAACAGCGCGTAGCCCTGCTTGATCGCCGGATAGGCGCTGCCCCACAGCAGGCCGCAGAAACTGGCGAGCACGAAGAGGACGAGGGGACGAGCCAGGAAGGGGGTCTGTGCAGTGGGGGTCATGCGGATTCCGGAAAAAAAGCAGGATGGGAGTGCTGGGTACACTCCCACCCTCGGATGTCCGTCGCCAGATCGGCCTGGGAGCCGCGCGCTCCGGCAACGGAAAGTCAAACGCAGAGTGCCGGACGATGCGTGGGCCCGACGCTCAAACATAGTGTGGCTGGCGCGTTCCATCTTATCAATTGCATTAGTATTGCTATATTGATAAGTAAATTCATATCAATCTGAATCCATGGATTTCCGCCACTTCCGCTATTTCGTGACTGTTGCCGAAGAATTGCACGTCGCCCGTGCCGCGGCGCAGCTGGGCATGGCGCAGCCAGCGCTGAGCCAGCACATCCGCGCGCTGGAGGATCGCCTCGGCGTGCAGCTGTTCCTGCGCGCCAACCGCCGCATCAGCCTGACCGAAGCCGGCGAAGCCTTTCTCGCCGAGGCGCGCGAGGCCCTGCGCCACGCGGAGCTGGCTACCAACGCGGCGCAGCGGGCCGCCCGGGGAGAAAGTGGCAACGTGGTCGTCGGCTATGTCAGCAGCGCGCTGGCCGAGCCGGCTTTTGTAGCCGCACTCGCCGCCTTCCGCAGCAGCCATCCGGAAGTCGTGATCGAGATGCGCATGCGCCTGGTGGCCGTGCACATCGAAGCCCTGCGCGCGCAGGCGGTAGACCTCACGGTCACCCGCGGCCCCATGCCAGACATCCCGGAGGGTTACGAGTCTTTCGTCCTGGCGCATCAGCCCATCGTCGTCGCCGTGCCGCAGGCGCACGCGCTGAGCGCCGCGTCAGCGATCGCCCTGCCGGAATTGAGTGAAGACACGTTTCTGCAGCCCGAAGATCCGCCGGGCACGGGTCTGGCCGATACGGTGAGCCGCCTGTGCGCGGCCGCGCGTTTTGTTCCCCGGCGCAGCATGGTCGTGAATGAAATGGCCTCGGTTGTCGGGCTGGTCGCGGCCGGACTGGGCGTGGCACTGCTGCCGGCGTCGGCCACCTACATGCAGATTCCCGGCGTGGTGTATCGACCCCTGCAGGATGGCACGGCCACCTCCGACCTGCTGGTGATACACCGCCGCTTCGAGCGCTCGCCCGCCGTGCGCGCCCTGCTCACCCGTCTGCGCGCCGACGCCATAGACCTGCCATAAACCTCTGCCTGTAAAGCCGCTTCCGGCAAGCCTCTTCAGGCAGGCATCGCGCTCAGCAAGGCAGGGCGCGACTCTTCAGCATGGTAAACCGGAGAAGACCGCCACATGCGGGTCTTCAGAATGGGGGCGCAATGGATTCTGCGTAGTCGTAAAGCGCGCCGAGAATCGCCTCGCCGCGCTCGTCGGCCGTCTCGGAGAGCGTGTCGATCTGCTCGAAGAAAGCCGCCAGCGAGCGGGCACCACCGGCGCCTTCGTGCAGGCAGGCCACACGGTGGGCTTCCCAGCGCTCCAACTCGGCCTCGGTCAGACTGGCCGGGAAATTGCGCGCGCGATAGCGGAAGAGGACTTCTTCGAGGCGTGCATCCTGAAAACTCACGTGCTCCCGCGCCAGCGCTTCCGGCGCGAGGCTGCGCAACTGATTCAGGGTGCGCCGATCGGTATTGCCGACGAAACCGCCGTAGAGGTCTTCATCAACATCCGCCGCCGCTTCATCCGCCGGGCGCTTGAACACGGCGGCCCACTTGCCCGTCAGCGCCGGCAAGCCCCGTGCAATGTCGGCATGCGCCATGGCCTGCGGCAGGTCGATATTCCAGCGCGCAATCACCTCGGGGCTGAGGATCTTGAGATTGCTGACCACGATCGGCGACTTGTTGATGTGGATGGTCTTCACCGGCAGACGGCTGACGCCTTCGGGCAGATCGGCCGCCTTGGTGAACATCCGCGTGCGGATTTCCTCGGCCGACAGGCCGGCGAGCTCGGCCGGATCGAAAGCCAGATCCCACACGATGATTTCGTTCTTGTTCGTCGGGTGCTGCGCCAGCGGCCAGACAATCGCCATGCAACCGCGCTCCGGGCCGAACATGCCGGAGATGTGCAGCAGCGGCTTGGGGTTGATCAGGTCGATTTCCTTGAGCACCGCATCCTTCTTGCGCAGGGCCAGACAGAAATCCCACAGCCTTGGCTGCTTCGATTTGATCAGGCGGGCCAGCGCGATGGTGGCATGCACGTCGGACAGCGCGTCGTGCGCCGCCTCGTGGGTCAGGCCGTTGGCCTTGGTCAGGTGTTCGAGCTTGAAGGACGGGCGCCCGTCCTCGTGCTTCGGCCATTCGATGCCTTCGGGCCGCAGCGCCCAGGTGGTGCGCACCACGTCGAGCAGGTCCCAGCGGCCGCAGTCGTTCTGCCACTCGCGCGCATACGGATCAATCAGGTTGCGCCAGAACATGAAGCGCGTGACTTCGTCATCGAAGCGGATGGTGTTGTAGCCCAGACCCACGGTGCCGGGCTCGCCCAGCTCACGCTCGATCGCAGCGGCGAATTGATGCTCGGGCAGGCCCTGGGCCACACAGGTCTGCGGCAGGATGCCGGTGAGCAGGCAGGATTCCGGGTCCGGCAGATAATCCGGCGCCGGCTGGCAGTAGATCATCAGCGGCTTGCCGATCTCGTTCAGCTCCGCATCGGTGCGGATGCCGGCGAACTGGGCCGGACGGTCGCGCCGCGTCGAGATGCCGAAGGTTTCGTAGTCGTGCCAGTAAAAGGTGTTGGGCATGGCGCTGCGCCGGGCGATGGGGAATGCCGGCATTCTACGGGAAGGGCAGCGCGTGACAGGGGACAAGTGATCCGTGATACGTTTGGGGCCTGCCGCCGTACCTGTCACTTGCCACGCTTCACCCGCCACGCCCCAATGCGCATCCGCCGCGACGTCCTCGCCCTGACCACCCCGGTATTCTTCGAGCAGCTGTTCGTGAACCTGCTCGGCACGGTGAATACCATCATGGCCGCGCGCATCGGGCGCGATGCGGTGTCCGCCATCGGCATGGTGGACTCGATCAACCTGATCGTCTCTTCGCTGTTCTCGGCGCTGGCCATCGGCGCCACCGTGGTGGTGGCGCAGTGCATCGGCCGCGGCGAGCGGGCCCGCGCCGGAGCCGCCGCCAGTCAGGCGCTGGTGGTCTGCGGCCTGCTCGCCGTGCTGCTGGGGGCGCTCGGCGCGCTGTTGCGCGAGCCGCTACTGGCCTGGCTGTACGGCTCCCCCGGCGCCACGGTGCAGGGCTACATGCACGAATATCTGCTGATCACCGCGCTGACATATCCGCTCACAGCATTGACCCTGATCGCCAGCGGGGCATTGCGGGGCGCAGGAGAGACGCGGCTGGCGATGCAGGCCAATACGCTGATGAATGTGCTCAACGTGCTCTTCAGCTACGTGCTGATCTATGGCATGCACCTGCGCACCGAATGGTTCGTGCTGGATGTTGCCGGCCACGGCGTGGCCGGCGCCGCGGTGGCCATCAGCCTGGCACGGCTGGGCGGTGCGCTCTATCTGTTTGCCATGCTGCAGCGCCACCACCATCTGCTGCCGCTGCGCCTGGCCGGTTTCCGCTTTGATCTGTCGCTGTTGCGCGCCGTGTTTGCCATCGGCATTCCGTCGAGCGTGGAGTCGCTGGTGTTCAACGGCGGCAAGCTGCTGGTGCAGATCATGGTGGTCGGCATGGGCACCGTGGCGATTGCGGCGAATTTCATCGGCTTCTCGATCTCCATGCTGCTCAACATCCCCGGCAACGCGCTGGCGGTGGCTCTCACCACCCTGGTCGGGCAAGCCATCGGACGTGGCGACGAAACCGGCGCGGAGCGTGACATGTGGTACGTGCTCAAGCTGGCCAGCGTCGCGATGCTGGGCATTGCCATCGTGTGTGCGCCGCTGGCGGAGTGGATCGTCGGCCTGTATTCGCAGGATGCCGAGGTGATCAGTCTGGGCGCGACGCTGGTGCGGCTGAACTGTCTGTTCCTGATCGCCTTCCCCAGCACCTTCGTGCTGCCCAACGGACTCAAGGGAGCGGGGGACGCGCGCTACGCGATGCTGACTACGCTCGTCGGATTGTGTCTGTTCCGTCTCGGTCTGGCATGGCTGTTCGGAGTAACGTTCGGCTGGGGCGTGACCGGCGTGTGGCTGGGCATGTTCACCGACTGGCTGGTGCGCAGCGGCCTTTACCTGGCGCGGCTCTCCGGAGGACGCTGGAAAGGCCGGCGTCTGGTAAGCTAGCCTTGCAGACTGTGTGGCACTACCCTTACGGGTCTGCAAGTTCGGACCGGACTGGCCGATACTTGCCTGTGAGCAATCAAGAACACCGTCCCTTCATCCCCTAACCCGGAGCGCAGCGTGGAAAGGCAGTGGTTCCTGGAGTCCATCGCAGCAGATGGCTCGCACGTCACCTACAACATCACCCACCTGCCTTTCCGTGTCGGCCGCGACCCGGAAAATGATCTGGTGGTGGCAACGCTCGGCCTCTCGCGCCATCACGCGCTCCTCACGCCGGACATCTCGGGCCGCATCCGCCTGACCGACATGAACAGCACCAATGGCAGCTTCGTGAACCGGCGGCGCATCGAAGGCTCGTGCCTGCTCGACGAAAACGACATCGTGCATTTCGGCACGGCCGAATTCCGTTTGCGCATCCGCGTCTCGGATCAGACCCGCATCCTCTCCGCCAGCGACATGCACACCATGCTGGTGCCCAATGGCATGGCGCTCTCGGAACTGTTCGTCCCGAATGAGGCGGAGTTCCTCGCACTGCTGGATGGTCACGGCATGTCCGGCGCAGCCCAGCCGATTGTCGAAGCGCACACCGGCAAGATCTACGCTTACGAGTTGCTCGGCCGAGCCAATCATCCGCTGCTGCCGGTTTCCCCGATCCGCCTGTTCGAGCTGGCCAGCGCTCTGGATCGCGAAGTCGAACTGTCGGTGGCTTTCCGCAAATTCGGCATCGCCGCCCTCGCCCCCCACCTCAGGGGCTATCCGCTGTTTGCCAATACCCATCCGAAGGAAACCTTCAGCGAGGAATTCTTCAAATCCGTCGTCAGCCTGCGCCGCGACATGCCGGATCTGGATCTGGTGATCGAGATCCACGAAACGGCAGTGACCGAACCCGATCGGCTCAAGGAGCTGGCCGCGCGCTTCCGCGACATCGGGGTGCGCTTCGCCTATGACGACTTCGGCGCCGGCCAGGCCCGCCTGAACGAACTCGGCGAGGCGCCTGCGCATTTCGTGAAATTCGACATGGGGCTGCTGCACGACATCCATCTGGCCAGCGAGCGCAAGCGTCGCGTCGTGCGGGATCTGGTCAAGCTGGTGCTGGATCTGGGTTCGGTGCCGCTGGCGGAAGGCATCGAGATGGAGGCCGAAGCCGAAATCTGCCGCGAGATGGGCTTCCAGCTGATTCAGGGCTTCCTCACCGGCAAGCCGATTCCCGCAGACAAGCTATTCGCACCGACCTGAAGAGCCGCACCGGACGGTCATCTCCAGCCAGCCTGCCGCAAGAGCCAATACAGCCGGACATCGCCAGACTGCATACGCACAGAGCCTTGCCAGAAGCGGATCTACAAAAGGTACAGAAATGAAAACGCCGCGTCGGGCATGAGCTGACGCGGCGTTTTTTCCAGGGCAGGAGCAATCAGTATGTCGGCCAGCCACCGGAGAACTTCAGGTCGCTGATCAGCAGCTTGGGCGCGCCATTGGCGGTCGCGTCGTAGGCATGGCGGGCAATGATGCTGTAGCCGTTTTCGCGATAGATGTCCTGACCGCCGGGGCCGACCCAGCGCGAATTGCCAGCATCCAGCACGCTCGAATAGCCGTCGGTCATCTTGTTGCCGTTCTTGTCGACATACGGACCGGTGATCTTGGTCGCGCGGCCATAGGCCACCTTGTAGGTGCTGGACGTGCCCGAGCAACACTTGTCGATCGACACGAAGAGGTAGTAATAGCCGTCGCGATAAACGATGGCCGGACCTTCGATGCCGCCGCTGCGCTTGGCGATGGTCGACACCGAGCCGGTCGGCTTCATCGTGCTCTTGTCGAGCTTGACGATCTTGATGCCGGAGAACCAGGAGCCGAACACCAGATAAGGCTGACCGCTGGCGTCCAGGGTGAAGTTCGGATCAATCGCGTTGTAATCGTTGCTGCCGGCCTTGGTGCTGATGACCTTGCCCTTGTCGGACCAGTCACCCTTGGCAATGCTGGTGGCCGAGGCCAGGCCGATCGCCGAAGTGTTGGAGCCGAAAGTCGAGATCGAGTAGTACAGCCAGACCTTGCCGTTGTAATTGACCACGTCCGGCGCCCAGACATCGAGGCCGGAGTGTTTCGGCACGTAGGTGCTCCACCACGAGGGGCGCGAGCCGATGACCTTCACACCACGGCTCCACGCCTTGCCGTCACCGGAATAAAGGACCTGGATGCCCTCGCCGGTGGAGAAGGTCCACCAGGTATTGCCTTCCTTGATGATGGCCGGATCGTGAACACCGAGGTCGCCACTCAGGGCCCAATGCTCGGCGGCTGCGCTCAGTGTGGTACCGGCGAGCGCGGCCGCGAGCAGCGCCTTGCGAAAGATGGATTGCATGATTTCTGTCTCCTTGATTGAATGGTATGGTCCGTTTTCGGACTCATTTTTCTGCCCAGCCTGCGCACGCTAGCACAGCAATACCCTGCTCCGATGACCAGAATTGCTGTTTTTTCTTTCAATGAAGAAAGAAAATCGCTCGAACAAATGTAGGTATTTTTCTTACAACACCCCGTCCCTGTATGCCTTCCTTTTTCCGGCGCTTCGACAACCCCTGGCTGCTACTGGTCCTGACCGCCCTGTTCTGGTCCGGCAACTGGGTGGTGGGACGCGGCGCACGCGGTGATGTGCCGCCGGTGGCACTGGCTTTCTGGCGCTGGACGCTGGCGCTGGCCTGCACCCTGCCTTTTGCCTGGCCGCATCGCAAGCTGGCCTGGCCGGCGCTGCGGGCACACTGGCGCATCCTCGGGGCCCTGGCGCTGCTGGGCATCACCGGGTACAACACCCTGGCCTATTTCGGCCTGCAGTACACCACCGCCACCAACGGCGTGCTGCTCAATTCCTTCATCCCCATCGTCATCATCGGGCTGGGCTGCGCCTTTCTCGGCAAGCGTTTGCGCGCGCTGGAGGCATTGGGCGTGAGCGTCTCGCTGGCCGGGGTGACGGTCATCGTGGCGCATGGTGAGCTGGCTCGTCTGGCCAGCCTCAGCTTCAATCCCGGTGACCTGTGGATCATGCTCTCGGTGTTCGTGTGGGCGGGCTATACCCTGCTGCTCGGACGCCGGCCGGCCGGGCTGCCTCCCATGCTGCTGCTGGCCCTGCTGACCGCCATCGGCCTGGCGGGGCTGACGCCTTTTTATCTGTGGGAGCTGGCCGCCGGCCGTGTCATCCACGCCACCCCGGCGGCACTGGCGAGCATCGTCTATACCGGCACCCTGCCAGCGTTCCTTGGCTACGTGTTCTGGAACCGCGCGGTGGCGCAGGTTGGTGCCGCGCCGGCCGGGCTGTTCATCCACCTGATGCCGGTGGCCACACCGCTGCTGTCGGCCGTATTCCTTGGCGAATCGATTCTGCCCTACCACCTGGCTGGCATGGCCCTGATCATCAGCGGGATTTTCCTGTCCACCCGTCCGGCCGGGCCTGCTCACCTGCACGCCTGAAGCTCGCCGCGCTGACACGCGGGGAGCTTCAGTACGTGCTTGACTTCGAGTGCACTCAAACTTCGAGAATGTCTCCATGGACACGCAACTCACCATTCAGCACGTCGCGGCAAGCACCGGCCTGAGCCCCCACACCCTGCGCTATTACGAGCGGATCGGCCTGATCCACGACGTCGCGCGGGATGCGGGCGGACGGCGGCGCTATACCCCGGCGGACATGGACTGGCTGCGTTTCCTGATGCGTCTGCGTGAAACCGGCATGTCGATTGCAGACATGCTGCACTACGCCGAACTGCGCCGGCAAGGCACCAGCACCCATGCAGAACGTGGCCTCATGATGGAAACCCATCTGGCCCGCGTAGAGGCAGAAATCGCTCATCTGCAGGAGCTCGCCAGCTTCGTGGCGGACAAGGTTCGCTGGTATCGCGACACGGCACGCATCTCCACCCCACCGGCAACCATGGAGACTGAACATGCTGACTCAGGAAAACACCCGTTACCAGACCGGACTCGCAAAACTCGGCGAGGTTGACGGCGAGGCTGGCCAGAAGGTTTGCGACGCCCTGCAGGACATTGCACCGGACTTCGCCCGCCTGCTGGTCGAATTCGCCTTTGGCGACATCTACAGCCGCCCCGGCCTGGACCTGCGGACCCGCGAAATCGCCGTGGTCGCAGCCCTCACCGCGCTCGGCAATGCCGGGCCGCAACTCCGGGTCCATCTGCACGGAGCGCTCAACGTCGGCTGTACGCGCGAAGAGATCGTCGAAACGATCATGATGATGGGTGTTTACGCCGGTTTCCCGGCCGCGCTCAACGGCCTCTTCGCGGCCAAGGAAGTCTTTGCGGAAAAGGGCTGACAACATTGGAGGCAGCTGAAGAGCCGCATCCAGAAAAGGTCTTCAGCATGCCTGCTGCAAGACCTGCGTCCCGCAATCATTTGCCGCACGCCTATCTGAAGAAGGCCGCCGGGCGAGGCTCTTCAGACAGCATCCTCCAGACAACTGCGCCGGCAGAAGCCGGCGCAATTTTCATCCGGCCCTCAGAGGCTGTTCACGATCTGTAGCGAGAGGCCGTCAGCAGGGTGAAGAGCAGCGCAGGACCCGGAGTTTATGTTGATAAATGAGGATTCCGAGCAGCGCATGAGCCCTGATCACGGCCTCGCAGTAAGATCATGAACAGCCTCTCAGGACCCGGCACGGAACCTCAGTGCCCCTTGAGCGCATAGATGCCCGGCGCGTTGCGCCAGTAGCCCTTGTAATCCATGCCGCAGCCGAAGAGGAAACGATCCGCTACGTCGAGCCCGGTGAAGTCGGCACGCATGCCCGGGTAGGCCTTGCGCTGGTGATCCTTGTGCACGAGCACGGCGGAGAGCACCTCGGCCGCACCTTCGTTGCGCAGGTGTTCGAGGATGGCCTTGAGGGTGAAGCCTTCGTCGAGGATGTCGTCGAGCACCAGCACGGTGCGGCCACGCAAGTCCTGGGTGGGGCGCACGCGCCAGTCCAGCAGGTCGCCGTTGAGGGCGTGGCCGTAGCGCGAGGCGTGCAGGTAAGAGACTTCGAGCGGGAAGTTGAGCTTGGGCAGGATACGGCCGGCGAGCACGAGGCCGCCATTCATGACCGCGTACACCAGCGGGGTGCTGTCGGCCAGGCGCGCGGTGATGCTCTCGGCGAGCTTGTCCAGCGCAGCTTCAACGGCCGCGTTGTCGACAAGGCAATCGGCCTCAGCCATGGCACGCTTGGCGTCCTGCAGGTTTTCGTGTTGTTTGTCCATCAATCGGGCTCCAGAATCAATCGCGGGATTCTAGCCGTTGCGCCCGCCGCCGATCTGATCTGTCGCAGCAAAAGAGCGGCCCTGCCAGCCTCTCAGGCCAGCACCGCGAGGACGGCGATGCCTGCGCGGTGGCGACAAGGCTGGGCAGGGATGCCGGACAGCCGTCCCGTCAGGTGTTTTGGTGACACGTTTTCACACAAAACGACAGATTTTCTGCAAACAGGCAGCCAAAATGGCTTTTCCGGTGGTCTCGCCACCACCTCCGCCCGGCGACACCGGAAAACCTGCAGAAATCAAACGGATACCGGAACCGATTGGCTATAATCGCGCCCTCCCGTTCACCTGTATTCCCGCCAAGCATGACTCAAGAGCAAACCCCGGCCGCCGCACCCGATACCGCGCTGGAGCGCGAAGTTGCCGCAATGATCGTTTCCGCCCTGAATCTGGAAGTGGCTCCGGAAGAAATCAAGGGCGAGGATGCGCTGTACGGCGAAGAAGGCCTTGGCCTGGATTCGATCGACATCCTGGAGGTAGCACTGGTCGTATCCAAGCGCTTCGGCTTCCAGCTCAAGGCCGACAGCGAAGACAACTTCCGCATCTTCGGCTCGCTGCGCAGCCTGACCGACTACATCGCCGCGCACCGGACCAAGTGATGCCGGTCAAGCAGGTGTTACGCCTGGCACTGATCGGCCTGCTTGGTGCGGCGTATCTCTGGCTTGGCCATCTGGCCTCGATTTCGGCCGACCCGCCCTTGCTGAGCATCCTGATCGGTCTGGCGCCGCTGAGCGTCAGCGCCGTGCTGCTGGCCGTGCATTCGCGCTCGGCATGGCTGATTGCGCTGTGCGCCGCAGGTCTGCTCGGCATGCTGGTGTACATCGATTTCCTGCGAGCCAATATGGCCTGGGTCTATTTCATCCAGCACGCGGGCATGCACACCATGCTCGGCCTGATGTTCGGCCGCACCCTGAGCCGGGACCGCACGGTGGCGCTGTGCTCGCAGATTTCGTGCTTCGTCTACAGCAAGGAAACGCTGGATGCGAAGTTCTTCGACTACGCCTGGGCCGTCACCGTGATGTGGACGATCTATTTCGCCTTCACCACCGCATTGTCGACACTGCTGTTTTTCTTCGGCCCGCTATCGGTCTGGTCGGTCTACGCCAACTTGCTGACGCCGGTGATCATCGGCCTGCTGTTCGTCGTTGAATACGCAATCCGCATCCGGGTGCTGCCCAACCGGCAGCACGCAGGCATTGCCGGCAGCATCCGGGCCTATCGCGAGTTCTCGCAACAGCGTCAGGCCAAACTCCCGCACTGACTTGTCCGATGAGCACCCTGCCACTCCTGCCCGACCTGCCGGATCATCAGATCGTCGCCTGCCGCCATGGTCAGGCCATCAGCCGCGCCCGCTTCCTGCGTGACGTACTGGCGCTGGCTCAAAGCCTGCCGGCGGACCGTCCGCTGCTCAATCTGTGCAACGATCGCTATCTGTTTGCCGTGGCCCTGTTTGCGGCAATCAGCCGCGGCTCGCTGAGCCTGCTGCCGAATTCGACCACGCCTGAAACCATTGCCGCCCTGCATGCGCAGCAGCCCGACCTGCTGTGCCTGTTCGATCAGGCCGAAGCGCCGTTCGATCTGCCGCGCCTGCGCATCGCATTCGATGAGGCCGACACGGCTCCGGGGGCACACTTCCCCACGCCACAGATCCCGGCCGGGCAACTCATGGCCTGCGTGTTCACTTCCGGCTCCACCGGAGTGCCACAGCCACACTTCAAGAGCTTTGGCCGTTTGCGCGCAATCGTTCTGGCTGAAGCCGAACGCATGTGGGCGGCCGCAGGCGGGCCCTGTGCAGTGCTCGGCACGGTGCCTTTCCAGCACATGTACGGACTGGAATCCACGGTACTGCTGCCACTGTTTGGCGGCGGCGTGCTCAGTGCCGAGCGTCCCTATTTCGCTGGCGACGTTGCGGCCGCGCTGGCAGCCCTGCCCAAGCCCCGCTTTCTGGTCACCACGCCCTTCCATCTGCGCAACCTGCTCGATGCACAGATTGATCTGCCACCTGTAGCCGCAGTGCTCTCGGCCACGGCTCCGCTGGCCCGCGAACTGGCCGAGCAGGCCGAGCAGCAGCTCGGCGCGCCGATGCTGGAGATCTATGGCTCCACCGAAACCGGCCAGCTCGCCACACGCCAGCCGACCCGCACCGAGGCGTGGACTCTGTATGCCGGCGTAAGCCTGCGCCAGCAAGGTGAGCTGACCACAGCCAGCAGCCCCTGCCTGGAACAGGACATCGTACTCGGCGATGTGCTTGAACTGCTCGACGCACAGCACTTCCACCTGCTTGGCCGTGGCGCCGACATGATCAACATCGCCGGCAAGCGTTCCTCGCTGGCGTTCCTGAATAATGTGATCCTGCGTCTGCCTGGCGTGAAGGATGCCGCTTTCTGCCTGCCGCATGAAGGCGAAACCAGCCGCCTGGCAGCCTTTGTGGTGGCGCCCGGAGTGAGCGCCCACACCATCCAGCACGGCTTGCGCGCCTGGGTGGATGCGGTATTCCTGCCGCGCCCGATCGTCTTTGTCGACAGCCTGCCACGCAATGCCACCGGCAAGATCACTGCGGCCGCGATGGCACAACTGGTCGCTGCGCATCTGGAGCAAAAGCCCTGATGCCGACACTGGAACTGCACATCGCAGCGGATCATCCGGCCTTTGCCGGGCATTTCCCCGGGCGCCCGATCGTGCCGGGCGTCGTGTTGCTGGATCAGGCCCAGTTGTTGATCGAGGCCACCGGACATCAGGTCAGCGGCCTGGCCATGGCCAAATTCCTCAGTCCGGTCGGCCCTGGCGAAGCGCTGTGGCTGGATTTCGAGAACACGGGCGCATTCACGATCCGGACAGAGGAGCGCAAGGTGGCAAACGGGCGCTTCACGCTGCGCCCGACGGAGGCCGCATGAACATGCCTGCCGGAAAACCTGCCGCCACGGCACAGAAACCCGAATGGATGCAGCGCGAAGAACGCGGCAGCATGTTCCTGCTGCGCGTGATGAGTAGGCTCTCCCTGCTGCTCGGGCGCAGATTCTCGCGTCTGATCGTGTACGGCATTGCCCTGTACTTCCTGTTTGCCGTCCCCGCAGCACGCCGCGCCTCGCGGGATTACCTCGATCGTGTCCTCGGACGTCCCTGCAACTGGTTTGATGGTTATCGTCACATCCTGTCGTTTGCCAGCACCATCCACGACCGCTTTTACCTGCTCAACGATCGCAGCGAGGCCTTCAGCGTACGCTGGTTTGGCGCTGAGGCCATGCACGCGCGACATGACTGCGGCACCGGACTGTTCCTGTTCGGCGCTCACCTGGGCAGCTTCGAGATGCTGCGCACGCTGGCCCGCGGCAACCCGCACCGCAACGTATGCATGGCGATGTACGCTGACAATGCACGCCAGATCAACAGCACCCTCGCGGCAATCAACCCGCGCGCGATGCAGGACATCATTCCGCTCGGCCAGCTCGACTCGATGCTCAACGCACACAACAAGCTGCAGGAAGGTGCGATGGTCGGCATCCTCGCGGATCGCGCGACAGGAACCGATGCGTACCAGACGGTGTCTTTCCTCGGTGCGCCGGCGCATTTTCCGAGCGGCCCTTTCCGCATGGCCGCCATGCTGCGCCAGCCGGTATTCTTCATGGCCGGCCTGTATCTGGGGGGCAATCGCTACGATGTACATTTCGAACAGATTGCCGACTTCAGCGAGATTGACCGCGGCGAGCGCGATGCGGCAATCCGTGCGGCCGTGGAAAAATACGTTGCCACGCTGGAACGGCACTGCCGGGCCCAACCCTACAACTGGTTCAACTTCTACGATTTCTGGAAATCTGCCCGCGATGCGTCCTGACCTTTTCCGCCTTGCCATCGCCGTACTGACCGGCCTGTTTGCCACGATCGGCCAGGCCGCCGAGTGGCAACTCAACGATCTGATGCAACAACTGGCGCAGAATCGCGACGGGCGCGCCACCTTCGTCGAAAAGAAATACATCGGGATTGTCGACAAACCAGTCGAATCCTCCGGCGAACTACGCTTCACGGCGCCGGACAAGCTGGAAAAACGCACCCTCAAACCCAAGGCCGAAAGCCTGGTGCTGGAAGGGCAACGCCTGATCATCGAGCGCCCCGGCAAGACCCGCATGAGCCTGAATCTGCAGGACTACCCGGAAGCCGCCGCTTTCGTCGAAAGCATTCGTGGCACCCTGGCCGGCGACAAGAGTGCACTGGAAAAGGTCTATCGGCTGACCCTGCACGGCTCTGCGGAGAAATGGCAGCTGATCCTGCAGCCCCAGTACTCGCGCATGAGCGACATCGTCACCCGCATCAGCATCAATGGCGTGCGCGGAGATGTGAACCGCATCGATTTCGATCTGGCTGACGGCGATCGCTCCGAGATGTTCGTCACCAAGGTGGTAGCCCAGTAATGAATCGTCGTCTGCTGCCGCTCGCACTCTGGCTTGCTGCACTCGCTGCCTGCATCGCGGTCATCGCGCATACCCGTTTCGTTGCCGACCTGACAGCCTTCATGCCACGGGCGCCGAATGCCCGCCAACAGATGCTCATCGAGCAGCTGCGCGACGGCATCATCGCCCGCCTGATCATGGTCGGCATCGAGGGGGGCGACGCCGCCGAACGGGCCCGCATATCGCGCGAGCTGGCCGCACAGCTGCGTGCCGACCCGGCCTTCATTGGCGTACAGAATGGCGAAGCCGCCACCGAGGCACGCGACCGCGCATATTTCTTCGACAATCGCTATCTGCTCAGCCCTGCCGTCACCGCCGAACGCTTCAGCGCCGAAGGCTTGCAGAGCGCCATCGAACGCTCGCTCGAGGCACTCTCCGGCAACGCCGGCCTGATGCTCAAGAAGCTGCTGCCGCATGATCCGACCGGCGAGACCCTGAACCTGCTGGAGCAGTTCACCGGCGACAGTCACCCCCGCCAGCTGGAGGGCGCCTGGGCCTCGCGCGACGGTCAGCGGGCCTTGCTGCTGGTCCAGACCGGCGCCGAAGGCTCGGATACCGATGCCCAGGCCGCAGCTCTGGAGCATATCCGTGCGGCGTTCGACCGCATCCCCGGCCGCGCTGCAGACACCCGCCTGCTCATGAGCGGCACCAGTGTGATGTCGGTTGCCTCGCGTGAGCGCATCCAGGGTGACATCCATCGCCTTGCCCTGTTCAGTACCGTTCTGGTGGTCGGCCTGCTGCTCACCATTTATCGCTCGCCACGCTTGCTGCTGCTGGGGCTGCTGCCGGTGGCTTCCGGCGTCCTCGCCGGAGTGGCCGCCGTCAGCCTGAGTTTCGGCAACATCCATGGCCTGACCCTGGCCTTCGGCAGCACCCTGATCGGTGAGTCTGTGGATTACTCGATCTACCTGTTCATCCAGCGCGCCGCCGGCATCGAGGGCCGCCGCTTCTGGCGCACCATGGGGCTGGGCGTGCTGTGTTCGCTGGCCGGCTTCTCCGTCCTGCTGGTCTCCGGCTTCCCTGGCCTGGCCCAGCTCGGCGTATATTCGATTGCCGGTCTGGTAGCCGCCGCTCTGACCGCCCGCTTCGTGCTGCCCGGCCTGATGCCGCAGCAACTCAAGCTGCGCGATCTTGCAGGCCCGGCCCGGCAGGTTGACCGCGCCTTCCGTTTTGCCCGGCGCCTGCGCCCGCTGCTGCTGCTTGCAGTAGTTTCCGCCGGAGCCTGGATTGCCTGGCAAGGCGATGCAGTCTGGAACCGCCAGCTCAACGCCCTGAGCCCGGTCACGCCGGCCGAACAGGCGCTGGATATCTCGTTGCGCAACGAGATGGGCGCACCGGACATGCGCTACATCGCCGCGCTCTCGGCGCCGGACTCCGAGGCGGCCCTGCAAGCTGCCGAAGCCCTCGGAGTGGTGCTGCAGGCGCAAGTCGAGGCGGGCAAGCTGGCCGGCTTCACCTCGCCCGCACAATTCCTGCCCAGCCAGCAGGCTCAGGCTGCTCGCCGCGCCGCCCTGCCGGATGAAGCCACTCTGCGCGCCAATCTCGGTCAGGCCCTGCGCGATCTGCCGATCCAGCCCGCACGTCTGGAGGGTTTTGTCAGCGATGTGCAAAACTCTCGTCAGCACGCCTTGCTGACCCGCCAGGATCTCGCCGGCAGTTCCGCCGCACTCGGGGTGGACTCGCTGCTGGTGCAGCGCGCCCGCGACGTGCTGGTGTTGGTTCCGCTGCGCGCGCCGGCCGGTCAGGAACTCATCGACATCCCGGCCCTGGATGCAGCCATCCACGCGGCCGGCCTCAAGGGTGTCACCGTGCTGGACATCCTGGAGGAATCCACCAGCCTGTTCTCCAGCTATCTGAACGAGGCCAAGCTGCTGGTCGGCGGTGGCATGCTCGTCATCTTCCTGCTGCTGCTGTTCGCCTTGCGCTCCCTGCCCCGCGCCTTGCGCGCCACCGCGCCGCTGGCCTGCGCCGTGATCGGCGTCACCGCCGGCCTGCTCCTGTGTGGCATCACACTGACCATCCTGCATCTGATCGGCTTGTTGCTGGTGGTCGCCATCGGCCGCAACTACACCCTGTTCTTCGATGCGGGCAGCCACACCGGCAGCCCGGCACAGCAACGCCAGGTGCAGATTTCCATCGTGGTGGCGAATCTCACTGCGGTGGGCAGCTTCGGTGTGCTCGCCCTGTCGGAAGTACCCGTGCTGTCCTATCTTGGCAGTACCGTCGGCCCCGGTACCTTCCTGGCTCTCGTTTCCGCCGCAATCCTCGCCAGCAAGGCTCCGGCAGATGCGCACGCTGACTGATTGCCTCGCCCCGCGTCCGGACACCCTGCTGGTGCTGTTGCCCGGTGCGGAGATGACCCTGGAGGACTTCGGGCAGCACGGTTTCATCGAAGCCGTGCGCAGCCGGGGCATTGCTGCCGACATCCTCGTCACCGATCTGAACTACACCCATGTCATGGCGCGCACGGTGGTCAGCAGCCTGCATGAAGCCGTGATCCGCCCCGCCCGCGCGGCCGGCTATCGCGCAATCTGGCTCGCCGGCATCTCGCTGGGCGCGATGAATGCCCTGCTGTATGCCAGCGAACACGCAGCGGAGCTGGCGGGCATTCACCTCCTCGCGCCTTACCCCGGCACCGGCGACATCGTGGCCGAAATCCGCGCCGCTGGCGGCCCGCAGGCCTGGTCTGCGACGCCGGCTGCAGCGCAGGGCGACGAGCGCGTGTTCTGGCGCTGGCTGGTAGAGCAGGCCGCTGCGGGTTCGCCGCTGCCGGTGAGCTTCGGTTGTGGCAGCGAGGATCGCTTCATCCGCAACCAGCGCCTGCTGGCCGGCCTGCTGCCAACGGACCGCGTCGAGTATCTGCCCGGGACTCACGACTGGCCCGTCTGGCAAGCACTGTGGGCATCCTGGCTGGACCATGCTGCGCTGCCGCGCACAGCGGGCCTCTCCGGGGAGGCAGCTTGAAGAAGCCCGCCTGGCGCCCCTCTCCGTTCATCCTCCTGTCGGCCCTGGTGCACCTTGGCGCGCTTGCAGGATGGCTTGCCCGACCGGACGCCTGGCCCTGGGCGCTGGGCATATTGCTGGCAAGCCATGCAGGCGTGGTCGTCGCCGGCATGCTGCCGCGCTGCAGCCTGCTCGGCCCCAACCTCACCCGCTTGCCAGCCGAGGCCATCGCCCGCAAGGAAGTGGCGCTCACCATCGATGACGGTCCGGACCCCGAAGTCACCCCGCGCGTGCTGGCCATCCTCGCCTCGCAGCGCGCATGTGCCACGTTCTTCTGCATCGGCGAGCGCGCCGCCAGGCACCCTGCACTGATACAGGCGATTGTTGCCGCGGGCCATCGCATCGAGAACCATGGCCAGCATCACCGCAAACACGCTTCACTGTATGGCCCGCGCGGCTGGGCACGCGAAGTCGGCGATGCGCAAGACACGCTGGCGGCCCTGAGCGGACGACGCCCGCAGTACTTCCGGGCGCTTGCGGGCCTGCGCAACCCATTCCTCGACCCGGCATTACAGCGCCTCGGGCTGCATCTGGCGAGCTGGACCCGGCGCGGCTATGACACCCGCACGGGAGATGCCGATGCCGTGCTGGCCCGCCTCACCCGTGGACTGGCAGCAGGCGACATCCTGCTGCTGCACGACGGGCACGCCGCCCGCACGCCGGCAGGCGAGCCGGTGATTCTCGCGGTACTGCCACGCCTGCTGGCGGCGCTGACCGAGCGCCAGCTTGTGCCCGCCTTTCTGCCAGACCGAGTCGCCGAGCGACGTTCACGTTAAAGTCCTGTCATGCAACGTGCCCTGAAAAAACGTCTGATCAAGCTTGCTACCGCCCCCTTCAAGGCCGTTGGCGTGATTCATTACTACTGGGGCCGCGGCAAGCTCGGCGGAGATCCGATCTTCGCCGCACTGATCGACGAGCAGATTTTTCCGTCGAACGCCAGCATCCTCGATCTCGGTTGCGGTCGCGGGCTGCTCGCCGCGTGGTTTCTGGCCGCCGAAAAAATGGCTGCCGACGGACTCTGGCCTGCCAATGCCCCACCGCCCCCGCGCGGTCTGCATTTTCGCGGCCTCGAATTGATGGGCCGCGAGCCCGAAGCTGGCAACCGTGCGCTGCAGCCGGTCTATCCGGGGCGCGTTGAGCTGGCCCAGGGCGACATGCGCCGTGCTGACTTCAGCAACATTGACGTCGTGGCGATTCTCGACGTGCTCCATTACGTCGACTATCCGGAGCAGGACAAGGTGCTCGACCAGATCCGTGCCGCACTCGGCCCGGGCTGCCTGTTCCTGACCCGCGTCGGCGATGCCGAGGGCGGTCTGCGCTTTCGCATCAGCCAGCTGGTCGACCGCTCGATCTCTTTCGTGCAAGGCCATCGCCTGCCACGCATGTGGTGTCGCCCACTCGCCGAATGGGTACGCATCCTGGAGGCGCGTGGGTTTGAAGTCCGCACCGAACCCATGAATGGCGCCAATCCCTTCGCCAACGTGATGCTGGTCGCAAAACTTTCCGGCAACTTGGGCCACGTCACGGAGGCCGAAGGCCGCATCGGTTAAAATCCAGCCTGAATTCTTGATCCGGAGTCTGTGTGCCCGCCCTGCGACTTTCATCCTTCACCCTGAGCAGTGCGCTGGGCACCGGCCTGGCGCCCACCCTGGAAGCACTGCGCGCGCAGCGCAGCGGTCTGGCCCACAAGCACTGGGAGACCGTCGATCTGGATACCTGCATCGGCGAAGTCGGCGGTCTGGATGACCTGCCGGTACGTGCGGATCTGGCGCAATTCGATTGTCGCAACAACCGCCTGGCTCAGCTTGCACTGGAAACGGACGGCTTTGCCGAGGCCGTCCGCAGCGCTATCGCCAAGTACGGCGCGACCCGTGTCGGCGTATTCCTGGGTACCAGTACTTCAGGCATCCTCAGCACTGAAATTGCCTATCGTCACCGCGATCCGGTCAGCGGCCATCTGCCCGCCAACCATGATTACCGTCACACCCACAACAGCTACTCGGTGGCTGATTTCGTGCGTCATTACTTCGACCTGCGCGGCCCGGCCTTCGTGGTGTCAACGGCCTGCTCGTCCTCGGCCAAGGTATTCGGCAGCGCTCAGCGCATGATCGCCGCCGGGCTGATCGATGCCGCCATCGTTGGCGGTGTCGATTCGCTGTGTCTGACTACGCTGTACGGCTTCAACTCGCTGCAACTGGTGTCGCCGACGGCCTGCAAGCCCTTTGATGCACACCGCGACGGCATCTCGATTGGTGAAGCAGCGGCCTTCATCCTCGTCGAAGCCGGTGAGCTGGCCCGCCCCGGCGAGATCGTGATGAGCGGCATCGGTGAATCAAGCGATGCTCACCACATGTCCTCGCCGCATCCGGAAGGGCTGGGGGCCCGTCTGGCAATGCAGGCTGCACTGGACATGGCCGGCCTGACCCCGACGGACATTGATTACATCAACCTGCATGGCACCTCGACGCCCAGCAATGACGCGGCCGAAGACAAGGGCGTCAGCGGTCTGTTCGGCACGGCCACACCCTGCAGCTCGACCAAAGGCCATACCGGCCACACGCTGGGTGCCGCTGGCGGCGCCGAAGCGATCATCTGTGCGCTGGCCCTGCAGCATGACCTCGCCCCTGGCGGCGTCGGCACCACCGAAGTGGACCCGCGCCTGGCCAGTCATTACCTGCTCACCAACCTCACGATCCCGATGCGCCACACCCTGAGCAATTCTTTCGGCTTCGGCGGCAGCAACTGCAGCATTGTCCTGTCAAAGGTGATGGCATGAGCGCGCTCCGTGTGTATCTGGACGGCATCGGCCTGTGCGGGCCGGGCATGGCGGGTTGGGCGGCCAGCCGCGACTCGCTGGCGGGCACGCGGCCCGTCGAACTCAGTCCCACCGTGCTGCCGGCAGCCGAGGCTCTGCCGCCGGCCGAGCGCAGACGGGTGGGAGTGCCGATCAAGCTGTCGATGGCCATCGGCTTTGAAGCCGCGCAGCAGGCCGGCGTCGATCCGGCAAACCTCGCGGCAGTGTTCTCCTCGACCGGTGGCGATTGCGACAACTGCCACGCCATTCTCGAAACCCTGGCCTCGGACGACCGCCAGATTTCGCCGACGCGCTTCCACAACTCGGTGCACAACGCGCCATCGGGCTACTGGAGCATCGCCACCCATTGCATGGCGCCGTCCACCAGCCTGTGCGCGCTGGATGCCACATTCGGCGCGGGCTTGCTTGAAGCCGCCAGCCAGGCTCTGGCAAGCGGCCAGCCCTGTCTGCTGCTGGCCTACGACACGGCCTACCCCGACCCGCTGTACTCGCTGCGGCCGATCCCCTATCCCTTCGGCCTTGCCCTGCTGCTGCGCCCGGCACGCAGCACCACCAGCCTTGCCTGCCTGAACATCGGCCTGAGCGAAAAAGCACCCGACCGCTGCACCGACGCCACGCTCGAATCCCTGCGCCAGAGTATTCCGGTCGCACGAGCCCTGCCGCTGCTGCAACGACTGGCGCGCAATGCACCCGGCCGGGTCGTCATCGACTATCTGGAGCACCTGAGCCTCGCCATCGAGGTGACGGCATGAGCCAGGCGCTCCCGGACCGCGCCTGGATTGCGACCCGCATTCCCCACCAGGGCAGCATGTGTCTGCTTGATGGCGTCGCAGACTGGTCACAGGAACGGATTCACTGCATCGCCAGCAGCCATCGCCTGAGCGACAACCCGCTGCGCGCTGCTGGCCGCCTCGGTACTGCCAACGCCATCGAATACGCCGCGCAGGCCATGGCTGTACATGGCGCACTGCGCGCCGGAGCGGGCACTGCGCCACGCGCCGGTTTCCTCACCAGCGTGCGCGAAGTCGAGTTTCACGTCAGCCAGCTCGACGTGGCGGACGGACTCGATGTGCACGCTGAATGCCTGTCAGACGCCGGCAACCACCAGATGTATGCCTTCCGCGTCGAAGCGGCAGGCGCCGTTCTCGTTTCCGGTCGTGCCAGCGTAATGCTGGATGCAGGCAGCAACCTTTAGGCGCGACCGAAGGCTGCGCCGACCTCACATCACAGGAGTACGGTCATGAAACGCGCGCTCGTTACCGGTGGCAGTGGCGCCATTGGCGCGGCCATCTGCCGCAAGCTTGCCCGCTGCGGCCTGCACGTCATCATTCACGCCAACAAGAATCTCGATGCCGCGCAGAGCCTTGCGCAGAGCCTGTGTGCAGAGGGTCTGTCCGCAGAGGCGCTGCAGTTCGACATCTGCGATGGGGAAGCCACGCAATCCGCGCTGGAAGAGGCTCTGCAGGCAGGTCCGATCCAGATTCTGGTTAACAACGCCGGCATTCACGACGATGCCGTCTTCCCCGGCATGAGCCGTGCACAGTGGGACAGCGTGCTCGACGTATCCCTCAACGGCTTCTTCAATGTGACCCAGCCGCTCACCATGCCGATGATCCGCGCGCGCTGGGGCCGCATCATCAGCATCTCGTCGATAGCCGGCATCACCGGCAACCGCGGCCAGGTGAATTACTCGGCCGCCAAGGGCGCGTTGCACGCTGCGAGCAAATCGCTGGCACTGGAACTGGCCAGCCGCAACATCACGGTCAACGCCGTGGCGCCAGGCATCATCACCTCGGACATGACGAAAGATGTCTTTGATGCCGACGCGATCAAGCAACTGGTGCCGATGAAACGCGCCGGCCAGCCGGAAGAGGTCGCCGAACTGGTCGCCTTCCTCGCTTCCGACGCCGCGGCCTACATCACCGGACAGGTCATCTCCATCAACGGCGGGATGATCTGACACTGCCCTTCCGGGCATTCGGGCACTGACTTGAATGCTCGTCAACTTGTCGCCGGGCGCCTCCCCTAGAATCCGGCCTGCGCACCCAACCGCTTGCGCTGAAAATCCATTTTCCGGGGGTCTTTGTCTTGAAAAGCACCAAATTCGCGCTGGCTGCGGCCGGCCTGTCGCTGCTGAGTTCAGTTGCATCTGCCGAGGTGTATCTCGGGATTGGCGGAGGCATGACCCGCTCCAACGCCGCCGAGCGCCTGTCACAGACCTTCGCCGACTACGTGACGGTCGACAAGAAGGAAGACAGCAATGCCGCCTTTATCGTGTACGGTGGCTATGCCTTCAACAAACATGTCGCTGTCGAAGCCAGCTACATCGATTTCGGCAAGTATGTCGCCTCGGGCCGTGACTGGGATGGTTACAGCGTCAGCGACTCGCTGGCAGCCAAGGCGTTCGGCCTCAATGTAGTCGGCATTCTTCCGCTGGGTGACAAGTTCAGCATCGACGCGAAAATCGGCCCCGGCATCGTCTCGCAGAAATATCACTGTGAGGATCTGTACTGCTCGTCCCTGCCAGACAAAACAACGCGCAAGATCGTCGTGTCCGGCGGTGTGGGCGCTCGCTGGCATGCCAGCAAGAACTTCGCGGTTCGCCTGGCCTATGAGCACTTTGGCGGCGCCAAATATGAGATCGAGCGTGCCGACGGCGCGAGCTTCTCAAAATCGGCCGATTACGGCCTGATGTACGCGGGCGTCGAAGGGCGTTTCTGATCGCCAGCCATCCTCATGAAAAAGCCCGTCAGCAATAACTGACGGGCTTTTTTTCCGGCTGGCAAGGGCAAGCCTTACTCCAGCTTGGTCGCCTGGTACTCGGCCAGAATCGACAGGCCCTTGTGCTCGATGTGCCGACGTGCCATGACGAAACCGGCAGCCTCGAGTGTGGCAACCACCTGCTTCGGTGGCACACAGGCTTCGATGGTGTCCCAGTAGTAACGCCACAGCTTGCTGGTGCCCTGCTTCTGGCGACCGACGACATAGGCCAGCATCGGCACGATGCCCTTCATGTAGATCTTGAGCAGGAAGCGCCCCAGCGTGGATTCCGGACAGGTAATCTCCAGCAGGCAAAGCTTCGCGCCCGGTTTCATGACGCGATGGAACTCCTTGAAAGCGACCGACAGATCACTGATGTGGCGAAGTGCGTAGCCCATCGACAGGAAGTCGAAACTGGCGTCGGGGAAGGGGATCGCTTCGGCGCGGCCTTCAACCAGCTGCAGTCCGGCAGGCAGTTTTGCCGCGGCCATCATGCCGGGGCTGGGGTCCACGCCAATCACCAGGGCCACATCTCCGGTAATGCGCGCTGCTTCGCGGGCGACCAGACCGGTGCCGGTGCCGACATCAACAATCCGCATGCCAGCCCTGAGACCCGCACGCTCCAGCGCCTCGCCGCGATAGGTCGGTCCGGTGCCAAAACCGAGGATGTGCTCCATACGGTCGTAATCCTCCGCCGTACTGTCAAACATCTCGCGTACGAAGCCGGCGCGCTCCTGTTCGCTGGCGTAGTAGTCGGTCAGCGGAACGTGCGGCGCATTGGCAGGCTGGACTTGCGGATTGGTAGACATGGAAATCCTGATCAGGAATATGGAAACAGTTTGTGAAATGCCAGCACGGGCAGGCGTAAGGCGAAGCCGAACATCAGACGGATATGCATCCAGGTAAGCAGACGGTTGTCGCGCCAGTAATTGAAGTGGGAAACGCCCCCTTCATCCGCGCTCAGGTATTTGACCGGAGCCGCCAGATTCACCGGTCGCACACCGCGCCAGCACAGACGCACGACCGCCTCCGGGTCGAAATCGAAACGCCGCATCCAGCGCTGGCCACGCATGACGGCCCGCAACGGCCCAACCGGATAGACGCGAAATCCGTAGAGCGAATCGCCGATGCCCATCCACAGGGTTTCGAGATTGGCCCACCAGTTGGAAATCTTGCGGCCCTTCACGCGCAGGGCTGGCGCACTGGCGTCGAACACCGGCACACCCAGCACCATGCAAGCCGGTGCGGCCTGTGAGGCTGCCATGAAGGCGGGAATCAGGTCTGCCGGATGCTGGCCATCCGAATCCATGGTCAGGGCATGCGTGAAGCCATGCCGGCTGGCTTCATCCAGGCCGTACAGCACGGCGGCGCCCTTGCCGCGATTCTCCGGCAGCACCAGCACATGCAGGCCAGGATCATCATTGGCCAGATCAAGCAGGGCATCCGTCGTGCCATCAGTGCTGCCATCGACCACGACCCACACGGGCTCCCATTGGGCCCGTGCGGCACGCACGGTTTCCAGCACCTTGGCGCCGGGGTTGTAACTGGGGATCAGGACGAGATGGCTAGTGGAGCTGACGGGCATCGGTTCAGGTGCTTTGATTTGCGGGATTCAACTCTTGCTCGAAATAGTCTTGCAAGGTGTGAGTGAAAGCTTCCGGGCTGGATGGCGCTTCAAAACGCCTCCCCAATCGCACCCGGAAACGCATCGGCATATCGGGACGTTTGAACAGGGGCCAGCCCTTGCCCAGGAAACGCGTGTCCTGTTCGATCAGGACGGTCTGGATCGGCACTCCGGCACGATGTGCCACATAGGCCACGCCGGCCCGGAAATCATTGAGCCGCGGAGGATTTTCGGTACGCGTGCCTTCCGGAAACAGCAACAACTGACTGCCTCGCTGCAAGTCAGCCACGGCCAGATTGATCGAACCGATGAACCAGTCGTTACGCACATAGCCGGCCAGGCGCGAACCAGCGCCCCACAGCACGTTATCCAGAAGGCTGGCCTTGAGCACGCAGGCCACATTGGGCAGACGCGAGATGACCATCACGGCATCCAGCAGGCCCGGGTGATTCGGGGCAATGATGAGTGGTCCGGCATCGCGCAGCTCGTCCAGCGCCTTGAGATCGAAACGCCCGACCCCCGTCAACCACAGAAACCCCAGATACAGCCGGAAACCCAGACAGGCCACCCAGCGCCCCAACCAGATCCCCTGACGACGGGACAGCACGAAGGTCAGTGGCAGGGAAAACAGGGTCCACACCAGACAGCCCAGCGCCAGGGTGCCAAGACCCAGACGCAAGGCAAGGAAGGAGTGCACCCGGCGCAGCGGGGAAAAAAGACCGGACAACATCATCACTCTCAGTCGCCACCCACTTCAACCATCTCGGATGATTGAGCAAAAGTCCAGGTGAAGGCCAGTCCATACGTTACATAGGACGAGCGCTTGACCAGCGGGCTGTCCTCGAACACCGCCCCACGCAGATTGTCGTAACGTGCATAGGCTCCGACCCAGGCCTTGCCGTAGCGGCGCGACAGCGAGGCAAGGAACTGCGTGCCGGCATAACCGGCACGTGCCTGATAGGCCGGACGGTCCGGACGCGCATACTGCTCATCGACCGTATAAAAATAGGCATTCTGGCGTTTGTCCGCAAACAAGGGGCCTGCCACCAGCCCCAGATTCCAGCCTTCCTTCGAGCCTGCCGGCATGCCAATACCGGAAATATCGAAATTCAGCTTGGGCGTGAACACCCAGCCGGCAGAGCGCGGATTGCTGCGCGCTTCGATCGCGGCACGCACTGGCAGTAGCAGGTTCAGCCGCTTGCTCTTGTCCTCACTGCGCCACAGGCTGAAATCCATGGACGGGCCGAATTCGATCATCGGCTTGATGTCAGGCATGCCTTCACGTGCATGATTGTTCTTGCTGCGTACCGGTGGCGTGGCGCCCAGGCTCATGTTCAGTTCGACCCGGTCGGAGTCGAACAGGGTGGCGCGCACGCCGTTGCGATCAGCCTTGAGCCACTCGAAACGATAGGCCACATAGGGAAAAGGCAGCAGGTAGCTGCGCGTTTCATCCGAGCCCCGGTAATCCGGCATGCTCACACCACCCGCGCCCATCCCCAGTTCCCAGCGCGGCACCTGCTCGGCCTGCACAGGCAAAGAAAACAGCAGGGACAGAAAAAACGGACTCCACAGGCGGGAAATGCTCATTTTCTTTCCTCATCGCGAAAACCGAACGCTTCGATTTCCACCAGCAGTTCGGCACGGCAGATATCCGCCTGCAAATAAATCACATCAAGATCCGGCCCCAGCTGAGTCCTCAGTACCTGAGCCACGACAGGGATGTCCTCAGCATGACGTACAAACACCTTCAGGATCAGCTCACGGCTGCTGAAGCCACCAATTCCGGATTTGAGGTTGGCTTGCTCCACCACCACGGCAATATTGCGCAATGTCTCTTCGGTCTGCGCCACGACGCTGTCACGATGCAGACTTTCATGTCCGACGATGCTCGCCGTGCCGGAAATGAACAGCACCTCCTGCCCCGGCAAGGCCAGCAGACTGGCTCGCGAAAAGGTCGGACTACGCGGACCATAGCGCTCCGGATAACGGTAGGCGCTGATCTGACGCGGGTTTTCGATGGCCTGCGGCAACACCCGCGAAGCCAGGAAGTACAGGACCAGATCACCTTCGGCAGTCCCCAGCGCACATGCCGACGGGGCTCCCGCCAACCAGGCCTGTTCGGCGGCGATGAAGGCGTCCTGCCGGCCGATGTTGAACTGGCGATAGCGTTCGAGCCCGCCGCCATCCAGATTGATGCGTGGCAGATAATTCCAGCAGCGGGCCAAATACGGGAACCCGGTCAGGCGGAGCGTTTCAAATACGGCAGCATAGGCTTGATGGCTGACCTGCTGGAGAGTGCTCTGCCCTGCTTCGCGCAAACTGATGCTGCCAAACAGCAGATGTTCGTTGTGCCGCCAGTTCAGTTCGCCTGTGTGCCCTTCGACAAAAGGTCCCGGCGACAACCAGGTGGTACAGGTACGCCCTCCCGCCGGCAGTACCCGCAAAGGCACGCCGACTGCCGCCGCCTCCAGTGTCTGCGGCGCGCCATAGATCACCGCCCCCAGCAGATCTTCTCCGGCATCGCGCGGAGCCAGACTCTGCAGATCAAGAATGCGCAAAGGATGCTGAACGCTCACGCTGCCGCCTTGAATGCCAGCACGGCATTGCTGCCGCCGAATGCAAAGGAATTGGACAGGGCAGCCTTGAGCGGAACGTCACGCAGTCCAGCTCCCATGACATGCCGTACGCCGGTACAGTCGGCGGCAACGTCGTCGAGGTGCGCGGTTGGCGGTACTTCGCCCCGGGCCAATGCGAGCACCGTAATCAGGGCTTCCATGGCTCCCGTTGCCCCCAGCAGATGACCATGCATGGACTTGGTTGCGCTGACCAGCAGGTTTTCCGCATGCGCACCGAATATCTGGCGCACGGCGTCGATTTCGGTCGGATCTCCCTCGCGCGTCGCCGTGCCATGGGCATTCACGTAGCCAATCTCTTCCGGCGCCAGTCCGGCCTCACGCAACGCTAGCTTCATCGCCCGGGTCTGCCCATAGGCATCAGGCTTGACCAGATGGGAGTGGTCACAGCTTTGTCCGTAACCGGCCAGTTCACAGTAAATCCGTGCGCCACGTGCCACGGCATGCTCCCAGTCTTCAAGGATCAGGGCCGCTCCACCCTCACCCAGCACCAATCCGGTCCGCCCGTTCTGGAAGGGACGACAGGCACGGTAGGCCGTCTCTTCATTCCCCTGTCCAACCACCCGCATGGCCTCCCAAGCCCGCATGACAGAGAACGACAGTGGCGCCTCGGAACCTCCGGCCACCACCAGTTGCGACTCACCAGCCTGGATGCGTCGCATTGCCTCACCGATGGAAACGGCCGACGAGGCACACGCCACAGAGTAGGTCAGGCAGGCACTGCCCAGCCCCAGCGAAATCGCTACATGAGAAGCAGCGGCATTGTTCATCGCCAGCACGATGGAAAGCGGGTGAGCGCGGTCCTTGCCGTGGACATAAAAGTCGGTGTACCCACGCTCGAAGGTCAGCGTCCCGCCGACGCCCGTTCCCCAGGACACACCATACTCATCGGAGCCAGCCCCTTGACGCGGCAAGCCGGCATCGTCCCACGCAGAGAACGCGGCCGCCACGCCAAGCTGGCTGTAACGATCCATTACCCCCGCCAGCGGTCGGCCCAGCACAAGCTCCGGGTCGAAATGGGGACAACTCACCGCAGGTTGGGCGAGCGGCGAGGGTGAAGCGGGGTGGTGATAAAGACGCACTGCAGACTCGCCACGCATCAGGCGAGCGAAGAAATCCTGCGCATCCCCGCCAAAGGGATTGACCAGCCCTACGCCAGTCACCGCCACACGGCGGCGGCCGGGATTACTCATTGGTCGCGGGCTTGAGCTTTTCGAAGATCGCGATCAGTTCCCCCACGGTTTCGGGGCGTGGCAGATCATCCGGCATGCGCACGCCGAACTTGTCTTCCATGTCGAACATCAGATCGAGCAACGTCAGGGAGTCGACTCCAACATCTTCGAGCCGGCTCTCCAGCGTGATTTCTTCAGGCGGATTGGCGACCCGACGTTTGATGAAGTCGCGCAGCAGTTCAAGCGTATCCATGGCAAACCCAGCAAGGCAAAGTTGAGCGATTTTAATCCAGCCGGGACTTGCCCGGTTGAACTCTTGCGCAGCAAATGCAGGCTATAGCCGGTTTGTTGCATGGACGGCAGTTTCAAGCGACCGGAAAGAGGTAATCAATGCTCAGCGGGGCATGATCGGAAAACCTCTGCGCCTTGTAGACCGCAGCCTGCCTGGCCTGGGCGGCAATGAGCGGCGTGGCAAGCTGGTAATCCAGACGCCAGCCCACGTTCTTGGCCCAGGCCTGGCCCCGATTGCTCCACCACGTGTAGCAGGCATCGGTCGCATCGGGTTCAAGCCGGCGATACACGTCCACCCAGCCCGCATCGAGTTGCCCCCCCAACCAGGCCCGCTCCTCAGGCAGGAATCCGGAGTTCTTCTGGTTGCTTTTCCAGTTCTTCAGGTCGGCTTCGCGGTGGGCGATATTCCAGTCACCACAAACGATAACCTCGCGCCCGCTCGCGCGCAGAAAATCCATGCGCGGGGCGAATTCGGCCATGAAGCGGAACTTGGCCTGCTGGCGCTCCTCGGAACTGGATCCGGAGGGCAGATACAGAGACACCACCGACAAAGGACCGCCAGGCAAGTCGAAATCGGCCTGGATGTAGCGTCCTTCAACATCAAACTCGGCCACGCCAATACCGCTGGCAACAGCCGCCGGCTTGCGTCGTGCATAAATGGCCACACCGCTGTAACCCTTCTTTTCGGCACAGTGAAAATAACCATGCCAGCCAGGCGGATTAAGCATGGCTGCAGTCAGATCCGCTTCCTGCGCCTTGACCTCCTGCAGACACACGATATCGGCATCCTGGGTGGCAAGCCATTCATAGAAGCCTTTGGTCGCGGCGGAGCGGATGCCGTTGAGGTTGAGAGTGATGACGCGTAACATCCTTGGCGTTTTCCTTGCTATCGATAATTACCGTGGATTTTAGCCGCAAGTTTCTCGCCCTCGCAGAACGCAAAGGAGCTTTGCGCTTTGGTGAATTCAAAACCAAGGCGGGCCGTCTGTCTCCCTATTTCTTCAATACGGCCCTGTTTGATGATGGTGCATCCTTCGCCGAACTCTGCGACTACTATGCTCAGGCCATCCGAGCTTCCGGCATTGCCTTCGATACGCTGTTCGGACCCGCCTACAAGGGGATACCTCTGGCCGCTGGCACGGCCATGCAACTGGCCGCACAAGGGCGCAACATCCCGTTCTGCTTCAATCGCAAGGAAGCCAAGGACCATGGCGAGGGCGGCACACTGGTGGGCGCCCCGCTGAAAGGCCGGGTCATCGTGGTCGATGATGTAATATCAGCAGGCACTTCGGTGCGCGAATCCGTGGAAATCATCCGCGCCAGCGGAGCCGAACTGGCCGGCGTAATCATCGCCATTGATCGCATGGAACGCGGCACCGGCGAGAAAAGCGCCGCACAGGAAGTTCGCGACACTTTCGGCGTACCGGTCGTTGCAGTGACCAACCTTGATGACCTGATGGGCTTCATCGCGGATGATGCTCGTCTTGCCACCTTCCTGCCGGCCGTCCGGGCCTACCGGCAAACCTACGGAGTGAGCTGACATGAGACTGATGCGTGCTCTGTTCCTGCTAAGCCTGCTGACGGTTTTGCCCGTGCATGGGCAAGCGAACGCTCCCGGACAAACACGCTCTTTCTGCTGCAATGACGCGCAGGGCCGCCGGACCTGCGGCGACAGCCTGCCACAGGTCTGCTTTGACCGTGCTTATGCGGAAATTCTCGGTGGACGCGTGGTTCGCGAGGTAGAAGCCCCCCTGACCGCCGAGCAGCGTGCGAAAAAAGATGCAGAGCTGCGCGCCCAGCGCGACCGTATCGCCAAAGAAGCAGAAGCTCGCCGGCGCGATCAGGTGTTGCTCGACTCCTATGCCAGCGTCAGCGAACTGGACCGCCGGCGTGACCGCGATATCGGCAACGTCGAAGGCGAGCTGAAAGCCGCCCGCGCTCGCGAGGCCGACCTGCTGGTGCAGCAGGCCAAACTCGACAAGAGCCGCCCCGCCAAAGGCAGCTTCCCCAAAACCCTGGCTGAAAACATCAGCATCAACACCTCGGAACTGGAAGCCATCCGCTCCGTCATCGCCGCCAAGCAACGCGAAATCGACCAGTTGCGCGCCCGCTTCGAGGCCGATCGCAACCGCTACATGGTGCTGACTGGCGCTTCGGTGCGCTAATTCACTGCAAGGGGGCATCATGAGCCCGAACTCACGTCATACCGTCCGCGCAGTCTGTCCGCACGACTGTCCGGACAGTTGTGCCATGCAAATCACGGTTGAGGACGGCCGTGCCATCAAGGTTCAGGGCGCTATTGACGTCCCGATCACGCGCGGCACCCTCTGCGCCAAGGTCGCTCACTACGAAGAACGCACCTACTCCGACCAACGCCTTCTGCACCCGATGAAGCGGGCCGGCAAGAAAGGGGAAGGGCGCTTCGAGCGCATCAGCTGGGAGCTGGCGCTGGATACCATTGCCGAAAAGTTCCGCCAGCTTGCCGCCACCGATCCGCGCAGCATCCTGCCCTACAGCTATGCGGGCACCATGGGTCTGGTGCAGGGCAGTTCGATGGACCGGCGCTTTTTTCATCGCCTTGGTGCCAGCTTTCTGGATCGTACGATCTGTGCCGAAGCCGGCTACCTCGGCTACAAGGCCACCATCGGCGCCACTTTTGGCACCGACCCCGAAGCCTTTGCCAACGCGCCCTACATCCTGATCTGGGGCAGCAACCCGGTCGTTTCCAATCTGCATCTGTGGGCACGCATCGTCGAGGCCAAACGCAAGGGCGCCCGTGTCGTGTGCATTGACCCCGCACGCAGTCTCACCGCCGAAAAATCGGACTGGCACCTCGCCCCGTTGCCTGGCACCGATGCCGCCCTGGCACTGGCAATCATGCATGTGCTGATCCGCGACGGCCTCTGCGACGAAGACTACATCGCCCGCTACACCACCGGTTATGCCGTCCTCAAACGCCGTGTGCATGACTGGACACCGGAACGCGCCGCTGCCGAAACCGGCCTCGCGGCTCAGGATATCGAGCAGCTCGCCCGCGAATACGGCCAGGAAGGCCGCCCGGCGGCGATTCGCGTCAATTACGGACTGAATCGCTGCGCCGGTGGCGGCGCCGCGATGCGCGCAATTGCCTGCCTGCCGGCGCTCACCGGCCACTGGCGCTGGGCCCACGGCGGCATCCTGCTCTCCACCTCCGGCACTTACGGTGCCGACAGCCACGCGCTGGAGCGGCCCGACCTGTATCCCTACGACCAGCGCTTCCCGCCACGCCACATCAACATGAGCGCGATAGGCGACGCTCTGCTCGAAGCCAGCGATCCGGCCATCCGCGCCATCATGGTGTACAACTCGAATCCGGTCGCCGTGGCGCCGGACTCCAACAAGGTCCGCGCCGGCTTTGCCCGCGACGACCTGTTCGTGGTCGTGCATGAGCTGTTCCAGACCGATACGGCCGACTTCGCCGACATCCTGCTGCCCGCCACCAGCCAGCTGGAACAATGGGACATCCACAAATCCTACGGCCATCTCAACGTGATGGTGAACCAGCCAGCCATTGCCCCGCTGGGCGAAGCACGGCCGAACACCTGGGTATTTCGCGAACTGGCGCGGCGCATGGGTTTCAGCGATCCATGCTTCACGGAAACAGACGAGCAGATCGGCGCGCAGGCTTTCCGCGCCGACCATCCGCGCAGTGGCAATATCGACCCGGCCATCCTGCGCGAACAGGGCTGGCAGCGTCTTGACGTGCCAACGCCCTTTGCACCCTTTGCCGAAGGTGGCTTCCCCACGCCCTCCGGCAAATGCGAGTTCTACTCCGACACGCTGGCGCATCAGGGTATCGACCCGCTGCCGCATTACGTGCCCCCTCGCGAAGGCCCGCGCAGCAATCCTGAACTCGCAGAAAAATACCCGCTGGCCTTCATCAGTCCGCCTTCACGCCACTTTCTCAATTCCAGCTTCGCCAACCTGCCTCGCTTCCGCGAGGCCGAAGGCAAGCCCTGGCTGGACATGCACCCGTCTGACGCCGCCGCGCGCGGCCTCACGACCGGGCAGCGCGTACGCATCTTCAACGCCCGTGGCGCCTTCCACGCCACATTGCGCGTGAATGCGGAAACGCCGGGCGTACGGGAAGGCGTGGTCAGCGCGCCCTCGATCTGGTGGCAGAAGCTCTCCGGCGATGGCTGCAACGCCAACGCCGTCACCTCGCAGGCACTGGCCGACATGGGCGGCAGCGCGACCTTCTATGATTGTCTGGTGGAAGTCACGGCCGACGTAGCCTGACAGAGCAGCACCCACTCCTGCCTGTACACCCGCCATCAGCAAGGCTCTGCAAGCACGCCCAGCGAAGACCTTGGCCCTTGCTGGTTTTTCAGGCATACCCACGCAAGATCGGCCGCCAAAGCGGCTCTTCAGCCATCTTTCGCCTGAGCAGAACACTCTCCCGGGATTTGCCTAACCCCGGTTCAGGCCCGGAAATCGTGCAGAAGCCGTAGCGAGCGGCGCAAGGTCGAAGCGAGGAGCGGATAGCTACGTGAGTAGCTTGAGCACTGGAGCTTCGAGATTGCGTCGCGCAGCAGGCTTATGCCGATTTTTCAGTCGCCCAGCACGGCGCGGACGTTGGCCCACTGCCGACGACTGATTGGCAGCAGCTCGTCCAGCCCATTCAGGCGTACGCTCCAGTAACCTTCGCCACCATCCTCCCCCACCGAACGCTCGAAGCCGACGACAGCGGAGCGGGAAACGAGGCAGTTACGGTGGATACGCACGAAGCGCTCGGCAAATTCCTGCTCCAGCTGGACCAGCGACTCTTCGAGCAGGTATTCGCGACCAGCGGTGCGAGCAGTGACGTACTTGAGCTCGGCCTTCAGATACAGCACGTCGGCAATGGGAATCAGATGGATCTTGCCGCGCTCGCTGCAGGTGAGGTGGCGGCGCGGTTCGGCAATGGTGTCGAGCGCCTCGCGGGTAACCGGTGTGGCGTGCCGGGCCTTCTGCAAGGCAGCGGCGAGGCGGTCGGCACGGGCCGGCTTGAGCAGGTAGTCGATGGCGTTCAGTTCGAAGGCCTGCACGGCGTGCTCATCGTAGGCCGTGACGAAGATGATCGGCGGCGCCGGCTTGAGCAAGGCGGCATGCTGGGCGAACTCGATGCCGTCCATGGCCGGCATGCGGATGTCCACCAGGATCACATCAACCGGCGTGGTTTCAAGCAGACGCAGGGCCTCCAGCCCGTTCCCCACCATGCCGACCACGCGGTTGGGCTGCTCGCCGGCAATATCGCCGAGCAGGTCACGCAGGCGCTCGCGCGCGGGGGCCTCGTCATCCACGATCAGGATTGCCAGCGACGTCGTTTCCATTACTTCTCCTCTTTTCGCAGCGGGATGCGCACCCGCACCCTGAATTCGCCATCCTGCTCTTCAGTAGAGAGGGTAGCTTCCATATCAAAAAACAGCGCCAATCGTTCCCGGATGTTGTTCAGCGCCATGCGGTTTCCGCCAGCACGCCGGCCGCCCCCCGGACAGAGCGGATTGCTGATACGCATGTCGAGCATATTGCCACGCCGGATGATACGCACCAGGATGCGTCCCGGCTCCGGGTTTGGCTCTATACCGTGACATACCGCATTCTCGAGAAGGGGTTGCAGCATGAGCGGCGGAACCTGGGCGTTGAGCGGCGCATGCTTGAGCTCCCACTTCACATTCAGACGGTCCCCCAGGCGCAATCGCTCCAGCTCCAGATAACGGTTGCACAGCTCGATTTCATCGCACAGCTGCACCAGTTCGCGGCTGTCACGCATCAGTTCGCGAAACAGCTCGGCCATCGACTCCAGTGCCTGCTCGGCGCGCTTGGGCTCAGAGCGCATTACCCCAAGCACGCCATTGATGCAGTTGAAGAAAAAATGCGGGCGGATACGCGCCGTCAGCGCCAGGATGCGTGCCTCCCCCAGCGCCGGCATCTGCGAGATCTGCCGCCAGCGGAAATACGCCATCACGGCTACTGAACTGCCTGCCGCCCACAGCAAGCCGCGCAAATAGGCATCGGCATCCACCGCGGGCAGGATCCAGGTCTGGAAGATGATCGCCAGCGCCACAGCCATGCAGCCGGTAATCAGGGTCAGGTCACGCCAGTGCAGCCGGTTGAGCCAGGGCCCCAGCCAGTACAGCCAGCCAGACAGAGCCATCAACGGCAATTCGGCCCGCCCCACCATCACTGTCATGTGATACACAAACTCACGCAGATGCGGCGTACGGATCAGTACGGTCAGCAACATCAGCAGATTGCCGCAGCCCAGCACGCGCAGGATCGCCCCGAGATTGCGGAAATCCGGCACCGGCACGCGCAAACGCTCCGGAATCACGGAGCGCTCTGGTGCTTGCTTTATACTTGTCGTCTTCTCCGGTGCTGCCGCCATGTTCCCCTTGCGTGACAAGCTGCCACCCAAACCGTTATTGATGAACCAATCTGCTGATTATGACCGATAAATCCTCCGGCAACGCTTCCGGCGCCTGGTCTGGCCGCTTCTCCGAACCCGTCTCCGATCTGGTCAAGCGTTACACCGCTTCCGTGTTCTTCGATTGCCGCATGGCCGCGCAGGATATTCGCGGTTCATTGGCGCACGCCAGGATGCTGGCAAAACAAGGGATCATTGGCAATCAGGATTTATCCGATATCGAGCGTGGCATGGCGCAGATTCTCGGCGAAATCGAGCGTGGCGAGTTCGTGTGGACGCTGGACGGCGAAGACGTGCACATGAACATCGAGCAGCGCCTGACCGCGCTGATCGGTGACGCCGGCAAACGCCTGCATACCGGCCGCTCACGCAACGATCAGGTCGCCACCGACATCCGCCTGTGGCTACGTGACACGATCGACAGCATTCTGGTGCTGATCGGCGATTTCCAGACCAACCTGCTCAAGCTTGCCGAAGAGCACGCGGCCACACCCTTGCCCGGCCACACACACCTGCAGATCGCCCAGCCGGTCACCTTTGGCCACCACCTGATGGCCTACAGCGAGATGCTGCGCCGCGACGCCGAGCGCTTTGCCGACGTGCGCCGCCGCACCAACCGCCTGCCGCTGGGCTCTGCCGCGCTGGCAGGTACCACCTATCCGATCGATCGTGAATTCGTCGCGCGCGAGCTGGGCTTCGACGAAGTCTGCGAGAACTCGCTGGACGCCGTGTCGGACCGCGACTTCGCCATCGAATTCTGCGCCGCCGTGGCGCTGGCGATGATGCATCTGTCACGCCTGTCCGAAGAATTGATCCTGTGGATGAGCCCGCGCTTCGGCTTCATCGATCTGGCCGACCGCTTCACCACCGGCAGCAGCATCATGCCGCAGAAGAAGAATCCGGACGTGCCCGAACTGGTGCGTGGCAAGACCGGTCGCGTGAATGGTCACCTGATCGCCCTGCTGACTTTGATGAAGGGCCAGCCGCTGGCCTACAACAAGGACAATCAGGAAGACAAGGAACCGATCTTCGACGCCGCCGACACGATGATCGACACCCTGCGCATCTATGCCGACATGATTACCGGCATCAAGGTGAAAGCGCACAACATGCGCGAAGCGCTCAAACTCGGCTTCGCCACTGCCACCGATCTGGCTGATTATCTGGTCAAGAAGGGTCTGCCCTTCCGCGACGCGCACGAAGCCGTGGCGCTGGCTGTGCGCGCAGCCGAAACCAAAGGCTGCGATCTGCCCGACATGTCGCTGGCCGAACTGCGCACCTCGATGGGTCATGTGCCGGGAGCCGCCGACAGACTCGCCGATGACATCTTCGGCGTGCTCACCGTGGAAGGCTCGCTGGCCTCGCGCAATCACATCGGTGGCACCGCACCGGAGCAGGTGCGCGCAGCGATTGCGCGGGCACGCGCAAGACTGGCGAAGTAATGCTCAGCGAAGCGCTGCGATCCAGTCTTGAAGGCTGCGCTCGCAGCGCAATCGGTATGGATTTCCGCATCGACTGCATCACACCCATCAGCGGTGGTGACATCAACACCACACTGAAACTCGGCGGTTCAACCAGCGATGTTTTCGTCAAGCTCCGCCCTGCCGGTGATCTGGCCATGTTCGCGGCGGAAGCCGATGGCCTGCGCGCCCTGTCGCGCTGCCCAGCCCTGAGAACCCCGGCGGTACTGGGTCTTGGCGAAGCAGATGGGCACGCCTTCCTGCTCCTTGAGTGGCTGGATATCGCGCCATTGCGCAGTGATGCCGAGGCCCGCCGGGCCGGTGAAGCTCTGGCCGAGTTGCATCGTTGCACCGGCGAGCATTTCGGCTGGCCGCAGGACAACTTCATCGGCAGTACGCCACAAACCAACGGCGAGACCGACAACTGGTCGCAATTCTTCGTGCAGAAGCGCTTGCAGCCACAATTCGCGCTGGCCGCACGTAACGGCTTCAAAGGCGAATTGCAGCAGCATGGCGAACGCATCTGCGAAAAGACGCCGGGCCTGTTCATCGACTACCACCCCCGGCCCAGCCTGCTGCACGGCGATTTGTGGAGCGGCAATATCGGCGCCTTGCCGGACGGCACCCCGGTGTTGTTCGATCCGGCCTGCCATTTTGGCGACCGCGAGGCCGATGTCGCCATGAGCGAACTCTTCGGCGGCTTTCCGCTCGGTTTCTATGCCGCTTACCGCACAGCCCTGCCCCTGCATGAGAATTACGAACGGCGCAAAGCGCTGTACAACCTGTATCACATCCTCAATCACCTGAACCTGTTCGGTCGCGGCTATCTCAACCAGAGCCTGAAGCTCGCCGGACAGCTCGCCCGCGAACTGGGGCGCTGACGCCAGATCCGCAGACGCACAAAGGGCCGCAAACGCGGCCCTTTGTGCATTCAGCCCGGCAAGCGCCGAACTGCCTTTTTCAGCTGTCGCTCAGGCGGCGCAAGGCACTGATGCCACGCGAGAACGCGCCACGCAAGCCGCCCTGGCTCTCGCCCGAACGGGCCGGCTGGGCGCGATTGCCATTAACATCACGCCGCGGCTGCGCCAGTACATTGCCATTCACTTCACGCTGCGGACGCGCGACATTGCCATTGGCTTCGCCACGCGGTGCATTGCTGCGCTGCGGACGACCATTGGCACCTTGCGAGGAACCATGACGTGCCTGCCCGGAAGCCGCACCCGACGGACCTGAGCGACGAGGCTGCCCGGAAGAGCCCGTTCCGCGCGGCTGTCCGGACGATGCGCCTGCAGATCCGCGCCGTGCCTCACTCTGCGGCGCACGGCCTTCACCAGCGCCGGCTGCGCGCGGCTGTGCAGAAGACCTGCCCGAAGAAGCGCTGCCGGAGCGGCTGCGCGGCGCACTGGCCGGTGTGCCGCCTTCGCGGCGCTGGCCCTGGGCTTGACGCCCACGACCTTGCGGCTGACGCGGCGGGCGCGGTTGCGCATCTTCAGCAGCAGCACCGGCCGGAATCTCGAAAGCCGGCACGACTACGCGCTCGATCGTGCGGCGGGTAAGCTTCTCGATGTCCCTGAGGAAACCGGTTTCGTCCGGCGCTACCAGCGACAGGGCTTCACCGGTGGAGCCGGCACGGCCGGTCCGACCAATACGGTGCACGTAATCTTCCGGCACATTGGGCAGCTCGAAATTCACCACATGCGGCAGCTCGGAAATGTCGATGCCACGCGCGGCGATGTCGGTCGCCACCAGCACCTGCAGGTCGCCGCTCTTGAATTCGGCGAGCGCACGGGTACGGGCGTTCTGGCTCTTGTTGCCGTGGATCGCCAGGGACGGAGTGCCGCCCTTGGTGAGCTGCTCGGCCAGCCGGTTGGCACCGTGCTTGGTGCGTGTGAACACCAGAACCTGGAACCAGGCGTGTTCCTTGATCAGATGCGCGAGCAGATGACGTTTGGCTTTCTGATCAACCAGCATGACGCGCTGGGTGATGGCTTCGACCGTGGCATTGCGACGCGCCACTTCGATCAGCGCGGGCTTGTTCAGCAGGCTGTCGGCCAGCTCCTTGATCTCGTCCGAGAAGGTCGCGGAGAACAGCAGGTTCTGGCGCTGCTTCGGCAGCAGGGCCAGCACGCGCTTGATGTCGCGGATGAAGCCCATGTCGAGCATGCGGTCGGCTTCATCCAGTACGAGGATTTCGACACCGGACAGATCGACAGTCTTCTGCTGCACGTGGTCCAGCAGGCGGCCCGGCGTGGCGACGAGAATGTCGACACCGCGCTTGAGCTGGGTGATCTGCGGGTTAATGGACACACCGCCGAACATCATCATGGACTTGAGCGGCAGGTGCACACCATAGTGGCGCACGGATTCTTCGACCTGGGCGGCCAGTTCGCGGGTCGGCGTCAGCACCAGCGCGCGGATCGCGCCAGGCTTGCGGGCCGGAGTTTCGGTCAGGCGTTGCAGCAGCGGCAGGGTGAAACCGGCGGTCTTGCCGGTGCCGGTCTGCGCGCCGGCGAGCAGGTCGCCACCACCCAGCACGGCCGGAATGGCCTGGGTCTGAATGGGCGTAGGGGTAGTGTAGCCACGCTCGGTAACGGCGCGGACGAGGGGCTCGATGAGCCCGAGGGATGCAAAGGACATTTTTCTCTCAATCAGAGAGCTGCGTCGACCAGCCGCTGCCTTCAGGGTGCGGCTCCAGTCGAGGAGGACGAAGCAGGTTCGTGTGAATTACTGAGGGCAGCGAGTCTGCTGCTACAGGACAGTGGCGGGGAGACTGGAACACATGCCACAGGCGGCGCAGGATAACCGCTAAATGCTGCAGTGCAAAGTGAATTCTCGTGTCTAGTTACAGTGAGCACAGGCTGAAGAGCCGCACCCGGCAAGCGTTTACAGCATGTCTTCGCGCAAAAGCAAGCGCGGAGCGGCTTGCGGGCTCATGACCGGAACAACCAAAAGCAAAACCGCCCGGAGGCGGTTTTCGGTACGGCGGAGCGGAACCGGGGCGAGCATCTTGCCAACGCCCCGCGCTCCACTCCCGACGGAGTGTCTTCAGGGCGTACGCACGGCCGGCTGAACTGCAACCCCCATGCCATTGCCGAGGAAGTAACTCGGATACGGCGGCTGGTTGTAGGCCATGTTCTGGCCGGCCACCTGCACGCGGTATTGCGGGTTGTGCATCAAGGTCGGAATGCGCGCGCTGGTCACGATGCCGGTGGTGTATACCAGCAGGGCACTGTTGTCGGTGTTGCGCCAGACCACCTCCTCGCGCCAGTCCCCGAAGAGATCTGCCGAGATCACCGGATTGGCCTTGGTGCTGTTGTTGGACGCAGCATTAGCCCCCGTAACCAGACGCGTAACACTGGAGGAGGACGGCACCCACTTGTCGATCTTCACGCCATCGAGCAGTTCGCGCGACAGATCGCCGTCCCACCAGATGCCGAAGTTGATGCTCGGGCGGGAACTGCTGAGCGAGACGCCGGTGGCACTGTACACGCCGCCCACGCTGGACCAGCACTCGTAACCGGGATAGGCCGGGTCGATGTCCGCACACATGCCGCGCCCGGTATCCACGCCGGTCTTCACGCCCCAAAGGATCTTGCCGGTGGCCGCATCGTGCATCTCCATGCCATAGGCAGCACCGGTTTCCTCATGAACCATGAACACTTCCTGACCGCTGCGGTTCGGGTTCAGATCCGTCATATGCAGTGCATCACCATGGCCGAGGCCCGTGCGATACAGCAGCTTGCCGTCGCTGCCATTGATGGTGGCAGCGCCATAGACGATGTCATCCTTGCCATCGTTGTTAACGTCACCCACGGTAAAGAAGTGCGCTCCCTGACCATAAGCACCCGAACCTGAAGTCGGGCTGTCATGCGTCCAGCGCTGGCTCAGCTTGCCATCACGCCAGTCCCACGCAACCAGCACTGCACGGGTGTAGTAGCCACGCGCGAACACCGCCGACGGTTTTGTACCATCGAGGTAGGCCACGCCAGCGAGGAAGCGATCCACACGATTGCCGTAGGAATCCCCCCAGCTGGATACCGTGCCACGTGCCGGCAGGTAGTTGGTGGTGGCCATCGCCGCCCCGGTGGCGCCGTTGAATACCGTCAGGTATTCCGGGCCGGACAGAACGTAGCCCGAGCTGTTGCGGTAGTCGGCAGAACTTGATCCGATTACCGTGCCTTTGCCGTCCTTCGTGCCGTCAGCGGTCTTGAGCATGACCTCGGCCTTGCCGTCGCTATCCAGGTCATACACCACCATCTGGGTGTAGTGCGCGCCGGCGCGAATGTTCTTGCCTAGGTCGATGCGCCACAAACGTGTGCCGTTGAGCTTGTAGGCGTCAATGTAGGTGTTGCCGGTATAGCCGGACTGCGAATTGTCCTTGGCATTGGTTGGCTGCCACTTCAGCACGATTTCATACTGGCCGTCGCCGTCAAGGTCCGCCGGCGAGCCATCGTTGGCCTCGTAGGTGTACGCCACACCATCCGGTGTCGTGCCGCCAGCCGGCTTGCTGATCGGGATGCTCAAGTAGGGATTGGCCAGCACGGTGGCGCTGGCAGCAGACTGCTCCACGCCATTGATCACCGGACGCACCGAGTAGGCTGAACCCGCGCTGCCGGCGGTGTCCTGATAGTTGGTGGCACCCGTGATCGGGCTGCTGTTGAGTTTGACCGAGCCGCGATACACGTTGAAGCTGATGCCGGAAGGATCGGTGCCCAGCAGGCGCCAGCTCACCAGCATGCCGCTGGAAGCGGGAACCGCCACCACGCCACGGTCGAGCTTCTCGACGTACTTGCCGGTACCGCCGCTGCTTGAGCTGCTGCTCGACGAGGAGGAGGAAGACGAACTGCTGCTTGAAGACGAGCTGGAACTGCTCGAACTGCTGGACGACGAGCTGCTGCTCGAAGAGGAACTGGAGCTGGACGAAGAAGTCGTCGCCGCGTAAGAGCAATAACGCGTGCCGGTGATCGAGTTCGACGGGAACAGCGAGGCCTGACAGGTAAAGTTGCCACTCAGGGTGGCGTATACAAACGCGCCGGATTTGCCGAATGCCACGCTGCGCGTGCCACTCATGGCGCAGGCCGCGCCTTCCTTGGCACACTTGGTATAACCGGACGGATAGTCCGTAGCTGCCTGCACATTAGCTGCCAGCAGCATGACGGCCATGCCGCCAAGAATCTTGCTACGCATCATGTCTCCTCACTGTTCTTGTTGTCGGGGATACAAATATCCCGTCTCCGTGGCATCGTAGTTTGTAAGAATAAATCCTACAAATAAATAGTGACCAGCGGAAGATGGATGGAGGAGAATCCACGACCAGGCAGAGGTACGGTATCCCAAATGGTACAGACAGACAGTCCAGCAAGGATGCCTGGAGGGTGCTGTCAGGATTCAACCGCATTGGGCGTTCCGCGAAATCAGCACCCGTGTCTGGCTGGAGAAAGCCTCTCCAGCCAGACTCCTTGAAACGCTTACTGATCCAGGACTTTCTTCCAGGTGGTAACCGTCCACTTCGTGGCAAACAGCTGGTTGATTGCCGGTTCAGCCGCAGTGCGGATCGCCGCAGCGTCCGGAGTGACAATCTTCATGCCGGACGCCTGCAACTCGGCCAGCAGGCTGGCCTCACGCTCCTGGATTGTGCGGGTTCCCCATTGCGCGGCTTTCTTGAGCGCCAGGCGAACCTTGCTCTGATCTCCCTTCGACAATTCCTTGCGATAGAAGCAGGCATTGGCCATCTGCATGCCGAAACCAACCAGATGGTTGGTCATGATCAACTGACTTTGTACTTCGTACAGCTTGAGCGATTTGATCTGGGTAAGGTCGCCCTCGGACGCTTCGGCAGCACCGGTTTTAAGCGCATCGTAGATACCCGGCAGCGGCACCTGCACCGGGACGACCCCCAGTGATTGCCAGACCGCAATCCAGTCCGGCACAGGAGGAAGGCGCAGCTTCATGCTCTGGAAATCGGCAGGGGTGTTGATCGGCTTGTTGGCAGTGAACTGCCGGAAACCACGATAAACCGGATCGAAGGCCACCATCTTGCCGTCGTCCTCGAGCTGTTTGACGAGTTTGTCGCCAATCTTGCTTTCCCACACCTCCTGCAGATGTTTGAAGTCACGAATAACGTACGGGCCGTTGAAAAAGAAATAGGCCGGCGCGTAATCCTGAATGGGCTGTCCCCCGGTCAGGAGCACCTCTCCGACGCGCTCGCTTGCGCTGCAGGGCTGGAAGGCCGGATCGATGGTCTGCTCGTTGAGCACCCCCGTCTGAATCGACACCTTGATATGCGGGGCGCGGGCCTCCAGCTCTTCTTTGAACTTGACGGCGGTATCAGCCAGGATGTGGCCGGTAGCGAATGGGGTCACAACACGCAGATTGACAGGTGTCGGAGCGGCTTGAGCAACACTTGCAAACAGGCTGGCGACAGCCAGGGCAATGCCAGTCAGGGCGAACTTCATGGGCGGGTTCCTCCGGGTCATATGGCTTGGGCAGCGTGCGCTGCCGTAGCCATGCTAACGACCCGCCATAAAGTAAGAAAGTACCCTAAAGGATGTAGCGCCGATGGCAATAACAGTCACTGCCACACGGCGACAGAATGACAATGACGGCCCGGATCCGGGTCAGCGAATGGCCTGGATTGCCTGCAACAGGGCGCGCTGGTCGCTGGTCGTCACAAACTTGTCATAGACTGGCTTCATCGCGCTCTGGAAAGAAGCCTTGTCCACATCCCGCACGAAGATCGACCCCGCAGCACTGGCGGCCCGGCTGGCCTGCTCTTCACGCTCCTTCCAGAACCGGCGCATGATGCCGACCGATTCGCGAGCGGCCTCGGCAATAATCTGGCGATCTTCCTCAGCCAGCGTATCCCAGCGTTTCTTCGAGAACACCAGAATATCCGGAGCCATCGAGTGTTCGGTAAAGGAAAAATACTTGAAGATTTCAGAATGTTTGAAGCCTTCATAAGAAGGCAGATTGTTTTCCGCCGCATCGACCAGGCCCATGCGCTGGCCCGCCACGATCTCGTCAAGTGACATCGGCGTGGCATGCGCACCCATGGCATTGGCCACGGCAATCCACAGATCCGACTGCGGTACGCGCAACTTGATGCCACGCACATCGGCAATCGATTTCACAGGCTTGTTGGCATAGATCGAGCGCGCCCCGCTGTCATAGAAGGCCAGCCCCATGAACCCACCACTCGCACAGGACGCAAGGATCTGCTGCCCCGGCAGTCCGTCCATGGCTTTCTGCATGTGATCAATAGAGCGGAACAGGAAGGGCATGGCCGGCACCACAGTCTGTGGGCAATCCTTGTTGAGGCTGGAGATCATGGTGCGAGTCATGTCCAGCCCACCACTCTTGAGCTGCTCCAGTGCTTCCTTCTCTGCACCGAACGCCCCCTTGGACATCACCTTCATGCGCAAACGACCATCCGAACGTGATTCGATCAACTCGCCCATTGCGCGCAAGGCGCGCACCGCCGGATGATCATCGCCGTGAATATCCGCAACGCGGATTTCCAGAGTCTTGCGCCGGTTATCCACCTTGTACAACGACAGGGACTGGGCAATCTCCCGCCCCGCCTGCGAAATGCGACTCACCGCCGTCGCCGATGCACCTGCCGCTGCGGAATTCTGCTCGCTCATCTGGGCGATCTGTTCGATGTTCTTGGCTATCTCGGTACTTGCAGTTTGCTGCTCACGAATCGCCCCGGCAATTTCCTCCACGACACCCGCCGCGGCCGCAGAACCCTCCTTGATGCGTTCGATCGAATCCCCAGCCTGCTTGGCATTGACCACGCCGTGGCTGACGGCTTCTTCGGTTGCGCTCATGCTGTCAACTGCGGAACGGGCGCTATCCTGCATCCGGACCACCAGCGCGCTGATATCCTGCGTCGACTTGGTGGTGCGCTCAGCAAGCTTGCGTACCTCGTCGGCCACCACCGCGAAACCACGCCCTTGCTCGCCCGCCCGTGCGGCCTCAATGGCCGCATTCAGCGCCAGCAGATTGGTCTGATCGGCAATCTCGTGAATGATCCCGGCCATTGCCGAAATACTGTCGCAGTCGGCGCGCAGGGTCTTGATCCGCGCGGCAGCCTCTCCCACCGTGTCTGAAATCGTGCGAATACCATCAACGGTGCTCAGGATGGAGCCTGCACTGTGCTCGGCAATATCCCGCGACTCCTGGGTGTGCTGATTGGCATCCTTGGCCTGCTGCGCAACGATGGAGATGCTGACGGTCATTTCTTCGACCGCTGCTGCCATGTTGGCCGACGCATCGCTCTGGATCTGCGAATTGCGCGCAATCTTGCGTGAAGACACGTCGACATCCTCGGTCACCTCAAGCATGTGCTCGGTCGCCTTCTGGATATCGGCAAAACTCTGGCGCAGACGCTCCAGCAAACGGTTATAGGCACTCAGCGTCGTGCCAATTTCGTCACCGGAACTCACCGTGATCACTCCGGTGAAATCCAGTTTGTCCGCCGCCTGAGCGATCGTCTCCTGCATGTTCTGCAAGGGTTTCACCAGAGAACGCCACAGCAGATAGCCCAACCCGGCAATCACGACAACCCCCAGCAGCAAGGCCACGACCGACAGCATGCGTGCCGAGGCAAAAGCCACCTGCACGGCCTGAGGATCCGCCGCACTGGCCGCCGCCTGCATGCGCGAAAGGCCGCTGAGGGCCACTCCGAAAACAACACCGCAACTGGCCAGTGCCACACAAATCAGCACAAAAATCTTGCGGGTAATGGACATCATGATCCTCCGAAAATCACCAGCTTTCCGCCCGGTGCCGATTGGCACCGTCCTGAAACACCCCGTGTCTGCATCACCGGAACACACCCCGCAAAACGGGACTACATGTTCAGGTTACGGCGGCACATCACAGACCTTGAGGCCCCTGCCAGAAAGGCAGTCGCCCCTCACGGGCTGGCTCCGCCTGCCCGCTTGTGGTTGAATGCCGTCCATGTTTGACGTCGATCAACTCGCCTGCCAGCGCGGCGACCGCCTCCTGTTCCGCCGGCTGGGCTTTTCCCTGAAGCCTGGCGAATTGCTGCGCATTGCAGGCGCCAATGGCATGGGAAAAACCAGCTTGCTGCGCCTGCTTGCCGGACTATCGCCGCCCGCCGTCGGAACACTGTGCTGGCATGGCACCTCGATTCACGTCCAGCGTGAGGCGTTTCACGCAGCCCTGCTCTATCTGGGCCACGCTCCGGCTCTCAACGAATTGCTCACTCCGGTCGAGAATCTGCGCTTTGCCTGCACTGCAGCTGGCACTCCTGTCAGCCACGCAGACTGTGTCGCAGCACTATCGCAGATCGGACTGCAGCACCAGACCACTCTGCCTTGTAAAGTTTTGTCACAGGGCCAGCGTCGTCGTGTCGGGCTGGCACGACTGTTCCTCGCAGCAGATCGTCCTCTTTGGATTCTTGACGAGCCTTTCACGGCTCTTGACGCAGATGCGGTGGCCGGGCTGACGGCCACGCTGGATGCGCATTGCGCGGCCGGCGGCAGCGTGATCTTCAGTTCGCATCAGGACGTTTCCTTCCGGACGCCATTGCGGATCCTTGATGTAGAGACGTTTGCTCCATGAACACCTTTTTCTCCGTCCTGCATCGAGACATTCTCCTGGCATGGCGCGCGCGCGCCGACCTGCTGGTCGCGCTGTCCTTTTTCGTCATCGTCGCAAGCCTGTTCCCTTTTGGCATCGGTTCAGAAGCAGAACAGCTGCGTACCATCGGTCCCGGCGTCGTGTGGGTCGCAGCACTCCTTGCCAGCTTGCTCGCCCTGCCCCGCCTGTTTGCGCAGGATTTCGACAATGGCGTGCTGGAGCAACTGCTGCTCTCGCCCGAACCCTCCGTTATCTGGGTCAGCGCCAAGATCCTCGCCCACTGGCTCACTACCGGTTTGCCGCTGGTGCTGATCGCCCCGCTGCTGGGTCTGATGTATCGGCTGGAGCCTGGCGCCACCCAGGTACTCGTCGCCAGCCTGATGCTGGGGACCCCCATCCTGTCACTACTCGGAGCCATCGGCGCAGCACTGACGCTGGGCCTGCGCGGCGCCAGCAGCCTGCTCGCCCTGCTGGTCCTGCCACTATGCGTACCGGTGCTGGTTTTCGGTGCAGGTGCCGTGGATGCATGGGCGGGGGGCATGAGCATCACGCCGCATCTCTCCCTGCTGGGCGGCGCCAGTCTGGCGGCGCTGGCGCTGGCGCCATTTGCTTGCGCGGCGGCCCTGCGACTGGCCTGTGAATGACCTCTCTTGAAACAGATCAAGGCACCTGCAGGCACATTTCTTCGTATCATGCGGAACTGCCTGAGTACTTACAGCTGAAACCATGAACATCTTCAGGTTTTCCTCACCGCAGACCTTCTACCCGCTCGCCGGCAAGCTCGTGCCCGTGTTTGCAACGCTGGCCGCCCTGTGCTGTGCCGCGGGCCTGTACATTGGCTTCTTCGTCGCCCCCGTCGATGCCGTGCAGGGTGAGGTCTACCGCGTGATCTACATCCACGTCGCCGCCGCCTGGATGAGCATGTTCATCTATCTGGTGATGGCCTTCTGGTCAGCGATCGGACTGGGGCTGGGTACGCGCCTGTCGTTCTACGTCACGCAGGCACTCGCCCCCACCGGGGCGCTGTTCTGCTTCATCGCACTGTGGAGCGGTGCGCTGTGGGGCCGCCCGACCTGGGGCGCCTACTGGGTATGGGATGCACGCCTGACCTCGCAACTGCTGCTGCTCTTCCTCTACTTCGGCTTCATCGCGCTGACCCGCAGCATCGAAGACCCGCGCCGCGCCGACAAGGCGGGCGCCATCGTCGCGCTGGTCGGGGCGGTCAATGTGCCCATCATCTATTTCTCGGTGAAATGGTGGAGCACCCTGCATCAGGGCGCCTCGGTCGGAGCCGGCAGCTCGGCCAGCGTAGCAGCGTCGATCAAGCTCGGCATGCTGGTCATGGCTTTCGCTGCCTGGTTCTACAGCCTCGCCGTCACCTTTGCCCGCACCCGCAGCATCATTCTGGAGCGCGAACGCCACACCGACTGGGCGGCGGCCGAAATTGCCCGGCTGGGGAGTCGGAACAACAGGGAGGATCGATAAATGCAGTGGCAATCCTTCAGTGAATTCATCGCCATGGGCGGGCGCGGTTTCTTCGTATGGGGTTCCTACGGCGTGAGTTTTCTGCTCATCGCTGCGGAACTCTGGCTGCTGCACCAGCGTCGGAAGCAGAGCCTGCAGCGCCTGTGCCAGTTGCAGCAAATTGAAAAGGACTGACGTGAAACCCCGCCACAAACGTTTTCTGCTCATCGGCATCGCGCTGGCCCTGCTTGGCGGCGCCACCGCGCTGGTGCTGAATGCCTTCAACGACAATCTGGTGTTCTTCCACACTCCGAGCGAAGTGGCCGAGGGCAAGGTGCCGCAGGGCCGCAACTTCCGCGTCGGCGGCATGGTGCTGGCGGGCTCGCTGCAGCGCAACGCAGATGGCCAGACCGTACGCTTCGTAATCACCGATACCGCGAAGACGGTGCCGGTGGTGTACAAAGGCGCGCTGCCGGATCTCTTCAAGGATGGCAAAGGCGCCGTAGCGCAGGGCAAGCTGGGCGCCGACGGGGTGTTCACCGCCACCGAAGTGCTCGCCAAACACGACGAGAATTACATGCCGCCGGAAGCCAAGGACGCGATTGACCGCGCCCACAAGACAGCGCAAACGATTTCACAGTAAGGCGGGTTAGCCGAAGGCGTAACCCGCCATCCTGATGCTCAACAATTGCCGCGCGACTCATTCCTCCGCCCGGCGAGACTGGTACGACTGACCCATGATCCCCGAACTCGGCCACTTTGCCCTGATCCTCGCCTTTGTCACCGCCGCCGTGCTCGGCAGCCTGCCGCTGCTCGGCGCCCAGCGTGGCGATGCGGCACTGATGGCGGTCGCCCGCCCGGCCGCACGCGCGCAGTTCGTGCTGGTGCTGGTGGCGTTCGCCTGCCTCGCCTGGGCCTTTGTCGACAACGATTTCTCGGTGGCTTACGTCGCCTCGCATTCGAACACGCAGTTGCCGCTGGTCTATCGCCTGACTGCCGTGTGGGGCAGCCACGAGGGCTCGCTGCTGCTGTGGGGGCTGATGCTCACCGGCTGGACCGCTGCGGTGTCTTTCTCGAAGCGCCTGCCGGAAGTTTTCTCGGCGCGCGTGCTGGCCGTGCTCGGACTGGTCAGCGTGGGCTTCATGGCCTTCATGCTGATCACCTCGAATCCCTTCACCCGCCTGCTGCCGGGCGCACCGGAAGGCAACGACCTGAACCCGCTGCTGCAGGACCCGGGGATGATCATCCATCCGCCGCTGCTGTACATGGGCTATGTGGGCTTCTCGGTGGCCTTCGCGTTTGCCATCGCGGCGCTGATCGGCGGCCAGTTCGACGTGGCCTGGGCACGCCTGTCACGGCCGTGGACGCTCACCGCCTGGCTGTTCCTCACGCTGGGCATCGCGGTCGGCTCCGGCTGGGCGTATTACGAGCTGGGCTGGGGCGGCTGGTGGTTCTGGGACCCCGTGGAGAACGCCAGCTTCATGCCCTGGCTGGTCGGCACCGCGCTGATCCACTCGCTGGCGGTCACCGAGAAACGCGGTGCCTTCAAAAGCTGGACGGTGCTGCTGGCCATCTCGGCTTTCTCGCTGTCGCTGCTCGGCACTTTCCTCGTGCGTTCCGGCGTGCTGACCAGCGTGCATGCGTTTGCCACCGACCCGAAACGCGGCGTGTTCATTCTTGCGCTGCTGGTCATCGTCATCGGCGGCTCGCTGGCGCTGTATGCCTGGCGCGCCCCGAAGCTGGCGGGCGGCGGGCGCTTCGGTCTGCTGTCGCGTGAAACCCTGCTGCTGACCAACAACGTGCTACTCGCCGTGGTGTGCGCCACGGTGCTGCTCGGCACGCTGTACCCGCTGTTGATGGATGCACTGGGCGGCGGCAAGCTCTCCGTCGGTCCGCCCTATTTCGAAGCCGTGTTCGTGCCACTGATGGCGCCGGTCGTGCTGCTGATGGTCGTCAGCCCCTTCGTGCGCTGGAAGGATCACGCTTTCGGCACGCTGGTGAGCCGCCTCTGGCCTGCGTTTGCAGGAAGCCTGCTCGCAGGCGCGCTGCTGGCGTGGCTCTCCGGGCATCCATCGTGGAGAAGTACGCTGGGTTTGGCTCTCGCGGCATGGGTACTGGCGGGCAACGTGCAGCTTCTATGGGCCCGCATGCAGGGTGAAGACGGCCTGTGGGCGCGGCTCTCCGGCATCCCCGGTTCGTGGTGGGGGATGTGGCTGGCGCATCTGGGCATCGGCATCTTCATCATCGGCGTGACGCTGGTGAAGACGCTGGAGGCCAATGTCGACGTCACCGTGAAGATCGGCAGCAACACGCAGCTGGCGGGCTACGATTTCCGGCTGGACGGGGTCAATGAAGTCAAAGGCCCCAACTACGTCGCCGCGCAGGCCACGGTCAGCCTCGCCCGCGACGGCCGGCAGATCAATGTCCTGCATCCGGAGAAGCGTATCTACACAGCTCGCCAGATGCCGATGACCGAATCCTCGATTGATACCGGCCTGTTCCGCGATGTGTATGTCTCGCTGGGTGAAGCCGTCGGGCCGGACAGCTGGGTGCTGCGCCTGTACTACAAACCCTTCGTCAGCTGGATCTGGGGCGGTTGCCTGCTGATGGCGCTGGGCGGGCTGTGCGCGGCACTGGATGCGCGTTACCGCAAGACAAAAACCAAGGTGGCCGCATGAGTCTGGACTCTATCGAACTGCACGACGCCGTACTCAAAGGAATGGAAATAAACGTGGCAACGGACACGATTTCCATTTCTCTGGACTATTACCCAAACGGAAACAACTCACGCCAACGCTGCCCCGCCAACATCCGCTTTGAAGGTGTGTCACAGCACTCACAAATCGCTGATTTCGCAGAGTTGAAGTCAAATGCCAGAGCTGGAAATATCGTTTCGTGGGCCCCGTCCCCAACGCAAGGAACCACTTTCATTTACTTGGCCCGCGGTCTTATCTCTGTCACCGCACAACTGTGCCATTTCATCAGCGCAGAAGAATCCGCATGAAAGCCAAAGCCCTCATCCCTCTCGCGATCTTCATCGGCCTCGTCGCCTTCCTCGCCATCGGCCTGACTCTCAATCCACGCGAGATTCCCTCGCCGCTGATCGACAAGCCGGCGCCGGCTTTCAATCTGCCGCAACTGCAGCAGCCCGAGGCGCAGCTCAAGCTCGCCGACATGCAGGGCAAGGTCTGGCTGCTGAATGTGTGGGCGAGCTGGTGCGTAGCCTGCCGCGAGGAGCATCCGGTGCTGATCGACTTCGCCAAACGCGGCGTGTTGCCCATCATCGGCCTGAACTACAAGGACAAGCGTGACGACGCGCTGGGCTGGCTGGGCCAGTTTGGCGACCCGTATACGCTCTCCATCGTCGATGCCGACGGTCGCGTGGGCATCGACTACGGCGTGTATGGCGTGCCGGAAACCTTCCTCATCGACGGCAAGGGACGCATCCGCCACAAGCACATCGGCCCGCTCACGCCGGAGGTGCTGGAGAAGGAATTGCTGCCACGGATCAAGGAGTTGCAGGGTGCGTGAATCTCTCTCCAGGCCCCGGATGGCACAGCGCTTGATCCGGGCAATATGCATCGTATTTTTCAGTGTCTCGGCCTTCGCCGCGACGCCCGAAGCGACCGTAGACGCCCGCGCCACGCGGCTTGAGGAACAGTTGCGCTGCCTCGTCTGCCAGAACCAGTCGATTGCCGAATCGCAGGCCGATCTCGCCATGGACCTGAAGCGCCAGGTGCACGAGATGCTTGCCGCCGGCAAGAGCGAGGCCGAGGTGCGCGACTTCATGGTCGAGCGCTATGGTGATTTCGTGCTCTACGACCCGCCGCTGAAAACCGGCACGCTGATTCTGTGGCTCGGCCCGCTGCTGCTCGTCCTCGGCGCACTGGCCGCCTTCTTCTGGCGCCTGCGCCAACGCCGCAGCGAGCCCGCCGAGGCGGTGCCGGATGCCGCCGCACTGGCGCGCGCCCGTGCCCTGCTCGACAAGAAAGAAAGCTGACATGAGCCCCTTCCTGATTGCCGCCGGCCTGCTCCTGCTCGCCGTACTCGCCGTGCTGCTGTGGCCCTTGTGGCGCCGGCCCGCAGCGCTCGAAATCCCCGCCGAAGCGCCTGCGCTACGCATCCTGCGCGAGCAGCGCGCCACCCTGGACGCCGAACTGGCTGCCGGCCAGATCGACGCTGCCGCCCACGCCGAAGGCCTCGACGAACTGGCTCGCCGCGCCTTGGCAGAAGCGGATGTCGCTCCCGCTGAACAGGCACTCGCCGTGCCGCGCCGCGGCTGGGCAATTGCCACCGGGCTGGCAAGCACCCTGCTCGCCGTGGGGCTGTATCTGGCGCTGGGCAATCCGGCCGCACTGGACCCGGCACTGCGCGTTGCACCGCAGGGCATCAGCCCGCTGCAGATCGAAGCCATGGTCGACAAGCTCGCCGCCAAGGTGGCGGCCAATCCCGATGACCTGGAGGGCCTGCACATGCTGGGGCGCTCCTACATGGTGCTGGAGCGCTTCAAGGACGCCAGTGACACCTTTGCCAAGCTGGCGCAGAAGCAGCCGGCTAATGCGCAGACCTTCGCCGACTGGGCCGATGCCTTGGGTAGCGCCGGAGGCTCACTCACCGGCGAGCCGGCCAAACTGGTCGCACGTGCATTGCAGCTGGACCCCGCCAACGTCAAGGCGCTGGCCCTGGCCGGCACGATTGCCTTCGACGCGGGCGATTACAAACAGGCGGTCAGCCTGTGGGAAAAGATGGCCGCCCATGTCGATCCGCAAAGCGACATGGCGCAATCTGCCCAGACCATGATTGGCGAGGCGCGCAAACGCGCTGGCCTGCCGATCGCCAGCCCGGCACAACCCGCCGCAGGCTCGCTCAGCGCGAGCGGGAAAATCACCCTCGCGGGAAAAGAGATGGCAGCGGGCATCAGCCCTGAAACCAGCCTCTTCGTGTTTGCCCGCCCCGCCGCGGGTGGGCCGCCACTCGCCGCACTGCGCTTCAAGGTGAGCGATCTGCCGCTGGATTTCGATTTCCGCCAGGCCACGCTGATGATGGCCGGCGCGGCCCTGCCGGAAAAAATCATCATCGGCGCGCGGATCTCGAAGTCTGGCAATGCCACTCCCGGGCCTGGCGATTTGCAGGGTTTTTCGCCCCCGGTCGCGCCGGATGCACAAGGGATAAAACTCGTCATCAGCGAAGAAATTCCGCGCTGAACGATGGTGGGCGCCTTGCCGGGGTGCCCAATTATTTTTGCTTTTGTGTGACTTATTTCACATTAATCAAATTCGACAAATTGTTGATTTAGCGAACAATTTTTCGCCGGTCCGGCTTGGGCAACCACCGGTCGCAAATGCTCGATATCGCCTCTTCAGACAGTATTCCGTGGGCCCTGAGACAGCTAGCATTCACACAGTTGTCACGAAACCCACACCATGTTCGACGTCGCCATTTACAGTAAAACCGCCAAGGGCCGGGCCGAAATCAGCGAGCGCACGCTGGGCCTGAATCCGCGCCTGCGCCGTGCCCTGATCATGGTGGATGGCAAGACGCCCTTTGGCGAACTGAGTGAGTTGCTCGCACAGCTCGGCGACCCGAAGGACATCATGCGCCAGCTGAGCACGCTGCGTCTGGTTGAATCCGACTACGATCTGCCGGAAATGCCCGAATTCCCCGGCATGATGCTCGAAGGCCCGACCACGGTGATGGAGCTCCACTCCACCAGATGATGCTGCTGCGGCGTGATGGACCAGATCGCGTACGCCTGCGCCGGCAGCACTCCAAAGCTGCCATGGTCATGCAAGACCAGTTCGCCACCCGGCCAGAAGCCGGCCAGCACCTCTTCCAGACTTGCACCTGACGCAAAGCACTGCGCCGCCGCGTTCTGCCGTGGCGCCTGCGCAGTCGCAGTCACATCGTGATAACTCGCCCAGGAATGCCCTTGCAGGGCAGCCTGCAGCGCTGCCGGCCAGCCCGGGTCGAGGCGCTCAAGCTGCTGGCCGATGGAATTGGCGAAAAGGATGGCTGCCCGCGGATAGGCTTGTGACAAGGCTCTTGGGCCATCCATGCCGGAGAAGCAATCCACGCGCCCTTTTTCAAAGTGGATACCTGCAAAGCGCCGCCGCAAGAGGCTCCTGGCGATGGGGTCCGGCTCAAGAATCGTCACGCGTGCAAAGCGCGCAAGGAAGCCCGCATCCAGCGTATAGCCGGCACTTGGCCCGACGATGACCAGTTCCTCCTGCGCGGGCTGCCAGTCAGCGAGCCAGCGCGCCACCTGCGCCGCGAAGGGCTGCCACAGACGGCGTCGATAACGCAGCGCACGCCAGTGGTAGACCAGCCCGCCGCTGGCATGCCACAGATGGCTGCGCAGGGCGCTCACTCCAGCAGAGCCTTCAGCTCCGCCCGCAGTTCCGCCACCTCGGCACGCAGCTGCATGACCTCTTCGCGCAGGCTGACGACATCGGCCGCCAGGCCTGAATCGCTGGCGCGTGAAGTGGCGGCGGGCAGCGCGGAGATGTCCGGCATGCCACACAGCAGATGCGCCCAGCGACTCTCGCGCGCGCCTGGTGCACGCGGCAGCAGCACCGTCAGCGGCGCGGCCACACGGGTGGCAAGCTCTTCAAGGAAGGCTTCCAGCGATGACGCATCGGCAAAGCGGTACAGCCGTTCGCAATTCGCGCGCAGCTCCGCCACGGTCTGCGGCCCGCGCAGGATCAGGGTGGTAACGATGGCGACGGCGGGAGTCGGCAGCTGAAACACCTTCGGCAGGTTATGACCGTACTTGGTCACCCGGCCGCCCGAGGATTCGACGATCAGGCTGTAGCTGCGCAAGCTGTCCAGCGCCTCCAGCGCAGCGGATTCGCTGATCTCCATGACCGGATCGCGCGCGGTCTTCTGGTTGCAGCCGGTGATCAGCGCATTCAGCGACAGCGGGTAGGTATCCGGCACGGTGGCCTGCTTCTCAACCAGCACGCCGAGGACGCGGGCTTCAACAGGGCTGAGTTGTTGCGGTTCGGACATGGAGTCTCCTGAAACGTTCTGTGCAATGGATGGGCGCCAGATCATGCCTCCGGCCAGGGCAGTGACCAGGGTTTGCCGGTGAGCTGATCGCTGGTCAGCGCAAAGAGCGCCCCCTCGGCGGGACGCTCGACGAAGTCGTAGCATACGTCCTGCCAGGTGAAGCGCAACGCGTAGGCATGCAGATAACCGCGGTCGGCCGGGCTGCCGCCATAACGCGCATCGCCCAGGATCGGGGCGCCCAGGCTCTTCAGCGCCACGCGCAGTTGATGGGTACGGCCGGTCAGCGGGCGCAGCACGAAGAGGCGCAAACCATCTGCTGCCGAGAAGCTGAAGAACTGGGTGGCGCAGCGCAGCTCACCTTCACGAGCCAGGCGCCAGCAACCGGCGCGCGCCTTGAGCATGGCGCCTTTCACCCAGCCCTGCTTTTTCGCCGGTTTGTGATCAGAAAGTGCAAGGTAGCACTTGGCCACTTCGCCATCTTCGAACATGCGCCCGAATTCACGTGCCGCATCGGCGTGCCGGGCAAAAATGACCAGCCCCGAGGTGATGCGATCCAGCCGATGCACCGGATGCAGGCCAGGTTCGCCGGTGAGTGCCTTCACCAGCGCAACATAGCCGGGCACCTCGCCCTCGGTATGAAAACTCACCCCCGCCGGTTTGAGGGTCACGAGAAAATCCGGGTGGCTGAACAGCACACGCGGCGCCAGCGGGGCGTCAGACACTGCGGACGTCATGTCCACAGCGCATGAAAATGCTGCACCGGTCCATGCCCCTGGCCCACGCTGAGCTGGCCGGAGGCTGCAATCGCCCCGCGCAGCCAGTCGCGCGCGCCGCGTACGGCATTCTCGACAGGGCGGAATCCTCCGGCATGCTGCGGCAATAGGGCCGCTATCGCCGAAGACAGAGAGCAGCCGGTGCCATGCGTGTTCTTCGTTGCGATGCGCGGTGCGGACATTTCGATCATGTGGTCACCGTCGAAAAGCAGGTCGACCAGCTCGTCACCCGGCAGATGGCCGCCCTTGAGGAGCACCCAGCGCTCGCTCGACACAGGCAGCATCTCGCGCAGACGCTCGGCCGCGCGATACATTTCCTTCACCGACTCCGGGGCACGGCATTCAAGCAGCACCCCTGCCTCCGGCAGGTTCGGCGTCAGCATGAAGGTCTTCGGCAGCAAGGCTTCGATCAGCATGCTGACCGCACTTTTAGCGAGCAGGTGGTCGCCGCTCTTGGCGACCATCACCGGATCACACACCACGTTTGCGGCCTGCCAGTGATGCAGGCGCTCGGCCACCGTGGCAACGATATCGGCGGCACCCAGCATGCCGAGTTTGACCGCATCGATGCGCACGTCGGCAAACAGGGTATCAATCTGCTGACGGAGAAAATCGGTCGGCGGCACATGCACACCCGTGACCGCCTGCGTATTCTGTGCGGTGAGTGCAGCGACCACGCCACAACCATAGGCGCCAAGCGCCGAGAAGGATTTGATGTCGGCAAGAATGCCAGCCCCGCCCGAGGGGTCTACGCCGGCGATGGAAACGACATTGGGAATGCTGCGGGTCATGGCGGATACGCGGAAAAACCGGAGGCGCCATTGTCGCAGATGCGGCGGCGCTTCGCAGTGCCTGTCTGCACCACCATACACAGCCTTGCTGCACCGGCAGGCTGCCGCAAGAAGCAGTACCGGCGCGGGTCTTCAGGCCGCCGGTTTGATCCGCCGGACAGCGGCGCGATGCGCCTCGTCAAGAGCGGAGCTGTCGCTGTCCGCTCCCTGCAGCGCAAGCCCGGCCGCGTCGGTCCCCGGCAGCGGTTTCGTGCTGCGCACGGCGCCGCTGGTCTGACTGTCAGACAGCGCTGTCGCCAGCAAGAGCATCAGGAACATCGGCGTACGCTTCATGGCACTTCTCCGCAACTGCATGCAGTGAAGCATAGAAAGCTCGCCTCCCCCTCACAAGGCCGGATTTTGCTGCTGCAGCGCAGCATTGGCTGATGTCGGTCAAGTAAAGTCGTGTTCCGCAAACGCACAAACAAAAGGCGCGGAAATCACTCCGCGCCTTTCTCACCGCTCACGCAGCGTGCATCAGTCAACCGTCAGCGGATAAATGTCCTTGATGTCCATGATGTTCTTGCGCCCATCGGCCAGCAAGGTGTCGCCATGGATATAGCCGCCCTGCGAACGGAAGCCCGGCACCACTTCAGGACAACCGCGCTCGGTGGCGATCAGTGTCAGCAGCGCCAGCGCATCGGTATCGTCAAAACGGCAGTGGATGTGCTTCTCGCTCGGCACGAACATGCCACGATGAGCATGTTTTTCCATGATCCGTTCACCGATGCTCTTGGCCAGCTCCAGATAGGCTGAGGCTCCCGTGGCACGCGCGACTTCAAGCACTGCGAAGAGCAGGATGGCGTCAGCCTTGGTCGCCACCAGCGGCCCCTTCGGTGCCTTCGGATCGGCCGGATTCCATTCGCCCAGACCGAAGTTCTTCGCCATCGCCACCACGTGCTGCCACAGGGAATCACGCCCCGAGATGACCCAGGCGGTGACGGTGGACAGGAACACGATGGTATTGATCGGCTTGCGCTCGAAGACCCAGCCCTTGCGGCCGTAGAAGCCACGCCGCTTGAATTCGTGGCCGGTCAGATCCTTGCCGTCGGCAAACATCGGTTTGATCTGGTTGGTTTCCGGCACGTAGGCATACTTGAGCCAGGCATCCAGCCCATCAACCGCCCACTGCTTGAGCTTCTCGCCCTTGGGACCGAGCTGGCGCGCGAGGGTCAGCTGGGCCAGCGTACTGTCACCATAGATGCCTTCCGGGCCATTCATGGCGTCCGGGTCCATCTTGAACAGCACCCATGCTTCCTTGGCCACATCGCCGTATTCCGGGCCGAACTGACGCTGGGCGCGATCACCGTAGAAGGAGTAGGTGAATTGCGGGTGATTTTCGTCTTCTGGCGGCTCCTCGCGCTTGACCGGACGATTGAACTGGTAACAGCCCAGACCCGTGGAAGGGTAGCGCGTACGCACGTACTGCCAGGCCATGAACTCGGCCCACTCGAGCGCCTTCTCTTCACCCGGCACGATCTGGCCGAGCAGGCCGGCAGAATAGATCAGGTCGTTGCCGATATTCACGAAGGACAGGCCCTTGGCCTCGCGCATCAGTTCGAGGTCCGGGTGCATCGGCTTGTCCCAGAAGCCCTCTTCGACCAGCGGCCGGCCGTAGCTACCGTGGCGCGTCAGCTCCAGGGTTTCCCAGTTGTCGATGTGACAGTTCCACTCGGCCTTGATCAGGCGGGCAGCAGCACGCGCATCGACTTCGAACATCAGTTCGTAAAACGGATAGTGGTGCTTGATTTCGTGCACCTTGCTCTTGCCCTCGGGGCCAACGGTGTCGAGCGTTTTCAGATCCAGGAAACAGTGCCCGCCCCAGGTCAGCAAGCCACTCTCGTCGGCATGATCGAAGTGCCAGCGGATCGCATCCTTGGCGGCCTGCTTGTATCTGGGCTCGCCGGTCAGGGCCGACAGCGCCGTCAGCGTGCGGAACAGGTTCTGCTGCGACGCGATGTTCGACGGCTCCCAGTCGCGACCTTCCATGTTGCGCCATTTCACCGGCTCACCCGTGAAGGTGTTCATGCCGTCAAAAAACAGCGGCGTACCGTGATAGGGGTCCCGATACTTGTCGAGAATGGTATCGGCGTACTGACGGATGTAGGCGAGCATCTTGTCCATGGTGTGCATTCCTGAAGCGGCGGAGCGAGAACGGCGATGATACGTCGAATAACTTACGGCTGGCGCGGCAGCGAGCTTGAGAAGGCGCCAGACTATCGTGTTGATAGACGTCCACCACTCCCTTGCAAAGGGGCTGTGCGCCTGGCATTGCAGGGCCAATGCCTGCAAACCGTTGCCAGACGGGTCTCTCCGGCAGAGCCCCCGGAAGAGGCTTGCCACAAGCGGCTTTCGGGCAGGCGCCCGAAAGATCTCCGGCCGGAAAAAGAAAAACGGGCGCCCGCAGGCGCCCGTGAAATTCCGCTTTTGGCGGACCCGGATCAAATCAATAGTGGTAAGCCGATTCGCCGTGGCTGGTAACGTCCAGACCTTCGCGCTCTTCGTCTTCCGGCACACGCAGACCGATGAACATGTCGACCAGCTTGTAGGCCACGAAGGACACCACGCCAGACCAGATGATCGTCATGCCGATAGCCTTGGCCTGAATCCAGACCTGACCGGTGATGGAGTAGTCAGCCGAAGCCGCGTTGGCAACGTAATCGAAGATGCCCATGCCGCCCAGCGACGGAGCTGCAAACACGCCGGTCAGCAAGGCGCCGAGGATGCCGCCCACACCATGCACACCAAACACGTCGAGTGCATCATCCGCACCAATCAGGCGCTTCAGACCATTCACACCCCACAGGCAAACCACGCCCGCAGCCAGACCGATGATCAGTGCACCGCCCACACCGACGAAGCCGGCTGCCGGCGTCACCGCCACCAGACCCGCCACCGCACCGGAAGCAGCACCCAGCATCGAGGGTTTGCCCTTGATCAGCCATTCAGCCACCAGCCAGGACATCGTTGCCGCAGCCGTTGCCAGCCAGGTATTCACGAAAGCCAGACCCGCGTAACCATTGGCTTCCAGCGCCGAACCGGCGTTGAACCCGAACCAGCCCACCCACAGCAGCGAAGCGCCGATCATGGTCATGGTCAGGCTGTGCGGTGCCATTGATTCCTTGCCGAAACCGATCCGCTTGCCCACCAGGAAGGCGCCAACAATACCGGCCACCGCCGCATTGATGTGCACCACCGTGCCACCCGCGAAGTCCAGAGCGCCCCACTGGAAGAGCTGGCCTGCAGTCGCACCGGCAGCCGTTGCTGCGTCAGCCGAGGTGTAGGCATCCGGACCCGCCCAGTACCACACCATGTGACAGATCGGCAGGTAGGAGAAGGTGAACCAGATCACCGAGAAAGCCAGCACGGCGCTGAACTTGATGCGCTCGGCAAAGGCGCCGAGGATCAGGCCGACAGTGATCGCTGCGAAAGCGCCCTGGAAAGCCACGTAGATCAGTTCGGAGACCACGGTGTTCTTCGAGAAGGTGGCCGCAACACTGTCAGGCGTCACACCGGAGAGCAGAATCTTGCTGAAGCTGCCGATGAAAGCATTGCCCTCGGTGAAGGCCAGCGAGTAACCGTACACCACCCACAGCACTGTAATCAGCGCGAACACCACGAAGACCTGGATCAACACCGACAAGGCATTCTTGGTGCGCACCAGACCACCGTAGAACAAGGCCAGACCGGGGATCGACATCAGGATCACGAAGGCTGCGGAAACCAGCAACCAGGCGTTGTCACCCTTATTCGGCACCGGCGCCGGAGTGGCTGCAGCGGCTGGCGCAGAAGCATCGGCAGCAGGTGCCACAGCCGGTGTGGCCGCAGCGGGGGCCGACGCTTCGGCAACAACGGGCGCACTGGCGGCTTCTTCAGCCGACGCAGCGCCGGAGAGCATGACGGCAAGCGCCGTCAATGCAATGGCGAGAAACTTTTTCATGTCTCTACTCCCTTTGGATCAGAGGGCTTCCACGCCGGTTTCACCGGTGCGGATGCGGATGGCTTGTTGCAGGTCGAACACGAAGATCTTGCCGTCGCCGATCTTGCCGGTGTTGGCAGCCTTCTCGATAGCTTCGATCACCTGATCGAGCAGGGCGTCGTCAATGGCGATCTCCACTTTGACCTTGGGCAGGAAATCGACCACGTACTCGGCGCCACGGTACAGCTCGGTATGGCCCTTCTGACGACCGAAACCCTTGACCTCGGTGACCGTGATGCCCTGCACGCCGATGGCGGACAAACCTTCACGCACTTCGTCGAGCTTGAAGGGCTTGATGATGGCGGATACGAATTTCATGGATTACTCCTTGATTCCGGCGCGACGCTTGCGCGTCACCCCCGGGTGAGATGATTAGAACGTCTTGCCCAGCGACACTACGATGCGGTCGGCACCCAGATCGCGATTCAGCGCACTGCGATAAAAATCACCTGTACTGGCCTTGGCCGTGGTGGTGACGTAAGCCACACCCACCGCCCAGCCCTTCAGGTCATACGTCACGCCAGCCTTGTAATCGTTGTACGAAGCATTCGGGAAGTTGGCGACCTGCTGACGACCTGCGTGCAGGTTCAGCGTGAAACCGGCGCCCAGTTCCGGGTTGGCGGACAGGTCGAAGTACTGGCTGCCGTCCGTCTTCTTCGTGCTGCCGTCTTCCTGCACCGATTGGGCGCCAAACAGATTGGAGAAAGAACGCGAATACTTGAAGCTGGCAAACTTGTAGCTGACACCCAGATAGCCTTCCAGCGTATCCGGATTCACGAAGCCGGCGGGATAGGTGCCCGGGTAGTTGTACTTCAGTACACCCACGTCGAGGGTCACGTCACCGAACGCATGCTTGTAGCCACCATAGGTGTCGATTTCGACCGGCGCGCTGACACCGGCAACCTGTGCATCCGACAGCCAGCTGATATTCGAGGCCCAGGCGCCGACATACACGCCGCTGCTGTGGCTGTAATCCACCCCGCCCTGAATGGCCGGCTTGCGGTTAGTCTGGGCAATGCCACGATAGATGTACTCGGAGGCCACCGTCATGTTGCCCGTGAAGGTGTGCGGCGAAGCAGGGGCTTCATCGGCAGCCAGAGCAGGCAGGGCAGACAGGGCAGACAGCAGGGATGCGGCGATGATCGACAAACGCATGGTAAGGCTCCTGAAAGAGGGTGAAAGTAACGCTGCGAGAAACCTGTTAGCCGGTTTCGTGCCACTTTCGCGAAGCCCAGTCACAGCAAGGCTTTCAAGGAGTTTTCAAAGGGCCTGCCCGAAAGGGTGAGGCACGGCTTTCGCGCAGTCTGCCCACGCCGCATCACGCTGGTGCATCACTCTGGTGCATGGCCCTGCTGATGTGCTGGGCTATACTCGCCACGACCCCGCGCACCTCGCGCGCCCTCATTCAAGGAGCATGGAAATGATCGATCCCGGCAAACCCGCGCAGATCTTCGAAGAAATGGGGAACAAGTTCTCCGAACTGCTGCAGAGCGGCCCGGCCAAGGACTTCGAGAAGAACGCCAAGGCCCTGTTCAGCAGTGCCATGGGGCGGCTTGATCTGGTGACCCGCGAAGAATTCGAAGTGCAGAAAGCACTGCTTCAGAGCGCTTGCGAAAAAATCGAAGCACTGGAAAAGCGCATCGCCGAACTGGAAAGCGCCCGCAAGGAAGATCCGGAGCCCTGAGCCCGATCAAAAGGCCAAAGTCGACAAGCGCAGGATTGATCTGGAAACGGAATGTCCCTTGCTCTCCTGAAAAGCCGCGCCCTGTGCGGCATGGACGCGCCGGAAGTCACCGTCGAGGTGCATCTGGCCAATGGTCTGCCGGCGATTTCGCTGGTCGGCCTGCCGGACACCGAGGTCAAGGAGGCTCGCGACCGCGTGCGTGCCGCGCTGCTGACCTGCCAGTTCGAGTTCCCGAACAAGCGGGTAACCGTCAATCTGGCTCCGGCCGATCTGCCCAAGGAGAGCGGGCGTTTCGATCTGCCGATTGCCATAGGCATTCTCGCGGCTTCCGACCAGATCAAATCCGCCACGCTGGACCGATACGAACTGGCCGGCGAACTCTCGCTCTCCGGGGAACTCCGCCCGGTACGCGGTGCGCTGGCGATGGCCTGGCGTGCCGCACAAGCCGGCCGCACCCTGATCCTGCCCGCCGAAAACGCCTCTGAAGCGGCGTTGGTACAAGGTATCACCATCCTGCCTGCGCGCAATCTGCTGGAGGTCGCCGCCCACTTCAACGGTCATGCTGCGCTCGAAGCCTTCACAGGCGCACCACTTACCGGCGAACCGAACTACCCCGATCTGGCTGACGTGAAGGGTCAGGTGCAGGCCCGGCGCATGCTTGAAGTCGCCGCCAGCGGCCTGCACTCGCTGTTGCTCTACGGCCCGCCCGGCACAGGCAAATCCATGCTCGCCAGTCGCCTGCCGGGACTCCTGCCCCCGTTAAGCGAAGCCGACGCACTGGAATCCGCCGCGATCCAGTCACTCGAAAGCCGCTTCGATCCGGCACGCTTCCGCACCCGCCCGTATCGCTCGCCCCATCACTCTGCGTCAGCGCCGGCACTGGTGGGTGGAGGCATGTACCCGCGCCCAGGCGAAATCAGCCTCGCCCACCACGGCGTGCTGTTTCTCGACGAGTTGCCGGAGTTTGACCGGCGCGTCCTCGAAGCGCTGCGCGAACCGCTGGAAACCGGCCACATCACCGTTTCGCGTGCGGCCCAGAGCGTGGATTTCCCGGCCCGCTTCCAGTTCGTCGCGGCCATGAATCCCTGCCCCTGCGGCTATCTTGGTCACCCCACACGCGCCTGCCGGTGCACGCCGGACCAGGTCGCGCGCTATCGCGGCAAGCTCTCTGGCCCGCTGCTGGATCGCATCGATCTCAGCATGGAAGTCGGCAGCCTCTCGGCTGACGAATTGCAGAACGCCCCCACTGGCGAATCTACGGCCAGCGTACGCGAACGCGTGATCGCCGCACATGCCCGCCAGCACGCACGCCAGGGCAAGGCCAACGCCCATCTGGATGCCGGCGAGATCGACCTGCATTGCCCGGCCGACGACAAGGCCAAGGCCCTGCTGCGGCAAGCCATCGAACGCATGGGGCTGTCTGCCCGGGCGTACCACCGCACCCTGAAGATCGCCCGCAGCGTTGCCGATCTGGCTTCCGCCGAGGTGATCAGCGCTGCGCATGTGGCCGAAGCCGTGCAATACCGGCGCGGTCTGCCCGGCGAGTCGCGCAAGTGAACGCCATCAATCCCTACGCCCCGCCCAAAGCGGAGCTGGATCTATTCCTGGAGAGGCAGTACTGGCGCGACGGCAAGACCCTGGTCCTGCGGCGCAACAGCGCATTGCCCCCGCGCTGCGTGAAATGCAATGCCGTGACGGATGGTGAAGCCGCCGTGCGCAAGCTGCACTGGGGCAGCCTGCTGACGCTGCACTACCGCAAGGTGAAACTGGATATTCCGCTGTGTGCCACGCACTCCCGCCGTTACCGGCGCGCACGCAGCGCCCGCCTCACCTTGCGCTGGCTCAGCCTGGCGCTGGTTGCCGCATTTTTCATCGCCCCGCAGCTATCCCGGGCATTCACTCTCTCCGGGTATTTCGTCCTGATCCCGATCGCCCTCCTGCTCGGTGCGCTGGCGCAGCGCATCCTCTCCGCTCTGGAGCAGCCCCTCAAGCCGCTCCGCATCGATGCCGATTTCACCCGCCTGCGCGGCGCAGACAAAACCTTTCTCGATTCGCTGCTGGACTTCCCCGGGCGCTGAATCTTTTTCACTCAAGGAAAACCATGACCACCTTCACCCAAGTCATCCTGTACACCGATACCGACGGCCGTGCGCGTTTTCGCGACGAGGAAATCCCGCTGACCGAAGGCACGCCAGCCTCGCGCCTGTCTCAAGTGCAAGCCGCCAGCGGCGTGCAGTTCCGCCAGAGCCCGGTCGGCTTCCGCAGCCAGATGCACTGCACCGGTGCCCCGCAATGGGTGTTCATCCTCGGTGGTGGCATGGAGATCGGTCTGGCCGACGGCAGCTCGCGCGTGTTTCTGGCTGGCGAGCATTTCTACTCGGCCGACGTGCTGCCCGAAGGCGCCACCTTCGACCCCTCGATCCACGGTCACTGGAGCCGCCAGGTCGGCAACCAGCCGCTGGTCACGATGTTCGTGAAGGGCTGAGCCTCCCGCACCCGGCTTCCGCGTGTGCCCTGAACAGGCGCACGCAGCCTTGTTCTCCGGGCATGCAGCCCGCTCATCCAGGCTGCATGCGGCTCTCCCGGCGCCTCACTTGCAAGACCATGCAAAAAACCGTGAATCGCTGCGAAGTCGCTTGGCAGGGTGGCGTACGCCCGCCAATACTGGCCTGACCAGCCACTTCGTGGAGCGTGTTCATGTCCAGACCTCTCGTGTACGGCAGCGGCCTGCTGCTCCTGCTCATCAGCCTCGCCACCGGCGCCGCCACATCCAGCAGCAGCTCGGGCGGCAGCGCTCAGCCCCCGGGCCCACCACCCGAGGCGGTCGCAGCCTGCAAGGGCAAGACCGAGGGCAGCGAAGTCAGCTTCACCGGACGCAAGGGCGAAACCTTCACCGGCATCTGCCAGACCAGCAACGGGACTCTCGCCGCCGCACCCAAGGGCGGGCGTCCCGGCGGCAACGGCAGCCCGCCACCGGCCCCACGCTGATGGGCATTGTCATCCCTCTGCGCCCCCAGCCTCGGCAAGCGCGCCGGCGCTGGCGCGAGCGCCCCGTTCCGGCCTCCTTCTGGCAGCACCAGGCGGCAGACCCTCAGGCAGACGTGTCCGTCCCGGCCGGGGCGGACGCCTACACTCCCGACATGCCCACGCTCACGCCGGAGCCACCATGTCCGCCAGCCTCGCCGACCACCCCGAACGTGCCCTCATCCACCACCTGCTCCTCGCCCCCGGCCTCGCCCCGCTCGCCGTCACCACCAACCCGCTTGCGGTGAGCTTCCGCATGCAGATCGAAGCCTGCCGGCCCGACCACGTCCGCGCCAGCTTCCACATCGACACCGGATTCACCCAGGGCAACGGCGTTGTACAAGGCGGCATCCTCGCTGCCATGCTCGACTTTGGCATGATCTTCGCCGCCTTCACCCGCACCGACACCGGCCACACGCTCGCCACCGTCACCCAGACCACCAACTACCTGCGCCCCGCCCTGGCCGGCGATTTCACCGTCGACGCCGAAGTCGAACGCGCCGGGCGCCTGCTCATCCACACCCGCGCCACCCTCAGCAGCACCGACGGCAAACCTGTCGCCACTGCCAGCGCCCCCATTGCCCTGATCCCCTTGCCCCACGCCAGTTGAGCTGCAGTGCCGTCTCTGGTTTGCAGCTTGAACCGACATCTTGATACGGGTAAACCATAATTTTTTTCGTCGTACACACTTAAGATGTGGCGCAGATTGCCGCAAACAGAAGCTCGCCCGCATTCCCCGCAAACAGATCATGAAAACCACCATCGCCTTCCGCCTGCTCCTGATCGTCATCTTCTCAGCGATCACCGCGCTGACCGTCGGCCTGGTCGGCATGCTGGCCACGGGTTCGCTGACAGATTCGCTGCGCAAGGCCCAGTCGGTCACCGTGCCGCAGGTGAATTCCCTGCACCGGATCATCGGACAGTCGCTGCGCGTACGTGTGCATGTCTATAACCACGCGAGGGCCGAAACCACCGAGGAGATGGACAAGATCGAGAAGGCCATGACCAAGAGCATGGCCGTGCTGTGGGAAGAGGTGGGCAATTACGAGAAGCTCGTCTCCGACCCGAAGGATCGGGAGATGCTGGAGGCCGACAAGGAGAGCCTCAAGGTTTTCGAAGCCTCGCTGGCGCCCGTCGTTGCGCAGAATCGCCAGAACATCCCGAATGATCCTGAGGCCAAGAAGCTGATCAATGCCGTCGTGAAGACCTCGGCCGATGCAGCGCGCAGCCTCAACGCCCACTACGAGCAGCTGTTCAAGGACATCGAAGCGGATCGCACCGCAGCGGAAGCCGCTGCAAGCCGTCATCGCAGCATCTCGTGGGCCGTCATCATCATCGGCGTGGGCCTGATTGCCTGTTTCGGCCTGCTGCTGGTGCGCAGCATCCGCAGCACCCTCGCCGGTGTGCAGGGTGCGATTACCCGCATCGAAGGCGAGCGCGATTTCCGCATCCGCGCGCCGGAAGCCGGCCAGGATGAACTGAGCCGGATGGGCGCCAGCCTGAACCGCCTGATCGGCTCGATGCAGAGCAATCTGCAGCACCTCGGCGAAAACGCCAGGGATGTCGCCGGCAAGTCCCGCCACATGGCCGGCACCGCGCAACAGGTGTCCATGTCTTCCGGCCAGCAGAGCGAATCCGCCTCGGCCATGGCTGCCGCCATCGAAGAGCTGACCGTCAGCATCGGCCACATCGGCGACCGCGCCTCGGAGGCCAACCAGCTCTCGCAGGACTCCGGCCGGCATGCGCAGGAAGGCGGCCAGATCATCGGCCAGACCGTGCAGGACATCCACGAAATCGCCAGCACCGTGAACGAAACCAGCTCGCGCATCCGCATCGTCGAGGCCGAGAGCGACAAGATCTCCTCGGTCGTGGCGGTAATCCGCGAAGTGGCCGACCAGACCAACCTGCTGGCGCTCAACGCCGCGATCGAAGCCGCCCGCGCCGGCGAACAGGGCCGCGGCTTCGCGGTGGTGGCCGATGAGGTGCGCAAGCTCGCCGAACGCACCGCCAACTCCACTCGCGAAATCACCACCATGATCGACGGCGTGCGCAATGGCGCCAAGGACGCGGTTAACAGCATGGCCATTGCCGTCGATCGCGTCAGTATCGGCGTGAGCCGCGCCGAGGGCGCCAGTCAGGCCATCGCCCGCATCAGCGAGACGAGCAGTCAGGCGGTGGAGATGGTGCGCGAGATCACCGACGCCATCCGCGAACAGAGCGCCGCCAGCCACAGCATTGCCCAGCAGGTCGAGCGCATCGCGCAGATGGCGGAAGTCGGCAACGAAGGCGCTGCCATGAGCGCCGCCGCCGCCCATGAGCTTGATACGCTGGCGGCCTCGATGCAGCAGATCGTCCAGACCTACAAACTCTGAACGGGCATTCATCGCACCAGGAAAAACGGGCCGCAATCGCGGCCCGTCTGCTTTGCCGGAAAATCGCCCCTGAACAAGGCAAACACTGCCTGCGGCCGGCAGCACAGCCGATCATTGATGCTGCCCACAAAGGCGCATGCAGACTGCTTCTTCAGCAAGCCATCCCGCTAAGCCAAAGATAGCGCGCGTTTACAGGCAGGCCTGCTGAAGACGCCCGCCCCATGCGGCTTTTCAGGCTATCACACACAACCCTGCCATTTCACTGCAGGCTGAGGCGCAGGATCTGCCCGTCGGTCTCGTCGGTAGTGAGGTAGAGGCCGCCGTCCGGCCCGACGCGGATGTCGCGCACGCGTTTGCCGACAGGGATGCGCTCGGCGCCGGTGATGCGGCTGCCGTCCAGCGTGAGACGGTGCACGGCCTGATCCTTGAGGGCGGCGACGAACAGGTTGCCGCGCCAGCCGGCGGCTTTGTCGCCCGTGTGGAAGACGAGGTTGCCGGGAGCGATGGAGGGGTCCCAGTAGCATTGCGGCTGGGCCATGCCGGGCTTGCTCTGGCCTTCGCCAATCTTGAAGCCGGTGTAGTGCACGCCGTAGCTGATCACCGGCCAGCCGTAATTGCTGCCGGCGCTGAGCAGATTGATCTCGTCGCCACCACGCGCGCCATGCTCGACCAGCCACAGCCGGTCGCTGCCCGGCTCGCGGGTGAGGCCTTGCGGGTTGCGGTGGCCCAGTGAGTACAGCTCGGGCAGCCAGCCGGCGCGGCCGGCGAAGGGGTTGTCGGCCGGCACGCTGCCATCCGGGTTCAGGCGCAAGACCTTGCCGAGGCTCTGCTGCGGGTCTTGCGCGGGTTCGAACTTCTGCCGCTCGCCGAACGCGGCGTACAGCTTGCCGTCGGCGCCGAAGGCAAAGCGCACGCCGAAGTGGCCGTTGCCGGAGACTTTCGGCGTCTGGCGATAGATCACGCGCAGCTCGCGCAGAGCCAGCCCGGCGTCATCGAGCCGGGCACGCGCAATCGCGGTGCCGGCACCGCCTTCGCCCGCTTCGGCGTAGCCGAGGTAGACGATGCGGTTGCGGGCAAACTCGGGGTCCAGCGCCACATCCAGCAGGCCGCCCTGCCCGCGTGCCATCACCGCCGGCGCCCCGGCGAGCGGAGCGGAGAGCTTGCCGTCGGCGGTCACGATGCGCAGGCGGCCGGGGCGCTCGCTGACGAGCATTCGCCCATCCGGCAGGAAGGTCAGTGCCCAGGGGTTCTCCAGCCCGCGGGCGATTTCGGTGAGCTGTACGCGCCCTGCGCTGGGCGCGACGCTGGCATCGCAGCGCAAAGCGGTGGGGGTCTGAGCGTGGGCGCTGCCGAGGCAGGCGAGCAGGGTCAGGGCAAGAGGCAGGCGCATGAGAGTTCTCCGGTCACGATCCGCTTTCGGCAAATTGATCCGGCGGAGGTTCCGCACCGCGCGCCAATCGCGCCAATCGCCCGCTTCGTCGCCAGGCCAAAACCGGCATTCACCCGGAGGCCTCGCGCAAAGCCGCATCCAGCAATGATCTCCAGCCACCTTGCGGCAAGAGCAGCACAGCGCCTGCCGGCGCCGGCAGGCAGGCTGAAGAAGCCCGCCACAAGCGGCTCTTCAGCCTATCGAAATATCGCCATTCCCTGATCCGGATTTCTTGAGAATGGCGCCATGCTGGACGGTGCCGGGCGGATGAGGCTGCTCGCCGTAGCGCAGGCCTTCGGGATGGGTTTCGGTGGCGAAGACGCTGTCGTCACCCACATCGCCCGGCAGTGCGGGCGGCTCGGGCTGGTAGAGGGCTTCGGCGATGAGGTCGGCAACCTTGATCTCGGGCTTGCGCATGATGAGTCTCCTTACGGATCAGCTGCCCCAACGCAAACGGGCCGCAAAAGCGGCCCGTTGCAGGTGTTGCGGAAAGCGCCGATCACACTTTGTGATAGACCTCGGCGCCTTTCTTCACAAACTCGACCGACTTGGTTTCCATGCCCTGCTTGAGCGCATCGATCTCGCTGATGCCTTGCGCGGCGGCGAAGTCGCGCACGTCCTGGGTGATTTTCATCGAGCAGAAGTGCGGGCCACACATGGAACAGAAGTGAGCGACCTTGGCGCCTTCGGCAGGCAGGGTTTCGTCGTGGTAGGAACGCGCGGTGTCCGGGTCGAGACCGAGATTGAACTGGTCTTCCCAGCGGAACTCGAAGCGCGCCTTGCTCATCGCGTTATCGCGGATCTGGCTGGCTGGGTGGCCCTTGGCCAGATCGGCGGCGTGGGCGGCGATCTTGTAGGCGATGATGCCGGCCTTCACATCGTCCTTGTCCGGCAGGCCGAGGTGTTCCTTGGGCGTCACGTAGCACAGCATGGCACAACCGTACCAGCCGATCTGTGCCGCGCCAATCGCCGAGGTGATGTGGTCATAGCCCGGCGCGATGTCGGTGGTCAGCGGGCCGAGCGTGTAGAACGGCGCTTCGTCGCACCACTCCAGTTGCAGGTCCATGTTCTCCTTGATGAGCTGCTGCGGCACGTGACCGGGGCCTTCGATCATCACCTGCACGTCGTGCTTCCACGCGATTTGCGTGAGCTCGCCGAGCGTCTTCAATTCACCGAGCTGCGCTTCGTCGTTGGCATCCCAGATCGAGCCGGGACGCAGGCCGTCGCCGAGCGAGAAGGCCACGTCGTAGGCCTTCATGATTTCGCAGATCTCTTCGAAGTGCGTGTAGGTGAAGTTTTCCTTGTGGTGCGCCAGACACCACTTGGCCATGATCGAGCCGCCGCGCGATACGATGCCGGTCATGCGGCTGGCCGTCATCGGCACGTATTTCAACAGCACGCCGGCATGGATGGTGAAGTAGTCCACGCCCTGCTCGGCCTGCTCGATCAGCGTGTCGCGGAAGATTTCCCAGGTCAGGTCTTCGGCCTTGCCATTCACCTTCTCCAGCGCCTGATAGATCGGCACGGTGCCAATCGGCACGGGCGAGTTGCGCAGGATCCATTCGCGCGTCTCGTGAATGTTCTTGCCGGTGGACAGATCCATCACCGTGTCACCGCCCCAGCGGATCGACCAGGTCAGCTTGTCGACTTCTTCCTGAATGCTCGACGACACCGCGCTGTTGCCGATGTTGGCGTTGATCTTGGTGAGGAAGTTGCGGCCGATGATCATCGGCTCGCTCTCGGGGTGATTGATGTTGTTCGGGATGATGGCGCGGCCACGGGCGACTTCGTCGCGCACGAACTCGGGCGTGATCACCTCCGGAATCGCCGCGCCGAAGCTCTGGCCCGGGTGACGGCGGCCCATGAAGGCGGCCATCTTCTCGCCGTTCGGCCCGCTGGCCCTCAGCGATTCGATGTAGGCGGCGCGGTTCAGGTTCTCGCGGATCGCGATGTATTCCATCTCCGGCGTGATGATGCCTTTGCGCGCGTAGTGCATCTGGCTGACGTTGGCGCCGGGCTTGGCGCGGCGCGGCTTGCGCTGCAGATTGAAGCGCAGCTCGTCGAGACTCTGGTCGGCCTCGCGGCCACGCCCGTATTCGGAGGAAAGATGCGGCAGCACTTCGGTGTCGCTACGCTCTTCGATCCACTTTGCACGCAAGGCAGCCAGACCGTTGCGCACGTCGATCTTCGCGGCCGGATCGGTGTAGGGGCCGGAACAGTCATACACGTAGATCGGCGGATTCGATTCACCCCCCATGCCGGTGGGCGTATCGCTCTGGGTGATCTCGCGCATCGGCACGCGGATGTCTTCACGCGAGCCGGTGAAATAGACCTTGCGGGAATTCGGCAGGGGGGCAATCGCGGCTTCGTCAACGTGGGCTGACGCGGCGATGAATTGTTCTTTTGCGTTCATTGGGGCTCCAATCTTCATTCGGTCGCAGCGCGACGCTCTGTCGCCTCTCCCAAAAACGGAGGAGGGGAAATATTGCGCGGGAGCTGGAATGAAGACGTGCGCGCGGAGCCGCGGCACTCGCCTTCCCTACGCCGGCATGACCCGGATCAGGTTCCAAGGGACTCTCTCACCACCGGCACACACCCCGATGGACCCCCAGCGAATCGCTGCACCATACTGAAAACCTCGCGCCGAGGCAACCGCCTGCCCTTCGTCGCCCAACGCTAAGCCCCCGCAGCAGACGGTCGTTAATTCGTCCATTCCTTGTTTCCCCGGATTCAGCATGTACAAGACCCGCCTCTGCTTTTTCGCTCTGGCTCTGCAGGCCATCACCGCCTGCAGCCTGCTTGAGGAAAAGCCCGAGCCGGCCCCGGCCCCACCTCCCGCACCAGCGCCTGCCCCGGCGCCGGTAGTGGACGAGCTGCCTTATCCGCCGCTGCCACAGGCGGCCCCCAAGCCTGTGCCAAAGCCACGCCCGGCACCCGCGCCGGCCAGCAAGCCGGGCAAGGTGAGCGCCAAACCGGCACGGCCGGCAGACACCACGGAAGCACTGCCTGCCAGTGCTCCCGCTCCGGCAAGCACGCGCCGCGCGTCCGCCAAGGCGGCGCCGGCAAATGCCCCAAGCGGGCCGGACTGGCTGCAGTACTGCAGCTACCGCCAGCAGAGCGGCGACGCCATCCTGTGCGACGCAAACACCCTGCTCGCCCAACCCTCGGCCAAGGTGCAGGTGTATGTGCGCGAGCCGGCACTGGTGCGCGACCGGATCATCCTGCGCGAGGGCCTGCCCAAGCTGTACCGCTTCTTCGTGCTGCCCTGAACGGTCAGGTTCCGGCCACTTTCACAGGGCGCCGGCCTCAAGATTGCCCCGGTTTTTGCCGCTAAACCCGATTGGTCGTCGAATGCCCCGGGTGCCGCCATGCGCAAACTGTTTGCCTGTCTGTCTTTATCTCTCGCCCTGCCTGCCATGGGCGCCGACTGGGTGTCCGTGGCCAGCGACAAGCTGCGCACGGTAGAGATCGACCGGGGCAGCGTGATGGACTCCGATGATGGCAGCAAGGTCGCCTGGGGACGCATCGTGCTGAGCGATGCGCAAGCCGCCAAGGCCGGCTACAAGACGGTGCGCGCCCTGAACCGCTACGACTGCCACACCCGCTCATTCACCATCGTCAAACGGGTCTATCTGTCGGCCGATGATGAAGCGCTGCACGAAGAGGCCGTTAATGCAAAAGTCGCCACGCCAGTCCGCCCCGGCACGGTGGATGAGCGCTTTTTCAACACGGTCTGCCCGCAGCCGGTCAAGGCCAAGACCAAAAACCTGAATCTGAACGAACTGGCGCGCGAAGCCGAGCGTCGCGCCGCAGAAGCGGCCAAGTCCGTCCAGAATCGCCCGGGCAGCACGCGTGAACCAATGGCCCGTGCAGACCTGAAACTGGTCAAGGATGTCGCCCCGGCATCCGACACACCAGCCCCGAAAACTGCTGAAAAGATCCCGGCCGAAGCGGCGCAGCCAGTCAGCCCGGCCGCCGGGGTCGCGCCACGCACCAGCACCGCCCCCATGACGACCTATCGCAGCAGCCCGCCACCGGCGTACAGCCCGAAGCCGGTCGCACCGAAGGCGCCGAAAGCCCGCAGCCCCGAGCCGGCAAGCGTCGCCGCGCCACTCCCACCGGCGCACAATCCGCATGCCCACTGGAGCTACGAAGGAGAGACCGGCCCGGAATTCTGGGGCTCGCTGAGCCCGGAGAACAGCACCTGCCGCACCGGCACGCGGCAATCGCCCATCGACATCCGCGAGGGCATCAAGGTCGACCAGGAGGCGATCCAGTTCGATTACAAGCCTTCGTATTTCCGCATCATCGACAACGGCCACACGATTCAGGTGAATTACGGTCAGGGCTCCCGCCTTGCAGTGATGGGGCGCGAGTTCGAACTGGTGCAGTTCCACTTCCACCGCCCCTCGGAAGAACGCATCGAAGGGCGCGCCTTCGACATGGTGGCGCACCTTGTGCACAAGGATCTGAACGGCAAGCTGGCGGTGGTTTCCGTGCTGCTTGAAGGCGGCAGCGCCAACCCCTTCATCCAGACCCTGTGGAACAACCTGCCGCTTGAACAGAACGCGGAATACACCCCGAAAACACCGCTCCAGATTGCCGACCTGCTGCCCGCGCGCCGCGATTACTTCGCCTACATGGGCTCGCTGACCACGCCGCCGTGCACCGAGGGCGTGCTGTGGCTGGTGCTCAAGCAGCCGGTCCAGCTCTCGGCAGAACAGATCGGCGTATTCGCGCGCTTCTACGCCAACAACGCCCGCCCCGTGCAGAACCCTGCCGGACGCGTGATCAAGGAATCACGCTGAGCCGCCTGCGGCAAACGTTTCAGCACGATTGCCGGAGACCCGCTCCTGGAAATGGCTGCCGGCATGCATGCCGCAAGACCCGCGCCACACAAGCCTTTCCAGCCGGTCTGCCTGAAGAGGCCCGCCAGACGCGGCTCTCCACGCTCAGCCCTCGGTAGTCGACACCGCCGCCAGGGTCTTTTTCAGGAAACGCTCCAGCCGCACATCCGCCGCGTAGGCCACGTTCAGGCGTAACCAGGGCGAGGCCTGTGACTGCGGGCGAAACAGGGTACCCGGCGCGAGGATGATGCCTTCGCGCGCGGCCGCGGCTGCCAGGTCGACCGCATCGTCCACCCCCGGAATCCGCGCCCAGATGAAGATCCCACCCTGCGGTGCGATGAAAGGCGTGAGCCCCACCCGGTCCAGCATGCGCAGGGCCCGCGCACAGCCCTCGCCCAGCCGCGTGCGCAGGCGCTCCACGTACTTGCGATAGTGCCCTTCGGTGAGCATGCGGTGGACCATGTCTTCCGCCGCTTCGGGTGTCGCCAGACTGGTCAGCACCTTGATGTCGGTCAGCGCCTCGGCAATGTCCGGCCGTGCCGCCACGAAACCCACGCGCAGGTTGCCGGACAGCGTCTTGGAAAACGAGCTGATGTAGACCACCCGATGCAGGTGGTCCAGCGCAGCCAGCCGGGTCGTGACGCCGGGATGAAAATCGCAGTAGGTGTCATCTTCGACGATGTGGAAATCATGTCGCTCCGCGCACTGCAGGATGCGATAGGCATTCGCCGGCGAAAGACAGGCACCGGTCGGGTTGTGCAGCACCGACTGGGTGAAATAGACCTTCGGCTTGTGTTCGGCGGCGAGCTTTTCAAGCATGGCCGCGTCCGGCCCCTCCGGCGTCCAGGGCACGCCGATAAGGCGTGCGCCGTGCAGGCGCAGACAGCCGAAGAGCGAGAAATAGCCAGGGTCATCGACCAGCACCGTGTCTCCGCGGCGCACGAAGTGGTGGATCGCCATGTCCAGCCCCTGCGTGGCGCCATGGGTCAGCACGATCTGTCCGGGCTGGGCAGCAATGCCCAGCTCGCCGAGCTTGAAGGGCAGATGCTGGCGCAGCGGCAGGTAGCCTTGCGGACGACCATAATCGCTGAGGTTGGTGTCGGGATTGCGCAGCATGGCGCGCAGCTGGCGACGCACGCCTTCCTCGTCCAGCCAGCTGCGCGGCAGCCAGCCAGCGCTCGCCCGCAGGCCCTCGGCGCCCGCATCCAGTGCCTGCCGCATCAGCCAGGCCGCATCTACAGCCCCCCGCTCCATCGACGCAGGTGCCGCCGTCGGCGCCACCTCGGGCAGGCTGCGGTTGGCTACATAAAAACCGGAGCCGCGCCGCGACTGCAGATAGCCCTGCGCAACCAGCCGGTCATACGCCTCGACTACCGTGAAGCGGCTGATGCCATGCGCCTCGGCGAACTGGCGGATCGCCGCCAGGCGCGCGCCGGGGCGCAGTACGCGGTCATCGATCTGCCCCCGGACAGCCGTGACAATCTGGTCCACAAGGGGAATCCCGTTCTGGGCGGAAAGACTGATCTGCAACATGTGACTCCCTTTCTGAACAAGGCTGGCCCGGCGCCCCGACCGGTACAGAGCGAAGGATTGCCTGCCAATGTGTATCGGTTATATCAGAAAAGTGTCCGGTATTGTCCAGTCGCACAACAGCACAAAGGGAGAGCGAGCATGTCCGGAGAATTCATTGAATCATCCCGCTTCCAGCGCTGGGCCAGCCGCACGGCCCTGGTGCTGGCCTGTATTGGCGTTCCGTGTCTGCTGGCCCTGGTGGGCGAGTCGATCCGCAATGCAGATGCTCCGCAGCAAACCATTGATGCCGCCCGTCAGGTGCTGTTTGTGGCTCAAGCCGATGGCGCCGTCCGTGTCCTGCATCTGCGCAACACGGTGGGCGAGCTCGGCATGCTGCGCGCGCCCCAGCGCCACCAGGTGCTGGATGTGGCACTGGATGCCAGCGGCCGTCGCCTGTGGGTACTCGGTGACGATGCGGCCTACTGTTACGATGCCTACAGCTTGCGCCTGATTGAGCGCAGCGAACTGGTCACGGGGCTGGGCAGCCGCTTCGCACAGGTCGGCATGAATTCCTTCGCGCTGATCCATGACCGGGATGGCAGAACGGGGGAAAGAACGGTGCTGCAATGAAAAACGGGATTCAGCAGTTCGTGGTAGATGCTTTCGCCAGCCGGCCGTTCAGCGGCAACCCGGCTGCGGTCTGCCCGCTCGCTCACTGGCCGGAAGACGCTCTGCTGCAGGCGATTGCAGCAGAGAACAATCTGTCGGAAACCGCCTTTTTCGTGGCCGAAGAGGAGGGCTTCCGCCTGCGCTGGTTTACGCCGCGGGCCGAGGTCGATCTGTGCGGACACGCCACACTGGCCAGTGCCCATGTACTGTTTTCGCAGCTGGGTTACACCGGCCAGCAGATCGCGTTTTTCACCCGCAGCGGCACGCTCACGGTGCGGCGTGACGGCGAGATGCTGGTCATGGACTTTCCGGCCCGCGAAGCGCTTGCGTGCGCCCCCTCGGCAGCGCTGTCGACGGCGCTGGGCGCTGCGCCTGTGGAGCTGCTGGCGGCAGACGTGTATCTCGCCGTGTTCGCCGACGAAGACGCGATCCGCGCCCTGCAGCCGGATATCGGCCTGATCGCCGCCCTCGACAAGCGCGCCGTCATCGTCACGGCGCCCGGTCGCGAGGTGGATTTCGTCAGCCGTTACTTCGCGCCCAAAATGGGCGTACCGGAAGATCCGGTCACCGGCTCGGCGCACTGCCTGCTGACGCCATTCTGGGCAAAGCGGCTGGGCCGCACTACCTTGCAGGCTCACCAGCTTTCGGCCCGCGGTGGGGTGCTGCACTGCAGCCTGCAGGGCGCACGCGTGCTGCTGGCAGGCCGGGCACTGAGCTTTTCGCAAGCCACCCTGTTCATTGAATACTGAGTCGCGTCATGAAAACCATCGGCTTGCTGGGTGGATTGAGCTGGGAATCCACCGTCCCGTATTACCGCATCATCAATGAAGCCGTCCGTGCCCAGCTCGGTGGCCTGCATTCCGCACGGATCGTGCTCTACAGTTTTGATTTCGACGAAGTCGCCGCACTGCAGAAGGCCGGCGAATGGGATGCCTCCACCCGCCTGCTCGGCCAGACCGGCGCCGCGCTCAAGGCCGCCGGGGCGGACTGCATCGCGATCTGTACCAACACCATGCACCGGCATGCGGCCGAGATCGAGCAGCTCGCCGGCATCCCGCTGCTGCACATCGCCGATGCGGCGGCTGGCCCGATCCGCGCGGCCGGCTTGCGCAAGGTCGGTCTGCTCGGCACGCGTTTCACGATGGAAGACCGCTTCTATCAGGATCACCTGCTGCTGCACGGCATTGAAGCCATCGTACCAGACGAAGCCGGGCGCGAGATCGTGCACCGGGTGATCTACGAGGAATTGTGTCAGGGCATCATTCGCGCCGAATCACGCACCGCGTATCAAGCCATCGTGGCCGCCCTGGCCGCACGCGGGGCGGAGGGCATCGTGCTGGGCTGTACCGAAATCCCCATGCTGCTGCAGGCCGGTGACTGTGCACTGCCACTCTTCGACACCGGGCTGATCCACGCCGGATACATTGCACGCTGGGCGCTGGCTGATCACTGACAGGCCGGAGACCCGCCTATGGCGGACTTCTTCAGCCGGCCAGCCCGCTCAGGAAGGACCAGCAAAGGTCTTCGGCATGGCATGCCGAAGGGGCTTGCCCGATGCGGCTCTTCAGGCAGCTACTTGCGCACCGGCAGGCTTGTAAGGCGGGCACCGCGCTTGCGCGCGCTCTTGACCGCCGTCGCCAGCCCCCCCGCCATGCTGCCGCCGTGCGCATGGGAAATCGCCACCGCCAGTGCATCGGCCGCATCGGCCTGCGGGTCGCCTTCGAGCTGCAGCAGGCGCTTGACCATGTGCTGCACCTGCTCCTTGTTGGCCTTGCCGTAGCCGACCACCGCTTGCTTCACTTGCAGCGCCGTGTATTCAGCCACCGGCAGATCACGGCTCACCAAGCCGCAGATCGCCGCGCCGCGCGCCTGCCCGAGCAGCAGCGTGGATTGCGGGTTGACGTTCACGAAGACAATTTCGACCGCCGCCTCGGCCGGGTGATACGTGTCGACGACTTCCTGCACCCCGGCCAGAATCACCTTCAGGCGCTCGGGCAAGGAGCCATCCGGCGACTTGATGCAGCCACTGGCGATGTAATGCAGCTGACTGCCTTGGCGTTCAATGACCCCAAAACCCGTGATGCGCAGACCCGGGTCGATGCCGAGGATGCGGGTGAAGGGAAGTGCGAGCGGTGCGCTCACCTCACACCCGCTTGAAGACCAGATCCCATACGCCATGCCCCAGGCGCAGACCGCGCGCCTCAAATTTGGTCAGCGGACGGTAATCAGGTTTGGGGGCGTAGTCGGCCGCAGTATTCTGCAGCAGCGGCTCGGCCGAAAGGGTTTCGAGCATGAACTGGGCATACTCTTCCCAGTCCGTCGCACAGTGCAGATAGCCGCCGGGAGTCAGGCGCTCGGCGAGCTGGCGCACGAAGGCGGGCTGCAGGATACGCCGCTTGTGGTGACGCTTCTTCGGCCAGGGATCGGGGAAATAAACATGGATGCCGGCGAGCGAATCGGGCGCCAGCATGTCGCGCACCACTTCGGTCGCGTCGTGCTGCATCACGCGCAAATTGGTCAGGCCCTGCTCGTCGATGAGCTTGCACAGATTGCCCACGCCGGGGCCGTGCACCTCGATGCCGATGAAATCGGTATCCGGCAGAGTGGCGGCGATCTTCGCGGTGGTGTCGCCCATGCCGCAGCCGATCTCCAGCACAACCGGCGCCTTGCGCCCGAAGGTGGCAGCGTAATCCAGCGGCGCTTGCTTGTAGGGAATCGCAAAGCGCGGCAAGAGTTCGTCCATGTAGCGCCTCTGCGCGTCGGACATACGGCCCTGGCGCAGCACGAAGGAACGGATGGGCTGGCGCGAGAAACGGCCGGTAGGCTCGCCCGCAGTTTCCTGCCCGGGCTTGTTATCAGATTCGTTCATGCAGTGACTCAGCTACCAATCAAACCGGTGGTCGGCGAACTCGGCGTAGCCGAGTAAAGTTTGCGTGGCATGCGCCCGGCGCGAAAAGCTTCGCGACCGGCTTCGACCGCCTTCTGCATCGCGCCAGCCATCAGCACCGGATCATTGGCCTTGGCGATCGCGGTGTTCATCAGCACTCCGTCACAACCCAGCTCCATGGCAATCGCAGCGTCCGAGGCTGTGCCGACACCCGCATCAACGATCACCGGCACCTTCGATTGCTCGATGATCAGCTTGAGGTTCCACGGATTCAGGATGCCCATGCCGGAGCCGATCAGCGACGCCAGAGGCATCACCGCGACACAGCCGATGTCTTCGAGCATCTTCGCCTGAATGGGATCATCCGAGCAGTAGACCATGACCTTGAAACCGTCTTTCACCAGCACTTCGGCGGCTTTCAGGGTTTCGGGCATGTTCGGGAAGAGCGTGGTCTGGTCGCCCAGCACTTCGAGCTTCACGAGATCGTGACCATCGAGCAGCTCACGCGCCAGACGCAGGGTACGGATCGCCTCATCGGCGGTGTAGCAGCCTGCGGTGTTCGGCAGGTAGGTGAACTCCTTCATCGGCAGCGCATCGAGCAGATTCGGCTCGTTGGCGTTCTGGCCAAGATTCACGCGCCGCACCGCAACGGTAACGATCTGCGCACCGGAGGCATCAATCGCCCGGCGGGTTTCGTCAAAATCCTTGTACTTGCCGGTACCTACCAGCAAACGGGAATGGTATTCACGGCCGGCAATCAGCAGCGGATCGGTCATTTTTGCAGTCCTGAGAAGAGTGAATCAACCGCCGCCAACGGCAACGACGATTTCGAGCGCATCACCATCAGCCAGCACGGTTGTGGCATGCAAGCCCTTTGGCACAATCTCGCCGTTACGTTCAACAGCAAGCCGCTTGCCCACGAGCCCGAGCTCTTCAAGCAGGTTCAGCACGGTGCTGGCAGGGGGCATCTGGCGGGCTTCGCCATTGAGGGTGATATGCAGCATGAGGGCTCTTTCGCGGGCCATGAAGGCAGGCCCGAAGCGGCGCCGAGTTTAACATGTGCCCGAAAGCCAAGGCTTGCGCAGGGCCGTGCCCGGCCCTACAATCGCGGCCTGCCTTGCAAGAAGGCAGCTTGAGCGGGCGTCGTATAATGGTAATACCCTAGCTTCCCAAGCTAGAGCCGTGAGTTCGATTCTCATCGCCCGCTCCACTTCAAGGCCAGCCCGCAGCTGGCCTTTCTGTTTTTTGCGGCAGCCAGAAAACAGAAGCCCGCTTGCGCGGGCTTCGCTATGGGCCAGATTTGTTTTCTACTACATCAGGCCGCCCTTCAGCAGCATCTGCATATCAAAATCCTCACTCCGTCCCCGCGGGCCTGTTACACGATCACCAAGCAGGTGTGTCAGTCTGTCAGGCGGAGCAATTTCGTCATGCAGGCCTTCCTGTTCGCACACTTCATCATCACGGTATTTCTGGTGCTCGATACCAGGATACGCAGCTTCCATCAGTCTCATGATCACTCCTCCTTGGCAAAATGAAGCAGGAACCTTGTTGCCTGTACTTCATGCTATGCAAGGAAAGCGCTGATATTTATCAGGGTTTTCGAGAAACCCGGGCATTCCCCATCGTGGGTAAACCCGCCACCCGCCTGGTTCTGCGGACTAACTGCGTTGAAAAGTGTCGCACTGCTTGAGGCTGCCGCTATCGAATCCACGCCTGAACCACTGCATCCGCTGAACCGATGATCCATGAGTAAAACTGTCAGGAGTGACATAGCCACGCGCCTTTTTCTGCAGCGTGTCATCGCCGATTGCCGTTGCTGCGCCAAGCACTTCCTCAATATCTCCGGCCTCGAGCACTTGCCGTTCCTGATTCGCGTAATGCACCCAGATTCCGGCAAGGCAGTCTGCCTGCAACTCGAGCTTTACTGACAGTGCATTGGCCTGCGCCTCGGGCAGACGCGAACGTGCCTGTTGCACTTTTTCGGAAACGCCAAGCAGCTTCTGAACATGATGCCCAACCTCGTGGGCAATCACGTAAGCCTGCGCCGCATCGCCAGGAGCCTTGAAACGCTGCTGCAAATCGTCGTAGAAACCGAGATCGATATAAACCTTCTCGTCAGCGGGGCAATAGAACGGTCCCATCGCGGCCTGTCCGGTGCCACACGCAGTTTCGGTAGCGCCCCGAAAAAGTACCAGCCGCGGTTCGACATACTGTTTGCCGGCATTGCGGAACAAGATGCCCCAGGTCTTTTCAGTATCGGCCAGCACCTGCGAAACAAAGTGCTTGAGCGCTTCTTCGTGGGGAGAGGCATTTACCGGACGGGCATCCTGTTGCGACACAGAGGACACCTCGGTGCCGTTCAACAGAAAGCTCGGATCGATACCGAAATACCAGGCGGCAATTGCCAGCACCACAGTGCCTATCCCGATCGAGCGACCTCCAATCCGACCACCACGCCGATCCTCGACATTGCTGCTTTCTCCGCCGTCTTCGAAACGCATGTTTGCCTCTCTTGAGGATCAGGTGTTCATTGCATTCTGGCACACGGGGATGCAGGCAAAAACGGGGCGAAAAAAAAACGGGAAGCCACTTCAGTGACTTCCCGTCCCAAATTGAGGAAATCCGTCTCGGATTTCCCTCCCCCTTCTTGCGGTCTCTCGCCCGCAACCGCAGCCACTGGCTACGGTCATAAACTGTTTCGCAAACCGGGCCCCCAACGGGCCCGGCTGCCGGTGCTGCTGCGCTGATCGCTACCCAAACTGCAGCAGGTGCGGTCACTTATATGGCGTTCTCTGATGGAACGCCGGTCTCCTCACTCCCCATGGTGTGCCCTGGCGCTTGTCGGCGCGGAGCTGACTCCGTGGTGAAAACATTCTTACACATCATTTGAACTAATGGGGCTATCAGTTTTGCTTTTTCCCTAAAAACTTTTTTATCGTGGTTTTCCCGCAACACGTCTGCAACAAATCCGTGCGTCAACGAAAAGGGCGCGGAACAAATGTTCCGCGCCCCGTATAGGTTCCCCCACATGTGCCGTCGAGCCGTATTCCTGAACCTGGGTTCAGGGGGTCATCTACCCGGCCGCTTCAGGTGCACCCGGCTAAGGGGCGCTCACAACAGCGGCTTGGTGGGCCGACAACCATGTCACGTAGACATTGGTTCAAGGAGTTTAAGGCTCCAACGAACACCGCAGGGGAAAGCCTGCTGGGCCGCGCATGTTGCATGCAACCCTTGATATCTTTATGGGTCAGGAATCCACAAACTTCTGTGAGGACATCCCCTGACTTCACAGCCGGTCTAAAAAAGCTTCTCCTGTACAGCTGAAGCCTGATCGATTCTTTCGACCATGGCAACAATTCTACGCTGGTACGCAGGCATGTCCAGAACAGACGTACGCTGCGCCACCACCGCCTCATGCGCAATCATCAGCGCGCACATCACCGCAGTGGATTCGCTGCCCGAGGAGTTCTTGCCGAGCAACTGTTGCAGCTTGTCGTTAACCATCACGACGGCCGCTTGCAAGGTTTCCTTTTCTTCGGGCTTGACCGAGACCTGATAGTCCCGACCCATGATCTGGATGGCAATGGTTTCGTTTGCCATCAGGCTTCATCCTCGACGGGCAGGCGGGCCAGCAAACGCTCAATCCGGTCAGTCACCAGACCAACCTTTTCGGCCAAGCGGTGATTCTCAACCTGCAAGGTTGCAACGCGAGCAGTCAGCTCGCGGTTTTCGCTGCGCAAGCCCTGATATGCCTCAAGCAGCGAAGCAAGTCGGCTTTCCAGATTGGTCAGTTCGGCATCCATGACAGGGATGGTAGTGCCGGGGCCGGAAGCAGGTCAAGGCAAGCCGCCTTGATCGACGCGTCAGATGCCGTACGGTAGAATCCGCCCTGCTTCAGGTGTCTGCGCGAAGCCTTTCACGCAGATTAAACGGGAAGCCGGTGCGCCCTTCACATGAAGCCGGCCAAGCCGGCACTGCCCCCGCAACGGTAAGCGAGTCAAGACGCAGCAGGCAGCCACTGTGCTTTCGCACGGGAAGGCGCTGCGTTGGAAGAGTCTTTCTTCACTCGCGAGTCCGGAGACCGGCCCGAAGCCCAACGAGGTGCATTGCGGAGGGCGATGACCGGAACGCCTGTTCGCGATCCGCCTTTTCTCCTTCCCGACACCCCGCCCTTATCTATCACCCGTGCGGGCGGCACGGAAGGAGCTTCGTCTTGAAATTCAATCGCAACAAAGTCCTGCCAGCGGCTATTGCGCTGGTTCTGTCCCCATCAGTCTTCGCGCAAGCGCAGGAAACCGAGCTTGAGCCGGTTGTCGTCACCGCCAATCGCGTGGCGCGCACCGCTGACGAAACCTTGTCTTCGGTCACCGTCATCACGCGCAAGGAGATCGAACAACAACAAGTCCAGTCCGTCTCCGACCTGTTGCGTGGCCTGCCGGGCGTGCAACTGGTCAATAACGGCGGTCCCGGCAAGGCAACTTCATTATTCCTGCGCGGCACCAGCGATGGTCACACTCTGGTGCTGATTGATGGCGTAAAGGTCGGTTCAGCCACCAGCGGCAGCGCCTCGCTGCAGGACATCCCGGTCGAGCTGATCGAACGCATCGAGCTCGTGCGTGGCCCGCGTGCCAGCCTGTACGGATCGGAAGCAATTGGTGGCGTAGTGCAGATCTTTACGAAAAAAGGCCCCCAGCCTCTCAGCATCAGTCTGTCCGGCGGCACCCGCCATACCTTCGAAGGCGCGGCGGCTGGCGGGTTTGGCTCGCCGGACGCCTGGCTGAACCTCGCCACCTCCGGTTTCACAACCAGTGGCATCAATGCCCGCAACAACTACACCGAGGGCGACCGGGACGGTTACTCCCGCAACTCGGGCAGTGTGCGCGGTGGCGGCCGCATCGGTGAAAAGCTGAGTTTCGACCTGCAGGCTTTGCATACGGAAGGCCGCAACGAGAACGATGGCAGCCCCAATTCAAGCGACGTTCAACAAGATGTTTATGGCGGCAACCTGCGTTTCGTCCCGAACGACAACTACAGCAGCAGCGTCCGTCTGGCACAAAGTCTGGACGCCAGCCGCAACTTCACGAACGAGAAGTTTTACTCCCGCTTTGATACCCGCCGGTCTCAGGCCGCATGGCAGAACGATGTTACCTTGAGCAAAGGTCACCAGCTCGTCGCCGGCCTCGACTATCAGTATGACGAGATACTCAGCTCAACCCCGTATGAGCGCAGCAAACGCACCAACCAGGCTGCCTTCGCGCAATACCTGGCAGATCTGGGGGCCTTCGATCTGCAATTTGCCGCACGCCACGACAAGAACGAACAATACGGGCATCACAACACAGGCAGTGCAGCTGCGGGCTACACCTTTTCGCCTGCCCTGCGCCTGCGTGCAAGTTATGGCACGGCGTTCAAGGCACCCACCTTCAATGACCTGTACTGGCCGGGCGCAGAAAGCCCCGATCTGCAGCCAGAAAAATCCCGCAGCAGCGAGATCGGTGCCAGTGGCAAGCGTGGCGACTTCAATTGGCAGATCAGCGCCTTCCGTACTGACGTGAAGAACCTCATCGCCTGGGCACCCGCCCCGACTCCCGCCGACCCTTACCGCTGGGCGCCCGACAACGTTTCTGCCGCACGCATCAAAGGTCTGGAGCTTGGCGCCAATCAACGATTTGGCGATACAAAACTCGCCGCCAGCGTGACCTTCCTCGACCCGAAGGACGTGTCAGGTAGCAACAGCAAGCTGCTCGTGCGGCGTGCCCGTCAGTCAGCCCGTTTCGACATCGACCAGCCGTTTGGCGCGTGGTCCTTCGGTACCAGTCTGAATGCGGTCGGCAAACGCTACAACGATGCCGCCAACACGGTAAAGCTGGGCGGCTATGCCACACTGGATCTACGCGCCGAATACAGCATCGACAAGGAGTGGCGCGTCCAGACCCGCATCGAGAATGCCCTCGACAAACGCTATGAAACGATCGATGGCTACAACCAGCCTGGCATCGGCGCTTTCGTGACCGTGCGCTACCAACCGAAGTAAGATCGGCCCGCAGCCGGCGCCCCGCCGGCTGCGACCTAGCGGAACACCCCGACATGACAAAAGAAAACAATCCAGACAAAGAAGCCCGCCACAAAGCGCGCATGGAACGCAAGAAAGCCATCATTGACGCTCACATCGCCGAGGCCAGCGAAGAACGCGGCCTGCTGCTGATCAACACCGGCAACGGCAAGGGCAAGAGCAGCGCGGCTTTCGGCGTGCTGGCCCGCGCCCTAGGCCACGGCATGAACTGCGCGGTGGTCCAGTTCATCAAGAATCGCTCGGACACCGGCGAGGAAGCCTTCTTCCGCGATCACCCGCGCGTGACATGGCATGTGATGGGCGACGGCTTCACCTGGGACACCCAGGACAACGCCAAGGACACAGCTACCGCGCGCGTGGCCTGGGAACAGGCGCTGGTCTATCTGCGCGACCCGGCCATCGATCTGCTGATTCTCGACGAATTCACCTACACACTGAAATACGGCTGGCTGCCGCTGGATGAAGTCACACATGAACTCGACAGCCGCCCCGCCATGCAACATGTGATCATCACCGGCCGTGCCGCCCCCGAAGGTCTGATCGAAATCGCTGACACGGTGACCACCATGGATCTGACCAAGCATGCCTATCACGCCGGCGTGAAAGCCATGCCCGGCGTCGAGTGGTAACAACGCATGAGCACTTGTCGCGCCTTCCTCATCGCCGCGCCCGCCTCCGGCCAGGGCAAGACCACCGTCACCGCTGCGCTGGCCCGCCAGGCACGTGCACGTGGCGAGCGCGTCCGCGTGTTCAAGACCGGGCCGGACTTCCTCGACCCGATGATTCACGAACGCGCCAGCGGCGCCCCCTGCTATCAGCTTGATCTGTTCATGGGCGGCCTCGAGCACTGCCGCGCGCTGCTCGCCCAAGCTGCACAGGATGCAGACCTGATCCTCGTCGAAGGCGTGATGGGCCTCTTCGACGGCAAACCCTCCAGCGCCGATCTGACCCGCGCCTTCGGCTTGCCGATTGTCGCCGTCATCGACGGCAGCGCCATGGCCCAGACTTTCGGCGCGCTGGCACACGGACTGGCAAGCTTTCAGCCCGATCTGGAGTTCGCCGGCGTGATTGCCAACCGTGTCGGCAGCGAACGCCATGCCGACATGCTGTTTGAATCCCTGCCACCGCACATTCCCGGCCTCGGCTGGCTGCCGCGCGAAGCGGCGATCACCCTGCCCGAACGCCATCTGGGCCTGCTGCCGGCCGCCGAACTGGCTGATCTGGACGCCAAGCTGGACAAAGCAGCCGCGGCGCTACGCTTTGACCCTTCACTCATTCTCGAATGGGAAGGGGTTTCCGACGCCCCACTTCCCACTCCCCACTCCCGATTGAAAGGCCAGCGCATCGCTGTCGCCCACGACGAAGCCTTCTGCTTCAGCTATCCGGCCAACCTTGACACATTGCGAGCGCTGGGTGCAGAGCTGACGTTCTTCTCGCCACTGCGCGACGAGACTCTGCCCGCCTGCGATGCCGTCTGGCTGCCGGGCGGCTATCCCGAATTGCATGCTGCGAAGATCGCTGCCAACAGCGACATGCAGCTGGCCCTGCTCGCCCACAGTTCAGCGGAAAAACCGCTGCTCGCGGAATGCGGCGGCATGATGAGCCTGTTTGAAACCCTGGTGACCGCCGACGGCGCCATGCACGCCGGCTTCGGTCTGCTCGAAGGCGCGGCACTGATGCAGAAGAAACTCGCCGCTCTGGGCCTGCAGGCTGTCGACCTGCCCGAAGGCAGCCTGCGCGGCCACAGCTTCCACTACTCGCGCAGCGAAACACCGCTCACACCGATCGCCACCGGCACGAATCCGAATGGCGGGCCGACGACCGAAGCGGTGTATCGCGTGGGGCGCACCACGGCGAGCTATATCCACTTTTACTTCCCATCCAACCCGGACGCGGTCGCCGCGCTGTTCACCGCATGACGATCACGCTGGCAATTCTCCTCGGTGTACTGCTCGACCGTCTTCTCGGCGAAGTGCCGCGCTGGCATCCGCTGGTGGGCTTCGGGCGCAGCGCAGCATGGCTGGAGAGGCGCATCAACAAAGGCTCTGCACGCATCCTGCGTGGAGCGCTAGGCTGGACGCTCCTCGTAGCCCCCCTTGCTCTGGGAGCCTTACTGCTGGCGGGTCTCCAGCACGGCTGGATTGTGGATGGCATCGCCCTCTATTTCGCCCTTGGCGCGCGGGCGCTGACCGAACACGGGCATGACGTGGCGCAAGCCCTGCAGCATGGCGACATGGAAGAAGCCCGCCGTCGCACCGGCTACCTCGTCAGCCGAGAAACCACCCGGATGAACGAGGAGCAGATCGCCCGCGCCACCACCGAATCCTTGCTGGAAAACGGCAACGACGCAATCTTCGGCGCGCTGTTCTGGTGTGCCGTGGCCGGCGCGCCAGGTGTGATCCTGTACCGGCTCGCCAACACCCTGGACGCGATGTGGGGCTACCGCAATGCGCGCTTCAACGAATTCGGCCGCATCGCGGCACGCGTCGATGATGTGCTGAACTTCATCCCGGCCCGGCTCACCGCACTCACTTACGCCCTGCTCGGCGAATGGCGCCGCGCCCTGCGCAGCTGGCGTGCGCAGGCCGCCGGCTGGAGCAGCCCCAATGCCGGCCCGGTAATGGCTGCGGGTGCAGGCAGCCTCGGCCTGCAACTCGGTGGTGCCGCCATCTATGAAGGCATCGTCGAAGAGCGTCCGCTGCTCGGCGAAGGCCGCCCTGCCGAGGGGCGCGACATTCCGCGCGCACTGACGCTGATTTCGCGCAGCCTGCTGGTCTGGATCGCGGTGATGGGTTTGGGAGACACGCTTGTCCACCTCTTCTAGCCTCCAGCACGGCGGCCGCCTGCGTGCCGCCGCGCATGATTTCCGCATTCCGCTGCAGCGCTGGCTGGATCTGTCCACCGGCATCAATCCGCGGGGCTGGCCGGTGCCGTCGCTACCTGCCGAAGTGTGGCGCCGCCTGCCCGAAGACGACGACGGTCTGGCCATGGCCAGCCTCGCCTGTTTCGGCGGCCATCGCGTGCTGCCGCTGGCCGGCTCGCAGGCCGCGATCCAGATCCTGCCACAACTGTTCAGCCCGCGCCGGGTCGGAATTCTGTCACCGTGCTACGCCGAACATCTGAAGGCCTGGGTCGGCGCCGGGCATCCGGTCGAGAGCGTTGCTTACGAGGACGCCGAACAGGCCGTCGAGCGGCTCGACGTACTGCTGCTCACCAATCCGAACAATCCCACCGGCCGACTCGTGCCGCCCGCCACGCTACGCGCATGGCATTCTCGCCTCGCCACCCGGGGCGGCCTGCTGGTGGTGGATGAAGCCTTCATCGATGCAAGCCCCGAGCTCAGCGTGCTGGGCGATGCCAATCAGCCGGGGCTGGTCGTCCTGCGCTCACTCGGCAAGTTCTGGGGGCTCGCGGGCATCCGCTGTGGCTTCATCGCCGCGAAAGACCATGTGCTCGATCAGCTCAATGAGCGCCTCGGCCCGTGGACCGTCAGCGGCCCGGCACGCTGGGTGGCGCAACGTGCGCTGGCCGACCGCGCCTGGCGCGAGACCACCGCGAACAGCCTGCACGCAGCCAGCGCCCGCCTCGCGGCCTTGCTCGCCGCCCACGGTCTGCCCTCACCCTCCGGCTGCGCGCTGTTCCGCTGGGTGCCGACACCGCTGGCACATGAGCTGTTCATCGCCTTCGCCAAACGCGCAGTCCTCACGCGCGAACATGACGGCGGCCTGCGCATCGGCCTGCCGGGCGCAGAGGAAGAATGGGAAAAGTTCGAAGCCGTGCTCGCCGAGGTGATGGCATGAAGGCCAGAACCCTGATGGTGCAGGGCTGCACCTCGGATGCCGGCAAGAGCACCGTGGTCGCGGCGCTCTGCCGCTGGCTGGTACGCGGCGGGATGCGTGTGGCGCCCTTCAAGCCGCAGAACATGGCCTTGAACTCCGCCGTCACCGCCGACGGCGGTGAAATCGGTCGCGCGCAGGCCGCACAGGCCATGGCCTGCCGCATCGCCCCCACCACCGACATGAACCCGGTGCTGCTCAAGCCCAATACCGACGTCGGCGCGCAGGTGATCATCCAGGGCCATGCCATCGGCAACATGGATGCGTTGGATTACCACGCCTACAAGGCCACCGCGAAGGCTGCCGTGCTCGACTCCTTCGCACGCCTGTGCGGCCAGTATGAGGCGGTGATTGTCGAAGGCGCCGGCTCGCCCGCCGAGATCAATCTGCGCGCCAACGACATCGCCAACATGGGCTTCGCCGAGGCCGTGGATTGCCCGGTGATCATCGTCGCCGACATCGACCGTGGCGGCGTTTTCGCCCATCTGGTCGGCACGCTGGAACTACTTTCCGAAACCGAGCAGGCGCGCGTGAAGGGCTTCGTGATCAACCGCTTCCGTGGCGACATTGCATTGCTGCAGAACGGGCTGGACTGGCTGGAAGCGCGCACCGGCAAACCGGTGCTGGGCGTGCTGCCCTATCTGCACGGCCTGCAGCTCGAAGCCGAAGATGCGATTGCCCGCGATGTTGTCTCGCCCGCTGGCGAAGGCCAGCGTCTGCGCGTGATCGTGCCGGTCACGCCGCGCATTTCGAACCACACCGACTTCGACGCCCTGCGCCTGCATCCGCAGATCGACTTCCGCTTCATCGGCCCGGATGAAGCCATTCCTGTGGCTGACCTGATCGTACTACCCGGCTCCAAGGCCGTTCGCGCCGATCTCGAATTCCTGCGCGCCCAGGGCTGGGATGCAGCGATTGCCAAGCACCTGCGCTACGGCGGAAAAGTCATCGGCATCTGCGGCGGTTTCCAGATGCTCGGCACCGAGATTGCCGATCCGGATGGTCTGGAAGGCGCGCCGGGCGTGGCTTTCGGGCTAGGCTATCTGGAGATGCGCACCACGCTTGCCTCTGCGAAGCAGCTGCGCAATGAGCACGGAACGCTGAACCTTCCATTGCCGTCATCCCGGCGCAGGCCGGGATCCAGTGGAAGCGTCGCCGCCACGTCCGATCTGGATTCCGGCCCGGACGAAGGCCGGCCTGTCCTGAGCCTGCCGAAGGGCCGGAATGACGCCAAAATTGAAGTACGTGGCTACGAAATCCATGCCGGCGTCACGCACGGTCCGGCACTGGCCCGCCCCGCCGTGCAACTCTCCGGCGGGCCGGATGGTGCCATCTCGGCAGACGGCCAGATCCTCGGCACTTACCTGCACGGCCTCTTCGATTCGCCCGAAGCCTGCGACGCCCTGCTCGCCTGGGCCGGTCTGAGTGAAGCAAAATCGCCAGATATCACCGCGCTGCGTGATGCGAGCATCGAACGGCTGGCGGATACCATTGCCGAGTTCATGGATACGGAAAAGCTCATGGCGATTCTGAAAGGAGATTTGTAATGGGTCTGGATGCCGTGGAATTGGTGATGACGACGGAAGAAGAGTTCGGCATCGACATCCCTGATCAGGATGCATGGCAACTCACCACCCCACGCATGCTGGCAGACTACGTGGCAAAACGCCTCGGAGCGATCGGACGTAAAGAACAGGCTCATTGTCTTTCGCAGGCCCAGTTTTATCGATTACGTGCGCACTGGATAAAACATCTTGGAGCAATGCGTCGGCAAATACAGCCTGATACTCCGCTGAAAGACCTTCTGCACGGAGACTTGCGTGAACACTGGCGTGAACTCCGAGCCACGATATGCCTTCGCAGTTTGCCGCGTTTGCAGACCTCGGCATTCATCAAAAAAATAGCTGTCTCCACTCCCGTACTGCTTGCAGCGAGCATACTCCTGACGGACTTCCCGGTTGGAGCGATGCTACCTGTTTTGCTGCTTGGATGGATTGGTGCTGCTCTGATATGCCGTCGTGTCGCCAACCAGTTACCCGAAAACCTGAATGCCGTACGCGACCTGTTGCCACACATCGCCATCCCGGAAAACAAAGATCTTCTTCCCAACGATATTTTGCAGCGCGTACTAAAGACCACCTCCGTTTATGTGGCTATTCCACTTGAGAAGATCCAAGCAGACCATGATTTCGTAAAAGACCTTGGTCTCGATTGAGGCGAATACCATGACCCTCAAGCCTCCACCCCTCACCCTCGCCCTGCTGCTCGCCGCGCTCGCGGTGCCGGCGGCGTTCGCGCTAGGCTTGCTGTCGGGCTCGGCGGGCTGGGGCTGGCCAACCGAAGAGATCTTCTGGCTGATCCGCCTGCCGCGCGTGCTCGCCGCTTTCGGCACGGGTGCGGCGCTGGCACTGGCCGGCGCCTTGATCCAGCTGGTTACCCGCAATCCGCTCGGCGACCCGCATGTGCTGGGCGTGACCAGCGGGGCCTCGGTCGGCGCGCTGCTGATGCTGATGCTGGCGCCGGCCGGCCTGCTGCTGGCGCCCGAGCTCGGCGCGGTCGCCGGCGCCCTCGGAGCCATGACATTGGTGTTCGCGCTAGCCTGGCGCAGCATGGGCCGGGGCCTCGCCCCCAGTGCCTCGCCCGGCACGGTGATCGTGCTGCTGGTGGGAGTGATGATCGGCGCGGCCTGCAGCGCGGCAGTGTCCTTCATGCTGGCGATGGCCAATGACCAGCAGTTGCGCAACATCGTTTTCTGGCTGCTCGGCGACCTGAATGGTGCAGCTTTGTGGTGGCCGGTGTGGGCCGCCACCGGGCTGGCGCTACTGCTGGCCTGGCCGCGTGCGCAAGAGCTGGACTGGATCGCGCGTGGCGATGCCTGGGCGTGGACGCTGGGTGTGCCGGTGGCCAAGCGCCGCCGCACCGCGATCTTCGCGGCCTGCCTCGCCACCGGGGCGGCGGTCGCTACAGCCGGCAGCATCGGCTTCGTGGGCCTCGTCGCGCCACACATCGTGCGTCTCACCGGGCTGCGTGCGGCGCGCGTACTGCTGCCCTTCTCGGCCGTGTTCGGCGGCGTGTTTCTGGTGCTGGCCGACACCGTGGCGCGCACCGTGATCGCCCCTGCGCAATTGCCGGTCGGCGTGATCTCCGCTGCGGTGGGCGTGCCGCTGTTCCTGATGCTGCTCTTGCGGAGACGGGCATGACAAGTCAAACATCAGCTCATCCCAAGTTTGACGCCGCCCCGAATAAAGGCGTGGGCGCTTCTTTGCGCCTGGAAAACCTGCACCTGAATGCCGGTGGCAAACCCGACGGCCGCATGCTGATCGGCGAGCTTTCCCTGTCGATGAACCCGGGCGAGCGCTGGGTGCTGCTGGGGCCCAATGGCGCAGGCAAGTCCACCTTGCTGGTAGCCTTGGCCGGACTCCTTTCGCCAAATGCAGGCTGCATCCTGATGCAGGGCAGGCAACTGACCGACTGGCCCGGCGAAGCGCTTGCGAAACAACGTGCCTGGTGCCCGCAATTCTGGCTCGATCCCTTCCCGGTAAGTGCCTGGGAAACGGTGGCCTGCGCCTTGTTCGCGCTGCACCCGGAACACTCCGCGAACGAAGTAGAAGGCCACGCACGCCGCTGGCTCACCGAGTTCGACGTCGGCCATCTGGCCGATACCGATGTGCGCATGCTCTCGGGCGGCGAGCGCCAGCGCGTGGCACTCGCCACCGCCTGCGCCCAGGGCGCGCCGCTGTTGCTGCTCGACGAACCCAGCTCGCATCTGGACTGGTCTCACCAGGCCTTGCTGCAGGCACGCCTCAAGGCGTGGGCGGCAGATGGCGGCACGGTACTGGCCGCTGTGCATGACCTGAACCTGGCCTGGACGCTGGCGACCCACGCCCTGCTGCTCGATGGCAAGGGCGGTGCGGTACATGGCACGCGTGACGAAGTGCTGCGCGCCGACGCGCTGTCTGCCGCCTACGGCGTGCCGGTGAGCCTGCGCGAGGAAAATGATGCGCGCTGGTTCCGCGTTGATCTGGAGAATCCGACATGAAACATATCTTTCTGGGCTTCGCGCTGTGTGCCACGCTGGGCCTCGCCCACGCGGCCCCGATCACGGTAAAGGACGATGCCGGTCACACCCTCACCCTGAAAGCCCCGGCCCAGCGGGTAATTTCGCTGGCGCCCAGCCTCACCGAAATGCTTTACGAGGCCGGTGGTGGCGACAAGCTGGTCGGCGCGGTGGAGTACAGCGATTTCCCGCCGCAGGCGCTGAAAGTGCCACGCATCGGCAGCAACCAGAAGCTCGATCTGGAACGCATCGCCACCCTCAAGCCGGACCTGGTACTGGTGTGGTTTCATGGCAACGCACAGCGCGAGGTAGAGCGCCTGCGTGCCCTGGGCATCCCGATGGTCTGGTTCGAACCACATGGCATCGCCGACATTCCCGGTGTGCTGGAGCGCATCGGCCGGTTGATGGGTAGCGAGCACCTGGCCAGCGCCGCCGCCACGAATTTCCGCGCCCGCCACGCCACCCTGCAGAAGGAAAACGCCGGACGGGCCCAGCTGCGGGTGTTCTATCAGGTTGCCCAGAAGCCGCTGTTGACGATCAACGATCAGCAGATCATCTCCGACGTGATCCGCCTGTGCGGCGGGGTGAACGTTTTCGGCAAGGAAAGTGCGCTGGTGCCGCAACTCTCCACCGAGAGCGTCATCGCCGCCAACCCGGATGTCATCCTCACGGCGCGCATGGGCGGCAGCGGTGAAGGTCCTGTGCGGGCAATGGACGAAGCCTCGCTGGCCGGCTGGCTGAAATTCGGCTCGCTCACGGCGGTGAAAAACAAACAGCTGTGGCTGATCCCGGGTGACACCATCAGCCGTCACGGCCCACGCATCCTCGATGGCGCGCAGGCGGTGTGCTCGGCGCTGGACGACGCGAGGAAGGCGAAATGAGCCGCCACTTCGTCATCGGCGGCGCGCGCTCGGGCAAGAGCCACTTCGCCCAGGGCATCGCCGAAACACACGCCGGCGAGATCCAGCTGATCGTCACCGCCGAAATCCTCGACGAAGAAATGCGCGAGCGTGTCGCCAAACACCGCGCCGAGCGCCCGGCACACTGGCGCGTGACCGAAGCGCCTCTCGATCTGCCCGAAGCCGTCACCCGCCTCGCCCGACCCGGCGCCTGTGTGCTGGTCGACTGCCTCACGCTGTGGCTGTCGAACATTCTGTGCACACAGCCGGACACGCTCGAGAGCCGCGTGCAGAGCCTGTCTTCAGCCATCCTGTCTGCACAGGGCCAGCTGGTGCTGGTCTCCAACGAGGTGGGCTGGAGCATCGTGCCCGAGAACAAGCTCGCTCGCCTGTTCCGCGATGAGCAGGGGCGTCTGAACCAGCGCGTCGCCGCGCTCTGCGACGAGGTCACGCTGGTAGCGGCGGGCCTGCCGCTGAAGCTCAAGTAGGGCACGCATTGCGCACGCCCCTGACCGATTTCAATCAACAAACGGTGCGCAATGCGCACCCTACTCACTGAGCAAACCATGACCATTGCCTTCAACATTCAGCCCCTCTCGCACGAACTTGCTCCGACCTTGCAGCAGCGCATCGACACGCGCACCAAGCCGCTGGGCAGCCTCGGCCGCCTCGAAGCGCTGGCCCTGCAGGTGGGCCTGATCCAGCAGACGCTGACGCCTCAGCTGTCCGCGCCGCGCATCGCCGTGTTCGCCGGTGACCACGGTGCGGCCAAGGCTGGCGTGGGCGCTTACCCGCAAGAAGTAACCGCACAGATGGTGATGAACTTCCTCGCCGGCGGTGCGGCCATCAATGTGCTGGCGCGCCAGGCCGGGCTGGAAATCACCGTGATCGATTGCGGAGTGGCCAGTGAAGTGCAGGGCGAGTCGCGCCCCGGTGTGGAATACGTGGTCGCCAAGCAGGGGCACGGCACTGCCAACTACCTGGAGCAGGCTGCGATGACCCCGGCTCACTGCGATGCGGCCATCGCCAGCGGCGCCGGGCTGATCCGCGGCTGGCATGCCGCCGGCTGCAACGCCATCGGTTTCGGCGAGATGGGCATTGGCAACACCTCCACCGCCAGCCTGCTGACCCATTTCATCGTCGGCACCGATCTCGACATGGTGATCGGTCGTGGCGCCGGGCTGGACGACGCCGGGCTGGCACGCAAGCGTGGCCTGCTGGCGCAGGCTGCCGCACGTGTGGCCAGGCGCCAGCTGTCGCCACTTGAGGCACTCGCTGAGTTCGGCGGTTTCGAGGTTGCCACCATGGTAGGCGCGTATCTGGCCGCAGCGGAAGCACGCATGCTGATCGTGGTCGATGGTTTCATCGTCACCAGCGCGCTGCTGGTGGCACACGCGATCAATCCGTCGGTACTGGATTACTGCGTGTTCGCCCACGGCAGCGCCGAGCCCGGCCACGTTGCGCAACTCCAACACCTCGGTGCCGAGCCGCTGCTGCAGCTGGGCATGCGCCTGGGCGAAGGCACCGGGGCGGCCAGCGCCTTTCCGCTGATCCGCGCCGCACTGGCCTGCATGAACGAAATGGCGGGGTTTGAGGATGCAGGCGTGAGCGGGGCCGCCTGATGCGCGAGCTGCACCGCTTCCTGATCGCTCTTGGGTATTTCACCCGTTTGCCGGTGCCGGCCTGGGTCGGCTGGTCATCTTTCGAGCTGAATCGCGCCACACGCTATTTCCCCTTGGTGGGATTGCTGGTCGGCAGCGTTGCGGCGGCCAGCCTGTGGGTCGCGTTGCAGTTCTGGACGGGACCGATCGCGGTGCTGCTGTCCATGCTGGTGAGCCTGTTGCTGACAGGCGCCTTTCACGAGGACGGACTGGCCGATTCGGCGGATGGCTTCGGCGGAGGCTGGGAGAAAGCCAAGGTGCTCGCGATCATGAAGGATTCGCGCATTGGCACCTATGGCGCGGTCGCTCTGGTCTGCGCGCTGTTGCTCAAGTTCGCCGCGCTGGATGCGCTGGGCTGGCAAGCCCTGCTTGCCCTGCCGCTGGTGCACGCCGCCTCGCGCGTGCCACCGCTGTTGATCATGGCTTTCATGGCCTATGTCCGTGAGGACGACAGCACGCGCGCCAAACCCGTCGCCGAAGGATTGGGAATGACCGAATGGGTCACCGGCAGTCTGCTGGGCCTGTTGCCGCTGGCGTGCGCCGTCGCCCTGGGCCTGCTTGCGCCGCTGCGCGCGGTGGGCTTGCTCCTCGTGCTGGCTGCGGCCGGGCTGATCTGCGCGCTCTATTTCCGCCAGCGCCTCGCGGGCTATACCGGTGATGCGCTCGGCGCCGCGCAACAGGTGTGCGAGCTGACCAGCTATCTGGCCCTGTGCGCGCACGGCATGGCATGAGTCAGGTTTACCTCATCCGCCATCCTGCTGTCGCCGTGCCCCCTGGCATCTGCTACGGCCAGAGCGACGTTGCCCTGGCCGCCCCGGTCGAAGCGACAGCGGCGCACCTGCGGGCACAGTTGCCCGCCCGCTTCCGGCTGCTGAGCAGCCCGCTCACGCGCTGCCGGCTGCTGGCCGAGGCATTGGGCGAACCGGTGTTCGATGCACGCCTGATGGAAATCGACTTCGGCAGCTGGGAATTGCGGGCCTGGGATGAAATCGAACGGCATCTGATCGATGCCTGGGCCGCCGATCCGCTGCATTTTCGCGCCCACGGCGGCGAAAGCGTGATGCAGATGGCCGAGCGGGCGATCTCCGCACTTCAACAGGCTCTGGCTGAAGAGCCGCGCCCAGTGGTCATCGTGGGGCATGCCGGCCCGCTACGGGCGCTGGCCGGGCATCTTCAGGGCATGCCGCCGCAGAGCTGGATGCAGCTTGGCTTTGCGTACGGCAGCCTGCTGCCGCTGGAAATCTAACCGACGGCGGGAATGCCGGGCTTGTCCGTCCGCGCGGCCTGCTGCATGTGAAAGGCCAGTGCGGCGTCGAGCGTCGCGGCATGCTGGCCAAACCATGCGGCCAGCGATTCGGCCACTTCGCGCCCCGCGCCATGAACGCCGGCACGCAAATCGGCGGCCGCACTTTCGAGCAGGGTCAGCACCCCTTCATGATCCCGCAGGTGATTGTCGATGGCAGGCATCTGACTGAGCTGCATCCAGTTTTTTTCCTGCGCAAAGTGTTCCTTGCAATGCACGAAAAGCTGGGTCAGACGCACAAGTTCCTCGGCATCCGGCGCATCGGCCAGCGCATTGGTCAGGGTGACGAACTCCTGATGCGCGGCGTCCATCGGACCGCCTTGCAGGGCGTGCAAACTGTCTTGCCATTCGAGTCGGCTCATGCTGTCTTCTCCATGTGGAAATCAGAGCGTCTGCGCGCCCTCTGCTTTGTGCCAGCGTAGCAGTTTCCGGCCCCGGCGTCGCGCTCATTGCAGCACGCCGGAGGACTTCACGGCGCCACATTGCCCGTTACAATGCGGCCATGACGAATCTGCCGCTCCCCGCCACCTACCTGCCCGATGCCATCGACCCCACGCAACTGCGCCGCGTGCTGGTCATCAAGCTGCGTCACCACGGCGATGTACTGCTGAGCGGGCCGGTACTCTCAAGCCTGAAAGCCGCCGCGCCGGGTTGCGAGATCGACGCTCTGGTGTTCACCGACACGACAGCGATGCTGGCCGGCCACCCCGCATTGAGCCAGCTGCACAGTATCGGGCGCGACTGGAAGAAGCTCGGCCCGCTGGCCCAGCTGCGCAAGGAATGGGCTTTGCTGCAGACACTGCGCCAGCGTCGTTATGACCTGATCATTCATCTGACCGACCATCCGCGTGGCGCCTGGCTGACACGCCTGCTCGCGCCGCGCTGGTCGGTCGCACCACAACGCGCCAAGGGCGCCCGCTGGTGGAAGGCCTCCTTCACGCATCTGTATCGCACGGTCGGTGGCGGGCGTCGCCACACCGTAGACACACATCTCGATGCACTGCGTCGTCTGGGTATCCAGCCCGACCCGGCCGCGCGCGCGCTGTGCATGGAGCCGGGTGAGGAAGCGCGCGCGCAGGTCGACGCGCTCCTCGCCGAACACGGATTGCAGGCTGGCGACTTCATCCAGCTGCACCCGGCTTCGCGCTGGTTTTTCAAATGCTGGCCTGCTGCACTCAATGCACAACTGCTGCAACAGCTGGTCGCGCGGGGCGAGAAGATCGTGATCACCGCTGCGCCGGACGAACGCGAGCGGCAGATGGTCGACGCGATCATTGCCGCCGCCGGAGTGCCCGTGATCAATCTGGCTGGCCGCTTCAACCTGCGCCAGCTGGCGGCCCTGACTACGCGCGCGCGCCTCTTCGTCGGTGTCGACTCGGCCCCGATGCACATTGCCGCCGCGGTCGGCACGCCCTGCGTGGCCCTGTTCGGCCCCTCCGGCGACCGGGAATGGGGCCCCTGGATGGTGAAGAGCGAGGTCGTCGCCAGCGACCACAGCTGCCGCCCGTGTGGGCAGGATGGCTGCGGTGGTGGCAAGGTGTCAGAATGCCTGTATGCCATCAGCGTTCAGCAGGTGCTGGGCGCGATTGACCGGGTTCTTGCCGCATGAACGAAAACACCGCAGCAAGCCACACTCAGCCCCTGCATCTGGCCATCGTGCGCCAGGCCTACAACCCTTATGGCGGTGCCGAGCGCTTCGTCGAACGCGCGATCCGGGCCCTGGGTGGTGACAAGGTGCAAGTCACCCTGATCACCCGCAAATGGGAAGGCGACCCCCGGCCCGGACTCAGCGTGCAGTTGCTGGCCGCTCCCCGCCTGAGCCGCCTGCTGCGCGACATGAGTTTTTCGCGCAGCGTGCGTTCCTTGATCAAGACCCATGTGTTCGATCTCGTGCAGAGCCACGAGCGCATCCCCGGTTGCGACATCTTCCGTGCCGGCGATGGCATCCATGCCAGCTGGCTGGAGCAGCGGGCGCGCACGCTCGGGCCGATCGGCCGCTTCCTGCAGCGCATTTCGCCCTGGCATCGCTACATCCTGCGCATGGAAGACCGCATGTTCCGCGACCCCAAACTGCGCGCGGTGATCTGCAATTCCGAAATGGTGCGCCAGGACATCGCCCATCGTTACCCCTTGCTCGCCAGCAAGCTGCACGTGATCCACAACGGTATCGATCTGGAGAACTTCCATCCCGGCCTGCGCGCCCGGCATCGGGAAGCCATCCGTGAGCAGCTTGACGTGCCCGACTGCACCCCCGTGATCGTTTATGTCGGTTCGGGTTTCGAACGCAAGGGCGTGCCACAGCTGATCGAAGCACTAGCCCAGCCGGCGCTGCAGAATGCCCAGCTGTGGGTGATCGGCAAGGACAAGCTGACTCGCCGCCTGCAGCGCAAGGCCGCCGCGCTCGGCGTAGCCAGCCAGGTGCGCTTTCTCGGACCGAAAAAAGAGGTTGCCCCGTATCTGGGTGCCGCCGATGTGTTCGCCTTGCCGACGCTCTACGACCCGATGCCCAACGCCGCCCTCGAAGCCCTGGCAGCCGGCCTGCCGGTCCTGACCTCGACCAGCTCCGGTGCGGCCGAACTGGTGCGCCTGGGCGAAAACGGCGAACGCGTCGACGCGCTGGACATCCCCGGCATGGCCACCGCGCTTAGCCGCCTGCTCGCAGCCAGTCATGATCCGGCACAGCAAGCCGCCATCAGCGCCGCGGCGCGCGCCAGTGTTGCGCACATGAGCAACGAAACGATGGCCGCAGAGCTTGTAGCGCTTTATCGGCAACTGCTGCCGGTAGCCACAAAGTTATAATCGCGCACAAATCGTCCCAGGGCCCTACTCATCATGGCGCACTACAACACGCTGCTTTCGCATCGCTCGCTGCACATCGTGCACACCGAATCCTCCTGTGGCTGGGGCGGCCAGGAGATCCGCATCCTCGAAGAGTCCCGCGGCCTGATCGAACGGGGGCATCGCATCACCCTGCTGTGCCCGTCGGAATCGACGATTTTCGTGCGTGCCCGTGACTGGGGCATCAAGACCGTTGCCCTGCCGATCAAGGAAAAACGCTGGGAGAACTTCAAGGCCATGCGCGCCTGGATTCTCGCCAACCGCGAAGAAATCGACATCATCAATACCCACAGCTCTACCGACAGCTGGCTGGTCGCATTGGCCAACCTGAGCCTGCGCTACAAGGCTGTCCCGGTGGTGCGCACCCGCCACATCTCGGCTCCGGTCGCCAACTCCTTTGCCAACCGCTGGCTTTACGGCAAAGCCGCCGAGCACATCGTGACCACTGGTGAAGGTTTGCGCCATGAGCTGATCGACAGTCTGGGCCTGCGCCCGGAGCGCGTGCAGTCGGTCTTCACCGGCATCAACACCAAACGCTTCGAACCCGGTGACAAAGTCGCCGCGCGTACCCAGCTCGGGCTGGACGTGAATGCCACCTGGATCGGCATCATTGCCACGCTGCGCTCATGGAAGGGCCACAAGTACCTGCTCAAGGCCATTGCCGAGCTGAATGACCCGCGCATCCGGCTGGTCATCGTCGGCGACGGCCCGCAACGCGACAAGCTCAACCGCCTCACCGTCGAGCTGGGCCTGACCCGCGTGGTGCGCTTCGCCGGCCAGCAACGCGATGTGGTGCCATGGCTGCAGGCGCTGGACGTGTTCGCCCTGCCGTCCTTCGCCAATGAAGGCGTTTCACAGGCCGTGATGCAGGCGATGGCGACCGGCCTGCCGGTCATCACCACACCGATCGGCAGTTCCGCCGATGTCATCAAACCCGGCCTGACCGGCGTGCTGGTGACACCCAAGGACAGCAAGTCTCTGGCCCAGGCCATCCGCCACCTCCTCGACACTCCACAGGAGGCCAACAAGATCGGCGCGGCGGCGCGTGCCTTTGCACTGGAAAACTGCGGCATCGAGCGCATGCTCACACGCATGGAAGCCGTTTTCCAGCGCTGTGCCGGATGAGCCGTACAGCCGCGCGCCTGTTCATTCTGCGCAGCCTCGCCCTGCAGGCCCTTGATCCACGGGCCTCGCAGCGGGGCCCCTCTGAAGAACCGCGCCGCATCCTCGTCTTGCAGCACCTGCTGCTCGGCGACACCCTCATGCTCACGCCGTTGCTGGCCAAGCTGGCGGCACGCTATCCACAGGCCGAACGCTTTCTTGCCTGCGCCCCGGCTTTCGCTCCGCTGTATGCCAATCATCCTTTCGGCATCCAGACACTCAGCTGGAATCCGCGCAAGGGCGATATCGCCACCCTGCGCGCCGCCGCCCCCTTTGACCTGATCATCATCCCGGCCGAAAACCGCTACAGCCCGCTGGCTCGCGTCCTCGGCCGCCGGGTCGTGGCCTTTGCCGACGACACGCCGGCCTGGAAAAACTGGCTGATCGATGACGCCCGGCCCTTCCCGCACAGCCCCGCCGCGTTCGGTGATTTCTGCGCCGGCCTGATCGACGGCGCGGCGCCCGCGCCCTATCGCCCCGGCGACTGGCCACTGCCACCCGCCAAAAGTTTCGAGCGCCCCAGCCGGCCCTATGCCGTGCTCCATCTGGGGGCGTCGACACCTCTCAAATACTGGCCCGCCGCGCGCTGGCTGGCGCTGGCCGACTGGCTCGCCACGCAAGGCGTCACTCCGGTCTGGAGTGGTGGGCCAAAGGAAACCGCCCTCGTTCAGGCCGCTGACCCGCAGGGTCGCTACGCCAGCACAGCCGGCCAGCTCGATCTGCCACAGCTTGCCCAGCTGCTCGCTGGTGCGCGCCTGATGGTCTGCCCCGACACCGGCGTCACTCACCTCGCACGCATCGCTGGGGTGCCCACCGTGGCGCTGTTCGGCCCCGGCTCCAGCCTGATCAGCGGCGCCGGCGAATACTGGCGCAACAGCCCGTTCACGGCGCTCAGCATCGACATCGCCTGCCGCAATCAGGCCGTCACCTTCCGCCGTCACCGCGACTGGATCCAGCGCTGCGCCCGCGGTTTCGGCGAACAGCTCGACCAGTGCCCCCGCCCCCGCTGCATGGAAGGCATCACATTTGAAACGGTACAGACGGCCTGCGCCGCACAGCTGGCAAACCATTCGCCAAGGGAGACCCTCGCATGATCTGGTGGCGTGGCAAGGGTATGTGGCTGGCGACACTGGTCGCCCTCATCGTCATTGGCGCCAGCCAGGGCGGGCCACGAATTTGTGCCACCGGTCTGCTGCTGGCGGCGGTCATCATCCATTTCCTGAAAGACGAGGAATCGTCCCTGTATTCCGTGCCAGTCAGATTCTGGCCGCCGCTGCTCGGGCTGTGCTCGCTGCTGGTCTTCTTCGACCGCTAGGGCGCGGCACCCTTCAAATGAAAACGGCCGCATCAGCGGCCGTTTCTCATTCACGCAACGCGTGCTCAGAGCACGGCCAGCGCCGCGTCGTAGTTCGGCTCGTTCTTGATTTCGGATACCAGCTCGGCATGCAGCACCTTGTTGTCAGCATTCAGCACCACCACCGCACGGGCGGTGAGCCCGGCGAGCGGGCCGCTGGTGATGTCCACGCCATAAGCCTGCTTGAAGGCGCTGTCGCGGAAGGTGGACAGGGTCTTCACGTTGGCCAGGCCTTCGACTTCGCAGAAACGCTTGGCGGCAAACGGCAGGTCGGCAGAGATGACCAGCACCACGGTGTTGGCAAGGCTGGAAGCCTTCTCGTTGAACTTGCGGGTGGAGGTGGCGCAGGTGCCGGTATCCAGACTCGGCACGATGTTCAGCACCTTGCGCTGGCCGGCATACGTCGCCAGCGTGGCGGTCGACAGATCGGCCGCCACGAGACTGAAATCGGCGCCGGTCGAACCAACTTGCGGGAAATTGCCAGCAACATCAATCGGGTTGCCGCCAAGGGTAACTGTGCTCATGCTTCTCTCCTGATTCGGGGGGTGAATTGCCGCTGTTGTGAATGAATATGCGGCAGGGTTCGCCGATGATAGCGGCGCCCATGGCATCCGCCAACTATGAACGCAATAGGGTTTTGCCACCTGCTGAGCCGCATGGGACGGACGCCTCCGAAGAGCATGGTCGCACAGCCTCGCCCGACCTTATTCTTCAGCATGCCTGCCCGGAGAAGCACGCCAGAAGCGGCTCTTGGAGGCCTTATGTTTTAAAACCAGATGCGGCGAAAGAGCACCTTGAGCACCGGCGAGATTACCCGCACTACGCGAATCCAGCGGGCTCGCATTCAGGGCGAGAGCAAGGCAGACCGATGCAGACAGTACGAAAAGTACGGCAAGGAGGGATAACGCAGCTATCGCCCTGAATGCGAGCCCGCATCAGGGGTAGAAGACGTAGAGACGATAACCCGCGGCCTGCACGTCATTGATGCTGAGCGGCAGGTTGGCAGTGATCTCCGAATGCGCGGCGAATGCCGGATCGGTGGCGTTCGGCGCGGGCAGCCACTCGGCAGGCGTGAGCACGCGACGGGCGACGGCGATGTCGAAACGGTCGGTCACGGTCAGTTCGAGGTGCGGCCAGGCCTGTGGATGGTCGGCCTTGTTGAGCAGGGTAACGACCAGACGAAACTTGCCGTCGGCGCCGCCTTCGGGGTTGAAGCTGTGACCTTCGAGCGAAATCTGCTCGGCATCCTGCGGATAAGGTACGCGGCACCCCAGCCAGGAGCAGGCGCGTTCGATATCGGGGCGCAGGGTCGGAACTTCACGCGCCAGTTCGACGCGGAAAATGTAGGCCAGCTGCAGCAGCGCCAGCAGCAAAACCCCGCTGACGCCCAGAGCCCAGTACCAGAATTTGCCGGAGCGGCGGCGGTCTTCGACACGCTCACGCGGGACGCGTGATTGCTGCCGCTCGCGTTCAAAGAAGAGGGAGTCCGGGCCGTTGTCGATGGACGACATGCCGACCAGATCGATCGGCTCTTCGAGCATCACGGTCTGGCCAAAATCCTGATCCCGCATCGGGTCGTAGGCCGGCACGCCCAAAGCCTTGCCCAGTTCAGACTGCTGGGGCGCAGGCGGAGGGGCCGCCGCCTCTTCCTCCAGCCCGGAGAAATCGAAATCCATGTCTCCGGCAGGAGAGTGCGCGGGCAGACTATTGCCGTCGAGCACGATGTTCATCGAAAAATCGTCGCCGACTGCAGGCTCTTCAACTGCCGGGAAGGAGCGCGGCACATGCGTTGATGCAGTCTCGACGGGCATGCTGATGAACGCCGGCGCTTCCGTGTCGAGCGCCGGATCGGTTACACGCCGGGCTGGCTCGGGCTGAAACAGCGGCGCCTGCACAGGGGTCGGAGGCGTCGCCACCGCGGGTGGCAGACGCGCGTCTTTCTCGGCATCCAGAGCTCCCCAGGGGGAGTGAGACGGGTGCGCCGGGGCCGGAGCTGTCGGCGTAATCGCCGGGAATGCAGTGGCAGCTGGCGGAGTTTTGGGCGCAGGAGCGGGAACCGGTACCGGCGCGGCCTTTGGGGTTGCCGGAGCGGCCGGCGGCACCACCGGCGCAGGCCGGGCTGGTGGTGTGGGCGCAACGGCCGGGCCCGGAGGCACCGCTGCCTTGGGTGCGAGAACGATGTCCTCGTCTTCCATTTCTTCAAGATGGGCCAGCGCAGAAAAAGGCTGCTGACAGTGGCCACAACGTACCCGCCCGCCACGCACACTGAGTTGTTCCGGGCGAATCCGGAACACCGTGCTGCAGTGCGGGCAGCGCGTGGTCAGCATGCCTTGCGGCCCTCCAGCCTGATCCAGCCCTCATGTTCATCGCCAACCTGCAGGGCAATGTAAGGCGCATAGGCGGTGATCACCTGCTCGGCCTGGATGGCGAGCACACCGGAGAGCGCCAGCCGGCCGCCCGGCTTCACATGCGAAACCAGATTCGGCGCCAGCACACAGAGCGGATTGGTGAGGATGTTGGCCACGACGATATCGTACTGCCCCTGAACATGTCCGGCACTATTCTGCCACGTTGCATCCGCCACACCATTGCGCTCGGCATTGGCCCGACTGGCGTCAACGGCGGCCTGATCAATGTCGCAGCCGACAATCGTGCCCGCACCGAGTTTGGCCGCCGCAATGCCAAGAATGCCGGAGCCGCAGCCGTAATCCAGCACGCTGGCGCCGGGCATCACCGCATCGCACAGCCACTGCAGACACAGGCGGGTGGTGGGATGCGAGCCGGTACCGAAGGCCATGCCGGGATCCATCTCGATATTGATCGCCGCGGCATCCGGCGCGTCATGCCAGGACGGCACAATCCACAGGCGCTCGTTGATCCGGATCGGATCAAACTGTGACTGGGTCAGTTGCACCCAGTTCTGTTCGGCGATTTCCTCGATGTGGAACGGCGGCACGTCATCAAGCCCGACCGCTTCAGCCGCCTGTGCAAGCGCCGCTGGAATGTTGGCGGTTTTCTCGAACAGGGCGATGACCACGCTGTGATCCCACAGGCGTTCATTCACACTGCCCGGCTCGCCGAACTGCGGTGTTTCACGCTCGGTGCCGGCGTCGGCGTCCTCGATGGAAACAGACAGGGCGCCGGCCTCCATCAAGGCTTCGGAGAGTGCTTCAGCCTGCTCTGCGGCAGCCTTGAGGGAAACGGAATACCACATGGTCAGTTATTGCCGGCGAGTTTCTTTTCGAGGTAGTGAATGCTGGTGCCGCCTTGCAGGAAGTGCGTATCCACCAGCAGTTCCTGATGCAGCGGGATGTTGGTCTTGATACCGTCCACCACCATCTCGGACAGCGCGATGCGCAGACGACGGATCGCCTGTTCGCGCGTATCACCGTAGGCAATCACCTTGCCGATCATCGAATCGTAATGCGGCGGGATCGTATAGCCCGCATACACATGCGAATCCACGCGGATACCGGGGCCGCCCGGCGTGTGCCATTGATGGATCTTGCCCGGCGAGGGGGTGAACTTGAAGGGGTCTTCCGCGTTGATGCGGCACTCGATGGAGTGACCCTTGAAGTGGATTTCCTTCTGCGTGTAGCGCAGCTTCTCGCCTGCGGCAACGCGGATCTGCTCCTGCACGATATCCACGCCGGTGATCAGCTCGGTCACCGGGTGTTCAACCTGCACGCGGGTATTCATCTCGATGAAGAAGAATTCGCCGTTTTCATACAGGAACTCGAAAGTACCCGCACCACGGTAATTCATGCGCTTGCAGGCCGCCACGCAAGCCTCGCCCACCTTGGCGATGATCTTGCGGTCGATGCCTGGAGCCGGCGCTTCTTCCAGCACCTTCTGGTGACGGCGCTGCATCGAGCAATCGCGTTCGCCCAGATAGATGGCATTGCCATGCTGGTCGGCGAGGACCTGGATTTCCACGTGTCGCGGATTTTCCAGATACTTCTCCATATACACGGTCGGATTACCGAAAGCCGCACCGGCTTCGGTACGCGTCGTCGTCACCGAGGACACCAGCGCACCTTCCGTGTGTACCACACGCATGCCACGACCACCGCCACCGCCCGCTGCCTTGATGATGACGGGGTAACCGATGGTACGCGCGATCTTGACGATCTCCTTCGGATCTTCCGGCAGGGCTCCACCCGAGCCCGGTACGCAGGGCACGCCGGCTTCGATCATGGCCTGCTTGGCCGACACCTTGTCACCCATCAGGCGGATGGTTTCCGGACGCGGGCCGATGAAGACAAAACCGGAAGTTTCAACGCGCTCGGCAAAGTCGGCGTTCTCGGAGAGGAAGCCATAGCCGGGGTGAATCGCTTCTGCATCAGTCACTTCAGCGGCTGCGATGATGCGCGGCACGTTCAGGTAGGACTGCGCCGAGGACGCCGGGCCGATACACACCGACTCGTCAGCCAGCTTCACATACTTGGCTTCGCGGTCTGCTTCGGAATACACGGCAACCGTACGGATGCCCAGTTCGCGGCAGGCGCGCAGCACGCGCAGCGCAATCTCGCCACGGTTTGCAATCAGGATCTTGTCAAACATAGATAACCTCGTGATATGTGATGCGTGATACGTGATCCGTGACGGCTCTCACCTGTCACTTGTCACCTGTCACCTGTCACGGATTACCCGATGATGAACAGCGGCTGACCGAATTCGACCGGCTGGCCGTTTTCAACCAGGATGGCCTTCACGACGCCAGCGGCGTCGGATTCGATCTCGTTCATGAGCTTCATGGCTTCGATCAGGCACAGGTGATCGCCCACAGCGACGTTCTGGCCCAGTTCGGCAAACGGCTTGGCGCCCGGAGCCGAAGAGCGATAGAAAGTGCCGACCATCGGCGACTTGACCACATGGCCTTCCGGCTGAGCCGGCGCGGCCGGCGCAGCGGCTGCGACGGGAGCGGCTGCAGGAGCGGCGGCCGGTGCAGACGCCGGCATCTGGGTCACATAGCTCATTGGCGCAGCGGCAGAATGCTTGGCGATGCGCACTTTTTCCTCGCCCTCGGTGACTTCCAGTTCGGCGATGCCGGACTCTTCCACGAGATCGATGAGTTTCTTGAGTTTCCTGAGGTCCATGTCTCACTCCATAGAATAAAAATGGCGCGGCACACAATGCCACGCCAGGGATACGGATCAGCGCGCGAGCAGTTTGGTCAGCGCGAAATCGAGGGCGTACTGATAGCCTTCAGGCCCCAGCCCGCAGATCACGCCCACGGCGATTGCCGAGAGGTAGGTGTGATGCCGGAAGGGCTCACGGGCATGCACGTTGGAGATGTGCACTTCGACGAAGGGAATCGCCACCGCAGCCAGTGCGTCGCGCAAGGCCACGCTGGTGTGGCCAAAGCCGCCCGGGTTGATGATGATGAAATCCACACCCTCGGTGTAGGCAGCCTGGATGCGGTCGATCAGCTGACCTTCATGATTGCTCTGAAAGGATTCCAGCTGCGCGCCACTGGCGCGTGCCCGGTCTTCCATCGCGCAGTGAATATCCGCGAGGCTGGTACGGCCATACACGCCTGGCTCACGCACGCCCAGCATGTTCAGGTTCGGGCCCTGCAACACCAGAATGCGCGCACGAGGCGACGCGGATTCGGCGCGGCTGGCCTCCTCTGCAGGCTTCGTTTTCTTGGTTGCGGTTTTCTTCATGGGGCGGAGTTTGCCGCAATTCGCAGCACGTTGTCCATTATTCACTTCATCTTGCTTCCATTCGCCACAGAATGGCGTTCAAGCAAATCGCCCAGTTCACCGGCGCGAAAAGCCCCCAGCCGCAGGCTGAGCACCTCGCCGTTCGCCCCTAGCAGCAGGGAAAACGGCAGCCCCCGCGCCGGATTGCCAAGCTCCGGCAGCAAGCTCGTCGCCTTACTGTCAGCAAGCAGCAAGGGGTAGCCCGTTTCCGGATGCTGACGCGCATATTCGGCAACGTTCGCCGCACTATCCCACGCGATGCCCAGCACCTGCACAGCAGACTGCTCACGGGATAACGTCGCCAGCAAGGGCATTTCTTCACGGCACGGCCCGCACCAGGTCGCCCAGTAATTGATCAGCAGAGGCCGCCCACGCCACTGCGCGAGCGCCTGCGGACGGCCGGACGCATCCTGCAGGCTCAGGGACAGGAGATCTTGTGCGGCGGCCGTCGCTGTCGGCGGCACCACCAGCCTCGACGAAGGCGGCATGAGTCCACGGGCCGCCCAGTACAGGGCAGCACCGAGCAGAACCAGCAGCAGTCCGGCGAGCGCCTTGGGGTACAACCGGCGGAAAAAGGGGTTTGCCATCATGCTGATCTGCAGTTCGGGCGAGCGTCGTGAACCTCAGTCGGCGACATCCGCAGTGCTGTTCAGCATGGCTTCGAACGCCTCCAGACGCATGCGCTCCTGAATCGTGCCGGCATGGGAGCGGCGCGGGCTGCGCTCAGCCACATGATCATAAATATAGAGCTTCACGGGCACGTCGTCGCATTCGAATTCGAGAATGGCCTCGGGCGCATCATGGCCGGTGCTGCGCACTTCGCGATGTTCATAAGGCACATCCTTGCCAAGCAGGAAGATTTCCACATCCTTGGCACTGTCGGCGAATACTTCCAGCACCAGTTCGGAAAACGCGTCGCCCAACCCATCCACCACCGCCCCGGTGACGTAAGGCCGGAAAGGGGCAAGCATGCGCATGGTGATGATCGCCGCCGCACGCATCCGGCTCAGGCGTTCATCATCATCCGCATCACGATACAGCCGGCGCCAGGCCGCCAGCTCCTCTTCCACCTCGGCATTGCTGGGCAGATCGCGCTCCGGCACGCCCAGCTGGCGGGCGGCCTTGCGCTTGGCGAAGGCGTAATCGTCGATGCCTTCTTCGGCGATCAGGCGCGCAGCCTGAGCGGCAATGCTGCGACGCAGATTGCCAATGACGTTATCCGTGGAATTCGGGCGGGCAGGCATGGGGACGGCTCGCGAGAGGTAGAATCAAGGCCATTGTACACACGCATTCCCTGGCAGCCCCACCATGCACATTCACATTCTCGGTATCTGCGGCACTTTCATGGGCGGCATTGCCCTGCTCGCGCGCCAGGCCGGCTTCACCGTCACCGGCTGCGATGCCAATGTCTACCCGCCGATGAGCACCCAGCTCACCGAGCAGGGCATCGCCCTGATCGAAGGCTATGCGCCGGAGCAGCTGAAGATGGAGCCGGATCTCTTCGTGGTCGGCAACGCCATCTCGCGCGGCAACCCGCTGCTGGAAGCGATCCTCGACAAAGGCCTGCCCTACACCTCCGGCCCGCAGTGGCTGGCGGACAACATTCTTAAAGGCAAATGGGTGCTCGGCGTGGCCGGCACCCACGGCAAGACCACCACCGCTTCGCTGCTGGCCTGGATTCTTGAAGACGCGGGGCTGAACCCCGGCTTCCTGATCGGCGGGGTCGCCAGCAACTTCGGCATCTCTGCGCGCCTGACCGACACGCCCTTCTTCGTGGTCGAAGCCGACGAATATGACACCGCTTTCTGCGACAAGCGCAGCAAGTTCGTGCACTACCGCCCGCGCACAATCATCCTCAACAATCTGGAATTCGACCACGCCGACATCTTTGCCGATCTGGCCGCCATCGAAACCCAGTTTCACCACCTCGTGCGCACCATCCCGCAGCATGGCCGGATCATTGCCAACGGCGCGGAAGAGAGCCTCAAGCACGTCCTCGCCCGCGGCTGCTGGAGCGAGCTGGAATGGTTCGGCGGCGACGGCCAGTGGCAGGTCCGTGAAGACGACGGCCGCGATCAGGTCGCCTTCAGCCTGAATGGCCAGGAAGCCGCCCAGTGCATTCTGCCGCTGGCGGGCCAGCACAACCGCCTGAACGCGCTGGCAGCGATGGCCGCGGCACGCCACGTCGGCGTCACCCCGGCGGTTGCTGCCGACGCCCTGTCGCGTTTTGCTGGCGTCAAACGCCGTCTGGAAGCGCGTGGCAACCGGCGCGGCATCACCGTCTATGACGATTTCGCGCACCACCCGACAGCCATTGCGACCACCGTTGCCGGCTTGCGCAAACGCATCGGCAAGCGCCGCATCCTCGCCGTGCTGGAGCCGCGCTCCAACACCATGAAACTTGGCACCATGAAGAGTCAGCTGCCCGCCAGCCTCGCAGAAGCCGACAAGGTGTACTGCTACGCGAAAAACCTTGGCTGGGATGCCGCCGAAGCGCTGGCGCCCATCAGCGCCAAAGCCCAGACCTTTGATGATCTGGCGGCGCTGGTTGCTGCAGTTGCCGCCGAAGCACGCAGCGGCGACCAGATTCTGGTCATGAGCAACGGTGGTTTCGGTGGTGTGCATGAAAAGCTGCTGGATGCCATCGCCCAAGGAGACTGAAAATGAACTGGCGCCACCTGCTGCTGGGCTGCCTGGCCTGCCTGAGCCTCACGGCTTGCGAGCGCGGCCCCAGCTTCAATACCACCGACGTGACCGGCGCCAGCTACGGCCCGGCACTGCGCCTGGCGGATCACAACGGCCAGACACGCACGCTGGCCGATTTCCGCGGCAAGGTCGTGACGGTGTTTTTCGGCTACACCAACTGCCCGGACGTATGCCCGACCAGTCTGGTCATGCTGCAGGATGCGCTGCGCCAGCTCGGCCCGGATGCGGACAAGGTACAGGTGCTGTTCGTCACTGTTGACCCGGCGCGTGACACACCTGAACGCCTGAAGATGTACATGAATGCCTTCGACCCACGCTTTCTCGGTCTGGTCGGCAGCGACGCTGAAATTGCCGCGGTGGCCAAGGAATTCAAGGTGGTCTACGAGAAGCACGGCGACATCGCCGGCGGCCGCTACAGCGTAGACCATACCGCCGGCTGCTTCATCTTCGGCCCGGACGGCCGCGCCCGCCTGTTCGCCCGCCATGGCGAGACGGCCAGCCGTGTCGCCGCCGATTTGCGGCAATTGCTCGCCAGTCAATAAAAAGGCCCGGCATTTGCCGGGCCTTCTCAAGAGCCGCGTCCAGACTGGTTCTTCACCATGCCTTGTCGGACAGGCCCGAACAGCGGGCCTTCTCCGGCATGCAGACCGGAGAAGGCCGCTGCACGCGGCTTTCCAGCCAACACTTACTTGGTACGCAGAATCGCCAGTACCGTTTCCAGATCGTTGCTGTCGGTGATGTACTTCGAATACAGCTTCACCGCAAAGCCTTCGATGCCGGACATCGCAATCTGCGACTTCTCGGTCACGATCGAACCTTCCTTCTTCGCCTTGGCCAACGACTGCACTTCACTCTCCGCCCACAGCTTCTTCATGAAGCTCGACGATTCGGCTGAAGCCTCACGCAGCGCCTGTTGCTGCGCCGGGCTCAGCGAGGACCAGGCCTTCTTTGAAATCACCAGCACTTCCGGCACGGAAGAATGCTCGTCCAGACTGTAGTACTTGGCCACCTTGTAATGGCCGCTGGTGACATAGGACGGCGTGTTGTTCTCTGCCGCATCGATCTCGCCACTCTTGAAGGCATCGACCACCTTGTCATACGGCAGCACCACCGGGGTGGCACCCAGCTGGGTGATCAGATCCTTGTAAACCGGCGAATCCTGCACCCGCACCCGCAGACCGGCAAAGTCGGCCACGCTGTGGATCGGTTTCTTGGTGGTGTAGAAAGAACGCGTGCCGCTGTCGTAATAGGTCAGCACCACGGCGCCGGTCTTTTCCGCTTCGGCTTCAAGGCGCTTGCCGAACTCGCCGCCCAGCACCCGCCACATGTGTTCGCGCGAACGGAACAGATAGGGCAGGCTCAGCAGCTTGACCGCCGGCAGATCCTTGGCCAGACCGGCAAGGTTGATCCGCGCAATGTCCAGGGTACCGGCCTTGACCTTGTCCCAGCACTGCGCCTCATTGCACAGCTGACCACTGTGCTTGAGCTGCAATTGCAGCTCGCCTTTGCTGAGTTCAGCGAGACGCGCACCCAGACGTTCCTCGGACTGAACCATGATGTGCCCCGGCGGATGTACCTCGGCCGCCACCAGATCCCGCGCCTGCGTCACCGACGCTCCCAGGCACCCTGCCACCAGGGCCAGGCCCTGCAACCACAACATTCTTCGCACCACACCACTCCCCTTGAACGGGGGCAGCTGTCACGGGGACATCCCGGGCGCCACCCCTCAAAAGTTAAGAAGTGTGACGTATTTAACGATTTTTGCCATTGCTGACATCCCCAGCAACGCCTTTCAGTGTCAGATCAGTTGCAAACACCACAAAGCCAGCAGACCCAGACCGATGGTCGCCAGCACACTGCGCGTCCACAAAGCCACCCCCACAGCCACCAGTGCCGCCCACAGCCGGGGATTGTCCAGCCCCAGCGCTAGCGCCCCATCGCGCACGAAAACATCCGGCGCAATCAGCGCCGCCAGCACGGCCGGTGGCACATACGCCAGCAAAGCCCGGAAGCGCGGGCCAAGGCTGAGACGCTCGCCTCCCAGCAGGAACACCGCGCGCGTCGCAAAAGTCAGCAGACCACCCGCCAGCATGCTCAGCCCCAGAATCAGGTTATTGCTCATGCCTGCCCCCGTCGTGCATCCAGCCGCCGTGTCAGCATGCCCGTCAGCATGCCCGCAGTGGCAGCCAGCACAATCCACAGCTTGAACGGCAGCCCCTGCGCCGCCAGCGCAGTAAAGCCGGCCACCGCCACCGCCGCCAGTTCACTGCGGCGCTTCAGGCCCGGCACCAGCAGCGCGATGAAAGTCAGGGCGATCGAAAAATCCAGCGACCAGCCGGCTGGAATCACCGCCCCGACCAGCACTCCGGCAATCGTTGCAAGTTGCCAGCCGCTCCACAGCGTAAGACCGGCACCAAACAGGAACCAGTGTCGCTGTGCACCCTGCGGGCCGTTCATCAGGCGCCCCACCGCCGCCATGTAGGCCTCATCCGTCAGCAGATAGGCCAGCAACAGCTTCCAGCGCAGGGGCAAGTCGCGCAGCAGTTGCGCCACACTCGCGCTGTACAGCGCATGCCGCAGATTCACCACGCCCACCGTCCCCACGATCAGCGGCGCCGGCACGGCCGCACCCCACAACTGCGCAAACACCACTTGAGAAGCCCCGCCAAACATCACCGAAGACATGGCGATGACCGCCCACACCGGCAAGCCGGCCTGCAAGCCCAGAACCCCGTATACCAGGCCAAACGGCACCACGCCCAGCAGCAAGGGCAACTCCGCCCGCACCCCCGCCCACAGCTCCGTGCGGCTGCCGGCGCCCTCCAGATGATCCCAACTCCCCACGTCCAGCCCTCCCGATGACAGCCTGCAAGGATAACCTGCTTGGCAAGCCTGTCCGATTGTCATTAGAATTCATGCCTCGCGTGGGGGGGTAGCTCAGCTGGGAGAGCGCCTGGTTCGCAATCAGGAGGTCGTGAGTTCGATCCTCATCCTCTCCACCACACGATTTTGGGGGTATAGCTCAGTTGGTAGAGCAGTTGACTCTTAATCAATTGGTCGTAGGTTCGAATCCTACTGCCCCTACCAAATACATCAACGGCTTACGTGAAATTCACGTAAGCCGTTTTTGTTCGTGTAAGCAAATAGTAATCAGCCGAAAACGCGATTTTGCTTCTCGCGCGCGCGTGAAAGCGGCGTGACGGCTAAGTGCGAACGCGGCTGACGGCCAGACCCCCGCGACTGAAGCTTGCGTGTCTGCCGAAGTTGAATGCTGATGGTGTCTTGGCGCAGCAGCCTGTAACGTAGTAACGACTACGGCTGCGCACTCGGTGCGGTGGCTGATTCATCCACCAGCACACTCATAGGCACACCCAGTGCCTTGGCGAGTTTCTTGATGTTGCGGATCGTTGCGTTCCGCTCGCCTCGTTCAATCCCACCCACGTAGTTCACGTGCAGTTCGGCCTTCTCGGCCAACTGTTCCTGCGTCAGTTCGCGTGCCTTCCTCAGAGCCTTCAGGTTCCGGGCGACGACTAGGCAGGGATCAACACTATCCGTTTGGTTGCGCATGCCCGGAGTCTTCGGTCCGCCGGGGTGCAACTCCACACACTATGCGTGTGATTTTCGTTAAAGTGCGCGACAATCACACTTATGCGTGTGGTTTAAAGGATTTCGCCGATTTTTATCCGCCAAGAAAGGACGCGGGATGACATCTGAGCAGTTGGTTTTTGGGCTGGCTGTTGTGGGTCTGCTGCTGATCGCCGGGTATGGCGTCACTCTCTACAACGAGGTGCAGCGGCTGCTGATGATGATTCCTGAGGTCAGTTCCAACATCGCGGTGCTCCGCAAAAAGCGTGGTGATCTGATCGACAGACTGATTTCCATCGTCGAGTCCTACGGTCTGCATGAAAGCTCTATCAGCACACGGGTCTCGGCTGACTTCGGCGGCACGGGCCGCGAGCGAGCAAGGCCCGGCATCGTCGAACGGTTGGCGTCCTTGCGAATGGATTTCCCCGAGCTGAAGGCAGACAGCCTCTACGAGTTACTGATGCAGGAGCTGGCTCAAGTCGAGGCCGATCTGGTCAAGCGGCGCGAGCAGTACAACGCCGTCGTCCGCTCCTACAACGTTGTGATTTCCCAGTTTCCCGGCAACGTCGTTCTGCTGCCTTTCGGCTTCCAGCACAAAACGCATTTGTCGGAACAAGAGCTGTCCGTTTAACCGTATTCCAAACCTGAAGGGAGAACCATGAAAGCGCAGTTTCAACGCAGTCTTGTTCTGAGTGCGGCGCTGGTTGGCTTGCTGCTGACCGGGCCTGTAGCCCACGCGACCGGGATTCAGTGCGAACGGGCCGCCAGTGAAATCGAGAAAGCTATTTGTGCCGATCCGGTGCTGCTAAAGCTCGATCAGGCCCTCGGTGCGCAATACGACCTGGCGGTCGCGACCGATCCGCAAGTGCAGGCGCGCCAGATTAACTGGCTGCAAAACACCCTCGGCCAGTGCCAGGACAAGCAGTGCTTGGTCATGGCCTACAAAAACCAGATTGAAGCCCTCGGTGGCAACTGGGAGCAGATCAAGCAAAACGTGATGGCGAGTGCAGGCAGTGACCAGCAGCAGAAGCAGGCTCCGTCGCAAGTCCAGCCGCAAGCCGCAGCGGCGCCATCCCGCTATGAGGAAGAGAATCGCAAGTACGAACTCATCCAGCAGCGCAATCAGCAAGAACAGCTTCAGCGCGAAGCCCAGCAAAAGAAGGACAACAACAAGTACATCTTGATCGGACTCGTGGTGCTGGTATTGGCTGCCGTTGGCTGGCACTTGTTAATCCGCAACCGCTGCCCGCACTGCAAATCAACCAAGTACCGCCGCGTCTCGGCCGAAGAGACTGATCGCTGGCGCGGCACGAAACAGGTGGCAAGCGGAAACGGGAAGAACAAAACCCGTACGGTGCAGACCACCTACGTGACGATGCGCTTCGCCTACCAGTGCAACGCCTGCCAAGGCGAGTGGGAGAAGGAGCGGGAAGAGGAAAAGGGCGGCGGTTCTTGGCTCGGCAGGCTGCTAGCTGGTTACTGATCTACCTATCTCAAGGAGCACTCATGAAGAAACTAACATTCTGTGTAGCCGCGCTGATGCTCGCCTCTTTTGCGGCCAGTGCGGCAGACGAAAAGCCGAACGCGAAGAACGTCGACAAGTTCGCGTGGGGCATGCACATCCCCGGCAGTAAGCCTTCTTACGGCGTCTTCGTGCTCTTTACGCAGGAAGCCTGCAAGCACAAGTACATCGGCAAGCTGAAAGGTGCCGAGGGGTTCGGCCTGCGAAAAGCCATGATCTACAGAGATGAAGGTGGTCAGCCCGGCAAGATCGTCGGCAATGGTTGCTGGTCTGCCGATGAAGACAAGCAGAAGCTCGACTACCTTGGCTATCAGGGCGACTTCAATGCCGACAAGGACGGACGCATACTGAGCGTGCCGTGGTCGGGTATGTTCAATGCGAGCAATGCAGGCTAACGGCCTCTGCGATGCTGATGTAGGCAGGCTTCCGAGCAGCGTGGCCTGCTTTTGAACTTCGAGTCAGGAGAGGGTATGAAGCGAGTTTTGAAATGGGTGTTTGTCGGTCTAGCGGCGGTATCTTCCAGTTCGATTGCACTGGCAGAGGATGTCGCTCCCAAGCATCTGGAGTTGGCGCGTGAGTTCTTGGCGAACACAAAGCCAGAGAACAACGAGCATTACGCTCAAGGGGTGCGTTCGCTATTGCGCCCTTCCGACAAGGGCTCCAACGGTGAGTACATCGTCAAAACGGACTGCATCGGCTTCATCGAAAGCCTGCTGAAAATGGCCTACGGCAAGGACATGCCCAAGCCGCAGACGAAGAAATTCGAGCGCCGCTACAGCATCATCGACTATGTGGATTCCGTTGGCGCTGGACAGCTCTATACCAAGCTGACCCGTATTGATGAACTGCGTCCCGGCGATGTGGTGATGTGGAAGTACGCTGATGGCTACACGCGCAAAGTGCAGGCCAATGGTCATGCCCTGATGCTTGATGGTGCGCCCAAGCGAGTCAGCAACAAGTTCTTCTCGAAGTCGTGGAGCCTGACGCAGTACCAAGTGAAGATCATTGATTCGTCCGACTTCCCGAAGAGCGACGACGACACGCGCCTCAAGGTCGGCCCGAAGCAAACCGGCGTAGGATCAGGCACGTTCAACCTCTACGCGGATGATGATGGCGTCGTGAAAGCTGTCAGCTTTGACTTTGCGAAGTCTGATCTGAAGTACCAGGACAGGGACTACATCATCGTCATGGCTCGGCCAATCTAACGCCTGAGTTGTTCATGACGGAGTGTTGATGCATCCTTGCCACGTCAGGGCTCCCTGACTACGGTTTTGGCGCAAGGAGAATCATGGTTCTGTTCGACTGGGCTTCAAGAACGCAGTGGCTGGCGGATGTCCAAAATTACGCATCGTCATTACTCACGAGCAAAACAGTCAGGAGACTTCAGAAGCAGCGGCCCGACTGTTGGTCTGATAATTTCGATTGGCTGCAGCCGCAGGATGCAGATTCGTTGTTCGCTGAACTGTTTTACGATCATTACTCCCACATCAGGTGTTTCCATGGGGCTCGGCCGCTCGATGTGGGGTCCTATTTAACAGATGGCATCCTCGGTCAGTCTTCAAACACTATCGAAGCTACGTTCCGCAAAGTGTTTGCGGACCTTCCGAAAGAGTCTTTGGACAGGGCTCTTGATGAGTTCTCAGATCGAAAAAGTAGCGAGCAAGGAAAGCTATGGGTCCTTCTGGAAGAAAAGGAACTTGTCCAACACTGCGGCCACTATCTGATCCAAGGCAGTGAGTACGTTATGGCGCTGGCAGCAAGTCTGTGCCGTATTCATCGCGGGGAGGACTACAGACTTCGGCTCAGAGATATTGGAATACCCACGATTTTCGAGGCGCACGTGCCTATTGATTGCTTCCCGGACAGCCAAATGATCTCGCTAACCCGTTCGGTATTGTCTGGATGGGGGCAGTTTGTCACAGGAAATGATCTTGGATTTAATAGCAGCCCGTGTTTGGTGCTGTACCGTGATATAGAGCCTGCACTAATTGCTGGTCACACACATCCTGCTCGTATCCGTGATCCGCATTTTGGATTCAGTCAGTACAGCAATCCGAAAGTGAAATGCGATCACTGCGTCTGAGTTATATGGTCGCCAGCGAAAAACTCAAGGCGCGCAAAGTTGAACGATACGTGATCTTCGCCGTTGCCCGTGGCTTACTAACGGTGGCCGGTTGTAACCGGCTATCGCACAGCAATTCCGCTTGGTGGTCCGCTCGGACTCATTCGGCCAAGCATCACTCCCAGCCTCACATCTGACGTTCTGCCAGTCGGCGGTGTTGTCGTGCGCCCATTCACTTTGAAAAGGAGCGCCAACATGGCCACTAACGTACCTACCGCTTCACCCGCACAACCTCCGTACAAGCGTGTTCAGCAGAAATCAGACTTTGACTGCGCCTGGGCCTGTATTGCTGCCCTGACCTGCAAGACCATTGAGGAGGTCAAGAAGGTGGCGATTGACTACGGCCGTATTCCTGAGCACGGACCCTACTGGTTCCACGATGATGCACTGCTCGCTAAGGTACTCGTGCCGCTCGGCTGGACAGCTTCTATCTGGCGAAGCAGCGAAACCTATACGGACATCGAACACAACATCGCTATCTGCCTGACCGACTACTCGGATGAGACCGAGCTGGGGCGTGCTGTGCTGTTTGTCCGAACCCCGAGTTCGCCGGGCGCCAAGACTGGTGACTGCTGCGTGATCGACCCTGCATTCTGGATTGACGCCAAGGATCACGTTCGCCGTGACCTGAAAGACTTCAAGATGCCCTGGTACATCGGCGTAACGAGGCTGGCGACGGTCAAGACGCAGGGCAAGTAGCCAATGATCCCAATGAGCCCGCACACACGCTTGCGGGCTTTTTTGCCTGCACGTGGTGTAGAATTTTTGCAGGCGTTGATCGGCGCCTGCTGCCCGCCTCGGCGAACCTGGATTGGACGATCTTCACACCTTCACATGAGATCCCATTCTGCGGACTCGGCAGCGGGCACCGTGCTATCCGCACTGAATGAGGAAATCATCATGCGGTTCATCCCTGCATCCGACATCTTTGTCGAAAAGCTGCGGCAAGCAGCCAAGAAAGCCACCCGTCTCAAGAAGATCAAGCTCGCGGAGGCACAAGACCGCGTCGCGCGGGCCTACGGCTTTAACCACTGGGGGCATGTTATCTGGTGCCAGAAGGCGACTGCTCAGCGAGTGGCTGCTGGCGAGGTGCTACGCGCCGATCTCATCAAACAGTCCGACGTGAGTTTCCTAAAGGAAGTCGAATACATCCTTGGCTTGGCAGCGGCAGGCAAAAGCCATGTTGTTGCTCTGGAGCACTGTGTGCTGTTTTCGACTGAAGACGGAGATGCTTGGGTTCTGGATGCTAACGATGGCTTGGCGCTATGTCTGTCGTGGCATGGGCGGCGACAAGACTTCGTGATTGAAGAAAGCGCAGAACGCTTCTTCGTCGGCTACGACGCCGACTTCATGTTGCGAGAGGGGGCCTTCGTTGTTCGCTCCGACAACCCGAGGATCGGCAGCCGCACAATCCTTGGCTATCCGGCTCAAGGCCTTGCTGACCTGTTTGAAAACATTCGCCGCAGACGTACTACTTGATGTTTGGTCGTAGCTCTCGGGACGCTCTCCCGAGAGCGCGGCTCCCATGTTGGGCAACTTGGCAGAGCAACACGCAGGCTATATGATGTACAAAGTTTTGCACCATTTGTACAGCAAAAGGAGTCCAGCATGGGCATCGCCGCAAGTGACGTTATTCCCCTTTCTCAGGCACGTGCCACGCTCTCAGATCTGGCTGAACAGGTCAGAGCCGGCTCCGAGAAAATCATCACCAAGAACGGCGAAAGCTATGTCGCCCTGATCGACGCCGGGCGTCTTGACTACTACCACCAGCTGGAGCGCGAACGCATTCACCTGCTACTTATCTCGGAGGCCAGCAAAGGGCTGGACGACGTGTCAGCCGGTCGCGTCAAAGATGCCCGCGCCAGCCTGCAAGCCATCAAGCGCCGCCGTGCCAAGACGGGAGCCTGAGCGTGGCGAGTCAAGGCGCACCGAAGATAACCGTCAAGCTCACAGCCAACTTCGAACACAACCTTGCAGACATCGAGCAGTTCTTGCTAGAGGCTGATGTACCGAACGCCTTCGACCTGTTGCTCGACGAACTGACCGGCACCGTCATTCCCAACCTTGAGCGCTTCCCCGACATGGGGCGTTCCTTCCTTGAGCGGCCTGTGCGCTCTGTCGAAGTCAGCCGTGGGCTTGATGAGCTGCAAGGCAAACTCCATGACATCGGGGATAATGCCGAGTTGCGCGAATACATCCTGAATCATTACGTGCTGCTGTATGCGAGGCTGAATGAGACGGTGCATCTACTGTCCGTTCGCCACCACCGGCAACTCTCGTTTGATCTCGACCAGATCTGGAACTAAGCATTCGGAGTCTGCATGGCCAACGGACAGCAAGAAGCCTTCTCCCGCGTCAAGATAGATCAGCAACTGAAAGACGTTGGCTGGAAACTGGACGATGGTCAGAGTGTCCGTTATGAATACACTTTGCCGGATGGCACTCGCGCAGATTACGTGCTGTGCGACCGGCACGGCCGATCCTTGGCTGTCATCGAGGCCAAGAAAGCCGCCATCAATCCTGCCGATGCCGCCATGCAGGGGCGCGGGTACGCCGAACAGCTCAATGTGCCTTTTGTGTTCCTGAGCAACGGTGAAGAAATCCGCTTCTGGGATTGGCGCAACGAAGCACATCCACACCCGGTCAGCACCTTCTTCAAACAGGACGATCTGGAACGCCGTGTCGCCACGCGCCAGCTCCAGCGCGACCCGCTTACAGTGGAAATCGACAAGACCATCGTTGAGCGGGATTACCAGCTCGAATGCATCGACACCCTGTGTAAGGAGATCAAGCAAGGCCGCCGCAAGCTCCTGGTCGAAATGGCGACCGGCACCGGCAAGACTCGCACCGCTGCTGCCTTCATCAAGCGTCTGTTCGATGCCAATCTGGTCACTCGCGTGCTGTTTCTGGTGGATCGCATCCCGCTTGCCCTGCAGACTGAAGACGCCTTCGCCGAGCACCTGCGCGACTACCCTTGCTACACACTGCGCTCCGGGCGGCGTTTTGAGGACCAGAAGCGCATCACCATCACCACCCTGCAGAGCATGATCAACCTGTACCACGAGTATTCCTCGGGCTACTTCGATCTGATCATTACCGACGAATGCCACCGCAGCATCTATGGCAAGTGGTCTGGGGTGCTCAAGCACTTTGACGGCATCACCGTGGGCCTGACCGCCACGCCCTGCGTTGCCAACGTTGAAGAATCCGGCGATGCGGAAGATGGCGCCTTCGTGCGCGACACACTCAAATTCTTCGAGGTCGACAAGCCTACCTTCAGCTACAAAATGCACCAGGCCATCGCCGATGGTCATCTTGTGCCCTACCAGATCTACAAGGCCAAGACGGTCAAGACGGCGGCAGAAGGCGGCTTCCCGGTCAAAAAGTCTGAAATCGACTGGTCTGCTGTGGATGGCGAAACGCGACGCCTGCTCGAAGCGGCCTTTGGCGACAAAGACGAAATGATCGTTGAGCCTGCTGCACTGGAGCGCAAATTCACCATCCCCGAGCGCAACCGTGCCATCGTCCGCGAATACCGGCAGGTGCTCGAAGGCGGCTTTATTGATCATCGCGGCATCAAGCGCGAGCCCCTGATGGGCAAGACGATCGTCTTCGCCGTCACCAAGCGCCACGCCGAAACCTTGGCCCGCATGTTTGACGAAGCCTTTGCCGACAAGAAGCCAAGCCCCGATATCCGCTATGCCGATTACGTGGTGTCCGATCTTGGCAATGGTGAAGACACGCCCGATGCGGCCACCATCATCAAGCGCTTCAAGAAGGAAACCTACCCGCAGATTCTGGTCAGCGTGAACATGCTGGATACCGGCTTCGACTGCCCGGATGTGGTCAATCTCATTTTTGCCCGCTTCACCGCTTCGCAAATCCTCTACCAGCAGATGCGGGGGCGCGGCACGCGCAAGGCCAAGAACAAACCCGTTTTCACCCTGTTCGATTTCGTGGGCGTTACGGATCACCACCGCGACGAACTTGAATACGCGAACGGTGGCGTCATGCAACCAAAGGCCAAGCCGTATAAGTCGCAGCCTCGCAAGTTACTCATGCTCGACATCACTGACCACATTGATCCCACCAGCCGCGCTTGGGTGACGATTGATGAGGCAGGGAACATGGTTCAGCTCGATGATGCCGAAGCGAAACGCCAATTGCTGGGTGCCCGTTTCGAATCCTGGCTGCTGGAAAACACTTTCAATAGCGATCAGCTCCGGCTTCTGCTGCAATTGGGCGAGCAGATCAAAGCCAGCCCCGATCAGTTCCGCGAAATCAAACCGCAGCACTTCGCCGTGATTCCCGCCTTCAAGAACAATGGCGGCCTGCCACGCTGGGTGCAAATTTTCGGCGGCGCAGAAGCGCTCAATCAGCTTCTTGCAGCGCTCAACGCCACCGTCTTCAAAGACATCGACGATAACAACAAGCCGCTCTCCGCACGGCTGTAAGCAGCTCACAAAGGAACAACGCAGTGCCCTTGACCAACGACATGCGCCGCAAGATTGACCAGATTCGGGATTACCTTTTCGGTGGTGGCTACCCCGACCCGATGAGCAACGCGGAGCAACTCGCCTTCCTGTTTTTCTTCTATCTCATCGAAGGCATCGACGCCGAAAACCAGATGACGGCGGAGTTGTACAAACAGCCCTTCACCTCGATCTTCGAAGGTGATTGGCAGCTCAAAAACCCGCTCAATGCCGATAAGCCCGGCGCGCTCAGCATTCCCAAGAGTCGCTTCCGCTGGTCGGTGTGGGCCAAGGGTTTGTCGGGCGAAGCGCTGGTGCGCTTCGTGCGCGATGAAGCCTTTGCCTTTTTTGGCGAGGTCGCCCAGCAATCCGCCGTGAATTTCATGGCCGGGGCGCGTCTCTCGATTGACGAACCGACCGTCTTCACGCAAATCATCACCCTGGTCGATGGCTTGCGGCTGGAAGAAGCAGACGCCGACACCAAGGGCGACCTGTTTGAACACGTGCTTCGCCAGATCAAGCAGGCCGGCGAACTCGGCCAGTTCCGTACGCCGCGCCATGTGATCCGCACCATCGTCGAGATGGTCAATCCACAGGTTGGCGAGACCATCTACGACCCCGCTGCGGGCACGGCAGGCTTTCTGGTCGCCGCCTACAACCACATCCGTTTGCAGCACTCATCCGAAGCTGGGCGCGAACTGGCCGATGTGGATGGCAAGCAGGTGCTGCGCGGCATTGGCGACCGCCTGAGTCTCGAAGACGCGCAAACACTGGCGAATCGCACCTTCTACGGCAACGACGTTGATCCCAAGATGGTTCGGCTCTCCAGCATGAACCTCACCCTGCGCGGCCTGCCGAACGTGCGCATCCTGCTGCGCAACGTGCTCACCACCACGCTGGATGATTCCCGCCGCGAAGAGCTGGGCCTGCCGCAGACCTATAGCGTGGTGCTCGCCAATCCGCCGTTCTCCGGGCGTGTCGACAAAGACCGCATCGTTGAAGACGTGAAGATCGGCAGCACCACCGCCACCGAATTGCTCTTCCTTAAATACATGCTCGACAGCCTTGCGCCCGGCGGTCGTTGCGGCGTCATCATCCCGGAAGGCGTGCTCTTCGGCTCCACCGGTGCGCACAAGGAACTGCGCCGCATGCTGCTGGAAAACAACACCGTCGAAGCCGTGCTCAGCCTGCCCGGTGGCGTGTTCCAGCCGTATTCCGGCGTCAAGACTTCGGTGCTGTTCTTCAAGAAAGGTGGCAGCACGCGCGAAGTATTGTTTCTGCAAGCCGACAACGACGGTTTCAAACTGGATGCCAACCACGACACCCCGATTGAAGCCGACGACCTGCCGCAACTGGCCGCCTGCTATGCCAGCCGCTTCGACCTGCTGCGCCAGTGGCAAGGCCGCGACGACAAAGCCGAATGGCCCGAGAAGTGGTGGTTTGCCGATCTGGCTGCGCTCAAGGTAGCGGACTTCAACCTCTCGGCGGGACGCTATCGCCCGCTGACGCAAACCGCCGCGGTGCATCGCAGCCCGAAGGAAATTCTGGATGAGCTGGCGGCGATTCAGGTTGAGATTGCGGAAGAGGTTGAGGCATTGCGCTCAGCTCTCGCAGAGGGCGGTCAATGATTTCATTGCCCCTGAAGGCTGTTTGCCAGATAAGGCATGGCGGCACTCCCAGCAAGGAAAACGAAGCCTATTGGCGCGGAGATATCCCCTGGGTCTCTCCCAAAGATATGAAGGCATCCACGCTGGATGATGCCAGTGACCATATTTCTCAAGAAGCAGTGGGTCGGTCTGCAACGTGTGTAGTTCCTTCCGACGCAACGCTTGTCGTCGTGCGCTCAGGCATCCTTGCGCATTCTTTTCCTGTCGCAAGAGCCCTGCGCCCTCTGGCATTTAACCAAGACATCAAAGCTCTCATCTCCACAGACGAGCGTATTGATCCCGTATATCTAAACTGGTTTGTTCGGTCTTGTGCATCACAGGTTCTAGAGCGTGGCGTAAAAAAAGGCGCGACAGTTCACAGTGTCCAATCTGGATTTGTTGAGAGTCTGGAAATCCCCCTTTTTACCGCAGAAAAACAACAAGGCATTGTTGATGTGCTCTCACGCGCAGAAGGTATTGTGCGGCTGCAACAGCAAGCACTGGACCGTGCCAAAGCCCTGATCCCGGCGCTGTTCGTGGAGCATTTCGGCGACCCGGCGACGAACCCGAAGGGGTGGCCTTTGCGCAAGGTTTCCGACTTCGTTGCCGCATTCCAAGGCGGGAAAAATTTCCAAGCTGCTGGCGAAGACGAGGCGGCAAGTGTTTTGCGTATCTTGAAGGTTAGCGCGGTTACCCAAGGCGTCTATCGGTCAGGGGAAAGCAAACCTGTGCCGCAGGGATACATCGCGCCGGAAAGCCACTTTGTTAGGAAAGGCGATCTGCTGTTTAGCCGAGCTAACACTGAGGAACTAGTGGGGGCGACTGCTTACGTTTTCGAAGAAAGCCCTGGCACGCTTCTTCCAGACAAATTATGGCGCTTTGTCTGGAAGGATGATGTTCCTATGGAGCCGCTCTTTGTTCTCGCGTTATTTCAGAACCAGAGCGTGCGAAGCAAGTTGAGTCAGATTGCTTCTGGCACGAGCGGCTCTATGAAGAATATTTCACAGGGCAAGCTAATGGAACTCGTGCTACCCATTCCGCCGTTTAGCCTGCAGCAAGAATTTGCCAGCCGACTGGCAGAAGCTCAAAGCATCATTGCCCAGCAAACCGCAGCCTTTGCCAAGAGCCGTGAGCTGTTTGACGCGCTGCTGGCGCAGACCTTCGCCCCCACAGGTGCCGCATGAGCGAAACCCCAGCCACGCCCTATCTCTCCTTGACCCTCGCGGAAACAGGCACGACGCTTACTTGGAATAGCGGGCAAGAGTTCATTGCTTGGCTAAGTAACCTGCAGAACCAATGGAGCTGGTTAAACCAGCATGGCATTTCGGGCAGTTCGAGGGCTTGGGATGCCTTGGTCAGCCAAGTGCACAACTGTCGCAGCCTCATCGAGCAGGCGATGCAATACGAGAGTCAAGGGCAACGAGACCACGCAGCAGGCAACCTGCGGAATGCGGCGAATCGCATGCAGGGCTGGTTCAATTCCTTTCCTTGGCTGGTAAGCAAGTCCAGCAAGCTTGAATTCATCGAACGCCTGAAAGGTGAAGGGCGCTGGCGGGTTGCTTGTGTGGTCGCTGCAATCTACTTTGGCCAGAACGTCAATGACGCGAACTACATGCAGGATGTGGTCGAAGGTGTTCTGGAGCTGCAACTCTTTGAGCGTGGCTACAAGGATCGTTCCAAGCAAGAGCGCTTGGCCTTGGAGAAGCTTGCTACCGAGTTCAGTATGCGGCTTTCCAAGTCCAGCGAGTTTGAGCGGGAGATGGTTGAGCGCTTCCATGCGCTGGATGCAGAAGTAGTTGAGCGCTTTCGGATACTGGACGCCGACGTGGTTGAAAAAACGACGTCCAATCAATCTTCTTTCGAGGCCGCTGAAGAGGAGCGATCTGGAGCTTGGGATCAGGCCCAATCTGACAGAAATGCAGCGTGGGAGAAAGAGCTGGCCGATGCTCGCTCTCGACTGGAGACATTGGAAAAAACCTACCACGTGCATATGAGCCTTGAGGCGCCTGTGCATTACTGGACGAAAAAACGCGAGCGTCACGCGAAGTGGGCTCTCGGGTCCGGCATTGCGTCCGCCGTGACGATGGTCTTGCTTGGATGGCTGCTCTTCTGGAAAGTTGGCAAGGTCGGTGATGTGGTCGCCCAGAATGCGGCGCTTGCAGATGCCGCCGCCAAGGTTGCGAAAGCGGGGGCGTCTGCCCCGGCAGCAGTTGAGGCGCTCAGCAGCTCCTGGCATTTCGAGGTCGCCGCACTGGTGCTGATCGCCACCCTGAGTTTCTGGTTCATTCGCCTGGTCGTGCGCGTATTCCTCAGCCACTTGCACCTTGAGAATGATGCTGCTGAGCGCGTCACAATGGCAGAAACCTATCTTGCCCTGATCAGCCAGAACAAGCTTCCAGCAGGTGAGGATCTGAAAACAGTGCTTGCCGCACTGTTCCGGCCGTCTGGCGATGGCATCGTAAAAGACGAAGGCCTACCCCCGTCCATGGTCGATTTCATGACGAAGTTGAGATAGGTCACAAGGGTTAGAAATCTGCGGTGGCGCCCCTCCTCGACGCTTCGATGTCGTCATATTTGTGGAAATCAATGGTTATACTCGATCTCATTCGGATACTAGTACGTAGCCCATGATTCGACCATCGAGCGCGACTTTGCCGATGCCTTGAAGAAAAACGATGCCATCAAGGCTTACGCCAAACCGCTCGGCTAGCTCAAGGTGCCAACGCAACTAGGCAATTACAACCCCGATTGGACTGTGCTGGTAGAGCGCGACGGCAGGAGCGGTTGGACTTTGTGGTGAAAACCAAGAGTAGCCTATTCACTGGCGATCTGCGCAACGTGGAGGGCGGCAACCTTACTTGCGGCGGAGCACACTTCAAGGCTTTGGCGGTGGGTGGGAATCCAGCGATCTATGCAAATTCGAGGATGTGGATGGGGTGCTGAGTAAAGCGGAGGCCTTCTAAGCGGTTAGTTCAGAGGCGCGCCTAGAAGCGCAGTTGTTTACGATGGACAACAAGAGGTGGTTTTATTTTGTACGATCAGTCTATTTGCCGGAAGACGTTAGAGCGCGTGCTATTTAAGCGAGACTTCCGGAAATTGCCGGCTGCCACGCATTCTGCGTTTCGTGAAGAAGTGCTGGCAGGGGCTGTTACTTCAGCCTTATCAAAGTTCAATGCACCTCATCAGCCTCTCGTAAGCTTCCCATTGAAAGGGAAGCCTGTTTACCGATTTCTGAGAAAACAAGACGAACTGCTTGCACGCAAGGTGGTTCAAAATTTGAAGTATTGCGTCCCGAGAAATGGAGAGGGGCGATCGCAAATCGTAGCCAATCTACGCTTGCTTTTGGCAGAGGGGGTTCCGTATCGCGTATATCGTCTTGATATACGAAGCTTTTACGAATCTTTCCAGAAATCTGAAGTGCTGAAAGTGTTGAGCGACCTTCGGCGTCTCAGCCCACAGAGCAAATCACTAATCGAAGCTGTTCTCGATGCTCATGGCTCGATTGGGGGGAGCGGCGTGCCAAGAGGGCTGGCGCTCAGCGCAGTCCTTTCTGATCTCCTCATGAGAGGATTTGACCACTTCGTCCGTTCAGCAAGTGATGTTTTTTATTATTCTAGGTATGTTGATGACATTATAATTGTCACGTCCGCTAGGGAAAAGCAAGATTGTTTTGTTCGAGAATTAAGGGGTGCACTTCCTAGCGGGCTTGATCTAAATCCAGACAAGAAAGCTATCGTTGAAATACTGACAAAAGTAGCCAAGGATGGCGGCTCTCATCCTGTAAAGTTGATCGAATTTGACTATCTTGGCTATGCTTTTTCGGTGTCAAATCCGACGAAAACTGAAGCGGGGAAAAAGAAAGACGGGGATTTGAGCCGATCTGTTTGGGTGGACATCTCAAGCAGAAAAATAAAGAAAATTAAAACGCGTCTCGTCCGTTCATTCTTTGATTTTAGCAAGAACAATGACTGGCATCTGCTTCGTGACCGGATTGCATTCTTGACGCAAAATTTCAGCGTATACAACCCAAAGGCTGGCGGGAAAAAAGTTGCCGGGATTTATCACAGTTACCCACTTGTTACCGTCAGCGCAGGAGGCCTTCTTGAGCTTGATCGATTCTTGAGAAATGCAGTACTTGCAAATAGTGGAAGGGTTTTCTCAAATTCCGCAATGCTTCTAGAAGGCAAGCAAAAGCGCCAATTGCTAAAGTATAGTTTTGCCCGAGGGCATGCCTCCAAGAGTTTTGTACACTTCTCAGGGCAGAGAATATCTGACATACAGCGGTGCTGGAAGAATTGATTCATTGCCATGAAGAAGAATCTAATAAAACGCGGAGACTATAACAGGGTTTTGATTACCGAGACCCTGCCGTTCGAGACCCCAATTATTTTTTCCAATGACGGTATTTACGAGCAGATTGGTTTGTATGATCAAGCCTGTGATGTACGAAAAACGATCATACAGGCGCTGGTTTTTGGCGAGGGGGCTGGCAAATCAGTTAGCGCAACGGTTCCATATCTATACAAAGTAAAAAAGAATGCTCAGGAATTTCGCAGACTGGCTCTGCTGCACCCGTCTTCTCAGTGGAAAATTCGTGGCTTCTATGAAAAATACGAGCGATTGATTCTTCACTACTGCTCGATAAGCCCGGCGTCGATTCGTGCCCCGAGGCGGGTGGCGGGTAGCTACTACAGAAAGAGTTCTTGGGAAAACATAAATCAGTACAAAAACGGTTCTGTTTCCGTCGACAATCTTGATCGGTATGTAAAGCACACGCCTTCCTATTTTTCGTATCGAGGATACGACCGACTGTACAAATTTTTCAATTCTAGAGATTATTTTTCTCTGGAAAAAAGATTTTCAGTTTTGATGACACTAGATGTGTCTAAATGCTTTGATAGCATATACACCCACTGCCTCTCTTGGGGCGTGAAGGACAAAGCGTTCACGAAGGAGAATGTGTCTGTATTTACCACATTCGCACAAGAGTTCGATCATGTTATTCGTCACGGAAATCACAACGAGACGAATGGAATTCCAATCGGACCTGAGGTTAGCCGGATTTTTGCAGAAATTCTGTTTCAAGAAATTGATCGAAAGGCTATTGAACTGCTGAGCTCCAATTATGGGGTTGATTACGCATTTCGTCGGTATGTGGATGATGTGTTTATATTTGCCAGAAACGAAGATGTTGCACGCAAAATTTACGACATATACGCCGACGTGCTAGTTGGGTTCAATTTGCATGCAAATTCAGCGAAATCGGATACGATTCGAAGACCCTTTTTGACGCCAAAGTCTGGCCTGATATTCGATGCCGGGCGCCAGGCAAACGACTTTTTTGATAAATTTTTGCATCAGACGGATGTCGGAAAGCTTGTTCCAATAAAAGTTCACTCTCACTGGAAGCTGACAAAGAGCTATATAGATTCCATTAAGTCTCTTTGCGCTTCTGTTGAGTCAGGCTACGACGAAATAGCTTCATTCCTGATATCTGTTATTACAGAGCGAATAAAAAGATTAGTTAACAATGTTCCTGGCAGTGCTGGCGCGGGCGATCAAAGTGAGTACCTAGGGGCGTTAGAGGTTCTTTTGGATGTGCTCTTCTTTCTCTATAGCGTCTCTCCATCGGTAGGCGCATCTTACAAACTTAGTACTTCGCTTATCCTTTCGCTTAGGTTTAGCAATCGCCACCTGCCTGAGCACTCTGCAACAATAGCGCAGAGAATTTATGATCTTTCTGCGGAGCTACTGCTTGAGCAGTGTGGGGTGAAGCACGCTGAGGGTATAGATGGATTTGTGCATCTTGAGTATCTTAATGTCGTTCTCGCAATCCGAGAGCTGGGAGCCGAACATCTTTTGCCGCCTGAAGTTATTAACGATTTATTCATACAAGGCAAGCAATTGTCGTATTTCACGATAGTTTCTTGTCTTTTTTATGTGCGTGACGAGTCTCGATATAAGGACATCCGAAAAGCTTTGCTCAAAGCGGCTTGTATGAAGCTGAATGACCTTTCCGATATTTTGATGGATAGCGAAAAGGCGTATCTGTTTTTGGATCTACTTTCTTGTCCTTATGTAGATGATGCTCAGAAGTCTGCATGGACGAAAAGTTTGTATCGTACCTTGCAGAAGGCGCAGCCGAATACCGCTAGCCTGCAGGCTTTTCTGGGATCTACAGGGCAAAGTCGTGCCCTGATCGATTGGGCTGACGTTGATTTGCTTAACTCACTTGAGAAAAAAGAGCTTAAGCAGGCGTACTGAGTTAAACTCCGACCTGAAGGACGGCTCTCGGCTCCTCCTCAATCACTGGGTAACCAATGGTTGCAATTGGTCTCCGTAAAAAGAGACTTTTCGGTATCTTCGCGTGCAGACGTTCAGAAATGACAGATAGCATGAGTGGGTACTTGAGCGGTGGCTAAGTTGTCTCGCGATGGCTTTGTCATCCACACACTCAGCGAGTCTTCCGTCCTTCACCTCAAACGTCGAATTAGGGCCTGCTTTGCCATTCCAATTCGACAGCTAACAGTCGATGAAAACACGGGCGGCGCTTTTCACAGCAGGGATGTAATCTTGCGCCGATCCCTGATCCGCACGTACTTCTGCAAGGTCGCCTCACTTCGATGCCCTGTCACCTGCATCAACTGGTAACTCGGCACGCCCGCCAAAATCCCCGCCGATACGAAGCCGCTGCGCAATGAATGCCCCGAGTAGGCGCTAGGGTCGCGCCCTGCCTGCTCGGCCAATCGCTTGACGATACGAGCCACGGAGTGTGGCGTTAGAGCTGCGTCACCGATCTGGTCGTGACGATTGATCGGCCGGAAAATGTAACCGCTGGTTATGCCCGATACTTCAAGCCAGTGCTTGAGCGCCTTGCTCGGGCACCATGCACCATGCGAGGCTGGCAGGAATTTCACGTAGCCTTGCCCTTCCTGATCCACTTTCGAGTGCCGAAGCAGAATCTCAATAGCGCTGCCGTCCAGCCAGCTCACATCCTCCACTCGCAGGCTAGCAACCTCGCTTCTTCTGAACGCCCCCACCCAGCCGACCAGTAGCAAGGCAACGTCACGCGCTGCCTGCATCGGCCGCCCTTTGTTTGCCACCAGCAGCAGCTCCAGCAGATCGGTTTTCATCAATGCGGCAACCTGACGCGGTGCCGTTCCAACTGATCGCCGAATGCCTTTCATGAGCTGTTTGATCCGTGGCGCATGCACAGGGCTGGCGTGCCCGCGCTCAGTGTGTGCGACATGAATTGCGACTAGGCGTCTTGCCAGCGTGCGCGGTTTGATACGTGCGGCCTCCTTGGTGATGTACTCGGCCAGTTCGCCAACGGTGGCGGGAATGCTGTACCCCGCCGCCGCGAAGTATTGAACATCCTTAGCGTACTCGCTGCGCGTCGAGGCTGCACGTGCAGCTGCCATTAAATCGGCCTCTGTGAGCGTTTCGGCGCTCAGCCGTGTATTGCGTGTCATGTTGGCTTTGCTTTCGTTTTGAGCGTTTTTGAGGCTCCGGCAGCGATTCGCAAACTGCGATTTTTCGTACGTCAGCGGCTTGCCGTGAAACGCGGCGATGATTGATGGATTGAGGCGAATGCCTGCGGAATCGGCAGGCTGCCCGCGTTGGATGTGCCGAAATGAAAAGAGCCCGGAATGGACTCTCATGGGATGGCTGGAGGGATAACGCGTGGCTCTGGTGGATCGAAGTCGAACGTGTGGCGTCGGCACGCCGCTGAGTAGAGATGTGCAGTCGCCGAAACGTCCGCCAACTCAGCGATGAGCCAGCCAATGGCCTCGACCGTTGCTGCCGACAGCTCCTTGGTTTCGTACTCCGGTGAGGAGTTGGCCAGCAGTACGCCGATTGCCTGCAAGCCGCGATGTACAACCTGCATGGCGGTCTCGGCGTTGTCGGCAATCGAGACGAGAAGTGCTGCGTCTGCGGCCTCGTAATCGACCGCTGCTCCTGGTGCGGCACTCAGCAAGGGAAGCTGGCGAAGCAGGTCGTACATCGGCCGATCAGAACGTAATGGAACACCGCGCAGAAAAGCGTTTAGGGTTTCCATGTCAATACTCGTCCGGCCGGAGCAAGGTAGTCACGCTTCGGTCGGCTTCCGTGATGATCCACAGCCGTTCGCCTGCGCACTCGTAAGAGGACAGGATGCGAAAGCCGTGCTTGATGGCGGATTCGTTCGTCGCCGCATCCTCGCTACACACGTCGCCCCAGTCGCCGTGTTGGTGCCTGTGGAGAAAGGTACGTGCCGATATCCCGTGTTCCATCAGGTGGTCGATTACGGCTGGCGTGGCGACGACTTGGCCCAGTGAGAAAAGCGGTGCCGGTGACAGAGGGCGAGATACGGCGGGCTGAGATTGGTGTTGATCCATGATGGCTCCTGTGAAAGTGAGCCACCCGCGCAGCACAAAGCAAAACGCCAAGGGCGGGCCTTGGCGCGGTGCGGGAAGTGCGTGGGGATTGGTGCTGCAGGAGGGGTGGCGCAGTCACGAATGCGGCTGCGCTACCATCATGTCAGAGTGTGTATGGGTGGATCAAACGTGATTCAACTTCGGCTGGCCTACGTTTGTGAGGTAGTTCAGCCTTTTCGGCCTCTCGGCCGCTAGCAAAATTTGGTCGGCAAAGCGCCGGTTGAAACTAGCTGCCTAGCATGAATTTAGGGCAATATCATGTTGAGGCGGGTTTTCATTCCTTCGCCCCCTCTAACATTAACAATGGACGCAAGGACTTGAGCATGGCGGAGAGTTCTACTGACCAGTATTCGGCCGGCGAGCAGGGACTGGGGTACATCTACCAGCCCCGCTTTGCACTGCTTCGGCTCTTGCAGTTGCCAGAGAGCACATCGGTTTTAATTGAAAAAGACGACGACCTTGACTTCCTTGACAAGGGTGGCGTCAAAACGCTCGCCTCACTTAAACACAAGGGAGTTGGTGATCGTCTGACTGACTTGTCTACGGACTTCTGGAAGTCAGTCCGAATCTGGCTGGCTCGCTACAATCGCGATGGGCGCAGCGAGGCGAGTCTCCGCTTCTTTCTGTTTTCGACGGGCACCGTTTCAAATACCTCGTTTTTACAGCGCTTCTTGCCGGAACCTCCGACAGACGACGCGGGAGCATCCCTGTCACAGGTTGCTGCCGACGCTCTGGCTAGGTCTGATTCGAAACTCATTGGTGAAATCGCTACCGAATTCCACAAACTCAACGATGACGAGAAGGATGATTTTCTTGCGCGTATCGTGATATTTGATGGAGGGCCGCGCATCGACGATGTGCCTTCAATCATCAAAGACCAGCATATGCGCAGCATCCAGCGTGACAACCGCGACGCCATTTTCGAGCGCCTCGAAGGTTGGTGGAATGACACCATCGTCAATCTTTTGGTCGGAAAGCGTACAGACGCCATCTTCGGTTACGAAATCTCAGACAAGCTTTCCGCGTTTGCCGAGGAGTACAAGTCAGACAACCTCCCGATCACCTTCCGAGGAAAGGTGCCCGCAGGAGAAATCGACGCAGACAATGATCCGCGCCTGTTTGTTGTCCAACTGCGAGAAATTGGAATTGCCTCCAACCGCATTCGCAATGCCATATTGGACTACTACCGAGCTTTCGAGCAGCGGTCTTCCTGGGCTCGCCAAAATCTTCTTGTTTCGGGAGAAATGGAAGAATACGAAGACCGCCTTGTGGATGAATGGAGTCGCTACCGGGATGTGGTCTTCGAGGAACTTGATGAGGACAGCGCGGATTCAGTTCTCTTGGAAGCGGGCAAAGCGCTGTATCGATGGGCTGATTTGGAGAGTGGTGACAGCAGCGCACTTCGCATTCGGGAGCGTGTGACCGAGCCTTATGTTGTGCGCGGCGGATTTCATATTCTTGCAAACAGCCGACCGCTTCCAAGAGTCTATTGGCACCCACGTTTCCTTGACCGTGTCGGCCAGTTGTTGGGGGCCGCAGAATGAAAAGATGGGACCAACGACCATTTGAAGTCAAAAATCTTTTCAACCCCGCGTTCTGCGGCCTGGTCCTTTTCAGGGCATTGCAAGGCTACGAGGAGGAGAACCCGGACGGGATGCCGTTCTCCCTTGCGCTGCTGGTGTTGCCGCTGTGTTTGCAGAAAGACTCTCGCGAAGTGATCGCGGGCAGTTCTCGCAGCTATCTTCTGAAAATCGTTGAAAAGAATCCTCAGTTGCTGGTTGGCTTCGCCGACCGCGCCCGTGACCTGCTGCCGTTTGCGCTCGAAGCTTTTGGCGTGCTGATGGAACGAGGATGTTTTGTCGTGTCACAAGATGGCCGATTGAAGACTGTGCCGAAACGCGTTCGGAAATCCGTGACAGGGACCGATGAGTCCATCTCCTGCCAGCGCGTCGCACGCATTGTTGGAAAAGAATTCGCGCGCATCGCAGACCGCGTGACGGTGTACACAACATTTGGAATACGCCCATGAAAATCAAATCGATTCATATCTACAGTCACGACGGGCAGCGCCGAGATCTTCAATTCAAAGTGGATGGCCTGAACGTCATCACTGGCCGTTCCTCCACCGGAAAATCAGCACTCTCCGAGATCATCGAATACTGCATGGGGCGCTCAACCTTCAATGTTCCAGAAGGCATCATTCGCGACAAGGTGGCGTGGTTCGTTGTGATCTATCAGTTCCCTCAGGAACAAGTACTGATTGCAAAACCCACGCCTAGCGCTGGTGCCATAAGCTGCAGCACCGCCATGCAGCGAAGAGGGCATCAACTGGCAATCCCCGACTTTAGAGAATTGGTGGTCAACACCGATGACGATGCGGTGGCTGCACTGCTGTCGCGGCTGTTGGGCATCCCGGAGAACCGTACTGACGTTGCGATAGAACACAGCCGGGAAAGCTATGACGCGAACGTCAAGCACACGTACTACTACTTATTCCAGAAACAGGGCATTGTCGCCAACAAAGACCAACTTTTTTATCGTCAGAATGAAGCGTTTCAGCCGCAGGCGATCCGCGACACTTTGCCGATTCTTCTTGGCATTTCATCCAATGACCGGTATGAGCTGGAAGCCAAACTACGCGCAGCACAGCGTGAGCTGAAGCTCAGCGCAAAGCTCCTCGAACAGGCGCGTGATGCCATCGATACGTCCCAGCAGAAGGGAATCGGCCTTTTCTCGGAGGCCAAGGTGGTTGGTATCATCACGCCGGAGAATCAGCAGGCTGGGCCAGACGGCGTTATCGACGCCCTGCGTACTGCCCTGCAATGGAAGCCGGCCTCGGTTCCCGACGACGACGGTCAAAGAATATCTCGGCTCGAAGAGGAGATTAGCCAGTTGCGCAAGGACAGACGGGAGGCCCAATCTAAGGTCGATGCCGCTCGCCTGTTTTCTAAGCGAGCTGGCGGCTTTGAAAGTGAGGCGCTGGAGCAAAAAGATCGACTCGCGTCCATTAAGGCCCTCCCCAAGAACCCTGAGACCGGTGAATGGCAGTGGCCATTCTGCGAAGCGAACCTGGCTCTGGAGTCTCCTGTTGCACAAGTGCTCCTTAAAGAACTAGCAACACTCGACGAAGAAATGAGCATTGTCGTGGGCCAACGCCCCAAATTGGAGGCGTACCTTGCCGAGCAGGATGACAAGGTACGCGAGGTCGTGGATGCGATAAAGAATAAGGAAGCGGAGTTGTCTGCTGCGATCGCAGCCAATGAAGTGATCGCGCAAATGGGGACGCGCAACAACGCGGCGGCACGGGTTGTCGGTCGCATCAGCTTGTTCTTGGAAAATCTTGTTCCCAATGCGGAGTTGATTGCGCGCGAAGCAGAGCACCGCCGCCTGAAGTTCAAGGTCGAAGAACTTGAGAAAAAAGTCGGTGCCGACGACAGTCACGAACGATTAACTTCAGTTCTGAACAACATCTCTGCGCAGGTATCACGGTACATCCAGATTTTCGAAGCGGAGTTCAGCGCCTTCCCTGCACGCTTCGACCTGAATCATCTCACCATCGTTTTCGACCGCCCGGATCGTCCGGTGCCTATGAGCCGAACCGGCGGTGGTGAGAACCATCTGGCTTATCACCTCTCGGCATTGCTGGCTCTGCACCTTTTCGCCTCGAAGAATAACTGCCCGATTCCTCAGTTTCTGCTGATCGACCAGCCAACCCAAGTCTATTTCCCTTCGGAGAAGGTCTACCAAGAAGCGGATGGAACTGTTCAGAAAACGGAGGCAGATGCCGATCTGGCAGCAGTCCGTCGCTTGTTCGAGTTATTGCTGAATTTCACGAAGAAGGACGTCCCTGGTTTCCAGCTCATAGTGACCGAACATGCCAATCTTCGAGACCAGTGGTTCCAAGATTCTTTGGTTGAACAGCCATGGACCAAACCGCCTGCACTGGTGCCGGAAGACTGGCCCTTGATGTCTCAACTAACTTCTTGACCAGAAAAGCTGGGTGAAGAGCCGTGACCAATAGGATTCCCAATTCCGTCATTGGCGCCGTGTCCTCTGTTCTCGCCGAGTATTACTATAGCCATTCAACATTGAACGCCCTGTTCATGGAGAGCGGCGCGCCGGGAGGTGTCCCCGAAGGAAACTGCGAAACGAAGTGCAGCAGTTGGCTCAGGCGGTGTAACGATGATCCGGCCGTCGATCCACTGCAAGTGCTTGGACAGATCATTCAGAAGTTCATGGATCTGGAGCTCAACGACGGGGACCAGAAGATTGGCTCCGGACAGGAGCGCATCCGGGCAAGTCTGGCGAAAAATCAGTTGGCGTACCAGATGAATGGGGTCATCACTTTGGCGGGAGCGAGTCCAGCGGCAAAGTCACTCGCGGACTATTTCAAGATCGGCGACTTTTCATCTATCGAAGCAGAGTTCCAACGCGCCATCTCACACGTTGACCGCGATCCGCATGCTGCGATCACTGCGGCGAGCGCCATTATCGAGGCCCTGTGCAAGACCTATATTGAGATGCACGAGCTGGAGATGCCTTCCAAGCAGACAATAGGCCCTCTCTGGAAGGTAGTGCAGCAGCATCTTGGCCTCAATGTCGATCCTACGTTGCAAGACGATCAGAAGCGAATATTGCAGGGGCTCGCGTCGATAGTGGATGGTGTTGGCGCCTACCGCACACACATCGGATCAGCACACGGGCGCGGCATCGAGCCGCCGAAAATCGTTCCGTCAGAGGCTCGTTTGGCCGTTCATGCGTCGCACACCATTGTGATTTTCGTGATGGAACGTTGGCTTGGGGCTGCTTGATGTACTGAAGGCGGGTATTAACGAAACCCGCCCATACATCCCACTCCTGAAGAGTTGCCGCTTCACCCCAGTAGCCGGGCTACGCGCTGAAACCACTTCTCGTTGCTTGCCTTCGGCAGCGGGGGCAGGAGCCGCATAACGGTGTGTTCGTGCCCGTCAGCGGTTTCCACCCACAGGCTGCGTACTCCTTCTCCAATTCTGTGCTCGCCAAGTGCGTACACGGATAAAACCATCCGCTTCTTGGGGGCGGCAGCCAGATTTATGGCGTGATCAGAGCTGTCCATGACATTGACATCTGGCAGCAAGCGCTGATGCCAGGACAGCACCGACTCGACCTGCACGCCAAGTGCGCGGAGATGGTCCCGCACGTCTGACGCCACTTCGACCCTGCCCAGTTCAAAACAAATCGGGCGTCTTTTCGCCAACTCGTCCAACTGGCGGACTACTTCCGCTTCGCTCATAAGTATCTCCACAAGTGTATTGCCACGGTACAGAACGCCCGGTGGCCTGTCTTCACTTCTTCAACTTTGCGCGCCCTACCACTCATCACTGCTTTTCCGTGGCGCACGCGGGGCTGAAGCGCGGGCGAACGTTGGCGTCTTCCTCAGCTTGGCAGGGGTGATCTCGATGATCCCCGCATCGGACACGCGGACGTTCAACTCGTCGCCCGCTCGCACACCCGTCATCTCGGCAACGTGACTCGGCAGGCGAACGCCGAGACTGTTCCCCCACACACAGAGCTTGGGCATAGACACACCTCCGTTGATAGCCATTACGACTCAGCGAAATTGGTATGCCTACCTTGGCGCGAAAAATCAGTTCGGCGGCTGTTTTGGTTCGGTCCTGTAAAGGCTGCGGGTACAGACACACGGGGTGCCTGTACTCAACATACAGGAGTAACAAATCATGTCGAAACTCGACCTCGCCACTGAAATCGAACTTGCCCTGCTTACCAGCCGCTTCCGTATTCGCAACTCAGACGCAGTGCCGAGCGGGCACAAACTGCAGCTCTGGGTTGGCCCCACGATCACGATCTACACCAATGGCACGGTGCTCGTTCAAGGAGTCTTGAAACCGAAGTTCGCCTGGTGCAAGCAGAAGTTGGCGCGCATCCTGCCGACCGATACGCGCTGGCAACTGGATGTCTTGAGCTAAAGGCAGTGGCGGCGCACACGTTGCGCCTGTCAGCAAAAAGCAATGGGCCTGATTCGTGAGAGTCAGGCCCATTTTGCTGCGCAGTTACCTAAATGGCATTTAGGCGATCAGGCTTGCATTACCTGACCATTGACCTCAAGGCGCATTGGCTTCTGCCCCACGCGAACTGGAACCGTGTCGATCCCGCGTGCTTTGCGTACAGAGACACGCGGTTTCGTTGAGCCGGCTTCTGACAACGCACGGCTTGCAAAGGACGGGGACTCCACCGCCGTATTTGATGCGCGTCCAGAACGATATCGACCCGCCACCTTCAGCCAATCAATCGGCCCCCACGGAACATGCGCCTGCTCGGGAACCGTACCGTCAGTGAAGAGATCAATGCCTGCCCGCAACTCAGCAATGATGGAGGGGGTCGTGTGCTCAGAAAGGACGAAGTCTCGGATGTCATTGCGGGGCTCTTCTCGGCGGGCGTAGTCGATCTGTTTCGCCCAGCGACCCTGCGTATTTTGTTGCTGCGGAGACAAGTCAATGTCGCGCCCGGTGCTGGTCAGGATGGTTTGCCGATGGCGGGTCAGCTGACTGGCCGTCAAGAAACTGCGCGGGGATTCGCCACTCTTCCAGCGTGCGTAGGTCTCTTGCACCTCCGGGCTTTTCTTCGCAATCACAGCTGCGAGTTCATCCTCTGCAATCCACACCGTTTGAGCGACGTTGCTGGCCCAAAAAGTTTGGATGGCGTGCTCTGCGGTTTGCTGATTCCACCGGCGCGGGTCATCAAGACCGAGCTTCTCAAGCGTCTTCGCGCACAGAATGGCTTCATTGCGAACATGGCCCTCGATTTGCGCCTTAATGGCCGGCAGATCAAGGTATCCCTTTATCCCTGGATTGCGTTTGCGGTGGGCTCGGTCCCGAGCCTCGATCTGCTCGACCTTGATGTACTGGCGGAAGCTATCACCACTCTTAAAGGTCACCAGCATGCCTTGGGCTCCATTTTTCTTGCGGCAATCAACGTCGCAAACAGGAACGTCGTGGCGGGAACTATTCTGCTCCATCGCCTCGAAGGCGGCCTCACACTTTTTTAGGAGCTTGCGCGCCGCAGACCGCCCAGTAGTAGCCGTGTGCCATGTCAGCTCTGCCTCAATGACTTGAGCGCAACCCAGCCAGCGAGAGATTTCTGCTGTGCTGAACTCCAGCGCGGTCAGAACAAAGCGGCACAGCAGGTTCGCGGCATCGATCTCAAGATCGACGTGCTCCGCACCGGCATGGATGTAGTTGTGCCCAACGGCGGCAGAGGCGAGCGGTAGCTTCACTTTCAGATATGCAGAGCCCATTGCGCAGTGGTAGGAAACCTCAATCTGGGCGCCAGTGAGTGGTGAGTCAACGTAAGTCTTGATGGTGTTCGATTTTGCAGTGAAATATTGCTCAATCGTCATCCGCGTCAGGTGCTTCAACTGGCTAGGTTGATATGGTCCGAGCGGGCCTTGGAGGGTAAGTGTGTCGATCATGGCTGCAAAAACCTCGTGAATTATGATTGGCGCTCAGCGCGTTTCTGGTTGCGCGAGCTGACTCCAGAACGCCGCTTGATGCGTTGGCAGTCGCACGTTTTTCCGGCCCATGGACGCGGGTTCTTCGCGCTGCGCTCACAGCACGGGTAATGGCTCCACATCCAGCCGAGGCCGCAATCGCTCCAACGAGACTCATGTGGGAGTGACAGGCTAAGAATCTTTGTGTCCGCGTCGTAATCTGCTTTGATGGTCAGACGAGGCGACCCCTGCTTGGAACGCTCACTGACCTTGATCAGTCGAATGCGATCAACCAGAAAACTCTGCTCAGGCGCAATGTCCCAACAACGGGAGGTCACGTTGCTTTCCAGCCATAAGCACACGTGGTTGTTGAAGATGCGCAACGCCTCCACCACCGTGCCAGTGGCGGTCTGGAGACGCTTGGGGGGTGGAGACAGCTTAATCCGCATGTTTTGGACGACAACAATCTTGCCTTCGTATGGCAAGAGCTTGGCATCGACTTCAAAATTGAAGGCGGGGTCGCTGTGCAGATTGAACAGCTCTGCCTGCGGGGAAATCTCAACACGTGCGGGGATTTGATACTTGCGAATGGGCTTGCGTTTAAAGCGAGCAGTCATGTCAGCGCCCTCCCGCTTTCAGCTGGTGATCCCCGCTGTAGAGATTGGCTTCTGATTTGGTATGCATCTTTGCTGCCTTCAAGGCAGCGGAGGAACTGGCTTTTCGAATATCCATGATGGATAACTCCAAACGTTGATGAGTTGGAGCATCGAATGAGCCATGGGAGCGAAGTGGCCTAGACAGACTGAGCGACATGACACAACCATGACCCAACAATGCTCAGGAAGACCTGTGCAGACTTGTTAGGCCGCATGAATTTTTAGGTTGGTTGGTTTGGTCGCTACGTGCGTTTTTTTACGCACGCCAATGGCAAGCCATTGTTCGCAGTCTATTCAAGCCACGGACCTCGAACGAGGCGGTGGTACATCTCTAGGACGTCAGAAGCCGACTGACGGCTTCAATCCTATACCTATCAAAAGAGGGCTGCAATACCGTGTGGGATCAGTCAGGGTGCCGGTCTGACCCGTACAGAAGAGCAAGCTTATTGCTCGTCCGCGCCGGAATCGCCCTTCTTGCTGGGCAACTGATTTTGAGGCCCGCCAGGTTTGACGGTGCGGGGCTTGGCTTTGGCGGCAGATTGGAATGCCCTTTGTTTTCCGATCAGCGCGACCTGTGTCATGTCCGGTTTAATGATCATCAGGCGCGAGGTGCGGACGGGGTTTTGCATAGCTGCCGGCGATTTTGCCTCTGGCTGAGGCTGTGAGCGTTCATTCGCAATCGCAGGGCTTGAAGGCTCAGGCTTTATCGGCAGGCCTGATGGCACGGTATCTTGTGAGCAGGGTTCTACTTGCTCCGGCGAGGACGGTTTCGAGCGCGGTCGTCCTCTGCGCGGTTTGTTGGGATCGTCTGTAGTGGAGTCTTTGCGGGGCGAGGTGCTTGCTTTGGATGGCACCGCTCTTGTGGATGGTTCGCTGGTCTTTGTCAGGTATTCCGATGTGGATTGCCGACTGCATGAATCAATGTAGGCACGCAGATCAGCTTCGGAGTAGCGGACGAGGCGCCCGATCTTTTTGTAGGAAGGTCCGCATCCTTTCAAGCGCCATGACTCCAGCGTGGAAACGGTCAGCCCGAGAAAAACAGCGGCTTCCTTCGTGTCGAGCAAATCGGATTTGGCAAATATGCCCACAAACAGTTACCTCGCGGAAATCAATAGTGAAGGCTCGTTACCAGCCAAACTCACCGAGGCTTATTCAGCCTCTGCGGGAGTTCCAGCTGTTGCTTGGATTTCCAAGGCCGCCGCTTTGGCAAGTATATACGCGGCGATCTTGTTTACTTCTTCGTGCATGTCTTTCAAATCGGCGGTGGGGGTGTAGTTTTTGATGGTGACTGTTTGCGGGATGTGGTTGGTTAAAACTTCGACTTTCCATGACGCAATTCCGCAAGCGTGCGCAACGGCCACGAAAGTTCGCCGAAGGTCGTGATGGCTAAGATTACTGCCCGCTACCGTCGATATTTTCTCCATAACTGACCGGGCGTCTTTGATGTGGCCCTCGCCGCCAAAATGGGCTGGGAACACATAAGGGTTGTCCGGCTCGCTTTCCACTTGCTTGAGCGCCATAAGTTCTCGAAGAACTGGGGACATCGGGATGGTGATGTCGTGGTGGTTTTTTGTCTCGATAAGCTTGAACCACCCAAGCGGCCCGTCGAGGGAAACACGATCCCATGTCAGGCGAGAGGCTTCGCCGATACGGGTTCCCGTTAGCAGCATGAAGATCACAAGATCAACGTTCGAACGCGTGTTCTTGGTGGTGAGTAGGCGCTGGTTGAGCAGTAGTGACCATGCCTCGCCCAGCTTGTCGAGGGGGATGCTGCGATTGTTGCGAGGAGGCTCTGGATTCCACGGGGAAGTCTTCAGCATCCGCGTTACGGGGTTCTCGGCGAATAGGAGATAGCTGCCGTCCTTCGTCGAATACTCCTCGCGCACCCAGTTTAGTAGCGCCCGCAACACTCGGAAGGCTTGATTGGCCAGGACAGGCGCAGTCTTCGATAGTTCAAGGTAACGCTTCTTGCAGCCGTCACGGTCGATTCTTGCGACAGGCTTATCGGCCCAGTCTGAGAAGGTTTTGGTGATGTGGTAATCGATGCTTTTCCGGGTTGCGGCACGAAGAGGCCCGTTTTTGGTGGTCTTTGTGTCCAAGTAGTTCTGTGCCACCTCGCGCAAGGTCACGCGCTGAACCGCTGCTTCCTTTTTCTTGTCCGCCGGATCGTTCCCTTTGTACACCTCCGCCAACTCGGTGATCGCGCGTTTCCGTGCTTCGTCGCAAGTAATGGGGCCGTATGGCCCGAGTGTGACTCGGCGGGTGTTGCCTTGGATTCTGTACTGAAGGATGAACACCTTCTTGCCTGAGGCGGTGACGCGAACACCGAAGCCTTTTAGCTCGTCGTCCCAGTGAAGCTGCTGACCGGATTCCGGGATTGGCAGGGCGTCAATGCGGCTTTTGGTGATTTTCATCGAAAAGCCCCGTTCTGCGGGCTTTCTGCGTTCGCCGGCGTGACAGACGCATAAAAATGTAAGCTATTTGTAAGCAGTCTAGTTCGAAGTAGGGCTAGGGCTGTCATGAATAGTGGTACAGCAAGCCATTGATTTGTATGTCTAATAATGTAGCTTAATGGCCGGTGAGGATCAATAAATGCTTAATGTAACTCACTCTTAATCAATTGGTCGTAGGTTCGAATCCTACTGCCCCTACCAAAATACAAAAAAGCCCGGTCTCTGAACCGGGCTTTTTTGTATTCCGACACAGCCATCAGACATCCCGTCCGGGCTCGTCCAGACTCAGTTTCTGTCCCCGACTCGCCTGCCAGCTGGCAAAGCTGGCCACGCAACCAATCCCGATGAAGACCGGCACTGCGCCAAACAACCCGGCTACTGCACCGTAAACCGAGGGGGCGGTCAGGCCCATGGAGTTGCCCATCATGGCCCGCAGCCCGGCGCCTTCGCCGGCCTTGCCTGCAGGCATGGCGCGGTAGATGAGGCTGAGGATGTTGGGCTGGCCGACGCCTGCGGCAAGACCGAAAATGAAGCCCAGGGTCGCCAGTACGTAACCATGCTCCGCCAGTGGCAAGAGCAGGAAGACCCCGGCCGTGAGGCCGAAGGCCAGCGTCATCATGCGCCATTCGGACAGGCGCCGTGACAACCAGGGCAGCAGGGCCCGCACGGCAAAGGTGCCAACGGCAAACGCCGACATGATCATGCCGATGGTGGTGGCCGTGAAGCCGCGCTCATTCCCGAGCACAGGGGTCATGAATGCAAACCCGTCGTACGCCATCGACACCGCCATGGCGAGGAGGTAGATGCGCAGCAGGCGCGGGTCCGTAAAAACCATGCGGACAACACTGCCACCGCCCGTACTGGAGGATTTGCGGGCACCACCCACTCCTCCCGGCACGTCGACACAGAAAGAGACCGCCAGACTGGCGCCGACGATCAGTGCCATCGCAGCGTAGGCGGCAGCGAAACCACCGTGGTCGATCATGAAGCCGGCCAACGCCGGACCGCCGACCGCAGCCACGGAATTTCCCATGCCCAGCCAGCCGAGCATGCCGACACGGTCACCTTCACGCTCGAAGGGCATGACACTCACCGCCACATTGGCGGCGAGCATGTAGCTGGCAAAACCGAAGCCGCAGACCACCGCCGCGGCCAGCACGGTGATCATGCTCGGCAGCAAGGCAGGGGCCAGCAGGCCGGCGACCATGATCAACTGGCTGGTGCGCATCACCCGGCGCGGCCCCACCTTGTCGATCCAGCGCCCCATCAGCAGGGAAAGCAGCGCGGGCAGCAGGCTGTAGCCGCTATAGGCGATCCCGGCCAGCGCCTCGGAACCGCCATGCTTGAGCATGAACAACGATGCGGCGATCCGCCCGCCCCCCAGCGTGACATGGGCCAGCATGGAAACCGCAATGAGGGAAAAGATCTGGATCTGGTTGCGCGAGAGCTGCATGGCAGCAATTCTAACATTGTCAGACAACTTCACCGAAGCTGACACTCAAGCGCGGGCATGAAGCCCGCAAGGAACTGCAGACTGCGCGGCACGATGCCTGAAGAGCAAGGCTGGACGTGCCTTTTCAGCCAGCGACGGCCTGCCTCTGCAGTGCGACGAGTTGCTGGATGCCCTGATCCGCCAACGCCAGCAAGCTGTCGAGTTCGCTGCGCGCAAACGGGCTGCCCTCTGCCGTGCCCTGCACTTCAACGAAGCCACCACCACCGGTCATCACCACGTTCATGTCGGTATCGCAGGCCGAGTCTTCCGGGTAATCCAGATCCAGCACGGCTTCGCCTTCGAACACACCGACCGAAATGGCGGCCACCCAGTCCTTGAGCGGGGAGGCGGGCAGTTTGCCGGCCGTCACCAGACCTTGCAGCGCGTCGTACAGCGCCACGCAGGCACCGGTGATGGACGCCGTACGGGTGCCACCATCAGCCTGCAACACATCACAATCGATAGTGATCTGGCGCTCGCCCAGGGCTTTCAGGTCGACCACGGCGCGCAGGCTGCGGCCGATCAGACGCTGGATTTCCTGCGTACGCCCGGTCTGCTTGCCTTTGGCCGCTTCGCGCGCCATCCGCGTATGTGTCGAACGCGGCAGCATGCCGTATTCCGCCGTCACCCAGCCCTCGCCCTTGCCGCGCAGGAAAGGCGGCACGCTTTCTTCGACCGAAGCGGTGCATAGCACCTTGGTGTTGCCAAACTCGATCAGCACCGAGCCTTCAGCGTGACAGGTGTAGTTGCGAGTGATGCGCACATCGCGCAGTTGGGCAGGCTTGCGGCTGGAGGGACGGGTCATGATGGAGGGCTGGAAAGTGAAAAGTGGTGAAATGGTAACGCGCAAATGAACGGGGGCGCTGCTGCGCCCCCGTTCATTTGCCACATCAGCACAACCCGGCTTACTTGCCCGGATCGAACTTGGAGTATTTCTGGATCGCCTGGTTGATCTCGTTGATCGCCGTTTCGATGTCCGAGTCGCTCAGATTGCCCGCCTCGGGACGGCTACGGGCAAAGCCCTCCATCTTGGTGGTAATCCCGTCGAGTGGCATGGTGTCGGTCGAGATCGTCGAGGCCTGCTCTTCTGCATAATCATCGTGCCAGCGCATCGCCAGCATCGACAGGTTGTCACAGGTCAGGCCACCATGGGCCTCGGCAAGGTCAAGCAGCCGCGGTGAGGAATCCAGAATGTTGGAGTCGCCCAGCCGGTCGGTGAAATCCTCCGGCGTCAGATTGCCCCAGACACCGTCCGAACAGATCGCGATCAGGTCGTTGGCGAACAGCGGCACCGGCGAAGAGAACTCGATCTGCGGCGAATGCGTGCCACCCAGACAGCTGAAGATGCGATTGCGGGCCGGGTGACGGGCTGCAGCCTCTTCGTCGATCAGCCCCTGATCAAGCATCATCTGCAGACGCGAGTGATCGCGTGTCTGCTGCACGATACGGCCACGGCGGATCAGGTACAGACGTGAATCACCGGCATGCGCCCAGAACGCCACGCTGTTCTGGATCAGACAGGCAACGATGGTGGTACGCGGCGCCTCGGGCAGGCTCTTGTCGAAGGCATAGTCCTGAATCGCGGCGTGAGCATTGCCCAGACAGCGCGACAGGAACATCAGCTCGTCCTGGATCATCGGCTTGGCAGCGCGCTGGAAGGATTCGATGATGTACTGCACCGCGATCTGCGCGGCGATCTCGCCGTGCAGGTGGCCGCCCATGCCGTCGGCCACGACCAGCAGCAGCGCTTCGCGCGTGTAGCTGTAGGCCACGCGATCCTGGTTGTTGGGGCGGGCGCCGGGACGGCTTTCCTGGTAGATCGTGAACTTCATGATTTACCCATCAAGATTCGCAAACGCTGGGCGATCTTGCCCAGCAAGGTGGTGGGGATTTCCTGCGCCACGAAACGCGTGCGCGTCAGCAATTCTTTTTGCAGGGCGTACACGCTCTGCGGCCGCTCCAGCGGGTTGATCAGCAGACACCAGTCGATGGTCTCCAGCAGATGCGGGGAATACTGGCCGGCCCAGCGCTTGACCGCCGGCTCCAGCAGATCCTTCTTGATGCGCTCATCCGAGCGCTGCGGCGCCACCCCGGCCAGACAGGCGTACATCGCCGCACCGGTGCTGTAGATGTCACTCCACGGGCCCAGATTTTCGCGATCCGTAAACTGCTCCGGCGGAGCAAAGCCGGGGGTGTACATCGGCTTGAGCATGGGCTGATCCTGCGCGAGGGTCTGACGCGCAGCACCGAAATCCAGCAACACCGGCGTGCCATCGTTACGCAGATAAATATTGGAGGGCTTGATATCCAGATGCAGCAACTTGTGCGAGTGCACCTCGCGCAAACCATTGAGCATGCGCGTGAACACCCCGCGGATGAAACGCTCCTTGATGTGGCCCTTGTTGCGCTGGATGAAGTCCTGCAGGGTGCGGCCACGCTCGAACTGCATGACCATATATACCGTGCCATTGGCACGGAAGAAATTCAGCACGCGCACCACGTTCGGATGCTGCAGCTTGGCGAGCGAACGCCCTTCTTCAAAGAAGCACTTCATGCCGTAGCGAAACGCAGCCTGATGCTCCTCATCGATCTGCGGCTCGATCTCGCCAGCCTTGCGCAGCGCCAGTGAATTCGGCAGATACTCCTTGATCGCGACCGGCTTGCCGTCCTGATCGGTCGCCAGATAGACGATCGAAAACCCGCCCAGACTGAGCTGCTGTTCGATGCGGTATTGCTCCAGCTGGAAGCCGGGTGGCAGAGCGCTATTAACTTGAGACGGCATGTATCCGGGCGTTATTATCCGAGTTCTAATCGATTTTCAGGCTTTGTCCGCGCTGTGTAAAGGCGGATCCGCCTGTACCTGGAAAGAATCCCGATGGTATTCAGCATGACCGGCTACGCGACGCTTACGCGCGACGTGGGCAACGCATCCCTCCAGATCGAACTGCGCAGCGTGAACTCGCGCTACCTCGATCTGGCCTTCCGCATCGTCGAAGAATTGCGCTTCGCAGAGCCTCTGGTGCGCGAGCAGATCAATGCCAGCGTATCACGCGGCAAGCTCGAATGCCGAATGTCTTTACAGGCAGTGGCGGCCAATACAACAGGGCTGACCATCAACAACAGCATGCTGGAGCAATTGAAAGTTGCCCAGGGCAAGGTGCGCGAAGTTTTCCCCGATGCGGCTACGCTCAGCACAGCCGAGATCCTGCGCTACCCCGGTGTACTGGCCGATGAAGGCCTGAAAAGCGACGAACTGGCCGGTGCTGTACAGGCCATCGCCAAGGCGGCACTCGAAGAGTTGCGCGCCTCGCGTGCCCGCGAAGGGGCGAAGCTCGTCACCAGCCTGCGTGAACGCGTCGCCCTGATCCGCGAGCGCGTGGCCGTGGCTACGCCCATCGTGCCCGCCGCCGTCGCCGAATACCGCGAGCGCCTGACCGCCCGCCTGCGCGAAGCCGTTGCCAGCCTTGATGAAGACCGCATCCGCCAGGAAGTTACCCTGTTCGCCCAGCGGGCTGACGTGGCCGAAGAAATCACCCGCCTTTCCGCTCATCTTGACGAAGTCGAGCGTGTGCTCGCCAAGGGTGGCGCAGTCGGCAAGCGTCTGGATTTCCTGATGCAGGAGCTCAATCGCGAGGCCAACACGCTCGGCTCCAAGGCAGTCTCCCCCCAGCTCACCGAAATTTCGGTCGACCTGAAGGTCTACATCGAACAGATGCGCGAGCAAGTGCAGAATCTGGAGTAAGCCATGGCGGGATCGCTGTTCATCGTCGCCGCGCCCTCCGGTGCCGGCAAAACCACGCTGGTGCGCGCCTTGCTGTCGCGCGATGCCGCCGTGCGCCTGTCCGTCTCCTTCACCACCCGGGCTCCACGGGATGGCGAGGTCAATGGCGTCGCCTATAACTTCACCAGCGTGCCGGACTTTCTGGCCCGGCGGGATCGGGGCGAATTCCTCGAATGGGCCGAAGTGCATGGCAATTACTACGCCACTTCGCGCAACTGGCTCGAAGAACAACTGGCCGCCGGCCACGATGTGCTGCTCGAAATCGACTGTCAGGGGGCTGCGCAGGTGCGCCAGATCTTCCCGCAGGCGGTCAGCATCTTCATCCTGCCGCCCAGCTTCGAGGTGCTGGAGAGCCGCCTGCGCGGCCGCGGTACGGACAGCGAAGAGGTCATTACCCGGCGCCTTGTCGGGGCCCGTGACGAAATGCAGCAGGTGGATCAGTTCGACTACGTTATAATTAACAATGACTTGCAAGTTGCGCTCGACGAGCTCTCAACCGTCGTCCGTGCCGCACGCCTGCGCACCCCCCTGATCCGGGTGCGCTACCCGCAAAGTTTTCTCCCTGCTGTCTGATTAGAAAAAGGAAATACCATGGCCCGCATCACAGTCGAAGATTGTCTGCACACGATCACCAACCGCTTTGAACTGACTCTGGCGGCCACTTACCGTGCACGCCAGCTCACCGCGGGCAACACTCCGCTGGTCGAGGCTGATCGCGACAAACCTTGTGTGGTGGCCCTGCGTGAAATCGCTGCCGGCAAGGTCGGCCGCGAAATGCTCAACCGCAGCCAGTCCTGACAGCGCCCTCAGGGGCTACGCACAACGAGACGGAGAGCATGATGGAGCCCAGCCCCCTTGCCGACCCGACCGTTACGCGAGCCCCTGCCAGCCTGACCGACTTCTCGGGCAGCACGCCTGCACCAGGCGAGTTTGTTGAGGCAGTCGAATTCGCCCGTCTGCGCACGCAGGCTGCGCGTTACCTCAAACAGGAAGATCTGGAACGCCTCGAAGCCGCCTATGCGCTAGCCTCGCAGGCGCATACCGGCCAGTTCCGCATCAGCGGCGAGCCTTATGTCTCGCATCCACTGGCAGTCACCGAAATCCTCTCGCAGTGGCATCTTGACGCTCAGGCCCTGATCGCCGGCCTGCTCCACGATGTGATGGAAGACAGCGATGTCACCAAGAGTGACATTGAAGCCCGTTTCGGCAAGACCGCCGCCGAGCTGGTCGATGGCGTTTCCAAGCTCGACCGCATCGAATTCAAGACCTATCAGGAAGCGCAGGCCGAGAACTATCGCAAGATGTTCCTCGCCATGGCACGCGACGTACGCGTCATCCTGATCAAGCTCGCCGATCGCCTGCACAACATGCGCACGCTGGATGCCGTGCGCCCGGACAAGCGTCGCCGCATCGCCCGCGAGACGCTGGAAATCTTCGCGCCGATTGCCAATCGCCTCGGCCTGAACACCTTGTATCGCGAGCTGCAGGAACTCTCGTTCAAGAACACCTACCCGCTGCGCTACCGGGTACTGGCCCAGGCCCTGCGCACCGTGCGTGGCGACCGCCGCGAACTGGTCGCCAAGCTGATGACCAACATGCGCGAACGCCTGCCGGCCTGGGGCGTGGATGCCGAAGTGTATGGCCGCGAGAAACACCTGTTCGGCATCTATCGCAAGATGCTGGAAAAGCATCTGTCCTTCGAGCAGGTGCTGGATATCTACGGTTTCCGCATCCTGGTGAAAGACATTGCCAGCTGCTATCTGGCGCTGGGTGCGCTGCACGAGCTGTACAAACCGGTGCCGGGCAAGATGAAGGATTACATCGCCCTGCCCAAAGCCAACGGCTACCAGTCACTGCACACCACGGTGATCGGTCCGCAAGGACTGCCGGTCGAGGTGCAGATTCGCACCAGCGAGATGCATGCGGTCGCCGAATCCGGTGTCGCCTCGCACTGGCTGTACAAGGAAGATACGGCCGAGTCGCTCACCGATCTGCAGCGCAAGACCCACAACTGGCTGCAGTCCCTGCTCGAACTGCAATCCACCTCGGGTGACTCCTCGGAATTCCTCGAGCATGTGAAGATCGACCTGTTCCCCGGCGACGTATTCGTGTTCACCCCGGCCGGTCAGATCCGCAACCTGCCGCGTGGCGCCACCGCCGTCGATTTCGCCTACGCAGTGCACACCGATGTGGGCAACCGCTGCGTGGCCTGCAAGATCAACGGCGAGATGCGCCCGCTGCGCACCGAACTGAAGAACGGCGATCAGGTCGAAATCACCACCGCTCAGCACGCTCACCCGAATCCGGCCTGGCTGTCCTACGTACGCACTGGCAAGGCGCGCGCTGAGATCCGTCACTTCCTCAAGACCGTGCAACAGGAAGAGGCCACCCACCTGGGCGAACGCCTGCTGTCGCAGTCCATGCGCCATCTCGGTCTGCATCTGGCGGACATCGGCACCATCGCCTGGGAACGCTTCCTCAAGGAATTCTCCAGCAAGGCACGCGACGACATCTTTACCGACATCGGTCTGGGCAAGCGCATGGCAGCCGTCGTGGCCCGTCGTCTCGCCGATCTGCGGGATGAACAGGCCGCCGCCGATGGCGAAGTGACGCCGAGCAAACCGCGTGCGCCCACGCCGATCCTGATCCAGGGTGGCGAAGGCATGGCGGTGCAGATGGCGCGCTGCTGCAGCCCGATCCCCGGTGACCCGATCGTGGGTCTGTTGAAGAAGGGCCAGGGGCTGGAGGTGCATCTGAATGACTGCCCGGTATTGACGCGCAATCACTCGGCCGAGCGCGATCGCTGGATCGATGTGGAATGGGAAGCCGGCAGCGAGCGCCTGTTTGACGTCGGCATCCGCGTCCTGATCCATCACCGCCGCGGCGTGCTGGCTCGGGTGGCCGCCACGATTGCCGATCAGGAAGCCAACATCCAGAATGTGAACATGGAAAGCGAGCGCGGCGCTGACACCATCATCCATTTCACCATCCAGGTGAAGAACCGCCCTCACCTGGCCCGCATCATGCGCGCAGTGCGCCACATCCCCGACGTGGTGCGCATCGTGCGCGAACGCAGCGGCGACAACAAGATCGCCGGCAAACGCTGAAATCACTACCAAGAGAGAGAACCATGCCCTACGTGTCCGACTTCACGAAATTCATCAACGGCTGGCTGAAGCAGCATCCCGAAGAGCTCGACGAGCAGCAGAAAGGCCGCGCCCTGTGGTGGGACAAACCGCAGGACCCCGCCGTGCAGCAGGCCAATGCCGAATCGAAAGTCGCACAGAAACCCTATCCTTACTTTTCGCAGAACTGAGCCTGCTCACAGGGAGTGGACAGCCGGAAGTGGAAAGTGGGAAACCCAGCTCCGTAACCCGACTCCCGACTACCCACTCTCCACTCCCCACTATCGATGCACCTGCCCCGCCTTGCCATCGTCGACCTGGAAACCACCGGTGCCGACCCCAGCCGTGACCGCATCACCGAAATCGCCATCCTGATCACCGAGGGTGAAGAACTCATCGAGCAGTGGAGCACGCTGGTCAATCCGGGCATGCCGATTCCGCAACGCATTCAGGAGCTGATCGGCATCACCGACGAGATGGTGGCCGCCGCGCCTCCCTTTGAACAGCTCGCAGAGCAAGTACTGGCGCGGCTTTCCGACGTGGTCTTCGTGGCTCATAACGTACGCTTCGATTACAACTTCCTGCGTGCCGCCTTCGAACGCCTCGACATGCAGTGGACGACGCCGGTGCTGTGCACGGTGAAATTCTCGCGCGCGCTTGATCCCGAATTCCCGCGCCACGGCCTGGATGCGTTGATCGAGCGCCACGGCTACACCATCGATGCCCGCCACCGCGCGCTGGATGACGCCAAGATCGTCTGGCGCTTCCTCTCCGATTCGCTTCGACGCGCCGATGCCGAACGCCTGCAAAAGGCCTGGGACAAGGCGCACTCCTCGGCCAGCAACAACGTGCCGCGCCTGCCGCGCGGCGACCTGGAAGCCCTGCCGGATTCGCCCGGCGCCTGGGTCTATCGCAGCGCCACCGGCCAGTTGCTGGACATCGGCTGCGCCCGCGACCTGCGCTCGCAGGTGCTCGGCTTCTTCACGGCACTGCGCCCCAGCGCCAAGAACAAGAAGATCGCTGCCGCCGTACACGACGTGGAAACCTGGCCTTGCGCCGGCGAGCTCGGCGCGCAGCTGAAGGAATTGCAGCTCGTGCGCAGCCTGCGCGAACAGCCTGCCACCCGCGCCTTCGGCTGGCGCTGGTTGCGCCGTGCCACCCAGCCGCCGGTGCTGCGTCTGACGGATCTGCTCGGCAGTGACCCGGCAGACTGGCAGGATGTGTTCGGCTGCCTGCGCGGAGAACGCGAGGCCACGATTGCCCTGCAGGAGCTGGCCCGCCAGCACCGACTATGCGCCACGCGCCTCGGCCTGGAGCAGGGCGGCGGCCCTTGTCAGGGCGTGCATCTGGGGCGCTGCGCCGGCGTCTGTGTAGGGCGTGAGGCCACCGAAATTCACGATGCCCGGCTCGCCACCGCGCTGGCCGCGCTGAGTATGAAGCCCTGGCCCTTTGCCGGCCGGATTCTGGTGCGCGAGCATCACGCCGGCAGCCAGCGCAGCGCCACCCATGTTTTCGATCAGTGGTGCCTGCTGGGCAGCGCGCAGGACGAAGGCACACTCGCTAGCCTGCTGGAGGATTCGCCCGCGCGCCACTTCGACGTCGACATCTACCGCATCATCAACCGCTGGCTGGCCGCGCCCGAACATCTCGCGCAGGTTCAGGCCCTGTAAGCGACGCACCCTGAAGAGCCGCATGTGGCGGGCCTCTTCAGCCAGCTACCTCGCTCAGCCTTGTCCGACAACACTCTTCCGGCATATCTCTCGCAGAGCAAGGCGCGGTGCGGCTCAGCGCGCACGCGCCAGCCAGACTCCCAACGACGCCAGGGCCATGCCGAGCAGCGCCAGCGCGCCCAGCCGCTCATCGAACAAGGCCCAGGCGCACAGTGCCGTCACCGCGGGCGTCAGGTAGAACAGGCTCGTCACCTTCACCGCCGAGCCGCGCCGGATCAGCAGGTTGAGCACGCTGACCGCGCCGACGGACAGCATCACCACCAGCCACAGCAAGGCGAACACGAAAGAGCCGCTCCACTCGATGGGCTTCGGCTCGAAATGCAATGCCAGCGGCAAGGTCACCACAAGACTCGCCGCAAACTGGATCACGGCCCCGCTGCGCAGATCGAAGCTCGGGCAGAAGCGTTTCTGGTAAAGCGTGCCCAGCGTGATGCCCAGCAGGGCGATCACGGCCGGCCACAGCGCCGACCACGCCCATGGGTTGCCCAGCCCCGGCGCGCGGCTATTGGTCACCACCAGCACTACACCGACAAAGCCCAGCGCCAGCCCCTGCCACTGGCGGCGGGACACCACCTCGCCCAGCAAACAGCCGGCAGACAGCGCCGTCAGGATGGGTTGCAGACCCACGATCAGGGCCGTCAATGCCGCCGGCAAGCCCAGCTGGATCGCCACGAAAACCCCGCCCAGATAGGTCGCCTGCATCAGCACACCGGCCACCGCAATGTGCGCAACCCGGCGCCCGTCCTGCGGCCAGGGCGCGCGGAAGATCAGCGCAGCAAGGCCCATCAGCACGATCACCAGGGTGTAGCGGGCGCACAGGAAATGCAAGGCATCGGCATACGGCAGGCCATATTTGGCACCGACGAAACCGGTGCTCCAGAGCAGGACAAACACCGGCGCCAGAAAACGTTCAAGCATGCTGCAACTTTCAAAGAGACAAGAAAAAGGCGACGCCGCGCGTCGCCTTCAGAGATAAAACCATCCGGACGTTTTCACTCGTCCATCACCGCCGAGGTGTACACCTCCTGCACGTCATCCAGGATTTCCAGCATGTCGAGCAGCTTCTGCATGCGCACGGCGTCATCTCCGCTCAGCTCGGTCTCGTTCAGCGCCTTCATGGTCACTTCGCCGAACTCGGCCTTGAAACCGGCGGCTTCCAGCGCTTCCTTCACGGCAGTGAATTCCCACGGGCCGGTGATCACCTCGATCGAGCCGTCGTCATTCGCCACCACGTCTTCGGCGCCCGCTTCGAGGCCGGCTTCCATCAGCGCATCCTCATCGGTGCCGGGCGCGAACAGCAAGGTGCCACAGTGCTTGAACTGGAAGGCCACGCTGCCGTCGGTGCCGAGGTTGCCACCGTACTTGCTGAAGGCATGGCGCACATCCGCCACGGTCCGCACCTTGTTGTCGGTCAGGCAATCCACCATCACTGCGGCGCCGCCGATGCCGTAGCCTTCGTAGCGCGCTTCTTCGTACACCACGCCTTCAAGCTGACCGGTACCGCGCTTGATGGCGTTCTCGATGTTGTCCTTCGGCAAGGACTCGGCCTTGCCCTTTTCCACCGCCAGGCGCAAGCGCGGGTTGCTGCCCAGATCGCCACCGCCGAGTTTCGCGGCAACGGTGATTTCCTTGATCAGCTTGGTGAATACCTTGCCCCGCTTGGCGTCCTGACGCCCCTTGCGATGCTGGATATTGGCCCACTTGGAATGACCGGCCATGATTTCCCCTGTAAAAATTCAGAATACGTACAAAGGTCTGGATTATACAACCGCCGATCAGCCGCCCGGCAGCCTGCCTGGCCGGGCCTGCTAGATTGAAGGACATTCGATGCGGAGATAGACCATGACCCGATTGTTTGGCGCCCTGATCTGCGCCTGTACCCTGTTCGCGCAGACGGCGCTTGCCGCTGATACGGTGAGTTTCAGCTTTGCCGGCTGCACCGATTCACGCGACAAGCCGGTCGCCAGCCAGGCCGACCCGGCGCTCGCCGTGCTGGTGGAAACCCGTCTGGTAGAAGGCAACCGGGTGATTTTCTACAACCCCAGCCGCCTGCCCCAGTTGCTGCCCGAGACACGCGCCTTTCTGTATGCCCACGAGTGCGCCTGGACGCGCCTGGGCATGCCCATTGATCTTGACCGCAGTGTCGAGAATGCCCGCCGCGCCGATTGCTGGGCGGTTGACACCCTCACCCGCTCGAAGCTGATCAAGGCCGGCGCCCTCGAAGCCATCGAGATGGATCTGGCCATGGCCAGCACCGACAGCGCCTCGCAACTGCCCAGCCCGAGCCGCGAACTCAAGCTCGCTGCCTGCGCCGGCGGCAAAGTCCTGAGCAGTCCCGCCTCCAGGAGCAAAGGCACGGTCCTCGAAATGGGCAGTGCCACCGCCAGCCCGGCCTGGAACGCCTGCGTGCTCGGCTGCGGCAACAAACTGTTTGCCTGTGGCCGTGGCAGCAGCTGCCAGAGCAGCTTCGACCAGTGCAAGGCCGGCTGCAACGGCAAGTAAGGTTTTTGTAGCATCCCCCCCTGATTTGGGCGCGTATATCGCGCCCGTTTTTTTGCCCTGGCCGCACAGAAGGCCGACGGTAGAAGGTATAAACCCGATCATTCACATCTCGCGCCCTGATGGATAATCCGGGTTGAATACGTTTCTTGCACGGAGAGACCAACATGACCGCCCCCCTCGTCATCGCCCGCAGCGGCGACACCGAAATTGCCCTGCTGCCCCAGTTCGCCAACCGCCACGGCCTGATCACCGGCGCCACCGGTACTGGCAAGACCGTCACCCTGCAAAAGCTCGCTGAATCTTTCGCCAACATCGGCGTGCCGGTGTTCATGGCGGATGTGAAGGGCGATCTGTCCGGCCTCGGAGCCGCGGGCGAGCTGAAGCCGAAGCTACAGGAGCGGCTGGACATGCTCGGCGTGAAGGACTGGGAGCCGTCCAAGTTCATGACCACGCTGTGGGACGTGTTCGGTGAACAGGGCCATCCGGTGCGCGCCACGATTTCAGACATGGGCCCGCTGCTGATCGGGCGCCTGTTGTCGCTCAACGAAACCCAGGCCGGCGTGCTGCAGATCGTGTTCAAGGTGGCCGATGACAACGGCCTGCTGCTGCTCGATCTGAAAGACCTGCGCGCCATGGTGCAGTGGATCGGCGAGAACGCCCGCGAACTGACGACGAAATACGGCAACGTGTCCGCCGCCAGTATCGGCGCCATCCAGCGCGGCCTGCTGACGCTGGAAGAACAGGGCGCCGGCAAGTTCTTCGGCGAACCGATGCTCAACATCATGGATCTGATGCAGACCGATCCGCAGGGCCGCGGCGTCATCAACATCCTCGCCGCCGACAAGCTCTACAACGCGCCCAAGCTCTACGCCAGCTTCCTGCTGTGGATGCTCGCCGAGCTGTTCGAGCAACTTCCCGAGGCCGGCGATCTGGACAAGCCCAAGCTGGTGTTCTTCTTCGACGAAGCACATCTGCTGTTCAACGATGCGCCCGCGGCGCTGCTCGAAAAGATCGAACAGGTCGTGCGCCTGATCCGCTCCAAGGGCGTCGGCATTTACTTCGTCACCCAGAATCCGCTCGACGTGCCGGACAGCGTACTCGGCCAGCTCGGAAATCGGGTGCAGCACGCATTGAGAGCCTTCACCCCGCGCGACCAGAAGGCCGTCAAGGTCGCCGCCGAAACCATGCGCGCCAACCCGAAATTCAGCACCGAAGCGGCGATCACCGAACTGGGCGTCGGCGAAGCGCTGATCTCCTTCCTCGACGCGAAAGGCACGCCCTGCATCGTCGAGCGCGCCTTCGTGTTGCCACCCGCCTCGCGCATCGGCCCGATGAGCGCCGACGAGCGCAACGCGGCGATCAACAACTCGCTGGTCTACGGCGCCTACGAAGAAGCGCTGGACCGCGAATCCGCCTTTGAGAAGCTGCGTGCGGCCCCCTCGGTAAGCGGCACCCAGCAAGGCTCTGCAGGCAACCAGCCCGGACAGGTCCAGCCCGCGCCGCAAAGCGAGGGGGGTGGCCTGCTAGGCGGGCTGGGCGGCGCTCTTGGCGGCATCCTCTTCGGCACCACCGGCCCGCGCGGCGGTCGCCACGACGGCCTCGCCCAGACTGCCGCCAAATCCATGACCCGAACCATCGGCAGTGCCGTCGGCCGCGAGATCGTTCGCGGCGTACTCGGTTCGATTCTGGGCGGGCGTCGGTGACGCGTTGCGAAACACCGGGGACTGAGCGCTGAGGAAAGTCAGCGGAGCTCGCGTTTGCAGCCCGGTGGTTTCCGCCCGAAGTGCGGGAACCACCAAGCCTGCGTTCCCTGCTACCAAGCCTCAGCCGGAAGACACCCTCAGCCTCTCTCCGGCCAGCCCCAATCCCCATGCGGCTGTCCGGGCAGGCGGGCTGTTTTCGGGATTTCTTCCTCGTTCTTGTTGTGTGCAGCAGGCATAATCCAGCCTGTCATTGATCCCTCACGCGAGCACCCAGCATGGCCAGCAGCAATCCCCTGATCCCGCCGTTCTGGACGCGGGTGCCGCGTTTCTTCCTGTTTCCGCTGACGCCCTCGGTGCTGTGGCGGGTGGTGGTGTTCGCTGCGCTGCCGGCACTCGGGGCGTTTGCCACCAGCCTGCCAGCCATGATGGTGTGCATCGGCGGCCTGTCGCTGCTGAGCTGGGTGTTCCTGCTGCGCTTCGGCAGCCGGGTCCTGTCGGAGACTTCGCTGGGTCGCCTGTCACCCACGCAGTATTCGCCGCTGCCGGACGAGACTCTGGCGCACATGCCGTACAAGATCATGGGACTGTTCATCATCCCGGGTTTCGCGGTGGGTCTGGTGGCGGGCCTGTTCGGCGAAGGCATGGGCATGCTGGCGAATTTCGCGGTGATGCTGATCACGCCGGCGGCGCTGATGGCACTGGTGACGAGCCGCAGCCTGAGCACCGGCCTGAATCCGGCGGCGGGCTGGAGCCTGATCAGCGGCATCGGCGCGCCTTATCTGCTGCTGTGCATATTCCTGTATTTCCTGTCGACGGGCCAGATGTTCCTGATGTTCAAGGTCTTCGAGAGCTCACTGCTGCCCATGCTGCAGAAGTGGGGCGAGTTGCAGGTGACTCTGCAGCAGGCGATGGCGTCGCAGGATGAAGTGGCCTTCACGGCCGCCATGGAAGCTTCGCAGAAGCTCTTCGCCAACCTGCGTCCGCGTCTGGCAGGATCGGTCTGGCTAATCACTGGCGTGGCCATGCACTTCACGCTGATCGCCTTCAACATGCTGGGCTACGTGCTGTACCAGTTCCATGAACAGCTGGGGCTGGATGTGGAAGTGCTGCCCGGCCGGCGCGGGGGCTCAGCCGCTGCCAAGGCCAAGGAAGATCCGGACTCGGCACGCATCACGGAGTTTCTGGCCGAGGGCATGGTCGATCAGGCGCTGGAAATCGCCTATGAGGCGCAGCGCCTGGACCCGGAGAATACGGCCGCGCAGGAACGTTACAACAAGCTACTGCACCTGGCGGGCAAGGATGAGCGCCTGCTCAACCACAGCCAGAAACTGATTCCGCTGCTGTTGCGCAAGGAGCAGCGGCGCAATGCGCTGGATGCCTGGAAGCGCTGCCGCGAGAAGCAGCCGGAATTCCGCCCGGAAGACGCGGCGACCGTGCTGCAACTGGCCGAAGCGGCACGCCATGCGCGCGAACCGAAGCTGGCGATGGAGATCCTCAACGGTTTCGACAAGGCTTTCCGCAACAGCCCTCTGCTGGCCGAGGTGTATTTCCTCGGTGGCCAGATCCTGTGCGAAGACCTGAATCAGGACGAACTGGCCGAGCGTTTCTTCGTGACACTGGCCAACCGCTTCCCTGATCATCCGCGCGTGGAGGAGTCACAACGCTTGCGCCAGATCATCGCGCGCATGCGTCAGCGCGCTGAACCAGCCTGACGGAAGCTCGCCGCCAAGGCCGCCTAATCCAGCAGCTCGGCTTCCAGCTTGCCGAGCTCTTCTTCCACCGTTCCGTGCTGGGCAAAGTTTCGGTGGGCCTTGGCGTACCAGTAGCCGGCATTGTCCAGATCACCCTCATGGATATGCAGGATGCCGTGCAACCATGACCCCAGAAGGGAATCATCGGCCTGAGCCATCTCATGCGCCCGGGCCCAGTTGCCACTGCGGGCGTGTTTGACTGCGTGACGAAGATTGATCATTTCGATTGGCTCCTGATCGGGTGATCCTGCGACAATTCTGGCACACCAAAAAATACTTGCCGGATTCCCCAGCCATGTCGCACCCGTATATCCGCATTCGCGGCGCCCGCCAGAACAACCTCAAGAACCTCTCGCTCGACATCCCGCTCGGTGAGCTGGTGGTCGTCACCGGCCCCTCAGGCTCAGGCAAGAGCTCACTGGTTTTCGACACGCTCTATGCCGAGGGCCAGCGCCGCTACGTCGAGACCTTCTCGCCCTACGCGCGGCAGTTCCTCGACCGCATGGACAAGCCGCAGGTCGACGCCATCGAGGGCGTGCCGCCGGCGATCGCCATCGACCAGAGCAATCAGGTGCGCACTTCGCGCTCCACGGTCGGCACCATGACCGAGCTGGCCGATTACCTGAAGCTGCTCTACGCCCGCGCCAGCCACCTGTATTGCAAGGGCTGCGGTGCCAAGGTCGAGAAAGAAACGCCGCAGACTCTCCTCGCCACGCTGGCCACGCGCTGCCCGCAGCATGAGGACCCGCGTCTGGCCATCGTCGCGCCCCTGCCGGTTCCCGAGAATTTCACGGTCGAAGAAATGCGCGGCCATCTGGAGCGTCAGGGCTTCACACGCATCACCGAAGATGGCAAACGCATTCTGGTGACGGTGGATCGCTTCCGCTTTGGCAATGCCGAAACTGCGCGCGTCAGCGAAGCGCTGGAGGCCGCGCTGAAACTCGGCAACGGCAAGCTGGAAGTGCATCTGGGCGGCGAAGCCCTGATCGATGCACTCGCCGGGCAAGTCTGGAAGTTCTCCGCCGACCTGCACTGCGCCGAGTGCGACATCCACTACAGCGCACCCACCTCGGCCAACTTTTCGTTCAACTCCGCCGTCGGCGCCTGCGAGACCTGCAAGGGTTTCGGCCGCGTGATTGGCATCGACCCCGGCCTGATCGTGCCGGACGAATCGAAGACGCTCGCCGGTGGTGCGGTGAAGCCCTGGCAGAGCGAGAGCTACAAGGAATGTCAGGACGACCTGATGAAGATGTGCCGCCTACGCGGCGTGGCCACCGACATCGCCTGGTGCGATCTGCCCGCAGAACATCGGCATTGGGTCATGGAAGGCGAGCCCGAGTTCAAGAGCTGGCAACGCTCCTGGCCGAAATACTGGTACGGCGTGCGCAGCTTCTTCGACTGGCTGGAAACCAAGGCCTACAAGATGCACATCCGCGTGCTGCTCAGCCGCTACCGCGCCTACACCGACTGCCCGGCCTGCGCGGGTGCGCGCCTGAAGACGGATTCGCTGCTCTGGCGCGTGGGCTCGAAAGAGCAGGCTGACGCCGCGCTCGGCACGCAACGGCGACGCTTCCGCCCCAAGGGTATGCGTCTGGCCGACGAGCAACTGCAAGCCCTGCCCGGCCTGTCGCTGCACGACGCGATGAGCCTGCCGATCGAACGCGCGCGCGATTTCTTCCGCGAGCTGCAGATAGAAGGCAGCGCGGGCGACGCGGTCGATCTGGTGATGAACGAGATCCGTGGGCGGCTCAGCTACCTGTGCGAGGTGGGCCTCGGCTACCTCACGCTGGACCGCCAGAGCCGCACACTCTCGGGCGGCGAGGTGCAGCGCATCAATCTGACCACCGCACTGGGCACCTCACTGGTGAACACGCTCTTTGTGCTCGACGAGCCCTCCATCGGCCTGCACCCGCGCGACATCGACCGCATCAACGGCGTGATGCGGCGGCTGCGCGACGCCGGCAACTCGCTGGTGGTGGTGGAACACGACCCGGCCGTAATGCTCAATGCCGATCGCATTGTCGACATCGGCCCCGGCCCCGGTGCGGCTGGCGGCAACATCGTATTCAACGGCACACCGGACGAGCTGCGCGCCCGCACCGACACCCTTACAGCGCAATATCTGGGCGGTCACAAGCAGGTCGACGCCGGCCTCATTCGCCAGAAGGTCGAAGTTAAAACCCCGCGCCTCAAGCTGCTCGGCGCCACGGCCAACAACCTGAAAAATGTGGACCTCTCCATCCCGCTGGGGCGGCTGGTCTGCGTCACCGGCGTATCCGGTTCCGGGAAATCCACGCTGATTCAGGACGTGCTGTGGCCGGCGCTGAAGAAGGCCAAGGGCGAAGCCACCGAAGCTCCGGGCGCGTTTGCGAAACTTGTCGGCGAAGACCTGATCGAAGCCATTGTCATGGTCGATCAGAGCCAGATCGGCAAGACCACGCGCTCCAACCCGGCCAGCTACGTCGGCGCCTTCGACGTGATCCGCAAGCGCTTCGCGGCTCTGCCCGATGCCGAACAGCGCGGCTACACCGCCGGCACCTTCTCCTTCAACTCCGGCGACGGCCGCTGCCCCACCTGCGGCGGCAATGGCTTCGAGCACGTCGAGATGCAGTTCCTCTCCGACGTGTATCTGCGCTGCCCGGATTGCGACGGCAAACGCTACCGCCCGGAGATTCTTGAGCTGCAACTACAAGGCAAGAACATCGCCAAGGTGCTGGAACTGACCTGTGCCGATGCGCTGAACTTCTTCGCCGGTGACAAGGATCTGGTGCGCGCCATCCAGCCGCTGGTGGACGTCGGCCTCGATTACCTCACCCTCGGCCAGCCAGTGCCCACGCTCTCCGGCGGCGAAGCGCAGCGCCTCAAGCTAGCCGGGCATCTGGCGGAATACGCGGCGAAATCCTCGAAGAAGAAAGCCTCCACCAAAGGCAGCCTGTTCCTCTTCGATGAACCGACCACCGGCCTGCACTTCGGCGATATCGTGAAGCTGCTGCGCGCCTTGCGCGCGCTGGTCGATGCCGGTAACACCGTACTGGTCGTCGAACACAATCTGGATGTCATGCGTGCAGCCGATTGGCTGATCGACCTCGGCCCGGAAGGCGGCGACGCTGGCGGCGAGATTCTCGTTGCCGGCACGATTGATGACCTGATCGCCGAGCCGCGTTCGCATACCGGGCGGGCGCTGGCGGAATACCGGCTCGATGCGACGCCCCTCAAGGCTGCCGAACCGCGCGTACGCTACCTGCCGGTGGAGGCACCCGACACCATCCAGATCACCCACGCCCGCGAGCACAACCTCAAGAACGTCTCGCTGGCGATCCAGCACAACAAGTTCACCGTGGTCACCGGCGTGTCCGGCTCGGGCAAATCCACGCTGGCGTTTGACATCCTGTTTGCCGAAGGCCAGCGCCGCTATCTCGAATCGCTGAACGCCTACGCGCGCCAGTTCGTGCAGCCGGCGAGCAAGCCGGATGTGGATGCGATCCACGGCATTCCACCTACCGTGGCGATCGAACAGCGCACCAGCCGCGGCGGGCGCAAGAGCACCGTCGGCACGCTCACCGAGGTGCATCACTTCCTGCGCCTGCTCTTCGTGAAGCTCGGCACTCAGCATTGCCCGGACTGCAACTGCGCGATCGAACCGCAGAGTCAGGACGCCATCGCCGCACGCCTGCTGCGCGACTATCGCGGCCACAAGATCGGCCTGCTCGCCCCGCTGGTGGTCAATCGCAAAGGCCTGTACACCGAGCTGGCACGCTGGGCCAAGAACAAGGGCTACACCCATCTGCGCGTCGACGGCGAGTTTCTGCCGGTCTCGCCCTGGCCACGCCTGGACCGCTTCAAGGAACACAATATCGAGCTACCGGTATGCGATGTGGATGTGCATGCCAACCACGAAGCCGAGCTGCGCGAGAAACTCGCCGACGCGCTGGGCATCGGCAAGGGCACGATCCGCGTGATCACGCCAGAGGGTGGCGACGCGGTATTCTCCACCCTGCGCGCCTGCCCGAGTTGCGGCACCAGCTTCCCGGAACTCGACCCGCGCCTCTTCTCCTACAATTCCAAGCACGGCTGGTGCGAGAGCTGCTGCGGCACCGGCGTGGAGATTCCGAAATGGATGAAGGACCCGGAGGTCGACGTCGCCGAAATGGAATTCGCCGGGCTCGATGACGAGGACGGCGCGGAAGTCGAATGCCGCAGCTGCCACGGCGAACGCCTGAATCCGGTGGCGCGCGCGGTGCGCTATCGCGACGTATCAATCACCGGCTACAGCAAGCGTTCGGTCAACGCGCTGGGCGAATGGGTGAATGGTCTGCAGCTCGAAGGCCGCGAAGCCGGCATCGGCCGCGACATCATCAGCGAGCTCAAGCACCGCCTCGCCTTCCTGCACGACGTGGGCCTCGGCTACCTCGCGCTGGATCGCGCCGCGCCCACGCTCTCCGGCGGCGAGGCCCAGCGTATCCGTCTGGCATCGCAGCTCGGCAGCAATCTGCGCGGCGTGTGCTATGTGCTCGACGAACCTTCCATCGGCCTCCACCCGCGTGACAACGGCGTACTGCTGGACATGCTCGAAGCATTGCGCGCCAAGGGCAACACGGTGGTGGTGGTGGAGCACGACGAAGAAACCATCCGCCGCGCCGACGAAGTACTGGACCTCGGCCCCGGCGCCGGCACGCGCGGCGGGCGCCTGATCGCGCAAGGCACGGCGGCACAGCTGATCGCCTCAAACGATTCGGTCACCGGCCAATGCCTGCGCGAGCCGCTGCAGCACCCGCTGCACAGCCGCGCTGCGCCTGCCTCTGCAGATCCCTTCATCGAACTCGTCGGTGGCACGCTGCACAACCTGCAGAACGTGGCCGTGCGTGTGCCGCTGAATCGCCTGACGGTGGTCACCGGCGTGTCCGGCTCGGGCAAATCCACGCTGGCGCGCGATGTGCTGCACGCCAACCTGAAACGCCTGATCGGCGGCGACGAAGACGAGAAGGCCACGCCCGCCGGGCGCAAATCCGCCAAGCCGATGCCGCGCACCGAGAAGCTTGCCAGCGGCATACAGGGCTGCGCGTCGATCACCGGCTGGCAAGCAGTCGGCCGCGTGCTCGAAGTGGACCAGACGCCGATCGGCAAGACGCCGCGCAGTTGTCCTGCCACCTACGTCGGCTTCTGGGACGAGATCCGCAAGCTCTTCGCCAACACCGAGACCGCCAAGCTGCGTGGCTGGCAAGCCGCACGCTTCTCCTTCAACACCGGCGACGGACGCTGCCCGAGCTGCGAAGGCGCGGGCGTGCAGACCGTGGCGATGAGCTTCCTGCCGGACGTGAAAGTGCATTGCGAAGTCTGCGATGGCGCGCGTTTCAACGCCGACACCCTCACCGCCCTGTGGCGCGAGAAGAGCATCGCGCAGGTGCTGGCGATGGAAGTCGACGAAGCCGTCGAGTTCTTCGCCGCGCATCCCAAGGTTTCCCATCCGCTTCGTCTGCTGCAGGACGTGGGCCTCGGCTACCTCACGCTGGGTCAGGCCTCGCCGACGCTCTCCGGTGGCGAAGCGCAGCGCATCAAGCTGGTCACCGAGCTGGCGAAAGTGAAGACCGACCCGGCCGCACGCGCCTCGAAGTTCAAGAGCCCGCACACGCTCTACGTGCTGGACGAGCCCACTGTCGGATTGCACATGGCCGACGTGGCGAAGCTGATCACCGTGCTGCATCGCCTCGTTGAAGCCGGCAACACCGCGCTGGTCATCGAGCACGATCTGGACGTGATGGCCGAAGCCGACTGGCTGATCGACATGGGGCCCGAAGGCGGCGATGAGGGCGGCCGCGTGGTGTATGAAGGCCCGCTGGCGGGAGTGCTGAAAACCAAAACCCACACCGGCAAGGCGCTGCAGGTTTTCCTGAAACGCAACAAGCGCTGATGCCTGAAGAGCGGCTTGCGGCGGACCTCGGCAGACAGTCTGCCTGCCGAGGCGCATGCAGCAAGCCTCTTCAGCCAGACATGCTGTAAAGCCACGCCGGGCGCGGCTTTACAGACACCCCATGCATCCTCAGAAATCCGCGCTGAGCGACACGTAGACCGTCGGCGTCACGGCATTGGCGGGCGTGTCGTCGCCCAGATAAGCGCGGTACACCTGCACGCCGCGATCGGGGATTTCCTGATGGCGTTTGCCAAGATTGATGGCATTGAGGGCGATTTCGTATTTGCGCCCGCTCTCGGTGCGGGCATTCCAGGCAATGCGTGCATCGAAGCTGGTGTAGGCCTTCGTGACATACGGCGTACCGGTGGCGATGCCATCGGCACCCGCCATGGGGCCGACGCGCACGGCACTGAACATGCTCGACCATTGCCGCGTCCAGCGCTGCTGCCAGGCCAGGCTGGCCGTGTAGGGAGCAATCCGGTCATCCACCTGCGCATCGCCTGAATGCCGATGGATAAGGGTGTGGTTGAAAATGATGTCCGCTTCTTTCCAGGGTTTGAAGCGCAACTGGTATTCGACGCCCTGCAAGGTAATGGGGCTGGCCAGATTCTGATATTGCAGGGAGCTCATCCAGGGCTCCAGCGCCGCGGTGGAGCTGACCGGGTTGCGTACGATGAAATCGCGCACGCGCTCGCGGAACAGGCGTACGTCCAGACTGCTGGCCATTGGCTTGAAGCGCCCGAGGTAGCCCAGTTCGATGCTGTCGATGCGGGCCTGGCGCAGATCCGGGTTGGCCAGGTGATGGACCAGCAAGGTCCCGGTGAGCGGGTCGATGACGCGGGTTTCGCCTTCTTTCTCGAAGGTCGGGCGTTGTGCCCAGGCACGCGAAGCGCCTGCCCTCAGGGTCTGCATCGGCTGGACTTGCCAGTTCAGGAAGGCGCGCGGAGCAATATGGGTGGGCTCGCCACGATATTTTTCGAGCGCGGCGCCAAGATTCAGATGCAGATCGCGCGTCAGATGCTCATCGAGATTGCCGAACAGGCGATACAGGTCGGTTGGCTCCGGATTGCCAGCGGCATACATGAAGGGGAAGTCGACCGTGTCGCGCCGCGCTTCAGCCCCCCAGACGGTCTGGCGAGCGGCGCTGGACAGGCGGGACTGAAACTCAAGCTGGTCACGCGTGCCCTTGCGGTCACGATTGACGGCGGCGCCGGTCGGTCCGTAAGGAACTCCCGCCGGCACGGTCGCAATCCAGGCATCGCGATTGCGTTCCTGGTTGTGATAGAACTGCACGAGCATTTCGGCATTCGCTGCCGGCGTCCGGGTCCACTTGAGGTGCAGGCTCTGCGCCTGGGCGCTGGCGTCACGCGGCCCCACGCTGTTGAACAGGGAGTTTTCGTAGCCTTCGCCACGCAACGCCGAACTGGCCGCCAGACGCAGCATCAGCTCATCCTGATTGGAAACGCGCCAGTCGCTGCGCAGACTGCCGACATTCACGCGGCGCCCGTCGTGCAGATTGTCGAAACCGGTATCGCGTTTTGTCGAGGCCGCCAGTTGAAACGTCGCCGGACCGGCCTTGAGGTGCTTGAGCCCTTCAAAGTCGTGAACCTGGGCGCTGCCCAGATTGCTGCGCACCCGGTCGATGGGGTTCTGCGCGGTGTGGTAGGTGATGATGTTGATCACCCCCATGAAGGCATTCGCGCCATAGGTCACGGCATTCGGCCCGCGCACGACTTCGATTCGGTCGATCTCCTCCGGCGAAACCGGCAGCGTGGTCCAGTCGACACCACCAAAATTGGCCATCGAATACACCGAGCGGCCATCGACCAGCACCTGCAACTCGGACGGGAAATTGGCCCCCAGCCCGTGATAGGTCACCCAGTAGCTGTTGCCGCGTTCCTGCCCGATCTGCATGCCCGGCACCAGCCGGAAGATGCGCGCCAGATCACGATACCCGGTCGCTCGGATCAGCTCGCCTTCGATCACGGTGACTGCGCCAGGCGCTTCATTCAGTGGCTGGGGCAGGCGCGAGGCGGTCAGCACCGTGGGCAGATCCTCGAACCAGACCTCCTCGCCCGCACTGACAGGGGCGGCGAACACGCTGAGCGCAAGGCCGAGCAGGCAACACTGAAGAGGCTGGGTCATCAATTCAACTTTGAGGCAGTATCCAGGGTGGGTCGAAGCTTTGCACATGCGACTTGAACCATAGTCTAAAGGGCGAATGAATACGTCAAGTGACAACTTTGTCACGCTTTTACAAACAGCCGCGCTGGCTGCCGGAATTTCCCCTTGTGCCCGCCGTCCACCGCCGACAAATGTACAGGGGAGTCCCGCCTGGCGGGCGCCGCAAATGGGAGGGGCAGGCAATCTGTGCTAGCCTTCGCAGGCTCCCTTCAGTTGTTATCCGGCCATGAATTCGCCCATCCCCGCCCCTGTCACGCCTGCTCGCCACAGCCGGCACCACCTGCCCGTGCCGCAACGCGTACCGGCCACCCGCTGCTTTGCCTGGCTGGCCTCGGGCTGGCGCATGTTTGCCGCCCACCCCGCCGACTGGGTGCTGATGGCCTTGTGCGCCTTTGCGCTGCTGGCCATTCCGACGGTCGTGCTGGCCCCAATTCCCCTGATCGGCCCGATGCTCCCCCCGATCCTGCTGACCCTGCTGCTCGGCGGCATGCTGCACGCCGCATCGACCCAGGCGGAAGATGGGCAGGCGCATTTCCTGCAACTCTTCGAGGGCTTCCGCCGGCATCCCGGCAATCTGGCCCTGATCGGCGTGTTCTACGCCCTGCCATTGATCCTCATCCACCTGCTCCTGATTCTGGTGGGTGGCGGCCTGCTGGTCAGCCTGCTGGGCAATTCGGTTGGCGGCGCACTGGGCGACCTCACTAATTCACTGCTCAGCATGCTGGTCGACCTGGGCATTGCCCTGGGCATTTTCCTGCTGCTGTGGGGTCTGCTCCTGCTGGCCATGCTGTTTGCCCCGGCGCTGGTCATGGAGGCCAAGGCTCCACCGCTGGAGGCGATGCGCCTGTCGCTGGCCGCCAGTCTGCGCAATATCGGCGCAGTGCTGCTGCTGGGGCTCAGTCTCTACGTGCTGTTCGTGCTGGCGCTGGTTCCCGCGGGACTGGGCGTGCTGATCTACATCCCGCTGCTGGTCGGCACGCTGCATGCGGCGTATCAGGACCTGTTCGCCGCTCCTGACAGCGAGGCCTCCTGATGCAGGCCAATGCTTTTCCAGCTCTGCATGGCTGGGTCTGGCTGCAAGCCGGTTTTGCCCTGTGGCGCAGCACCCCCTTGCCCCTGACGGGCTCGGCCATGACGATGATGATGTGCCTGCTGCTGTCCGCCTTGCTGATCCCCGGCATCGGGCCGCTACTGGCGATTGCACTGGTCCTGCCGCTGCAGGTCGGCATGTTCCTCGTATGCAGCAGCTGCGCCCAGCAGCGCAGGGCGCATCCGAAGCTGCTGTTTGCCTGCTTCACCAAGGCTCGCCTGCCCGGTTTGTTTGCCCTCACCGGGCTGAGCTTTGCGGCAATTCTGGTGTGTTTCATGCTGGCCACAGCGCTGACCGGTTTCGACTTCGGCAGCTTTGCCAGCATCGCAGCCAAAGGCACGGAGCTGCCGGTTGAAATGCAGGACAAGCTCCGCAAGCTCGTATGGTGGGCAAGCCTGCTCTTCGTTCCCATCCAGATGACGACCTTTTTTGCCGCGCCCCTGATTGCGCTGAAAAACACGCCGCTGATCAAGGCCCTGTTCTTCAGTTGCGTGGCCTGCTGGCGGAACCTGCGCCCCATGCTGGTGATGCTGCTGAGCTTCTTCGTGCTCGGCAATCTGCTGCCCGCACTGCTGCTCGGCGTCATCAGCCAGCTCTCCGCTTCGTTTGCCGGGATGCTGTCCGGTGTCTGGATGATGATGATGTTCCCGGTGCTGTGCGCCACGCTCTACAGCTGCGCGCGCGATATCTTCGGCGAGTGGCCGATCGCATGAGCACACCTGCCGCGCTGGGCATTCTCGGCGGCACTTTCGACCCGATCCATCACGGCCATCTGCGCCTGGGTATCGAGGCGCGCCAGCGCCTGGGTCTGGCCTCGATCCGCCTGATCCCGGCCGGCCAGCCGCCGCACCGCGCACGCCCCGGCACGCCGGCCGAGCACCGTCTGGCGATGACCGAACTGGCCGCCAGCGAGCTACCCGGCTTTGAAGTCGACCCGGCTGAAGTACGCAGCCAGCAGACCAGTTACACGGTGGCCACGCTGGAACGCCTGCGTGCCGAGCTCGGTCCGGCCCAGCCACTGGTGCTGATTCTCGGCGCCGACGCCTTCCTCGGCCTGCCGGGCTGGCACCGCTGGCGCGAGCTGTTCGGCCTCGCCCACATCGCGGTGGCCACGCGTCCTGGCTACATTCTGGCCGATGCGCTGTACGGCGGCGATCTGGCCGACGAGTGCCCGCAACGTCTGACTCAGGATGCGCAGGCCCTGCGTGCGGCAGCAGCCGGCGCCATCGTGCCGTTCACGATCCCCTCGCTGGAAATCTCCGCGACCCTGATCCGCCATGCACTGGCCCACGGCGAGGACGCGCGCTTTTTGCTGCCTCCCGCCGTTCTCGACTATATTCAGACCCATCACCTCTACTCTCGCTGACCCTCGCACCGCATGAACACCACCAAGCTCCAGAAAATCGTCGTCGATGCCCTCGAAGACGTCAAAGCCACCGACATCGAAGTCATCAACGTCACCAAGCTCACCTCGCTGTTTGATCGCGTGATCATCGCCAGCGGCAGCTCCAACCGGCAGACCCGGGCGCTCGCCAACAACGTGGTGGTGAAGGTCAAGGAAGCCGGCGGCGAAGTGCTCAGCACCGAAGGCGAGGACACCGGTGAATGGGTGCTGGTGGATCTGGGCGACGTCGTGGTGCACGTGATGCAGCCGGCCATCCGCGCCTATTACAACCTCGAGGAACTGTGGTCCACCACGCCGTCCAAGCGCGGCAAGCTGATTGCCGCCAACGAGGCTGCACACAATCAATGAAACTGATCATCGCGGCGGTCGGCACGAAAATGCCGGGCTGGGTGGAGAGCGGCTATGCCGAATTCGCCAAGCGTCTGCCGCGCGATTGCCCGCTGGAACTTGTCGAGGTGAAGGCCGAGCCACGCACCACCGGCAAGACCCCGGCCGCGATGATGGCGGCCGAGGCCGAGCGCCTGCGCGCGGCGATTCCGGCGCGCCGCCGCCTGGTAGTGCTGGATGAGCGCGGCGACGACATTTCCACGAAACAGCTCGCCGAACGCCTGCAGAAATGGATGGGGCTGGGCGACGATGTGGCTTTCGTGATCGGCGGCCCGGACGGGCTGGACCCGGCATTCAAGGCCGAGGCGCATGAGAAGATCCGTCTCTCCAGCCTGACCCTGCCGCACGCCATGGTGCGCCCGCTGCTGGCCGAAGCGCTGTATCGCGCCTGGAGCCTGCACAGCAACCACCCCTACCACCGCGAATAGGCCCGCAAATGCCTTACTCGAATGTGCCGCCCCGCATCTATCTGGCCTCGCGCAGCCCGCGCCGGCGCGAACTGCTGCACCAGATCGGGGTGGATTTCGACACCCTGATGTTCCGCGCACCGCCGCGTGACGACGAAGACATCGCTGAAGACGTGCTGCCCGGCGAAGACGCCGAAACCTATGTCGTCCGCGTCGCCTGCGCCAAGGCCGAGGGCGCGCTGCGCCGCATCGGCTGGCGGCGGATGCGCCCGCAACCGATCCTGTCCGCCGACACCACGCTGGAACTGGATGGCGAAATCATCGGCAAGCCGGACAGCGAACATCACGCCGACGCCATCCTGCGCAAACTCAGCGGCCGCACCCACCGCGTCCTCACCACCGTGGCGGTGGCCGACGAGAACCGCCTCGAATACCGCCTGAACATCAGCACGGTGCGTTTCCGCGAACTCGATGACGAAGATATCCGGCGCTACATCGCCACCGGCGAGCCCTTCGACAAGGCCGGCGCCTATGGCATCCAGGGCCACGCGGCAGTCTTCATCGCCGAGATCAGCGGCTCCTACACCGGCATCATGGGCTTGCCACTGTTTGAGACGGCGGAATTGCTCGGGCAATTCGGCATCACCGTATAGGCTGGAGAGCCGCTTCTGGCGGCCTTCTCCAGCACGGCCTCCCGCTCAGGCCCATCCATCCTTGCTGTGCACCTTGCCCATCTGCACAGGCTTGTCGCAAGCGCCTCTCCGGGCAAGGCCGGAACATACCCATCTGAACGGATCAAGTCCGCCCTGCCGCCCGCCGTGGACAGGCTGACTGGAGAATGATGTGACAGGGCTTATCCCGGAACTCGATCAGACACTCGCCGCGCGGGTACAGGAAATACAGATCCGTCAGCATCTGGACAGCACACGCCGGGCGCTGGCGGCTTCGTTCATGGCCAGCCTGCTGGTCATGCTGGCCTTCCACGACGATATCGCTCCGGCAGGCCTGTTGTACGGATGGGGTGGCGTGGTGAATCTGGTGGCCATCCTGCGCCTGCTGCTTGATCTGCGCTGGCAGCGTGACGCGCGCCGGCTGGCGCGCGGCAGGCTGTGGGTGAGGCGCATCGCCCTGCTGGCCGGTTTGTCCGGTCTGATCTGGGGATCTCTGGGCTCGCTGCTGTACGCCTTCATCTCGCCTTCGCTGCAGGCGCTAGCGCCCCTGTGTGTGCTGGGCGTCGCCGCCGGTGGCGTCATGTCGCTGGCCAGCCTGCCTGCTGCCTACAACGCATTTTTCATCTGCCTGCTCGTACCGTCGGTCTTCGTGCAAGCCATGCAGCAGAGTTCGCTGGAGCGCTGGACCGGCTTCATCCTGCTGGTCTTCACCTTCACCCTGCTGGCCGGCGGGCGGATTGCGGCGTCCAGCCTGCGTCAGGCCATCGAGCTGCGCCTGCGTCTGTCCGCGGCCCTCGATGCCGCAGAGCTCGCCCGGCGGCATGCAGAAGATGCCAATCAGGCCAAGAGCCTGTTCCTTGCCAACATGTCACACGAACTGCGCACCCCGATGCACGCCATTCTCGGCTTCTCGCAGCTGGGCAGCAGCAAGACCGGTGACTCCAAGCTGCGGGATTATTTCGAACGCATCGCCGCCAGCGGCACCCGCTTGCTGTCGCTCATCAACGATCTGCTCGACCTGTCCAGATTCGAAGCCGGTCATATGGAAATGAACTGCAGCCGACAGGCGATCCGCCCCCTGATTGATGCCGCTCTGCTCGAAATCGACAGCCTGCTCAGCGCAAAGCACCTGCGGGTCCAGCTCAGCGAGGCGCCAGACCTGCCGCTTGCGGCGCTGGACAGCCTGCGCTTCAGCCAGGTCATCCGCAACCTGCTGTCAAATGCCCTCAAGTTTTCACCCGTAGGCGGATGCATCAGCATCACTCTGGATAGCCTGCCGACGGAAGAGGGGAGCCAGCTGCTGCGCCTGCGTTTGTGCGACGAGGGGTCTGGCATCCCGGACGCCGAACTGGATGCCGTGTTTAATGAATTCGTCCAGAGCAGCAAGAGCAACACCGGCGCAGGCGGCACCGGACTCGGGCTGGCGATCTGCCGGCGCATCGTGCTGGCCCACGGCGGACGCATTTTCGCCCGCAATCAAACCGGCGGCGGCGCTGAACTGGTCGTGGAAATCCCCGCCGCTCAGTAACGCCGGGTCACCGCCGCCTGGGCCGATAGCCAGGCCAGTGCGAGGAAGGGCCACACGGCAGCGGCAAGCTGGGTCAGACCGTAGAAATTCAGAAAATGGCCCTGCTGCAGGGTGCGCACCGAAGCGTCCACAAAAGGATTGTCGGGCGCGAGGTTGACCAGCACGGTTGCCATCAGCAGGGTCAGGCTGGCCAGACTGTGCTGGCTCCAGCGCGGCAGGCGCTTCGCCACCGCCAGCAGCACCAGCCCCAGCACCAGACCGCGCAGGGCGCCGCTGCTGGCCCACAGCAGGGGATCAGCCGGGAGCAGGAAAATGTAGTCGGCCAGCGAATGCAGGGCCAGCCCGACGCTCAGCACGAAGAACAGGAATCCGGCACTGAACTCGCGCATGCCACGCAACAGGAGCAAGCCCAGGGCCAGCGTGCTGCTGGCCGCAATCGCCATCTCCAGCAGCAGGTAACGCCGTGCCGAAAAGGCCAGCGGCGCGGGCAGGTCAAACAGCACTCGCAGGTCACCGGCCCCGAACAGGGTAGTCGTCGGCTCCAGCTGGGTGAGCCACCACAGCGCGATCAGCAGCATGCCGGTTTCACCGATGTGACCGGGCAGAACGCGCCGCGCGCGCCAGCGCTGCACGCGACCGCCTTCGTCAAACACACCGCCCCAGCGCAATCCGAGCAGTGCGCCAAACCCCCCGCCCAGGATGTTCGCTGCCAGATCAAGATTGGACGCCACGCGAGTAGGCAGATAGTTCTGCAGGAATTCGACCGCAAAGCTGAGCAGACCGCTCAGCAGCAGCGCGGCCAGCACCACGCGACCGGCACGGCGACGGTCGTGCAGCGCGGCAGCAAAAAAGAAGCCCAGGGGCAGGAAGCCCGCGACATTCAGGACGATGTCCGAAGGCTGGTTGTATTTCGGCCAGGGCGCGGTCAGGAACGCCCAGGGGCTGACCCCCGAATCCGTCCAGCCCGAAAAGGGATGCAGGCACGCGTACAGGGTCAGCAGCGCCCAGGCGGCACACAGGTAACGGGGCAGCCGGCTGGAGTGTGTCATCGGGCTGCCCGCCGCCTCACGGCTTGCGCGGCGTATGTTGCGTGGCCGCGCTGGCGTGGGCATGCCCCTCGTCGTGGTGGCTGCGGGCGTGGTCGTGCAGCAGCTCCGGCGTCGTGCGAATCCACTGCGGCAGCAGCGAGCCCGCCAGCATGGCGACGATGCTCGCGAGCAGACCGAAGAACTGCGGTGGCACGGTCTTGGCCAGCTCGACCCAGCCCTCTGGTGCCGGCACCCAGCCGATCATCGGCAGCAACAGGGCCAGCCACACCAGCCCGCCAAACACGATGGCAAAGATCGCCCCCTGATTGGTGGCCCGCTTCCAGTACAGACCGAACGCCAGCGGCGCAAAAGCCATCGCCAGGGTCACCGAGTAGGCCTGCTCGACCATCTGGTAGATCGTCGCTTCGCTATTGAGCGCAAACACCAGCACCAGCGCGGTGAAGATCACCACGATGATCCGGGTCATGCGCAGGAAGTGCGCGTCATTCATGCCGGGCATGAAGCCGCGCAGCACGTTTTCGGAGAAGGTCACCGAAGGCGCCAGCAAGGTGCCCGAAGCGGTGCTCATGATGGCCGACAGCAATGCGCCGAAGAACATCACCTGTGCCGGAATCGGCATGTGATCAAGGACCAGGCGTGGCAGGATCATCTGCGAATCCCCGCCCTCGGCCAGATGCGTGGCCACCAGATCCGGCGCCACGATGGAGGCCGAGTAGGCAATGAACAGAGGCACGAAGGCGAAGAAGAAGTAGCCCACGCCACCGGTGACCGTGCCCCACACCGCACCGGTCTCGTTGCGTGCCGAATTCACGCGCTGGAACACGTCCTGTTGCGGCATCGAGCCGAGCGCCATGGTCGAAAACGCGGCGATGAAGGCAACCCACTGCAGAAACCCGCCGCTGGGCAGGAACTGCAGCTTGCCGTTAAGAGCCATGTGATCAACCACGGTGCCCACACCTCCCGCCATGTCGCCTACGGCATACGCGATGTAGAGCAGGCCGATGACGATCACACTCATCTGCATGAAGTCCGTCAGTGCCACCGACCACATGCCACCGTAGAGCGTGTACAGCAGCACCACGCCGGTGCCAATGACCATGCCCCATTCCGGCGTGATCGCACCTCGCGAGAGCACCGCGAACACCAGACCCAGCGCCGAAATCTGCGCGGCCACCCAGCCAAGATAGGAAATCGTGATGACGATCGAAGTGATGATTTCCACCGCACGGCCATAACGGCGGCGATAGAAATCGCCCAGGGTCATCAGGTTCATGCGGTACAAGGGCAGGGCGAAGAACAGGCCGAAGAAGATCAGCGCTGCCGAAGACCCGAAGGGATCTGCCACGATGCCGGACATGCCTTCGCGCACGAAGGTGGCCGAAATGCCCAGCACCGTCTCGGCGCCGAACCAGGTCGCAAATACCGTGGCAACCGTGATGTAGAAGGGCAGGTGACGACCCGTGGTGACATAGTCGGTCGAGTTCTTGACGCGCGTGGCGGCGTACAGACCGATGGCGATGGACACCAGCAGATAAAGCACTACAAATGCGATCAGCATTGACGGAAAACCCCGGAAAACAGGCTCTGTGGCCCACAAGAAATTTCGTGCCGATTATACCGGCGCAGGCGCAGCCTGATGCACCTTCCTGCAGACCCGCGTCCCGCCTTGCTCTGCAAGATGCATGCCCGAAGAAGACCGCCACATGCGGCTCTCCAGACAGGCTAATCCTCTTCCACGAACACCTGTTCACGCCCGCGCTGCACTTTCGGCAGCAACACGGCCAGCAGCAGTCCGGCTGCGAGCAGCAGGAGCACGAGTGAAACCGGCCGGGTCAGGAACACCGTCGGGTCACCACGCGATAGACGCAACGCCCGGCGCAGATTCTCCTCCAGCAGCGGGCCGAGGATGAAGCCCAGCAGCAGCGGCGCGGGCTCGCAGCCCAGCCGGTGAAACAGGTAGCCGAGCACAGCGAAAGGCAGGATCAGCAGCACATCGACCGGATTGTTCTGCATGCCGTAAACGCCGATCGCACAGCACAGCAGGATCGCCGGATAAAGCAGGCGGTAAGGCAAGGACAGCATGCGAATCCACACGCCGATCAGCGGCAGGTTGAGCACCAGCAACATGCCGTTGCCAATCCACATCGAGGCAACCAGCCCCCAGAACAGATCCGGGTTGCTGGTCATCACCTGCGGGCCGGGCTGAATGCTGTGGATGGTCATCGCGCCGATCATCAGCGCCATCACCGGATTGGGGGGAATACCCAGCGTCAACAGCGGAATGAAGGAAGTCTGTGCACCGGCGTTATTGGCCGATTCCGGCCCGGCTACACCGGCGACAGCGCCCTTGCCGAATTCCTCAGGGTGAGGCGCCAGTTTCTTTTCCAGCGAGTACGAAGCAAACGAAGACATCACCGCTCCACCGCCCGGCAACACCCCCAGCAACGACCCCAGGAAGGTGCCACGCAAGGCCGCGGGCCAGGCCGCGCGCAACTCGGCCCGCGTCGGCCACAGGCTACCGACTTTCTGCAGCACGGTCTGGCCGGCTTCCACCGATTCGAGGTTGCGGATGATCTCGGCGAAGGCGAACAGGCCCATCGCCACCACCACGAAATTGAAGCCATCCATCAGCTCCGGCACATCGAAGGCAAAGCGTGCCGTGCCCGAATTCACATCGGCTCCCACCGTGCCAAGCAACAGACCCAGCACGATCATCGCCAGCGCCTTGAGCAGCGAGCCATGCGCAAGCACGACCGCTCCGACCAGCCCCAGCACCATCAACGCCACATACTCGACCGAGGCAAAACTGCTGGCGAGTTCTGTCAGGGGCGTGGCAAACGCCGCCACGATCAAGGTGGCTACCGTGCCGGCGAAAAACGAGCCCAGCGCCGCAATCGCCAGCGCCGCGCCGGCGCGCCCTTTGCGCGCCATCTGGTAACCATCCAGGCAGGTCACCACCGACGACGACTCGCCCGGCAGATTGACCAGAATGGCCGTGATCGAGCCGCCGTACTGCGCACCGTAATAGATCCCGGCGAGCATGATCAGCGCGGCCACCGGCGGCAGCGCATAGGTCATCGGCAACAGCATCGCGATGGTGGACAGCGGGCCAAGGCCCGGCAACACACCGACTGCCGTACCAAGCAGCACGCCCATGAAGCAGTACAGCAAGTTCTGCAAGGACAGGGCGGTGTCAAAACCAAGCGCGAGATTGGCCAGCAGATCCATGCTGATTCACCCGAAGGCCGGCCACAGCGGCAAGGGCAGTTTCAGCCCCCACACGAAGACCACGCTGGCGGCGCCAGCCAGCACCAGTGCGCTCAGCAACACCTCGCCCCAGCGCGGCCGCTGCTGCGCCAGACTGCTCAGACCCACCAGCAGCAGCGCGGCCAGAAACAGGCCCAGCGGTTTGAGCAACAGGCCAAAAGCGGCCACCCCGCACAGCACCGCCAGGATTGCCCGCCACGGCAGGCTGCCGGCAGAAGGCCGTCCCGCGCTCGTCTTCACGGAGGCGAAAATCGCAATGCCCAACAGCACCAGCAGACCGCCAAGCAGGCGTGGGAAATAGCCCGGCCCCATCTGCGCAGCGGTGCCCATGTCATACGCACCCGCGCCGAAGACGAAGCCGCCACCAAAGAGAATAAACAGCAGACCAGCAAACCGGTCAGACGAGATCCGAGCCACGTGTCCTCCATTTAGCCACCAGCCCGGCCTCACGCGCGATCGCGCTGCGGGCCTGATCCCAGTCGCTCGCTACCGTCAGCAGATCCTGCGCGCAGGACACCGACAGGCGAAACAGCTTGTCGCGCGCCTTGCCGGTTTCGGCTTGCAGAATATGGCTGAGGGGTGGCACGTGCGGACTGACTTCCACCACGAAACCGCAGCGCGAACCATCGGCACGCTGCGCCACACCGATGGCCACCGCCGCATCCTCGCCCTGCGTGAAAGGCTGTCCATGGTAGTAGTTGTAGAAACCTGCAGTGCTCAGCCCTTGCTCCGTCAGCCAGGCATTGATCTGGGGTTTGGCGCGGAAGCTGCGTGGCTTGCGAAACCATAACCCGACCAGCAAGGGCGCGACGAACAGCACCGGCACCAGCCAGGCGATGTCAGCCCCGCGCAGTTCGCCCAGCCACTCAAGCATCGACACTTAATCCAGCTTGGCGCCGGAACGCTTCACCACCGCCGGCCAGGCCGCCAGCTCGGATTTCATCAGCGCGCCAAACTGCTCCGGCGTGCTGCCGGCACTCTCCGCCCCGGCTGCCAGCAAGCGTGCCTGCACCTCGGGCTGGGCAAGGATCTGGGCGACCGCCTTGTTGATCTTGTTAACCACGTCTTTCGGCGTTCCCGCAGGCATCAGCAGACCATTCCAGGTCGTCGCATCAAAGCCGGGAAAGCCCTGTTCGGCCACTGTCGGCACATCCGGCGCGGCCACCGAGCGACGCCCGTTGGACACGGCAATCAGTTTCACCTTGCCCGCCTTCAGCAGGGGTTGCACATTCGACAAGGCCGCAAAGGCCATATGCACTTCGCCACTGTTGAGCGCCTGCGCAGCAGGCGGGCCACCATTGAAGGGGATGTGCACGATGAAGCTGCCGGTGGTCATCTTGAGCATCTCCATCGACAGATGCGACAGGGAGCCATTGCCGACCGAAGCATAATCCAGCTTGCCTGGCTTGCTCTTGGCCAGTGCCACCAGCTCCTTGATGTTGTTCACCTTCAGCTCGCTGCGCACAGCCAGCACATTGGGCTGGGTCACGACCAGGATCACCGGCACGAAATCCTTCGCGGGGTCATACGGCAGCTTCGGGTACAGGGCGGGCGCTACGGTGAGCGGGCCGTTGTAGCCCATCAACAGGGTGTGGCCATCGCGCGCCTTAGCCACGACATCACTGCCGATGGTGCCACCCGCCCCCGGCCGGTTCTCGACAATCACCGGCTGGCCAAGCATGGGGGTGAGTCTCTCGCCGATCACGCGCGCCGCGATGTCCACCGAGCTGCCTGCCGGGGTGGGCACCACGATCTTCACAGTCTGGCTTGGCCAGGCCTGAGCCAGTGCGGCAAGGGGCAGAACACTGCTGGCAACACAGACAAGCAGACGACACAGGCGGCTGAACATGATCAAGGCTCCCGGGAAGTGGATGCCCGGATCATAGCAGCGCAAGCGCCCCTGCTGCACGCATGGTACTAGGGCGCGTAGATCACCGGATTTCGCGAAAACCGCTCCAGATGCTTTTTCAACAAGGCCTCAGGAACACCGCGCCGGTTCAACTCGGCCAGACGCTTGTCGATTTCGTTGATCACGCTCTGATGGGGAAATTTCTTGCTGAAGGCAAAATGAATATCCTGCGTCGAAATCATTGGCGTCAGCGCAATGATCCCGGCTTTGTCGGAATGACTTTGAAGATAGGCCTGGCCGAGGTAGTAACTGGTGACGAAGTAATCAATGCGCCCCAAAGCCAGTTTGGCAAAATTGTTCTCCATGGTCGGAGCCTCATCCATCTTCAGGCTCTGCCGCCAGTAATCATCGAAACCGGCGCCAAAGGTATCGCCCGCGCTGTAGCCCCCTGTCCGGCCCTGCAGGGTATCCCATGAGGTAAACACGAAAGCCTTGTCGCTGCGGACGAACACCGCAATCGGATTGGGAAAGGAGCGATGTTCGGTGAACCTCAGGAACTGTTGGCGCTCCGGCGTGATGCGCAGGCTCACCAGCATGTCGATCTGCCCCAGGGCAGCCATACCAAGTACCCGCTTCCAGGGATAAACCAGAGGCTGGAAACGGACATTGGCTGGCCGGACCATTTCCAGCAGTTCAATGCTGGCGCCATCGAAGGCCGCATCGCCCACGGCCCAGTGATAGGGTGGATAAGTCGGGTTGGTCGAATAGGTAATGATCACTGGCGGGTCGGCTTGCGCCTGCACCAGGCCTGCCACGACGAGCGCAAAAAAAGCCTGCAAAAACAGGATGGTTTTTCTGATCATGACAGCGCCGATCACGGAGGAGTTACCGCCTGAATCTAGCAATCAATCATCAGGCCCTATCCGTGGCCTGCCCCGGTGGACTCAATTCATTACATGCAACAGGGCACTGACAGCCAGCACACAGGCAGCCAGGCACAGGATCGTCAGCAGGCGATTCTGCCGGCGCAGATTGGCCAGCAGTTCAGTGTGACGTGCCGCCTCACGTTCCTGCGCGTCGGTGTTGAGCGCGCGGTGCAGCAGGCGGGGCAACTGCGGCAGGGTCGCCGCCCAGTTGGGGGCCTCGCTCTTCAGATGCCGCACGAAAGCGCGCCAGCCGATCTGCTCGCTCATCCACTTTTCGAGGAAAGGTTTGGCGGTCTGCCACAGGTCCAGTTCCGGATCGAGCTGGCGACCCAGCCCTTCGATGTTGAGGAGCGTCTTCTGCAGCATGGCGAGCTGCGGCTGCACTTCCATCTCGAAACGGCGTGCGGTCTGGAACAGACGCAACAGGGTCTTGCCGAAGGAGATGTCTTTCAGCGGGCGGTCAAAGATTGGCTCGCATACGGCGCGAATCGCGGTTTCAAACTCATCCACACGCACATGTGCCGGCACCCAGCCTGCGTCGATGTGCGCCTGCGCCACACGCTCGTAATCGCGCTGGAAGAAAGCCAGGAAATTCTGCGCCAGATAGGATTTGTCACGATCCGTCAGGCTGGCCATGATGCCGAAATCCAGCGCCACATACTGCCCCTGCGGGGTGACCAGAATGTTGCCGGGATGCATGTCGGCGTGGAAATAGCCGTCACGAAAGACCTGGGTGAAGAAGATTTCCACCCCGGCGTGCGAAAGCTGTTTCAGGTCTACACCCTGCGCGCGCAGAGCATCGATTTGCGAGATCGGCGTGCCGTGCATGCGCTGCATCACCATGACCTTGCGCGTACAGAAATCCCAATGCACGGCAGGCACGATCAGCAGCGGCGAATCGGCAAAATTGCGTCGCAGCTGCGAGCAGTTGGCGGCCTCGCGCATCATGTCCAGCTCGTCGTCGAGGTGACGCGCGTACTCGGCGACCAGCTCGCGCGGCTTGAGGCGCTTGCCGTCGCGCCACAGTTTCTCGATGAGCAAGGCCGCGCTGTCCATCAGCGCAAGGTCGTGGGCAATCACCGGCTCGATGCCGGGTCTCAATACCTTCACGGCAACTTCGGTGCCATCCGGCAGCTCGGCAAAATGCACCTGCGCCACCGAGGCCGAGGCCACCGGCTCGGCCGCTATGTTGCGGAAGATCTCGCTCGCCGGCTTGCCGTACTCAGCCTCCAGCACCTCGAAAACCTGCGCCGAAGGAAAGGGCGGCACCTGATCCTGCAGCTTGGCCAGCTCGTCGGCGATGTCCAGCGGCAGCAGATCGCGCCGTGTGGACAGCAGCTGGCCGAACTTCACGAAGATCGGCCCCAGCGACTCCAGTGCCAGGCGCAGGCGCACCGCGCGCGGCTCGGCAAAACTCCGCGTCGGCAGCAGGCGCTGGGCCCATTCACCGGCGCGCGTGTTGGAGGCATGGTCAAGGACCATCTGGTCCAGACCAAAGCGCAAACCGACGGAAATGATCTTGGCGAGACGGAACAGGCGCACGGTATCGGAGCTGAAACGGGAAAGGGAGGATGGTAGCGCACCACCGCCCGCCTGCGGCGGCGGATTGAGTGCTGAATGGGTCATACAGACCGACATGCTCGCAGAGCCGCGCAGGGCCCCGGTCTTCAGGCATGCATGCCGGAAAGGCAATACAGGCGCGGCTTTTCAAGCATGCATGCGGGAGTGATCAATCCCCGCCCCTGCAAAATCCAGCATCGACGCAGCCGACGCAAAGCTCACTCAGCACCTGGAACCCGGTACTCAGCCCTTTCTTCACCGTACAATTCTCACTCCACCCGAGAACGCCAAAAACATGACCCGCCCCACGAACGACACTTTCCTGCGTGCGCTCATGCGCCAGCCTACTGAATACACGCCGATCTGGCTGATGCGCCAGGCCGGCCGCTATCTGCCGGAGTACCGCGCCACGCGCGCGACGGCGGGCAGTTTCATGGATCTGTGCCGCAACGCGGCCTTCGCCACCGAAGTGACCCTGCAGCCACTGGCGCGCTTTCCGCTGGATGCGGCGATCCTGTTCTCCGACATCCTCACCGTGCCGGATGCAATGGGCCTGGGCCTGTCCTTCGCCGAGGGAGAAGGCCCGCGCTTTGCCTCGCCCTTGCGCTCGGAGGCCGCGATCCGTGCGCTGGAAGTGCCGGACATGGCCAAGCTCGGCTACGTGTTCAACGCGGTCAGCGAAATCCGCAAGGCGCTGAACAATCGCGTGCCCCTGATCGGTTTCTCCGGCAGCCCCTTCACGCTGGCCTGTTACATGATCGAGGGCGGTGGTTCGGATGACTTCCGCCATATCAAGGCCCTGATGTACTCGCGCCCGGAATTGCTGCACCACATCCTCGAGGTGAACGCCCGCACCGTCACCGAATACCTCAACCAGCAGATCGAGCACGGTGCGCAGGCCGTGATGGTGTTCGACACCTGGGGTGGCATCCTCAGCGGCGCAGCCTACCGCGAGTTCTCGCTCGAATACATGCGCCGCATTGTCGCCGGGCTCAAGCGCGAACACGCCGGCGAACGCGTGCCGGTCGTCCTGTTCACCAAGGGCGGTGGGCAATGGCTCACCGACATGGCCGACACCGGCTGCGATGCACTGGGTCTGGACTGGACTGTTGATATTGCTCAGGCGCATGCCCTTGTGGGCAGCAAGGTATCTCTGCAAGGCAACCTCGATCCGGGCGCACTGATGGGTTCACCCGAAGGCGTCGCGGCCGAAGCAAAACGCATCCTCGATGCCATGGGAACAAGGCCTGGCCACGTTTTCAACCTCGGCCACGGTATTTCACAGCACGCCCCGCACGACAATGTGCGGGTACTGGTCGACACCGTGCACAGCCACAGCCGGGCCTTGCGAGGCCACGCAGGCGTGTGACCGGCCTGTGACGGGTGTGTTGCAGGGGCATGACATGCAGAGTGAGGCTGCAAGCCCCTCGGCGGGGCACCTCGGGCCCACAGCCCCAGCCCGCGCGGCATGGCAAGGGCTTGACTTATGCACAAGAACACCATCACAGCGCCTGTGTGCAGCGCAACATCCGTACGGCTTTTTTGACCGCTCGCAAGCCAATGTTTTTAAAGGGTTTTTAAAGAGAGATTCGCCAATAGCACGAATTTGCAGACTTGCGCAAGCCCCGTACCGGCAAGCTGCACGGCCGCACTACTCACACTTTTATCCACAGGAGCTGTGGATAAAGAGGAACGTAGCGCTACAGCAACATGTTGCAGATCAAACTGCCTGAAACACTTCAGCTTTGCACGCCAAGCACCTGAATAAAAAGAACTTCAACAAACATAAAGAGAACCTTTTTTGAGCCGGATTGTCCGCGTCGCCCTCCCGCTGCCCAGGCCTCGCCTGTTCGATTACCTTGCCGGCCCTGAAACCCGACCGGTTGTCGGTCACTGTGTCCGCCTGCCCTTTGGGGCCGGAGAAAAAACCGGGGTCATCATTCAGGTAGACCCCGCCGACGCCCTGCCTGTGGACAAACTCAAGCCGGTGCTCGAAGTCCTCGCCGACGTACCACCCCTGCCCGATCAATGGCTGGCCCTGACCCAGTTCGCCGCGCGCTATTACCAGCACCCGCTCGGCGAAGTGATCTCTGCCGCCCTGCCGCCGGGCATCCGCCGCGCCGTGAAGCTGCCGCGCGATGACGATCCCTGGCTGGCCACCACGGCCGCCGGCCGCACCGCACTGGGCGAGGCCAGAAAGATCACCCGGGCGCTCGCGGCGGTCGAAACCGTTCAATCGGCGGGCGCGCGCCGCCGCAGCCAGTTGCTGACTGACCTTGAGGGAGATGCTTCGGCTGCCATTCGCGAAGCCCGCGCCAAGGGCTGGCTGGAAGTTGTCGCCCGTGCCGGTGAGCGCGAGCCCATCGGCGCACTCACCCTGAACGAAGCACAGGCCCGCGCGGTGGAAAAGGTGAACGCCGCCGCCGGCACCTTTGCCCCCTTCCTGCTCTTCGGTGTGACCGGCTCGGGCAAGACCGAGGTGTACCTGCACCAGATCGCCCACACCCTGGCGGCCGGCAAGCAGGCCCTGATGCTGGTGCCGGAGATCGGCCTGACGCCGCAGTTGATGGAGCGCGTGGCGAGCCGCTTCCCCGGCGCCAATCTGGTCAGTCTGCACAGCGGCATGGCCGACGGCGCTCGTTCGCTGGGCTTCATCCAGGCACTCAAAGGCGAGGCCGACATCGTGCTCGGCACACGCCTGTCAGTCTTCGTGCCGCTGCCACGGCCGGGCCTGATCGTCATCGACGAGGAGCACGACAGCTCCTTCAAGCAGCAGGACGGCCTGCGTTACTCGGCACGCGATCTGGCCGTATGGCGGGCGAACTTCGAGAAACTGCCGATCGTGCTTGGCTCGGCCACGCCCTCGCTGGAAACCTGGCTGCATGCCGAGGCCAAACGTTACACGCGACTGGACCTGCCGGTGCCTGCCGTGGCCGACAAACCGCCCAGCCTGCGGCGCATCGACACCCGCCGCGCCAAGCTCGACAACGGCCTCTCGCCGGGCCTGCTCAAAGCCATTGGCGAGCGCCTGGAACGCCGGGAGCAGAGCCTCGTCTTCCTTAACCGGCGCGGCTACGCCCCGGTAATCGCCTGTCCGCAGTGCAACTGGGTCAGCGCCTGCCCGCACTGCTCGGCCAACATGGTTTTCCACGCGGCCGACCGCAGCCTGCGCTGTCATCACTGCGGCTCGGAAGCGCCCGTGCCACGCGTCTGCCCCGGCTGCGGCAATCAGGATCTGCACGCCTTCGGCCGCGGCACCCAACGCCTCGAAGAACGCCTGCGCGAGCACTTCCCCGCAGCGCGCATCGAACGCGTGGACCGCGACTCGGTGCGCACTCCGGCGCAATGGGAAGAAGTACGCAGCCGCATCGAAGCACGCGAAATCGACGTGCTGGTCGGCACCCAGATGCTCGCCAAGGGCCACGACTTCCCGATGCTCACGCTGGTCGGCATCGTCGGCGCGGATGCGGGCCTGTATGCCGCCGACTACCGCGCGCCCGAGCGTCTGTTCCAGCAGCTGATGCAGGTGGCGGGGCGCAGCGGACGTGGCGAACTGCCCGGCGAAGTGCTGGTGCAGACCGAGTTCCCGGAGCATCCGTTGTATGAACATCTGGCGCGGCGCGACTACCCCGGCTTCGCCAAACGCGAGCTGGCCGACCGGCGTCTGGCCGGCTTTCCACCCTACGGCTTTCACGCCGTACTCCGGGCCGAAGCGCCCGAGCTGGACACAGCCGTCGCCTTCCTGACGACAGCGCGTGACGCCGCGAACACCCTGCAAAGTGCCGTGCGCCTCTACGACGTGGTGCCGATGCGGCTGGTGCGCAAGGCGCGGCTGGAGCGCGCCCAGCTCGTGATCGAATCCGACACCCGACCCGGCTTGCAAAGCATGCTCAGCGAGCTGATGCCGCTGCTCTACGCCCTGAAAATGCCACGCGAACTGCGCTGGCACATGGATGTGGATCCGGGGGAGTTGTAGATCCGGCGCAAGACATGCCCGAAGACCCGCGTCCAGCAAGGATCTTCAGGCAAGCGGCCGGCACAGGCCCGCCTGACGGGCCTGTGCCGGCAGGCGTGACTCAGTTAGCCGCCACCGGCACGGCGCCACCGATCAGATCGTCGTCATCGTCCGGCTCGTCTGCAGATTCCGTTGCGGCGACTCGCGGCTGGCCATCACTGGTCAGGTCAATCGTGGCGAGCGGAATCAGGCGGCTGCCATGACGCCAGCGGTAGCCGAACCAGATCGCGAGGAACAGCGGAATGCCGATGTAGGTGGCGGTGAGCCCGACCCAGTCCACATGCTCGGCGCTGAAAGCCTGCCAGTTCTGCCCCAGCGTGATCAGCAAACACAGACCGAAGGCGAACAGCGGGCCGAAGGGGAAGAAGGGCGAGCGATAGGGCAGCTCGGCCAGATCACGCCCCTGCACGCGCCAGGCACGGCGGAAACGGTAGTGACATACAGCGATGCCCAGCCAGGCGATGAAGCCGGTCATGCCCGAGGTGTTGAGCAGCCACAGATAGACTGTCTGGTCGCCGAAGATCGAGGTCAGGAAGCACAGCGCGCCGACGGCCGTGGTGGCATACAGCGCGTTGAGCGGCACGCCATTGCGTGACAGGCGCGCGAACAGGGCCGGCGCCTTGCCCTCGCAGGCCAGCGCGTAGAGCATGCGGGTGGAAGCGTACATGCCCGAGTTGCCGGCGGAGAGGATGGCGGTGAGGATCACCGTGTTCATCACGCTCGCCGCGAAGGCGATGCCGGCACGCTGGAACACCAGGGTGAAGGGGCTCACGCCAATCTCGGTCACGTCGGTCTTGAGCAGGTTCGGATCGGTGTAGGGAATCAGCAGGCCGATGATCGCAATCGCCAGCACGTAGAACAGCAGGATGCGCCAGAACACCTGCCGCACCGCACGCGGAATGCTGCGCCCCGGATCGGCGGATTCACCCGCGGCGATACCGATCAGCTCGGTGCCCTGGAAGGAGAAACCGGCGATCATCGCCACCCCGATCAGCGCCGGCAGGCCGCCTGCGAAGGGCGCATCACCGATGGTGAAGTTCTCCAGCGGCAGGGTCTGGCCGCCCTTCATGAGGCCGAAGATCATCGCCACACCGGCGACGATGAAGAGCAGCACGGTCACCACCTTGATCAGCGAGAACCAGTATTCGCCCTCGCCGAAGCCCTTCACCGAAATCGCGTTGAGCGCAAACATCACGCTGAGGAACACGCCGCTCCACACCACGCCGGGGATCTCGGGGAACCAGTACTTCATCACGATGGCCGCGGCGGAGAGCTCCACCGCGATCGTCACGGCCCAGTTGTACCAGTAGTTCCAGCCCAGCGCGAAGCCGAAGCCCGGCTCCACGAAGCGCGCACCATAGGTGGCGAAGGAACCGGCCACGGGCATGTAGGCGGCCATCTCGCCCAGGCTGGTCATGAGGAAATACACCATCAGGCCGATCAGGGCGTAACCCAGCAAGGCACCACCGGGGCCTGCCTGCGCCACGGTGGCGCCGGAAGCCACAAACAGGCCGGTACCGATCGAGCCACCGATCGCAATCATCGTCAGGTGGCGGGTTTTCAGGCTGCGGCGCAGCCCATCGCCCCGTGCCGGGGCGGACGCGGGAGCATTCATCGTATGTTCCTGGTGCACAGATTTTTCCCGACCGCCGACACCACAAGCCAGCAGGGCACGGGAAGCGCGGCATCCTAGCACCACACGACCCCGTATGCAGTTGCGCTGCAGTAAGAGTTTGTTGCGCACGGTCGAAATTATCGGAGAGCGGTCTGCAGATCGGCTTCTGGTCTGACTCTCCGGGCATGCCTTCCGAAAAGCCTTGTCGCGCAATGCGCTTCACGATCCATGCCTGAAGAAGCCCGCCAGAAGCGGCTCTTCAAGGCACGGATAAATCACTTCTCGCTCAGCAGCTTCTGCAGCACGGGAAACACGCTGGCCGGGCGGAAGGCCGTGTTGTGGTTTTCGCCGGGCAGAAGCTCGAATCTCGCATCGATCTGGCGTACCTGCAGCGCCGCCACGTAGGCCTGCGCCAGGGCAGGCGCGGTGTTGTCATCCTTGTCACCGGTCAGCGCAATCACCCGTGTGCTCGCCGGCACCTTGCCGGTCCAGTTCAGCGGATTCTCGCTCTTGCTCCAGGCCCGCCGCCCGGCGCGCCAAGCCACCGTGTCACAGGGGCAGGACACCAGCACGGCCGTATCGATCAGTCCTGGCATCATCCCGATCAGCGTAGCCGTCGTCGCCGCCCCGCCGGAGTGGCTGACCACCATCAGCCGGGCCGGCTTGTACTTTGCGCGCAGACGCTCGATGGCCGTGCCGACCTCGGTCAGATTCTCCTGCGTGTAGTGATCCGAGCGCCCGCTGCTTGTCTCGGCCACGCCAGACGCAGCGCCGCTGCCATCCGGATAGCCCGGGCGCACCAGTGCCACCGACAGGATCTTGCTGGCGAAGGGCTCCTGCGCCAGTTTCTCGGCATACGGAAAGTGATAATTCGCCGGCCCACCGGAGGACACATCACCGTGCAGCCACACCACCAGCGTGTCCGGCGTCGGCGAACCGAAGCGCCGCATCAGCAGACACTGCGAAGCACCGGAAACCTTCTGCGTGAAATCTTCGGCATCGCAGACTTCAGCGAAGCCCGGCAGGGAGGTCAGCAGGAGCAGGCTTGCGAATATCGGTTTGAGCAGTGACATGTTTGAGTCCTTTGGATCATCGGGAAGTTTTGCCGACGCAACGCCGGCGCAGCACGGCACCCAGCAGCAGCGCCAGCAGCATGAAGCACGCGGCAAACGCGCAGACCACCAGGCCAGGACCGGCCGCATCCAGCTCGTCGAAACTCAGGTTCAGCGCGCTGGCCGCCAGAGCAAGGACGAGCAGCGCCAGCAACAGGGCCACGCCGGGAACCAGCCACAGCAACATGTTACGCATGCATCCGTCCTTGCCCGGAAAGTATCCCTGCGTTCAACGGCACGCGGACCTCAACGGGGTGATGGCGAGCGGATATTTTTTGCGTTCGGGTGACAAGAACCTCGCCCAGCCGCATCCGGCGTTCTTCTCCGACAGGCCTGCCCGAAGAGCCTTGCCATCCGGGGGCTCGCGAAGTGAATAACCGAAGATCCTTGCTGGATGCGGATTTCCGGCCGATCAGTCGCGCTTCGCCGGCGGCTGCAACACTGGCGCAGCGAAATCCGGCGCGAAGAGCATGCAATGCCGGTTGATCAGATGCACGCTGGACGAATCGTCTTCACCCGGTTTGATGCGCCGGGCCTGCAAGGCCTTGAGGCGCTCGCGGCGGGCTGCGACGCCACCAATCAGCAGCTCGTAGGGCGCGGCATCCGCCGTGCCGTCATCCAGACGGAAATCATGCTGTTCCCAGCGCATCGGCAAGCCCGGCAAACGGCAGTCTTCCTTGATGCCGACGATGTGGCTGAAATCCAGCTTGTGCGCGTCGAACCAGATGAAGCTCGGCAATGCGTAGTAGCCGGACAGGCGGCGCAGCGTGCTGGTGTCGAAATCGATGATGCGGATTTCATGCGGCACCTCGGGGGCATGCGCAAAGCCCACCACCGCGAGATAGCGCCCGCAGTCCGACCAGATCGCCTCGTGCGCCACCAGACCCGGATCGACGCCGCAGGAAGTCTGCAGACGATAGCCGTGCCAGGCCTCGGCATCCAGGCCATTGCTGACGTCATGAAAGAAGCGTGCGGTGTTCTCCGGCCGGGCGCGGTTGATCAGCTCAGCCTCCGCACTCAGGCGCAGCACGCCGACGTAGCTGAGTTTCGACAGGTCGATGCGATAGCGGTAATGGCGTGTTGCGCGTGCGCGCAGTTCTTCGTGCTCGCGCCCCTCGGCATCCCACCAGCTCACCTCGTCATCATCGCTGGGGAAGAAATAGCTTGCGTCATAGGTCTCTGCCTCGCGTCGGCCGGTGCTGCGCGGCATGGCACAGGCGGTGGCGACAAGCTGGCCGGGCGCATCGCTCGTCATTTCCTCGAAATGCTGCCAGGTGGAGGGATCGCAATGCCCCAGCGCCACGCGGGTAGCCGCATCCAGGCTGAAATGGCCGCGCAGGCTGCAGAAATCCAGCAGCTCGTCACGCAGGATCAGGTAACAGCCCTCCCAGCGTTTCCAGTCAGCCTGCTCCTCGGGCGCATGCGGCGCGTCGATCCACTGCACGCGGGGCAGCACGCGCGCCGGCTCACCGAACACCTCGCCGTCAATACTCACCTGATAGCGTGCATGGTCGTAGCGCAGGAACGGATTGCGCAGCATGCCCGCCGTATCCGGCAGCAGGCTCACCACATGATGCCCGCCTGAGCTGACGATGCGCGTCTCCGCAAAATCCGGAAAAGGCTCGCGCTCCGGCTCGTCCGGCACCCACCAGCCATCATCCTGCACCATCGGCAGCGCCTGCCATCCGGCCAGTCGCCGGGGCAGGCTCCCGTCATCCGGCAGTGGTCCGCTCACCCGGTAGCAGCACTTCTCCTGCAGGTCGACGAGCAAATCTTCCTCCTCGCGGCTGGCCGGGCTCAGGCGCGCATAGCGCCCCCCGTCCAGCAGCTGCACCGAGTCCAACATCGATCTGAACGCACAGCCATTCCCGAAAATGATCTCGCCATAGCTCGGCCCGCCCATGCCGAGCTCACCCCACATGAAGCTGTGGAATGCATCTGGCGCTTCCGTACTCTCCGGGCGATGCAGATTGATCGTGCCATTTGCGCGCAGCTCGGGCATGGGTAACTCGCTGATCAGGAAGGAAGGTAATTCACGCGCCGGACGGCCCGCACTGGCGGAGGAAGGCTCGCTCACCAGGACGAAAAGCACCCAGGCACAGGGCCAGGTGAACAGCGGCGCAAACACCATCGCCAGCCACTCACCCGCCACCGCATAGCCCACCAGGAACTGCAGGCCCAGACCCAGCGCCAGACCGCCATACAAGCCGCCGAGCATGCGCCGGTAGCGCGGCCAGTCCAGCCGGTAACTGGCGCGATGCCCGACCAGCAACGCTGCCCCGGCCAGCAGCAGATAGCCGACGGGCATGAACAGCGCGCAGACGGCAGCGGGAAGGGTGAGAAACAGGAGGCGGAGCATGTTGCGGAGTATCGCAGCTGCTCCGAATCGAGGGGAAGTGTCAGTCTGCGGTGCTCAAATAGTCTGTGGTATCTCCGCCTGCACCTGCCGGGCCAGCGACAGGGCCGCATCAACCGAATCACCCAGTACGGTGAAATGCCCCATCTTGCGCCCGCTGCGCGCCTGCTTCTTGCCATACAGATGCAGCTTCAGACCGGGGTGACGGAGTGCCTTGCCGAAGTCTGGCGCACGCGGTGACCACAGCCCTCCCAGCAGATTGACCATCACGGCCGCGGAATGCGCTTCGGGTCTGGCCAGAGGCAAGCCACAGAGCGCGCGCACCTGTTGTTCGAACTGGCTGACGAAGCAGGCATCCAGCGTCCAGTGACCGGAGTTGTGCGGGCGGGAGGCGATTTCGTTAACCAGCAGGCACTGGCCGACGAGGAAGAACTCCACGGCGAGCGTGCCAACGTAATTGAGCTTGTGCGCAATTTCAGCCGCGATGCTGCGCGCTTCGGCCTGAAGCCCGGCATGAATGCTCGCCGGAGGCGCAATCGAAATGTCGAGAATGCCATCGCGATGCTGGTTTTCGCTGGCGGTGAAACATTCCACGGCGCCGTCGCCGGCGCGCGCCAGCACGACGGAAAGCTCCGCGTCCAGCGTCAGCATCTGCTCCAGAACGCAGGGCTCATTACCCAGCTGGGCGAAGGCCGCCGCCGCCTCCTGTTCATCACGCACCCGCGCCTGCCCCTTGCCGTCGTAGCCGCAGCGGACCACTTTCAGGATGGCCGGGAACAGCTTCGCATCCAGTCCGGCCAGATCTTCAGCCGAGGCCACGCTGGCAAACGCTGCGTGGGGCAGACCATGGGCGGCAAGAAAACGCTTTTCACGCAGGCGGTCCTGGCAGATCGCCACGGCTTCTGCGGCCGGATGCACCGGCACCCGTGCCGCCAGCCAGCGCAGTGACTCGGCCGGCACACTTTCGAATTCGGTGGTGACCGCCGCGCAGCGTGCCGCCAGCTCGCTTAGCGCGAGTTCATCGTCATATTGCGCGCGGATATGTCCGTCGGCCACGCTGGCCGCCGGGCAATCGGCTTCAGGGTCGAGCACGATCACACGATAACCCATGTCGCGGGCGGCCAGGGTGAAATAGCGGCCCAGCTGGCCGCCACCGAGGATGCCCAGGGTTGCGGGAGGCAGAATCATGGCGCGCCCTCCAGCTGCATGGCCAGCACCTTGTCCGTCTGTTTCTGGCGGAAGGCATCGAGCTTCGCTGCCAGCGCGGCATCGTGGGTCGCCAGCTGGGCCACGGCCAGCAAAGCGGCATTGGCCGCGCCGGCTTCGCCAATGGCAAAGGTGGCGACCGGCACACCGCGCGGCATCTGCACGATGGAGAGCAGCGAATCCAGCCCGGACAGGGCCTTGGACTGCACCGGCACGCCGAGCACCGGCAATGGCGTCAGGGCCGCCAGCATGCCCGGCAGGTGCGCCGCGCCACCCGCCCCGGCGATGATGGCCTTGAGCCCGCGTTCGCGTGCGCTGCTGGCATAGTCAAACAGCAGTTGCGGCGTGCGGTGCGCCGAGACCACGCGCGCTTCGAACGCGACGCCGAACTCTTCCAGGATGCGCGCGGCCGCCTGCAGGGTGGGCCAGTCCGAATCCGAACCCATGACGATGCCGATCAGTGGTGAGGTGGGGTGTTGCATGCGGTGAAACTCCATCAGGCGAGCAAAAAGTGAGCAATCCCGGCATACAGCGGAATGCCGAACAGGATGTTGAACGGGAAGGTAATCCCCAGCGACATGCCCAGATACATCGAGGGGCGGGCTTCGGGGATGGCATAGCGCAGCACCGCAGGCACCGCGATGTAGGAGGCACTGCCGGCCAGCACCATCAGCAGGGTGGCATTGCCCGCGCCAAGCCCCACTGCGCTGGCCAGCGCCAGAGCCAGTACGGCGTGGCACAGCGGCCCGGCCAGGGCGTAGAGCAGCAGCCAGCGCGGCACGCCCTTCAGTTCGCGCAGGTTGCGCGCGGCAAGCAGGCCCATGTCCAGCAGGAAGAAAGCCAGCATGCCCTTGAAAAGATCGCCCGAGAACGGCTGCATCGCGTGCTTGCCGGCTTCGCCGGTGATGATGCCGACCAGCATGGCGCCGAGCAGCAGCAGTTGCGCGCCATCGGTAAAGGATTCGTGCAGCACCTTGCGCAGCGAGAAACCCCCGGCAGGCCCGCCCAGCGCCGCCGTGCCGCCCCCCAGAGGCACCGCACCGCGCTGACGCAAGGTGTTGGCGAAGAGCACGGCCATGATGATGGCGGGCGACTCCATCAAGGCCATCGCGGCAGCCATGTGTCCGCCGAAAGCCACCCCACGGCTTTCCAGATACTGGATGGTCGTGATGAAGGTCACCGCGCTGACCGAACCGTAGGTTGCCGCGATGGCCGCTGCATCAAAGCCCGGCAGATAACGCCGCAGCAGCAGATAGCCGCAGGCCGGCACGATGAAGGCCAGGGCCACGGCGCAGGCCAGACTGGTGGCCACCTCGCTGGTCAGGCCCGAAACCGCCAGCGCGAACCCGCCCTTGAGCCCCAGCGCCATCAACAGGTAGAGCGACAGGAAGCGCGAGATCTGCGGAGGAATCTCCAGATTCGAGCGCACGGCGCCGGCCAGCAGGCCAAAAGCGAAAAACAGGATGGCCGGATCAATGAGGTTTTGCATGGCGAAACCTTGCTGTGGAAACGGCGCAATCCTAGCGAGGACGCAAGATCATTAAAAATCTATTATTCTAATGTTCAGAATAGGTATTTACTGATGAACGCCAGTTTCCGCCAGTTGAAGCTTTTCCTCGCCGTGGCCAAACAGCGCAGCATTACGGGCGCCGCGCGGGTCTGCCACGTGACCCAGCCTTCGGTTTCCATGCAGCTCAAGGAGCTCACCGAATCGGTCGGCCTGCCGCTCTACGAAATGGTCGGCAAACGCCTCGACCTCACTCCGGCCGGCGAGGCGCTGGCCGAAACCGCGCGGGCGATGGTCGAGGAATGGGCGCGTTTCGAGCAGCAGATCGATGCCATGAAGGGCCTCACCCGAGGACGTTTGCGGGTGGCCGTGGTGAGCACCGCCAAGTATTTCGTGCCACGAATCCTGGGGACGTTCTGCCGGCGCTACCCCGAGATCGATATCGAACTTGATGTGCAGAACCGCGATGGCGTGGTCGCCAACCTGCGCGCCAACCGCAACGATCTCTACATCATGTCCATCCCGCCGGAAGACATCGACATCGAGCGCCTCCCCTTCCTGCCCAATCCACTGGTGGTCATTGCCCCGCTCGACCACCCGCTGGCCGGGCGCCGCAAACTGGAACTGGCCGATCTGGCCCAGGAGCGTTTCATCCTGCGCGAGCGCGGCTCCGGCACGCGCACGTCCTGCGATGCGCACTTCCGCAGCCAGGGCTTCAACCCTCAAGTGAGGCTGGAACTGGGCAGCAACGAAGCCATCAAGCAAGCCGTGTCCGGCGGTCTGGGTCTGTCCGTGCTGTCACAGCATTCGCTGTCCACCCATCTGGAGGACGATCAGCTCACCGTCTTGCCGGTCAGCGGATTTCCCGTGCTCTGCAGCTGGTGGATTCTCTACCCGCGCGGAAAACGCCTGTCGCCGATTGCACAGGAGTTCCTGCGCCATCTGGAAGCGAGCGCGGCAGAGTTACGCCAGCGCCCATCCGGCCGGGTCTGAGTCAGGGCGCGGTGGCGCGCCCGCGAAACACCAACAAGCTCCACGGAGGAGGGAGTAGCAGCTCAGCTAGCCGGATCAACACTTGCAATGGCTAAACGGGGAGCCTCCGGTGCCGTTGGCGCAACACCTCAAGGCGGCCATTCAGCATATTCACCAAACTTGTCATTAATGTTGTTTTAAATTTTTTTAACATATTTATACTGATGCGCCCGCACTACTCAGCGGACAAACCGGCGCGGTGCGCCGCCCGGGCATCACTCAAAAAAGACAAGGAGTCACACGTGTTTGGATTGCTGAAGAACGTTCGCATCACCAGCGTCGGCGCCATGGGCCTGGCACTGGCCCTGCTGTCCGGCTGCGCTATCAACATGCCGGTGCCGGTCACCGACCCGGCGCCGTCAGCAGACAAGTTCGCCAAGGCCGAGGCAGCGCCGACCAGTCTGTACTTCGTCGACGCACAAAGCGCCGAAACCAAAGCCAAGCTGGTCACCGGACTGATCCCGATGAAGCCCACCTACAAGGATCAACCGCTCGACGCCGCGGCCTGGCTGGCTCGCAACACCGTCACCGAACTCGCTGCCCGTGGCTTGCCGGTCAAACAGGCAACCGCCGCCGATGGCGCCACCACGGTGCAGATCAAGCTGATCAGCAGCCAGAATCATCGCGTCAGCGGCTTCTCGCCCTTTGAAACCTATACCAGCCTGAACGCCGACCTCATCACCGCCAAAGGCCCGCAGCGCATCGCTTTCTGGATGAAACGCGGCAAGGTGCCGGTGTGGTCGTTCAACGAAGTCATCGACCCGACCTTCAATGTGCCGCTGGGCATCATGAGCAAGGAACTGGCCGCCAAGATCAACCAGAAGCTGTTCGGTGCAGCCATCAGTGATGCACAGGTCGACGCCTTGGCCAAGAAGATCGAAGCTGCCGGCAAGGCTGCCGATTTCAATGACGTCTACGCTCTGGGCTACGGCAACAACCCGCGTGCCGTACCGGCGCTGGTGAAGCTGGCCGACTTCGGTGACGACGACGTGGCCCATGCCGCCATCTCGTCCCTTGGCGCGCTGCTCGCCAATGACCAGTTGCCGCTGCTCACCAAGCGCTTCGAGAATGACAAGACTGACTGGGAAGACCGCGCCATCGCCCTGAAGGCGATCTGTGATCTGGACGGTGCCGCCGCCAAGGCATACGTGCAGAAGACCGAAGCAGCTCTGGCCGACAAGTCCGACCGCGCATCGAATCTGTTCAAGGCCATCATCGCCCTGTACAAGTAAGCCGCAGCCAGCCTCGCTGACTCAAAAAAGGCCGCACGATTTCGTCGTGCGGCCTTTTTCATGTCCGGAAGGAGTCCGTCCCACTGGCCTCACGCGGCGGAACGGACTTATGCAGACAAGCTCATTTTGTTGCGGGCAAGCGCACACCATCCTGTTTCAGCCCCGGTGCATTCTTCACCGAGAGGGCCTCGTCCTTGCCCTGATAGCCTTCAAAACGCACGTTGCGCAGCACGCCGTTTTTCAGGCCGTCGATCTTGATCGATGAGGTGTTGATCAGCAGCAGGTCGTCCACGGTGATGTTTTCGTGGAAGCTCTGCGTCTTCATGTCGCCGACGACTTCGAGCACCTTGAAGTCGACTACTTTCAGCTCGCGTTTCGGCCCTTGGGGAATCGGCGTGGGTTTCCAGTCCGGCGTGAATTCCACGGTGTTGTGCAGAACCTGGATGTCCTTGAACTGGCCGGGTTTCGAAGCGGGTTTATAGTCGAGCAGCAGGTTCACGTCGGAATACTCCAGCGTGAAGATGAAGCCTTCGCGCTGCAGATCGCGGTGGGCATTGTCGCGATAGACGATGCGCCGCCCGCCACCCCCGTTGATGTTGTTGCTCTTGGCGCGCAGGCCGATCCAGGTGAGATTCACCACGTTGTCTTCGGCAAGGATGTCTTCGATCCAGGCGCCGGTGTGGCTGCCGATGACCACCGCGCCGTGACCACGCCGGATGTAGTTGTTGAAGATCCAGGCGTCACGCTGTGGTTCCTGCTTCGCGGCTTCCTCGCCGGTGCCGGCAGCGAAGTTGATGCAATCATCGCCGGTGTCGAAAAAGCTGTTGAAGACGGTGATGTGCTCGCTGTTGCCAAACTCCAGACCATCGGCATTGTTCACATCCCAGGTCTCCAGCTTGACGCCATTGACAGCGACATTGCGCCCTTCGAGCACCATGATGCCGTGGAAGGCCGGATTCTGCCCGGTGATGCCACCGATGTAGAGGTTCTCCACGCCGCGCAGGGTCATCAGGCTGGAGCGGCGCTGGCTGTAGGCGGCATTCAGCGACAGGCCCTCGGCCAGTGCGCCATCGACCTGCGCGCTGGCAAGGATGCCCAGCTGCTTGTACGTGGAGTTCGTGCCAAAAACGAATTGCGGGATGTCGCGGCCGCTTTCGTCTCTCAGGCTAGCCTCGGCAGCACGCTTCCAGCCATTGCCGTCGATGCTGCCTTTGCCGACGATGCGGATGTTGCGCAAGGCGCCAGCTTCACGCTGACTGCGGTTCAGGGCGTTGATCAGCGAGGGCGGGCGCTGGGTGGTGGAATAGGTGTACAGCGTGTAGCCCAGGCTGACCGGATAATCTTCGGCCCGTTCGGAGCCGAGCAAAGTGGCGCCTTCGCTCACTTCGAGGGTCATGTCGCTCTTGAGGAAAAGCGCGCCGCTTTTGAACACCCCCTTGGGAATCACCACCGTGCCGCCAGCGGGGCAGGCGGTGATGGTGTCCTGGATGGCGCCGGTGTTGAGCGTCTTGCCGTCGCCAACCGCGCCATGCTGCGTGATGTCGCAGCGCGGCGAGGGCTTCGCGGTGCGCTGGTTGATCACCTTGCTGGGGGCAGAGAGCGAACCATCGGCATGCTCGGCACGCACCGAGAACTGGTAGGAGGTGTCGGGCCGGAGGCCTTCGACGGTGAAGTTGTGGAGGTCGGCCTGCACATGCCGGCGGCCCTGATAGGCGCCGTAGAAAGCTTTCATGTAGGGCGCGGCGGGCGAATGTTTCGCCACGTTTTCGCGCGCGCTGCCGATCAGCTTGCCGTTCTGGTAGACCTTGTAGTCGACCACTTTGGCGTAGTCGGCAGGCTTCTGCCAGACCAGCACGATACTGTGATCATCGTAAGCCAGAGCGGGGACTTTCAGGGCGCCGGGCGCCGCGCCCGCTGCCGCAGCAAAACCGGGGAAAGCTAGCATGAGTGCGCCGGACAGAAGCCCGGGCAAACGGGAACGTGCGTACGAACGGCAGGTGTGCAGCATGTCATCCTCCTGAGTGTTTTTGTAAGCGCATGGTAGCGCCAGCCACTGCAAATTTGAGCAAAGTTGTCAGGCCGTGGCGCCCGCCGCATTACATTGCCAAGCGACGGAACGCAAAGCCAAGCGGGCTGTCACAGGCTACACTTCGCCACCTTACCTGAACGGGAAGTTCTCATGCGCGTTCTGTCCGGCATCCTGATTCTTGCTCTTGGCTGCTCTTCCGCCTTCGCCCAGCGCGGGCCTGAAGACGTGGTCAGGGATTTCTACACGGCCCGCGTGGCCAGCACGAGCACGGGCGCCCCCAGTGGCCGCGAGCTGGCGGAGTTTTCTGCCCACCTCGGCCCGGAACTGGTGTGCCTGCTCGGCGCGGCCCTGCGTTACGACGAAAAGTTCGCCCAGGCCTACCCTGATGACAAACCGCCCTTCGTCGAGGGCGATCTCTACTCCAGCAGCTTCACGGCGCCGACCCGCTTCAGCCTGGGCAAGCTGCAACAGAAAGCCGGCAGCGCCAGCATCCCGGTGCATTTCTATCTGGACGACACCGACAAGCCTGACACCACGGGCTGGCAGGATCTGGTGCATCTGAAAATCGTCCGCAAGCATTGGGCCATCGCCGACATCGAGTATCAGGCGGGTACCAGCAACAAAGGCACGCTGTTTACCAGCCTGCGCGAGAAGCTGGAAAATGCCGAGCCGGCCGCTGGCTGGAGTGTGCGCGAGCTGGATTCCTGCACCATGGACAAGGTGCCGGCGAAGGGCAAGACCAAAGCCAAGGCCAAGACAACCGGCAAGACCAAAGCCAAAGCGGTTGCCAAACCGGCCGCCAAGGCCGCCAGCAAACCCACGGCCAGCAAGAAGAAGGCGCATTGAGCAGCTTGCGAACAGCCAGCTACATGCCAGGGCCTGCTCCGGAATCCGCTCCTGGCCTGCGTCTTCAGTCCCCCATCGCGGAGCGCTATGATCGGCGCGCATGTGCGCGATGCCTGCCCGCACAGGGCCGCCACATGCGGCTCGGCGGGCATGTGGTTATCGCGGGAACCTTCTGGCCTGCCGTCAGCCCAAGCGGCTGGCGTTGTCACCCCTAACCGTAACCCTTTCCCGGACTCTGACCATGTTGCCTGAGCTTGTCCTCCGCCGTCCTCGCCTTGTCCTGCTGGTGCTGGGGATTTTCTGCTTCGCTTCGGTAGGCACGGCCGTCGTGCTCGGCGAGCTGTTCGAGCTGGAAGTGTGCGCGATGTGCTGGTTCCAGCGGATTGCCTTCTTGCTCGCCGGCAGCGGTTTCCTGCTCGCGGCGGCCTGGCCTCGCGCCAGCATCCTGACCCAGCGCATTGGCGAACTGGGCCTGCTGGTCGGTCTGGCCAGCGCGGCCCGCCAGGTCTTCCTGCTGTACAACCCGGAAGCCGCCAGCGGCAGCTGCGGCGCAGGGCTGATGTATTACCTGAAGATGGGCTATTACGAAGCCTTCTTCCGCGCCGGTCTGGTCGGCGGAGTCGAGTGTGCCGAGAATCAGCCGCTGATCCTTGGTCTGCGCCTGCCGCAATGGAGCCTGCTGGCCTTCTGCGGCATCATCGCGCTGTATGCCATCTGGCTGTTCCGGAAAGGCCGCGCCGGCAAGCCGGCCTGAACCGGGTCAGCGCGCGGCTGCGGCAGGCGGTGGCAGGCCGCGCGCGATGGCCTCAACCTGCAGTTCGCGTTCCTCGCCGCTGCGCAGGCGCAGCTTGATGATCAGCGGGATGCGATCGCCACTCTTCACGGGCTGACTCAGACCGATCAGCATGAAATGCTCGCTGACCGGCGTCAGATACAGTTTCTTGCGCGCCGGCAGGACGATCTGCTCCAGCTTCACCGGGCGCAGCGGGCCACCATCCAGCTCCAGACTCATGTCGCGCAACTCGACCGAGCGCGCCAGCGGCGAACGGGCGCCGACGATGACGCCGCCCTCGGTACTGACGATCTCCATGAACACCCCGGTGCTGCGCGAATCGGCCAGCGAACTCTTCGCCCACGGCTGAGTCACCGTCTCTTCCGCCTGCACGCCCGTTGCCAGCAAAGCCACCGCACCGGCCATCAACCATCTGCGCATACCTGATCTCCTTGAAACGAGGCTGCATGATACCGCCTGCCGATTTCCGGCGTGCCGGGCCGCAGGGTATCCTTCGGCATTGTCATTCCTGTCGTGGCGCAGCATCATGCTCAACTCCCTTCTCGCCATCAGTGCCGGTGCCTCGCTCGGGGCCGTGCTGCGCTGGCTGCTGGGCACCTCGCTGAACGCATTGTTCCCGGCAATTCCGCCCGGCACCCTGCTCGCCAACCTGATCGGCGGCTACCTGATCGGTCTGGCCGTCGCCTTCTTCGGCCAGCACGCCGGGCTGGCGCCGGAGTGGCGGCTGTTCGTGATCACCGGCTTTCTCGGCGGGCTGACCACCTTCTCGACCTTCTCGGCCGAAGTCACCACCCTGCTGCAGCAAGGCCGCCTGCTGTGGGCCGGCGGCGCGATCGCGGTGCACGTGCTGGGTTCGCTGGCGATGACCCTGCTGGGGCTCGCGACGTTTGCGCTGTTCAAAACCTCCTGAACGCATTCCCTCCTCGACAGACCCTGCGCGAGGGGCTTGACTGAAAGCATGGCACGGCACTTTCCGGAGGTGACCCATGCAAGGCTTCCAGCTGAGTTTCTTCACCGAGCAGAACCGCAGGCATCAGGGCGTGCCACTGGCCGAATGGCTGGTGCAGGAGGCGCGCCGGCTCGGCGTGGGCGGCGCCACCGTGATCGCAGCGACTGAAGGCTTCGGGCATCGCGGCAAGCTGCACTCGGCGCACTTCGTGGAGCTGGCTGATCAGCCGGTGGAAGTGACGCTGGCAGTGAGCGCGGCCGATGCGGAGCGCTTCTTCGCCCGTCTGGCCGAAGAGAAAGTCAGCGTCTTTTACGTCAAGACGCCGATTGAATTCGGCATGACCGGTGCCTGAATAGCCGCAGCCCGCAAGGCTCTTCAGCCTGCCCTGCCGGACAGCCTTTCGGGATGCTCCTCTCCAGCATGCCTGCCTGAAGAACAAGGCTGGAAGCGGCTTCGCCACATGCCGAAGCGGCACTCCTCCGCCCGCCCAAGACCGGAAATGCACAACCGCCGGACACCGGCTGCATCCTTTTCGCCCGGCCTGCGTCTTCCAGTCATCCCGCTTCCACTGCGCGCCTGAACCGATCATGCAAGAGCCTGCCAATCTGCCGTCATCCCCCCCATCCACCCGGCTGCGCCGCTGGCTGCTCAGCCTCGCCGTACTGACCCCCTTGTGGCTGCTGGCGTATGCGTATCTGGATGAATTCGCCACCGCCCTGCTGGGCCTGATCGGCCTGAGCCGCGCCACCCATCTGGGCGAAGCTGTGCATTTCTTCTTCTACGACACGCCCAAGGTGCTGTTGCTGCTGACCGGCATCGTGTTCCTGATGGGTATCATCCAGACCTTCTTTGCGCCGGAGCGCACCCGTGCGCTGCTCTCCGGCAAGCGTCTGGGCCTCGGCAATGTGCTCGCCGCCAGCCTCGGCATCGTCACCCCGTTCTGCTCCTGCTCGGCGGTGCCGCTGTTCATCGGCTTCCTGTCTGCCGGCGTGCCGCTGGGCGTGACCTTCTCTTTCCTGATCTCGGCGCCGATGGTCAATGAAGTCGCGCTGGTGCTGCTCTTCGGCATGTTCGGCTGGCAGGTCGCAGCGCTGTATCTGGGCATGGGTCTGCTGATTGCGATTGTCGCCGGCATGCTCATCGGCCGGCTGAGGATGGAGCGCCACCTTGAGGACTGGGTGCAGAAAATTGCCAAGGGTGAAGGCGCTACGCATGCGCCGGACGAGGATGTCAGCTGGGTACAACGCTTTGAGGCCGGGCGCGGGCATGTGCGCGAAATCGTCGGCAAAGTGTGGCCTTACGTGATCGCCGGGATTGCGCTGGGCGCCGGCATCCACGGCTATGTGCCGGAAGATTTCATGGCCGCAATCATGGGTCGCGACGCCTGGTGGTCGGTGCCGGCCGCCGTGCTGCTGGGCGTGCCGATGTACACCAATGCCGCCGGCATCATCCCGATTGTCGAGGCCCTGATCGGCAAGGGCGCCGCGCTGGGCACCGTGCTGGCCTTCATGATGAGCGTGATCGCGCTGTCAGCGCCGGAGATGATCATCCTGCGCAAGGCACTCAAGCCCCGGCTGATCGCCACCTTCGCCGGCGTGGTCGCCTGCGGCATCGTGCTGGTGGGCTTTGTTTTCAATGCAGTTCTGTAAGGAGAGAAAGATGAAAGTCACTGTCTATGGTCCCGGCTGCGCCCGCTGCCAGAAAACCGCCGAAGTCGTGCAGCAGACGCTGGAGGCGCGCGGCATTCCGGTCGAACTGGAGAAAGTCACCGACTACGCCGCCATGGCGATTGCCGGCGTGATGGCCACGCCGGGCGTGGCGCTGGATGGCAAGCTGGTGTCCACCGGCAAGCTGCCGACGGTGGCCGAAGTTGAAAGCTGGCTGGCATAGAGAGTAGCGCAATGATCAAAATGATTTTTTGCGCGCGTCGCCACCCTTCGCTGAGCCGGGAAGCGTTCCTCGATTACTGGCTCAACCAGCACGGCCCGCTGTTTCTCAAACATGCGGCCGACTATCGCGCGTTGCGCTACGTGCAGAGCCATACGCTGGCGATACCGCTCAACGAAGCAATCCGTGCTTCGCGAGGCGCTGCGCCGGAATACGACGGCGTCGGCGAGATCTGGTGGGCCAGCGAGGAGGACTTCCGCGCCGCCGTCAGCAGCGAGGCGGTGCAGAAGCTGCGCAACATGTTCGTGGAAGACGAAGCCCGCTTCATCGACCTCGCCAGCTCCAGCGTGTTCTTTACTGCGGAGCACGTACTGCTCGAATGATCGCGTGTTGAGGTTTCAGTGCCTCAATCCGCAGATCGGGGCAGCGGCTTTCCCGGCTCCAGCAGCATGATCAGGTTGCCGGCCACGGCGCAGACAATCCCCGCGACGGTCCAGATCCGCCACACGAAGCCTTCGAAGAAGCCGGACAGGATCAGCGCCAGAATCGGCACTGCGACGGCGATATAACCGGCTCGCCCCGCGCCGATGCGCCCGATCAGCGTGAAGTAGCAGGCGAAGGCAATCACCGAACCGAACACGGCCAGATACAGCAGCGAGGCAATGTAGGCCGGACGCGCATCGAAACCGAGCGGATGCCCCTGCGCCAGCGAAATCAGCAGGGCCGTCGCGCCGCCGAGGATCATCGACCAGCCGGTGCCCGCCAGCAGCGGCACGCCGCTCTGGTGATTGCGCTGGGACACCATATTGCTGCACGAAGCGAGCAGCGCCGCCGCCAGACCACAGGCCACGCCAAACCAGCCCGATGCGTCTTGCACCGTCGCCAGCTCCGGCCAGAACACCAGCACGATGCCCAGCCCGCCGAGCCCCGCGCCCAGCATCGACTTGCCATCCAGCCGGCGGCCAAAGGCCAGACGCATGCCGATCAGGTTGAACAGCAGCATGCTCGAATTCAGCACCGCCATCAGGCCCGAAGCAATATGCCGCTCGGCTTCATAGGTCAGCGTGTAGCTGATGCCAAACAGCAGCACGCCCTGCAGCGCCACCCAGCGCAGCTGTGGCAGCGGCAGCAGACAGGCTTCACCGCGCCAGCGACTCCAGATCAGGAACAGCACACCGGCGAGAAGGAAGCGGTAGCCCACCGACGCGGCCGGATCGACCGTGCCCAGCTGAAAGGTGATCGCCATCCAGGTCGAACCCCAGATCAGGCTGGCGGTGGCATACAGGAACGGACTAGGCAGGACGGCGGGCACGATGCACTCTGTTCAGGGGAAAACACACAGTCTGCGGGAACTGACGCGATGCAGGCAGAGACAGTCGCGCCGCAGTGGCCCGGTCGTAGCGCCGGGACAATCTGTCTGCTTGCACAAAAGCCGTTCGCAGGGCGTCGCAGGGAACAATGCGTGCAGAGAACTGCGGCCCGATGATTTTCTCATTGTGATGACATCAGACTTTTGTTCGGTGTAACGTCTGACATGCGGCGCAGTTTGCTGCGCTCAGTGCACCTTGCTTCGTAACGACAGAATTGATTGCACCATACACGGTGTAACACTATTACAGCACGAAGGATTTAATATGAAAAAACTACTGCTGCCACTTGTTTTTTTAATTTCAGGATGCGGAAACAAATCCGAAAACAGCTTAAATAACTCCCTCGAACAAAAACAGTCAGCCTCACATATTCCTTGGATTTACACGGCCTCAAAAGACAAAATGACTGACAAAATTTCACGCTCAGCCACCCTCTTTTCTGACGACAAATTGCCTGAGATATTTCCATACGAATCCGCCCCTGTCTCAATTTCAATCTATGAAGACGGGGATATCTACATATCATCAATCGGCGGCCATCAATTTGATTGTCCAGAAAGAAATGGCTGTGATATTTCAATACGATTTGATGGCGGAAATGTAAAGAGCTATTCAGCAATAGGCATTGACAGTAGTCCACCATTCCTTTCCATTAAAAACAATAACTTAATTAATGACATTAAGCTTGCAAAAACTATTCTTGTTCAAATACCATTGTTTCGCCATGGACACGGAATTGTAAAATTCGACGTAACCGATTTTGACCCGGAAAAAATTAGGGCTGCACAGCCATAGAGCGTCTGCAAGACGCCCAGCCCCATAGCCAGGCGGGGCGGGTCATTGACCCGCGCTGACGAGTCCTCCGCACCAAGCCTGTCATTGAGGAGTCAGCGACAGGCCCCCTTTTCCTTGAATTAAAGGGGCCAGGCCCGAATTAAATTCTCCGCGGCCCCTCAGCCTTGTAGGGTGCGCACCGCGCACGCGGAAACCGCCTTACCCCCTCACGGCGTCATCCAACCGGCCCAGCAATAAAAATCTCTTTGAAACGGTGCGCAATGCGCACCCTACGGCAAACCCGCGTCTGTCCTGCCTCACCGACCTGCCTGTCTGAAGACGCCCGCCCCATGCGCCTTTGCCGGCGTCGCGATTTGCTGGCGGGGCTGACCGCCAGTGCGGCGCCTTGCGCTATCCTGTCGCCTCAACGAGAGGCTGCCGCCATGATCGGCAGCCCGATTCCGCACTACGGTGCAGCCCTGAAGCAGACGACCATGAGCACTCCCCAAGTTCAGACCGACGCCGCTGCGCCGGTCTGGTGGCAGGCTTTCCTGCCCGCCCGTACCCCGATCAATGCCCGCGAACGCCTGCGCGTGGTGCTAGGCGGCCTGATCGGCATCGCATTCACCGCCCTGCTGAGTCATCTCGCCAGCCGCAGCATCGGCGCGTCCGTGTGGCTGGTAGCGCCGATGGGGGCCAGTGCGGTGCTGGTGTTTGCTGCGCCGGCAAGCCCGATGGCGCAGCCCTGGGCGGTTGTCGCCGGCAATACCGTATCGGCGCTGGTCGGGATCGGCATGGTGGCGCTGACCGCGTCACTGGGGATTCCCGAACTCACCGCCTGTTTGGCCGTGGCCGGCGCAATGGCGGCGATGCTGGCCTTGCGCTGCCTGCACCCGCCGGGTGGCGCCAGCGCCTTGACGATAGCCCTGGGCGGCATCAGCAGCCCGCTCTTCGCGGCGTATCCGGTGTTGCTGAATTCGATGCTGCTGGTGGCGGCGGGGATTGCCTATAACCACGCCACACGACGACCCTATCCGCATCCCCAGATCGCCCCGCCGAAGCCGGCCGAGGCGGGTCTGGATGCCGACCTTGATGCGGTGCTGGCGCATTACAACCAGGTACTGGACATCAGCCGTGACGACCTCAAGGCACTGCTCGCCGAAACCGGCTTGCGCGGCTATCAGCGCAAGCTGGCCGAGCTGCGCTGCAGCGATGTGATGTCACGCACGCTGATCACCGTGGAATTCGGCACGCCCTTGCAGGAGGCCTGGGCCTTGCTGCGCGACAAGCGCATCAAGGCACTGCCGGTGGTGGACAACTTCCAGCGTCTGGTCGGCATCGTCACCCTGGCGGATTTCATGCGTGCAGCGGAGCTGGATTCTTTTGAGGGCATCGAGGGCAAGCTGCACCAGCTATTGCGTCCCACGCCGGGCCATGACGCCAGCAAGCCCGAAGTTGTCGGCCAGATCATGACGCGCAAGGTACGGGTAGCCGGCGAGCAACGCCATCTGGTCGAGCTGTTGCCGCTCTTTGGCAGCACCGGTCACCACCACATTCCGATCATTGGCGCGGACGAACGCTTGGTTGGCATCATCACCCAGTCTGATCTGGTCATGGCGCTGAGCGGTGCGAGTCAGGGCAGTGCCTGAATGGCAGGGGAGCGAAGCTGATTTCACTCCCCCCCTGCCCGCGTCAAGTTTCTGTTTCCCGCGCAGGATTCGCAGCTTTTATCCAGACAGACAGCGCCCTTGTGCTGCGCCCCTGATCGCAGAGGTGTTCAGTTGAGTTCGACCGACCCCAGATCGCAGCGAGCCGTATTGCGCAACTCGCCGCGCTGATCTTCCGTGGTACAGCCGGAACCGGCATTGAGCAGCGGGCTTTGTTTGGCCGGCAGCATGGTCCAGGTCGGTCCGCCGTTGTCGGCAGGGGCCGAGAGCATGGGCGCAACAGCCTTGGGAGAAGGCACACAGGTGTCGCTGCCGCCATTGCTTTTGGCCGTCAGCCATTGCACGACGTTCGCGCCGGTCCCTGTCGTGCTGCAGGACATCGCTTGCCCCCAGGAATTGCCAGCGGAATTATCGAGAAACACCGAGTTGTTCACGCTGAAGCCCGTGCCAAAGATTGCGCCACCATGCCCACCCGCCTGGTTGGATGCAAAGGTCACGTTGTTGCTGCTGTGGCCGTCACCAAAAATGGCTCCGCCATAGCTCTTCGCAACGTTGCCGTGGAACGTGTCGTTGTTCAGCGTGCAACTGGGGGCGCAGTCCAGGTAGAGCCCGCCGCCATTTCCGTCGCTGGTATTCGACAGGAAGCTCGAGCGCCGGATGATGATCTCGCCATTGCTCACGCGCATCGCGCCACCCAGGCCGTTGTTGTTTCGTCCGTTGGGTGAGGCGCTGTTGGCGGAAACCGTTGTGCGGTCAATGATGATCCGGTCGGGTGGATACACCCACAGATAGGCTCCGCCACCGTTGCCATATCCCTTGTTGCCGGTGATCTGCGTGCCGCAGATGTAGACGTCGCCCCCGACGCTGTCATCCGGGCTGGTGGAGGCGCCGTCCGTGCCGATGGCGCCGCCATCTCCAAGGCTGCCATCAGTCGTGGTGAAGTTTCCGCTGAAGACAGAATTCACGATGGTCAGGGGAGACAAAAGGCTATAGACCGCACCACCGTACCAGGAGCTGTTCCCGGTAAAAGTGCTGCCAACGATGACCAGCGTGCTCGCCGTTCCCACGCCCACTGCACCACCACCACGGCCGGCGGTGTTGTTTTCGAATCGGCTGTTGATCACCTCGATCCGGTTCAGGTATTCCCCGGAAACGGCCCCGCCAATGCCCGCGCCCTCCATCGTCTTGCTGCCGGCGCCATTGATGAAACGCATGTTGCGCACTGACAGCGAGCGGTTGTTGGCGGAGACCAGAATGCGGTTCTTGCCACCACCATCAAGCGTGATCAGCCCCGCTCCGTCGATGACGGTCGCGTTCGGGAAGCGTATCTCGCTGCTCACCGGAATCGTGACCGGCGACTGTCCGCAGGCAAAAGTGATGTGCCCACCGCTCTGGGCGGCCGTCCTGAGAGCGGTTTCGGTGCAGCTGGCGGCTGTCCCCTGACCGACAACTACCCGCGTCGTTGGCAAGGCCCACGCTGTCGGTATGTCGCAAGTGGCCGAGGGGGTGACGCTTGAGCCGCCGCTGGAGCTCGTCGTGCTGCCGGCTCCGGAGCTGCTTGAGGACGACGAACCAGACGCGCCACTGCTACCACCTCCACCACCGCCGCCGCATGAGCAAAGGGATGCGAGCATCAGCATGACAATGGCTGTTTTGCCAAAAGTGGCGTGATTGGGCATGGAGAACCTCCGTCAGGATCGAGCAGACTTGGCGAAGGCAGGATGACAACAGAGATCGGTTTCAGGCCAAATTCATACCCGCCAGAAAACCGATGACGCCTGACAGATGGCGTTATGAGGGACGCTTCAGGATCTGGATTCAGCCGATCACCTTGTGCTTCAAGCGGATGGGGAAGGCACGCAGCGCAGACTGGCGCATACCCCGGAAGCATGTGCAGGGGGAATGTCACTTGGAACTCCACCCTGCGCCCCACGGTAACCCGCTTCGCGCGGTGCTTTGCGGGCATGCATTCTGCAAACCATCACCCGTATTGCCTCACCGGCATGCCTGCCTGAAGACGCCCACCGCATGCGGGTCTTCAGGCAGGATCCCTTGACGCTAACTTCCCGTCAGCACCCACACCGGAGCGAAGCCGCCGCCGGGGGTGCGGAAGTTGGTGGTCTGGCCGCTGTAGAGGCGGGCGGCGAGCAGGAGGATCTCGCCGGCATAGGCGTAGGCGCGGATGTCCAGCTTCAGGCGCGCGGCTTCGCCGGGTTGCGGCACCAGACGTTCGCTGGGCGGGGCGATGCGCTGGGCAACGTACTCGCCCTGCAGGATTTCGTCCCACACCCGGAGCGTGAGCTTGTCGCCGCGGTAGGCGGCGCGGCTGCCGTAGCCTTCGAGCGGTTTGAAGAACAGGCCCTTGCGCGCGGCCCACAGCGCTTCGCCACGCGCAGGCACCACCAGCTCGGTGCGCGGCACCCCGCAGAGCAAGGACTGGCGAGCTTCTTCAGGCAGGGGCAGGCTGTCGAGGAAGGCCGGGTCGGACATCAGGGCGAGGTTGCGCTTGTTGGCGTACAGCGCGTGCGCTTGCGGATGCGGGCTCAGCACGATGGCATCGGCCGCATGGGCCTGGCGGATGGCGGCGTGGGCGGGCTCTTCCAGACGGAAATCGGTGAGGCGGTTGTAGACGAAATCCACGCGGCCTTCGGCGTGCCACAGACCGCTCTCGCGCCAGACGAGTTCGGCCGGATCGGCGATCACGGCCTGCCAGCCGGCCTGCTGGAAGAGGTGGCGATAGAGCAGGAATTCCGGGTAGAGGTATTGCTCCGCCGGTGCGCTGTCGACCAGCGCGATGCGCACCGGTTCGCCCGTGCGCCCGGCCTGTTGCCACTCCTGACGGAACACATCGAGGATGGCGGCCTCGGCCTGCGGCCAGGCACCGGCGGATGTCAGCAGGCTTTCGGTTTCGGCGCAGCAGGCGCGTTGCGCCCGGGCCAGCGCGACATTGAGCAGCGCACCGCCGGGATTGGTGTTGATTTCGATGAGCTGAACGTCTGCGTCATCGAGGTGGAAATCGAAGCCGAGCAGGCCGCCGCGCGGACCGGTGCGACCGGGCACGCCGACCGCCGTCTGCCAGGCGGGCAAGGCGGCGAGCTGCTCGACGGCATGGATCACGCTGGCCATGCGCGCCACCTGCGCCGGGCTGACGAAAACGCTGGACGCCGAGAACAGGTGCGGCCGGCTGTTCCCGAGATCCGGGCAAAGCTCGGCCAGCGCCGGCTCGCGCGAAAGCTCCGCGCAAAGTTTGTCGCGATCGAGGAACTGGCAGGCGCAGCCCAGGTTGAGCTGGCTGGCGCGGCGGCTGGTTTCAGCCATTCTTGCTCTCAGGCGGGCGCGACTTGAAACAGCAGACTTTGCCCTGCTCATCGAACTGCACCTTGCAGGCGCTCGCCAGCTGCGCCTTGAGACGCACCCGCGCGCGCTGCACGCGGGATTTGGCGCCCGGCAGACTGATGCCCAGGCGAGCCGCATAGTCGGCCTGGCTCAGGCCTTCCAGATCGCACAGGACGATGGCTTCGCGATCTTGCGCCGAGAGCTCGGCGAGCACGCGCGGCAGGCATTGCGTGAGGCTGTCGACCGGTGCGGTGATTTCTTCCTCTACGCTCAGATCCTCGGGCAGCTCGATGCTTTCGCGCGTGCGCCGCAACTGGTCGGTCAGGGTGTTCCTCGTCACCTCGAACAGCCAGGCGCGGGCATTCTCCAGTTCGCAGAAACGGCGGCCCTGACGCATGGCCTTGAGGAAGACGTCCTGCAGCAGATCTTCACTCAGTGCCGGGTCGTGCAGCTGATGGATCAGCCAGCCGCGCAAGGCACGCTCGTGATCGTGCCAGGCAGTCAGCAGGCAAGGGACGGCGGTGTGTTCGTTCATGCCCTGATCCTAGTTCACAGCCAGATCGCCGTTCCTGCGCCGGATCAGACCGGCTTCACACGCTGCCCGGCGGCGTCGACCACCGCTTCGCCATCTTCCTTCGTGAAAGCAGCTTGCTGCGCGGCGGGCAGGATATCGAGCACGACTTCCGAAGGACGGCACAGGCGGGTGCCGAGTTTGGTGACGACGAAGGGGCGGTTCATGAGGATCGGGTACTGGCCGATGAAGTCCAGCAGTTCCTCGTCGCTGAAGCGGTCTTCCGCGAGGCCGAGTTGCTCATACGGCTCGCATTTCTCGCGCAGCGCGCCGCGCACGGTGAGGCCGGCGTCCGCAATCAGTTTCACGAGGGTGGCGCGATCCGGCGGGGTCGAAAGGTACTCAATCACGGTGGGCTCAATGCCAGCGTTGCGAATCATGGCAAGTGTGTTGCGCGAGGTGCCGCAAGCGGGGTTGTGGTAAATCGTTGTCATGACGGGTCTCGGGTTGGGGGTGGTAAATCAGTGTTGGCCTTGCTCGTACCAGCCCTTGCTGGCGTTCACGACACGCACCACCAGCAGCATCACCGGCACCTCGATCAGCACGCCAACCACGGTGGCCAGCGCGGCGCCGGATTCGAAACCGTAGAGACTGATCGCGGCAGCCACCGCCAGCTCGAAGAAGTTCGAAGCGCCGATAAGTGCCGAGGGACAGGCCACGTTGTGCGCCTCGCCCAGCTTGCGGTTGAGCCAGTAGGCGAGTGCTGAGTTGAAGAAGACCTGGATCAGGATCGGCACCGCCAGCAAGGCGATCACCAGCGGCTGCTCGATGATGGCTTTGCCCTGGAAGGCGAACAGCAACACCAGCGTGAGCAGCAGGGCGCTGATCGACCAGGGGCCGATCTTCGCCATGGCGGCGTCAAAGGCGGTCTGGCCTTTTCTCAGCAAGGCGCGGCGCGCGAGCTGGGCGAGGATCACCGGAATCACGATATACAGCAGCACCGAGATGAACAGCGTGTCCCAGGGCACCGAGATGCTCGCCACGCCCAGCAGCAAGGCGACCAGTGGGGCAAAGGCCACGACCATGATGGAATCATTAAGCGCGACCTGACTCAGGGTGAACAGCGGGTCGCCGTTGGTGAGCCGGCTCCACACGAAGACCATCGCGGTGCAGGGCGCGGCAGCCAGCAGGATCAGCCCGGCGATGTAGCTGTCGAGTTGCTCCGCCGGCAGCCATGGCGCAAACAGCGTGCGGATGAACAGCCAGCCGAGGAAGGCCATCGAGAAGGGCTTGACCAGCCAGTTGACGAAGAGCGTCACGCCGATGCCGCGCACATGCTGGCGCACTTGATGCAGCGCACCGAAATCCACCTTGAGCAGCATCGGGATGATCATCACCCAGATCAGCAGGCCGACGGGCAGATTCACTTTGGCGACTTCCAGCGCACCAACCGCCTGCACCGCAGACGGAAAGGCCTGACCGAGCAGCACGCCGGCAATGATGCAAAGGAAGACCCAGAGGCTGAGGTAGCGTTCAAAGAGGTTCATGCCTGGTGATCCGGTTAGCAACAGGCCTGGCCGCCACAGCAGTTTTCACTGAGGAAACCGAGCAGGCTGTTCATGGCGACGAAATTCGCCGAGTAGTGGATGAAACGTCCGTCCTGCCGGGCCTCGATCAGGCCGGCCTGAGTCAGGGTCTTGAGGTGGAAGGACAGGGTGGCATTGGCCAGCCCGAGCGCCTCGGCAATGCGGCCCACCGCCAGACCCGCCTCACCCTGCTGCACGAGCAGGCGGAAGATGGCGAGGCGATGCTCCTGGGCAAGGGCAGCGAGCTGGGTGACGGCGGCTTTTGTTTCCATATTTCCAAGTTTATGGAAATAAAGTCGAAAATGGAAGCCGTGCGGACATCTGAACAAGCATCGCCAGAACCCGCTCCTGACAAGGGCCTCCAGCATGCCAGCCTGCAGAGTGAGGCTGGGAGAGGGTTTCCATGAGGCGATAAAAAACGGCCCTCCCGCCCTATGTGGAGTAAAAACACACATATTCCCGCGTGAGTGAGTTGCTGCAATCGTTTTTGATTGTTAACCACAATATTTCGGCCAGCCTTCGGGCTGGCCGACTTCATTGCGTCACGCCATCCGGTGAACGTGGTCAGCTATTCTGATCCGACATGTTCACGCTGCTGGCAATTACACACCCCGTCCTGATCATAGATGAAGCACAAGACCTCAATGCGGATCGCGTGCGGATTCTATCGGCACTGGCAACCAGGGTTGAAGTGCTGGCCGCTGCAGATGAGTTTCAATGCCTTGACCCCAACATACGTCCAAACCCGGCAATGGAGTGGCTGGCCGCTGTTGGTCAGGTTATTAACCTTACCGAACCGCGCCGGACAAACATTGCAGATCTTCTTGATGCAGCGGCTGCACTTCGCGCTGGGAAGCCACCTGTTTCACAAGATAAATTCAAGATCGTATTGGCCTCGAACTCACCACTAGCTGGGACGTGGGCATCTCATGCAATAGCGTGGTATGCGAAAGAAAAAACAGTTGCTGTAATTTCTCCTTCTTACAAAGGATATGCGCAACATGTTGTTGAGTGGTCTTCGACAAAAAAGACAAACAAAGGAATCGGCCCCATCAATATCCGTTGGGAAAAGGCAGAGTCAGCAGAGATCGGGGATCTTGTAGAGCAGCTTCAACTGCCTGATGAAATCGGTTATTTCGATTTGGTCGAACTCGTTCGTGCGAAAGCAAACGGCCGTGTTGCTACAGACGTAAAATCTTGGGCCGACGTTCAACGGCGTGCTCTGGGAAGACAGGTTTTCTCCCGAGACGAAGTCATCGAATCAATTATTCAGTCTTTCTCAAGTCAGAAACGTCTCAAATCGTCTGTAGATAAATCCCGATGCGCATTGACAGTCCATGGCGCCAAGAATCGTGAATTCGACCAAGTAATTGTGTTGTGGCCCGCAGGGGTGGTCGGGGATGACGATCAGCGACGGCGGTTGCTATACAACGCAGTCACAAGGGCTCGCGAGCGGTGCCTGGTTCTTGTTCAAGCTAGCAAAGCGCTGCAGCTCCCCCCTTTTGTGTAAAACCCTTTGATTGATACGCAATCCAGTGAACTTGATCACCCCTTCTTATCGGCCGCGCAAGAAGATTACGTTTTCTGAGAAGAAAAAAAACCAGCTTCCCCATGCGTTAGAAAAACGTCGTGAAGCACATGACTCACCTGCGTCCGACCCAGCTCAAAATTTCGTTTGAATCCCTTGATTGGCCAGTCCTCGGCCCTTGAACGATCCGCCCTACGCTGACAGGCTCCTATCAGGTAGTTTGCCGCATGCTGAGCCGTGATTCGTTTTCGAGCGCGATAATCCGTCGCATCTGCAGCACTAGCCCAGATGAGTTGATAACACTGGGATACCGAGTAATCCTGCAACAGGTTTTCAATCAAGGCGGAAAGAGCCGTCGCGCCTGGCATCGGCAGATCTCTTTGCTGGACGCTGTATTTGCAGAACTCCCAGCACTCCGCCGCTGCCAGCTTTTTCCATACAAGATGGCAGTCAGCAAGCCAGGCTTCCGGCCAGGAAGACGAAGCTGCTAAACATTCCAGCTGCCGGATGAAGTCAGGCGGATCAGGGAAAAGCAATTCCCAATGCGCAGACTCCATCTCCCAGCCTTGATCTTCTCCCGTCGCCACAAAAGTCCCCGCAGGTGAGTTTGGTTGCGGAGCGACCAAACCGTACTCCAGCAATACGTCGAGAAGCTGTCTTGGAAAATCGGCACCTTGGGGCGCAAATGGAATGACTGAATTGCGGATGGCGCCAACGGAACTGTCATTCAGCCAGCCGCCGCATCGAACTAGGCTGAGCAAAGCTATCGCGGCTTCAGCACTCATCTGATCGGGCGTAATTTTCAGCGGGGTGTATGACCACCTGTTCGCACAGAAATTTGCGATAGCCTCTCTGACTTTGAGCTCTTTAGCCTGATCGGCCACGCGGCGGGCGGCACTGCAAGCGGAGCAGGCGCAATGAAGCGTTTCAACATGAAGGCATGTGGTGCAACGAGCAGGTAAAGTTATTTTCCCGCGCGTCCCTGTGCGCGAGAGGCGCGGCACAACAAGCGGCTCACTGCAAACAGGGCAATCACGGCCAGCTTCGCTAGGAGGGAAGTGACGCCACAAGTCCCTTGGGCAACAAGCAACATTGAACTTTTGAAGCAAAACAGCCACGTTTTCGCCTGCGTAGTAACGGTCGATCAGATCCTGTAAAGCCGTGGCATCCAGATGCTCAAGAGGCTGTTGGATAGGCATGCTGAATGTCTCGCTCTGCAAAGCGACGAAATATAGGCAAGAAGCTTCAAATTGTCACTCATAGAGCGTGGCCTTAAAGAGGGCCGATTCCTAGCATCGCGCTATGGAAACTTCGCTCACTCCGGAACAGCAAGCCGATCTGCAGGCCTTCGGCCTGCGCTTGGCTGAAATTCGAAAGGAGCGCGGCTGGTCTCAGGAGAGACTGGCACTGGAGAGCGGCTTGGCGCGTAGCTATCTGGGCGGAGTTGAACGCGGGCAACGAAACGTCGCCTTGCTAAATATCCTGAAGCTGGCCCGCACCCTTGAATGCGAACCCGGCGAATTTTTCCGCACCTAAAGCCAAAACCTGCCGCACTTCGCTTGCCTTCTGACCCGCGCCGCTACGCGTCGCGCGTCCAGACTCTGTTCCGGTCGAAACCGGTTACATAAACAGAAAACAAAACCACGCTCACAACGAGATTGTTAGCTGCATTCATAGTATTACTACTTCAACTCCATATATGCATGCATCTCAAGCAAAAAAATACCGCTTCAAAGATTAGAAGCGGTATTTTTAAGCCTAATTATTAAGCCCTACTAACTCCATATAACCGAAGAGGGCCGTCCGGGTACTTCGCCTTGTGTGGCCGCTTACACCGCGTCCGAATCTGCCTGGATGGCGGTCAGGGCGATGGTGAACACGATATCGTCAACCAGCGCGCCACGTGACAGATCGTTCACCGGCTTGCGCAGACCTTGCAGCATCGGGCCGACGGAAACCACATTGGCGCTGCGCTGCACCGCCTTGTAGGTGGTGTTGCCGGTGTTCAGGTCCGGGAAGATGAACACGGTGGCCTTGCCGGCGACCTTGGAGTTCGGCGCCTTGGAGGCAGCGACATCCATCACGGAGGCGGCGTCGTACTGCAGCGGGCCGTCGAGCAGCAGCTCGGGGGCCTTTTCCTTGGCAATCGTGGTGGCTTCGGCAACCTTCACGACATCGGCGCCAGCACCCGAGGTACCCGTCGAGTAGCTGATCATCGCCACGCGGGGATCCACACCGAAGGCCTTGGCCGAATTCGCGCTCTGCAGGGCGATTTCAGCCAGTTCGGCCGAGTTCGGATCGGGGTTGATGGCACAGTCGCCATACACCAGCACCTGATCCGGCATCAGCATGAAGAACACCGAGGACACGATGGAATTGCCCGGCGCCGTCTTGATCAGCTGCAGTGCGGGACGCACGGTGCTGGCGGTGGTATGCACGGCACCCGAGACCAGACCATCGACATCATCAACCGCCAGCATCATGGTGCCGAGCACCACGGTGTCCTGCAGCTGGTCGCGGGCCTGGCCTTCGGTGAGGCCCTTGCTCTTGCGCAGCTCGGCCATCGGAGCCACGTATTTTTCGCGGATCGTGTCCGGATCCAGAATTTCCAGCGTCGGCGGCAGGACCACGCCCTGCGCAGCGGCAACCGCCTTGATGACCTCCGGCTTGCCGAGCAGCACGCAACGCGCAATGCCCTTCTCTTCGCAGATGACCGCAGCCTTGATGGTGCGCGGCTCGTCGCCTTCCGGCAGGACGATGCGTTTGTGGGCTGCGCGGGCTTTCTGGATCAGCTGGTAGCGGAAGGCCGGCGGGCTCATGCGGGTGGTGCCCGGCAGTTTCACGCGAGCCAGGATGGCGTCGGTATTCAGTTCTTCGGCCACGCCATCGAGCACCTGCTCCATGCGCTCGAAGTCGTCCGCCGCCACCGCCGGCGAAATGCGGCTGATGTTGGTCGCGGTCAGATAGGTGTCGGAATCCACGCGCAGGATCGGCAAGCCGTTATCCAGTGCCTTGGCAGCCAGATCCAGAATGCGCTGATCCACCGAAGAGGAGTGGGTGAGCAGCAGGCCGGCGAGCTGGATGCCACGCGAGGCGGCCAGTGCGGTGGCGAGCATCACATCGTCGCGGTCGCCGGCGGAAACGATCAGCGAACAGGGGTTCAGACGATCGATCATCTCGGCGGCAGAGCGGGCTGCCACCACGGTTTCGAGCACGCGGCGCTTGGCGATCTCGCCTTCGACCACGATCTCGGCATTCAGGTGACGCGCCACATCCAGCGTGCGCGGCGCCAGCAGGGCCGGGTTGTTGCGGATCACGCCCCACAGCGGGATGTCTTCCAGGCCGGCAACGGCCTTGGCAACGTCGTAGTTGGCCGGTGCCTTGTTGAAGATGGTGCCGGCAATGTTGCAGCCGCCTGCGCGGAACTGGCTGGCGGTGAGCTTCACTTCGCCAATCGTGGTGTCGTCCTGGGCGCTGGTGACCAGCACCATCTCGGCCTGCAGGCTGCGGGCGATGTCGGCGTTGAGGCGGGTGGTGTAGGAAAAGCTCGGGTCGGTATGCAGACCTTCGATGACCAGCACGTCGGCGTTCTGGGCCGCGCCCATGCACAGGCTGACGATGTCTTCGAGCAGCTCGTCAATCTGGCCTTCGGAAATGCGCGCCACAACCTGAGCGGTGGTCAGTGCGTTCGGACATTCGAGCTTGCAGATTTCGCGTGCGAAATGCACGGAGCGCTCGTTGGCGGTGTCGTCCTGGGTGACCGGCTTGGCAAAGCCGACGCGCAGGCCCTGACGCTGCAGGGAGCGGACAACGCCCAGGGCAACCGAGGTGAGACCCACATTCTGCCGGGTCGGAGCAAGGAAAAAGGTTTGCATGTTTTTCTACCGATAAGGGGGGAGCAACGCTGAGGTCGTTATTTTGCTGCAATGCGACAATAAACGCCAAAACCGCTGCCATGTTAGAGCCTCCTCCCTTCGTCTTCCAGTCAATCTCGCAAACATTTGATCTGTGCCAGACCGGCTCCCCAAGCGTCCGCACTAACGCCTTGGTAATAGAATGGCGGCCTGTCGGCACACCGGCTGACGGTCACTTTCCTCATGCCGCAACGCCTGCCACCCCTTCACGATCCAGCCATGTCCGCCCACTCTGATCAGCTTCGCATTGCCATCATCGGCGCCGGCCCGGCGGGGCTGATGGCCGCCGAAGCCCTGGCCGGCTGCGGGCTGCGTGTCGAGGTCTTTGATGCCATGCCTTCGGTCGGGCGCAAGTTCCTGATGGCGGGCAAGGGCGGCATGAACATCACCCACTCCGAAGCGCCGGACACCTTTGTGGCGCGCTACGGTGCCCGCGCCGGCTGGCTCGCCCCGCTGCTCGCCGCTTTCGGCCCGCACGCCTTGCGCGCGTGGATTCATGGTCTGGGCGTGGAGACCTTCATCGGCACATCCGGCCGGGTCTTCCCGACCGACATGAAGGCAGCGCCACTGCTGCGTGCCTGGCTGCATCGCCTGCGTGAAGCGGGGGTCACATTCCACGTCCGGCATCGCTGGCTGGGCTGGAACACATCCGGCGCATTGCGCTTTGCCACCCCCGCAGGCGAGATCTGCCTGCAACCCGCCGCCACCGTGCTGGCGCTGGGTGGCGCCAGCTGGCCACAGCTCGGCTCGGACGCGGCCTGGCTGCCCTGGCTGGCTGACCGGGGCATTGCCATTGCGCCGCTGCAGCCGGCCAACTGCGGTTTCGACATCGGCTGGAGTGCGCATTTCCAGGAGCGTTTTGCCGGCGAAGCGGTGAAGAATGTCGCCGCGAGCTGCAGCGGTCCGGATGGGCGGATCTGGCAGCGCAGCGGTGAGTGCCTGATCAGCGCCAGCGGCATCGAGGGCGGACTGGTCTACGCCCTCTCCGCGCCCCTGCGCGACGCACTGCTTGCCGATGCTCACGCCACACTGTGGCTGGATCTGCTGCCCGGCCGCAGCGCAGAATGGGTCGCCACCGAAGTCGCCCATCCGCGCGGCGCCCGCTCGCTTTCATCTCATCTGCAGAGCCGTCTGGGGCTCAAGGGCGTGAAGATGGGGCTGCTGCATGAATGCCTGAGCAAGGACGCCATGCACGACCCGGTGCGCCTGGCCGCGGCGATCAAGACCTTGCCGCTGCGCCTCGCCGCACCTCGCCCGATTGCCGAGGCAATCAGCAGCGCCGGCGGCATCCGTGTCGAAGAGCTCGACACGAATCTGATGCTGACAAAAATCCCCGGCGTGTTCTGCGCTGGCGAAATGCTGGACTGGGAAGCGCCCACCGGCGGCTACCTGCTCACCGCCTGTTTTGCCAGTGGGCGCGCAGCTGGGAAGGGCGCGGCGGCATGGCTGGAGAGCCGCATGCAGCAAGGCTGAGCGGGCAGGCCATGCGGAGAGCTGCTTCTGGCGCACCTGTGCAGACACATATCTCGCAGAACCACTCTGGAGGCGGGTCTTCGGGCAGGCTAATTTCAGTTTCTAAATGCGCCATTCCGCGGAATAACCAGCGCTCTCGCAATCCGCATAGATGTCCGGCTTGCTGACCGCAACGTGCGCGGCCACCACGCCCTGAAGCGCCGCGCAGCGCGCGAGGATTGCGTGGCACAGGGTTTCCAGCAGATTGAAGTGCCGATCAGCCAGCAATTCCGGGATGGCCTGGTACAGCAGGTCGTAATCGACGCTTGCGCCTATCTCGTCGGGGATTTCATGCGTCAGCGGTGCAAGGCTCAGTTCGATATCGATCAGTACGCGTTGTGTGTGCAGCTTCTCTGCGGCGTGAAAGCCGATGGAGGCGGGCAGGCAGAGTTGCCGGATACGGAGGCGCCGGTTGATGAATGCCGTGAGGGCAGGCTGTCCGGAGGTGTTCGGGGCGTTCATGGCGGGTCATCCTGATGCATGCAAAAGTCCCGGCGCGCGGCCGGGACTAACCTTGAGTGCTTGCTGCAGGAGCTCAGCTCAGCGTGGCGCGCAGGGTCTTCGCAGCGGCGACCATGTTGGTCAGTGCAGGGAGTACCTCGTGCCACTGCCGGGTCTTCAGCCCGCAATCCGGATTGACCCACAGGCGCTCGGCAGGGATGCGCCCGGCGGCCTTCTGCATCAGCGTGATCATGTGCTGCTCGGTCGGAATGTTGGGCGAGTGAATGTCGTACACGCCCGGACCGATCTCGTTCGGATACTTGAAGTGGTCGAACACGTCGAGCAGTTCCATGTCGGAACGCGAAGTTTCGATGGTGATCACGTCGGCATCCATGTCGGCGATTGAGGCAATGATGTCGTTGAACTCCGAATAGCACATGTGGGTGTGGATCTGGGTCTCGTCGGCCACACCGTTGGCGGCAATGCGGAAGGAATCCACCGCCCAGTCGAGGTACGCCTGCCATTGCGTGCGGCGCAGCGGCAGGCCTTCACGCAGCGCGGCCTCGTCGATCTGGATCACCTGCACGCCGGCGCGCTCCAGATCCAGCACTTCCTCGCGGATGGCGAGCGCCAGTTGCCTGCAGCTCACCGCGCGCGGCTGATCGTCGCGCACGAAAGACCAGTTCAGGATCGTCACCGGCCCGGTGAGCATGCCCTTCATCGGCTTTGCGGTCAGCGACTGCGCGTAACGGGTCCAGTCGACAGTCATTGCCTGCGGACGGTGGATGTCACCGAACAGGATCGGCGGCTTCACGCAGCGCGAGCCGTAGGACTGCACCCAGCCGAACTGGCTGAAGGCATAGCCGTCGAGCTGCTCGCCGAAGTATTCGACCATGTCGTTGCGCTCGGCCTCACCATGCACCAGCACGTCCAGCCCCAGGGCTTCCTGCTCGCGCACGCTGCGGGCAATCTCGGCCTGCATGGCGGCCTGATAGCTGGCTGCGCTGATTGCTCCGGCCTTGAATTCGCTGCGTGCGATGCGGATTTCTGCTGTTTGCGGGAAAGAGCCAATGGTGGTGGTGGGAAATTTCGGCAGCTTGAGCCGCTTCGCCTGTTTCTCCGCGCGCTCGGCATAAGCGCCCTGACGCTGGCCGAGTTGCGCGTTGATCTGTGCCAGCGCAGCCTTCACGGCCGGGTTATGTACGCGCGAAGACTTGCGACGCGCATCCACCGCCGCGAGATTGGCAGCGAGCTCTGCTTTCACCACCTCACGCCCCTGATTCAGCGCACGGGCGAGCACGCCGAGCTCGGCAAGCTTCTGCCGGGCAAAGGCCAGCCAGGATTTGATCTCGCCATCGAGTTTCACTTCGCTCGCCAGATCCACCGGCACATGCAGCAGCGAGCACGACGGCGCGATCCACAGACGCTCGCCGAGGCGCTCATGCACTGGCGCCAGCCAGTCCAGCACCGCCGTGAGATCGGTCTTCCAGATGTTGCGCCCATTGATCACGCCCAGTGACAGCACCTTGTGGGAGGCAAGGTAATTCAGCGCAGGCAACACCTCGTCGCGCGCATTCACGGCATCCAGATGGAAGCCGCCGGTGGGCAGCTTGATCGCCCATTCCAGATTCTCGCGCAGCTGGCCGAAATAAGTCGCCAGCAGCAGCTTGGCACGACAGCTCTTGAGGGCGTGATAGGCAATACCGAAGGCATGTTTCCAGTCGGCATCCAGTTCGGTCACGAGAATGGGCTCGTCGATCTGCACCCATTCCACCCCCTGCCCGGCCAGCACATTGAGCAGCTCGGCATACACCGGCAGCAGTTGCGGCAACAGTGCGAGCTTCGCGGTATCGTCCTTGGACTTGCCGATGGCCAGATAGGTGAGCGGGCCGATGATCACCGGCTTGGCTTTCACGCCCAGCGCGCGGGCCTCGCTCAGCTGTGCCACCAGGCGCGTGGCATCGAGCCTGAAGCGGGTGTTCGCGCTGAATTCCGGCACGATGTAGTGGTAGTTCGTGTCAAACCACTTGGTCATCTCGCCAGCGGCCACCCCGCCGCAACAGCCCGCGTGGGCTTCGGGCAACTGCGCTGAGCGGCCACGGGCAACCCGGAAGTAATTGTCCAGCGCATCACCGTGAAAACCTTGCACGCGCTCGGGCAGGTTGCCCAGCGTGAAGCTCATGTCGAGCACCTGATCGTAGAAGGAGAAGTCGCCGACCGGGGCAAAATCCAGGGCCGCCTGATCCTGCCAGTGCTGCTGGCGCAGCTGCGCGCCCAGCGTCTTGAGTTCCTCACGGGTGGACTGGCCTTTCCAGTAGGACTCCAGGGCGAATTTCAGTTCGCGCTTTGCGCCAATGCGCGGAAAACCAAGGTTGTGGGTGCTTGCCATGATCGTTGCCGGATGAGAGGAGGAGATGGCAACATCGTAAAATCACTGATCAATGAATAAAAATGGTATTTATTCATCAATCCATGAACAGAATTCACACAAATGGCAACCCTTGAACGCATCCATCTGGCTATCCTGCGCGAGGTCGACCGCCAGGGCTCGCTGACCGCTGCGGCCGACACGCTGCATCTGACGCAATCCGCGCTGAGCCATGCCATGCGCAAGCTGGAAGACCAGCTCGGCACGCCGGTGTGGCATCGCGAAGGACGCAGCCTGCGCCCCACCCAGGCCGGGGAATACCTGCTGGCCACCGCCAGGCGCCTGCTGCCCCAGCTGGAGTTTGCCGAGGCACGCCTGCAGCAGTTCGCCCAGGGCGAGCGCGGCACCCTGCGCATCGGCATGGAATGCCACCCCTGCTATCAATGGCTGCTGAAGATCGTCTCGCCCTACCTTGCCGCCTGGCCGGACGTGGATGTGGACGTGAAGCAGAAATTCCAGTTCGGCGGGATCGGCGCGCTGTTCGGCCACGAGATCGACATGCTGGTCACGCCCGATCCGCTCTACAAACCGGGATTGGTTTTCGAGCCGGTGTTCGATTACGAACAGGTGCTGGTGGTGGGGCCGCAGCACCCCTTGCGCACGGCAGAATGGATAGCGCCCGGGCAGCTTTCCGAAGAAATCCTGATCACCTATCCGGTGGCCATCGACCGGCTGGACATCTATACACAGTTCCTCACCCCCGCCGGCATCAGCCCGCGCCGCCACAAGACCATCGAGACCACCGACATCATGCTGCAGATGGTGGCCAGTGGCCGCGGCGTCGCGGCCCTGCCGCGCTGGCTGGTGGAGGAATACGCTCCGAAGCTGAAGCTCACGCCGGTGCGGCTGGGCAAACGCGGCGTACCCAAGCAGATCTTCCTCGGCATTCGCGAGGCGGATGCCGGCATCGACTATGTGCGCGCCTTTACCGACATGGCACGCCAGCACCGTGAAGATGCGCGGCCCGCGCCCGGCCCGCAGGCGAAATGAAATCCGGGCACCTGCTGCGGACATGCGCCACCTGCATGGCTGAAGAACCGCATGCAGCAGGGCTGCGCGGAGAGTCCCTCTGAAGAACCTTTCCCATCGGACTTTTTCAGGCAGGCCTCCCGCCAATCAAGCGTGGGAGCGGATCTTCAGGCATGTCACACAAAAGAGCCCTGCCGTTCGCTAACGACAGGGCTCAAGGTGCTACGGGAGGACTGATTCAGATGGCGGACTGGCTGGCCTTGAGCAGCGCGGCGGCCTTGATGCGATCCACATCGGCCTGCTCGCGCCCTTCGCGCGAACTGCGCATGGCTTTGTACCACTGACTCATGGCGACACGCGCGGCCTCGGGGTCGTTGGCCTGCTCCAGTGCGTCGATCACATCAAGGGCCATCACCCCCAGCGTTTCGCGGGCGCGTGACACCATGAAACCGGATGCCGATTCCCAGCCCTGCGGCAGATCCGGATCGGTGTCGCTGGCAGCCCCCATGCGATCTGCCGCGGGCGGCGCCAGGCGCACGCTGCCATCTTCGAGCAGACCACGCTTGAGCAAGTCCTGCAGATCGGCCGGCACATCGCGGTCGGGCATCATCTGGCTCAGGGTGAACACGGTGCGCTGCCCGTCGGCCAGCAACAGCAGGCGGCGCAGGCCCGAAGGCAGGGTGGTGTCATGGTTGGCGAGCAGGCGCGCACCGAACGAGGTCTTGCGCGGCACGAAAGCGGATGTGTCGGGGCTGTTCATCGCGGAGCTCCAAAGCAGGAAAGTGTGAAAAAAGTCACTCTCATTCTGTGGTTTTGCCTTGCGATAGCGAATAGATAAATTCAATTTGTGTCGGAGTGACCGACCGGCGGTTTGTTCGCCCCAAAAACAAAGCTCAAGCCATTGATTTTAATAGATAACAGACCGAAGGGCAGGCACGCCGGAACGCCCGTTTGCGGCCTCCGAGAACCAGACCTGAGGGCATGGCTTGATGGGGTAAAATGCCCCTTCCCCCACGCAGTCCGCCCCTGATGCTCTCCCACCTGAATGCCCCCCAGCGCGAAGCCGTGAAGTACCTCGACGGCCCCTGCCTCGTGCTCGCCGGCGCGGGCAGCGGCAAGACGCGCGTGATCACCCAGAAGATCGCCTACATGGTGCAGGAGTGCGGGCTGGAGGCACGCAACATCGCCGCCATCACCTTCACCAACAAGGCTGCTCACGAGATGCAGGAGCGCGTCGGCAAGCTGCTCGATACTCGCTCGGCCAAGCAGCTCACGGTGTGCACCTTCCACTCGCTGGGGGTGCGCATCGTGCGTCAGGAGGCCAAGCTGGTCGGCCTCAAGCCGCAGTTCTCGATTCTCGATTCAGCGGACATCCTGCAGATCATCACCGAGCTGTCCGGCAATGCCGACAAGGCCACCACCAAGGCCATCCAGTGGGCCATCTCGGGCTGGAAGAATGCACTGATCACACCCTCTGAAGCCGACCGGCTGGTCACCGACGAAGCCAGCAATGCGGCGGCAAAGCTCTACCGGGCTTACGAGAAAACCCTGCGCGCCTATCAGGGCGTGGATTTCGACGATCTGATCGCTCTGCCGGTGCGCCTCTTCGACGATCATCCGGAGGCGCGGGAGCGCTGGCAGAACAAGCTGCGCTATCTGCTGATCGACGAGTATCAGGACACCAACCGTGCCCAGTACAAACTGCTGCGCCAGATCGCCAGCGATCGCGGCGCCTTCACTGCCGTGGGCGACGACGATCAGGCCATCTACGCCTGGCGTGGCGCCGACGTGGAGAACCTCAACCTGTTGCAGAAGGACTACCCGCGCCTGAAGGTGATCAAGCTGGAGCAGAACTACCGCTCCAGCAACCGCATCCTGAACGCCGCCAACACCCTGATCGCCAACAACGAGAAACTCTTCGAGAAGAAATTGTGGAGCGAGCACGGTCTGGGCGAGCCGATCCACATCACCCTGGCGCGCGACCCGGATCACGAGGCCGAGCTGGTGGCAATGAAGCTCACCGCACACAAGTTCGAAAACAAGACCCACTTTTCCGACTACGCCATCCTGTACCGCGGCAATCATCAGGCCCGCATCATCGAAACCCAGCTGCGCAATCACCGCATTCCGTATGTCATGTCCGGCGGGCAGAGCTTCTTTGACCGGGCCGAGATCCGCGACCTGCTCTCCTATCTGCGCCTGATGGCCAACGAAGATGATGATCTGGCCTTCATCCGCGCCATCACCACACCGCGCCGCGGCGTGGGTGCGGCCACCCTGGAGGCGCTCGGCAACTACGCCGGCACGCGGCATGTCAGCCTGTTTGGTGCGGCCTTCGAGGAAGGCATCGCCGAGCACCTTGCCGCACGCCAGCTCGAAGGCGTGCGCAAATTCGGCCACTACATCCAGCAGCTCGCCCACCGCGCCCACAAGGAGCCCGCCGGCGTGCTGCTCGAAGACCTGCTGCGCACCATCGGCTACGAAGCCTGGCTGATGGAAAGCTTTGAAGTACGCGACGCCCAGAACCGCTGGCGCAACGTGCGCGATTTCGTCGAATGGCTCAGCCGCAAGGGCGAAGAAGACCAGAAGACCCTGCACGATCTGGTGCAGACCATCGCGCTGATCAACATGCTCGACAAGGGCAATGAGGAAGACGCGGACGCCGTGCAGCTCGCCACGCTGCACGCCAGCAAGGGGCTGGAGTTCGGCCACGTATTCCTGATCGGCGTGGAAGAGGGTCTGCTGCCCCACCAGTCCAGCATCGACGAGGACAAGATCGAGGAAGAGCGCCGCCTCATGTACGTGGGCGTGACCCGCGCGCAGCGCAGCCTGACCATCACCGCCTGCGAGCGCCGGCGCTTCGGCGGCGAGATCCGCATGGTCGAGCTCTCACGCTTCGTCGACGAAATGGGCGACGGCCTGCGTCGCGCCGACAAGGACGCCGCACCGGTCACGCAGGAGGAAGGTCGCGCCAAGCTCGCCGGCCTGCGGGCGATGCTCGGCTCGAACAAGAGCCCCGCTCAGTCCTGACTCAGGACAGCCCCGTCATCGGTTCATCCTGCTCCCAGTCCGGATTCGGCATGGCGCGCGGCTTGCGGTTGCGTCGCCCGATCAGGGACAGGAACACGCTCACCAGCGGCATCGGCTGGAAACGGGAGGGCGGGGTCGGGGCACGGGCGGAACGGTGCAGGTTGGGCATGATGGTCTCGACTCTGTCTGGGGTGAATGCGGCAGGCTCGCAACGGCCCGTTGATTCCAGCTTGGATCACGCCCGGCAGGTCTGCCAATTGGCATTTTCAATCGCGTGATCAAAACCGCTGCTTGCCTGCAGCAACGTCGGCCCGCCGCGTTTCTTGACTGGCCACGCGGGCAGCCAGAAAGCCTTACGGCATACCCCTTTGCAGAGCCGCTCCCCGCCTTGCGAAACAGGCAGGATGCCTGCACAGCGCCGCGATACGCGGTTTTCCGGGCATGTACCTTGAAGGCGCCCGCCAGAAGCCGGTCTGCAAGAGGGTGCAGATCGGCCCCCGATTCTTACAAAGCCGCCACGCCCGCCGCGGCAATGATTCCGTCCTGCGCCGCGTTCATGCCGGACACGCCGATTGCGCCGATCACCTCGCCGTTGCGCAGCAAAGGCAGGCCGCCTTCCACGCAGCACACGTTCGGCATCGACAACATGCGCAGGCCCAGACCCCCACCGGCTACCGCATCCTCGAACACCTTGGTCGGGCGACGGAATCGTGCGGCGGTCGCGGCCTTGAACGGAGCAACTTCCAGACTGGCGTGCTGGGCATGGTCCAGCGCCTGCGCAGCATCACCAGATTGGCGCTGCCATCGACGATGGCAATCACCATCGGCCAGTCGCCCTGCTTCGCGCATTCCGCCTCGGCAGCCGCCATCACGCGCTTTGCTTCAGCCAGGGTAATCGGGGCGCCATAGCGCGGGGGCAAGGGATTGCTCATGGGATTCTCCGACAGCAAAAATGAAGTCGCGATTATCCTCTTGGACGCACGTCAGCCTTCGCGGTTGCGCATGAAATCCGCCAGATCAACCACCCGCTGCCAGAACGCATCGCGCGCAGCCCCCGCCGGCAGTACCTCATCAAACGCCTGCGCCATGCACAGCAGCCAGGCATCACGCTCGGCAGTGCCAATCGCAAACGGCATGTGGCGGGCGCGCATGCGCGGATGGCCGTACTTCGCTTCAAACAGGGGCGGGCCACCCAGCCAGCCGCTGAAATACTCGAAGAGCTTCTGCCGGGCGCTGGCAAGATCCTCCTGGTGCAGCTTGCGGATCACGTAGGCCTCGGGCAACTCGTCCATCAGATCGTAGAAACGGTCCACCAGACGGCGCAGGACAGCTTCACCGCCGAGTTCGGCAAAAGGCGTAGTTTCAGGGCTCATGTCGGTTCCGGGGAAAGTCTCGGGCTTGTGCAGGGTCAAGCCCGCTGCAGCATGGCTCCAGTAAGCTCATGTGTGAATTATTCCGCATTTTCAGAGGTTTCCCCATGATTGCTCATTCTTTGCCGTCCCTCCTGCTGCGTGGCAAGTCGCTGCTTCCTGTCGTGCAAGGCGGCATGGGCGTTGGTGTGTCGGCCCATGGTCTGGCCGGTGCCGTGGCAGCAGAAGGCGGTGTCGGCACGATTGCCAGCGTCGATCTGCGCCGCCTGCACAAGGATCTGATGGCGCGCACCGAGAACGCCACGCGCGAGCTGATCGACAAGGCCAACCTCGAAGCGCTGGACCGCGAGGTCAAGGCTGCACTGGAGCGCGCCAGGGGCGCCGGTGTGGTGGCAGTGAACGTGATGCGCGCGGTGAGCCAGTATGCCGAGCTGGTGCGTCAGGCCTGCCAGTCGGGTGCGAATGCCATCGTGGTGGGCGCCGGTTTGCCGCTGGATCTGCCGGAGCTGGTTGAAGATTTCAAGGATGTGGCGCTGATCCCGATCCTGTCGGATGCGCGCGGCGTGTCGCTGGTGGTGAAGCGCTGGATGCGCAAGAACCGTCTGCCGGACGCCATCGTGCTGGAGCATCCGGGCTGGGCCGGCGGCCACCTCGGCGCAGCGAATCTGGTCGAGACGGGTAACCAGCGTTTCGACATGGAAACCGTACTGCCCGAATGCGTGGAGGCACTCGACAAGCTCGGCCTCAAGCGCGGCGAGATCCCGCTGATCGCAGCCGGCGGCATCAATTCGCTGGCACGCATCAAGGAGCTGATCGGTCTGGGCGCTTCCGGTGTGCAGGTCGGCACCGCCTTTGCCGTGACCGAAGAAAGCGACGCCGCCCCCGAATTCAAGCGCGTGCTGGCCGAAGCCAAGCCTGAAGACGTGGTGGAATTCATGAGCGTGGCGGGTCTGCCGGCGCGCGCCGTGCGCACGGCCTGGCTGGATCGCTACCTCAACCGCGAAGGCATGCTGCAGAAGGCCGCCGAATGCGCCGCACAGGGCCGCACCTGCTCGCAGCGCTTCGACTGCCTGCTGCAATGCGGCCTGCGTGACAAGCTCGCCAAATTCGGCCAGTTCTGCATCGACAAGCAGCTCGCCGCTGCGCAGATGGGCGACGTGGCCCAGGGGCTGTTCTTCCGTGGCAAAGGCAAGCTGCCCTTCGGCGACGAAATCCGCCCGGTGCGCGAACTGCTGGAAATGCTGCTGACCGGCAGGGTTGAAGGCAAGCCGGCCTGAGTGGGCACTGCAACGAAAAGACGAATGGCGCCTGCGGGCGCCATTTTCATGTCTGCTTGAGCGGCTAGGGTTTGTGCTGATTCAGGGACCGGTCACGCAAGACTATTGTTGCCTGACATTTGTTTTGTTGTCGGACATAGAGCAATTCCTGCGAGGAGACGCAATGTTGAAATCCTGGAAAGGCGGTCTGCTGACCGCACTGGTACTGTGCGCCACAAGTGCCACTGCGGCACCGCTGAAAACCCGTGACGTAATTGATCTGTGGCCTGGTGTCGCACCGGGTTCCGAAGCATCCACGGCCACCCTGACGGTAACCGAACGCAGCAAGGTGCTGTATTGGCCGGACCGTGCGATCACCGGGGTGATCAAACCGAACCTCACGGCCTTTGTGCCGGACAAACCCAATGGCGCGGCCGTCATCGTTGCTCCCGGCGGCGCCTACACGCGCATCGTGCTCGACAAGGAGGCCGGCGAAATGGCGCGCTGGCTCAATCCCTACGGCGTGACCGTGCTGTTGCTGCAATACCGCCTGCCCGCCGAAGGCCACCAGAACGGTGCCGACGTCCCTCTCGAAGATGCCCAGCGCGCAGTACGTCTGGTGCGCAGCCGCGCCAGGGAATGGGGGCTGGACCCGAACCGCATCGGCTTCCTCGGTGCTTCAGCCGCCGGTCACATGGGCGCCACACTCGGTGCCGAGTTCGCAAAAAAGGTTTATGCGCCGGTCGACGAAGCCGACAAACTCAGCGCACGTCCCGATTTCCTGATGCTGCTCTACCCGGTGGTCAGCATGGATGAAAAGGTGACGCATATGGAGTCGCGCACCAATCTGATCGGCAAGACGCCATCGGCGGAGCAGATCCAGGCCTATTCGGCAAACCTGCACGTCACCAAGGACAATCCGCCGACATTCATCACCCTGGCCAACGACGATCCTGCCGTTTCGCCTGAAAACGGACTGAGCTATTTCCTGGCCCTGCGCCAGGCCGGTGTTCCGGTTGAAATGCACATATTCAAGGATGGCAATCACGGCTTCGGCATTCGTGACACCCGTCAGATGCCGGTATCGAGATGGCCGAATTTCGCAACCGAATGGCTAAAGGCCATCGGCATCCTGAACTGAACAGCGCCAGAGAAGACAGGGACAAAACCATGAAACTCATTGCATACAGCCTGACCGGTCTGGTCATGGCATTCGCCACGACCCTGGCCACCGCTGCGCCGCTGGCAGACCAGCAGGAAACCCGGCTATGGGCGAGCACGGCGCCCGGCTCGGAAAACCTCACGCTCGTCGAAACCGCAACCGAGCGCAGCAAGGATCCGGCCATCAGGGATCGTGCTTATACCAACGTTCTCAACCCGACAATGACCGCCTATGTCGCGGCCAAACCAAATGGCACCGCGCTGCTGATCATGCCGGGTGGCGCCTACGCACGCGTGGTGACAGACAAGGAAGGTGTCGACATTGCCCGCGCAATGAATGCCAAAGGCATCACTGCATTCGTACTGAAATACCGCTTGCCCGGCGAAGGCCATGCCAATCGCCAGAATGTCCCCCTGCAGGACGCTCAGCGGGCCATCCGGCTGATCCGCGCTAACGCTGCCGAATGGAAACTGGATGCCAGCCGGGTCGGCGTGATCGGCATGTCGGCGGGCGGCAATCTGGCCGCCACGCTGGGCACACAGTTCGACAAGGCGGTCTACACGCCGCGCGACGAAGCCGACAAACTCTCGGCCAGGCCCGATTTTCTTGGCCTGCTCTATCCGGTGATCAGCATGACCGACAAGCTGACTCACGCCCAGTCTCGCGAGCTTCTGCTTGGCAGCAAGCAACCGGCACCCGAGTTGATCGCCGAATTCTCGGCCGAGCAGCATGTCACCAAAACCACACCGCCAAGCTTCCTGGCCTGTGCCAACGACGACACTTCGGTACCGCCGGATAACAGCGTGAGCTTTTACCGGGCGCTGCGCGCATCCGGCGTGCCAGCTGAAATCCATGTATTCCGCGCCAGTGGGCATGGTTTTGGTATCCGTCAGGCGACCGGATCGGCCAGCGAATGGCCCAATCTGTTCGCTGCCTGGCTTGGCGCCAATAACATGATGCCCTGAGCCCCCCGGCTGATACCCCTCTCATGGCGCCTCCGGGCGCCATTTTTATTGCCGCAGGACAGATGTGCGCAAGGCTGTTGAGCATTTGCCACAATCCGATAATAGAATGGTAGGTTGCCAAACCCCTGTTTTCATTAATGGAATAAACATGACCAAACTGTTCATCGAAGATCTGGACCTCGCCGGCAAGCGCGTGCTGATGCGCGTGGATTTCAACGTGCCTGTGAATAACGGTGTTGTCGAAAGCGACAAGCGCATCCGCGCCGCCCTGCCGACCATCAAGTACGCGCTGGACAAAGGCGCTTCCGTTGTCCTGATGTCGCACCTCGGCCGTCCGGACGGCAAGGTTGTCGCCAAGTGCACCCTGGCCCCGGTGGCCGAACGCCTGCAAAAGCTGCTGGGCAAGCCGGTGAAGTTCCTCTCCGACTGCGTCGGCGCTGAAGTCGAAGCCGTGACCAGCAAGCTCGCCGCGGGCGAAGTGGTGCTGCTCGAAAACGTGCGCTACCACCTGGAAGAAGAAGGCAAGGTCAAGGACAAGGAAGGCAACGTCACCAAGGCCACGCCGGAAGCCATCGAAGCCTTCCGCGCCGCGCTCTCCCGCCACGGCGACGTGTTCGTGCTGGACGCTTTCGGTACCGCTCACCGCGCCCACAGCTCGGTCGTCGGCATCAATCTGCCGCGCGCCTCGGGCCTGCTGCTGAAGAAGGAACTGGATTTCCTCGGTGAAGCCGTGAACAAGCCGGTGCGTCCGCTGGTGGCGATCATTGGTGGTTCCAAGATCTCCGGCAAGATCGACGTGGTCGAAGCTCTGCTGCCCAAGGTCGACAAGCTGCTGATCGGTGGCGGCATGGCCTTTACCTTCTTCAAGGCCATGGGCTACGAAGTCGGCAACTCGCTGTGCGAACTGGACAAGGTCGAGCTGGCCAAGAGCCTGATGGCCAAGGCCGGCGACAAGCTGGTGCTGCCGATCGACACCATGGTCACCAAGAAGCTGGACTTCGGTGCGCGTACCCTCGACGGTCTGGTCGAAGTCGCTTCCACTGCCATCCCGGCTGATCAGGAAGGCGTGGACATCGGCTCCAAGAGCGCCGCTCTCTACGCAGACATCGTGCGTGGCGCGAAGACCGTGCTGTGGAACGGCCCGATGGGCGTGTTCGAGATCGACGCTTCGGCTGTCGGCACCTACGCGGTGGCCAACGCACTGACCGAAGCCACCGCCAAGGGCGCGATCACCATCGTCGGTGGCGGTGACTCCGTGGCTGCGGTCGAGAAGGCCGGTCTGGAAGATCAGGTCTCCCACGTGTCCACCGGCGGCGGCGCTTCGCTGGAATTCCTCGAAGGCAAGGCTCTGCCGGGCGTCGAAGCACTCAGCAACAAGTAATTCCGGTTCACGCCGGATGTGCAAAGGTCTGCCGGTGTGGCAGGCCTTTTTCATGTCCGGCTCAGGCGGTTGATCCAGAGCCACGCGTCACCAATCATTTCGCGTATCCTCGCGTCCTTCGCAGGCGTTTCACTGTCTGTCTTTCAGGAGTCCATCATGAGCAAGTCACTCTTTATCGCCGCCCTGTTCGCGGCCCTGCTGGCCGGTTGCGCCACCGAATCCTCGCGCACCCTGGAGGTTGCCAAGGTCAACACCGCCGGCCAGTCTTACGCCGGTCCGCGCAGCCCTTTGTCGGTCGGCAAGTTTGATAACCGCTCGTCCTACATGCGCGGCATTTTCTCGGACAACGTGGATCGCCTCGGCAGCCAGGCCAAGACCATTCTCATCACCCACCTGCAGCAGACCGGCCGCTTCAGCGTGCTGGACCGCGAGAACCTGAAGGAAACCGCGCAGGAAGCCGGTTTCAACAAGGAAGCGCAAACCATCAAGGGTGCAGACTATGTGGTGACCGGTGACGTTTCCGAGTTCGGCCGCAAAGAGGTGGGCGATCATCAGCTCTTCGGCATTCTCGGGCGTGGCCGCGAACAGGTGGCGTATGCCAAGGTCAATCTGAACATCGTTGATGTGCGCACGTCAGAAGTCGTGTATTCGGCCTCCGGTGCGGGCGAGTACAGCCTGTCCAACCGCGAGGTGATCGGCTTCGGCGGCACCGCAGGTTATGACTCGACGCTCAACGGCAAGGTTCTGGACCTGGCGATCCGCGAGGCGGTCAACACGCTGGTACGCGGTGTCGAAACCGGTGCCTGGCGTCCGGCGAAGTAAGGTCGGCACGATGAATCTGAACTGCAGATTTTTTGCCGCACTGCTGGCGCTCGCATTGCTCGCCGGCTGTGCCGGCACGCCGACGCTGTACCACTGGGGCAGCTACCAGCCACAGGTTTACACCTACCTGAAGGCGCAGGACGGTGATCACAACGCCGAAATCCTCGCCCTGCAGAAAACGCAGGAGGAGGCTCGCGCGGCAAACAAGGCACTGCCACCGGGCTTCCATGCCCACCTCGGCATGCTGCACATCGCCGAGGGCAAGCCGGATCTGGCCCGCCAGGCCTTCGAGGCCGAGAAGGCGCTGTTCCCGGAGTCGACAACCTATATGGACTTCATGCTCGCGAAACTGGGCGGGGGTGAGAAGAAATGATGCACGCAAGCCGCTTCCTCAAGCTCGCCGCCACCTGCGCTGCCACCGCCCTGCTCGTTGCCTGCGCAACGCCCAAGCCTTACGACTACACCGCCTTCAAACAGGCCAGGCCGAAGTCGATCCTGGTGCTGCCGCCGGTCAACAAGTCGCCGGACGTGAAGGCCACCTACAGCTTCCTCTCCTGGACCAGTTATCCGCTGGGTGAAGCGGGCTACTACGTGTTTCCGGTGGCGATGGTGGATGAGACCTTCCGCCAGAACGGCCTCGTCAGCCCCGACGAAATCGTCGGGGTAAGCCATGCCAAACTGCGTGAGATCTTCGGCGCCGATGCCGCGCTGTACATCGAGATCACCGATTACGGCACGCGCTACATGGTGTTCTCCAGCGTCACGCGGGTGACCGCCAACGCCAAACTGGTCGATCTCAGGACCGGCACAACCCTGTGGAACGGCGTAGCAACGGCCTCGAACGACGAAGGCAATAACAACAACAGCGGTGGCGGGCTGATCGGCATGCTGGTGACGGCGGCGGTGAAGCAGGTCGTGAATACGGTCAGCGAGCAGGGCCATCCGATTGCCGGCATCACCAGCCAGCGTCTGCTGGCACCGCGCCCCAACGGCCTGCTCTACGGCCCGCACGCGGCAAACTACGGCAAGGACGACGCGCCGCAGCGCTGAGCCTTCCCGCCCGGCATGTCCGCCACGGAGCGGCAACACGGTTCAGACAGGGCCGTGCTGCCGCTCCGTTTTTTCTGGCGCGCCGGATTCCCGCGTATAAGCCTCACCGTGCCTGCTTCAGCAAGCCGCCGGGCTGACCACCACGCCGACTTCAGTCACCATCCAGTCCAGTGGCAGGTCGTGCGGCTCGGGCAACACGTCATCCACCCGGGCGATTTCGAAACCGACCCCGACGGCAATCGGTGCGGGCCGCAGCGCCGCCAGGGTGCGGTCGAAGAAGCCGCCGCCGTAGCCGATGCGATAGCCACGCGCGTCGAAGCCATTCACCGGTACGAGCACCACGTCGGGAGCCGCTTGTGGCGTGCCTTGCGGGGCAGGTATGCCGAAGCGGTCCGTCACCATTGGGTCGCCGGGGCGCCAGGTGTGAAAGGCAAGCGGGCCGGGCGTTTCCGGCACGATGGGCAAAGCAAGCAGGCGCCCCGGGCCCTGCGCGCGCCACAGCGAAAGAAATTCACGCAGATCAGGCTCGCCACGGAACGGCCAGCAGAATCCGAGGGTCTGAGGATTGAGACGGTCCAGCAATTCGCCAAGATGCGCGGCCAGCTCGGCCGTGAGATGGATGCGGCTCAGCGGCGAGAGGGCTTCACGCTCGGCGATCAGCGCGGCGCGCCGGGCTTTGCGGTCAGGGTTGAGGCGAGTCACGTGGTATGCTGCCTTGGTGCGGATCAGGTGGGCAGGGGCAATCCTCTCCCCCGGGCCCCTCTCCCGCAAGCGGCGAGGGGTGCAGTCAAAACAGTTGGGGATGTTACGTCATGAAGTACAAGTTGTGCGCGAGTCTGCTGGCCCTCCTCGGTCTGAGTGGTGCCGTGCAGGCAGAACCCGGCGATGAGCGCATTCTCGCCGCGCGCGAGGCGGCCACGCGTGGCGATTCGCAGCGTCTGGTAGCAATGGCTGCCAGCACCTCTGATCATGTGCTGGAGCCGTACGTGCAGTACTGGCCGCTGTCGGCCCGCATTGCGCGCATTTCCGAACCGGCTCCGGCCGAGGCAATCAGCGATTTCCTGCGCCGCAATGCCGGCACCTGGCTGGCCGAGAAACTGCGTCAGGAGTGGGTGAAGCGCCTGGCTTACGAGAAGCGCTGGGGAGCTTTCGAGGCCGAGTATGGCCTGTTGATGCAACCGGATCAGGAGGCGCAATGCTGGGCCGCCCAATCCGGCGGCAGCTACGCCGCCGATGCCGGCCGTGCCCTGGAAGGCGTGTGGCTGACGATGATGGATACACCGGCGGCCTGCGACGCCCCGCTGCAGGCACTGGTGAGCAGCGGCCGTCTGGGCTCCGAGGATGTGTGGCAGCGCTTCCGTCGGCTGGTTGAGGCGAAGCGCTTCAACCCGGCACGCGACGCGGCGAGCTGGCTGCCCGAGAACCAGAGTCCGAGCCCGGCCAGCCTGACGGTCGCGCTGGAAAACCCGGCGCGCTTCCTCGCCTCGGCCAACGCCCGCAATCCGAACGGACGCGGCGGGCGTGAAGTGGTGCTGGCCGCCATCGCCCGTCTGGCACGCAGCAATGTACGCGATGCCGTGGTGCATTGGCGCGGGCTGGAAAGCAGTGCCTACCGCGATGAAGAGCGCGCCTATGTGTGGGGCCAGCTGGCCTGGATGGCCGCACTGGCGCAGATGCCGGAGGCCTCGGCCTGGTTTGCGCAGGCCCAGGGCACGCTCATGACCGATGAGCAACGGGCCTGGCGTGTGCGTGTGGCGCTGCGCGCTGGCAACTGGGCAGGCGTACGTCAGGGCATCGAGGCCATGCCGGCCGCCCAACAGGAGTTGCCCGACTGGAGCTACTGGCTGGGCCGCGCCCTGCAGGCGCAGGGCAAGAGCGCCGAAGCAAGGATGGCCTTCCTGCGCGCCGCCGACCAGCCCCATTTCTACGGCATCCTGTCGACCGAGGCGCTGGGCCGTCAATACATCTGGCCGAAAGCCGCCGCGCCCGTCACCCAGACCGAAATCGTCCGCGTGCAGAACGCCCCGGAGACGCGCCGCGTGCTTGCGCTGTATCGCCTTGATCTGCGTACCGAGGCCCTGCGCGAATGGGCCTGGGGCCTGCGCAGCGTGGATGACCGCACCCTGCTTGCCGCCGCCGAAGTCGCCCGTCGTAATGGCCTGTACGACCGTGCCATCAACGCAGCAGAGCGCACACGCAACGAACACGATTTCGCGCTGCGTTATCTGGCGCCCTACTACGACGTGTTTGCCCGCGAGGCGCAGGCACAGGCACTGGATCTGCCCTGGGTCTTCGGGCTGGTGCGGCAGGAGAGCCGCTTCCTGTCCATCGCCCGCTCCGGCGTGGGCGCGCAGGGGCTGATGCAGGTGATGCCGGCGACCGGCAAATGGATTGCCAAACGCCAGGGCTGGGGTGATTACCACTCCGGCTGGCTGACCGCCATCGATACCAACGTGCAGGTCGGCAGCGCCTATCTGCGCCACGTGCTGGATACGCTGGCCAACCACCCGGTGCTGGCCTCTGCCGCGTATAACGCCGGCCCCGGCCGGGCGCGCCGCTGGCGCGACAGCAAACCGCTGGAAGGCGCAATCTATACCGAGACCATTCCCTTCACGGAAACCCGCGACTACGTGAAGAAGGTGATGGCCAACGCCGAGATGTACGCCACCCTGCTGGAGCGCCGGCCGGTGTCGCTGACCACGCGGCTGGGCAAAGTGCCGGCCAACACCACCGAACTGGCGCTGGCACCGGACGAACCATGATTCCAGGCTCGGCCCTGCCGAGCCGCTTGCTGCCTTGTTTTTCGGCATGGCATGCCGGAGAGGCAAGCTGGGTGCGGTTCTACGGACTGCCCCGGTTTGCCGACGTACGCACGGCTACATTGGTTCGACCGTGCAATAATTCCATGCGTTGAAGAAAGTGATCCTCCACAATTCACGCACTCTGCACGCAAGGAACGGCGGTTTTCTCATGCAACTGATCATCGGCACAAAAACCTGGTCCTCCTGGTCGCTGCGCGCCTGGCTAGCCGCCAAGGCCAGCGGGCTCGCCTTCGAGGAAATCTGCATCCCCCTGCGCCAGCCCGACACCAAGACCCGGATCGAGCACTTCAGCCCCTCGGGCAAGGTGCCCTGTCTGATCGACAATGGTCTGGCGGTGTGGGATTCGCTGGCGATTGCGGAATATCTGGCTGAAGAAGTGGCACCCCTGTGGCCGCTGGATGGCGCGGCACGCGCCGTTGCCCGCGCTGTGTCGGCCGAAATGCATAGCGGTTTTTCCGCACTGCGCACGCACATGTCGATGGAAGTGGGCGCAGATCTGCGCGGCCAGGGGCGCACGCCGGAAGTCGACGCCGACATCGCCCGCATCACCCAGATCTGGAAGCATTGCCGCGCCCATTACGGCAGTCGTGGTCGCTATCTGTTCGGCGAATACAGCATCGCCGACATGATGTTCGCGCCGGTATGTTTCCGTTTCGAGAGCTATGGCGTACAACTCGACAACGGCGCCAACGATTATCTGCAAACGATGCTGGCGCACCCGCACATGCTCGAATGGAAAGCGGCGGCCCTGACTGAAGCCGTGACACCGGCTGAGCCCGTCTGATGGAAGCACGCCTCAGCCTGATCACGCTGGGTGTGGCCGATCTGGCCCGCGCCCGCAACTTCTACCTCGCGTTGGGTTTTCCGCTGCGCCCCGAATCTCAGGAAGGCGTGGTCTTTCTGCAACTCAACGGCTTGTGGCTGTCGCTCTATCCGCGCGCGGCGCTGGCCGAGGACGTGGGCTGCGACGCTGCCGGCAGCGGCTTTCGCGGTATCACCCTGGCGCACAACGTGCGTACCCGGGAAGAAGTTGCCCAGGTGCTGGCACAGGCCGAGGCGGCTGGCGGACGCATCGTCAAACCGGCGCAGGATGTGTTCTGGGGTGGCCACTCCGGCTATTTTGCCGACCCTGATGATCATCTGTGGGAAGTCGCCTTCAATCCTTTCGTCTGGATCGAGTGATGAACAATTCCGCTCCACGGCAGACCTGCCGCGAAGACGAGGCGCAGACAGTGCTTGAGCACGGCCAGACGAAGTCGACAAAGGCAGGGCTGCCGTGGTGACGGAATTAAGCGCGGTTCGCATCGACAAATGGCTGTGGGCCGCACGCTTCTTCAAGACCCGCTCGCTCGCCACCGACGCCGTGGACGGCGGCAGAGTGCAGGTCAACGGCCTGCGCGTGAAGCCCGCCAAGGACGTGAAGATCGGTGACCGCGTGGAACTCTCCATCGGCGATCTGCACTGGGAACTGGTGGTGGAAGGGCTCTCCGAAAAACGCGGCCCGGCCCCTGAAGCGCGCAAGCTCTACGCCGAAACCGAAGCCAGCCAGGCGCGCCGAGCGAAGCAGCTGGACGAACGCCACCTGCGCGTCGAGCCCGCCGCCGACATCCACGGCCGCCCGACCAAGCGCGACCGGCGCAGCATGGACCGCTGGCGGGGCGGCTAGGCCCGTGATGCAGCGCCGTCCGAAGAGTGGCTTGTGACGGGCATTCCCATGCACCAGCCTCGCCAAGCCGCATCCTGATTGCCTTCCCCGGCAGGCCTGCTGAAGGACCTTGCTGCACGCGGCTCTTCAGCACACTCAAAACAAAAGGGCACCGTGCAATGCAGCGATGCCCTTTGTCCCTGCAACACCGGAATCAGCGCTTGATCGCGCGATAGCCGATATCGTGACGGTATTGCATGCCTTCGAAGTGGATCTTGCTGGTCAGCTCGTAGGCGCGGGTCTGAGCTTCCTTGACCGAGTCGCCGAGCGCGGTGACGCACAGCACGCGGCCGCCATTGCTGACCACCTTGCCATGGCGCAGGGTCGTGCCGGCGTGGAAGACATGGGCATCCTCCTGTTTGGCCTCCAGCCCGCTGATCGCATCGCCCTTGCGCGGATCATCCGGGTAGCCGCCCGCAGCCAGCACCACGCCGAGCGCGACGCGCCGGTCCCAGTCGGCCTCGGCGGTATCCAGCTTGCCAGCAATGGCAGCCTCGACCAGATCGACCAGATCGGTTTTCAGCCGCATCATCACCGGCTGGGTTTCCGGGTCGCCGAAACGGCAGTTGAATTCGACTACGCGCGGCGCACCGGCTTCATCGATCATCAGGCCGGCATACAGGAAGCCGGTATAAGGCGTGCCTTCGGCAATCATGCCGTCGAGCACGGGCTTGATCACTTCGCGCATGGCACGCGCGTGCACCGCCGGGGTGACCACCGGAGCCGGTGAGTAGGCGCCCATGCCGCCGGTGTTGGGGCCCTGATCAGCGTCGAGCAGGCGTTTGTGGTCCTGGCTGGTCGCCATGGCCAGTGCATGCTTGCCATCGCACATGACGATGAAGCTGGCTTCTTCGCCAGCCATGAATTCCTCGATGACCACGCGCGCACCGGCGTCGCCCATCTTGTTGTCGAGCAGCATCATGTCGATGGCGGCATGTGCTTCGTCCAGCGACATGGCCACCACCACGCCCTTGCCGGCAGCCAACCCGTCGGCCTTGATGACGATCGGCGCACCTTCGGCATCGATGTAGGCATGCGCGGCAGCGGCGTCCGAGAAGGTCTGATACTTCGCGGTGGGAATGCCGTGACGCTGCATGAACGCCTTGGCAAAATCCTTGGAGGCCTCAAGCTGCGCACAGGCCTTGCTCGGCCCGAAGATGGGCAAGCCCTCGGCACGGAACGCATCCACAATGCCCGCCGCCAGAGGCGCCTCCGGCCCCACCACGGTGAGCGCGATGCCTTCGCGTTTCACGAAGGCAATCCACTCCGTGATGCTGTTGGCCGGCACGTTTTCCAGCGCCGGCTCCAGTGCGGTCCCTGCGTTGCCTGGCGCGACATAGACCTTTTGCAGACGCGGCGACTGGGCCAGCTTCCAGGCCAGGGCGTGTTCGCGGCCGCCAGAACCGATGACAAGAATTTTCATGATGGAGTTTTTACTTCAGTTCGTACTTGAGCCAGATGAACAGGATGTTGCCGGTACCCTTCTTGACGCCTGGAACGTATCCGGTCTCGACCTTGTAGTTGTCATAGCCCAGCGAAGCCGTCGGCAGGATGAAGGGGAAAGGTACGCGATTGAAATAATCTTCGCGGGTCATCAGACCAACGGTGTAACCCAGACCGTAGTTGAACCCGTGGCGCTGACCATACTGCCAGGAGTAGCCGTAGCCAACATTGGCCGACCACTTGTCGTTCGAGTCGATATACCCCATGGCGTACAGGCTGCTGCGATTGCCCTTTTCGTCGTAGCGGCCCTTGCCGATACCGAAAGCCGGCCAGGGCGTGTTGTTGTACTTCTCACGCTGGCCGGAGTTGTAGGCGTAGGGCAGGTGCCAGGCATAAACGGGTTCGTAGAAATCCCATTTCCCCTCGTCGGCAACAGTTTTCACCTCGGTGCTGGCGGCATCCCACTGACGGGAGAACCAGCCGGGCTCTTGCCCGGCGGCACTGGCATTGGTGGCAAGCAGGCCGATGGTGACGCTGCACAGGAAGGCAAATACGGTACGCAATGACATCTAAAAAACTCTCAGTGACGGAAGTGACGGAAACCGGTGAACACCATGGCGACATTCTGTTCGTCGGCCGCAGCGATGACTTCAGCATCGCGCATGGAGCCACCTGGCTGAATGACGGCGGTGGCGCCGGCCTGCGCCAGCACGTCCAGACCATCACGGAACGGGAAGAAGGCATCCGAGGCGACCACGCAGCCGGGGATCACCAGACCGGCGTTCTCGGCCTTGATTCTGGCGATGCGCGCGGAATCGACGCGGCTCATCTGGCCGGCGCCGACACCAACGGTCATGCCGTCCTTGCAATAGACAATGGCGTTGGACTTCACGTACTTGGCCACGCGCCAGGCGAAGAGCAGATCGCTCATTTCCTTCGGCGTCGGCGCACGCTTGGTAACGACCTTGATGTCGGCTTCGCGCAGCACGGCATCGTCATAGGTCTGCACCAGGAGACCACCGGCCACGCGCTTGTAGTCGGTCTGGCTGATCTTGCCGAGCGGGCAGGTGAGCACGCGCACGTTCTTCTTCACCGCGAGCAGCTCGAGGGCCTCGGCGGTGTAGAACGGGGCGATGCAGACTTCCATGAACTGGCCGGAGATGGCTTCGGCCGTGGCTTTGTCGACTTCGGCGTTGAAGGCGATGATGCCGCCGAAGGCCGAGGTCGGATCGGTGGAGAAGGCCTTGCGATAGGCTTCTTCAGCCGTCGCGCCGAGCGCCACGCCGCAGGGGTTGGCGTGCTTGACGATGACACAGGCAACTGCCGAGGTGTCGAAAGCCTTGACGCATTCCCAGGCCGCATCGGAGTCGGCGATGTTGTTGTAGGAGAGTTCCTTGCCCTGCAGCTGGGTGTAGCTGCCAATACCGCCAGCGGGCGAGGCCAGATCGCGGTAAAAGGCGGCGGTCTGGTGCGGGTTCTCGCCGTAGCGCAGGTCCTGCACCTTGTCGAAAGCCAGTTGCAGGCGGGTCGGGTACTCGACCCGCTCGGGTGCAGCATTGTCGACCAGCTTGTCGGCGTTCACGGCGGTCAGCCAGTTGGCAATCGCCGAATCGTAGCGCGCGGTGTGGGTGAAAGCCTTGCGGGCCAGTTCGAAGCGGGTCTTGTGGCTGAGCGTGCAGGCGTTGGACTTGAGTTCCGCAACGATGGCCACATAGTCGGCCGGATCGGTCACGATGCCGACGCCACCCGCCTCATTGCCGTGATTCTTGGCCGCAGCGCGCACCATGGTCGGGCCGCCAATGTCGATGTTCTCGATGGCGTCAGCGAGCGTGCAGCCGTCCTTGGCCACGGTGGCCTGGAAGGGGTAGAGGTTCACCACCACAAGGTCGATGCGCGGGATGTGGTGCGCTTCGATGGTGGCCAGATGCTCGGGCACATCGCGACGGGCAAGGATGCCGCCATGCACCTTGGGGTGCAGGGTCTTGACGCGGCCATCCAGCATCTCGGGGAAACCGGTGTAGTCACCTACATCGGTCACATCCAGCCCGGCGTCGCGCAGAGCCTTGGCCGTGCCGCCGGTGGACAGGAGTTCGACGCCGAGGACGGAGAGCTCGCGAGCGAACTCGACCACACCGCTTTTATCGGAAACGCTGAGAAGGGCTTGGGTGACTTTCATGGTCTGACCTGAATGTGATGGAAGATGTTTGCAGGCGGATTACAGCAAGCCATGGTCCAGCAGCTTGCGGCGCAGGGTGTTACGGGTGATGCCAAGCATCGTGGCCGCAGAAGTCTGGTTGCCGCCAACCCGGGCCATGATCGATTCGAGCAGCGGACGCTCGACCTGGCGAATCACCATGTCGTAGATGTCAGCGGGGGTTTCGCCGTCCAGATCGGCAAAATAGCGGTCCAGCGCGTGCGTCACGCACACGGCAATATCGTTCTTCTTGTTCATGCGGCAAGTACTTCCGTCTCGGACTGATTGTTGTTGTCGTACTGCAGGCGCAGTGAATGCGTCGCCTGCAGGCTGAAAAATTCGTCAATGGCAGCAAACTGGCCTTCTGGCGTTTCCAGCAGGTTCATCTGCTGGCGAAATGCGTGCGAGCCGACGATGCCTTTGGTGTACCAGGCAATATGCTTGCGGGCCACGCGTACTCCGGCGATACCGCCGTAAAATTCATGCAGATCGGCCAGATGCTCGCGACACACGCGATGAATCTCGCTGACTTCCGGTGGCGGCAGCAGCTCGCCGGTTCTCAGGTAATGCTCGATCTCGCGGAAGATCCACGGCCGCCCCTGTGCCGCGCGGCCGATCATGACGCCATCGGCGCCGGTGTAATCCAGCACGAATTTCGCCTTCTGCGGCGAATCGATATCGCCATTGGCGATCACCGGAATGCCAGCCTGCGCTTTCACCGTGGCAATGGTGTCGTACTCGGCGTTACCCATGTACAGATCAGCACGGGTACGGCCATGAATGGCGATCAGGCGGATACCGGATTGCTCGGCAATGCGTGCAATGGTGGCTGCATTGCGGTTGGCATGATCCCAGCCGGTACGGAATTTCAGCGTTACCGGCAGATCAGGCACCGCTGCGACCACGCTTTCCAGAATGCGCGCCACCAGCAACTCGTCGCGCATCAGGGCGGAACCAGCCGCCACATTGCAGACCTTCTTGGCCGGGCAACCCATGTTGATGTCGATGATCTGCGCACCATTGGCCGCATTGTGACGCGCAGCCTCGGCCATCATGACCGGATCGGCACCAGCGATCTGCACCGAAATCGGCCCCGGTTCACCGCAGTGATTGGCGCGGCGCCGGGTCTTGGTACTGCCGTAAAGCAAGGAATTCGACGTCACCATTTCCGACACGGCCAGCCCGGCACCCATCTTGCGGCACAACTGGCGGAACGGGCGATCCGTCACGCCAGCCATCGGCGCAACAAACAGCTGGTTTTTCAGACGGATACCGGCGAATTCCATGATCAGCAAAAAGCAAAAGAACAGGCGGGGCGAAGGGCGGAATTCTAGCCGATCAGGGCCAGCAAGTGCTTACTTTTTGCGCAACGAAAGTTGCTCAACGTGTCGAATTTGGCAAATTTCTGACACTATCCGGAGAACCGCATGGCGCGGACCTGTGCGCGCAGGCAGGTTGAAGAGTGAGGCTGGAAGCGGCTCGGCAGCCGGCCCGCCATGGCGGGCCGGTTCCGGATTACGTACGCTGGGCAGCGATGAAACCGGCAATCAGTTCAAGCAGCTGCTCTTCCTGATAGGGCTTGCCCAGATAGTTATTGACACCGATTTCCATCGCATAGTTGCGGTGCTTGTCGGCCATGCGCGAGGTGATCATGATGATCGGCACATCCTTCAGGCGGGCATCGGCGCGCACGTTGCGAGCCAGATCGAAGCCATCCATGCGGGGCATCTCGATATCCAGCAGCATCACGTCGGGCTTGTACTCGACAAGTTGCTCCAGCGCATCGACACCGTCCTTGGCGGTAACCACCTGGAAGCCTTCACGCTCAAGCATGCGGCTGGTGATCTTGCGCACCGTGAGCGAATCATCGACAACCATGATCGAGGGGATCCGCGTCTCGACCGGCAAGGTGTAACCCTCTTCGCCCGCCTCTGCAACATCGCCCGAGGCAGCCGCCGACACGCTCTGCCGTGCAGCCAGAGCCACCGGGTTGAGAATCAGCGAGATTTCGCCGTCGGCCAGCACCGTGGCGCCCGAGTAACCTTGCAGGCGCACGAATTGCGGGCCGGCATTCTTGACCACGATTTCCTGGTTACCGCGCAGTTCGTCGATGTGCACCGCCAGAGTCTGACTACCGGCGCGTACCAGCAGAACCCACTGATAACGGGCCGGCAGCGGCTGCGCATGCACGTTACCCAGCAGACGCGGCAGGTAGGTGAAGGGGTACTGGGTTTCTTTCCATTCGACCAGGCCCTTGCTGCGAACTTCCTGCAGCGTGGAATCCTTGAGTTCAAGCGCCTGCTCGACCATGTTCGACGGAATCGCGTAAGTACGCTCACCGGAACGCACCAGCAAGGCCTGCGTCACCGCAAGGGTGAGTGGCAGGTGAATCAGGAAGCGCGAACCCTTGCCCACATCGGAGAAAATGTCGATGCGGCCACCCACGGACATGGTTTCGTTCTTCACCACATCCATGCCCACACCGCGGCCGGCGATACCGGACACGGATTCGGCGGTCGAGAATCCCGGCTCGAAAATCAGCTGGGTCAGGCGGTTCTCGTTCGGATTCTCGTCCGGCCCGACCAGCCCGACCGAGCGCCCACGCGCGAGGATGCGGGCGTAATCCAGCCCCTTGCCGTCGTCGGCCAACTCCAGCGCGATTTCGTTGGAAAGCTGAGTCAGCTTGAGGGTGATCTGGCCAACCTCAGGCTTGCCTGCTGCCGCACGAATCTCCGGCATCTCGATACCGTGGGCGATGGCATTACGCAGCAAGTGTTCGATCGGCGCAGTCATGCGATCCAGCACACCGCGGTCGATTTCGATCGCACCGCCAACAATGTCGAGGTTGGCGCGCTTGCCTAGTTCTTTGGTGGTCTGGCGCACGACCCGGTACAGGCGGTCGGCGAGTTCTTCGAAAGGCACCATCCGGACGCCCATCAGCGCTTGCTGCAGATCGCGCGACAGACGGCCCTGCGCATGCAGTGCGGAGTCTGCGGCATCGAGATTGCGCAGCAGGTTTTGCTGGATCGTCGTAACGTCACCCACCGACTCGGCCATCATCCGCGTCAGTTCCTGCAGGCGGGTGAAACGGTCGAATTCGAGCGGGTCGAAATTGTCGTGCATGGATTCCGCCGCCGCGATGCGTGACTGCATCTGCGACTCGGCCTGGATTTCCACCTCACGCAACTGGTTGCGCAGCCTGATCACGTTTTCCGTCAGATCGAGCAGCGAGCGGCGCAGCACGCGCATTTCGCCTTCGATCCGGGTCCGCGCAATCGACACCTCACCCGCTTCGTTAACGAAACGGTCGATCATCTCGGCCTTGACCCGCAACGGCGCACGCGGCTGGGTCTGGGTCGCATCGAGATCATCGAAGACCGGCATGGCTTCTACCTGACGGACCGGCACTGCCGCAGAGGCAGGCGCCGCGGGCGTTTCCAGCAGCCCACCCGGGACATCGGCCACAGTCGCGGTCTGCAGAGCCTCTTCGGACTCTGGCACGCCTGCTTCAGGCACCAGCTCGGGCGGATTCTTCAGCGCGGCAACCAAGGCGCCGATGTGGTCCAGACCATTTTCAAGGTCGTCCACCAGCGCCGGGCCGGCATGATGCGCCAGCGCAGACGCTTCGAGATGGGTTTCAAGATTGTGTACATACTGACCGAGGCGCATGGCTCCGGCCATCCGCGCACTGCCCTTGAGCGTATGCAGCTGACGGGCCAGTGATTGCTGCGGGGCATTGTCAGCCGGGTCGGCACGCATGTCGCGCAGAACACCACCGATGGCCACCAGTAATTCGTCGGCTTCTTCGAAGAAGATGGGCAGCAGTTGCTCATCGAGTTCGTCCTGCGGACCACTGTCCGCTTCCAGCGGCAAGGGCGCCTCAGGCACCGGCTGGATCACGGGCACGGCGGCGGCAGCGGTTGCTGCAGCGACCAGACTGACGTGCTCATCAACAAATGCCGGCGCAGGTGCTTCAGCAGCAGCCGGCACGACGTCATGGTCCGGATAATTCGGATGCAGGGCTTCCAGCTGGGCGATCAGCTCCGGCGCAGGCAAAGGCATGATGTGATGCACGACTTCGGCCAGCATGCCATCAAGCATCAGCACGGCCGTACCAAGCACATCGGTCTGCGCCGCGACAGGCGGAATTTCGGTATCGGTAAAGCGGTGCAGGGCATGCTCAAGCGCCTTGCCCAGCGCATAGGCAGACTCGATGCGGGCAGTCCCCGAAATGCCGGCCAAGGTGTGCGCAGCGCGGATCGCATCAATGGTCGGCACGCGCAGCGAACTGGTTTCCAGCCGGGTATGCTCGTCGAGAAGCTTGTCGAGCAACTGGCGCGACTCGGCGATGTACAGATCGTACAGGCCACGTGACAACGTCTGGTCGCCGATCGTTACTTCACTCTCCGACATTGCCGGTTCGGGCACAGCCTGGACAGACGGCGGGTTGAAGGCATTCAGATTGATGACTGGCAACTCGATGTCACCTTCATCGTCATCAATCGCGACTTCCTCGATGCCGTCGACGTCTTCCTTGCGCGTCAGGGTGCTAGTCCCGAACACTGGCTCAAGCGCTGCCTCAGGCACGGGCTCAAGCTCCGGCAAGTCGGGAATCGACTCTTCCGGCTGCAGTACCTCGGGCAGCTCAGGCTCCTGCGCGACCAACTCCTCGTCCAGGGTCGGCACATCCTCTTCGGGCAGGAGTTCAATCCCGGCCCCGGTTTCCGCCTCGACCGCCAGCACCGGAGCCTCTTCTGCCAGCAAAGGCAGACCAATCTCCAGCTCGTCAATCAGCGGCTCATCAAGTGTCAGTGGCGCTGCCGCATGCGAAGCCTCAGCAGGCATGATGCCGGCAAGATCGGTGGCGGTGAGGTCCATCTCGGTTTCGCCGAGACTGTCGCCATTCATCATGGCTTCAAGCTGGGTATTCACCATGGAGCTGGTCAGGTCCAGCTCGGCAACCTCCATCGCCACAGGCTCAGCAGGAGAGCTCGTGTCGATATCGTCGTCACCAAAATCCAGATCCAGAGCGACGGGCACATCGCCAGTCGCTGCTGCAGCCGGTGAGGCAGCGGGCGGCGCCTCGACTTCTGCGTCAAGATCATCCAGTTCGAAATCCAGCAGATCGGGCGCCGTTGCAACAGGATCAAGGGAAGACGGCGTCTGCGGTGCTTCAAAACGCGCAGCCAGTGCTTCCGCTTCTGCGCCACCCGCCTGTTCACCGAATTCGGAGGTGAAGATGCGCAGTGCGTCACCTTCAAAATCAGTCACGGCCAGATCAACTTCAGTGTGAATCTGCTCACCTGAAGACAGGGCCGCCAGATCCAGCTCCATCAGGGTGCTGGTCAGATCCAGCTCCGAGCCCGCCTCAACGGCCGGCGCCATGGCCTCCTGCAACTCATCGGTGAACACAGGTTCAGCTACCGCGCCGGCAACCGACGCCGCTGCGCCCACCGCCGCTGCCGGTGTGTTCATCTCATCTGCGGGGCTATCAAGCGCGCCCAGCAGATTCTGCGCCTGCGCAGTCAGGGCTGTGGCATCGCGCCACAAGCCACCGCCGGTCTCAAGCTGCTCCACCCATGCCCCAAACAGCAGACAGGCGTTATCAAGCATTGCAATCAGACTGGCATCGGCGTCCTTCTCCAGCTGCAGCCAGCGGTTCATGGCCATTTCCACAAAGCGGGCTGCTTCGGAGAAATCGGTCAGACCCACCATGCGGCTACTACCCTTGAGCGTATGGAAACCACGCCGTACCGTCGTCAGTGACTCGAAATCATGCGGCTCCGCAACAACCTTGTTGCGATGCTCGGCAATGGTTTCCAGCACCTCGTGTGCTTCTTCAAGGAAAATTCCCAGCAGCTCGGCATCCAGCTCCTCGTTGCTGGCAGCCATCAGGCGTGCCGTTTCTTCGGAAGGCTGTGGCGCAAGCGCCGGTACCACGCTTGCGAAAGTTTCAGCCAGCGTTTCCTGGGTTGCCTCGCCCGACTTCAGGCTGGCCAGCGCGTCCTTGGCCTTCTGCTCCAGACCGGTATCCGCAACCAGCTGGGCGTCCTCGCGGATGGCCTCCAGACTGCTGACCAGTTGATCACGCAGGAACTGGTCTTCAGGCGCTTCCTTGAGCGCCTCGACCAGATTGTGGGTTTCGCGCGTTTCGCGCTGCAGTTGTGCCTCAACAGTAGTAGTGGCGGCCGCGACGACCTCTTCATCGATACGTGTGCTCGACGGGTTGAGGAAATCATCTAGACGCGCGGCCCCCGTTTTTAGTGCATCAACATAGAAGCCCAGCGCGGAGAGCTGATGGGCCACTTCGTCGAGTTCTTCCTGGGCCGGTGCATCCGTGGCTTCGGCAAAACGGGCTATTGCTGCTGCATTATCACGCACCAGTGTGACGGCTTTCTGCTCGCCAAGTACGGCAAATGCCCCCTCAATCTGCTTGAGCGGCCCAGCCAGACCTGGCAGTGCATCCCGCTGCGCGGGATTGCGGAAGAAACCATCCAGGGTCTGTTCGATCTGACCAAGATTGGTCAGGATCTCACGCGCCAATTGATTGAAGAACAGACGTTCCTGAGCGCGCCGTGAGGCCTCGCCAAAAGGCGTCAGATCAAGCTCGGGAACGACATCGCCGCGACAGCGGCCGGAGAACTGGACACACAGCAGGTCAACCTGGCGACGCAACAGGGCCGGATCAGCATTCGGCGATTCGGCGGCCTGTTCGATCACCAGCAGACCGGTGGCAATTTCCATCGACAGGTCGTCGCTCAGGCGCAAGGGGTCGGCACGCAGCCAGACGATGCTTTCTGCCAAGGCCACGAGCAGACGATTGACCTGGGCCAGCCGCATCGGCTCGACACGCTTGCCCAGTTCGAGGAGCTGCTCCTGGAATTGCGGCAGCGCAACGGCAGCGCCGGCGCAGAAACGATTCCAGCAATCCTTGGCCTGCTCCAGCGTCTCCCGTACCCGCAACACAAAGGGCTGGCGCAGGGTGTCGGAGAGTTCAACATCCGGCGACGGCAGGATGCGATCCAGACCATAGGTACTGCGCACAGCGTCGGCATGCTGCGAGTCAATGCGCGCAGTTGCCACGAAATACAGCACATCCCGCACCAGACGCTCGGCGACGATCTGCGAACCTTCGAGCAGGCGCTTCATCTGCGTGTCGATGCGCCGGCACAAACGCTGGGCCGGGCGATCCGCGGGAATGGCTTGCGCCGTCAGACCTTCAAAAAAGGCGATCGACGCCCACCAGAAGGCACGCGTCGCGGGCAAGGCCTGAATCTGCTCAATGCGCTGCACGGCGCTGAGCATCTCCTGGGGACCCGCCACTTCCTGCGGTTTGCGCAGCCAGTTGAGCAGGCCTTTTTCAAAACGTCCGCGCAACACACGCAATTCATGTGCGGCACGTTCCGGTGCGATGGCATCCGTGCTGGCAAGCTGCGGACGCACGCTCAGGTCCGGGAAGAAAAGCTCGCTCGGCAGTGGCGCTTCACCACCGCGCGCAGCGACCAGTTCCTGATAGGCCGGGAACAAGCGCAGAGGCTGATGCGGAGCACCCGCAGAAATCTCGTTGATATAGTTGCCGAGCATGCCGACGCTGCGCAGCGCCAGTGCCAGCAGCTCTGGCGACATCGCCACTTCGTTGGCAGCCAGCGCAGAAAGCAGCTTGTCCACAGCTTCAGCAAACTGCGACACACCGTCCAGACCAACAATGGACAAGGCACCACTGGCTTGGTGTACATGGCTCTGGGCAAAGCGCAGAGGCTCACGCTGGCTCGGATCGGCTTGTACTTCGGTGAGACGGTCCCGCGCAGCATTCAGCGCGGCGTCGATCTCGCCCTTCACCCAAGTCAGTGGACCCACATCAAAATCGTTATTCAGGCTCATCTATTGCCTCTTGAGGAGACGCGGCACGGCCACCACGAGCCGGCCCTGAGGGCCGGGGGGAGGAAGTTGTGCAACCGGCGGCTGCACAACCCATTCATCACACCTTGAAGCCAGACACCGAACCCTTGAGTTCGACAGCCAGATCAGCAAGCTGACCAATCGAGATCGCGGACTGCTGGGTGCCACGGGTCGTCGATTCGTTGATCGACAGAATCCCGCGCATGGCTTCCGACACTTCGGTTGCCACGTTGGCCTGACGCTGCGTATCGGACGAAATCTTTTCAACCAGCGTCGCCATTTCCACCGACACGTCGCCGATCTCGGACAGGGCCTGACCGGCCGCATCAGACAGCTTGGCTCCTTCCACCACACCACGGGTCGAGTTTTCCATAGCGGCCACGGCATCCCCCGTATCCGTCTGAATGGTCTTCACGATCGCCGCAATCTGCTTGGTCGCTTCGGCAGAACGTTCTGCGAGGCGCTGCACTTCTTCCGCAACCACCGTAAAACCGCGACCGGCTTCACCTGCGGATGCTGCCTGAATGGCAGCGTTAAGTGCCAGTACGTTCGTCTGCTCGGTAATGTCGGAAATCAGTTCCACGATTTCACCGATCTCCTGCGAGGACTCACCAAGGCGCTTGATCCGTTTGGAGGTTTCCTGGATCTGCTCGCGGATTTCGTTCATACCCTTGATCGAGTTCTGCACCGCGTCGGCACCCTTGCGCGCAGCTTCCAGCGAACGGCGGGCCACCTGCGCAGTCTGCAGAGCGCTGCCGGATACGGCGGTCATCGAGCGGGCCATTTCCTGAACCTGCGAACCGGCCTGGGTAATTTCACGCGATTGACGCTCGGAAGCGTCAAGCAGTTCGCCCGAAATGCGCTGGGCGGACTCAGAAGCAATGGTCACGCGACCCGCCGCATCATTGATTCGGCGCACCAGCACGGAGAGTTCTTCAATCGTGTAGTTCACCGAGTCGGCGATGGCGCCGGTCACGTCTTCGGTAACGGTTGCACGAATCGTCAAGTCACCGTCAGCCAAGTCACCCATTTCATTCATCAGGCGCAAAATGGCCTGCTGGGTGTTGTTCTTGTCGGCTTCAGCCGAAAGGCGCTGACGGTCTGCCTCGTCACGCCGTGACGCCAAGTCGTTGTTGTACACCCATACCAGACCGGCCAGCAGCAACAGAGCGATCGGTCCAAAGATCAGGATACCGAGGATGCGCCAGTTGATACCCGTGAACGCTTTGTTATAGGCGGCAGACAATTCGTTGATCGCGTCGAGCAGCTTGCCGGATTCCTGGAACACGGTCACACCGGCGCGCTTTGCCGTCAGCAGCGGCTGCACGTTGGCCAGAATACCGCCGACCGCGATCTGGTGGCGTGCACCGAAGAGCTTGAGGCTCTCCAGCTTCTGCATGGTATTGGCGTCCGTCGTGCTCTCGGTCAGCTGTTCAAGCAAGTCGTTGAAAGAGTTGGAATCACGTCCCAGCAGGAAGATCACTTCCGGGTCAACCGATTCGGCGGCCAGCAAGGCGTTGGCGTTTTTAGCCATACGCTGCGACAACATCACGATCTGGTTGGCCGTCTCAATGTCACGTGCAGAACCATGACCTTCAAGTTTTGCGCGCGCCACCTGCTCGGCAAAGTCGAGCAGCTGAGCGTTCGTGCTGTTGATATTGGCAACTGCCTTGCCCAGACGATTGATCTGCTCCTGCTGTTTGGCCACATCGTCGGCCTCTTTCAGGATCTTGCTCCAGATCTCGGCAACCTCTGCCAGTTGCGGTTTGGCCGAACCCGGCGTGCTCGGCACGCTGATGCCATTGACGTCACCACCCTCGGTGATGGTCTTGAGCAAGGTAGCGAACGCGTCACGACTGTCCTTCAGTTCGGAGAAGCCGGTACGCCCCGTCGTCACCGCCTGCTGCGAAGCCTTGGCAAGAATCTGCGAGAGCGTGGCCATCTGACCTGCCGCCGACACGAACGCAGTACCCTGCGACGCAGAGCGGATCTGCAACACGGTCAGGGCCACAGTGATCAGCAACGCCAGCGCAAACAACCCGCCGATGGACCGCATCTGCTCGTTCAGCGTCTTGCCGCCGATCAGCCACAGCTTACGCCGCGCTGCAGGGGCCGTTGCCCCCCCTGCTTCGACCATGGTCGCGCGGCTGTCCATGACGGTATTGTCAGAATTGGCCGAATTGGCCTTGAGACGCTTGAGGAAGCCAGGAAGTTTCAGTGCCATGCGAGTGCTCCGATATGGTACGGGCGTTGGGTATCTTTGTTATGTGTGCTGCAAACGTACGAGCAACGGGGCTGGTGCGTCAGGTTTGAATTCATTTCAGCGAAGGTCCGCACTGGCGTCGAGAAAGCGCGGATCGGCCAGCAAAGGGCGTACGATCAGGCGCTTCCACAAACGGTTCTGATGGTCGCGCAACGCAGCGCCGATCCACGGCCGGGTATCCGTAAAGCCCTCATCCACCTCGAAGTCGTCGGGATTGCGCAAACCCAGGGCACGGGACACCAGCAACGCGGTATGCAAGCCGTGCTTGGCGCCGATCAGCATCATGCGCGAATCATTGGTCAGTGGCGGTGGCGTTTCACCACAGAAAGCAGCCAGATCAACCACGCTGAACAGATTGCCGCGGACGTTGGCGAGCCCGCGGAACCAGTTGCGGGTCAGCGGTACCTCGGTCAGGCTGGGCGCGGCAATGATTTCGCCTGCATCCGAAAGGTCGACCAGCCAGTTCTCCGAACCGGCAACCACCGCCAACAGCGCCGAACGGCGGTTGGAGCTGCTCATCTCCGCGAGCCGCTTGGTCAGATCCTGTTGAAACTCCCGCAGACTGATGCGCTTGGCCATTCAACAGACTCCCTTGTGGACGATCAACCGATCGCCTGGATTTTGCGCAGCAGCTCTTCCAGATCGAGCGGCTTGGTCATGTAGTCAAAGGCGCCCTGACGCATGCCCCAGATCTTGTCAGTTTCCTGATCCTTGCTGGTGGTCATGATGATCGGGATATGGCGCGTGGTTTCTTCGCGCGAGATGGTGCGAGTGGCCTGATAGCCGTTGATGCCAGGCATCACCACATCCATCAGGATCAGATCGGGGATCTCGGCCTTGGCCTTGACCACGCCTTCTTCACCATTATCAGCAGTAACCACCGAGAAGCCCTGTTTCGACAGGTATTCGATCAGCGCAAAACGCTCGGTAGGAGAGTCATCAACGACCAGGATTTTCTTGATTGCCATGCTGGAACCTCAAACAGTGAATATGTCAGCGTTGTTCACGGAGAGCCATGTGTGCAGACACGGCCTTGAGCAAACTGTCTTTCGTAAAGGGTTTGGTCAGATACTCATCGGAACCGACCATGCGGCCCCGCGCCCGGTCAAACAGGCCGTCTTTCGAAGACAGCATGATCACCGGCGTCGCCGCGAACTTCGGGTTTTTCTTGATCAATGCACAGGTCTGATAGCCATCCAGACGCGGCATCATGATATCGACAAAGATCAGGTCGGGGTGGTGATCGGCAATTTTCGCCAGTGCATCGAAGCCATCTTCAGCCAGCAGCACCTGATAGCCGGCCTGGGCCAGAAAAATCTCCGCGCTGCGGCGAATGGTATTGCTATCGTCAATCACCATCACCTTGGTGCCGGAAGCATCAGCTCTGTCTGCCAACGTGCAACTCCTCTCAAGCCACCTGCACATCCGGTGATGACAGTATGGAAATTATTCGCACAGCGTACCCGATGCGGATGCCCTGGCACCCGATTCAGGACAAACCTTGCGGGTTCTCACCGGGGTCCGGCTTTCCGGTAATTACTCTATTCGGAACCGTACGCTGCATGTTTGTATGGCAAATATACCAAACTTGCAAGCCTGCAAGGCTGCAGATGGCAATTTGCCGCTCATGTGCGGGATTATCCGTACGCCGTTTGTGGCCGTCCCGCAACAGCCGGGGCCAAGCCGTTATCGGTTAAACTTGAAGCGCCGCAACCCTGCGGAGCCCCTTCATTGATCCCTTCCGCCATGCCTGGTCCCAGCACTCCTCCCGTCGTTCTCACTTTTGCCGCCGCCGATCCTACCGGGGGCGGAGGCCTGCAGGGTGACGTGCTGACCATCGCGGCGTTTGGCGCGCACCCATTGTCGGTGATTACCGGCTATGCCGTACAGGATACCTCGCGCATCGAAGGGATTTCGGCGACCGATGGTGACTGGGTCGCCGATCAGGCCCGGGCTTTGCTCGAAGACATCCCGGTGCATGCCTTCAAGATCGGCCAGCTGGTCAGCGTGGACAACATCACCGAAATTGCCGATGTACTGGCCGACTACCCGGACATCCCGGTGGTCTTTGATGCCGAACTGCGCAACAGCGCCGATCCGCTGGCCGACGAAGAAATGCTGGGAGCCATCTGTGAATTGCTGCTGCCACTGTCTGGAGTCGTCATCATCAATACAGCCGACGCGCGCCGTCTCGTGGTCGGTGAAGACGAGGCCGAGGATGAAGGCATGGAAGAGATCTCCAGTGCCGAGTGCGCCCGTCGCCTGATCGAGATGGGCGCCGGCCAGGTGCTGCTCACCGGCGCCCGCGAACCCACGCCACAAGTCATCAATACGCTTTACGGCGGCGCCGGCGTATTGCGCACCGACGCCTGGGAACGCCTGCCCGGCGCCTGGCATGGTGCGGGCGACACCCTTTCCGCCGCACTGGCAGCCCTGCTTGCCCAGGGCATGGAGCTCAGCGAAGCCGTACGTGGCGCCCAGGAGTACACTTGGCATACCCTCAAGCAGAGCTGGCGCCTGGGCATGGGCCAAAGCATCCCGAACCGGTTCTGCACCCAGGACGAAGCGTGAAACGCGGGCTCTACCTTGTCACCCCCGACTGGGACGACACAGCCCGTCTCGTCGCGACAAGCCGCGCCGCGATCCTTGGCGGTGCCACCGTGCTGCAGTATCGCCACAAGACCGCCACCCCGACGCTGAAACTCGAACAGGCGCAGGCCTTGCGCGCGCTGACCCGCGAACTGGGCGTCGCCCTGATCATCAACGATTCGCTTGAATTGGCGCTCGCCGTCGACGCCGAGGGTCTGCACATCGGCCGCGACGACGGAGAACTGCGTGCCCTGAAAGCCGCGTCCAGCGGGCGTCTGCAGATAGGTGTGTCGTGCTACGGCGATTTCAAACGCGCTCGCGCGGCCGTGTCCGGCGGGGCAAGCTACATCGCCTTTGGCGCGATGTATGCCTCGCCAACCAAGCCCGAAGCGCCTGTCGCGCCGATCGAACTGATCAGTCGTGCCCAGGCGGAGTTCATCAATGTCCCTGTCGCCTGCATCGGCGGCATCACCGCTGCCAACGCCGCACCGCTGGTCGAAGCCGGTGCCGACTGGGTAGCGGTGATCACCGACATCTACCAGAACGCTGACCCGCAGGCTCAAGCCGCCAAGATCACTGAGCTCTACCGATAATCATGGTGCGCACTGAGCACCCTACTTTCCACTCCCGACTTCCCACTCCCGAGATGAGCAAAAACGCCGAACTTTTCGCCCGCGCCCAGCGCAGCATTCCCGGTGGCGTGAATTCGCCCGTCCGCGCCTTTCGTTCCGTCGGCGGCACGCCGCGCTTCCTTGAGCGCGCCCAAGGCGCCTACGTGTGGGATGCCGATGGCCAGCAATACATCGACTACGTCGGCTCCTGGGGCCCGGCCATTCTTGGCCACGCCCACCCCGAAGTCATTGAAGCCGTGCAGCGCGCCGCGGTAAATGGCCTGAGTTTCGGTGCGCCGACCGAGGGCGAGATCGAGATGGCCGAGCTGTTGATCGAGCTGCTGCCCTCGATCGAGATGGTCCGTCTCGTGTCTTCCGGCACCGAGGCGACGATGAGCGCGATCCGGCTGGCCCGCGGTTTCACCGGCCGCGACGCCATCGTCAAGTTCGAGGGCTGCTACCACGGCCACGCCGACAGCCTGCTGGTCAAAGCCGGTTCGGGCCTCCTGACCTTCGGCAACCCGTCCTCCGGCGGCGTACCGGCAGACTTCGCCAAGCACACCCTGGTGCTGGACTACAACAGCATCCCCGCACTGGAAGAATGCTTCGCCACGCGCGGCAAGGAGATTGCCTGCGTGATCATCGAGCCGGTCGCCGGCAACATGAACCTCGTGCGCCCGTCGCAAGCCTATATGGATCGCCTGCGCGCGCTGTGCACCGAGCACGGCACGGTGCTGATCTTCGACGAAGTGATGACCGGCTTCCGCGTCGGCCTGCAAGGCGTGCAGGGCTTGTACAACATCACGCCGGACCTCACCACGCTGGGCAAGATCATCGGCGGCGGCATGCCGGTCGGCGCGTTTGGCGGCAAGCGCGAGATCATGGAAAAGATCGCCCCGCTGGGCACGGTGTATCAGGCGGGCACCTTGTCCGGCAGCCCGGTAGCGGTCGCCGCCGGGCTCGCAACGCTGAAGTTGATCCGTCAGCCCGGCTTCTACGAAGTCTTGTCGGCACGCACCCGTGCCTTTGCCGAAGGCATGAGCGCCGCCGCCGCCAAACACGGCATCGCCTTCTCGGCCCAGGCCGTCGGCGCGATGTTCGGCCTGTACTTCAGCCAGGACGTGCCACAGAGCTTCGCGGACGTGATGGCCTCGGACCGCGAGCGTTTCAACCGCTTCTTCCACCTGATGCTGGACGCCGGCCATTACCTCGCCCCCTCGGCCTTCGAGGCCGGTTTCGTGTCGGCGGCACACAGCGCGGCAGATATCACCGCGACGCTGGCAGCGGCGGACGCTGCGTTTGCCATGTTGCGATAGAGCGGCACAGATGCCTGAACTGGACTGGGATTATCCAAACCCTTTTACGCTGGCGGTCAGCCCTGACGAAACGGATATTGACGGGCTGAGCCACACCAACAATGCCGTGTATGTTCGCTGGTGCGAGAACATTGGCTGGGCACATTCCGAAGCCCTCGGTCTTTCTCTGGAGGACTGGAAACGCCTGGATCGGGCCCTGGCCATCCGCCGTGGAGAATATGACTATCTGCTGCCCAGTTTTCTGGGCGAAGAGCTGGTGCTGGGCACCTGGCTGACACGCAGCGACGGCAAGCTCACCTTTGAGCGCAGTTTCCAGCTCATCCGCCCGCATGACCGGCTGACGATCATGCGCGGGCGCTGGAGTCTGGTCTGCATCGAAATGAGCAGCAGCCGTCCCCGGCGTCTGCCCGCCGAGTTCTCTGCCGGATATCAGCCTGCGATGGTGGCCAGCCCGAAAGAGTGCGCCTGACTCAGCGCCGCCCCTTGCGCTTGTCGCGCTGCGCACTGCGCTCCATGTCGCGCAGCAGCTTGGTGAACTCAAAAGGGTGTTTGCCTTCCAGCTCGCGCGCGCTGCGCGTCAGGCGCTGCCAATCCGGCGGGAAGCCGGGATCGTTGAAGGCATACACGATGCGGTTGCCATCGCTGACCACATCCACCACCACCATGCGGCCATCGAAGGCCTTGCGGATCAGGTCGATGTGCGTCTCGGCGGTCAGGCTGTGGCCGGAGATGTTCGCCACCAACACACCGCGCGGCTTCAGGTGCGCGCGCAGATTGGCGTAGAACACCAGCGTGCATAGCTGCGGCGCCACCCCTTCCTCGTCGTAAGCATCAAGCAGGATCGCGTCGGCCCCGTCCGGCTCGGCTGCGAAATAATCCGCTGCATCGGCCTGCACGATTTTCAGACGTTCATCATCCGGCGGAATCTGGAACCAGTCACGGCAGGCGATCACGCCTTCCATCAGCTCCACGCTGGTCACCCGGCTGCGTGCCAGATTGCGGTAGCAATACTTGGTCAGCGAGCCGCCGCCCAGGCCGATGATCACCACATGCTTGGGAATCGGATGGAACAGCAGGAAACCCATCATCGCCCGCGTGTAAAACACCGCCAGCTCGTCCGGCGCATCCAGGCGCATCTCGCTCTGCACCAGCTTCAGGCTGAAATGCAGGCGCCGCACCTTGCCATCGTCCATCACGAAGGGGTGGGGATAAATGCCGTCCATGAGCTGCTTGATCAGCAACTGACGGTTCTTGCCCTCCGGCTCGCGCAGCCAGATCTGACCGGATTCCTGCAGGAAGCTGGCGGGAATGCTCAGCCAGCCGGGGGGAGAAAGGGACATGGTTGGAAATCTGCAACGATGATTGAACGGGATGCCTGCACAGCCGCATCCTGCCTCATTCTGCAGGCATGCGCCTTGCGCAGGCGCATCGCACGGCTATTTGCCGGCAGGCCGGCTGAAGAAGGCCGTGCGGTGCGGGTCTACGGGCAGATGATTGCAGGGCTTGCACCCCCAGCTCAGCGCAGGGCCGCGCTTGCGACTTTTGCAGCCAGCCCCAACAGCACCAGGCCGATGATGCGCTCGAACCACAGCAGACGACCGCGCAGCCAATCGAGCACCGGGCGTGACGAAAACAGGCAGGCCACCAGCCCGAACCAGAGCAGGGACTCGCTGACCAGCAGCCCCCACAGCAGAGCCGTATCCGCGCGCCCCAGATCCGGTGTCAGCACCTGCGACAGGATCGAGCCGAAATACAGCATCGCCTTCGGATTCAGCAGATTCGTCAGGAAGCCGGTCACAAACGCCCGGCGGCCCGCCAGCCCGGTCTGCGCTTCAGGCATCTGCCCGCGCGAGCGCAGGCACTGAATGCCCAGCCAGCCCAGGTACAGCGCCCCCACCACCGACAAAAGCTGTGACAGCCCCGGCAGCGCCGCCAGCACCAGCGACAGGCCCAGCGCACAGATCAGCACATACACGCCAATCGCCGCAGCCACTCCCGCCGCCGCCCACAAACCGGTGCGCCGCCCCGCCACGATGGACAGACGCGTCACCACCGCAAAATCCGGCCCCGGTGAAATCAGGGCGACGGCGTGAATGCTCATCACAAGCAGCAAGGCGTGGAAAGACATGTGGAGACCTCGGAAACGGTGGATGCGCGGCAGAGAATACGCCGCTTGCTTCAGGTGCGGGTGGGTGCGGGGAATTCAAGACCGAGAGGTACATGGGGACCAAAGTAACCCGGATGCAGCGCAGCGGAATCCGGGATCGGCCCCGACAAGCCCCGGATTCCGGCTTTCAGCCTTCACCCGGACTACTTGCTGGATGCCAACAGTGCGCATATACGCTTTGCGCGTATTTTAAGCTTGTAAAAATCGGGCAAACTGGCTCCATTCGAACAAACATGGATACGCAATGCGCACACTACAGCAGGATTTTTTGCGTCAGAAGATGCAGGCTCTGGGGCTGACACGGGAACAATTCGCCAACCAGCTAGGGGTGAAGAAGCGCGCACTGGACACTTGGCTATTGCCGGTTGCATCCAAGGAGGCACGCCAGATGTCGGAGTCCGTTTGGCAACTGATCGAACAGCGCTGGCCTCTGGCTTTAAGCCAGAGGCCGGATTGCAGCCTGCTCGACACGCTGCACTGCGATGGCGTGCCCCATTTGTTAAGCGTCGGACAGTTCAATCGCGACTCGCTCGAAGAATTATTCGGCATCGCGGCCTTGCTCGAACCGGTTGCCAGACGTCAGAAGATTTGTCCGGTGCTTGATGGTGCCGTGCTGGGCAACCTGTTTTTCGAGCCAAGCACGCGTACGCGCCTGTCATTCGGTGCGGCGTTCTGCCGACTCGGCGGATCGGTGTGTGATACGACCGGCTTCACCTTCTCGTCGATGGCCAAGGGGGAGTCACTGGCAGATACGGCGCGTGTCGTCGCCGGATATTTTGACATTCTTGTGTTGCGTCATCCGGAAACGGGCTCGGTCGCACACTTCGCCGAGCATATCGAGGTGCCTGTCATCAATGGCGGCGATGGCAGTGGTGAGCATCCGACGCAGGCCTTGGTCGATATCTGGACCATTGCCAAGGAGTTCCGTCGTCTCGGCAAGCAAATCGATGGCAGTTGCATTGCGCTGGTCGGTGATTTGCAGCATGGCCGTGCCGTGCAATCCCTGTTCCGTCTGCTGCAGGTATTCAGGAGCATTCACTTCAAGCTTGTCGCGCCGGCCGGTCTGGAGATGCCGCGTGAGCTGCTTGAGCAGGCCGAAGCTGCGGGGCATCGGGTGACGCAGCACAGCGTCCTCGAGACGGGTTTGCGCGACGCCGATGTAATCTACGCAACACGCATCCAGCGCGAAAGGATGACAACGGAGGTGATGGAGAGCTATCCGGCACGCTTCCGGATCGACCGCAATGCGATCGAGAGCTTCGCACGCAAGGAGGCAGTGATTCTGCATCCGCTACCCCGTGATAGCACGGTCGAAGCGAATGACTTGGCTACCGATCTGGATGGCGATCCGCGCCTGGGCATCTTTCGCCAGACGGACAACGGCATCGCCTTGCGCATGGCGGTTTTCGCCGTGCTGCTTGGCGTTGTGCCCGACCTGCAGGGCGCGATGCGGGACGCGCGCTGGCGTCGTCCGGCACGCGTCGGGCGACAGGATGCGACTTTTCATTTGCTGTAATGCGGTGAGCCAAAAACAAAACCCCGCTTCCGCGGGGTTTTGTTTTGAAGCTTTGGTGCAGCGGGCGCACCGGTCGCGGGGAAATCGTAGCGAGCGGGCCGAGGTCGAAACGCGGAGCGGAAACGTACGAAAAGTACGTTGAGCACCAAAGTTTCGAGATCGGCACGCGCAGTAGATTTACCCGCGTGCCGGAGGGGATTACATGCCCATGCCGCCCATACCACCCATACCACCCATATCGGGCATGCCGCCGGCCGGCTTGTCTTCAGCCAGTTCGCCGATCATGCAGTCGGTGGTGAGCATCAGGGATGCGACGGAAGCGGCGTTCTGCAGTGCGGTGCGGGTGACCTTGGTCGGATCCAGCACGCCCATTTCAACCATGTCGCCATAGACACCGTTGGCAGCGTTGAAGCCGAAGTTGCCCTTGCCTTCCAGCACCTTGGAGACGACCACGGAGGGTTCGTCACCGGCGTTCTGGACGATCTGGCGCAGCGGCTCTTCGATCGCGCGCAGCACGATCTTGATGCCGGCTTCCTGATCGGGGTTGTCACCCTTCACAGCGCCGATTTGCGAACGGGCACGCAGCAGGGCCACGCCGCCACCGGCGACGATGCCTTCTTCCACTGCAGCGCGGGTGGCGTGCAGGGCGTCTTCCACGCGAGCCTTCTTTTCCTTCATTTCGACTTCGGTGGCAGCGCCAACCTTGATCACAGCAACACCGCCGGCCAGCTTGGCCTTGCGCTCTTGCAGCTTTTCGCGGTCGTAGTCGGAGTTGGAAGCTTCGATCAGGGCTTCGATCTGGGCAACACGACCCTGGATGTTTTCAGCGGAGCCGACGCCGTCGATGATGGTGGTGTTTTCCTTCTCGACTTCGATGCGCTTGGCTTGGCCGAGGTCAGCCAGAGTGGCCTTCTCGAGCGACAGGCCGACTTCTTCGGAGATCACCTGGCCACCGGTCAGGATGGCGATGTCTTCCAGCATGGCCTTGCGGCGGTCGCCGAAGCCCGGAGCCTTGACGGCAACAGTCTTCAGGATGCCACGGATGTTGTTCACCACCAGCGTTGCAAGGGCTTCGCCATCGACGTCTTCAGCCACGATCAGCAGCGGACGGCCAGCCTTGGCAACTTGTTCCAGGATCGGCAGCAGGTCACGGATGTTGGAAACCTTCTTGTCGTACAGCAGCACGAAGGGGTTATCCATCGTGGCGATCTGACGGTCCTGATTGTTGATGAAGTACGGGCTCAGGTAGCCGCGGTCGAACTGCATGCCTTCGACGACATCCAGCTCGTTGTCCAGGCTCTTGCCGTCTTCAACGGTGATCACGCCAGCCTTGCCGACCTTGTCCATGGCGGTGGCGATGATGTCACCGATGGAGGAGTCGCTGTTGGCGGAGATGGAGCCGACCTGGGCGATTTCCTTGCTGGTCGAGCAGGGCTTGGAGACCTTCTTCAGCTCTTCGATCAGAGCTGCAACAGCCTTGTCGATGCCGCGCTTCAGGTCCATCGGGTTCATGCCGGCGGCCACGAACTTCATGCCTTCGCGCACGATGGCCTGGGCCAGCACGGTGGCGGTGGTGGTGCCGTCACCAGCGATGTCGGAGGTCTTGGAAGCAACTTCCTTGACCATCTGGGCGCCCATGTTTTCGAACTTGTCTTTCAGTTCGATTTCCTTGGCGACGGAGACACCGTCCTTGGTCACGGTCGGGGCGCCGAAGGAACGCTCCAGAACCACGTTGCGACCCTTCGGGCCGAGGGTGACTTTAACGGCGTTGGCCAGAACATTGACACCAGCAACCATGCGTTCGCGAGCGGAGTCGCCGAACTTGACTTCTTTAGCAGCCATTTATTACTCCAGATATTGGTTGAATTCGTTGTGGGGATGGGAAAACCGGGGCGCTCAGCGCCAGACCGGAATTACTTCTCCAGCACGCCCATCAGGTCTTCTTCACGCATCACCAGCAGTTCAACGCCATCGACCTTGACGGTCTGGCCGGAGTACTTGCCGAACAGGACGCGGTCGCCGACCTTCACGTCGAGCGGACGCACAGAACCGTTTTCCAGGATCTTGCCGTTGCCGACAGCGATGACTTCGCCTTGGTCGGGTTTTTCAACAGCGCCGCCAGCCAGAACGATGCCGGAGGCAGTCTTTTCTTCGGCTTCAACACGCTTGACGACCACGCGGTCTTGCAGGGGACGAATCTTCATATCCACTCCTGTTAAGGGATTGATTTAAAAAATCTTGGGTCATTCCTGTCCGCACCAGAACCGGTACTTTGTCGACTTCGCCTTGCCGTGCTACAGCACAGCCTGCGGCTCGTCTTCGCGTCTCGTTTCTCTTGCAAACCGGAATCAGCACCCGGGGGAACCGGGGAGGACTGGCCGGTTGGCACCGGCGTTGTTAGCACTCTCCCCTGACGAGTGCTAATGATAGGGGCGGGAATGTGTCATTTCAAGGACGCGCACGCTAAATTTTTCTCGTTCAGCAACGGATTCAAGGACTTGAACACGTCACGGCTCTCGCCGGCCGCATTGCGCGATGCCTGAAGACCCGCTTCTGGCGGGCCTCTTCAGGCATTCATCGCGTATCCCCGCCATTCAACTGCCTCTCCGGCACACCTGCCTGAAGAAGTCCGCCAGAAGCGGCTTTGCAGCAAGCAGATGCTCAGGCTTCCCTGGCAGGCTGACGGGGAGGGCCATCGACCGGGATGCGCAGCACGAATTCCGCCCCCCCGCCCGTACGGTTGCGCGCGAAGATGTGGCCGCCGTGTGCGCTGGCGATTTCGCGGCAGATGGCCAGCCCCAGACCGGTGCCGCCAGCGCCGCTGCGCGTCTTGCTGCTCTGTACGAACTTGTCGAACACGACCTCCAGCTCCTCTTCCGGGATGCCCGGGCCACGGTCGGCCACGATGATTTCCAGCGCCGGGCGGGGTGCTTCGGTCTCACCGTCGAGACTGAGTACCCCCGGCTGGATCTGCAGACTGACTTCGCCCCCGTCGGAGGAGAACTTGATGGCGTTGGAGAGCAGGTTGCGCAGCACCATACTCAGCAGCTTGCTGTCCGCATGTGCTTGCGCGGGGCCAGCGTGGGACAGGCGCAGTTGCAGCTGATGCTGGCTGGCCAGGGCTTCGAATTCGTTGAGGGCATCGTGCGCGATGGCTGCGACATCAAGCTGTTCGAGCCGGATATCCATGCGCCCTGCCTCCAGCTTGGCGAGGTCGAGCAGATCGTCGAGCAGGCCCATCAGGCGCTCGGCGCTGTGCACGATGCGCTCGAAGTAACCGAGCAAGCGCTCCGGACTGCTTTGCGGAGCGCGCTGCAAGCCGATGCGGGCAAAACTGAGAATGCCATGCATGGGCGTGCGCAGCTCGTGCGACATGTTGGTGAGGAACAGTGATTTTGCCGCGTTGGCCCGCTCGGCCGCTTCCTTGGCAAGGAACAGGCGGGCTTCGGCCAGACGCCAGGGCGTGACATCGAAGTTGGCGCCGACGATGACCGGATGACCTTCATCGTCCAGACAACTGCCCTTGGCGATCACGCGATAACGCGGCTGCCCCGTCACCGGATGCGGGCGGAATTCTTCCTTGAGGATCGGCTTGCCTTGCAGGGCCTCGGCGTCTTCAGCGAAAACGATGCGCTGCATCTCCGGCGAGATGGTGGACAGACTGCCGACAAGCGCGTCCTTGGAAATGCCACGATCGGTGGCAAAGGCCTGATTGACCATCAGGTAGCGGCTGTCGGCATCCTTGACGTAAACCGGCTGCGGGATCACGTCGATGAGGCGCTGCACGTACTGCTTGATGCGCTCGCTGCGCTCGGTTTCGCGTTGCAGGGCGGCGGCCAGCTCGCGCTCGGCAATCCGCCAGGGCGTGACATCGAAAGTCGACACGACAATCACGGCATTGCCGGAAGCGTCTTTGCAACCGGCCTTGGAAATGACGCGATAGCGCTCGACGCCGGTGACCGGGTGGGGTCTGTTCTCTTCCTTGAGGATCACTTCGCCCGCCAGCACCCGACCATCCTCGTCGCTGGTCAGACGCATTGCTTCTGGGCTGCAGGTGAGCTGAGAAGCCGAGCTGCGCCCCGGCAAATCGTTCTTGTCGAGCTGTCGTTCGCTGGCAAAAGCATCATTGACCAGCAGGAAGTGGCTACGCGCATCCTTCACGTACACCGGGTACGGGATCACGTCGATCAGCCGCTGGATGTACTGCTGGGTCCGTTCATGGCTCTGCTGCTCGCGTGACAGCGCCTCGGTCAGCTCGCGCTCGGCCTGATACCAGCGGGTGACATTGAAGTTGGCCACCACAATGACCGGATTGCCGTCCGCATCCAGACAACTGCCCTTGGAGATGACGCGGTGTCGCTCTTCGCCGGTCAGCGGATTGGGCTGGTGCTCTTCCTTGTAAACCACCTCGCCCGCCAGCACGGCAGCGTCTTCGGCGGAAACACTGGCACTGAGGTCCGGATGGCTGGTGGCGATCCACTCCCAGGAACGCAGGCCGATGATCTCGTCCTTGCTCTTGCCCAGCTCACGGGCATGCGCCATGTTGATCATGACGTAGCGACTCTGGGCATCCTTGACGGACACCGGCTGCGGAATCAGGTCGATCAGGCGCTGGACGAACTCCTGGGTGCGCTCACGGCGCTCCACCTCGCGTTGCAGGGCCGCCTGCAGTTCGCGCTCGGCATTGCGCAGGGAGGTGATGTCGATATGGGTACCGACCAGAACGGTCTGCCCGGACGGGTCGACACAGGGCCCCTTGGCAAAAAGCCGGTCGCGCATTTCACCCGTGCGGCGGTGCAGGGTGCGCTCTTCCTTGCTGACGACCAGACCGTCGTAGATCACCGCCCGGTCTTCTGAATTGACTTTCTGCGCCACTGCAGAAGGGGGTTCCGCCCGGAAGAATGAAGTCTTGCCAACCAGCTCCTCGATGCTCAGATCATAGTAATCAGCCATCGACTGGTTGACCATCAGGAAGCGGCTGTCGGCATCCTTCACGAATACCGGATGCGGAATCACGTCGATCAGGCGCTGGATGTACGCCTGGGTGCGCTCGCGCAGCGCAGTCTCGCGTACAAGCGATTCCTGCAGCTTGCGTTCGGCCTGATACCAGCGGGTCACGTCAAAGCTGGCCACCACGATCACCGGCTCGCCTTCCGCATTCAGGCAGGCCGCCTTGGAAACGATGCGGTGACGATCTTCCCCGGTGAGCAGATAGGGGCGGTGCTCTTCCTTGCGCACCACCTTGCCGGCCAGCACTTCCAGATCCTCGGCCCGCACGGCTTCGCCCGCCTCGGCATCTCCGGAGCCCACCCGGGCAATCGAGTCGATGCCCGGGATCTGCTGCTTGGGCACTGCGAAATCGCGTGCAAAGGCGTCATTCACGATCAGGTAGCGGCTGTTTGCATCCTTCACGTACACCGGCTCGGGAATCACGTCGATCAGGCGCTGCACAAACTCCTGGGTGCGCTCGCGGCGCAGCACTTCGCGCACCAGTGCCGCCTGCAGATCGGCTTCGGCACGGCGGATGGCGGTGACATCGGTCAGCGAAACAATGACCACGCGCCGATTGTCGGCATCGCGGCCAACGATCTTGTGACTGATGAAGTGCTTCTGCGTGTTTTCCGGGAAGGAGAAAAAGCTTTCGCCGCTGCAGGACGAACCGTCCGGCTGCGCCAGCAGTGCCTGCTCTTCAGCTTCGATCTGTTCGACAATGGGCTCCGTCACCAGGTCGCCCAGCTTCAGCCCGACAATGCCGGCCTCGCTGCGCGCCAGCAGACCAAGTGCGGCCCGGTTGACCATGAGATAGCGCAGGTTCTCGTCCTTGATCAGGATCGGGTTGGGCAGCACATCAAAGATCAGCTGCAGGAAATCACGCGTGCGTGACTGCTGCTCGAGTGCCTGCTGCACCTTGCGCTCGGCCTGCCGCCAAGGAGTTACATCGAAATTCGCGCCGACGATCACCGGCTGACCATCGGCATCCAGGCAGGAGCCCTTGGTGATCAGGCGGAAACGTTCCTCGCCGGTATACATGTGCGGCAGGCATTCTTCCTTGCTGACCAGCTCGCCAGCCAGCACGCGCAGATCTTCGTCGGCAATGCTCGACGACAGGCGCTGATCCGGCGCCAGTGCATACGAATTCTGGCCCATCAGGTCTTCGCGCGAGCGCCGGCGCTCGGCGCAGAACGCGTCATTGACCAGCACGTAGCGGCTCTGCGCATCCTTCACGTACACCGGCTGCGGAATGACATTGATCAACCGCTGCACATACTGCTGGATCCGCTCGCGCCGCAGGACTTCGCGCTCGACAGACTCCTGCAAGGCCCGCTCGGCCTTGCGCCAGTTGGTGACATCGAAATAGGTGCCGACCAGCACCGGCTCTCCCCGCGCCCCGATGCAGGCCCCCTTGGTCACCACCAGATTGCGAACCTCGCCGCGCCAGGTGTGACGGTTGATGACCTCCTTGAACACCACCCCGCCACCGAGCACTTCGCGGTCTTCCTGCAGGATTTCCTCGCCGTGTTCGGCATCCTCGCGCACCTCGGCCGGCGTGCGGCCGATGATCTCGCCCAAGGGCCGGCCCAGCGCCTCGACATATGCCTGATTGGCAAACAGGTAGCGGCTGCTTCCATCGCGCACATACAGCGGATGCGGAATCACATCGATCAGGCTCTGCACGAAGGTCTGCATGCGAACCAGATCGGCCTCGGGCGTGGCCGGAGTGGCCTGTTCGCTGGCTGCAAGACGGCGCTGCAATTGCCGCACACGCAGCCACAGCACGCCACTGCACACGGCACCGGCTCCTGTCAGCACCCAGGCGAGCCCGGCTCCCCAGAAAATACTGAAGGCTGCCGCCACAGCCAACCCCGCCATCGTGATTCCCTGCCAGCCAAACCGCAGCATCGTGTTGTCCGCTTCCGAGCCAAGTCCCCGTCGCGAAGCTTACCGCGCATTGCCTTGGCATGACACCTCGCACGTCCGGCTGCCGGCGCCTACAAGGCGGACTTGCCCTTGCAGGCAAGAAAAAAGCCGCCCTCAGGCGGCTTCTGGTGTGCGGCGGATGATTACTTCTTTTCGGCCGGTTTGGCCGCGCTCTTGGCCGGTGCCTTGATCTGCGACTTCGGCGCTTCCTTGGCCGGTGCCTTGGTCACGGCGAGCAGCTCGACTTCGAAGCTCAGCGTGGCGTTGGCCGGAATCGGGCCGCCTGGGGTGCCGTTATCACCATAGGCGATCGCCGGCGGGCAGGTCAGTTTGGCCTTGCCACCAACCTTCATCTTCTGCACGCCTTCGGTCCAGCACTTGATCACGCCATTGAGCGGGAACTCGGCCGGTTCGCCGCGCTTGTAGGAGCTGTCGAATTCCTTGCCGTCGACCAGCTTGCCGACATAGTTGACCTTGACGATGTCGGTCTCGGCCGGGCTGGCGCCCGTGCCGTCCTTGAGCGACAGATACACCAGGCCGGAAGCAGACTTCACCGCACCGGTTTCCTTGGCAGCCTTTTCGGCGAATTCCTTGCCCGCAGCGCCCGCCTTTTCCAGTGCTGCAGCGCGACGTGCCTGCGCCAGTTGCTGGATCTTCGGACCGTAAGTTTCCAGCTCGACCGCTGCTTTGCCACCAGAGATCGTGTCGGCAAAACCCTTCTTGATGGCTTCTGCGTCAGCCGGGGCCGGGTCCAGCGTCTTGGCCTGCATGCCCAGCATCGCGCCAACAGCATAAAAAGTCTTCTGCTCTTCCGTCATGTCGGCGGCGAACACGGCCGGCGCGATCAGGACTGCAGCCAGCACACAAGCAAGTTTCTTCATCGGTTTTCCTTTGAGATAAGCGAATCGCCGGGGCCGTTGATTGCCGCGGAGAAGCGCAAGAATACTGGATTTGCCCGAGGATGGCTGAAGAAGCCCGTCCGGCGGAGCGCTTCCGGTGCCAGCCTGTGACCGGCGGACGCGCAGCAGGTTCCCGGCAGAGGAGGGGGCGCAAGCATCGTGAAGACCCGCACCGGACGGACTTCTCCAGCATGCCATGGCGCTCAGCCAGACGGGATGCGGCTTCTGGACCGGTGTAACTGAAGAAGTCCGCCAGAAGCCGCCTGGCGGGCAGGGCTGAACCGGTTCCCTGCCCGCTTTCGCTGCCGGCGGTTTTTGATTAGCCTCCACACCATGCCCGATCCGCGTGCCCAGCATTTCTGGTCCGACCCCGCCCTGCCTTTCGCCGAGAGCCGGCGCGCGCAGCACAGCCGCGCCTGCTATCGCGCCCACACGCATCCGGTGTTGTCCGTCGGCGCCGTGGATCAGGGGCACTCGTGCCTGACGCTGAATGAGGCCGAACCGAACTTCCTGCACACCGGCGACATCGTGGTGATTCCCGCGCATCGCCTGCACGCCTGCAATCCGGTCGAAGGCGGAGCCTGGAGCTACCAGATGCTGTATCTGGACGAAGACTGGCTGCGTGCGCTGCAAACCGAAGGCCTCGCCGACGACCCCGGCTTGCAGCTGGGCGGCCCGATCGTGCGGCGCGACCCGGCCTGCTACAAGGCACTGCGGGCCCTCAATGCCATCCTGTTCAGTCCGGCCCCCGTGGAGGAAAAGGAAGGTGCCCTGATCGATTTCGCCAGCGCCTTGCTGCTGCAGGCCACCCGTCCGGACCTGCCGCCTCCCGCCTGGCTGGACGACATCCGCCGCCTGCTGCGCGAGCACTGTGCCCAGCCCTGGCGCGTGAGCGAACTGGCCGTGCGTGCCGGCCTGAGCCGCTACCACTTCATCCGCGCCTTCCGCACTCACACCGGCCTGACGCCGCACGCCTTCCAGCTCGACTGCCGCATCCACCGCGCCCGCGAACTGCTGCGTCAAGGCTGCAGCATCGCCGAAGCCGGCTACCAGCTCGGCTTCGCAGACCAGAGCCATTTCCAGCAAGCCTTCAAGGCACGCGTTTCGGCTACCCCGGGGGAATACCAGCGCCACCGGCCACAGGCCTGCTGAGAGGCTGTTCACGATCTGTAGCGAGAGGTCGTCAGCAGGGTGAAGAGCAGCACAGGAACCGGAGTTTATGTTGATAAATGAGGATTCCGAGCAGCGCATGAGCCCTGATCACGACCTCGCAGTAAGATCATGAACAGCCTCTGAGAATCATCGGGTTGCCTGGCCGCTCATGCTGCTTTGCCCAACCCGGTCCGGCGGTTCTGCGTTTTCACCGTTAATCGGGGAGGCTGAACGCTTGTCGCGCGATGAAAAACAGATTTATTGCAGATTTTCCGCCAGAGGGTGAGCTCCATGCCGGGAGCAATCGATTGTCCTGTCTGTGACGCTGGCTTTTAACGGGCAAAACAGGCCGCATGGCCGGGGTTTTACTGGCGTCGCTTTAATCATTTTTTGCCTATTTGATGATTTGTTTGAGGATATTGAAGCTTGCTACAGTCCTCCAGGATTCAAGTCCGCACAGACCTCAATGCATTTCAAATAATCATAAAGGGAGAAAAATGATCTGTTTAAAACGTACCTCGGTTGCAATGCTTGCCGTCATGATGGCACCCGCCGTGATGGCTGAAAATTCGCATTCAGCGCCTCATCGGAAAAGCACGGTGTCGGGTGAATTGCGTGAGGCGTATATCCAGGGCACCAGTCACAAAATGCATTATCGCGTCATCAATGGCCGCGCCATGATTGACGACATGATGGTCGGCAGTCCGCAGTCTGTGAAACAGAGCGGCATCCGCAATATTTTCAAGCGCCAGACTGCGCAGAAATCGGGGTCGGGTGGAGTGAGACTCGACTCAGCAGTGTCTCTGCCCGGCCCGAACGGCAGCAATAACGGCGTGACGTCCGGCGTGGCCATATGGCCGAGCAATACGGTTTATTACACTGTTGATGCTGCGATGAATGCCAAGGGTCGCGAGGCGATCAGCAACGGGCTGAACCTGATCTCTTCGCGTACAGCGGTCAAGTTCGTCACGAGGACAACACAGGCAAACTACGTTCGCTTCTATCCCGGCGATGGCTGCTGGTCCAGCGTCGGCATGGTAGGAGGAAAGCAGGATCTGTCTATCGGAACAGGCTGCGAGTACCCAGAAGTTATTGCCCATGAAATGATGCACGCCATGGGCTGGTTTCACGAGCAATCCCGTGCAGACCGTGATAACTACCTGACCATCAATCTCGCCAATGTCACGAGCGGGATGGAATACAACTTTGACAAGATTCCGACGAGCGTCGCAGAGCCTTACGGTAATTTTGATTTTGCCTCAATCATGATTTACGACGCTTACGCTTTCTCCAAGACCAATCTGCCGACCATGGTTCCGAAGAGCAGCAGCATTCCTATTGGATCTTTCGGATTCTCGACTGTATTGAGTGCTGGTGATGCTGCTTCGATCAATCACTTTTACCCGCCAAGCAGTTCGTCCTCCTCCTCGTCCAGCAGCAGCTCTTCTTCCTCATCATCATCATCTTCATCTTCGTCCAGCAGCAGTTCATCTTCATCCAGCAGTTCTTCGTCCTCATCGTCCAGCAGTTCCTCTTCTGGCGGTGGTGCTCCGGTCCTGACAGGCTCTGGCGACTATCCAAACGGGTTCAGCAAGTGTTCCAATGAGAACGCGACCTGCACCGTGCGCAAGGGCACGGGTTGGGTGGCTTTCGGACGCTCGGGTTCGTGGGTTGCGAAAAAAGTGGGCGTCGGCAACAGAACGGCCTGCACGATCGCAGCATTTGGTGCTGATCCGAAGGCCGGACGTGTGAAGAAATGCTCCTACCAGAATTGATCAGACGCTGATTTTTCCTGGTTATATTGTGCAGACGGCCCGCTTGTCGTTTCCGGCAAGCGGGTAGCGCGCAGTCGTGATTGTTGGTCAGGAGGTTGTTGGTGGTGCATGGAAAATGGAAGTCGATTCTGCTGGCGGCCTTTACAGTCATCTGGATCAATGAGGCGCTGGCCATGAATGAAGAAAAATGCGTGTATGGCGAACTTCATGTCCCGGCATCCATTGCCGGTTTCGACAGACATCAGCTGGAGATCCGTGTTTTTGCCCGTGATCCGCGGGTAGCTGACCGACCTGCCGAGGTCGTTGGCAAGGCTGACATTCCGGGCTTCAAGCACCAGGCTGGCACTGAGACGGTTGAAAAGTTTTCGGTAAACCTGAATCAGCCTTATCGCGCCGACCTCAGTTACTACGCCACCTTTTTCATCCTCAAGGATGGCGTGCGAACCCTCCACGGCCAATGCGCACACGCAGAAGGTGCGAGCTGTTCCGTACTGGGTAAAGCGGCTCCGTCCGAACTGCAGGTACGCTTTGCAGAGATGCCCCACTAGTCAATAAAGCGGGCCTGTCAGGCCCCCATCCTCAATGGTTCGCGTAAGCGATCTTCTCTGACGCTACCGCATCATCTACGCCCGCGAACTGCGGCGCCAAGGCTCTGGCGTCACAGACCCGAGCCATTCCCGGCAAGCCTTCAAGGCACGCGTTTCGGCTACGCCGGGGAATACCAGCGCCACCGGCCCTGAGCCCCGTGGCGCTCACCCGCGCCCTACGTGCCGCATCAGCGCCTGAAAGGCGCCTTGCCTCTCCGGGGCTGCGTCGAGGATGCCGAATGCGTACAATCGGCCAGAATCCGACGGCCAACAACCGCCTGCAAAGCAGCCGCCAGTCCCTTTTGCGTACGTTTGTGCCTTAGCCGTCGGCTGCTTCTTTTTGTCCCAATTTAATAAGGTGAATAAGCACCCGAACTTCACGGAGACGTAGGCAGGAAGCCGCTCTGCGTGAGATTCTATCCGGGGATTTATACAGCAGACCGGAATGTTAGGGCGCAATTTTGCTGTTCAAATTTATCGTTAGACAGCCGTACTCATTGAGATGCTAGACATGAGCACCAATCCATTTGATGACTTCATTTCCTTTATCACCAAAAATCATGGTGAGGAAAACTGGGTAACGGTATACAAGCGAATTCCCATCGCTGGTGGAAGCGAAGATGGCGGAATGTACTGCGCACTCGTAAATCCTGAAAGGACGGAGATTGCGCTGAGTCAGCCAAGTTGGGACTTGATGATAGGCGCCGGAGGTCCGGGGTTTTGCACGTCATATGAAAACGGCGATGAAGTAACAAGCTATTACATCAATGCTGATGAAGGGTACTTGAGGCTTGTTCTTAATCGAGACTTTCATGGGAGAAAAGACGACTACATTGAGGTTCTTGAAGAGTTTCGTTTATTTCACAACCTTTATTGCCAACATGGTGGTTCCTCATACTTAGCCTTTGATGACGCAGGGGATGAAGTAGAAGTTATAAAGATAACCGATAACGAAGTAAAAATTCGGAGGGCGCATTTGCGCTCATTCATGGCCGCAAAGCAAATGCACCTCCTGCTGTACTTTGAGCTCACAAGGCATTTTGGTTTTTCTATCAAATTCAACGCAGAAGAATCGAACGGATCACTAAAGTACACTATCTATTCGGGTCAATCTTACTCAAAGGGATACACATCTTTCTCTAGGATTCTTGGCAAAAAGCTTATTGAATGCGGCCCGATTGAAAGCTGTGGCGTTTGGCCATTTAAAAAATGTAAAGACTACGAAGATTTTATTATCGGCGGCGACAATGATGATCCAGAAAAATTTACCTGCAACCCAGATCTCCTTGCCAATTATTTCGGTGCAAACCCTGATGCCCCTCACTATCTAACACCGGTATTTTTTCGCAAGGAAGTAATGCAAAAATACTACGGGGCATCCGAATATGAAATAAGCGATGGCCATCTACACCGACGCGGGGCATGGAGCCTCAGGCTTGACAACAATTCGCCTAGTCATGTTTCTGTTTTTCTGGGCGATCTCGGAAAAGACTTGCCAGAGAAAGAGCAAATTTACTGGAAGAGTTTCAATATTTTCCCTGACGGAAGAAAGATAAGCAAAACGAATTTCCAAAGAAGCTTCATGGGCAACTTCTTTGACCCAGAGAACCCAGAACACAAATTCAAGAGCAAGTACAGGCTACTTCAAGAGGCGTGGAAAGAGAAATATGGATGGACGCTTTTTCTCCCCCTGTCAGATAAAGATGAGCACTTTCTAAACTCTATACGCTCTATGCTAGGTAATGAGCAGTCAGAATTCGACTCACAAATTCTAGCGCTTACAAAGACAACGATCGACTCTGTAAACATCAAGGACCTTCGTAAATTCCTCGGCACTACAGATCCTGACAGCAAATCTATCGCATTAATCGAAGCGTTGCTAAGTAAATTCCAAGTTCCAGAAGCGACGACGCACGTAACACTGCTTCGTGGCATTCAATCCGTCAGGTCAACCGGCGTAGCCCACCGTAAAGGCACGGAGTATGACAAGGCGATTGCGCGGCTAGACATTAATGAGAACAGCTATCAAGCGGAATTTGATCAAATATTATTAGGTATGGTTAACTTCTTTGAGGATGTAACTCCCAATGACTGCGCCTAAGTGTTGGCACTGTCTAACAAGTCATTCGAGCGGGACGTCAAAAATGCTACGCATTTCTGCCGCCCCTCAATTTCAACGTTAAAACGTCCGCTTTCCAAAAGCCTGACCGACAGCCTTGTAGGGTGCGCACCGCGCACGCGGAGCTCATGTTCATCCTCGCACGGCGTTTTTGTCTTCCACGGTGAAGGATGCTTTTTGGGAATGGTGCGCAATGCGCACCCTACGAATTGAACTTCTGCTTCCCTGTTTTCTGACGGTCCGCACCGAGTCGAATACCGCCATTGGCTGACACGTCCTTCTTGACGTTCGCCCGGCTTGCGATCGCACGGCAGCGCAATTTTCTTCAATACACTTTTCCCGCAGACGATCAGGCTGTGCATCCCTGTTTCCTGAAGATGCACGATGCACTGGCAAGATTTCCTGTTGCTCGCGGGGGCGCATTTCCTCGCCCTGCTGAGTCCCGGCCCTGACTTTTTTCTGCTGATTCACACGGCGCTGGCGCATGGGCGACGGGCGGCCCTGCGCGTAGCGCTGGGCATTGCCTGTGCCAACGGGGTATTCATCCTTGCCGCCATCGCCGGCCTGGGCCTGCTGAGTGAGCAGCCGCTGGCCTTTGCCCTGCTCCACTGGGCGGGGTGCGTCTATCTTGCCTGGCTGGGCTGGCTGTTCTGGCGGGCGCCGCCGACCGTGCTGGAGCCCGTCGCCGGGATGCATGCCGCTCTGCCGGCCATGCGTCACGGCCTGCGCGGCTTTCTTTCCGGCATCCTCAACCCCAAGAACGCCCTGTTCTATCTGAGCCTGTTCACCGTGCTGGCCGGCCCCGCCAGCAGCCCGCTGGCGAGGGCGGGCGCCGGCTTGTGGATGTTCGCAGCGGTGCTGGGCTGGGATTGCCTGATTGGCTGGGCCTTCACGCGGGGAGAAGTAAGGCGCCGTTTCGAGCGTCGCCAGACGCTATTGCAGCGTGGCAGTGCCTGTGTGATGTGGGCTGCGGTGACGCTGATGAACTGGTCCGTGTTGCCGGAGCTGCTGCGCCTGTCCTGATTTCGGCCTCATGGAAAGCCGCATGCAGCGGTCTTCTGCAGCATGGCATGCCGCACATCAAGGTGCAGCAAGGGTTCTGGCAATGGATGGCTGAAGAGCTTCGCCAGTAGCGGCTGTGCGGGCAGGCACACCTTGAACTGCCGGCAACTGCGAAGGTAAAAAAACGGGCCTGCACCTTGCGGTGGAGTCCCGTTTTTCATCTGCGCCGGCAGCTCATTCCATTCCGGCGCGGGAGGTGGCGAAACGCGAAGACCAGGCGCAGACAGTGCTGAAGCCGGCAAGCCCGTCCTGAGCCTGGTCGAAGGGCCGAAGTCGACAAAGTATCGCCGCCCGCCGGCGACCGGAATCAGAGGATCATGCCGGCGCCGACGGTGTTGTTGTTGCTCTCATCGATCACGATGAACGCACCGGTGCCGCGGTTGATGCTGTAGGCATCGGCGAAGAGCGGCTGGGCGAGCTTGAAGCCAACCTTGGCGATGTCGTTCATGGCCAGCGTGGTGGCGCCCACGTGCTCCTGCGAATTCACGTCGACCTTGAAGGCCACGCCGGTGAGCTTGGCCTTGCTGGTGCGCGTGGTGTGGCGGATCAGGTAGGTGCGGGCCGGCGACAACGGTGTTTCGGAGAGCCAGCACAACATGGCTTCGATTTCCTTCTGTTGCGCGGGCACTTCACCGCTCTTGACCAGCATGTCACCGCGCGAGATGTCGATTTCATCTTCGAGCAAGATGGTGACAGACTGTTCGGTCTGGCCTTCAGCGATATCCACGCCGCCGATCTGCACGGCTTTGACACGGCTTTCGCGGCCATTCGGCAGGGCGGTGAGCAGGTCGCCGACCTTGACCGTGCCGGATTCGATGCGGCCCTGGAAGCCACGGTAGTCGTGCAGCTCCGGGTTGGCGGAATCCTGCGGGCGGCACACGAACTGCACCGGGAAGCGGAAGGCTTCGTGGCGGCCAGCGTGGGCAGCCAGCGCGGCTTCGAGCAGCTCGAGCAGGGTCGGGCCCTGATACCAGTTCATGGCTTCGGAACGATCAACCAGATTGTCGCCATTCAATGCGGACATCGGGATGAACTGGATGTCGCGGCCGTCGTTGAAGAGCCCCATCTTGGCGATGAAAGCCTTGTACTCCGCGACGATGGCGTCGAACTTGGCTTGATCGTGGTCGATCAGATCCATCTTGTTCACCGCCACCACGACATGGGGGATGTTCACCAGATGCGCCAGATAACTGTGGCGGCGGGTTTGCGTGAGCACGCCCTTGCGCGCGTCGATCAGGATGATGGCGAGATCGGCGGTGGACGCGGCGGTCACCATGTTACGGGTGTACTGCTCGTGCCCCGGCGCGTCGGCGATGATGTACTTGCGCGTGCCGGTGGAGAAGTAGCGGTAGGCGACGTCGATGGTGATGCCCTGCTCGCGCTCGGCCTGCAGGCCGTCGGTGAGCAGGGACAGGTCAACCGCTTCCATGCCGCGCTTGGCCGAGGTCTTCTCGATGGCGTTGAGCGTGTCGGCGAGGATGGTCTTGGTGTCGTACAGCAGGCGCCCGATCAGGGTACTCTTGCCGTCATCCACGCTGCCGCAGGTCATGAAGCGCAGCAGGCCGTTGTCTTGAATGTTTTCGTGTGCAGACATCTTAGAAATACCCTTCTTTCTTCCGCTGCTCCATGGAGGCTTCGGAAGTCTGATCGTCGAGGCGCGTGGCGCCGCGTTCAGTAATCGTGGTGGTGGCGGTTTCGATGACGATCTTCTCGACCGTGTCGGCGTCCGACAGGACCGGCGCGGTGCAGGGAATATCGCCGACGGTGCGGAAACGCACGACCTGCTCGGTCACTTCCTCGCCGGCCTTCGGCACGTTGAGGATTTCGCCATTCACCAGTTGCACATTCACCGGCATCATCGCGCCGCCACGCATCACCACCGGGCGCTTGTGCGAGAAGTAGATCGAGGGCAGCTCGAGCTTTTCGCGCTCGATGTATTGCCACACGTCCATCTCGGTCCAGTTGCTGATCGGGAAGGCGCGGATGTTTTCGCCGCGATGCACGCGGGCGTTGTACAGGCTCCACAGCTCGGGGCGCTGATTCTTCGGGTCCCAGGACCCGAACTCGTCGCGGAAACTCATCACGCGCTCTTTGGCACGGGCCTTTTCTTCGTCGCGGCGGGCACCACCGATACAGGCATCGAACTCGAATTCGGCAATCGCTTCAAGCAGGGTCACGGCCTGGTGCTTGTTGCGTGACTCGTCCGGGGTTTTCAGTACCACGGTACCGCGCTTCATCGAATCTTCGACCGAGCGCACGATCAGGCGCTCGCCCAGCTCGGCAGCACGCTTGTCGCGAAAATCGACCACTTCCTTGTAGTTGTGGCCGGTATCGATGTGCATCAGCGGGAAGGGGAACTTGCCCGGGCGGAAAGCCTTTTCGGCCACGCGCAGCATGCAGATGGAATCCTTGCCACCCGAGAACAGCAGCACCGGGCGTTCGCACTGACCGGCCACCTCACGCATGATGTGGATAGCCTCGGCTTCAAGCCAGTCGAGGTGAGAGAGGGTTTGTTTATTCATGATGTCTGTCTTGGATACTGAAAACTTTTCGCCGGGCCACGTGATGGTGACGCACGCTCATTTCTTGTGAAGACCGCATTCCTTGTTGGCCGGATCTTCCCACCACCAGCGCCCGGCGCGCACGTCCTCGCCTACGGCAATCGCCCGCGTACAAGGCGCACAGCCGATGCTGGGGTAGAACTGGTCGTGCAGCGCGTTGTAGGGCACACCATGAATCCGGATATAGGCCCACACTTCCTGCTCGCTCCAGTCGGAGAGCGGATTGTACTTCTCCAACCCGTTGGCATCATCAAACTGACGCACCGGCAGCTCGGTGCGGGTGGCACTTTGCGCGGCACGCATGCCGGTAATCCAGGCTTTCTTGCCAGCCAGCGCACGCTTGAGCGGCTCGACCTTGCGGATGTTACAGCAGGCTTTGCGCAGCTCGACCGAGTCGTAGAAGGCATTAATGCCTTCACGCCGCACCCAGGTCTCGACCGCCGTGGCGTCCGGAAAATACACCTTGAGCCTGGTGCCGTAGCGTTTCTCGACCTCGCCCATGAGCGTATAGGTCTCGGCCGGCAAGCGGCCGGTATCGAGCGAGAAGATCTCGATCGGCAGACGCTCGGTGAGGATCAGGTCGGTGAGGACCATGTCTTCAGCACCGAAGCTGTTCGCGAAAGTAACCTCGCCGTGTTCGGCGGCAATGGCGTGCAACAGCTCCAGTGCATTGGCGCGCTTGACCGCGATATTGGCGCGCACGATTTCGTCGATGGCCGGGTTGGTCGCCGGATTCACCACGCGCGGCTTGAGGAAGGAAACGGTTTCAGCCATCTCAGCCTCGCGCGTGACGACGCCATACCGGCTGCTCGATCACAGTCGCACCCTGATAGGGTTCGCTGAAATCCTTGAGCGAGGCCAGCGCATCTTCAGCCGAGCGATCGGCACGGATGTCGAAAGCGTCAAAGCCGCAACGCTTGAGGAAGAAGAGCTGATCGCGCAGCACATCGCCCAGGGCACGCAATTCGCCCTTGAAGCCAAAGCGCGAACGCAGCAGGGCGCCGGTCGAGTAAGCGCGGCCATCCGCGAAGCGCTCGATGAACACGGCAATGAGCGGGAACACATTCAGGTCCGGCTGATCTGCAACCAGCGTTTCAACCAGTTCGTGGGTTTCCAGCCACACGCCTACTTCGCCTGCGGCCACGCGCGCGGCAAACTCGGCCTTGCGTGCCAGCCACACGGATAGCGGCAGCACGACCTTGCCAGCCGGAATTTCCGTGGCAGCAATCTGCTCGGCCGTAGCGCTCTCGGCGCCGGTCAGCTTGAACAGCACGACCTTGCCGGCCTGCTTCTTCACTTCAACTTCGCCCACGGGCAGGCGCACGATCTGCCAGCCATCGACCGCCACAATTGCAGCGGCGCCGTTTTGCAGTTTGATCAGATTGCTCATGGCTCAGGCCTCCACTTTCTGCTTGCCCGGCTGGCGATCGGCATACACGCGTTCCTTGAACGGTGCCGCGCCCAGACGGCGCACGGTGTCGATGAAACGTTCTTCCGGCGTGCGGTTTTCCAGATACACGTCGATCAGGCGCTTGACCACCCCAGCGACTTCATCGGCAGCGAAGGACGGGCCGATCACCGAGCCGAGGCTGGCGTCATTGCCCTGTTTGCCGCCGATGGAAACCTGATACCACTCCTCGTCATTCTTATCCACGCCCAGCACGCCGATGTGGCCGACGTGGTGATGGCCGCAGGAATTCATGCAACCGGAGATATTCAGCTCCAGATCACCGATGTCATGCTGGTAATCCAGATCATCGAAAAGCTGCTGGATGGATTCGGCAATCGGAATGCTCTTGGCGTTGGCCAGATCGCAGAACGAGCCACCGGGGCAGCAGATGATGTCGGTGATCAGGCCGATGTTCGGCGTGGCCAGACCGGCAGCACGGGCTTCCTGCCACAGCGCGTACAGGTCACCCAGCTTCACGTCGGAGAGCACGATGTTCTGTTCGTGCGTGGTGCGCAGTTCGCCGAAGCTGTATTTGTCCGCGAGGTCCGCGACGAGATCCAGCTGCTTGTCGGTGATATCGCCCGGTGCGACGCCGGTGACTTTCAGCGACAGGGTGACGGCGCGATAGCCCGGCTGCCGGTGGGCATGCACGTTGCGCTTGACCCAGTTGGCAAAGGCTTTTTCTTCGGCACGCTTGGCGTCAAAACCGGCATCGCTGTCGGCGAGTTGCGCGTAGGCTGGCTCGGTAAAGAACTTCGCTACGCGATCAAATTCGGCCTGGGTGATGGTGTTCGGACCGTCCTTGTGGAACGCCCATTCTGCTTCGACCTGGCGCTTGAATTCCTCGATGCCCAGCGCCTTCACCAGAATCTTGATGCGCGCCTTGTAGGCGTTGTCACGCCGGCCATGGCGGTTGTAGACGCGGATGATCGCTTCGGCATAAGTTAGCATGTGCTGCCAGGGCAGTGCTTCTTCAATCACCTCACCGAGAATCGGGGTGCGGCCCAGACCACCACCAGCCCACACCTTGATCAGCAGTTCATTGGCCGCATTGCGGTAGAACTCCAGACCGATGTCGTGCATCTGAACTACGGCGCGGTCATTGGTCGTGCCGCTCACGGCGAACTTGAATTTGCGTGGCAGCAGCGCGAATTCAGGGTGGAAGGTGCTCCACTGACGGAGGATCTCGGCCAGTGGGCGCGGATCGACGACTTCGTCCGGCGCAATGCCCGCGAACTGGTCGGTCGTCACATTGCGGATGCAGTTGCCGGAGGTCTGGATGGCGTGCATCTGCACCGTCGCCAGTTCGGCAAGGATGTCCGGCACGTTCTTCAGTTCAGGCCAGTTGTACTGGAAATTCTGGCGCGTGGAGACGTGAGCATAGCCCTTGTCGTAAGTACGCGCGATGTGGGCGATCTTGCGGATCTGGTTCGAGTTGAGCAGGCCATAGGGCACGGCCACGCGCAGCATCGGCGCATAGCGCTGGATGTAGAGACCGTTCTGCAGACGCAGCGGGCGGAACTCTTCTTCCTTCAGCTCGCCGGCCAGATAGCGGCGTGTCTGGTCGCGGTACTGGGCAACACGTTCATTCACGAGTTGCTGGTCATATTGATCATATTTGTACATCTTGATCTCTCTCGGGGGTGTTCTCAGGCGGCGATCAGCTTGCTGCCAATCAGCACCAGCATGCCAGCCAGGATGGGGCGCAATACGCGTTCCGGTACTTTGGCGGAAACGTGGCTGCCGATCCAGATGCCGGGGAGCGAGCCGATCAGCAGGCTACCCAGCAGGAACCAGTCCACGCTGCCCAGAATCCAGTGGCCAATCCCGGCCACGAGGGTCAGGGGCACGGCGTGGGCAATATCCGAACCGACGATGCGGTGCGCGGGCAGGTGAGGATACAGGAAGAACAAGGCTGTCACACCCAGTGCGCCGGCGCCTACTGACGAGATTGATACCAGTGCACCGAGAATGGCGCCCGTAGCCACCGTCAGCCAGAAGGTGCGCTGCGGGTTCGGTGTGCCCGGTGCGTGCTTCTGGGCAAAAGCCTGCAATTTCTTGCGGAAAACCAGCGACACCGCGGTCAGCAGGAGGGCAATACCCAGGGCAAAGGAAATCAGGTCCTTGGCGCCACCGAGGCCGCCCGGCAGGAAAGTGTGCACCAGCCACAGAGTCAAACCGGCGGCCGGAATCGAACCGTAGGCCAAGGCGCGGGTGATGGCCCAGTCGACCGTGCCCTTGAGGCTGTGCGCCAGCGTACCGCCGCTCTTGGTGACGGCTGCATAGAGCAGATCGGTGCCGACGGCCACGGAAGGATTCACGCCGAACAGCAGCACCAGCAAAGGCGTCATCAGCGAACCGCCGCCAACACCGGTCAGACCGACGATGGCGCCTACCGCGAAACCGGCAACGGGGTACATCAGATCCATGAAAGCGCTCTCTATTGTTGTCAGGGGTCTTGCTATGGACGGAATGATAGGGGCTGACGTATCGCAACTTCTGCCGGTTTTTTGCCGATCTTTAGAAGATTTGGTGATATAGAATCAGGATTCACCCTCTGATTGCCCGCCATGAACCTGCAACAACTGCGCTACGTGCTGGAAATCGCCAGGCACAACCTATCCGTTTCCGAAGCGGCCGAGGCCCTGTTTACCTCGCAGCCCGGCGTATCAAAACAGGTGCGCCTGCTCGAAGAAGAACTTGGCGTCGAAGTGTTTGTGCGCCACGGCAAACGCCTCACTGCCATTACGGAGCCCGGCCGGCAGGTCATGGCGATTGCCGAGCGCCTGCTGCGTGAAGCGGACAATCTGCGTCAGGTGGGTCAGGACTTCCAGAACGAGGACAGCGGCCGCCTCGTGGTTGCCACGACCCACACCCAAGCGCGCTATGCCCTGCCGAAAGTGGTCGCGGAATTCATGCGTCGCTATCCGAAGGTGCAACTCCACATCCATCAGGGCAATCCTCGCCAGATCTGCGAACAGGTGCTGGCTGGAGAGGCAGATATCGCGATTGCCACCGAGGCCTCTGCCGACCTTCCTGATCTGGTGCTGCTGCCCTGCAAGCAATGGAATCGCAGCGTAATCGCCCGCAAGGGGCATCCCATCCTGCGAGAAAGCCCGCTGACACTGGAAGCGATCAGTCACTTCCCGATCATTACCTATGATTCAGCCTTTGCGGGACGCAGCCTGATCAACAAGGCCTTCCTGTCGCGTGGACTCAAACCGAACATCGTGCTCACGGCGATCGATTCCGACGTGATCAAGACTTACGTGAACATGGATCTGGGCGTCGGCATCATCGCCAGCATGGCCTTCGACCCGATGGTGGATCGCGAACTCGCCGCGCTGGATGCCGGTCATCTGTTCGAATCGTCCATTACCCGCATCGGCCTGCCACACAACACCTGGCTGCGCGGCTACGCCTATGCCTTCATTGAAATGTTTGCGCCCCAGCTGAACCGGCACGTAGTGGACGCAGCACTGTCAGGCATGCAAGGAAGCGATCCGGGGCTCTGAGCACACCGGGTGCAATGCCCGCTTCGACGGAGCCAGACCGGACTGCATCCGGCGCTCCGCTCGCGGCTGAAACAATCATGTCATTTTTGTTTGTTCTGCATGTCATGTTCCCTGCCGACAATCCGCCGCCATACACATCCGTGTGGCCCGGCATTTTCATCGGAGAGAATCAGTCTCATGCAAACCAAGTCCCTGCTCCTTGCCTCACTTATCGCCAGTGCGCTGCTCAGCGCCTGTGGTGGCGGTGGTAGCTCCAGTTCCGGCGATACCGGTTCATCGAACAATTCCCCCAGCCTGGCCACCACGGCGTACACCCTGCAGCTGCTGCATGTATCCGACATGGACAGCGGAGGCGATCTGGTGGCCAACTCCAAAGGCTTGTCGGCACTGCTGAAGAAATTCCGCGCCGAATTGCCGAGCAACACGCTGTTCGTCTCTTCCGGTGACAACTACATCCCCGGTCCCTTCTTCAACGCAGCGGATGACAACTCGCTGACCACCGAGCTGGGCGTGCCTTTGGCCGGCCGTGGCGATATCGGCATCCTGAATGCCATGGGGCTGCAGGCATCTGCTCTCGGCAACCACGAATTCGACAACGGCACCAAGACCGTCGCAGATCTGCTCAAGAAAGCCACTTCCGGCAGCAACACCTGGACCGGTACCACCTTCCCCTATCTGGCGACCAATCTTGATTTCTCCGGCGACAGCAATTTGTCCAGCCTCGCTGCGACAGCCAATGATGGCGCCGACACGACGACCCTGGGCAACAAGATTGCCAAGTACGCCGTGGTCACCGTAGGTGGCGAGAAGATCGGTCTGGTCGGGGCATCCACGCCCACCCTGCCTTCGATCACCACGATGGGGGGCGTGGCCGTGCGCCCGGCCGACAACAACATCACCAAGCTGGCTGCCGAAATCCAGAGTTCGGTCGATCTGCTCACGGCCAGTGGCGTGAACAAGATCATCGTGCTCGCGCACATGCAGCAGCTCTCCGTCGAGAAAGCGCTGGCGCCGCTGCTCAAGGATGTGGACGTGATCGTCGGCGGGGGCTCGAACACCGGCCTGTATGACGCCGACGACCTGATCCGTGCCGGCGACAGCAAGGGCGGCGACTATCCCCTGAGCTACGTCTCGGCGAAGAATGAAGCCACCCTGGTAGTCAACGTCGATGCCGATTACAAGTATCTTGGCCGTCTGGTTCTGCCCTTCGACAAGGAGGGCAAGATCATCACCGGCAAGCTCGACAGCACGAAGAACGGCGCCTGGGCGACCCACACCGCAGGCCTGACGCGTGCCGGCCTGACGGTTGCAGATGCAATGCCTGCCGTCACTGCGATTGCGGACAAGATCGGTGCCGTGATCAGCGCCAAGGATGGCAACATCCTGGGGGCTGCCGGCGTCTATCTGGAAGGCGACCGTGTCTATGTACGCAGCCGTGAATCCAACCTTGGCAATCTCTCGGCCGATGCCAATCTCGCGTACGCCCAGAAAACCGACCCGAGCGTCGCGATCTCGCTGAAGAACGGTGGCGGCATCCGCTCCTCGATCGGCTACATCGATGCACCAGCCGGCTCTACCAGCGGTGGCACCAAGACCAAAACGGCGGCCAACGCAGCGCTGGGCAAGCAGGCAGGCGACATTTCCCAGCTCGATATCGAATTCGCATTGAAGTTCAACAACGCCCTCTCGCTGGTCAGCGTCACGGCTGATCAGCTCAAGCAGGTGCTGGAACATGGCGTGTCGGACTGGACCGCGACGTCCACCCAGGGCAAGTTCCCGCAAGTGGGCGGAGTGAAATTCAGTTTTGACCCGACCCAGGCTGCCGGCAGCCGCGTGAAGACCATCGTGGTTGATGATCCGGATGGAGCCGGCCCGCTGACCGGCGCTGAAACCGTGTATCGCAACGGTGCTTTCCAGGTCGCGACAAGCAAGGTCTATCGCATGGTGACCCTGAATTACCTGGCGAATGCGACGACCACAGGGGGCAGCACCGGTGGCGACAATTATCCCTTCCCGGCTTTCAAGATCGCGAATGCCGCCCTCTTCAACCAGTATGACCTGACAGCCAGCGGCACCACGATGAGCTTCACCACCGCCGGCGGTGAACAGGATGCCTTTGCCTGGTATCTGAAGTCGAAATTTCCGCGCGCCACACCTTACACCGTCGCCGACACCGATTACGCCGCCAACCTGCGTATCCAGAACCTTTCCAAGCGCAGCGACGGTCTCTGATCACACCTCACCACCTTGGCCCTCCGCGTGCGGAGGGCTTTTTTTGCCCTGACCAGATCATGACAAAAAAATTTCAATCCTCTTTCAGCAGCAGTTGCCTCACCTTGCTCTGCCTGCTGACGACAAGCCTTGCCGCCTGTGGTGGCGGCGGCTCAGCCAGCAGTGTGGAAAACAGCGCAGTGGACTCCGGCAACACCGGCAGCAGCCTTCCCACCTGTGCCACGCCGACCAATGCGCTGCAGACCATCACCGCAGTTCAGGGTACAACCGATACCAGCCCGCTGGCAGGCCAGCTGGTTGCCGTGCGCGGGGTGGTAACCGGTGACTACCAGACAGACACCCAGCTCAAAGGATTCTTCATCCAGCAGCCGGTAGCGGATGCCGATCCGCTGACCTCCGAGGGCATCTTCGTCTATGCCCCGGCGGCTGCGGATGTGAAAGCAGGCGACTACGTGCAGGTGGAAGGCACAGTCACCGAATACAAGGCCAGCAGTGACAGCCAGAGCCTCACCGAAATCACGGCGCCGACCGCCATCAGCGTTTGCGGTGCGGGCCTGGCAATCAATCCCGTCAGCCTCAGCCTGCCGCTGACGAGTGCAGCGGCGCTGGAGGCTTATGAAGGCATGCTGGTGAAATTCGAGCAGCCGCTGACAGTCAGCGAGGTCTACCAGCTTGGACGCTATGGCGAGCTCGTACTCTCGGCCAATGGCCGGCTGTATCACCCGAACAATCATCCGACCCTCACTGCGGCCGAAGCGCTGAGTGCCAACGCCTTGAACCAGATCCGCCTGGATGACGGCAGCAGCAGCCAGAACCCGAATCCGGTTCCCTACCTGAGTGCTGCTGACAGCAGTGGCACCCGCCGCGTCGGCGACACGGTGACCGGCGTGCGTGGCCCGCTGATCTGGAGCGCCAATGCCTGGCGCGTGCATCCGGATGCCAGCCCGGTTTTCACGGCAGCCAACCCGCGCCCAGCCGCTCCGGCGGCTGTCGGTGGCACGCTGAAAGTAGCTTCGCTGAACGTGTTGAATTACTTCACCACCCTCGGTTCGCGCGGTGCCAATACCGCTGCCGAATTCACCCGGCAGCAGGCCAAGCTGGTCGAAGCCATTGCCGGGCTGGATGCTGACGTGCTGGGCCTGATGGAAATCGAGAACAACGGAACGGCAGCACTGGCCAGTCTCGTGACGGCCGTGAATGCCAGGGTCGGTGCCGGCACCTACAGCTACATCGATGTCGGCCAGCCCGGAACCGATGCGATCACGGTTGCCATGCTCTACAAACCGGCCCGTGCCACCCCGATCGGCAGTCCGCAGATTCCCACCGACAGCCGTTTCTCGGTCGCCGGTGGTTTGCGCCCGCCGGTGGCCCAGCGCTTTGCCGCACAAAGCAATAATGGTGGCTTCTGGATGGTGGTCAATCACCTCAAGAGCAAGGGCTCCTGCCCGAGCGCTGCCAGCGATCCGGATCAGGACTATGGTCAGGGTTGCTGGAATGCCTCGCGCACACTCCAGGCGGCCGCCTTGAAAGACTGGGTAGCGACGCTCGCCAGCAGCTCCGGCGAGGCCGACATGCTGATGATGGGGGATTTCAATTCCTACCTGAATGAAGACCCGATCAAGGCACTGGAAGCAGCCGGTCATGAAGAACTTCTCAAACGCCTGCCGGCCGATCAGCGCTATACCTATGTGTATTCAGGCGAAAGCGGCGTGCTGGATCATGCCTTTGCCAGCAGCAGCCTGAAGTCACAGGTCAGTGGTGTTACGGTCTGGCATATCAATGCCGAAGAGCCGCTGGTGCTCGACTACAACACCGAGTACAAGACCGACGACCGCTATGCCGCGACGGCCTATCGGTCCTCCGATCATGATCCGGTGCTGGTCGGTCTGAGCCTTGCGGCGGACGCTGCAGCGACCACGCCGACCCTGAGCGCCAGCCTGCCCGTCAGCGGCACGGCCGGCACCGCGGTCAGCATCGCCGGCATCGTGGCCAGCAATGGCAGCAGCCTGACACTGGACTGGGGCGACGGCAGCAGCGAAACTCTGGCACTTGCTGCAAGCAGTGCCAGCCACAGTTACGCCAGTGCCGGCAGCTACACGATCACCTTGACGCTGACAGGCGCCGGCCCGGCTGCGGTGCGCAGCGCGGCCATCACCGTCAACGCTGCCAGCAGCGGCAGCACCGGCTCTGCCGAGCTGTTCTTCAGCGAATACATCGAGGGGAGCAGCAACAACAAGGCGCTGGAACTCTACAACCCGACCGGTGCGACCATCGACCTCTCGGCCTACAGCGTGAAGATGTATGCCAACGGCGGCACCACGGCGACCCAGATCCAGGCACTGACGGGCTCGCTGGCGGCGGGCGAGACGCTGATCTTGCGGCATGCCAGCTTCACTACCAGCTTCAGTTTTCCGGCCAGCGCACTAAGCAGCAGTGTCACCAATTTCAATGGTGACGATGCTGTCACGCTGGAGAAAAACGGCGTCGTCATTGACGGAATCGGTGTGCTCGGCACCGACCCGGGCACCGAATGGGTGAGTGGCAGTGTCAGTACCGCGAACAAGAGCCTGCGGCGCAAGAGCGGCATCACGCATGGCAGCGTGCCCGGCAGCAGCTGGAGTCCTGCTGATGAATGGGATGGTTACGACATTGATAGCTTCAGCGGGCTTGGCAGTCGCTGATGCTGTCCGGCATATCGCGCCCCGAAAATCCCTTCCTTTGTGAAGGGATTTTTTTCGGCCTGAGCCTGCCGGCGAGGCAGGATTCAGGTTCAGTCATGGTGCAGCGCCACAGCAAATAGACCTACAATCAGGGTGGTTTTCGCCCTGCAACGATGCCCTCGCCCGACCCACGGATCAGGAACAATCCATGGCTCCCAGCTTCACCGCTTTCTGCCAGCGCCAGCGCCGTTTCCGTCGACTCACTGATTTCATCGGTGCCAGTCTTGACGAGGATGAGCTCTGCCTCGGCGATCTTGCCGATATTGCCTGTCTCTCGCCTGCCCAGCTCATGCGTCTGTACCGGGCGCGCACCGGCGAAGGGCCCATGCAGACCGTGCGCCGCCTGCGCCTGCAACGTGCCTGCGACCAGCTTCGCCTTGATCAGCACGTCTCCGTCACCCAGATCGCGTTCGCTGCGGGCTACGATTCGAATGCGGCGTTTTCCCACGCCTTCAAACGTCAGTTCGGCATCGCTCCCAGCCAGATCCGTCTGCAGCAGACGGATGCAGCGCCGCCACCATTGCGGCTTGAACGCCTCGCCGAACGCAAGGTCTGGCAATTTCGCTACGCCGGTGCCTACGGCGACAATGCCTATTACAAGGCCCGTCTGGCATGGCTGTGTCTGGCTGCCGGGAGTCGCCGCTGGCGCGGCTGGCGCAGCAATGACCGTGACCATCCCTTCACCGAGACCGCCTCGCAACGCGTCGAACTCTGTCACTTCGTACCTCTTGCGCTGCACCCGCAGCCGATTGCCGAGGCGGATCTGGTGACACACGCGGGCGGTCTTTATGCAGTTGTCGAACTCAACCCGGCGAACCGGAGTCAGTACATGGCCACCCTGGCACAGCGGGTGCACGACGAACTGCATTGCAGGCTTGGCGAAGGGCCATCGCTGGAGCAGGACCTCCAGGTGCGCGACTTCCATCCGCCACAGGAACGTCGCATTGCGCTGCATGTGCCGGTCAGCCCGCTCGGCAGCCTGCGGCGCTGACGGAACGCGAGTTTCGATCAAGTCCCTGCGCCCCGAAAACCGGACATTACGGACATCTTCCTTCTCAGGCAGGAGTCCGCCATGTCCTTCCTTCGCACGCCTCTCGCTTTGGGTCTCGGCTTCATCCTCTGGCTGTCCGGCCCCGCCATCGCTGCACCATTTGTCGCCAGCGAGGAAATATCGCTGTGGGGTACGGCAACACCGCCGGGTTCTGAAGCGCTCAGCGTTACCGAACAGCGCATTCGCATCGACGATCCCGAGCGGCCTGATCTGAGGGTCAGCGGGGTCGCCCGACCCGGGCTGAGCGTTTTCCTGCCGGCGAAGCCCAATGGTGTGGCGCTGATCGTGGCACCCGGAGGGGGCTATACAAAGCTGTCATTCGAAAAGGAAGGCTCCGAAGTGGCACGCCGCTTCACCGCCAAAGGCTTCTCGGTGTTCGTGCTGAAGTATCGCCTGCCGGACGAGGGGCATCGCAACGGGCGCCTGGTGCCTCTACAGGATGGGCAACGCGCAGTGCGCCTGCTGCGCAGTCAGGCGGAAAAGTGGCACATCGATCCGCAGCGGATCGGCATCCTGGGCTTCTCGGCAGGTGGCCATCTTGCGGCAGCGACCGGGCTGGACTTCGCTCGCGAGGTGCATGCGCCGGTGGATGCCATCGACACCGTCAGTGCCCGGCCTGACTTCGTGGCGCTGATCTACGGTGCGGCGGGTTTCCGTGCGCGTCCCGCAGACGCCGGCGGCAGCCCCGAATCCAGCCTGGCCTACAGCGCGTCGGGCACCCTGGATCGGGTCACGAAGAATGCGCCGCCCACCTTCATTTTCATCGCAGGCGACGACCCGCGTGTTCCGCCGCAAAGCAATGTGGCCTTGTGGCAGGCCCTGCATCAGGCAGGCGTACCCACGGAGCTGCACGTCGCCTTGCGGGGCGGGCACGGCTTCGCCCTGCTGGAAAGCGCCAGCGAATCCGTGCGTGGCTGGCCCGCAAGTTTTGAAACCTGGGTCCGGGCCATCGGCATGAACTCGTGACCGGTTAACGCAAATCTCGTCACAACCCAAAAGGAAGCCACCATGAAATCAATCCTCCTCCTGCTCGCCAGTTGTCTCGTCTGGGGCGCTGCTGCTCCGGCGGCAGCGGCCACGCCCGCAAAGAAAGTGCTGCTCGTGCTGGCCTCACGGAATTACCTGGAGAGCGAATACCAGAACACCCGCCGTGCCCTCGAAGACGCCGGGATCGCCGTGGCCGTGGCCAGCGATGCCGCCAGCGCGACCGGCTATTCCTTCGGCGAGATCAAGGCCGATCTGTTGATCAGCCAGGCTAATGCCGCCGATTACGCCGCCATCGCCGTGATCGGCGGTTACGGGGCGAAGGATCTGCTGTGGGAGCACGCCGGGCTGCGCAGCCTGCTGCAGGGCGCGTACGCACAAGGCCGGATTATCGCCGCGCTGTGTGCGGCACCGCCGGTACTGGCCAACGCCGGCCTGCTCAAGGGGCTGAAAGCCACGATGTGGCCGGACCCGAAGTGGATCGCCACGCTGGAAGCTGGCGGCGCCCGTTATGTTGATGAACCGGTGGTGACGGAAGGACGCATCATCACCGGCAAGAATCCGGCAGCGGCGCCGGCATTCGGCGAGCGTCTTGCCCGGGCCGTGAATCAGGGAAGCTGAGGCCCCGGCGGGCCCGGCCGCTCCGTCAAGCGTCGCAAGCGCTAAACCCCGGGCGTTTCACGCCGTAGAACAGGACGTACCCTGAACCGCGGCGCATACGTCCCTTCATGTTCGGCAAACTGATTACCGCTTTCAATCGCTGGTTCAGCGACGCCCCTGCCGGAAAGCCGCTTCGGGCGCGCATCTCCACGCTGCATGCCGGGGAATCCGCACAGAACATGGATTTTCCGGACGGCATCCCGGAGAGCCTTGCTGCAAGCCGCTCTGAGGGCGATGCTGCAACGGATGCCCAACCGGAACCGGTGCTGGTGCACCGCGAGGTGCTGGATGAAGCGCTGGGCGTGAGCGGGATCGAATTCTTCGTGCGCGGTGAATTGCGCGACAAGATTGCCGCCCACCGCAGCAGCATGCGCCGCTTTCTGGACAGCATGCTGATCGACCAGCTGGCCAGCCTGCGCGGCTCGCCCCTGCGCCAGCGTCAGGCCTGGGTGCAGCTCGCGGAAACCAGCCTGCTGCGACTGGGCACCGGCAAGCTGCCGGCCCGCGCCTGCGTGCTGCTGTGGCCGGAAGACAGCCAGCGCCGTGCCAACCCGGACACCCGCGAGGCCATTGTCACCATGCAGGATGCCGGGCATGAGGTCTGGCTTGACGACGCCATCGGCAGTCCCTGGTTCGCCAGTCTGGCGGATCTGGCCGATGGCGCCACCCTGCGTCTGGCCATGCGCACCCCGTTGGAAGTCGCCGAACTGCTCAAGGGCGCGCGCGATCTTTATGCCGGTTTGCGGCTCGGCGCCTGGGACGTGGGCACCCTCGATGACTACGAAATGGCCCGCCGGCTGCGCTGCACGCGCTTTTCCGGCAGTTTCGTGACACGGCGCGAAGACTGGTCCGGCCGCGAACTCTCGCCGCAGATGCTCAGCGTTGCCTCGCTGATCAACCAGATCCGCGAGGAGACCAACTTCCGTGCCGTCGCCCAGGTGCTCAGACAGGACATGGCCATGTCCTACCGTCTGCTGCGTTACGTGAATGCAGCGGCGCAAGGGCTGTCCCAGCCGATCTCCAGTATCGAGCAGGGGCTGCTGATCCTCGGCCAGGCGCAGCTCGACCGCTGGCTGATCCTGCTGCTGCTTTCCGGTGGTGAGCTGGGTGACACGGCCCTGACCGAGGTGGCGCTGACCCGCGCACGCTTCCTCGAACTCGTCGGCAGCTATCGTCTGCCGCCCGAACAGTGTGAGAAGCTATTCGTGCTGGGGCTGTTCTCGATGCTCGATGTGGCCCTGAAGGTGCCGCTGGAAACGGCGGTGAAACCCCTGCGTCTGGCCGAGCCGCTGAATGCGGCCCTGCTGCGGCGCGAAGGCCCCTACGGCATGTACCTCGCACTGGCCGATGCCTGCGAACGCGGGATTGCCACGGAAATCGGCAAATATGCCCTGATGCTCGGGCTGACCACCAGCAAGGTCAGCGTCCGGCAGATCGAAGCCATCAACTGGGTGGCCCGGATCTCGGCAGAACCGGCGCTGCGCGCTGCGCAATGATTCAGCCGGCGCCGGGCGGCTCGGTCTCGTATTTGGGCAAGGCCGGGTCCATCAGGTCCCAATACCGCGCACTGCGCGTCCATAAATCGGCGGCGGGTTTGTAGAGCTCCGGATCATCCAGACAGCCCGCCATCAAGGCAATGTAGGCAGGCAAGGCGGCCGTCACCACGAAGAGCGAAGAGCCGCAGTCCGGGCAGAAGCCGCGCCGGACGGTGTTGCCACTGGCGGCAATCGTAACGAAATATTTCGGCTCACCCTGCATCAGGCAGAAATGATCCGCCACCACCACCACCAGCGGCGCATAGGCGCTGCCGCTGAAATGCTGGCAGTCATGACAGTGGCAGTTGAGCATGACCGCCGGCCTGGTTTCGCATTCATAGCGGATCGCGCCGCAGGCGCAGCCCCCGGTCAGAACGATGCTCATGACGGCCCCCTTCAGACAAACCGGCTTCCACTATAGCCAGCCTGCCCAGCCCGTTTCCGGCTTCCTGCACCTCCGGTCACGCTTACATCTGCTTGCAATTGACGGTCATCGAAAACACGGCTCGCACGCTAAGGTTTGCGTGTGGCGAGCACTTGCCGACACGCAACTCGAAACCCTGTCTGCTTATGGAGATCATCATGCGTATTACAACCCTGTTTGCCACCTGCATCCTCGCCCTAAGTGCCACCGCCACCCTGGCCCAGCCCGCACCGACGTCCGTTGTGACCCCTGCCGAACGGGCCGAAGTCCGGCGTGATCAGCGCGAAATCCGCCAGGACAAGCGCGAGATCCACCGCGACCGCGTCGCCACCCGCGATGACCGCCGCGACCTGCGTCAGGAACGACGCGAAGGCGATGCAGCGGGCGTTGCGGCTGAACGCAAGGAGCTGCGTCAGGATCACCGCGAAACCCGTCAGGACAAACGCGACTTGCGCCAGGACCGCCGCGAACGCAATCGCGATGTGCGTCAGGCTGTCCGCTGAGCCCCACCCCGCCTCGCTTTCTGGCAAGACAGGCCTGGAACCCGCGTCCCATCTAGATATCCGGCATGCCATGCCGGAAATGACCACCCGATGCGGCTTGGCGAGCAGCGCCTGAAATGACAAGGGCCATCCCGCAGGATGGCCCTTGTGCTGACGGAGGCCTGAACGTGTCAGCCGAACATGATCCGGCCTTCGACCAGCGTGTGCTTGACCACGCCCGGCAGCGGCAGACCGAGGAAGGGCGTGTTCTTGCCCTGGCTCTTCAGCGCTTCGCGCGTCAGCACCTGTTCGGCCGCGGCGTCGAAAATCACCACATCGGCGCGGGCACCGACCCCAAGGTGACCGCCCTTGGTGATGCCCATGATGCCGGCGGCACTCGCCGTGACGCGGGCCAGTGCGTCGGCCAGGGCAACCTTGTCTTCCTGCGCCCACTTCAGCACCAGCGGCAGCAGGGTTTCGAGGCCGGTCATGCCCGGTTCGGCTTCGGCAAACGGCATCTGCTTGCCGTCGTCATCGACCGGGGTGTGGTCGGAACACACCGCGTTGATCTTGCCGCTGGCCAGCCCGGCGCGTAGCGCCGTGCGATCACGCTGGCTGCGCAGCGGCGGCACCACGTAGCACTGCGGATCGAAGTAGCCGATGTCCATGTCGCACAGATGCAGGTGGTGGGCGGCCACGTCGCAGGTCACATCCAGCCCGCCGGCGCGAGCGCGCTCGATGGCTTCCAATGCGGCGGCAGACGAGATGCGCGTGATGTGCAGCTTCACGCCGGTGAGCTTGGCGAGGCTCAGATGCGTCTCCAGCGCCACGGTTTCAGTCTCCACCGGGATGCCGGTCAGACCCATGCGCGAGGCGACTTCGCCGTCGTGGGCGACGCCGCCCTTGCCCAGATGCGCGTCAATCGGTTGCAGCCACACGCGGAAACCGAAGGTCGCAGCGTACTGCATCGCGCGCATCAGCACGTTGGTATCCACCACCGGCGTATTCACCTGCGAGAAGGCCACGCAACCCGCTTCGACCAGCTCGGCCATCTCGGTAATGCGCTTGCCTTCGAGCTTGGTGGTCAGCGCGCCGACCGGATAGACGTGGGCACAGTGCAGCTTCTTGGCGCGGAAGCACAGCATCTCGACGAGGCCCGGCTCGTCCAGCACCGGATCGGTGTCCGGCGGGCAGGCGAGACTCGTGATGCCACCGGCCATCGCCGCCTGCATTTCGCTTTCCAATGTGGCGCGGTATTCAAAGCCTGGCTCGCGCAGGCGGGCCGACAGGTCAACCAGGCCGGGCGCGACGATCAGCCCCTTGGCGTCGATGACCTTCTCGGCCATGAAACCGGCCGGTGCCGTACCGAGGGCGATGATCTTGCCGCCCTCAATGAACACGTCCTGCCGGGCATCAATCTGGTTGGCCGGGTCGATCACGCGGCCGTTTGCAATCTGGATTTTCATGTTCTCAGTTCCCCGCTGCCAGCATGCTCATCACGGCCATGCGTACCGCGATGCCGAAGGTCACCTGCGGCAGGATCACCGCATTCGCTCCGTCGGCCACGGCCGAGTCGATTTCCACGCCGCGATTCATCGGCCCCGGATGCAGCACGATGGCATCCTTGGCGGCGAGTGCCAGCTTCTCTTCGGTGAGGCCGTAGCACTTGAAGTATTCCTGGCTGGAGGGCAGCAACGCGCCCTGCATGCGCTCATTCTGCAGACGCAGCATCATCACCACATCGACGCCCTTGAGGCCCTCTTCCATGTCGTGGAAGACGCGCACGCCCATGCGTTCCACGTCGGTAGGCAGCAGCGTCTTCGGCCCGATTACGCGCACCTCGGGCACGCCCAGGGTGGTCAGCGCGGCGATTTCGGAGCGCGCCACACGCGAGTGCAGCACGTCGCCCACGACGGCCACGGTGAGCCTGGTGAAGTCCTGCTTGTAGTGGCGGATGGTGTACATGTCCAGCAGACCCTGCGTGGGGTGGGCATGGCGCCCATCGCCGGCGTTGACCACGCTGATGTGGTCACGCCCGGTGTTGCGCAGGTGCTGGGCCAGCAGGTAGGGCGCGCCGCTCGATGCATGGCGCATCACGAACATGTCGGCGCCCATCGCACACAGGTTGTCGACCGTGTCGAGCAGGGTTTCGCCCTTGTTGGTCGAGCTGGTCGCAACGTTCAGGTTGATCACGTCGGCCGACAGGCGCTTGGCGGCGATCTCGAAGGTGGTGCGGGTACGCGTGCTGTTTTCGAAGAACACGTTGAACACGCTTTTGCCGCGCAAGAGCGGCAGCTTCTTGACCTCACGCTCGGCCACCTCGGTGAAGGGCGCGGCGATGTCGAGGATCTCGGTGAGGATGGCCTTGGGCAGACCATCCAGGGTAATCAGATGGCGCAGGCGACCATCCTTGGTAAGCTGGGGATTAAGCACTTTTCACCTCCAGGGAAAGATTGCCGTGATCGTCGCGCTGCAGGGCGAGCTTGCTGTCAGCCGGCAAGGCTTCGCTCAGGGTGTGCGCGCAGAAGCGCGCCGCGATGGGCAGCTGGCGTTCGCCGCGATCGACCAGCACAGCCAGATCGACGCGCGCCGGGCGGCCGTAATCGAAGAGTTCATTCAGCGCGGCACGCGTGGTGCGCCCGGAGTAGAGCACGTCATCGACAAGGATGATGTGGCGATCCGCCACGTCGAAGGGAATGCCCGAGCGCTGCGGCCGCGCGTGCAGGCCGCGCGAATTGTAGTCATCGCGGTAGAAAGCCACATCGATGCTGCCCAGCGGCTGGCTGACGCCGAGCAGGGTATGCAGGCGCTCGGCCACCCACACGCCGCCGGTGTGGATGCCGACCAGCGCGGTGTCGGGCGTGAGCTGGGGCCGGATCTGCTCGGCCAGCGTGTTCAGGAGTTGTTTGACTTCAGGCAGTGTCATTGTTGTCACCCATGTCGAGAAAGCTTTGCAGGATGCGCTGGGCTGCTACCGCATCCAGATGTTGTTTGCGGCTGCGCCAGTCGCGTTTCACCTCGCGCAGCAGTTCTTCGGCCTCGGCGGAAGAGAGGCGCTCATCGACCAGCGCCACCGGCAAGCCGAAGCGGCCATTCAATTGATTGGCGAAGCGCCGGCAGCGCGCGGTCATGTCGGTTTCAGAGCCGTCGAGCGCGGTGGGCAAGCCGACGACCAGCTTGACGGGTCGCCATTCCCGGATCAGTTTTTCGATCTCGCCGAAGCGCTGTTCGTTGGCTTCGCCGTGAATCACGCTGAGGCTTTGCGCCATGCGGGTTTCGGTTTCGCCGGTGGCAACGCCAATGCGGGCGGTGCCAAAGTCGAAGCCGAGGAGGGTGCCCATCCTGTTACGCGTGCCCCGCGACGTCGGAAAGATTGGCGAAGTCGATGCCCAGCAGGCGCAGGGCGGCGTCCAGACGTTCGCTCGCATCCACATTGAAAATGATGCGCGGATCGGCTTCGACGGTGAGCCAGCCGTTCTGGGCCAGTTCTTCCTCCAGCTGCCCGGCACCCCAGCCTGCATAGCCGAGCGAGATCAGGACATCCCTGGGTTCGCCACGGTCGGCCAGCGCCTGCAGGATGTCTTTCGAACTGGTCAGGGCAATGTCGGGCGTCACCACCAGGCTGGACTGCCATTCACCCAGCGGGCGGTGCAGCACGAAGCCGCGATCCGTCTGCACCGGACCACCGAAAAACACCGGCGTGGCATCGAAGCCTTCCACCTTGGACGGAATCTCGATGCGCTCCAGCAGATCCTTGATCGACAGGTCCAGCGGGCGATTGATGATGATGCCCAGTGCGCCGTCTTCATTGTGCTCGGCCACGTAGATCAGGCTGCGGGCAAAATTGTCATCCTCCATGGCCGGCATGGCGATGAGGAAGTGATGAGTGAAGTTAGCGTTTTCCACGGGGATATTTTAACCTGTTTGGCAGCAAACGCCGCCTGTAACCATGTCTCGAATACCTGCTGCCCTCGTCTGGTTCCGTCGTGATCTGCGCGATTTCGATCACGCCGCGCTCTCGCACGCCCTGCAGGCGCATGGCCGCGTGTTCTGCTGCTTCGTGTTCGACACCGATATTCTCGACCCCCTGCCTTCACGGCAGGATAGACGCGTGGCTTTCATTCACGCCAGCCTGATCGAGCTGGATGCCCGTTTGCGCAGCAAAGGGGGCGGGCTGATCGTGCGCCACGGCCGGGCGGTCGACGAGATCCCGCGTCTGGCCAATGAGCTGAAAGTGGTCAGCGTGTTTGCCAACCACGACTACGAGCCGGCCACAATTGCCCGCGATGCTGTCGTGGCAGCGGCCCTGAAGGACGCCGGCATCGTCTTCCGCTCCTTCAAGGATCAGGTGATCTTCGAGCGGCGCGAGGTGCTGACGCTTTCCGGCAAGCCCTTCGGCGTATTCACGCCTTACAAGAACGCCTGGCTGAAGCTGCTGCGCGAACGCGACCTGGCCAGCTGGCCGGTGGCCGAATTCGCCGCGCATCTGGCGCCCACTCCGGAAGCCGCATGTGTGCCCGATCTGCAGACCATCGGCTTCGAGACGACCGATCTGCGCGTGTCTCCGGGCATGAGTGGTGGTGAAGCCCTGTGGGAGGACTTCTCCGGGCGCATCAATCAGTACCACGCGGCCCGCGACTTCCCCGCGGTGAAAGGCGTGTCCTATCTGTCCACCCATCTGCGCTTTGGCACCGTGAGCATCCGCGAGCTGGCGCGCATCGCCCATCTGCGTGGCGGCGCAGGCGCCGAGTGCTGGCTGTCCGAGCTGATCTGGCGGGAGTTCTACCAGCAGCTGCTTTATCACCACCCACGGGTTGTCGGGCATGCGTACAAGCCGGAATTCGACGCGATCCGGTGGGAAGAAGGCCCGGAAGCCGACGCGCGCTTCGCCGCCTGGTGCGAGGGCCGCACTGGCTACCCGCTGGTCGATGCGGCGCAGCGCCAGCTGGTGCAGAGCGGCTTCATGCACAACCGCCTGCGCATGATTTCCGCCAGCTTCCTGACCAAGGATCTCGGCATCGACTGGCGGCGCGGCGAAGCCTTCTTTGCGCAATGGCTGCTGGATTTCGATCTGGCCGCCAACAACGGTGGCTGGCAGTGGGCAGCGTCCACCGGTTGCGACGCCCAGCCCTGGTTCCGCATCTTCAACCCGGTGACGCAATCGGAGCGCTTCGATGCGCAGGGCAAGTTCATCCGCCGCTACGTGCCGGAGCTGGCCAGCGTGCCGGACAAGTTCATCCACGCGCCATGGAAGCTCAAGCCTGCCGAGCAGAGTGCTCTGGGCTGCGTGATCGGGCGCGATTATCCGGCGCCCATCGTCGATCACGCCGCCGCGCGCGAAAAGACCCTGTGGCGCTTCAAACAGATCGGCACACCCGCTCCGGAGGCAGGGCCAAACCTGTAGCAAGGCCGCCCCAAGAGCCGCCTCTGACGGACCTCTTCAGGCCGCCTCTCCGGGAAGCCTTGATACACGCAGGTCTGCAGATTGATGACCTGAAGAAGCCTGCCAGAAGCCGCTCTCCGGGAAGCTAATGCTGTGCCGCCGCCGGCTCGTGGATGCGATCCCGTCCGGCTTCCTTGGCGGCGTAGAGCGCATGGTCCGCCGCGCGCAGCAGCGCTTCGGCCGTGTCGCCGTGCACGCCGGTCTGCACCAGCCCGGCCGAGAACGTGACCGCAGGCAGGGTGATGTGCGCCAGCTGGATCGGGGTCTCGCGCACCCGTCGGGCGATCTGTTCGATGCGCTCGCGGGCTTCGACCAGCGTGGCACCGGGCATCACCACCACGAACTCCTCACCCCCAAAGCGGCAGGCCAGATCCGAACTGCGCAGATGCAGCCTGAGCATGGCCGCCAGATTCACCAGCACGGCGTCGCCGGCTTCGTGGCCCCAGGTGTCATTGACGTGCTTGAAGTGATCCAGATCCAGCATCACCAGCGAAATCGGGCGGTGCTCGCGCTGGGCGCGCACGATTTCGCGCGGCAGGGTTTCGTCCAGATAACGGCGGTTGAGGAGCCCGGTCAGCGGATCGCGGATCGCCTGTTCGTGCAAGGCCTCGCGCAGGCGCACGTTGGAGAGCGCGAGCTTCAGGCTTTCCGCCACCATTGCCGACAGATGGCTGATCCGCGCCCACTCGCGTTCGCTCACATCCGCTGGCGCGCTCACGGTGAGCAGACCGAGATTTTCACCCAGCACCTGCAGCGGATGGCAGAGATAGGGGCTCCCCGGCAGATTGTCGAAATGCTTGCAGGCGGGTCCGTCGGCCAGATGCAGCAGGGTGTGGCGCTGGTTGCGGCGCATGCCCCAGCAGGCACTCGGCGCAAACACCGCGGACATGCCATTGCTCTCGCCCCAGCGCACCACGGTTTTGAGCTGTTCTTCGCCAATCGGCTGCACCGCCAGCGCGCCGCCACTGCCGAGATTGAGCCGCCCCAGCGTGTGCTCGACGACCTCGAAGGCTTCGCTGGCGTTCAGGCAGCTCTGCAAACCTTCGTTGAGTTCATTCAGGCGGGTCAGATCGGCGGCGTGCCGTTCGACCGAGGCCAGCGACAGCTTGAGCTGGGCGTTGGTGTCCTGCAGTTGTTCGCGGGCCAGCTTTTCGTCGGTGATGTCGCGCACGATGCCGACGATGCGGTCAGCCTCACCCGCCCGGCCACGGATGCATTCGCCGGTAATGGCCAGCCAGCGCACCGTGCCATCGGCCCACACGATGCGGGTCTGCACCGAAAAATCACCGCTGCCCTGACGCACCGCGTCCAGCGCCTCCAGCATGCGTGTGCGGTCTTCCGGATGCACGCAGGCCATGAAGCCTTCGAAGGGCTGCGAGAAGTCGCGCAGACGGAAACCGAACAGCGGATCCACCTCATCAGACCAGCGCAGGTCATTACTCTCCAGATTCAGATCCCAGCTGCCGATCCGCGCGGCGCGCTGGGCCAGCGCGTAGCGCGCTTCGCTGATGCGCAGGCGCTGGTTCGATTCCTGCAGTTCGGTGGTGCGGCGGGTCAGGTTGTCGGTAATCTCGTTGAGCGCATCGAGCACGATCACCAGTGATTCCGATTGCTGCGCGAGCGCCTGTTCCTCGGCCTGCTCACGGCTCTCGCCGCGTTGCAGGGCGATGATTTCATGGGCCATGCGCATGTCGGTACCGAGCACATGGAACATCAACCACTTCGTCAGAAAGGGTAACAGCCGCCCAACCGCCGCCCCGGCGCTGGATTCGGCACTCTCGGCCAGGTTGCGTACAATCCGGATCTGTTCGCGCAGGGATGCATGGGCATGCACGTGCGAAGCTACAAAATCAGCGTTCAGTGCAAACTGCGCCATCAGGTCTTCTTCGGTCTTGAAGTGATAGCCGGCGTAGTCCTGCAGTTCGTCGAGCAGGCTGATCAGCTTCGCCTGGGTGCTGCCTTCGATGGCCAGTTGCGACAGGCTGTTGATCAGCTGAACCAGCCGGGTGTGCTGCTGGTCAACGTCATGCAAGCCGGTTTCAAAACGGCTGGACCAGACGAACACATCCTTCAGGTCGGTTTTTTCATTCACGAATTCGCCCGAAACACTGTTTGCATCATGGGATATTAGGCGCCCCTCCCATCGAATGCCAAAGAAATAAGCGCCGCCTTCCCCCAGCAATTACCGGTTTCCACAACGCCATGTCACGCAAACCCGAACTCCTCGCTCCCGCCGGCTCGCTGGCCATGCTCGACACCGCCCTGGCCTTCGGCGCCAATGCCGTCTATGCCGGCCAGCCGCGCTACTCGCTGCGCGTGCGCAACAACGACTTCGGTGATCTGGCCGTGCTCAAAACCGGCATCGACCACGTGCATGCCGCCGGCGGCCAGTTCTACCTCGTCTCCAACATCTTCCCGCACGGCGCCAAGATCAAGACCTATGTGCGCGACATGGCACCGGTGATCGCGCTAAAGCCCGATGCCCTGATCATGTCGGACCCCGGCCTGATGATGATGGTGCGCGAGGAATGGCCCGACCAGCCCATCCACCTCTCGGTGCAGGCCAACACGGTGAATGCGGCGGCGGTTAAATTCTGGGCGCGCAACGGTGTGTCGCGCGTGATCCTGTCGCGCGAGCTGTCGCTGGAAGAGATCGAGGACATCCGTCAGGCCTGCCCGGATACCGAGCTTGAAGTCTTCGTGCACGGCGCGCTGTGCATTGCCTATTCCGGCCGCTGCCTGCTCTCGGGCTACTTCAACCACCGCGACCCGAACCAGGGCAGCTGCACCAATTCCTGCCGCTGGGATTATCGTTTGCGCGAAGGCCGCACCGACGCCAGCGGCGATGTGTACCTGATCGAAGAGCAGGACAGCCGGCGCAGCGGGCAATACAACGTGATCGAGGAAGACGAGCACGGCACCTACATCCTCAACAGCAAGGACCTGCGCGCCATCGAGCACGTGCATCGGCTGGTGGAGATCGGCGTCGATTCGCTGAAGATCGAAGGCCGCACCAAGAGCCCGTACTACGTCGCGCGCACAGCCCAGGCCTATCGCGCCGCGATTGATGCCGCCGTCGCCGGCCAGCCGCTGGAGCCGGCCCTGATCGACTCGCTCAACGGCCTGGCCAATCGCGGCTACACCACCGGTTTCTTCGAACGCCACCATGAAGCCAGCACGCAGAACTATCAGCGCGGCAATTCGGTGTCGGAGCGCAGCCTCTACGTCGGGGATGTCGTCGCTTTCGATACGGCGCGCGGGCTGGCCGAAATCGATGTGAAGAACCGCTTCGCCATCGGCGACCGGCTGGAACTGGTGCAGCCCGGCGGCAACCGCGTGATCGAGCTTGCCGCCATGCAGGATGCGGCAGGTGCTGTGATGCCGGTCGCCCCCGGCAACGGCCATCGCGTGTGGATTCCCCTGCCGGCGGACAGCCTCGGCGGTTTCCTGACCCGCTTCATCAAGCCGCTGGAATCGATCCCGGTGGAGGCGGCTGCCAGTTGCGGCTCAGGCGCTTGCGCCAGCGGTGGTTGCGAGAGCGCCGCCTGACGGACCTCTCCGGCATGGCATGCTGAAGAAGCGCATCAGTCGCCGCTTGGCAGACAGCCTGTCCGCAGAGGCAGGCTGGGTGCGGCTCTTCAGCCTGGAGCGGGATTTATTTGTGCCCGCCACCGCTCCAGCTACTGCCGGAGCCGCTCGAATAGCTCGAGGAATTCCCCCAGGAGCGGTAGCTGCCGCCGCCCGAGCTGGAGCTGATGCCACTGTTGATGCCGGTGGTAACGGTGGTGACAACGATGGCGTACACGATGTACATAAGGCGGTTCATTCCTCATCCCCTTCGTCGCCGTCCGAACTGTCGGTACCCGTTCCGCCGCCCATCCACACCGGCAGCCACAGCAGCAGCAGGGCCAGTCCGGTGAAGACGATGGCCCCAAAACTGCCCCGGAAAATGTTGCTGATATTCAGAAAGATCAGGATGCCCGACGCGATCTTGGCAAACAAGGTCAGCGACGACGGCGCGCTGCTGACTGATTTGGCGAGCAGCTCCGGCGCCTTGCCGAAGGCCTTGGCCAGCAGCGCGGAATCCATGTCGGTACCCAGCGACCAGGTGATTTCCTCCGCGGTGCGCTCCTTGCACAGGGTGCCGTCCGGCCCCTGAAAATCCGTGATCTGTGTCTTGTCGCCGATCTTCACACGCCAGTTGAAAGCCCCGGCGGCGTAGATCACTTCACTGCCGTAATCCCACTGTTTGGTGTAGGTCTTGCCGCCGAAGCGCACGCTCTGGCCCGCATCGGCCGGCAGCTTGTTGAGTACGGCGGTACGGGTCCACTTCTCGTCGGTTTCCACCAGCCACAGGAAACCCTTGCTCGCGTTGAACAGCAGATATTCGGTCCACACCGAAGATTCATCCGAGCCGAACTCCCGGCACACCATCAGCCCGATGAGCTGCCACTTCACGCCCTCCAGGCTGGCGGTGTCGCCCAGCTGCAGGCTGGTGACATGCGTCTGCAGCCCGGCATGCTTCTGCAACACCTCGGCCTTGTCACCCTCCAGCCCCACCTCGGCATGACAGCTCGGGCAGACCAGATGCTCGGCCTTGCCGGGAATGCTGTCGATACCGCTGCCGCAGTTCGGGCATTCGAGTGCCTTCGTCTTGCCCTTGAGCTTGCCGGCCGTGTCCTTCACCTGATCTTCACTGCGCAGCAACTGGCACTTCAGATCCTCCAGCGTGGTCGCCGTGCCGAGGAAGACCTGCGGCGTGTCGCCGTCGGAATAATCGAGGGTCAGGAAGCGATCATCGCTGCGGAAGTCTGCGACGCGCACCACGTAGCCGCTGCCAACCTGAAAGGGCAACTCGCCCTCGCCAGCCACACAGGTCGCGGTGCGCACGTCGGTCGCGGTGAAACGTGCGCCATCCCACGGGATCGACGCACCGGGGCGGATCTGCCTGAAGGTCGGCGCCTTGTTCGGAGTTCCCTTCGGCAAGGTCAGCGCATACTGGCCGGAGCCATCGGAGAGCCAGCCCGCCGTGCCGTCATCGAACAGCACATACCACTCGTTCCAGAAACCATCCTCGTACTTGAGCTGGATGCGCCCGACCACCCCGAAGTTCTTCCCCTCGTACTGACCGGAGGTGGTGATCTGGATGCGTGTGTGATCCTCGATCACCTCGCTCATGCGACCGATGTTGCGCACGCTGTCCGCATCGCGCAGCAGCGTGCTGCGGCAATACGCACACACCGCCATCACCGAGCCGGCGGACCTGAATTCGACTTGCGCCCCGCAGGCGGGGCAGGCGGTTTTGTACATGGTTTCGTAGGGTGTCAATGAGCGTAGCGAATTGCACCGGATGGTTTGTATTTCGAACTTCCGCCGGCTTTGCCGGCACAATGTTTCTTAAATGCAACGTCCAGACCGCGAAAAGCCTTTCAGGCTAATTCGGACTGATTCAAGTCCGGCCTTCGATCAGGAGTTTTACGCCAGAGCCCCGTGACAATGTTTGAATTTCTTGCCAGAACCACAAGGGCAAGGATCATTGCGCTTGCGCTCTGGCGCGCTTGCTATTGCCCGGCGTAGGGCGCGTTCAAACAGCGCCGTGTGTGCTTCCCTTGGTCTTGTATCACTGCCGGCCGACTCTGTCTGCAGGGGCGACAACTGGATAGACTGCTCGAAACGCTGCGGAATCCTGACCAGTTGCGCAGAGTCACACGGATTTTCCTCGCTAAACAACTCCATCGGGTCGGTCTGCAGGGCCTCCGCAAATACCGCGTCGGAAGTTCCGTACAGGTGATCCAGATAGTCTGACTCACTCCACAGAAAGTGTGCGCCATGCGACTTTCTCCGCGAGTTCTCAGAAAACCGGACCTGATTCAAGACTGCGATGCGTTGGCGTGAAGACTCGCGATCAACGGCCCGCAAATGAAACAGATAGAGGTTGCGATCATAATTCGGCGGCAGACTGGCGTAGTGAAAGCCTACGGACCAGCGCAAGGGAATTCGCGAGATGAGAGTCTTGCAATAGTCTTTTCTGAAACGCAAGTAGCTGCGCTGCTCGAACAGCTTGCCGGTCAGGACCAGATCCGGCTCTGTAGCCGCCCTGTGGATCACATCAAAACCGACAGGCGTGAAATGGGTGGCGTCCTGCGTAGCGAGGTACGCAGCAAGATCAACGCCTAGCGCGGGATCGACCGCGATCAGTTCGTCGGTGTCGGTGTAAATGACCTGCTCGTAATCCGCAAGCAGCTCGGTGTGCAGGCTGCTGATCAGACGGGCGCGATCATCTTCGTCAAATTCACTGCGTTTCTTGCTGATGAGATTGCGTATGCGACGGTCTCCTGTGGAACCATCGTTGGAGCCATCATCAAGCACGAAACAGTTTTCAAGGCCAAAGATACTCCCATAGTGCTGCAACCAGATCGGCAGAAACAATGATTCGTTGTACACCATGGTGAATACTGCCGTTTTTTTCATTCACGTTTCCTGCCAAGCGTTGTATCGAGTAATGAGATTTTGACCACCCCCACGCAAGCGCGTGGGTACGTTCCTGATTCATCCGGGCCTTGATGTATTCGAGCCGCGCCCCTCTAACTTGTCCGCCCCGAAAAATTAAGTTTGATTGTTCCCATGCTCTGTGTGGGACTGCTGCCGGGACGCTCCAGCGCCCCCTTCGACGCAGAGCGTCGCAATTCAGGTTCCCACGCGGAGCATGGGAACCATCCGGTTTCAGCCCAGCATCTTCTTCAGCACTTCAGCCTTCGCCGTGTCGTAATCGGCCTGCGTAATCAGGTTCTGATCAAGCATGACCTTCAGCTTGGCGAGCTTGGCAGTGGGGTCTTCGGCTGCCGGAGCGGCGGGGGCTGCAGCAGCAGGCTGGGCCACGCCAGCCATGGTTTGCGCCATGGTGCCAGCCATCATCTGGCCCATGCCGAGACCCACGCCGACGCCGGCACCCATGCCGGCCAGCCCGCCTTCGTTCTGCGCGGCGAGCGGGATGGCGTTGGCCATCTGATACTGGGTGAACTTGCCCATGTCGCCCATCATGCCCATCGAGATCCGGGTGTCGATGGCCTTCTGCAACTCTTCGGGCAGGGAGACGTTTTCGACCGCGAAGTTGTCGAGCGCGAGACCGTACTTGTCGAAGACCGGCAGCATGCTTTCCTTGAGCTTTTCGGAGAGCAGCATCTGGTTGGCGGCCATGTCGAGGAAGGGCAGCTCGCTGGAGCCGAACAAGCCGGTCATGTTGGCGACGACAAGGTTGCGCAGTTGCTGCTCGACGTCGTCGACGGTATAGGTTTCCCGCGTGCCGGAGAGTTCAGCGAAGAACTTCTTCGGATCGGCCATCTTGTAGGAATAGATGCCGAAGGCGCGCAGACGCACCATGCCGAAATCCTTGTCGCGGATCGTCACCGGCTGCTGGGTGCCCCACTTGCGGCCGATCTGCAGGCGCGTAGAGAAGAAGTAGAGGTCGCTCTTGAAGGGCGACTCGAAAAGCTTGTCCCAGTTCTTCAGGTAGGTGAGTACCGGCAGGGTCTGGGTGGTGAGCTTGTACATGCCGGGGCCGAACACGTCGGCGACCTTGCCTTCATTGACGAACACGGCCATCTGCGATTCGCGCACGGTGAGGCTGGCGCCGTTCTGGATTTCCATGTCCTGCATCGGGAAGCGCCAGGCGAGCACGCCGTCCTGATCCTCGTTCCACTGCAGGATGTCGATAAACTGTTTCTTGATGAAATCGGTCAGGCCCATGATGGTTCCTTTCAGGTCGGAGCAGCGGCGTAAAACGCCTGTTTGGTGGTCCGGTCGAAGCCGGCTGATTCGTAGAAAGCGAGGGTCGCGTCATCCTTGCGACCGGTCTGCAGCATGACTTTGTAGCAGTCATGTTGCCATGCGATGTTGCAGGCGTGCGCGAGGATTGCCCGTCCGTAGCCCCGGCCGCGATGTGCGGCGGTGGTCACGACGTTTTCGATCAGGGCGTACGGCCGACCGCCGCGTGTAAGGTTCGGAATGATCACCAGCGTGCAGCTGCACACCAGCCTTTCATCCAGGAATCCGCCGAGGCAATGCTGGCGCGGATCGGCGAGAATCGTGCGCCAGACATCGGCCACCTGCGCGGCTTCCGGCAAAGGCGCATCGCCCGGATGCAGCTCGCGATAGAGGGCGAGCAGGGCGGCAAGATCGGCTTCGGCGAGCTTGCGAATGCTCAGAGGGCTCATTTCAGGTCGGAACAGCGAAGCCGCCAGAACCATTTCTGCGGTTTCTACGACAGACACGCACCATTGATCAGGCCAATCGCCAGCGAGATCGAACCGAGCAGGGCGCCCATCGCCACGTTATTGGATTCAAGTGCTTCTTTCATGTTGGGCAAGGTGCGTTCCAGAATCAGGAAGGCGACAAGCTGCACGACCATGGCGGCGGCGGCCCAGGCGAGAAAGGCCAGATAGCCCGGCACATGCAGGATGCCGGAAGCGACTGTCCAGGAGAAGCCGATCAGGGTGCCGCCGAAAGACAGCGCCGGTGCCACACAGCCTTTGCAGATGAGCGCAATCTCGTCGAACGGGGTGAGCCACAGGTAAATGACGACGAAGACGCCAACCAGCGCCAGGCCGGTCAGCAGGTGGAGAACGTAACCATAAATCATGTCAATGCTCATGCCGGGGCTCCTGTGAGTCTTATCGCTTTTCGGAAAATTCTGGATGAATCATTTTGTCAGTGACCTTGAAGAAATAAGCTTGAATGAAATTCTGCCTTTCCTTCACGCACGTAAAAACTTCTCGGTAAAGATGCTCCACGTCTTCCTTGGAGCCTCCGCGCTTGCGCGCTTCGGTCAGCTTTGTATCAGCATGACATTCATTGAGCATGATCTTGCCGCTGCTGATTGTGCCGTAAATCTCCAAGCCTTTATAGCAAAGCAGGATCGCAGCAAGCAAAAGCGCGTATTTGATGAGTTTGAGCAATTTCAATAGACCCGTGGATTGCGGCTTGCCTGCATAATGCCACGCTCCGCATTCACGATGCCAGCATGTCATCCCCTTCGAGCACCCGGCGGCCAGACCGCCTGCTGATCCTCTCGGTTTTCATCGTCGCCTCCTGCGGCCTGGCCTACGAACTGGTGGCCGGCGCGCTGGCAAGCTATCTGCTCGGCGACTCGGTGCTGCAGTTCTCGTCGATCATCGGCTGCTATCTGTTTGCCATGGGAGTAGGTTCGCATCTGTCGAAGTACGTGAAGGATGAAGACCTGCTGGCCCGCTTCATCGACATCGAGCTGCTCGTCGGCCTGATCGGTGGCGCTTCGGCCACCGTGCTGTTCGTGATTTTCGCGTGGATGGCCGGCCCCTTCCGCAGCGTGCTGTATGCACTGGTGTTCGCGCTGGGCGTGCTGGTGGGCATGGAGATCCCGCTGGTGATGCGCCTGCTGAATGAGCGCAAGACCGGGTTCAGCGAGATCGTCAGCCGGGTGCTGACCTTCGATTACCTGGGCGCGCTGTTCGTGTCGCTGCTCTTTCCCATCGTGCTGGCGCCGCATCTGGGGCTGGCGCGCACGGCGTTCCTGTTCGGCATCGCCAATGCCGGCGTGGCTTTGCTGGCCATTCGTGTCTTTCGCAGCGAGATCCGCCAGCGCCGCGCACTGACCCTGCGCGCAAGCATCGTGCTGGTGCTGCTGGTCGGTGGTTTTGCGGCATCCGAACGCATCACGCAATGGAGCGAACGCGGTGTCTTCGGCGACGAGATTGTGCACGCCGAGACCACGCCTTATCAGCGCCTGGTGGTGACCAAGTGGAAGGACGACCTGCGCCTGTACATCAATGGCAACCTGCAATTCTCGAGCCGCGACGAGCATCGCTATCACGAGGCGCTGGTGCATCCGGTACTGGCCGCACTGCCGGGCGTGAAACGCGTGCTGGTGCTGGGTGGCGGCGACGGGCTGGCGATCCGCGAGATCCTGAAATACCCGAGCGTGGAAGAAGTCACCCTGGTCGATCTGGACCCGGCGATGACCCGCCTGTTCTCCAGCGCCGCGCCGCTGACGGCACTGAACCGGAATGCCTTCAAGGACCACCGGGTGCACATCATCAATGCCGACGCCGGCCAGTGGCTGGAAACGGCGGGCACGGCCTTCGATGCAATCATCATCGACTTGCCGGACCCGAACAGTTACGGCCTTGGCAAACTGTACTCCGAGCCGTTCTACCGGCTGGTGCGCGAGCATCTGGCCGAAAACGGCCTGATGGTGGTGCAATCCACCTCGCCCTATTTCGCCCCGCATGCCTACTGGTGTGTGGTCACCACGCTGGAAGCGGCAGGTTTCAAGACCTATCCGTATCACGCTTACGTGCCCTCCTTCGGCGAATGGGGCTTCGTGATTGCGGATCGCACCGGCCGCTACCAGCCGCCCACGCATTACGCCCTGCCGATGCGCTGGCTGGACGGCACCGCCACGCGCGACATGTTCCGCTTCCCGGCGGACATGCAGCGCATCGAAGTCGAGCCCAATCGCCTCAACAGCCAGGCCCTGGTGCGCTACTTCGAGGAAGACTGGCATCGGGTGATCCGGTGAGGCGGGGGAGTCGGCCGGCCAGCGACCGGAAACCCGCTTCCGGCAAGGGTTTTCAGGCTATCCGCCTGAAGAACCGCGCTCCTGTTTCGTCTCTGGCATGCCTTCTCGAAGAAGCGCTGTGCGCGCGGCTCTCCGGGCATCCCACTCCCGACTCACGACTTCCAACTCCCGAGCGATGAAGCGCCGTGACTTCCTGAAACTCGCTGCTGCGACCAGCCTTGCCGGCTGCAGCGAGCGCCTGCCCTGGCAGGCACCTCCGGTGAGCGTGCACATGCCGGGCATGGAGTTGGGCCACCGCCTGCGCGACCGCCTGCCGACGCCCAATCCGACGCGGCAACGCTCCGTTGACGTGGCGATTCTGGGCAGCGGCGTGGCCGGGCTGTTTGCAGGCTGGCGGCTGGCCCAGGCGGGCTACCGCGATTTCTGCCTGCTCGGCGGGCCGGAGCCGCTGGGCAACACCGCCGGCAGCGTGCTGGGAGGCGTCCCGTGTCCCACCGGCGCGCATTATCTGCCGCTGCCATCGATGGAATCGACGCATGTGCGCGAGATGCTGGCGGAATTCGGTGTGCTGCACGGTGACCCCTTTGCCTTGCGACCCGAGTACGCCGAACGCGCGCTGGTACACGCCCCGGACGAGCGCCTGTTCATCAACGCCGCGTGGCAGGACGGCATCGTGCCGCAACACGGCCTGGGTGCCGACGATCAGGCGCAGATCCGGCGCTTCTTCGGCGAGATCGCCCGCCTGCGCGAGGCACGTGGCCAGGATGGCCGGCGTGCCTTCGTCATTCCGCTGGCACTGTCTTCGGCAGACCCGGTGTTCACCGCGCTGGCCACCGAAACCTTTGTGGCCTGGCTGAACCGTCAGGGTTTCACGGCGCCGCCGCTGCGCTGGTATGCCGATTACTGTTGCCGCGATGATTACGGCGCGGGCATCGAACAGGTGTCGGCCTGGGCCGGTCTGCATTACTTTGCCAGCCGCGGTGGGCATGCCGCGAATGCGGAAGACGGCGCCGTGCTGACCTGGCCGGATGGCCTGCAACCCCTGGCGCAGGGCTTGCGCTCGCGCATCGGAGCTGCACGCTGGATCGACGGCATGGCCCTGCAGGTCAGCGAGCACAAGCAGGGCGTGGACGTGCTGTGCTTCGACGCGGCCAGGAATGAAGCTTTTACCCTGCACGCCAAACGGGTAATCGTGGCGATGCCGCTGCATGTGGCCGCGCATGCGGTGGCCAATCTTGCCGACTTCGGCTTCGACAAGGCGCGCGATCTGCCCGCCAGCGCGAGCTGGCTGGTCAGCAATTTCCTGCTGAACCGTTTCCCGCAAGAGGCCGATCCGCACCAGCCGCTGGCCTGGGACAACGTGGTATATGGCGGTGAGGGCTTGGGCTGGGTGGTCGCCACCCACCAGTGGATTCGTCAGGCCCGGCCGGCACAGACCGTATTCACGGCTTATCGTGCGCTTGACCACCTGCCGCCGCAGGCGCTGCGGGCCTGGCTGGTGAATGCCCCGCCGGCCGAACTGCTGGCACTCGCCAGCAGCGATCTGCACGCCGCCTATGGCAACGGCTTTGCGCGACAGGTACAGCAGGTCGCCATCACCGTGCGCGGCCATGCCATGGCCACGCCCGCACCAGGATTCCTCGCCCGGCCGGGCATTGCCGCCTTGTGCGCGGCAGACCGGCGCATCCTGTTTGCCCATGCCGACCTGTCCGGTCTGTCGGTGTTTGAAGAGGCCGCCTGGTGGGGCGAAAAGGCGGCGGGCAAGATCCTGACTTGACGCGCACCGCTGCACAGCCGATGCTTCAGGGGCTGTCAAACCACAAACCCCACAGGAGAAACTCATGGATAGCCGCCGCCGTTCCATTCTGATTGCCGCCCCCGCACTGGCTCTGGGCCTGGGTGTCATGCGCGAAGCCGCTGCGCAGGCCAAGGTGCCCGAGAACGACCCGACCGCCACCGCACTCGGCTACAAGGAAGACGCCGCCAAGGTGGATACCGCCAAGTTCAAACAGTTCGTCAAAGGCAGCAATTGCGCGAACTGCAACTTCTACAAGACCAAGACGCCCGCCGAAGGCACCTGTGCGGCGCTGGGCAACCGTCTGGTCGCCAGCAAGGGCTGGTGCTCGGCCTGGGTCAAGAAAGCCTGATCCGCCCTGCCCGACGCGCAACGGCCTGCCGCATGCGGCAGGCCGTTTGCATTTCCGGCCGGACCATCACTCGTCGGGCGTCAGACTCACGTGCAGACGCATGCGCCGGCCCGGATCGCGGGACAGCACGGTGCTGTATTCGCGGCCCTGATACTCGTAACGCACGTCATAGCCATCCGGGCGGCTCACCCAGTTATCCACCACGCGGCAGACACGTTCCGGGCGCTCGGATGCAGTGCGCTCGCGGCTGCCCAGCTCGCTGCCCACGACCGCCCCGGTGATTGCGCCGGCCACAGTTGCAACATCGCGGCCACCACCACGGCCAACCTGATGACCGAGGATGGCACCGGCCACGCCGCCGATCAGGGTGCCGGCATTCGGCCCACCCTCGCGGCTTTCAATGCGCCGATATTCGGTGCGGCATTCCTCACGCGGTTCGTTGAACTGCTGCATGCGTGGTTCGACACTGAGCACGCGGGCGTAATCGTCAAAATCGGCAGCCTGAGCCAGCGGCAGGGCCAGCAGGATGCTCAGGGCGACAACAGGGCGGATCAGGGGGTTCATGCAAATCTCCTCAAAACAGGGCCTCCACTCCCATTAACGTGGCAGCCGTTCCGGCGAGGACGACACTTACAAACCGTTACGCTTCTTTACCGAATCATGAGCTTTGTGAAGAGCCGCATGTGGCGGGCGTCTTCAGCAGGCCTGCCCGTTCATCATTGCCGGATGCGCCCTCACACAATGCATGCCTGCAGATCAAGGCTGCGTGCGGGTCTCCGGCAGGGCATGAAAATCAATCTTCCATACGTCGCGCCCCAGCAGACCACGCCCGGCGTATTCCCAGCCCAGACGCTGCAGCAGGCGCTGACCGCCACGCTCCATGAGCTTGGGGTTCTCGGTAATCAACGCCATTCCGGCCATGCCGTCCTGACGCTGGCGCAGGCAATCCGCAGCGGCACGCGTCATGCGCGAGCCGAGGCCGCGCACACGGTCACTGCTACGGATGAACAGGCGGTAGAAATGATAGTTCTGCGCGGAATCACTGAAACGACCGGGGTAAACGGAATTCACGCCAACGATTTCGCCCGCTGGCGTGCGTGCCACGATCACCACTTCGGAAGCGCGGCGAAGCGCTTCGGCGGAATCGCTGATCGCCCCGTTGGCCAGCCAGAACGCACATAACGCGTCGGCAAGTGCCAGAGAAACCTGCCCGTAGACGGCTTCGACAAGGTATTCACTGGCCAGCATCTCAGACCTCGTAACCGAGCTGCTCGATAGCCGGCCGCAGGATGGGAAGCACCGCTTCGAGCTGCGGCAGGTAGTTGCGGTAACGGTAACGGGAGCGGGTGTACAGCTTCTCGCTGACCTGAGCGTAGCTGGCGGTGCGGGCGGTACGGGTGTTTTCGTGGAAGGCCAGGCAGCGCGCATCAAAAGGCTTGCCGATGAAATCGAGCAGGCGGCGCACATGGGGCTCCGGGTCGGTGACCAGATCTTCGTAGCGTACGGCGAGGTAGTTCAGGTCCAGCTCGCGGCGATAGTGCTGGATCAGGTCAAAGGCCAGTGCGTAATGCTGCGCGGCGCTCACCAGCTCGTCGCCGCAGTGGCCGCCGTGGCTCAGATCGGTGAAAAAGGTGGACAGCACCACGTCCAGTGGATGACGCAGCAGGTGGACGATGGGGGCCTGCGGAAAGGCTAGGTAAATCAACCCGAGATTCACCTCGTTGAGTGGCATCTTGTCGGTGAACAGGTCGCGGCCAGGCTCGATCACGCCTGCCAGCTGCGCATTGCACAGGTAGTAATGGCGGAATGTTTCAATCGCCGCGCCGTTGCCGGGGCGAGCCAGATCCAGCATGCACTCAGGATAAGGCTGAGGGCTAGCGCACAGGTGGCTGCCGAGCAGGCTCAGGCGGTGGATGAAATCCAGCTCGTCACCGGCCGAGATCTGCGGGTGCGAGGCGAGGATCTGTTCGGTCAGGGTCGTACCGGAGCGCGGAAAACCGATGATGAAAAGGGGCTGGGCAGCCGTGCCGGTGGTTTGCACCGCGGGCAGATTGAGCAGCACTGGCGCCATGCGGTGGCGCGTGAATACCTGCTTGAGTCGTACGGCGAGCTGCTGCTGGGCAGCGGCATCATAGCCCGGCCGATTGGCGTGAATCAGGGCCTTGGCCTGGCTATAGGCGGCAAAGGCTTCCGGGTAGCGCCCCAGCCGATCGAGGACCTCACCACGTTCGCGCAGGTAATCAGGCATGAGTCGTGCAGACGACTTGCCCAGCGTATCCAGTACGGCGAGCGCTGCTTCGGGCTGCTTCTCGCGACGCAACAACACCGCGCGGGCAATTACCACGTTCGGACGTAGCGGGGCGATACGTTCGGCGTGCGCCAGCAGCTCCCAGGCACGGGAGAAATTGCGGCGTGCTTCTTCCATGCGTGCCCAGCTGATGCAGCCGTCTACATTGGCCGGGTCGAGTTCCAGCATCTGGCTGAAGATCGCCGCCGCTTCGTCCAGCTTGCCCTGACGCTGCAGGGCAGTGGCCAGGTTGGCGCACAGCGGGGCGAGCGGCTCATGCAGCAGCAGAAGCTGGCGGAAGTGGAACTCGGCCTCCTCAGCACGCAAGTCGTCCAGCGCCAGCATGCCGAGCAAATTATGCGCCTGAGCGTTCAGCGGGTTCAGCGCCAGCGCGCGGCGGGCGTGGTATTCAACATCCACCTTGTTACCCAGTTCATGCAGCAGGCCGGCCAGATCAGTGTGGGCATCGTGGCTATCCGGCGCGGATACAACCCATTGACGCAGCGCCACGACGGCCTCTTCGCGGCACCCAGCATGGCGCAGCACACGCGCCAGCGCCTCCCACACGCCGGGGTGATCCGGGTACGCTGTGGTCATTGCCTGCAAGCGTGTCAATGCGCCAGCCCTGTCTGCAGACTCATACTGGGCAAGACATTGCGCGATGAGCTGCTCGACAGTGACGACGGGAGCGGGTTCTGGAGGGAGCATGCGGGTTCCTCAACGCAGGAGCAGGTCTTGAAAGGCAAGATTGACACAAAAAGCCCGGCACACAGCCGGGCTTTTTGCTGCACGCGGATGACTTAATTCACGCAGCCGTTGGCAACAGTACCGGTTTTAGGATTGCCGTTGAGCGTCACACCGCTGTCCAGCGTTACCGTCTGGGAACCGCTGGCCTGGGTGCAACGCATGGCCACAACAGCATTGCTGACCGGGGTGGTGTAGGTCAGATTGCTGATGGTCACACTTTGGGCACCAGGCGTTGCCGCCATGTTATAGACCGCCACGCCAACGGAGCCCCCGCGGAGGGTATTGCCAGAGATCTCCGCCGTCTGGACTTCGCTGGTCGAGGCGATAGGAGGGGCGCTGGCCGGCATGGCCTTGACCACATCAGCCGTTGTAGCGACAGCACGTTTGCGGGAACTGCCATTGCCCAGCGCGATGCCACCCAGGCCTGCCGTCAGAGAGTTGTCGCGGATCGTGAGGCTCTGCATGGCCTTGCCACCGTAAGCTGATTCGTTGGTCGCGTAAATAGCCACCTTGCTGGCGTCGATGATATTGCCACTGATCTGGGCGGTCTGGGTGACATCCGCATCATAGGCAAAGTTGTTCAGGGAAATCCCGACGCCACGGCTCGCGCCAGGACCCGAATCCAGACTGGTGACAGTGCTATTGTCGCGGACAGTGATGGTATTGCCGGTAATACTGATGGTCTGTGTCGCGGTGCTGTCACCGTAATTGGTCAGATTGATGCCATTACCGGCCACAGCACTCAGGGTATTGTTGCGGATCACCACACTTTGGCTGATCGGACCGCCATAGTATGCGCTGGTCGAGATACTCACGGCGTTACCGCCATACCCTCCATTGCCAGCCGGACTCAGTATTGACTTGCCGGTGAGGCCCGCCTTTTTGCTGCTGCCGGAAAGACCGGCCCCGACCGTATTACCCTCGATCGTAATACTCTGGCTCAGGCTGGCGCTGGTTCTGGTGGAGTTACCGACGACACGGATGCCATGACCATATTTTGTGGTGATCGTATTGTCACGGATGTTGATGATCTGGCTGCGACTCACCGGGGTTTCTGCAGAAACCGCAGGCACGGCAGCTATGCCCGCATAGCCCGCATAGCCGCCAGTATCGGAGCTCAGATTGATGCCGGGACGGACAGAATCAATCTGGTTGCCGATGATGTTGACCATACCCCAGGTATTCGAGCCGTAGATGCCATTGACCGGCGCATTGATCTTTACGCCCGCCACAGTGTTGCCGCGGCTGCCATTGCTGGCCAGGGTCACACCATTGCCATTGCCATTCCAGCCACTAATCACGGGCGCCTTGGCCGGCGTAGCCACGTTGGTATAGATGTTGTAGCCCTCGCCCCACAGGGTCTGCCCGTCCAGCAGGGTCATGCCGGTATAGGCAGCGTCCGGGCCTGCATAGACCGCAGTCTGCAGGCTACCCGGCCCAACCATCATGCCCATTGCCGAATTGCCCTGCCACAGGCGGATCATGTTGTAGCTGCCACTACCGTCACCGTTCGCCGCAAAGCACTTGGCAGCTTCACAATTGGCAACGCTGTTGTACGGGTTCTCGTAGCTGCCGTCACCGTTGGTGGCCTTCGAGTTGTCAATGTGGATGGCCTGATCCGAGGTCTGCTTTGCATCCTTCTCTCTGCCGGATTCAGCCGCCGCCAGAACAATGTCGTCATCACGAACCCAAGGCTCGATCATGCGCTCGCGAAGTGACCGCTTGCCGTCGCCCGAATAACCACCACCGAATGCGTAGCTGAGGCTGAGAAAATTGGTGGTGCCGGATTTCTTGTCATGCTGAGTACCCAGGCCCAGGGTGAAGCGCTTGTTCAGGCGCGCCTCCAGGCGTCCGCGCCAGCCATTGGCCGCCGGGCCGGAAACGTCACCTTTGAAGGTGTAAGCGGCGGTATAGATACGGGTTTCGAGGCTCTGGAACAGCGGCAGATCAAAACCTAACTCCAGATCGGCGCCACGCAAGGCCTCTTCGTACACACCATTCCGGTAGATGTTATTGCCGGAGAAGTGATTCAGATCACCCAGACCGATTTCCTTCTTGCCGGTAATCGGCTGGTAGTAATTCAGGCGCCAGTCCATCCAGCTGTTGCGGGCCTCAACACCGAGCGTGATCTGATTGAAATAATTGCCAAGAAAACTGCGACGACGGTCCCAGGCGCCGTAACCACCAACGGCCCACTGACCTTCAGCGACGAGCTTGCGATAAGCCAGACCAAGATTGAATTCATTGCCATCGCTCTCGCCATCCTGATGGTCGCGAGGGTGGCTGATACTGCCCTTGATATCGGCAAACAGCAGGCTGCTTGTATCCTGTTGCAAGGGAATGGCCGCATTGATGCTGCCGGAGCTGCGTTTGTTGCTGTGCTTGGCAATGGGCTCGATGGTCGGCGTCCACTGTTGCTGGGCAAATGCTTGCGGCGCCAGCGCCAGCGCCACGGCGACCGGAATGAGCTTCAGACTGAATTGCCCAGCTTGACTATTGCACGACTGTTTTTTCATGATTTCCCCTGTGGAACTGTGGTCCTGTTCCCTGTTGTTTGATCGCCTGCGTGGCGGCTTCGCAATTGCGAAGCTGAAATGTGTACGCTCCCGCGCTCGGGGCGTTCCGCTCGGTCCGCCGCCCCCTGACGGACTGCCTGCCATGATGGTTTTCGCACATGCAAACAGATAGTTGCCCCGAACCATTAAAGTCTCGCGCACGCTCGTAAGAACTCCGTAAGAAGCTCTTTCCGGTCTTTTGCTTGTCATCGAGCGTCTCTCCAGCCATCCTTTGTGGAGGGAAGGTCAGAGGATGTTCTTGCGATCCTCGCTCGGCGCACCGACAGGAATGCCGGACTGCTTGCGTGGAGCCGGACAGACCCTGAACCGGTACGCAGCGCGGAAATTGACGTGAAGTAAGGCGTCTGCCTCAATGAGCTTGAAACAATGCAGCATTCCCCCAGATTTCTCCGGAGCCCTCATGGCCGTCATCCCGCTTTCTGAACCACGCCGCAAACCTGTCGCGCCACCTCGCGGCTTTGCCCTGTTTGCACTGGGTTTTCGCCCCTTCTACCTGCTCGCCGCCGGGCTGGCAGTGCTGCTGGTGCCACTGTGGGTGCTGCTGCTGGCCGGCGCCATCGGCTTGCAACCGGCCATGCCGGCACTGCTGTGGCACGGACATGAAATGATCTTTGGCTTTGCCTGTGCGGTGATCGTCGGCTTTGTGTTCACCGCCGCGAAAAACTGGACCGGCTTGCCCACGCCTACCGGCAAATCGCTGGCAGCGCTGGTCTTGCTCTGGCTGGCAGGTCGTATCGCCCTGCTGACCACGCCACCCTGGCTGGCGGCTGTGGTGGATCTGGCCTTCCTGCCCGTCGTCGGGATACTCGTGGCGCAGGTGCTGATCCGTGCCGGCAGCCGGCGCAACTATTTCGTGCTGCTGATCCTGGCTCTGCTGACTCTTGCCAACGCCCTGAGCCATGCCGGCGCACACGGCTGGCTCGCCGTTTCACCCCTGCTCGGCCCGCATCTGGCCATCGCCCTGATCGCAACCCTGTGCACCGTGATTGCCGGGCGCATCGTGCCGAGCTTCACCGCCAATGCCCTCAAGACCGTTCCCTGGCGGAATGTCTGGGTGGATCGGGTGGCGATCACGGCCACAATCCTCGGCCTGCTGGCCTGGGTAGTCGAAGCGCCGGCCAGCGTGCTCGGCCCGCTGACGCTGCTCGCCGCCCTGGCGCAAGCGGTGCGCTGCCAGGGCTGGCGTCCGTTCGCCACCCTGCGTACACCGCTGCTGTGGATCCTGCATGTGTCGCATGGCTGGCTGATCATTGCCTTGCTGGTGCTGGCAGCCAGCGCAGCCGGCTGGGTGGGCAGCAATGTGGCGGTGCATGTGCTGACTGTCGGCACGATCGCCGGTCTGATCCTCGGCATGATCACCCGCACCGCCCTGGGCCACACCGGCCGGCTACTCAAGGCCGGGCGCATCGAGACGAGCTGCTACGTGCTGCTGCAGGCAGCCCTGCTGGCACGCGTGCTGCCTGCGGTGTTGTGGCCGGCGGCCTACATGCCGGGCCTGCACTTGTCAGCCACGCTGTGGTCGCTGTGCTTTGCGCTCTACCTGTGGAAATACGCGCCGATGCTGTGGCACCCGCGGGTGGACGGGCAGGAAGGCTGACCCCCTTGAAGAGCCGCGCCCCGCTTGCGTTTCCAGCCTGCATCATGGAGACGCAAGCGGGGCGCGGCTCTACAGGCACATGAAAAAGGCCACCCGAAGGTGGCCTCCGGCTGCCGCAGGATGTGAATCCGCGGCGGAAGCCAGGCATTGAACCGCCTCCACGGCACACACCCGGCTACTGCTCGGGCATAAGCACCGGCACCATGTAATCAGGCTCCGGCCGCAGCAGGGTCAGGAGTTCGTCATAACTGGCGACCGGGGGCAGGCAAGTGCCGCCACGGCAGACCCAGGCGGTAATGTCCGCGCTGGCGGGTTTGTCCAGACAGATCGGCAGACCGCTCATGCCGACAGGGATGCACAGCACCATGAGCTGCGGTTCGCAGCGCATGCGCAGGCGCGTCTGCCAGGCTCGCAGTCCGGCGGAAACACCACGCAGGATGACCAGCGTGGGGGGCGCCAGCCATTCCTCAAGCGCCAGCAACAGGCTGGGGCCGACATGCTGGTCGAAATCACCACGAAACGCCTGCAGGCATTGTTCTGCGGCATGCAGGTAGCGCGGTTCGCTGACAAGATGGCCCAGCCGGATCAGGCTGCGCGCAGCCACTCCATTGCCGCTGGGGGTCGCATGGTCATGCCCGGTGCGGGCACGAGCGATCAGCGGCGCATGGTCATGGCGAGTGACAAAGAAGCCGCCCCGTTCGCGATCTTCAAAATGCTCAAGAATCTGATCAGCAAGCCAGCGCGCATGCTGCAGTTCGTCCAGGCTGAAATCAGCCTGCAACAGTTCCAGACTGGCCTCAAGCAGCCAGGCGTGGTCATCCAGGCCCGCATCGAGACGCGCCTGATCATGCTGACTGACGGCATGCAGGCGCCCGTCGATTTCAAATCGGGCACGCAAGGCATGCATGGCATGCTGCGCGCCGGCAAGCCACTCGGGCCGTTCGAAAACACTGGCTGCTCGCACCAGGGCGCGAATCATCAGGGCATTTGCGCCGCACAGCAGTTTGTCGTCGCAGCCGGGGTGCGGCCGGGTGTCGCGCTGAGCGAGCAGGCGGGCGCAGGCAGCATCGATATGCTGGCGCGCGGTTGCCGGGGGTATGGCCAGCGTGCCGGCAACTTCCTCCAGCGGGCGCCAGACGTGCAGATGCCAGTGGCGGCCGTCATGATTGGGCCTGTTGTCGAGACCGAAATGGGCGCTTGTCAGTGCCAGGCGCTCGCCATCGATGAGACGGCTTATCTCGTTTTTGTCCCACAGATAGAACGCGCCTTCGGTACCACCACTGTCGGCATCCAGCGCGCTGTAAAACAAGCCCTCAGGGGTGCGCAGTTCGCGCCCGGCCCAATCAATCAGGCTGCTCACCGTGCGGCGAAACAGCTCCTCGCCACTCAGGCTGAAAGCTTCGCTATATAGCCACAGCAGCAAGGCATTGTCGGTCAGCATTTTCTCGAAATGCGGAATTTCCCAACGCTCATCGACGCTGTAGCGGAAGAATCCACCTCCCAGCTGATCGTACACGCCGCCTTCCGCCATCTTGCGCAGGCTGTGCAGGGCGGCATGCCGGGCATTGTCATCGTCCTGCAGCGTGGCCACATAGAGCAGCAACTGCAATTCGGTGGGATGCGGGAATTTGGGCGCCGCACCAAACCCGCCATGGCGCGGATCGAATTGTTCGAGCAGGCGGCCAATGCTGTGCCGCACTGGCCGACGCTCCAGTTTGCCCGGAGGCTTCGCCACCGGCTGCAGCGCCTGTTGCAATGACGCCAGCACATCCGGGGTGCGGGCCAGAATCGCCGGGCGCCGATGCTGCCAGGCGTCCGTCACGTGCTGCAGCACGTCAGGAAAAGCCGGCAGGCCGGCGCGAGCCAGCGGTGGAAAGTAGGTGCCGCTGTAGAAAGGCGCCGCCTCAGGGGTGAGAAATATCGTGAGCGGCCAGCCTCCGCCCTGATGTGTCAGCAACTGATGTGCCGTCTGGTAAATCTGGTCCAGATCGGGATGCTCTTCCCGATCGACCTTGATGCACACGAAATGGCGATTCATCTGCTCGGCAATCGCGGCATCCGCAAACGATTCGTGGGCCATGACATGGCACCAGTGGCAGCTGGAATAGCCGATGGAGAGCAGGATGGGGCGCTCCTGCCGCTGCGCCAGTTCGAATGCCTCGTCACACCAGGGCCACCAGTCGACCGGGTTGGTGGCGTGTTGCAACAGGTAAGGCGAGCTTTCCTGAGCAAGGCGGTTCATGGCTTTACACCGTGACGTGGGGTGCTGGCGGCTGGATTGCGAGTGCTGCCAGCTTGCGATGGGCGGCGTGAGTGGCGTGCGGCAACAGGTCGGTCAGGTCGGCCAGATCAAATTTCGTCGGGTCAATTTTCTGTCCGTTGGCGAAAGAGATATTCAGTGCACCAGGCCGGCTGATACAGATGCCCAGCAGAAGCAGGAAGGGCATCGGATTGCCGATGCGGGGCACCGATCCGCGCATGGAATCCTCGTTGAACACGAGGAAGGGCAGGGCCACGCTGCTGTGGCGCACGGTCCAGATATGCTCGCGCTTGTCGGTCTGCGTCACGAACTGGGTCACCGTGTTCCAGCGCTGGATCACGCCTTCGGCCGTAGCAACCAGTTCGGGCCACTTGATGTTGCTGCGCCACATGAATTCCTGCAAACCGCTCATGTTGCCTCCTGCTGTGGATTAAGTCCGGCCGCCGCGCAACAGGCGGATCTGTCCGGACAGGCGTGAGGCCAGAGCCTCCAGCGCCTGGGTTGTCTGCAGCGTCTGGCGGGCCGCCTCATTGTTGTCTTCGGCCATCTGTGCCACCCGTTCGATGTTGCCGGCAATCTCGTTGCTGGTCGAACTCTGCTCGCGCAAGGCGGATGAAATGTCGCTGACCAGCCCGACCACCTCGGCCGAAGAGGCGCGAATCTTGCGCATCGATTCCCCTGCTGCACGGGTCAGTCCCACGCCTTCACCGACGCGCTCGACACCGCGCTGCATCGACCCCACAGCCTGTTCGGTGCCCTGCTGGATCGCCTGGATCATGCCGGTGATTTCCAGTGTTGCGCGCGAGGTCCGTTCGGCCAGCTTGCGTACTTCATCGGCCACGACCGCAAAGCCACGACCGGTTTCACCCGCCCGCGCAGCCTCGATGGCCGCATTCAGGGCCAGCAGGTTGGTCTGCTCGGCAATTTCCTTGATGGTGGTGACGATGGCGCTGATGCGTGCCGAATTCGACACCAGCTCTTCGATCACGATCGAAGATTGCTGCACGGCCTCGGAGATCCGCTCGATTTCCTGCTCGGTCTGGCTGGTCAGCTGTTCACCTTCAGCAGAAACCCTGCCGGACTGGCTGGCCATCTGCTCCGCATCACCTGCAAAGTGCGCGATTTCATTGATGCTCGCCGTCATCTGCTGCATGGTGGAGGCCATGCCGGCCGAGGCCTCGCTCTGTTTGCCGGACTCCAGCGACACCGTGCCGGCCGACTGACTGAGTTCGCCAGCCGCGACATTGAGATCAGCGGCCGCGCCTTCAACCTGCCGGATCACCCCCTCCAGCGATTCGATCATGCTGTTGAATCGATCCGCTACCGTCTTCAGCTCATCCTGGGCAGAGAAGACAATCCGGTGCGAGAGATCTCCGGCGCTCACCCGGCGCGTACCCTCGCCCAGCTCTTCGGCCGATTGCCTCAACGACAGGAACATGCTGACCGCCGCATAAGCCAGCAGCAGAACCATACCCAATGCCAGCAGGTTCATGCCCCAGAAACGCAAAGACAGCGAGAAACTGCGCCAGCCCACGACGCTGCGCAGCTCGTCGACAATCTCCTCATCCGCCACACGGTAAAACTCACCCAATGCCTTGTTTCCCGCTTCCGCCCAGGCTTGGGCAGGCATGTCCCGGCTACCGGCGAGAATGTTCTTCTTTGTCAACTCGATGAATTTGTCGGTGCTTTCACCCACCCGCTTGGTCGCCCGTTCCATGGCACCCGCACCGCTTTCACGGCCGGCTCGCAGCAAGGCATCGTCAAGCTCATCGCGCTTGCCCTGCAAGGTGTCGAGCATTGCGTTCATGCGCCGCCACTCCTTGGCAAAGCCGGGCACGCCCAGAACAACGATGCCGGTGGCATTGAGCTGGCCAATCTGGTCAGCCATCTCGGGCAGACTGCGCACTACCGCCTCGGCCAGATAGGCGCCGCGCACATCCGGGTCACGCGACAAACCGGATACATCCGCCACTTCGCGCAGGAAACCGAGCAGGCTCGCCATCAGGGCCTGATGCTCGGTGGTCATGCTGGCGCGATCAAAGCTGGCAGACTTCTTCCGGTACGCATCCCACTGCGCACGAACCTCCTGCCAGGGCTTGGTCAACGCCAGCTCGGGCATGTCCTCCACCTGGGAAGTCACTTCCTGCATGGCAGCATCGACTTCCTTTTCCGCAATCTGGGCGCTGCCCTTGAATACATCCACACCTGTTGCCCCCTGCGCCAGACCCACGAAATGCTGGGTGCGCTGCACGGCGGCGATGACTGTCGAATAGAGCTCCAGGCCACTTTGCTCGCGCGCGGCAACAGCCAGATCGCTGCGCATCTGCACCGCCAGCGTGATCATGAAGTAGCCGATGGGAATGATCGCCAGAGTGCCGATCAGGCCGAACCGGGCGGGATAGCGCAGTCGCTTGAGCAGCAGCACTGCGGGGGCGAGCAGGAAGGAGAGGATGTTCATGCCGGGGCTCCTGGCTCAGATACGGAAACGTTTGACGTCTTGCCCGAGCTGCTGGGCCAGACTGGCAAGATGGCGCGCGGTGTGACTGGTCTGTGCAACCACGGCATTGTTGGTTTCGGCCATCTGGGCGATGTTTTCAACGCTGCGGGCGATACCGGTGCTGGCACTGGCCTGTTCACGCAGGGCAGCCGAGATTTCACTGACTGAGCGCACGACCCGGTCGGACTCTTCACGGATGCGCTGCATTGCCTCACCGGAACGATTGGTCAGCTGAACGCCGTCCTGCACACGCCTGACACCATCCTGCATCGCCGCCACAGCTCGCGTGGTGCCGGCCTGAATCGCTCCGACCATGCCGCCGATCTCGGCAGTGGCCTTGGTGGTGCGATCCGCCAGCTTGCGTACTTCGTCGGCCACGACGGAGAAACCACGCCCTTCATCACCGGCGCGTGCTGCTTCGATCGAAGCATTCAGCGCCAGCAGATTGGTCTGGTCGGCAATTTCCTTGATCGATTTGACGATGGAGTGAATCTGGCGTGAATTGCGCCCCAGCTCCTCGATCACCCGCGCGGATTCGTTTACGGCACCTGCTATCTGTTCCATCTCGGCCACCGTGCGCTGCACGACTTCGCCCCCTTCCTGCGAGAGCTGCCCGGAGCGGGTCGAGGCTTCGTCTGCCGCACTGGCACTGCGCGAAATTTCGTCGATGCCCACTGTCATTTCCTCAACGGCGGCGGCCATGCTGGAGGCCGCTTCGCTCTGCCGTTCGGAACCGTTGGCAACCTGCGCAGCGGAGGAAGACAGGGTTTCGGCGTTGCCGACCAGCTCACTGGCGGTCTCCTGCACCTGACGGATCACTCCGCCAAAAGTGGCCGCCATGTGGTTGAACTGCTCGGCCACCGCCAGCATTTCGTCACGCGCCGAATAGGCTATCCGGCTGCTCAGATCACCTTCGCCAATCCGCCACGCACCTTCGCCCAATTCGGCAATGGAATGCAGAATCGTCACAAACAGGCCCGCTGCAAAATAGCCCAGCACCAGCAACATGCCGGCCCCCAGCAGGGAAGCCGTCCAGAACTCACCATCCAGCCGGCTCACGCGAGCGTCCAGCAAGCCCGCCAGCGCGGTGCTGACCAGCGGAATCTGCGCGTACAGGACATCGCTCGCCTTGGTTGCCACCTCAGCAAACTCGACGCCGGACATGGCGAAACTGCCCTTGACGATCTCGCGGTCGGTAATCTCAAGCTGTGCGGGGTACATCTCGCTGATGGCGCCGTCCACCTTCTGTACGACCGGCAGCAAAGCCGCGTTGGCTACGCCTGCGCGTCGCAGAGCTTCGTGCAGATCGTCGCGGCCCCGCCCGGCATTGCTGGTCAGGGCGCTCATGCGGATCCACTCGGCACCCATGTCGCGCGAACCAAGAATGTAAATGGCATTGTTGTTGAGCGCTGCGAGCCGGTCGGCTGCCTGCGGAATCTTGCGGATCAGGCTGTCGGCCAGGTAATTGCTGTCATGCCCCTTGTCACTGACCAGACCGGAGGCCTCGCCCAGATCGCCGATGAAATCCAGCGTCTGGCGGCCGAACCCGGGCAACTCGGTCTTGATCTGCTCCGGACTGAGACCTGCTTCGGCCGCGCGCAGCTTTTGCCAGGCGGCTTTGAGCAGGGTCCATTTGTCTTTCATGTCGAAGGCGTCATCACGTGCCAGCTGGGCATCAACCGCCTTGAAGGCCGTGTCGACCTCCGCTCCCCGCGCCTGCCAGGTCGGTCGAAGCTCAGGATTGGTGGCGACCCCGTGGCCGAGCAGGACATAACCCTGAACCTTCTGCAAAGCGCCTGCCACCGGAGCATACAGCTCCAGAGCCGCCCGCTCGGAACGCGCCGCATTCAGCTCGCCACGCATCGAGACGTTCAGCGAGATGACGTAAAAACCGATGGATGCCAGGGCCAGCAGGCCGATGAGGCCGAATTTCCACGGATAGCTCAGACGGTTGAGATGGCGAATACCCGGGTTGAATACCGCCCCCAGTTTGTCTTCCTGCCAGGCGCGCTGGAATTGTGCGCGCTGCTCACGAATCGTGTTTGCCAGCGAGCCGGGGTGCAGGCGCGCACGCGCCTCGGCGGACAGATTGAAACGCTTCGCCGGCAGCCAGCGCTGCAGAACGTCAGTGAAGGAAGCGAAAATTTCGCGGAATCTGGCCATGGTTGTTTGCCCTTTGCAGGAGTCAGGCCGGGTTGCCGGGCGGCGGGGCCTGCATGGTGGCACCGGCAATTGCGGCCGGTTGTGGTTTGCTGAGTACATAGCCCTGCGCTTCGTCGCAACCGTATTCGCGCAGACGTGCCAGAGTGTCAAGATCTTCCACACCCTCCGCTACCACCTGCAGACCTAGGCTGTGAGCCAGACCGATGGTGGAACGCACGATGATGGCGTCCTGATCGTCGACCAGCATGTCGCGCACGAAGGAGCGGTCGATTTTCAGTGAATGCAGCGGCAGGCGCTTGAGATAGGCGAGCGAGGAATAACCGGTACCGAAATCATCGATCGACAGGCGCATGCCCAGCGCAGCAATCTGGTTCACCACCTGCATGGCCCGCTCGGGGTCCGTCATCAGGGCGGTTTCGGTGATCTCCAGTTCCAGCGAGCCGGGTTGCACGTCGAACTCGCGCAGCAACTCGGCGAGCGCTTCAGGCAGGGTCACGTCAAGCAGGTTGCGCGTGGACAGATTGACCGATATCGACAGCGGCATGCCGGCGCGCTGCCAGGCAGCCAGCTGCATTACGGCCTGCCGTGCCACCCACAGGGTAAGCGGACGGATCAGCTCGCTGGTCTCGGCAAACTGCACGAACTCGCCCGGCGGAATGAAGCCCAGACGTGGATGCTGCCAGCGCACCAGCGCCTCGGAGCTGCACCAGTGCCCTTCTTGCAGCGCAAAGCGCGGCTGGTAATGCACGATGAGCTGATTCCCACGGATGGCAGCGCCCAGCTCGGTGATCATCGCCAGCCGGCGCGGGTTGTGCGCGTCGTGGCTGCTGTCGTACAGACTGACCGAACCTGGCGCCGTCTTGGCCGCATACATGGCCACATCGGCACAGCGCAGCAGCGCATGGCTGGTGCCACCGTGCTGCGGATAGACCGCCACACCGATGCTGCCGCCCAGCTCGATGAAGATGCCCTCCACCTCCATGGGCTGACGCAGGGCGGCCAGCAGCGTGCTGGCAATGCCGCAGGCCTGTGGTGCGCCGCTCACACTGCGCAGCACGATGGCGAATTCATCACCGCCGAGGCGGGCCAGCAGTGCATCGTGCGGCTCCAGCGCGGTCTGCAGACGCAGGGCGACCTGTTTGAGAATCTGGTCGCCCGTGCGATGCCCAAGGGTGTCATTGACCTCCTTGAACTTGTCCAGATCCAGCAGCAGCAAGCCCAGCCCCTGCTGGGTACCGGCAATCCTGCGCAAGGCTGCGGTGGCGTCGCGGTGCAGGTGCATGCGGTTGGGCAGGCTGGTGAGCGAATCATGGGTGGCCTGGAATTCCAGGTCGTGCAGGTGACGCGCATTGGCCAGCGCCAGCGCCACGGTCTGGCTGACGGCCCGCAAGGTGTCGAGCTCGGTATCGGAAAACTCGTTGCCACAATCGTGGAAATGCAGACCGATGATGCCGAGCACCTGATCGTGATAAAGCAGTGGCAGCACGGTTTGCGAACGGATGCCGGTGGCGAGCAGCAACTCGCAGATGTCCGGATCCATGCGCGGATCATTGGCAATGTCGTCGCTATGCAGGATGCGATGTTCATTAATCGCAAACTGGCTCATGCTGCGGCCCAGAGACATGCGCCGGCGCACGGCGATTTCCTCCGGGCTGTAACCGATGGCCGCGACGACTTCAAAATCATCCGTGGCCGGATCATAGAGATGGAACAGCGACAGGGGCGAACGCTGCAGCACCTGCAGCACGCGCAGGGTTTCATCGGCGATCGCATGGCTGTCCTTGCTGCCATGCAGACGGTTGGCCAGATTGTTGATCACCTGCAGCGCGGTGTTGCGCTGCTTGAGCACCTCGGCTGAAGCCTGACGGATCTGCTCGGTCAGGCGCCGCTCGGTCACATCGCGCACGATGGCGGTAATCTGGCAACGCCCGCCAACCCAGATGGCAGAAAGGCTGACATCAACTTCAAGCAGACTGCCCCCGGCGGTCAGATGGGTCCATTCAAACACCTGCGGCCCCACATCCACGGCGGCCCGGATCAGCTCGGCGGCCTTGTCCTGCGAGCGGCTGCCGTCGCTCTGGAATTCCGGCGAACATTCTCCGGGGGTCATGCCGATCAGCTGTTCGCGGGAATAACCACTCAGCGTCTGCGCCTGCGGGTTGCAATCGGTGATCACGCCATCAATGATGATCAGGATTGCGTCACCCGCCGCATCGAAGACCGCGCGATAACTGCGCTCGCGGTTCTTCAAGGCATGGAACACCCGCAACTGCGACAACAGATCGGCGACCGACACCGCAAAAGTCTGCTCGTCGCGACTCCACAGGCGCGGACTGCCGACATGCTCCAGACACAGGATGCCCGCCAGCCGACCCGCTTCGTTCAGGGTCGCGATCATCGCCGCGCCAACCCCTTGTGGCCGCAGCAGCCAGCCATAGACCTCCGCCACGCGCAGATCATTGGCCGCATCCGACACATCCAGCAGGCGCCCGTCATTCAAGGCCCCGAACAGCCGCGGACATTCCGTCATCGTCAGGCTGGCCCCCGACTCGAAAGCGCCCCGGTCAGCCCGGAACAGCAACTGGCATTCCAGCGCCGTGTGCTCATCGTTCAGATACCAGACACTGGCCCGCGTCACCTCCAGCGCGGCGGCGAGCGAGGTCGTCGCATCGCGCAGCGCGCCGTACAGATCGCTCTGCCACAGATGCTCGTCCTTGGCCAGACGGTTGAACGCGGCCTGCAGGCGATCACTCAGATTGTCGAATTGGTCCGCTACGGGGTGCATGGTTACGCGCGTGCCGGTCAGGTTTTCTGGCTCATCAGTCAGGTCTAACGGCATCACAGCACAGAACTGGAGTCCACCGGACTGCAAGGGCCAAACCGCCGCGCCAGAGCACATGCCTTGACGGCAAAATGCTGCGCTGCATCAGCCCATGCCTCAAGACCCGCTTCTGGCGGGTCTCCGCAGCATGCCTGCCTGCAAACCCAATACCGGCGCGCGTTAACGAAAGACCCGGCTCAAGGCCGGGTCTGGGGGCGGGTCTGCGGGCAGGCCTACTTCGCGCGCAGGACCTGCACCCACTCCTTCGACAGCCCCGCCAGCCTGAGCGTGCCGCCTTCGCGACTGACGAGGATGAAGGGGTAAGCATCGCGACGCAGCGTGCCCTCTGCCGGCAAGGCATAGGACGTGGCGCTACCCAGCGGGCTGGGCTGGCCAGCGGCAAGGCGCACTTCCAGCGAGGGCAGACGCAGATACCAGACTTCGGCGCAGAGCCCGGCAAAGCGTGCTTCCGGCTCGGGGTAAAGGCCGCCATAACCGACCGGCTGCGCCTCGGCGAACAGGGCGTCGAGGCGGGCGGCCAGGTGCTCGGGAGCGACCGCCTCGATGCCTGCCGGCAGCGGCACCTGCAGGTTCTCCGGTTCGAGCAGGATCTGGCCCAGCGCGACCGTGGCCCGCGAGACTGGCGCCACACTGACGCCCAGAGTGCTGCGCGTGATGGTCTTCGGGCTCTTGACGGCGGCTTGCCAGGTCGTACGCCAAGCACTCAGCCAGCTGGCGTAGTCGGCGCGGGCCTGCGCCGCGTTCCACGCACCGGCCTTGCACTGACCCGGCGCTGCACGATCCTGCCGCACCCAGACTTCGGGCAGATCGTAGCGGGCACAATCCGCACACAGCAGGCGCTTGTCCGGATCGCCACGGAAATGCAGCGCGCTCAGGGTCGCATCGGCGCACACATCCTTCGCGTCGCGTTCCACAGAGGTGTCCACCACCACGCGCCAGCCATCAGGCGTGCGGCACCAGGGCAGGGTGTTGCGCCAGAGCGGGATGCGCGGGCTGACGAATTCGCCGAACTGCACATAGGCGGCCTGCGCCGAAAGCTGGATGCTGGGGAACTGGGCGTCGCGCAGCTTCAGCGCCTCAACGCCGGCCAGCACCTGCGCTTCGGTCTGGTATTGCTCCGGCACGTAACGCGCCTCGATCAGGGGATGGGTTTCGCTGGCCAGCGGATGACGGTCCCAGGGCAACTCGGCGAGCGGAATGGTCTTTTCGGCGCTGGCCTGCCAGCGGCCGGCCGCGTCGCGCTCGAAACGGTAAGGCTGCACGCCTTTCGCACCCGAGGTGATGACGCCCGTGTAGCTGTCCTCAAGGATGCTGCCGAATGCGGGCGGCAGGACCGGGCGCCCCTCGATATCGACCACGCCGAGTGCGCCGGGCTTGCCGGCGATGAAGAGCTCTTCGCCGTTGCCGATGCGGTCCAGCACGCCCAGCACCTCGTATTGCACCGGCAGCGGACATTTCCCGGTGGTGAAATCGCACAGGCCGCGCAGCCCATCCAGCGTCACGAGGTGCAGCGGGCTGTCACGGTCGATGCTGTGGTGCTTCTCGAAACGTGCCGGGAAGAGCAGGCGCCCGTCCAGCCCGAAAACGCCGTAACGCCGGTTGCGCTCGACCAGAAAGAAACCGCTGGCCGGCTTGCCCTCGCGGGCACGGGAATAGTCGAGGTCAGCACTGTCCCACTGCGGGTCGATCACCACCTTGCCATCGGCATCCACGACACCGATGTGGCCTGCCTCGCCATCCGGGCCGAAAAGGGTGGCCTGCAACCAGAACGGGTTTGAGTTGAAGTAGCCCAGATGCTGGTAACGCGGCGGAATGATTTCCTTCCCCGTGGCGTCGATCAGGCCGTAGCGATCCTTGAGCACGGTGATCAGCCGTTCGCCGGCTTCCATCAGGTAGTCGTAGCGCCCAGCGGGGATGCGCTCCCGGCCCTGCACGTCGATCACCCGGCGGCCATCGACGAGCAGCAGGTCAGTCTTGTCCAGGATATTCAGGCCGCCTGCCCGCTGCAGGCCGGGCACCGGCCGGCCGGTGCTGTCCCAGGCTTGCCAGACCATGGCCTCGCCCCGCCGCTGGCTCTCGTTGCCGGCAATGATGAAGCTGCCGCGTTTCTGCATTTCCTTGTAGACCGCTGGCAGCACGATCTTGCCGCTGCGCGGATCGATGGCGCCATAGCCCGTCTTCGCACGCACCACCCACAGGCCGGGTTGCTCATCGTCCTGAATGAATTCATAGGTCAGGGGCAGCAGCGGCTTGCCGGCGCGCGTGAGCAACCCGGTCTGACCCTTGCGCTTGACTTCGAAGCAGTCGCACGCGGCATGGAATTCGATGCGTTCGAACTCCAGCGGCAGCAGCACACGGCCCTCGGCATCGACGACGCCGTAGTGCAGGTCACGGGAAACGGTCACGTAACCGTCGTAGGGGTAGGCCGCCTCCAGCTTGTCGAAAATGACGGCTCCCGTGCGCGCCGACAGCATGCGCAAGCGCCCTTCCCCGACCGGACTGCGTTCGACGCGCAGCCCCGGAAAATCCGCTGCCGTCGCCGCCCGGGCAAGCCCCGGATTCAGGAACGCAGCCATACACAGGAGGAAGACGCTCGCACAGCGTTTCGCGTGGCACATCGGTTTCATGACGCTCTCTTCTGATCAACAGGCAGCGCGTATGGTGCCCTGAAATCATTTGCGGCAGCACTGCGTTCATCGGCCCATGACCCATTAACCGGCATGCTGGAATGCCGCCCTCAGCCTTGCTCTCCAGCATGCCTGCCCGAAGACCGAATACCGGCGCGCGTTAACGAAAGACCCGGCTCAAGGCCGGGTCTGGGAGCCGGTTTGCTGCCGGGCTGCTTTAGCGCTTGAGTTGCGACAGATCGCGCACCGCGCCGGTGTCGGCCGAGGTCGTCATCGCGGCGTACGCCTGCAGTGCTGCGGAGACGTGGCGCACGCGGTTGGCGGGCTTCCAGGCTTCCGGCCCGCGGGCTTCCATGGCGGCGCGGCGCTTGGCCATTTCGGCGTCACTGATCTTCAGGTTGATCGTGCGGTTCGGGATGTCGATCTCGATGGTGTCACCGTCTTCGATCAGGGCAATCTCGCCGCCCATGGCCGCTTCCGGCGAAGTGTGGCCAATCGACAGACCCGAGGTGCCGCCGGAGAAACGCCCGTCAGTCAGCAGCGCGCATTCCTTGCCGAGGCCACGGCTCTTCAGATACGAGGTCGGGTAGAGCATTTCCTGCATGCCCGGGCCGCCCTTCGGGCCTTCGTAACGGATGATGACCACGTCGCCGGCCTGCACTTCATTCAGCACGCCTTCCACCGCGTCGTCCTGGCTCTCGTACACGCGGGCCTTGCCGGTGAATTTCCAGATCGATTCATCGACGCCGGCGGTCTTCACGATGCAGCCCTTGCGCGCGATGTTGCCGGTCAGCACGGCGAGGCCGCCGTCCTGCGAGTAGGCATTGGTCCTGTCACGGATGCAGCCCTTGCTGCGGTCCATGTCCAGCTCGGGGAAACGCTTGTTCTGGCTGAAGGCCACCTGGGTCGGCACGCCGCCGGGCGCAGCGCGGTAGAACTCGAACACCGCCGGGTCGCCGGAGTGCATCACGTCCCACTGCTCCAGCGCACCCTTCATGGTGTGGCTGTGCACGGTGTAGGTGTTGTGATTGAGCAGGCCGGCGCGGTTCAGTTCGCCGAGGATGCCCATGATGCCGCCTGCGCGGTGCACGTCTTCGATATGGAACTTGTCGGTCGCCGGGGCCACCTTGCACAGGCAGGGCACCTTGCGCGAGATGCGGTCGATGTCCGTCATCGTGAAATTCACGCCCGCTTCATGCGCACAGGCCAGCAGGTGCAGCACGGTATTGGTGGAGCCGCCCATGGCCACATCCAGGCTCATGGCGTTTTCGAATGCAGCAAAGTTGGCGATCGAGCGCGGCAGGACCTTGTCGTCGTCCTTCTCGTAATAGCGTTTGCACAGTTCGACGATCAGGTGGCCAGCCTTGACGAACAGGCCCTTGCGGTCGGCATGGGTGGCGACGATGGTGCCGTTGCCCGGCAGCGACAGGCCCAGCGCTTCGGTCAGGCAGTTCATCGAGTTGGCGGTAAACATGCCGGAGCATGATCCGCAGGTCGGGCAGGCGCTGCGCTCGATCTCGTCGACTTCCGCATCCGACACGGTCTTGTCGGCGGCCTTGACCATGGCGTCCACCAGATCCAGATGGATCACCTGCTGCTTGCCATCCTTCACCATCGTGACCTTGCCGGCTTCCATCGGCCCGCCGGACACGAAGATCGTCGGGATGTTCAGGCGCAGCGCGGCCATCAGCATCCCCGGAGTGATCTTGTCGCAGTTCGAAATGCACACCATCGCATCCGCACAGTGCGCATTGACCATGTATTCCACGCTGTCGGCGATCAGTTCGCGGCTGGGCAGCGAATACAGCATGCCACCGTGGCCCATGGCGATGCCGTCATCCACCGCGATGGTGTTGAATTCCTTGGCCACGCCGCCAGCGGCTTCGATCTCGCGCGCGACGAGCTGCCCCATGTCCTTCAGGTGCACGTGGCCGGGCACGAATTGCGTAAAGCTGTTCACCACCGCGATGATGGGTTTGCCGAAATCGCCATCCTTCATGCCGGTGGCGCGCCACAGGGAGCGGGCACCCGCCATGTTGCGGCCGTGGGTGGAGGTATGGGAACGATACTGGGGCATGGTGTTTTTCTCCGGATTTGCGCGCGGCGTCGGGAGGAGCAAGCGGTTTGTCGCGCCAATGTGGTTCAATTGAACTCTGGATTCTAGCCCATGGCCTGCAAGATGCCCTTCATTCATCCCCAATTCGATCCGATAGCCTTCTCCCTCGGCCCGCTGCATGTGCGCTGGTACGGGCTGATGTATCTCGTAGCGTTCATGCTCTTCCTGTTCCTCGGGCGCCAGCGTATCAAGACTCGCCCCGATCTGGGCTGGCAGCGTACCGAGCTGGATGATCTGCTGTTCTACGGCATGCTCGGGGTGATCCTCGGCGGGCGCTTCGGCTACGTAATCTTCTACAAACTGGGCGACTATCTCGCCCATCCGCTGGATATCTTCAAGGTCTGGGAAGGTGGCATGGCCTTCCATGGCGGTCTGCTCGGCGTACTCTTCGCACTGTGGTACTTCGGCCGCAAGACCGGGCGCCACTTCCTGCAGGTCGGCGATTTCGTCGCCCCGCTGGTGCCGACCGGGCTGGCTGCCGGGCGTCTGGGCAACTTCATCAATGGCGAGCTGTGGGGCCGCGTGACGGCGCCGGATGCGCCCTGGGCGATGATCTTCCCGCAAGCCGCCCAGACAGATGCCGCGCAAGTGGCAGCCAACCCGTCGCTGCAAACCTCGGTACTTTCCTATCTCAACCCGATGAGCCAGCAAATGCAGGCCGGCCTGCCGCGTCACGCTTCACAGCTCTACCAGTTTGCGCTGGAAGGCGTGACCCTGTTCGTGATCCTGTGGCTGTTCTCGCGCAAGCCACGCCCGGTAGGCGCAGTGTCCGGCCTGTTCCTGATCGGCTACGGCAGCTTCCGTTTCATCGCCGAATTCGCTCGCGAGCCGGATGATTTCCTCGGCCTGCTCGCCGGGCATCTCTCGATGGGCCAGTGGCTCAGCCTGCCGATGATTCTGGCGGGCGTGGCGATGATGGTGTGGGCCTACCGGCGCAAAGCGGCCTGAAAAAGCTCGACGCCGAACGGGCCGGGACGGCTATAATCCGCCCCGTCATCGGGGAGTAGCCTCTTTCTCAAGAGAGCGCCGCATCAACAGACTTGCCTTCGGGCATGGTGCGGAGGGCACGCAAGTGCTTGGCGAGACCTTTGACTGCTGCAGTGCCAACGCGGGTTGGCGGGCTGCGGCAGTCATTGGTTCATCTGTCGCCAGCCCGCACCCGAGAAATTCATGGAAGCCTTCCTCGTCTCTACCGGTCTCGTCGCCCTCGCTGAAATGGGCGACAAAACCCAGTTGCTGGCCCTCGTGCTGGCCGCCCGCCTGAAGAAACCCCTGCCGATCTGTCTGGGCATTCTCGTTGCCACGCTGGTCAATCACGCCTGTGCGGCCGCCGTCGGGCAATGGATCACGACCTATCTTGGCGCCGATGCGATGCGCTGGATTCTGGGCATCTCCTTCCTCGCCATGGCCGCCTGGATGATGATTCCGGACAAGCTGGACGATGACGAGAGCGCCAAGCCGCAACGTTTTGGCGCTTTCCTCACGACCGTAATCGCCTTCTTCATCGTCGAAATGGGCGACAAGACGCAGATCGCCACGGTGGCGCTGGCGGCCAAGTATTCGTCGCTGGTCTGGGTGGTGGCCGGTACCACGGCGGGGATGATGCTGGCCAATGCGCCCGTCGTCTATTTCGGCGACAAGCTGACGAAGATCGTGCCGATCAAGGTGGTGCACAGCGTCTGCGCGCTGATCTTCGTGGCGCTCGGTCTGGCCGCCCTGCTGAATCTGGGTGACATGCTCTAAGAGGCCGTTCACGATCTGTAGCGAGAGGCCGTCAGCAGGGTGAAGAGCAGCACAGGAACCGGAGTTTATGTTGATAAATGAGGATTCCGAGCAGCGCATGAGCCCTGATCACGGCCTCGCAGTAAGATCATGAACAGCCTCTAGAGAGTGCCGCCCGGCCTCACAGGCAATCAGGGCCTGCTTGCGTTCGATGCCCCAGCGGTAGCTGCTGAAGTCGCCGCTCTCGCGGATCACCCGGTGGCACGGAATCAGGCAGGCAATCGGGTTGGCGCCAATGGCGCTGCCCACGGCCCGGGCGGCCTGCGGTTTGCCGATGGCCCGGGCGATCTGGCCGTAGCTGGCCAGCGCGCCGGGCGGAATCCGCAGCAAGGCCTGCCAGACCTGGATCTGGAAGTTGGTGCCACGCAGCAGCAGGCGCAGCGGCGTTTTCCGGGGGTCGCCCTGGAAAACCGCGCCCAGCAAGGCTTTCGCGGCTTCCTGCGCGCACAGCAAGGTGGCATGCGGCCATTCGGCCTGCAGGTTGTCCAGTGCGTGTGCTGCTCCGTGCTCGGGGTCGATGAATTCGAGCCGGCAGATGCCGCGCAACGTGCTTGCCACGAAAGCCTCGCCGAAGGGGGTCGCGGCTACGCCATAACGGATCTCCAGTCCGGCGCCACCCGCCGCATATTCGCCGGGCGTGACGGCTTCGCAACTGACCATCAGATCATGCAGACGGCCGGGACCGGACAGGCCGGCCTCCAGACTGGCCTCCAGCACCGAGGCCGAGGCACGCAAACGCTGGCGAGCGTCTTCCTTGCTCAGGAATTGCAGAAAGCGCTTCGGGCTGATCCCGGCCCAGTCGCTGAACAGCCGCTGCAGATGGAATTCGGACACGCCCAGCGCCGCAGCCAGCTCACTCAGACCGGGCTGCTCGCGGGCATGACTGCGCAGGAAGCGGATCGCCTGCGCCACGGTGGCATAGGCAGCCTCGCTCATGGCGCCCTGGCTAGCAGCTTGCGCAGCGAAAAACCGGTGCTCAGGGCCGTCCCGACGATCACCACCGCCGCGCCGATCAGGCTGCGCAGGCCGAGTGCCTCGCCCAGCAGCAGATGCCCCCACAGCACGCCGAACACTGGCACCAGAAAGGTCACGGTCAGCGCGCGGGTCGGTCCGGTTTCCTCGACCAGCCGGAAATACATCTGATACGCCACGCCGGTACACACCAGCCCGAGCACCAGCACGGCCACCACGCCCCAGGCCGAGGGCAGCGCGGCGGGCGGTGCAAAGGGCAGGAAAGGCAGCAGGATCAGGCTGGCGCCGGCCATGCTGCCGTGTGCCGCCTGCGCCGGGCTCGGTCCGCTGCGGCGGGATTTCATCCAGGTCGTGGCCAGCCCGTAACAGCACGGTGCCAGCACCCCGGCCGCGTAGGCCAGCAGGCCGCCGCGAGTTTGCGCGGTCGGATCGAAGCCCACCACCAGCGCCACCCCGCACAGGCCGATCAGCAAACCCGCCCCCGCCCGCAGGCCGGGCAGCTGACGCAGCCACAGCGCGCCCCACAGTGCCCCCCAGATCGGCGCGGTGGCGTTCAGAATGGACAGGGTGGAGGCGGTCAGGGTCTGCGCCGCCCAGGCAAAGAGCACGAAGGGCAGTGCCGTGTTGAACAGGCCCAGCACCCAGAAATCCAGCCAGTGCCCGCGCGGCCAGAAGGTCTGGCCTTTGTACAATGCCAGCGCCCCGAGCAGCAGCGCGGCCAGCGCGACGCGGGCTTCCATCAGGGCAATCGGGCCAAGCGCCGGCACAGCCACACGCATGCACAGGAAGGACGCGCCCCAGATGAGGGCGAGCAGAAACAGGCGGGTGAGGTTGCGCGAATCCATGAGTGCGGTGCTGCAATAGTTCGTGAAGACGCAGTGTCTCACCGCTGGCGACTGGCAGCCACCCGATTCTTGCGCTGGATGAGCAACCTGAAGAGCCGCATGCAGCAAGCGTCTTCAGGCAGGCATCGTGGAGAGGCGCGCCTGCCAAGCCTGAGCCGGCAGGCAGGCCGGAGAGGTCCGCCGGGGGCAGCTCTCCGCGAGGATTACATGCCGGGCGGACGACTGCTGAGCTGATGCACCGGCGTCGCCGAGGGATCAACGTGGAAAGGTGTTTCCGGCAGGTTGGCGTAGAACCATTCAGCAATCGCCATTTCGCCCTGCCCCCGCTCGAAGGGGCCGATACGGGCAATGTCGCCATTCATGAGTTTGCAGTTGAAGTAGCGCAGATGCTCTTCGCCCTGCAGCTCGACGGAATGCAGCTTCTCCAGCGCAATGCGGTCCACCTTGGCCGGCGTGGTCGACGGATTGCGCAGGATCAGGAAGCTGTCCGCCACTTCCAGCACCGCCACGCCCACCGGCGGGCCCTTCAGCAGACGCCGGATCAGGTGATAGAACACCAGCGCCATGATGACGCCGGCAATCGTGCGGTTTTCGGTCACGAACATCACGAACAGGGCGCATACCACGCCCACGCCCACGGTGATCCAGAAGACACGGTCTGCCTGTGCAGTCGACCGCTGATGCAGCTTGGTGCTCATGAATGCTTACTTTGCGAGGGGTTGTGAGCGGCCGACCAGATGCAGCACATTGCCTTCCGGGTCGCGGAAGAAGAACAGGTGCACACCGTTGTCCAGCGCCTTGTAGTCTTCCAGCACTTCGACCCCCAGCGCCTTGAGGCGCGCCGCACCCTGCGCTGCGTCGGCCTGACCGATGCGGATGGCGATATGGCGGATGCCCTGGGCCTTGTACGGCTCCACGCCAATGTTGTTCTCGGCCTGGATGAATTCGATGATCGAGCTGCCATCGGCGCCGAGCACGAAGGCGGTGCCGTGGCCGTCGTCGCGCACGATGAGCTGGAAGCCCAGCGCGTCGATGTACCACTGGCGCAGCGCTTCCGGATCGTTGGCGATGATGCAGGTGTGTTCGATGCCCTGGATCAGCGCGTCCTTCGGTGCATCCGCCAGACGCGGCACCACGGCCAGCGACAGGCGGTTCGGGCGCGAAATCAGGTGCAGGATGTTGCCGTCCGGATCGCGGAAGTGGAAAGTCGCCAGCCCCTCGGGGAACTGGTGCGGGGTCTTGCCAATGGTTTCCACCCCGGCTTCGGACAGGCGATGCACGGCAGCGCCGAAATCCTGCGTATCCACCGTCAGCGCAATGTGACGCAGGCCGCTGTCCTTCACCTGCGGCTTGCCGGCACAGACCGAAGGCCCGGCGCAGGGTACCAGTTCGATCATCGAGCCATTGCCCATGAGCAGGAAGTACACGCCTGCGCCATTGTCGAGAATGACCTTCATGTCGAGGTTGCTCACATACCAGTCACGCAGGCGCGTGGTGTCGGTGGAGAAAACCGCGACGTGTTCGATACCCTGAAAGATTGCCATTGGAAAATGCCCCGAAGGAAGGAATGACGAGGGTACAGCGTACCCAGACAAAGGCGTTCCGGACTTGATCTGCCTGAAATCCGGAACGCTCTCAATCCTAGCGGTTTTTCGCGATTTCGTAAGGGGGCAAACGCCAACTGATGAAGATACTCAGCCCCGCCAGCACGGCGCACAGCAGGAAAGCCGTGTGAATGCCGCCAACCAGGCCCAGTCGGGCAGTGTCCAGCAGTGCGGCGGCATCCACGCCGATCTGCTGCGCCAGGGTCAGCAAGGTCGCCTGATCCTGCTGGCGGATCAGCAATTGCGGCGACGCGAGCAACTCGACCAGCGCCGGCTCGGTGAGATGCCGCGCCGCCAGCTCCGCGCCGATGTGGCGCACGTAGGCCGCATTGACGATCACGCCGGCCACGCCCACACCGATCATGCTGCCGAGCATGCGCGTGGTCTGGATCATCGCCGAGCCCACGCCCAGATCACGCTTGCCGGCCGCCGCCATCATCTGCAGGGTCAGGTTGGGCAGCTGGAAGCCAAGGCTGAAGCCGCACAACGCAAAGGCCGCCATCATCCAGCCCTGCGGCAGACCGGCGCCGACCTGACTCAGCAACAGGGAACTGAGCAGCGTGCCAAACTGGCCCCAGGCAATCATGCGCTCGGCCTTTTTCATGCGTGGCAGCACCCGCCCATTGACGATGCTGCCCAAGGTGACGCTGACCAGCAGGGGCGTCATGACGAAACCGGCCAGTGCCGGCGAGTAGCCGAAACCGCCCTGCAGCATCAGCGGCGAATAGAAAACCAGCACGAACATCGTCATACCGGTGCTCAGGCCCAGCAGCATCAGCTGGCGTGCGCCCTGATTGGCCAGCAGGCGCGGCGGAATGATCGGCGCGCGTGAATGATGCTGATGCCAGATGAACACGCCTCCGCAGACCAGCGCCAGCACACACAGGCCCAGCGTGAGCGGATTGCCGAAACCATGCACCTGCCCGCGCTCGGTCGCCAGCAGCAGGCCACAGATCCCCGCAGCCATCAGCAGCGCACCGAGCCAGTCGATGCTGCGCTCCTCCTCGCCATCGTGATGCACGATATGCGGCAGATAACGCCAGATCACGGGCAAAGCCAGCAAGGCCACCGGCAGATTCACGTAGAACACGCTGCGCCAGCCGGCATGCTCGGTCATCCAGCCGCCCAGCGCCGGGCCCAGCGCCGAGGCCACACCGAAACTGGCCGACAGCATCACCTGCCAGCGCACGCGTTGCAGCCGGTCCGGGAACAGATCCGGCACGCAGGCAAAGGCCACCCCGACCAGCATGCCGCCGGCCAAGCCCTGCACGCCACGCGCCAGCACCAGTTGCAATATGGTCTGGGCCAGACCGCAGGCAGCCGAGGCCGCCGTGAACAAGACCACGGCCAGCAGCACGAAAGGCTTGCGCCCGTACAGATCGCCGAGGCGTCCGGTAATCGGGATCATCACCGCACTGCCCATCAGGTAGGCCGAAGCGATCCACTGGTAAAGGTCATAGCCGCGCAACTCGGCGACGATGCGCGGCATCGCCGTGCCGACCACGGTGGAGTCCAGCGCGATCAGCATGATCACCAGACAGATGCCCAGCATGGCGGCCAGCGAAGCACGGAAACTGCGGGTGCTGTGTTCCATCTCAGACCTCCGTCCGCTTCGTCTGGCTGCGCAAGGCATCGACCAGACCCGCCAGCGAACTTTCCAGCGCCGCGTGGCGCTCGGCCGGAATCGCCTCGAAGAAGCTCTCGGCGTGCGCGGTGAGCACATCGTCGTAACGCCTAGCCTCGTCCTCGCCCGCGGCGGTCAGATGCAACTCCAGACAGCGCCGATCCGAATCGAGGGGACGCCGCTCGACCAGCCCGTCCGCGACAAAGCGCTCGACGATGCGGCTGATCCAGCTCTTGTCCAGCCCGGCCAGACGACCGAAATCACCCTGCGGAGACGGCCCGTGCTTGCGCAGCAACATGAGCAGCCGCCCCTGCTGGGACAAGCCCTGATCGTGGGCATGGCGGCGCTGGCTGGCGAGGTACAGACCGATGAGTTCGCGCAACTGGCGCGCGAGAAGCTGTTTTGATTGGGGGGAAGACATGAGGGGATGCTTTATTGGTTGCTATACGCAACAGTCTAGCCAGATCGTTGCGTATAGCAACCGATTTAACCTTCGCTTACAGTCTGGCTAAGCGTGCAAGCCCCTCCTGAAGACCCGCCCCGGACGGACCTGAGCGGACAGGGTGGCTGGAGAGGCAGGCTGGGTGCGGGTTAGCGGGCAATATCCGGGAGGATGCCCATGCGCGGCACAAGAACGATCAAGACAACTATTGGAACTGGCAAAGGTAACTAACAGGATCAAGTCTGCAGTACTGCCCAATATCACCTTGCAGTGAGAAAAGCCTTGGAGCCTTCCGGAAATCAAACAATCTATACAGATGAAATTGACCTGACATTTCGCGGGCAAAAGCGACCTCATTGCGCGAAGCGAAGAAGGGCGTTTCCTTCGCGAACGCGGTTGTCTTGACCTCCACAAAGCGCTCTTTGCCGCTTACTTCGAATGACAAGATGTCATAGCCGAGGCCGTCTCCTTTTGTCGTGGAAACGTGCTCGATTCGTTCCGCTAAATGCTTTTGTCCAGCTGAGCGCAAACGAAACTCTTCGTACTCAAGCGCCAACAATTCTCCCGCTTTGCCAAGGGCTGAGTTTCGCGCTTCGCGTGCGACGTAGTCACGCTTAATCGCTGCTCTGACGGGGACGACATAGGGCTTGCGTGCCTCTTCCACGACAAGCGAGAGCTTGGGCGCATCGACGATCAATCGAGAGAAATCTACTGCGCTTGGAACGACTGCAGGCTGGTCTGCCGCGGCTAATGCGATCCGGTCAAATTCCGGATGTTCATTGATCCAGTTTTCGACAAATGTACCGAGCGCTTGCTGATAGTTACCACGTGGTTTGTAACCGGAAATGTAGTAGCAGCCAAGTTTAAGAAGGATCGCGCTGACGTTCTGATGCTTGAGTTCTACAGCGGCATCGCTGCGTCCATCCAGCAATTTCAGCAGCGCTCGACGGTGTGCTGTTTTGTTGTAGTGCTGCCCAGATAGTTCTAGTGTCAGCATGCGCATGTAATCGGCCACCGTCGCAGCGACCTCTACATCACTCCAGTTTTCGCCTTTTGCCACATCAGCCCCGCTGCGCATCCATCATCAGGCGAATCGTAAATGGAATAAGCCGCGCGAGGGAATGTTAGTCACTATGCAGCGGGTTACGCTGCGCTAACCTGTCCTACGCAAGGCGTCCGGAAAGCCGCTTGCAGCCTTGCTCTGCGAGCAGCCACGCTGGCGACCCAAGCAGGGAGGGCCTCTCCGGGCAGCAAGCAAAACGGGCCGCATTGCGGCCCGTTTTACATCTGACACAGCCGCGCAAGGCGGCTTGGCTCAGCGGTACTGGTTGATGTCGTCGCGCGTGGCAATCGCCATCTTGCGGGCCTGCTCGGCGAAATCTTCGCCTTTGCCGGCGTAGAGGATGGCGCGCGAGGAGTTGATCATCAGGCCCAGCCCAGCGGCGGTCTTGCCGGCCGTCACGGTGGCCTGCACGTCGCCGCCCTGTGCGCCGACGCCGGGCACCAGCAGGGGCAGGTCGCCAACGATGCGGCGCACGTCTGCCAGCTCCTGCGGGAAGGTGGCGCCGACGACCAGTGCGGCTTGACCGTGCTTGTTCCACTTCTCGGCGACCAGCGCGGCGACGTGCTGATACAGCTTCTTGCCACCTTCGACCGTGAGGTTCTGCAAATCGGAGCCGCCGGGGTTGGAGGTGCGGCACAGCACGATGAGGCCGCAGTCCGGGTATTCGAGGTAGGGCTCGACCGAGTCGAAGCCCATGTAGGGATTCACGGTCAGCGCGTCGGCCTGATAGCGCACGAAGGCTTCGCGGGCGTACTGGGCGGCGGTGGCGCCAATGTCGCCGCGTTTGGCATCCAGAATCACCGGAATGTCCGGATAGTTGACGTGGATGTAGTCGATCAGCGCTTCGAGCTGTGCTTCGGCGGATTCGCCGGCAAAGTAGGCAATTTGCGGCTTGAAGGAGCAGGCGACATCGGCGGTGGCATCGACGATGGCTTTGCAGAATTCAAAAATGGCATCCGGCTTGCCCTGCAGGTGCGCGGGGAACTTGCTCAGATCCGGGTCCAGGCCCACGCACAGCAGGGAGTTGTTCTTTTGCCAGGCAGCGGCGAGGTCGGTGATGAAGGGCATGGTGAGTCCGGCAAATTGTTGAGTACATGGATTTTACCGTAGTCCGCGGGCAGCACAGGCCACGGCGCGTTTGCGACAAAATGGGGAAGGCCTTGCCCATCGGGACAGTACGGCAAGGTCTGCACAGGCCGCAGAATCAAGACAGCAAAGGCAGGGATTGATCGTGCATGCTCTGAACGGAATTTTCCGGGTTCTCATTCTTGTCCTGCTGGTCTGGCCGGGACGCGGTGCCATGGCCGCCGATGGCGTGGTCCGGCTTGCCGCGCTGGAGTTTGCGCCGTACATCCACGACGCAAATGGCCAGGCCGAAGGGCCGGTTGTCGATGTCGTCAATGAGGCGTTCCGGCGCATGGGCAAGCCGCTCAGGATTGGATTTTTTCCGGTAACGCGCTCACTGCTCATGGTCGAAGCGGGCAGCGTGGATGGCTTCTTCACGGTCAAGAAAACGCCTGAACGCGAACGCAGCCTGCGCTTTCCCCGCGAGCCCCTGCTGAGTCAGGATTTCGTGTTCTTCGTGCGCAAGGACTCACACTTCCGCTTCAATGGCGATTACGCCTCGATCGCCAATGCACGCATCGGTGTGGTCAACAACATGTCCTATGGCGGGCGATTCGATGCGGCGCGCAGGCAGGGAGCCTTTCCGCATCTGGAAAACTCGCATGCCCTGACGAACATTTTCCGCATGCTGCTGGCGGGGCATGTGGACGCCATGATCTGCAGCCGCCTGGTGGGCATGCAATTCATCCAGGAGCTTGATCCGGCCGGCCGGATCATGATCAGTGGCCCGCCTTCGGAGACGACGCACAGCTTCATCGTATTCACCCGCCAGTACGATACTTCGGCGCTTGCGGACGGTTTCGACCAGGCAATCAGAGGAATGCGCCAGGACGGGACGCTGGCGCGGCTTTCTGAACGTGCCAGCCTCAAGACAAAACCATAGCAGCCCTCCGCCGTGCACCGGCGTGCGAGAAGTATCGCGCAAACAAAAACGCCCGGCTTGTGGCCGGGCGCTTGAGACGAGAGCGGGTGTGCTCAGGCCTTGGTAACTTCAGCGTAGGCCCATTCCAGCCAGGGCAGCACGGCTTCCAGATCGGCAGTTTCGACCGTGGCGCCGCACCAGAAGCGCAGGCCGCTCGGGGCGTCCTTGTAGGCGCCGATGTCATACGCAACGCCTTCCTTGTCGAGCAGCTTGACCAGCGCCTTGACCTGATCCGGCGTGGCGTCGAGCGAGAAGCACACGGACGTGTTGGAGCGGGAGACTGCGTCCTTGGCCAGGAAGTGGATCCACGGGGTCTTGGCGACGAAGCGCTCGAAGACGGCGAGGTTGGCGTTGGAGCGCTTGATCAGTTCCGGCACGCCGCCAATGGAATCGGTCCAGGCCAGCGCGTCCAGATAGTCTTCGTTGGCGATCATCGACGGGGTGTTGATGGTGGCACCTTCAAAGATTTCGGCCATCAGCTCGCCACCCTTGGCGATGCGGAAGATCTTCGGCAGCGGCCAGCTCGGCTTGTAGTCCTTCAGGCGAGCCACAGCGCGCGGCGACAGGATCAGCATGCCGTGGGCACCTTCACCGCCGAGCACCTTCTGCCAGGAGTAGGTCACCACGTCCAGCTTGTCCCACGGCAGTTCCATGGCGAACACGGCGGAGGTCGCGTCGCACAGGGTCAGGCCTTCGCGGTCAGCGGGGATCCAGTCGCCATTCGGCACTTTCACGCCGGAGGTGGTGCCGTTCCAGGTGAACACGATGTCGTTGGCCGGGTTCCATTGCGACAGGTCCGGCAGCTCGCCGTAAGGGGCGCTGAAATTGCGCACGTCTTTCAGCTTCAATTGCTTGACGATGTCGGTCACCCAGCCTTCGCCGAAGGATTCCCAGGCGAAGGTATCCACCGGACGAGCGCCGAGGAAGTTCCACATGGCCAGCTCGAAGGCGCCGGTGTCGGAGGCCGGCAGGATGCCGACGTGGTAGTCAGCCGGGATGCCCAGCAGGCGCTTGGTTTCGGTGATCGACTTGGCCAGACGGGCCTTGCCCAGCGAGCTGCGGTGCGAGCGGCCGAGGATGTCTTTCGGCAGGTTGGCCAGCGAATAGCCGGGGCGCTTGGCGCAGGGGCCGGAAGAGAAATTCGGCGAATTGGGCTTGATGGTGGGTTTCACGGTGAGCTCCAGACAAGGATGACGAAACTGGGAAAATTCTGAGCTCGGTATTGTAGCCCGATGCAGGCCGGGGTGCAGAACGGGTTCCCGGCGGGCAAGCCCCCAGCACGAACAGGCCATCACGGACACGGCCGACAGACACGAGGCTTCTGCCGATATCTGGCTGCATGCTGGCCGGACATGTCCCTAAACTGGCCACACTTCCAATACGCACACGACAGGAACCGGACAATGCTGACCGACATGCTTTTCGATGGACAGGTGCTGAGCTGGGGTGGGCGCCGCTTCAAGGCAACCAGCGGCCTGCCGGGCTGGCAGATGCCGCAGAATCAGTGCCTGCCGGATCAGGGGCCGATTCCCGAAGGTTTCTACCGTTTCTCGATCAAGGATGCCGGCAGCGCCCGCGACGATGGCACCCAGCAGTGCCGGCTGACCCCGGCGGCAGGCATCCAGACCATTCCGCGCGGCGAAGCGGCCGGGCAGTGCGAGCCCTACTGGGCCAACTGGGGCCGCAACCGGGTGCGTCTGGAAGCCGCCGACGTGAAAACCCGGCAGGCCTGCAAGCCGGCGCGCAGCGGCTTCTATCTGCACGATTCGACCAAGGGTTACAGCCACGGCTGCATTGAAGTGGAACCCGCGTTCTTCCAGGCCCTGCACGGCCATGTCGTCACCACCGGCAAGCAATCGCTGGCCTTGCGCGTGCAATACGTTGCGGATCGCATCACCAACGGAGGCACGCGTGTCTATTAAGGCGGCCCTGCTGGGCTTGTTACTGCCGGGGGCTGTGCTGGCCGCCGAGCCGCCACGCATCACCGTGCACAATGCGTTGGCGGACTGCGTCAGCATCGAGACGGCCACGCCCTTAGCGGCCCGTCAGGCGCTGCAGGTGGATGTGGATTTGCGCATGCTGCAATCCACCGCGGCCTGCGGCTGCACCTCGATGCGCGTGGCCTACCGCAGCGAGGCCGACGGCAAGACCCTGCGCCATCAGCGCTTCACCCTGCGTGGCGACCTGCACAAACGCCTGACGCTGGGCACCCGCGCCCAGACCCGCACGCTGACGGAACTGAACCTGCATTTCAGCTGCGCGGCCGAGTAGGCAGTTTTCACAGCCTGTCCGGAGAGCCGCTTGTGGCGGCCTTCTTCAGGCGGGCATGACTGCCAGCAAGATTTGGCCTGCCTCCTGGCGCATACCGCCTGCAGATCCTTGCCAGATGCGGCTCTGCGGGCAGGCACAAAAAACGGGAGGCCGCGGCCTCCCGTTTTTGCGTACATCAGGTTTTCAGAAGCTGCTCACATCCGACGGGCTGACATCGCAGTACGCCGTATTGAAGAACTCGCCGTACTTCTCGGTCGAGCCGTTGCCCTTCTCGATGCCTTTCCACTCCTCGCAGATGCGCGGCTTGGTGGTCGTGGCGGTCGGGCGGGTCAGACCCTTGACCTTCAGGTTGCGGATCGTGGCCTTGTCGCCGTAGTTGCGATTGACGCCAACCACCGTGCTGCCAACCGTGCCGTTGATGGTCACGTTGTTGATCTGCACGTAGCGCGGGCCACCGTTGTTGGTGCAGTCACCGCAGGAGCGCCACAGCTTGCCGATCTTGCCGTAGGTGTTGAAGTTCTCGATGACCGTGGTGCTGTTCTTCGAGTTGTGCTGGAAGGTCTTGTCCGGCGCGTTGGTCGCCGAGCCGCCCGAGATGGTCATGGTACCGCCCTCGGACTTGTTGGTGGCAGCGTCTTCGCAGACCTCGTCCCACACCACGTTTTCCAGCCGGCAATTGCCGCTGGCGCAATGGATGCCATCCGCCGCCGCGCCCGCCTTCAGGTGCACGTTCTTGATGGTTGCATTGTTGAGCGTAAACACCGGCTGTTGCGATTCGCTGCCGCCGGCGCAGGAGGTGCCGACGGTGATGCCGCCGCAATCAACGGTGGTGTTGGAAATCACGCTGCCCGGCGTACAGGCACCGGTGGAGCCGCCGCTGGAGGAGCTCGACGACGAACTGCTGGAGCTGCTGCCACCCGAGGATGAACTGCTGGAGGAGGAGGAGGACGAACTGCTTGACGAGGAGCTGCTGGACGAAGAACTCGAGCCGCCGCTGGCGCTGGTCGGGATCGAACACTCGTTGGTGCCACCAGCGACCTTGGTGCCCGCGCCAAAGGTGACTTCACCGCAAACGAAGCTGCCTGTCAGGGTCTTGTAGGTGAATTTGTCGGCGCGGCCATAGGCCACGCTGGTGGCAGCGGCGACCGTACAGGTCTTGCCTTCGGTGCAGATGGTCTTGTAACCGGCCGGGCGATTGGCGGCCGAGGCGGTGCCCGCCAGTGCGAGGGCGGCAAAGCCCAGCGCGAGGTGTGTGATATGCATTGTTTTGTCTCCTGGATTTGTCGGTGTGGCTGGGTGCCACGACTTGTTGTTGTGCTGCGCCGACCCTTCAAAAAGTGTGACGAATTCCGCAGATCGACCAGAAAAACATAGCAGGCATTCCATGGAATGGAAATGTCTTTGTAAGAATACGGCCTACACAACATGACAGGCGTGCCCTGGCGTCAGCCCGGCCGATTGTCGGGACCACGCTGCCAAAAAGCCGGTTTTGCGGCAGCATGGCGCGCCGCCCATTGCGGGCTCGAACAGCACTAAAAGGACTGCATCGTGAAAAAAGCATTGATCGCCTTCTGCATCGTGGGTGCCGCCTGCGCAATGGCCGGCTGCAAGAACCGCGAGGAACAACTGGAAGCAGAGCGCAGCAAGGGCGCCGAGATGGTTGAGGACAAGGCCGCACTGGTGAAGGGCGTAGGTCAGGCGCTGCAGAATGACGGCAAGAAAGCCGCCGCCGAGATCACCACCGGCGTAGGCAAGGTATTCGGCGGCGTTGCGGAAGGCGTGGATCGGGCGCATGAAGCGAAGATCGCGCTGGATGCGTCAGCCAGCGGTCGCCAGCTCAAGAGCGAACGCGCCGTGCTGCTCGGCGCCGACGGGGAAAAGAAGGATGGCGTGAAGGTCTATGTCCTGTCTGCCCAGGCTTTCAAGGGCAAGCTGCAGTTGCGTGCGGTAGATGGCAAGGGTAGCGAGGTGGGTCGCAGCGACAAGATTGACAGCGACCTGGGCGCAGACGACGCCAGCTACGTCGAATTCCGCTTCGACAGCGCCACGCCAATGAGCCGCGTGGACAAATTCGTGCTTTACGTGCTTTAAGCCCTGCTGCCCGGAGAGCCGCCACTGGCGTGCCTCTCCGGCATGGCATGCCGCAGAGCAAAGCTGGATGCGGCTTGGCAGGCAGTGATCAGAGCCGGGCCCCCATGAACGCCACGACCACCACCTCCCACTCGCACACTCCTGATCTGCCAACGCGCGCCAGTACTGACGCCGCGCCACCGCCCCTCCGGCGCCGGATGCAGGTCACCCTCATGGACCAGCAGTTCAGCGGCTTCGGCCTCGGCTGTCTGGGCGCGATGATCGGCGCCGCGCCAGGCTTTGCATTGATGTTCTGGGGCATCTCCGACGAGAGTTGGTGGGCCATGCTGCTCGGGATTGGCGGCATGTTGCTGGCGCTGATCGGCATGTTGGCCGGCTTTGGCCTCATCCTGTTTGGCTACGAAAAACTGCGCGGCGTGCCGGACTTCAGCCAGAAAGTCCTGGTCGAAGCCCGCCCGGAGGGGCTCGCGATCGAGGGCTACCGGCTCATCCCCTGGCGCGAAATCGCCGGCTACGAAGGCGTGCCCGACAGTGACAGTCACCTGATCGTGCACGCCAGTCCGTGGAGCCTGATGCTGGATGACGATGCCGGGCTGCTCGCCCGCAGCATCGGCTGGCATCTGAACGCCAGCAATTCGCTGAACCCGCAGGCTGGCGGTGGCTGCGTGCGGGCACTGCTGTTCCGTCGCTGGCGCTTTCTGGCGTGGATCGTGGCGGGCTATGTGCTGCCGGCCGCCGTGGTGATCGCCTCCCTGCCGGAGAACAACAAGGGTCTGCTCGGGGTGCTGGCGCTGGTTTTCGTGGTGGGCCCGCTGCTCGCCTGGCTGATCTGGGCGATTCCGCTGGCGACAATCGGGCTGCTGGCAGGCCCGCGCATGCGCACTTTCTATCTGGACGGAGCACTGCTGCACAGCACCGATGGCCACTGGCAGATTGATCTGCGCAGCACACGCCTGCGCAGCCACCGGGCATCCGGCATCGGCTATGAATTCGGGTTCGTGAGCCTTCACCCGGCGCGCGGACGATCACTCCACCTCATCCCCATCGAAGGCCAGGCAGACGCCCTGCTGGGCTGGCTGGAAAAAGCCCGCCGCCGCGCGGAGCAGACAGACTAAAACACGCCCCATTGCACTGGTGGTTACGAAATTTGCGGCCTTCTTGCCCGACGGGAGCCCGGATAACCGCGCACAGCATGCCTTTCCGCCATGCCACGCCGGAGAGCAAGGCGGGAGGCGGCTCTTCGGGTGGTCCTCGCGAAAGCGGCCTGCCCGTAGCCCACTTGACCCGCTTCAAGTCAGGGAGGGCGTGAACGCCGTACAATGCTGCCTTTCCGCCCGCAGCCGGCGATGCCACAGATTTCTTCCGGAGCGTTCGTCCCGCGCCCTGGTCAGGTTTTCCGATTCAGCCCGATTCCGTCATTACCTACGTTTGAGGAACTCCACGATGTTCAAGATCCAGACACTCAACAAGATCGCCGCCTGCGGCCTCGACCGCCTGCCGCGTGACAACTACGAATCCGCCACCGAGATCGTCAACCCGGACGGCATCCTGCTGCGCTCGGCCGACATGCACAACATGGACATTCCGGCGTCCGTGAAGGCCATCGCCCGCGCCGGTGCCGGCGTGAACAACATTCCGCTGGACAAGTGCGCCGAGCGCGGCATCGTGGTGTTCAACACACCGGGCGCCAACGCCAACGGCGTGAAGGAAATCGTCATCGCCTCGCTGCTGCTGTCCTCGCGCAACCTGTACGAAGGCATCACCTGGGCCAACACGCTCAAGGGCAAGGGCGACGAAGTGCCGCCGCTGGTGGAAAAGGGCAAGGCCCAGTTCGTCGGTCCGGAAATCCAGGGCAAGACCCTCGGCGTGATCGGCCTGGGCGCCATCGGCGTGCTGGTGGCGAATGCCGCCAATGCGCTGGGCATGCGCGTCATCGGCTTCGACCCGTTCGTGAGCGTCGATGCAGCCTGGAAGCTGTCGCATGAAGTGCAGAAGGCCGCCAGCCTGGACGCCATGATCGCCGAGTGCGACTACATCACCATCCACGTGCCGGCCACCAAGGACACCAAGAACCTCTTCAACGAAGAGCGCATCGGCCGCATGAAGAAGGGTGCCCGCCTGATGAACTTCAGCCGCAATGGTCTGGTCGACAACGCCGCCATCAAGGCCGCCATCGCTTCCGGCCACGTCGCCGGCTATGTGATCGACCTGCCGGAAGACGAGCTGCTGGGTGTGGACAAGATCCTGTGCGTGCCGCACTTGGGCGCCTCCACCCCGGAATCCGAAGACAACTGCGCCGTGATGGCAGCCGATCAGATCCGTGAATATCTGGAACGCGGCAACATCAAGAACTCGGTGAACTTCCCGGCCTGCGAAATGGCCCCCAGCGGCAAGACCCGCGTCACGGTCAGCAACAAGAACGTGCCCAACGTGATCAGCAGCCTGACCGCCGCCATCGGCTCGTCGGGTCTGAACATCGACGATATGATCAACAAGAACCGTGGCGACTACGCCTACAACATCATCGACGTGTCCGGCGACGTGAGCGGTGATCTGGTTGCCAAACTGCAGGCGGTGGATGGCGTGATCGGCGTGCGCGTGATTCCGAACTGCAAGTAAGCAGCTCCTGCCGCAATGCATCGGAGGCCTGTCTGCGGACAGGCCTTTTTTCTGTCAGCCCGGCCATAATCGCCGGCTGTCTTTCACTCTCGAGGAACTGTCATGATCGGTTATGTCACCCTGGGCACCAACGACCTGCCCCGCGCCAGTGCTTTCTACGACGCCCTGTTTGCCAGCATCGGCGCCAAGCGCCAGTGGGAGTCCGAACGCAGCACCGCCTGGGGAACCAGCGCCGAAACGCCGGCGCTCTGTGTGATCAAGCCCTTCGACGGTCAGCCCGCCACCGCCGGCAACGGCACCATGATCGCGCTGGCCATGCCCAGCCGCGCCGCCGTGGATGCCTTCTACGCCAAGGCCATCGAGTTGGGCGCCAAGGATGAAGGCGCACCCGGCCCGCGCGGCACGGGCGGCTATTACGGTTCGTACTTCCGCGATCTGGATGGCAACAAGCTCGCCGCGTTTACCGAGGCAGCCTGAAGAGCGGCTTGTGGCGGGCTTCTCCAGAATTATGGTCTGGAGAGGCTTGCCAGACGGGCCTGAGCGGTGAACCTGCCGGCACAGGTCCGCCACATGCGGCTCTTCAGCCACCTGGAGTTCAGCGCCGCATCTGCATGCCGGGCCGCGTTTCCGGCCGGACCCGGAAGCCAAGCTTGGTGTAGAAGTCACTCAGGCCCTCTGCCGCCATCAGGTTGATGGTGCAGCCGGGCGGCAGAACCGCGATGTAGGCCATGACGCCCGCCATCAAGGCCGTGGCAATCCCGCGGCGGCGATGCTCGGGATGCACCAGCAATTCCTCCACGCTGAGCTTCATCGCCCCGTCACCCACCAGACGCACGAAACCGACCAGTTCATCGTCTTCCCAGGCGCACAGCGCATGGACGCTGTTGCACAGGCCGACGTTCACCACCGCCGGGTCGATCTTTCCCCAGCCCGCCAGTTCGCGCAGATGGTTGAATTCCTCGGCGCTCGGCGTGGCCTCGAAGATCTGGTAGCGCGAGTCCATCTCAGCCCCGCAGCAATTCCACGGGCGCCACCACATTCACACCCCGCGCGAGCAGTTCATCCACCGCCTGATCCGGATCGCTGAAGCGGATGATGACGACCGCACGTTGGCCCACGGCGGTGCTGAAGGCGTACATGTATTCGATGTCGAGCTTGGCCGCATCGGCCTTGGCCAGGATGCCGGCGAGGCCGCCGGCGTCATCCGGAATCTCGACGGCGACGACTTCGGTCAGCTTGGCGATGTAGCCCGCGGCTTCCAGCGCCACCTTGCCGGCTTCGGGGTCGGCCACGATCAGGCGCAGGATGCCGAACTCGGCGGTGTCGGCGAGCATCAGGGTGTGGATGTTCACGCCCTTGGCGGCCAGCGCCTCGCAGGCCGCATGCAGGCGGCCGGGGCGGTTCTCGATGAAGCTGGAAATCTGGGTGACTTTCATGGTTGTTCTTCCTTCTGCTTCAGTTTTTCCATGGGGATTGAATTCGTGAGAAAAGCCTAGCGAGCGGCTCGAGGTCGCGATGCGCAGTAGCTTTATTCATGAATTCCGCTCGTCCCACACGCGCTTCGCTTTTCCTTCGCTGCGCGGGATGCTGTGCGGCTCGACCAGGCGCAACGCGGCGCGGATGCCAGTGATGCGTTCGATGCTGTGCGCCAGGCGCTTGTGCAGCTCTTCCATCGCGCGCACCTGATCGCTGAACACCGCGGCGCTGACTTCGACCTCCACGCCCATCTGGTCCAGCCCCTTGTCGCGCGAAAGGATGATGCGATAGTGCGGCAACGCGCCTTCGACAGCGAGCAGCGCGGTCTCGATCTGCGAGGGGAAGACGTTGACCCCGCGGATGATGAACATGTCGTCCGAGCGGCGGGCGATGCGGGCGATGCGGCGCACGGTGCGGCCGCACGAACACGGCTCGGCGATGATGCGGGTGATGTCGCGCGTGCGATAGCGGATCATCGGCATGGCGCGTTTGGACAGCGTGGTCAGCACCAGTTCGCCTTCTTCGCCGTCCGGCAGCACCTGCAGGGTCTCCGGATCGACGATCTCCGGGTAGAAATGGTCCTCGAAGATGTGCAGGCCGCTCTGCGCCGAGCACTCGCTGCCCACACCTGGACCGGTGATCTCGGACAGGCCGTAGATGTCGTAGGCCTTGATGTTGGTCTCGGCTTCGATGTGGCGGCGCATCTCGTCGGTCCACGGCTCGGCACCGAAGATGCCGACACGCAGCGGCAGCTCCTTGAGATTCACGCCCAGCTCCTTCGCCCGCTCGATCAGATGCACGAAGTAGCTCGGCGTGCAGCAGATGCCAGTGACGCCGAAGTCGCGCATCAGCATGATCTGGCGATCAGTGTTGCCACCCGAGGTCGGCACCACGGTGGCGCCAATGGCTTCCAGCCCGTAGTGCGCGCCGAGGCCACCGGTGAACAGGCCGTAGCCGTAAGCGTTCTGCACGATGTCGCCGCGATGCACGCCGGCCGAGGCAAAGGTGCGCAGCATGGCCGAGGCCCACACCTGCAGGTCTTCCTGCGTGTAGGCCACCACGATGGGCTTGCCGGTGGTGCCGCTGGAGGCGTGCAGGCGCACGATCTCGCCCATCGGGCTGGCGAACAGACCGAAGGGATAGGTGTCGCGCAGGTCGGTCTTGATCGTGAAGGGCAGGCGGCCGAGATCGGCCAGCGACTCGATGCTGGCCGGGGTGAGGCCACGCTCGTCCATGCGCTCGCGGAACAGCTTCACGTTGTCGTAAGCCCGCGTCACGACGGCACGCAGGCGCCGCAGCTGCAGTTCGCGCAACTGCGCCACCGGCAGGTAGTCCGGCGCCGACACGGGGTGGAAGCCCTGGCCGAGATCGTTCCAGTTTTCACGCAACATCATGTCTTGTCCCCCGTACGTTTGGCACTGATAGGTATTGGCCGCCGCTAGCGCGCAGCATCGAAAGCTGCGTCGGCCATTTGTCGAGCTTTCAGGTTTGCCTGAGGATCACCTGCCGGCAATTCGGCGTTTAAGCCGGATAACGCTCCGAGTCCTCGCACAGCGATGTTCTCCGAAGTCACAATGAACTGCGGAGCGCCTTTCGCGTCGGGCCAGCGTGGATTGTCCTGCCACTGCTGCACGCGGAAGATGACAGCGAAAGGAACACCGTTGGCCAAACGCCATTCCAGCGGCGCACGTGAACGCCCTTCGCCCAGACGGTTTCCGACCACGATATCTTCGGCATATCGCTGAGGCTGTTTGCTGGGCCCGACGTACAGCGTCATACCGACCGCACTCCATTGGATGTTCGCCCGCCAGCGGCCAACGGCCTTGCATTCCATGACTTCAGGATCTTGCTCAGGGTAGGCCTTTCCCTTGTACTTCATCTCCCACGCAAGGCGTTCTTGCTCAACCCACGCGGGCGTCTTGCAGTCCTTACCCAGATCGGTGTAACGACTCGAGAACACCGTTGCCGGTGCCGCCTGCACAGCCGTGCAGGTCGCTGCCAGCGCAAGGCCGAGGATCAGCCCCTTCACGCTATCCGGCCTTCTGACACGCCTTCTGCGGCCGCCCGCCCCTGCGCGAAAGCCTCCAGATTCAGCTTGTGATGCTTCTCGGCCAGATTGGCCCTGATCGCGTCTTCCCACAGAGCAACGGGCAGATCAAGGTGGGTGGACAGGGCGCCGAGCAGGGCCACATTGATCGACTTGGCCGGCAGCTTGCCCGGCGCATTCGCCAGCACGGCAGGCTCGATCAGCACGCCGCCGGGCTTGAGCACACCGCGATTCACCTCGACCTGATCCGGGGCCACGACCACCAGACAATCCGCCTCGCCCCGCGTGATCATCGGACTGTTCACCACGGTGCCGTAACGCACATCGGTGGCAACGGAGCCGCCGCGCTGGCTCATGCCGTGGATCTCGCTTTTCTTCACATCCAGCCCGGCACGGAAAGCCACGTCGGCGAGGATGTCGGATGCCTTCACCACGCCCTGGCCACCGAGCCCGGCGAGCACCACATTCATCACTTTTTCCTGGGTCATAGCGTGTTCCTCATTCCGCCACAGCGGCACAGCAAGCCGTGCCAGCCATGAGTTTTTCGGCGACCGCCTTTTCGTACTGGCGGATCTTCGGTGCGGCCAGAATGCAGGGGCGACGCGCGACGATGACGCTCAGTTCGTTCCGCGCCAGCGCCGCCGTGATCGCCGCTTCCAGCCCGGCCGCATCAGCCATCGGGTCAATGGTGCTGACGTTTGTGATGCCCATGGCGCGCACCACGGCTTCGAAGTCGATCTTGCCGGCCTGATCGTGCAGCAGGCTGCGGCCAGTGCCGGGGTGCTCCTGCTGGCCGGTCATGGCGGTGGTGCCGTTGTCGAGAATCAGCAGCAGGTGCCCGGTGGGCGGCACGTTGTAGACCATCTCGGCGAGCCCGGTGAGCCCGCTGTGCATGAAGGTGGAATCGCCGATCACACTGACGACGCGGCGCGCTTCGGCCTCGGGCAGCACATGGCGCAGGCCCAGGCCGACACCGATCGAAGCGCCCATGCATACGCAGGTATCCATCGCCGAGAAGGGTGGCAGCACGCCCAGCGTGTAGCAGCCGATATCGCCGGAGACGATGCAGTCCAGCTTCGCCAGCGTCTCGAACACCGGGCGGTGCGAGCAGCCCTCGCACAATGCCGGCGGCTTGCCGGCGGGCACCTTGGCCTCTTCCGACTCGTCATGCGCGAGGATGCGGCGCACACGATCGACATTCAGTTCGCCAAAGCGGAAACGCTCGCTCTTGCCCTCGACCTTGAGCCCGGCAGCGAGCAGTTCGGTGACAAGGATCGGGTCGCCTTCCTCCACCACCACGCAGCGCTCAACCGAGGCGACGAAATCGCGGATCGCCTGCATCGGCAGCGGGTAGGAAAGGCCGAGCTGGAGGATCGACGCATCGGGCGCCGCATCGCGCGCGTGCATGGTGCTGATGCCCGAGGTGATGATGCCCAGCGCCTTGCCGCGCAGCTCGACGATGGTTTGCGCACAGTGCTCGGCGTAGGTCGCGGCACGCGCCAGCTTGTCGCGCAGGCGGCGGTGCGCCGGACGGGCATGGGCGGGAATCATCACCCGCTCACTGACCTTGCGCTCGAAGTGCGGGGCGGCGGCCGGCTGTGGCAGCGGACGCTGCACGACGATGCTCTTGGAATGGCAGACGCGGGTGGTCATGCGCAGAATCACCGGCAGGCCGAATTGTTCGGAGAGCACGAACCCGGCAGCGGTGAAGTCGTAGGCCTGTTGCGAATCGGCCGGTTCGAGCATGAGCGTGCCGGCGGCGCGGGCGAAGTTGCGGTTGTCCTGTTCGTTCTGGCTGGAGGCCATGCCGGGATCATCGGCGGAAACCAGCACCAGCCCGCCACTGACGCCGGTGTAGGTGGCGGTGAACAGCACATCGGCGGCGACATTCACGCCCACATGCTTCATCGTCACCAGCGCGCGGGCGCCGCCGAACGCAGCGCCGAGGCCGACCTCCAGCGCCACCTTCTCGTTCGGTGCCCACTGCGCCTTGCCACCCAATGCGCCGAAAGCTTCGAGGATTTCGGTGGACGGCGTGCCGGGATAACCGGTGCCGAGCAGGACGCCCGCATTCAGGGCAGCAAGGGCGACCGCTTCGTCACCGGACAGGAGCATGCGCTCGGACAGCTGTTTAGCCATATCAGCACCATTGGTATTCGGTGCTGAGGATTCTAGGCGCGCACCGACAGGCCGGCTTGCCACAGGTCAAGGCGTCCGGTTGGTGCGGCGCGGTATCCGGAGAGCTGCATGGGAAGAGCCTCTGCAACAGTGCTGCCTGTAGAAGCGCCCCGGACGGCGCTGCGCAACAGGCATACCTGCAGACGCCCGCTGCATGCGGCTCGGCGGGCAGGCAAAGAAAAAGCCCGTCCGCAGACGGGCTTTGCAGGGCGAAACCACGCAGACTCAGGGCAGATCAGTCACGAGGATCGCGTTCTCGGTCGTCATGTACAGCTTCTTGCCGATCACGGTCATGGCATGCAGGCCATTCAGATTGCCGGATACGGCGCCCGGCTCGGCAATCCAGCGATTGCGCGAACTGCCCACGACGGTCGTGACCTGACCTGCCGTTGAAATCTTGCGCACCACCAGATCGAGAGAGTCTCCAACATAGAGATTGCTCGCTGCATCAATGGCAATACTGGTCGGCGCATTGAACCGCGCGCTGCTCAGGGCTCCGTCAATGTAGCCGAAGGCACCGGCACTTCCCGTCAGAGTAGTGACCACGCCTGCCGGGGTGATCTTGCGCACGGTTGCATTGTTGGCATCAGCCACGTAGAGGTTGCCGCTGGCATCGCTGATGATATCGGCCGGATAACTGAAGCGCGCTGCCGTGCCACTGCCATCGACACTGCCGGTGAGACCGGCGGTGCTGCCAGCAAAGGTACTGACGACGCCAGCCGGCGTGATCTTGCGGATGCTGTTGTTGCCGGTGTCGGCAACAAAAACGTTACCCGCCGCATCGACCGTCAACCCGTTCGGGCTTCTGAAGCTCGCAGCTGTGCCAGAAGCGTCGGCGTTGCCGGCGGTACTCGCGTTGCCGGCCAGCGTCGTGACCACGCCAGCCGGCGTGATCTTGCGGACCGCATTGCCATCCAGGACGTAAGCGTTGCCGGCGGTATCGGTCGCCACCGCGGTGGGAAGGTAGAAGCGGGCCGCAGAGCCGGTGCCGTCCGTGGTACTGAAATACGTACCCGGCGTACCTGCCAGAGTGCTCACCGTACCGCTGTCGATGCGACGCACCACGCTGTTATCGAGATCAGCCACGATCAAGCGACCCGTAGCATCTGCCGCGATACCGTAAGGCTGCTTGTACTGGGCGCTGGCCACGGCCCCATCAAGATGACCATAGCGGTTGCCAAAACCCTTGCCAGCCAGGCTGGTGACAACCCCGGTTGTGATAGCCAGCTGGCGCACCGCATAGTTGTCGGCGAGGTAAAGGGTATCGCCTGCCGCATTGATGGTCATGCCCATGGTGTAAACACTTGCCGCAGAGCCCGTGCCATCGGCGGCGTTGTACTCGCCATTGCCAGCCAGAAGGGTCACGGTCCCATTGCTGGCAACCTTGCAGATACGGCTGTAGTTGCTGACGTAGAGGTTGCTGCTGCTGTCCACCGCAAGAGCGGAGATGGTGCCGCTACAACCAGCGGTGACCAGTGCCATCATGGATGTCGCTGTGGTGACGGCGCCCGCCGCGGTAATCTTGCGAATACCGCTGTAATCGCCGACGTAGAGATTGTTGCTGCCGTCGACGGTTATTGCGCGTGGACTTGAAAAGCGCGCGCTGCTGCCGGCTCCATCGACAACACCGCTGAGACCTGCCGAGCCGGCAAAGGTGGACACTCCGGTCCCGGTGATCTTGCGAATGGTATGGCTGTCGGTGTCGGTGACGAAAAGGTTGCCGAAACTGTCGACGGCCAGACCGCGCGGCGTATTGAAGCGTGCTGCCGTACCGCTGCCATCGCTGTTTCCAGCAACCCCGGTACTGCCGGCGAGAGTAGACACCACATCATTGCTGATCTTGCGGACGGTGTGATCGTCCATGTCGGCCACGTAGAGTGTGCCATTGCTGAAGGCAACACCCGCCGGGCCGCTGAAGCGAGCGCTCGTGGCACTGCCGTCGATATGGCCCTTGTAGTACGCCTTCCCGGCGAACGTGCTCGCCACACCTGCAGAGCTCACCTTGCGGATCGTATGCGAAAAATAATCCGCCACATACATGTCGCCTGTCGCAGCATCACGTGCGATGGCATAGGCCTCGTCGAAACGGGCGCTGCTGCCGCTGCCATTGGCAAAGCCGTAGCCTCCAAGGCTGCCCGAGTAAAGACTGAGACTGCCACCGACGGCATAGTCCGCAATCGGCCCGCTACTGCTCCCCCCGCTTGAGCTGCCGGAACTGCCTCCGCTGCTGCCTGTGCCCGTTCCACCACCTCCTCCTCCACCGCCACCACCACAAGCCGTCAGGCCGATCAGGCTGAGTATCAACAGGCGGCGCGCATTTATCAGCACAGGCATACCAGACATCAATTACTCCAGTTTTATCAAATTTTTCAAATTCTTAGCACCTCAAAACATGACTATGTGATAAGGCGAAGGAGGCGGATTTTCGCATAACCCTGTTGATAAAGCTGGTGTCGGGATGGGTACGTACGTGTGGAATATCACGATTGGCACACGGTTTTTTTGCAGGAGGGGCACATGAAAAAGCCCGTCCGGGATGGACGGGCTTTTTGACGGAGCAAACGGCTTATTCGCCGATCTTGAACAGCAGCGACCCGGCCTTGTCGTTGAGCGCCACCGTCATCGGCATCTGGCGCGCAGCCGGGCCCCACAGCTGGCGCGGACCGGGGGAAGCAAAGAGGTCGTCGGCCGCCCAGGCGGCGCGGCGGGCACTGAAGAACTGCATGGATGGCGCATCCAGACGTACCAGCGCCTTCTCGATCACGTATTCGTCCTGGCCGTGACGGCGTTCGACGTTGATCAGCCCGGTCAGCGGAATGGCCAGCGGCTCGCCGCCATCACTCAGGCCGGAAACGCTGGCCATGTACCCGGTGCGGCCGTCGAGGATCAGGGCACCAACGGTGAGACCAAGGTTGTAGGTGTAAGCCGCGTCGAACAGAGTCGGCGCGCCGCAGCGGCCTTCGTAGCCAAAGAAGTGGTGATGGCTGCCGAAAGGCACGTCCGGAGCGATTTCCTTGAGGCGGGCACGGGTCATGTCGATCAGCAACTGTTCGGTCGGGATCAGCGAGACCTGCAGGTTGCCGTGAGAATCGCGCTCGGCCAGCAGCATGTTGACGATATAGCCCGGCAGGGAGGCAAACAGTACTGCGCTGGCTGCCGAGAGTTTGGCGGCAACAAAGGCTGGGCGGGCCTCTGCGGCCAGTGCGGCAAACGCATCGACGTGATGCGCGACCAGATCATTGAGCTCGGCGATCAGCGCATTCATCTCCGGAATGAACTCGATCAGGCCTTCGGGCACCAGCACCACACCATGCTTGAGGCCCTTGTTCTTGTAGCGATCAATGACGGCATTCGCGATCTGGTCGACGATGGCACCGAGTGACATTTTCTTTGCGGCAACCTCTTCCGAGATCAGGGCCACGGCCGGCTTCACCTGCAGGGCGACTTCCAGCGTGACGTGCGAGGCAGAGCGCCCCATCAGCTTGATGAAATGCCAGTACTTCAGCGAGGAGCGGGTGTCCTGCAGGATGTTGCCGGCGAGCTCGGCGTAGATGCGCGTGGCCGTGTCGAAGCCGAAGGAGATCGGCAGCAGTCCCGACACCTGCAGATCGCCGTCAATGGTCTTCGGCGCGCCGATCACCTGTACGCCCGAGCCATCGGCCTTGATGCCGGTGTACAGGAACTCGGCGAGGAGTGCGGCATTGGTGTTGGAATCATCGCCGCCGATGATGACGATGGCGTCCAGATTGTGGGCGATGCAGGTCTGTCTGACCTGCTCGAACTGCTCGGCCGTCTTGATCTTGGTGCGGTCGGTGCCGAGGAAGTCGAAACCGCCGGTATTCAGGATGCTGGCGGCGTCGGCATCGGTAATCTCGAACAGCTTGCCTTGCAGCAGGCCCTTGGGGCCACCCTTCACGCCGAACAGCGTGTTGTCGGCACCAAGCATCTTCTTCAGGCCACACAGCACATTGTGACCGCCCGCAGCCGGGCCGCCAGAGAACAGAGCGGCCACGCACTTGCCGGTAACGCGCGCGGCAGCAGCGCCTGCGGCGCGCAGCACGGCATTGCCGGAGGCGGCGACGCTCTGCGGAAAGCGGGCAGCAACGGTGGCGGAATCCCGTGTGGTGAGAACCTCGCCTTTGCTGGCGAAGGCCAGCGCCTGCGGCGCCGCGGCCGGGCCGAAGGACTTGCACACCGGCAGGGGCAGGTTGCGGACTTCGTTCTCGAAGACGGAGCGATGACTTTCCATCTGCTCAAGCTGGGTGGCGAGTGTGCTCATGACGGGCTCTTTCGTGGAATTCCGGATATGAAACAGCCGGCAGAGCCGGCTGTAGAGATGGGACTATTTTAAACCGGGACGCTTACACATGGCATCCCGGCTGTGCAGGCAGGCTTGAGCTGCGTCTGCAAACCCGCGTCATTCCTTGAACATCTGGTGCGGAATCAGCTTCCAGTAATCCTCTTGCGAAGCATCGTCCAGACAGGCCTGGATGATCTTGCGGCCCAGCGGGTCGAGGTCCGGCGTCAGGAAGGGAGCAAGTTCACGATGGAAGAATTCGCGCCACATCTTCGCGCCATGCTCGAAGACCTCGGCGCCACCCTCCAGCTGGCTCTGCACATGCAGCAACACCGGCGGGATCATCGAACCTTCAACCTTCATCTGGCGCGGCACATAGCCAAGCAGGGAACACGGCGACTCCACCAGCTGTTCGCGGTGGAAACGTGCCGAGCCACGGCGAGCCAGATATTCGCGGGCCACCCACTCGGACATGAAACCGACATGCCAGGCACCGATGTTCTGGTTCGGAATCAGGACGTGACGGGTTTCGGTGTTGGCGACGATCTGGCGCAGCAACAGGTTGGCCTGATCAACGCGGCGACCGGTACAGAAGGCCCAGTAGGAGCCCACGCCTTCGCACTGCATGCCGCCCGCAGCGGAATCCTGAATCGACGGATTGGCGTGGCCGCGCGGCGCAGCCAGACGCCACAGCCAGGCCAGCGCCGGGCTGAGGATGTGGAGCATACCGAGGATGCCGTAGAGCTGGCTGTCCTTGTGGGTGGGCGGGCAGCGCACGCCGAAACTGCGGATGTTCACGGCCACCGGTCCGTCCTGCACGTCATGCACCATGTCGCGCGGAATGATCAGGCGCGGGTTCGGGCAGGGCTTGCCCGGGGCGTCCTCGATGTGTTCCCACAGCAGGGCCTGACCGCCGGGCACGATGTAGTGGTTCAGGAAAATCAGCGGGCGCTCCGGATGCATCACCAGACGCTCCAGATGCGGGTCGGTACCGTAGCCTTTGATGTGGTCCACGCGCACGAACCAGCCGGCTTCTGCATCCTTGATGTTGAGCTTGGTCTGGCCTTCGTTGTAGTGCGGGTGAGCGCAAGCCATGTCGTCGGCCATCGGGTTCAGATGACAGGCTTCCGGCAGGTTCAGGGTGCGTTGCTCGCCGGTCACGACGTTCTTGCCCAGCAGCAGACGGCCGTCTTCCATGCGGTGCACGTGCTCGGTCATCTCGCTCTTGCCGCCGCCCGAGGCGCCTTCGTGCATGATGATGGTCTGATTGTCGTACGGGGTGACCACGCCAACGGCAGCGCAGTGGTTGGTGGTCCAGCCTTCGCGCTCGCCGATATCCAGCAGCAGCGAGTACACGCCTTTCTTGGCGGACGGGCCGGGATACAGGTTGTAGGCGAAGACTTCCTGATGGGTCTCGCTGCGCGCATGCACCACGACCTGCTTGCCGTCGAAGTGGGTGTGGCGGAAGGGCGGGGCAATGAAGATCACGCCGCCGGAGAGCTTGAAGTTTGCCGGCACGGCGCTGTTGGCGATCATGCCCTGCAGGTCAGCCAGTGCGCCAGCGAAGAAAGCCGAGGCTTTCGGCACGATGGCCAATGCGCCATAGCCCAGTTCGTCGGGGCCAGCATAGAACGGCACCACGATCAGTTCCTGGGTCTTGAGCCAGTCCAGGGTCTTCTGGCGCATCTTGTCGAAGCTCTCGCCGAAGCGTTCCTGATAGGTGGGCTTGTCGGTCGGCAGCTTGTCGCCGATGACCATCGCGTCCGGATCGCGGCGGCGCATTTTCGGATCGATGAAGTTGATGGCGATGCCGTTGCGCGCCTTGGTCACGGTGGCTTCGGCAATGTAGCCCTTGCCCGGCACGTCGAAACCGACTTCGATTTCGCCCTTGTCCTCGCGGTTGCCGTGACGCCAGTCGGTCTCGCCCGGTACGCGGTTCAGCGCCCAGTTGAGCAGGTCTTCACGGTGCTCGGCCACGTAGATGGCAGGCGCGGCGCTCAGCACTTCAATGACGTGCGGCGGCAAGCCCAGCTTGGGCCAGTCATTCTTGAAATCGATGGATTTGATCGCTTGAGTCATGGTCGGCAAGGGCGGCAAAGCCCGACAAAACGTTATCGAGGCCAAAGCAGGGACGCCTGGCTTACTAGGGGAAACCCGCAAGGATACAGGGAGTTGGCGCGAAGTTGTTGATCTGGGTCCCCCTTGCTGCGCACACGCAACAGGTCGTGCCTCTTGCCCTGCGGGTCGGGCTCTGCGAAGCTGCGCGCCAGACTTTCCGACCCCTGCACATCATGAAGACGCTGGCCCTCTGGTCACGCCGCATCCTTGTCGCCCTGCTGCTGTTCATCCTCGCCTGGCACCTGTGGCTGCTGGGCTGGGTGCTGTGGTGGAAATGGTTCGACCCTGGCGAAACCAGTTTCATGCAGATCCGGCTGGGCGAACTGCGCCAGAAGAATCCGGACGCACAGCTCAAACGCCAGTGGCAGCCGTACGCCAGGATCTCGGTGCACCTGAAGCGCGCCGTGGTGGCGGCTGAAGACGACAGTTTCGTCGATCACGACGGCTTCGACTGGGACGGCATCCAGAAAGCCATGGAAAAGAACCAGAAAAAAGGCAAGGCCGTAGCCGGCGGCTCGACGATCAGCCAGCAACTGGCCAAGAACCTGTTCCTCAGTCCTTCGCGCAGCTATGTCCGCAAGGCGGAGGAGGCCATCATCACGCTGATGATCGAAAGCCTGTGGGACAAGCGGCGCATCCTCGAGGTGTATCTGAACTCGGTGGAGTGGGGCAACGGCATCTTCGGCGCCGAGGCCGCTGCACGGCGCTATTACGGCATCGGCGCGGGCCAGCTCGCGCCGGCGCAGGCGGCACGCCTGGCGGTTATGCTGCCCAACCCGCGCAAGTACGAGAAAAGCTTTTCGCCCCGTTTGGCCGCTCACGCCGCGCGGGTACAGAGCCGCATGCAATATTCAGAGGTGCCCTGAGAGCCGCATGCGGGCTTGGTCTTCAGCATGCATTGTCGCTCAGCAATACGCAGCAAGGGTTTCAGGCATGCCATGCCAAAGATCCTTGCTGCAAGCGGGTCTCCAGCACACTACTTCAGCGCATCGAAGGGATTCCTGCTCGGCGGTCTGGCGGTAGCGGGGGCCGGTGCTGCACGCTGTGCCGCCTCCCAGACGACCCGGTTGCGGGTCATGCCTTTGATGTCGAATTCTTTCGCCAGACATTGCTGGTGAAATTGCTGCATGAATTCGTCTTCGACCTCGACCCAGTTGCTGATCTTGAATTTCTTGCCGCTATCCCAGTTGTAGCGGTCAAAGAAATGAAACTCGAAATCCAGACTGTGGCGACGCAGATTCTGGCGGGTCGTGACGATTTCGACCGTGCCCTGCCCCCAGCAGGAGTAGCCGCCGATCCCGTACTGCAGGCCACGCTCGGTCGCCATGTCGAGAAAATAGCCCGCCTGCGGAGCCGTTGAATTGAGCGTATGCCGGCCCGGCGCCAGGGTTTCGCAGAAAGCCTGCGCCTGCGCCAGCTCGGCAGCGTAGAACTTGCGCACCGAACTGGAACGCTGCATCAGCTCGGCCAGATCAAGTTGCAGATCGGTGCCGGTGTTGTCCAGATAGTGGCGCATGTGGGCCACAGCCTCGCGCCCGACACGCAACTCAACCTCATCGACGCGCAACGCCAGCTGGATGGCCTGTTTGTAGGCACGTGCTTCCAGCGTAGTCGGCACCGAACACCACTCGCCCGACCCCTTGTCGGGTTTCGGCTGGAACGCCTTGTCGCTCGTCTGATAATTTGCCATGCCTGCTGCCTCTCCGGTGCCTGACTACCCCGCCGCCATTTTCACCGATTCGCGCGCACCACAGCGCACCGCCCATCCTGCCCGCATGGCCCCTGCAGCGCACAAAAACGTGCAGACAACGGTACGCCTACCCACCATTAGCAAGTAGAATTCCGGCTTTCCGACCGAGGCCCCGTCATGTCAGAGAACGAAGACATCCAGCCCGCCAATGACGAGGCTTTCGAGCAACACCTGCAGGAGGTGCAGGCGCTGCTCGGCCGTCATCGTCTGGTCGAGGATCTGGTCAGACGCCAGGATATGCCGCGCCACGATCTGGTCGATGGCCTGGTGCACCGGCAGAATCTGGTCGAACTGCAGAAGAAGCTCGACACCCTCGAAGCCGCCGAAATCGCCCGTATCCTCGAAGCCCTGCCGCACAACGAAAGCGTGGTGGTGTGGGAGCTGGTCAAGGCGGTGCGTGGCGAGGACATCCTCGAAGAACTCTCTTCCGACGAATTCCGCGACACCCTCACCAGCGAACCCGAACAGCCCGAGCGCAAGCCGCTGATGCTCAATGCCTTCGAGCTGCACAACGGACGCTTGCGCCAGATCCACATCGAAACGCGCAGCCAGCTGGCCGCGGCCAAGCCGATCTGGGTCGACCTGATCGCGCCGGACAAGGAAGAGCTGAACTGGGTCAAACAGGTTTTCGGCCTCTCGCTGCCCGATCCGGAAGATCTCACCGACCTTGAGGAATCCGCGCGCTTCTACATCGAGGACGAAAGCGAGCAGATCCACCTGCACTCCGACTTCCTGCTCGACAAGGCCGACGAGTCACGCAACGTAGCCGTGGCCTTCGTGCTGCACCAGGGCATCCTGTTCTCGATCCGCAACGAAGAACTGCCGGTGTTCCGCCTGCAGCGCCTGCGCGCACGCATCCAGCCCGGCTATGTGAGCGACGGCAAGGACGTGCTCCTCGATCTGTACGCCGCCGACGTCGAATACTCCGCCGACACGCTCGAAGACGTGTACGCCTCGCTCGAAGCCGTCGGCAAGCAGGTGCTCAGCACCGAGATGACCGATACGGAAGCCGCCAAGGTGCTGGCCGCGATTGCCGCCGAAGAAGATCTGAACGGACGCATCCGCCGCAATGTGATGGATACGCGCCGGGCGCTGTCCTTCCTGATCCGGGGCAAGTTCCTGTCCAAGGATCAGCAGGAAGATGCCCGCCAGATCCTGCGCGACATCGAGTCACTGGACGGCCACACTGCCTTTCTCTTCGACAAGATCAACTTTCTGATGGATGCCACCGTCGGCTTCATCAACATCAACCAGAACAAGATCATCAAGATCTTCTCGGTGGCCAGCGTTGCCATGCTGCCGCCGACCCTGATCGCCAGCATCTATGGCATGAATTTCAAGTTCATGCCCGAGCTGGAGTGGGGTCACGGCTACCCCTTCTCATTGGGGCTGATGCTGTTTTCGATCCTGGTCCCGTTCTGGTACTTCAACAAGAAGGGCTGGCTGCGCTGACGCGAATCACAGCCTGCGCGTGAATCTTGCGTTGCAGGCTGCGATCACGACAGGATAGAAGTGGCGCGCGATCACCGCACGCGCTGCGCCACCGGCTTGATGAGCTCAGGCCATGAGCTTCGCAAAAGCGTCGGCCACCCGGCCGACGTTGCCATCGTTGAGACCCGCCACGCAGATGCGCCCGCTGCGGATCAGGTAAATGCCTGACTCCTCGCGCAGACGATCCACCTGTGTGGCGGAAAGACCGGTGTAACTGAACATCCCGCGCTGCTCGACGAGATAGTCGAAATTGCGTCCCGGCAGGCTGCTGTTGAGCGCATCACGCAGGGTTTCACGCATGGCCAGGATACGCGTGCGCATGCTCTCCACCTCAGCCAGCCAGGTCGCCTTGAGTTCGGCATCACCAAGCACGGCAGCGACCAGCTCAGCCCCCAGCATCGGCGGGCTGGAGTAGTTGCGGCGCACAGTGGCCTTGAGCTGGCCCAGTACGCGGCCCGCAGCTTCGTTACTCTCACACACCACCGACAGGCCGCCAACGCGCTCGCCATACAACGAGAAGATCTTGGAGAAGGAATTCGCCACCAGAAAGGGCAGGCCTGCCGCTGCGAGCGCACGGATCGCGTAGGCATCCTCTTCCATGCCGGCACCGAAGCCTTGATAGGCGATGTCGAGGAAGGGAATCAGCTCGCGGGCACGCAGCACTTCGATCACGCGGTCCCACTGTGCGGGACTCAGGTCCGAGCCGGTGGGGTTGTGGCAGCAGGGGTGCAGCAGCACGATGCTCTGCGCCGGCAATGCTGCAAACGCGGCAAGCATCGCGTCGAACGCCACGCCAAGTGTCTGCGAATCGAAGTAGGGATAGGTGTGGACCTTGAAACCGGCGCCTTCAAAGATTGCGACGTGGTTATCCCAGGTCGGGTCCGACACCCAGACTTCCGATTTCGGGAAGTAGCGCTTGAGAAAATCCGCCCCCACCTTAAGCGCGCCCGAGCCGCCCAGGGTCTGGATGGTGGCTACCCGCCCCGTCGCCACGGCAGCGCTATCGGCACCGAAAAGCAGGCCCTGAATCGCTTCGCGGTAGGGTTTCATGCCTTCCATCGGCAGATACAGGCTGGGCATGGCACGCCGGCCTTCAATACGACCATAAGCCTGCTGCACCGCATCCAGCTGGGGAATCACCCCTTTCGCGTCGTAGTACAGGCCGATGGAGAGATTGACCTTGTCGGCGCGCGGATCAGTCTTGAAGGTTTCCATCAGCGACAGGATGGGGTCACCGGCGTAGGCATCGATGTGCTGGAACATGGGTAAGAAGTCCGGGAAGTTGTGCGGAATTGTCAGGCCAGATAGCGATTGGGGCGGTGATTCATGGCAATGATCAGGTTCAGGATCACCGCCCCGCAAATCGAAGCCGTCAGCAAGGGCAGGCTGACGAGGAAAATCGAAGCCAGAACGATACACACATCCACACCCATCATCACTTTGCCGGCACGGATGTTGTAACGATCCTGCAGATAAAGCGCAAGAATGTTCACACCACCCAGGCTGGCCTTGTGACGGAACAGCACGATGAAGCCCAGGCCCATCACTGCATTGGCAAAGATTGCAGCGTAGAAGGGGTTGAGATGCGAGATGTCGATGAAATGCGGGTGCAGTTCGGTGAACACCGAGACCAGCGCGATCGCACAGAAAGTCTTGAGCACGAAGGCCTTGCCCATGCGGCGAAATGCCAGCCAGTAGAAAGGCACATTGAGCAGGAAGAAGGCTGCGCCGAACTTCACGCCGGTTGCGTAATGGATCAGGAAAGCCAGCCCGGCCATGCCACCGGTGAGTGCACCGGCTTGTTTGAGCAGGCTGGCGCCGAAAGAAACGACAAGAGTGCCAAGCAGCAGCGCGAGAATGTCTTCAAGCGCGGTATGTGGCGCACGTTCAGAAAGTGTTGCGTCAGTCATGAGAAGAAATAAGATCTAATCGTGCGATTTTAAGATAAAAACGCACAACTCACGCACAAAAACAAAACAAATGATTAAAGCGTGCTTCAGCGGGCCTATGGGTCAATCACTACACCGGACTCCTTGAGGCGCTCCAGCACCACCGAAGTCCGCAAGTGGCTCACGCTGTTGCGCAGCCCGGCCAGTTGCTGGATCAAGCGGCTCAGTTCCGCCAGATCAGCCACCGCCACCTTGAGCAGGTAGTCGTAATCCCCGGTCAGCTTGAATACATCACGGATCGAATCGGCCTGGCGCACGAAGGCATGAAACAGCTCGGTCGACTCTGCGGTGTGGTTCAGCAGGCGCACTTCCACCACCCCCATCACGGGCGTACCGTCTGCCTCTGGCGAGAGCTGGGCGTGATAGCCGAGAATCAGCCCGGCCTGCTCCAACGCAATGCGCTTGCGTGAACATTGCGAGGCAGAAAGCCCGATCAGGTCAGCCAGCTCCTGATTGGTGAGGCGACCATTCTGGCGCAACAGGTCGAGTATCTTGCGGTCGTTGTCGTCAATGGAGTCCGTCATGCTCGTGCTTGCTCCGGTAGGTAAGGCAGTGGATCGGGATGATCTGCTGCGAAAGGCCGCTTCGCGTTGAAGCCTTACCGCTTGTTGAGAAGCCTTTTCAACACCACTTCATTGCCGGGCTTCCGCTGGACTGACTGCAGCAACTTCGTCGGGCAACCTGCGCCGCAAGGCGTAGAAACACCACAAAACGAAAAGCCAGACAACATCAAACGTCGATATTGCGGGCGTTCAGGGCATTACGCTCGATGAAATCGCGGCGTGGCTCAACCTGATCACCCATCAAGGTGGTAAAAATTTCGTCGGCAGCAATGGCGTCATCGATCTGTACTTTGAGCAGACGACGCACGGTGGGATCCATGGTGGTTTCCCAGAGCTGGTCAGGATTCATTTCGCCCAGCCCTTTGTAGCGCTGCTTGCCGAGATTGCGTTCGACTTCGTTGAGCATCCAGGTGATGGCTTCAGAGAAGCTCTTCACCGGACTGTTCTTGTCATTGCGAGCCATGACCGCACCTTCCCCGATCAGGCCGGTGATGAGCTGGCTGGCGCGGCGAATGGTGATGTAATCCCCGGATGCAATGAATTCGGGGTCGATTACGGTACGCTTGATGTTGCCGTGGTGCATGCGTTCCAGAACGATCTGCCAGGCTTCATCCACTTCGTTGAACTCGGCACGGACCGTGATGTTGGCTGGTACAACCGGCTGCAGCCGTTCAGCCGAGGCTTGGGCAGCGCCTTCGTCGACAAGGCTGAATTCGATGTCGTGTGCCATGGCCGCTTGCAACACGTCTGGATCGATCCAGCTGGTCAGGCGATTGATCACGGCTTCGGCCAAGAGGTAGGCCTTGGCCATCTCTTCGAGTGCAGTGCCTTCAATCGGGGTGGCGCCGGTTTTCGGCACCAGCACGGCGCCGTCCAGCGCGAGGCGCAGGAGGTGACCAGAGAGTTCGTTGTCGTCCTTGATGTACATCTCGGTGCGGCCGTGCTTGATCTTGTACAGCGGCGGCTGGGCGATGTAGATGTGGCCACCCTCAACCAGTTCAGGCATCTGACGGTAGAAGAAGGTGAGCAGCAGGGTGCGAATGTGGGCTCCATCAACGTCGGCATCGGTCATGATGATGATGCGGTGATAGCGCAGTTTTTCAGGTTTGTAGTCGTCCTTGCCGATACCAGTGCCGAGCGCGGTAATCAGGGTAACGATCTGCTCGGAGGAAATGAGCTTGTCGAAGCGTGCCCGCTCGACATTAAGTACCTTGCCGCGCAGTGGCAGGATTGCCTGGAATTTACGATCACGCCCCTGCTTGGCTGAGCCGCCGGCTGAGTCACCCTCGACAATGTAGATTTCGCACAGGGCGGGGTCTTTTTCCTGGCAATCGGCGAGCTTGCCGGGCAGGCCGATACCATCCAGCACTCCCTTGCGCCGGGTCATTTCACGAGCCTTGCGGGCTGCTTCACGGGCGCGCGAAGCTTCAACGATCTTGCCGCAGATGGTTTTGGCATCAATCGGGCGCTCAAGCAGAAACTCCGCAAGCTTGGCAGCGACAACTTCTTCCACGGCTGGCCTGGCTTCACCAGAAACCAGTTTCATCTTGGTTTGTGAAGCAAACTTCGGGTCAGGCATTTTCACCGAAAGCACGCAAGCGAGACCTTCGCGCATGTCATCGCCACTGATCTCGACCTTGGCTTTCTTGGCGATTTCGTTTTCGTCGATGTACTTGTTGATGACACGGGTCATCGCAGCGCGCAGGCCAGTGAGGTGGGTACCACCATCGGCCTGCGGGATGTTATTGGTAAAACACAGTACCTGCTCCTGGTAGCTGTCGTTCCACTGCATGGCGACTTCAACCGTAAGTTCGACATCGTGAACCTGGCCAGTAGTGACCTTGGTCACACCCGTGGCGTAGAACACATTCGGGTGCAAGGTGGTCTTGGCGCGATTGATGTAGTCAACGAAACCCTTCACACCGCCAGAGAAGGCAAAATTTTCGTCCTTGCCGGTTCGTTGATCAACCAGGCGGATAGCCACACCGTTATTGAGGAAAGATAGTTCGCGCAGGCGCTTGGCAAGAATGTCGTAGTGGAACTCAACAGTACCGAAGATCTCTTCGTCAGCAAGGAAATGTACTTCGGTACCGCGCTTTTCGGTTTCGCCAACGATCTTGAGCGGCGAGACTTCAACACCATCGCGTACTTCGATGATGCGCTCGACAGCGTGACCACGGTTGAACTCGATGAGATGCTTCTTGCCATCGCGACGAATAGTCAGGCGCAACCACTTGGACAGCGCATTCACGCAGGTAACGCCGACGCCGTGCAAACCACCGGAGACCTTGTAGCTGTTCTGGTTGAACTTTCCTCCGGCATGCAGCGAGCACATGATGATTTCAGCAGCAGAACGCTTGGGTTCATGCTTGTCATCCATCTTGATGCCGACCGGAATGCCGCGACCATTGTCCGTCACTGAAATCGAGTTGTCGGTATGGATCGTCACCACAATATCGTTGCAATGCCCGGCCAGTGCTTCGTCGATGGCGTTATCAACGACTTCAAACACCATGTGATGCAGACCGGTACCGTCGGATGTGTCGCCGATATACATGCCAGGACGCTTGCGTACGGCCTCCAGACCTTCAAGCTGCTGGATGCTGTCTTCGTCGTAAGCGGGCTCTTGCGGGTTTTGCTGATCAGACATGGTGGTCGACTTTTTTTGAATCAAACGTTATGCGGATTGGCCAGTACTACCTGGAAAACACCTATTTGCAGGCATTCTCACTGACATCGATAAGTACGAGACGACTGTCTGCATTGAAGACAAGACGCCCCCGCCCCCGGTAGTAACTTTCGGTACTCCAGGTATCAGAGCCAAAGTAGTAGGGAACCCACGCAGTACCTGTTGCTTGTGCATCCAGCTCGGTAGGGCGTCCAACAAGTGCCTCAACCTCGCTGCGGCTCATGCCGATCTGCAAACGGGAGAAATTGGCACCCGTCGGAAGATTTCCGACGATCTGACCATGAATCCCGTCTTTGCCGATGACATTTTGCACGGAAACCGGAGCATCTTTGTGCAACACCTGATGGCTGCAGGCTGCCAGCAGAAACATGCTGCTGGCAGTGAGGATAATTTGCAGAAAGCGTTTCATCCAGCTTCAGATCCGCATCGGCATCACAACTGCCTTGAATTGTTCATTGCCAGGCAAGGTGAACAAAGCCGAAGACATGGGTTCGTTGAGATGGATTTCAACGGTATCCGTGACTACGTTGTTGAGTACATCAAGCAGGTATGTGACGTTGAATCCGAGTTCCAGATCGTCACCTGCGTAATTCACTTCCAGTTCTTCCTGAGCTTCTTCCTGCTCGGAGTTGGAGCTGATGATCTTCAGGATGCCTGATTCAAGCACTACACGCAGACCACGGAATTTTTCATTGGTGAGAATTGCCGCCCTCTGAAGCGCCGACAGAAGACTGGTTCGGTGTGCCGTGACCAGCTTCGGGTTGCCTTGAGGAATGACGCGTTCGTAGTCGGGAAACTTGCCATCGATGAGTTTGGTGATCAGCTCGATCGGGCCAAAACGGAAGCAGGCCTGATTACCGGTAATGACGATTTCGACCGGATCCTCTGTATCTGCCAGCTGACGGGTCAGTTCCAGTACGGTCTTGCGGGGCAGGATGACTTCGGTCTTGGCGTATTCCTGTTCCAGCGTATTGGATGACAGAGCAAGACGATGGCCGTCTGTTGCAACCATGCGCAACTCGTTACCCTGAACCTGCATCAGCAAACCGTTGAGGTAATAGCGGATGTCCTGAGCTGCCATGGCATAAGCCACCTGAGCCAGCTGACGACGGAAATCCTTCTGTGACAGACGTACAGTCAGACTCTCACCGGTATTCAGTTGCATGCGTGGGTAATCCGCCGCAGGCAGGGTTTGCAGGGCATAACGGCTTTTGCCAGCTTTCAGAGTCAGACGCTTGTCATCAAGGACCAGGCTGACTTCTCCATCAGGCAAAGCACGCAGAATGTCCTGCAGCTTGCGGGCAGCCACCGTGATTGATGCGTCTTCACTGCCACTTCCTTGCGAGATCTGATGTGTGGTGATCTGGATCTCGATATCAGTTGCCAGCAGGGTCAGCGCATCACCATGCTTTTCGATCAGCACATTGGACAGGATCGGCAGTGTGTGACGTTTCTCGACAATCCCGGAAACAGACTGCAGAGGGCCCAACAAGGCATCACGGCTAGTTGTTAACAGAAGCATTTATATAAACCTCCTATTATTAATATATCAGGCTGTTTTCTGTTGATAACCAGAAATACATCCATTAATTCAAATACTTAACCCTGTTGATCACCCTGTTTATAAGGGGAGGGACAGCGCTGTGGGCAATTGGGGAGAACTTCCTGACCTTTGCCGTAAACACTGTTTGTTCACATTTCACACTCAGGATTGCCGGTTACTTATCCACATTCGGTGCTTCGGTCTCCGCACATTACGGCTTGCTCAGGCAGTCTTGAGTGCAATTGCTACCATGCCCGAAATTTGTTCCTGTTGCATCGCAATCTCTGTCAGGAGGTTCCTACGGGCAGACAGATTTTTTGTCTGGCAAAGCACCAACAGGCTTCCCTTCTTTGTTGTTAACAAGTACTTCTATATATAACTAATACTAATAATACATCAGGCCAGTTTCTGTGGATAAGTCTTTATTTGTTTTTAAAAACATGAACTTAACCATGTTGATCAAGCTGTTGGAAACCAACCTGATAACAATGTGAGCAATTGGGGACAGTTTTCCTGATGATCCACTTGAGCAGACTTGCGCACATTTGCTCAAGTGCTGTTCCCCAGGGTTGTCCACAGGCTTTTTCGACGTTTTTATCCTCTGAGTGTCTGGGTCAACACATGCAGGTCATGGTTGAGTTGCTGATCGGACAAGCGCATTTCCGCAATTGTCCGGCACGCATGCAGTACGGTTGTATGGTCACGGCCGCCAAAGGCATCACCAATCGCTGGTAGCGAAGCTGGCGTGAGTTCCTTGGACAGATACATAGCAACCTGTCTTGGACGTGCAATGTTGCGCGTACGTTTCTTTGATAGCAGCTCAGCCAGCTTGATTTTGTAGAAGTCGGCTACGGTCTTCTGAATCAGCTCGAAGGTAATCTGGCGGTTATGCGCTGCGAGCAGGTCACGCAACGCATCACGGGCAACCTCAAGGCTGATTTCGCGGCCGTGGAAGCGAGCATAGGCCACAACCTTCTTGAGGGCTCCCTCAAGTTCACGTACGTTGGACCGCAGATTTTTGGCGATCAGAAAAGCAACGTCGTCAGGGAGCGGAACTCCGTCAAATTCAGCCTTCTTCTTCAGAATGGCAATACGCATTTCTAGTTCAGGTGGTTCGATCTGAACGGTCAAACCCCAGTCGAAACGGGAGATCAGACGATCTTCAAGGCCCTGGATATCTTTTGGATAGGTATCACAGGTGATGACAATCTGTTTTTTGGCTTCGGTTAGCGCATTGAAAGCATGGAAGAATTCGTCACGGGTGCGCTCCTTGTTACCGACACCAAGGAACTGGATATCGTCAATCAGCAGCAAGTCCAGTGAACGGTAGTAACGCTGGAACTGATCAAAGCTCTTCTGCTGGTAGGCACGCAGTACATCGGCAAAGTAGTCTTCAACGTGTACGTAACGCACCACCGCTTTCGGATTGTGACGCAATACCTCGTTGCCGATGGCGTGGATCAAGTGGGTTTTACCCAGACCGACGCCGCCGTAAACAAACAGGGGGTTGTAGGAAGAACCAGGATTGTTTGCTACAGAGATAGCTGCCGCGCGCGCCAGATCATTGGCGCGCCCGGTGACCAGAGTATCGAAGGTAAAGGACGGATTAAGCCGCGTCTTTTCGTAGCTGGAATTGCTGCTGGTAATCACAGCAGGAGCTTCGATTGGTGCCGAAGAACTGGTGGATACCTGTTGTGGTGCAGTTTGTACAACAGGACGTGCAGCAGAAGCTGTGGTCGGCTTTTTGGAAGGACTCCCGAGTTCAAGACTCAGTGGGGTCACCGTTCCAAAGAACTCTTCGGCAAGTTGTTCCAGTCGGCGTTGATAGCGCTCACGCACCCATTGCAGGACAAAACGGTTCGGAGCAAATAGTTTCACTCCTTCGTTACTACCCGCTTCAGCTACTTCAAGCGCACGGATCCAGGTATTGAACTGCTGTGCAGGCAGTTCACTTTCCAGTCGGGCCAGACAGGCAGTCCAGAAGGCGTGACTCACGTTTTTGGCTAATCGCTGTTGCGGCATCGACAATGCTGCCGGTGCGGGGTTAACAAGACACCGCCGCCAGCTTCTCGACGAGAGCGCCTGCGGATGGTGTATATGGGGAATTTGGTGTCGCTCCTCTTTTTGTCTTGCCTGAGAGGAATCTGACAACGGCCTTGATTCTACCTTTTCAGGACACATTTATCCACAGGCTGAAAAAGGAAGGAATGCAGGTTTATCTTGACAGACAGGCAGATAAAATATCTAATCGCGAGTTCGCTGGACTGTCAAGATTTAGGGAAAGATCATGAAACGCACGTATCAACCTTCTGTGGTTCGTCGCAAGCGCACCCACGGTTTTCTGGTTCGCATGGCTACCAAAGGTGGCCGCAAGGTGATCAACGCGCGCCGTGCCAAAGGCCGCCATCGCCTGGCCGTCTGAACGCGGCTGCAGCGGGTTCTTTGTCGGTGCTCCGTGCGCCGGGAATCATGGATTCGCCTGACAACTCGCGGTCATTTCGACCTGCATATCGCTTGCGCAAAACGGATGAGTATTCATCCGTTTTTGCTTTCAGGAAGGCAGTAAGAGGACGTTTCTTCATCCTTCATTACTGCCCTTCTGGTGGTGTCACGGCTCGTCTCGGAGTAGTTGTTGCCAAAAAGCTTGCAAAACGGGCTGTTCAGCGCAATTTCATCAAGCGCATGGCACGCGAGATGTTTCGACATGTCCGTTCAACCTTGGCTTGTCATGACCTGATCCTGCGCGTACATGCGCCAGTAGCCGCGGCGACGCGTGCGGATCTGCGAACTGACATGCAGCATGTCCTGCGCCGGTTGCCGCGATGAAAACCCTGTTTGTCTGGTTGCTGCAGGGTTATCGCTACGCCATCAGTCCGTGGCTTGGCAATCGTTGCCGCTATTATCCGAGCTGTTCTGCTTACGCAATCGAAGCCTTGCACAAGCACGGCTTGCTGAAAGGCCTTAGACTTGCCGTTTGGCGTGTTCTGCGTTGTCACCCTTGGTGCGACGGTGGTCATGACCCGGTACCCTGAGGTTTTCACTCCTCGCTTTCAACCCTCTTCTTCATCCGAGCCCTAATCATGCAGATGGATTTCAAGCGCCTTCTCCTCATGGTCATTTTTGCCTTTTCGGTAATCATGCTGTGGGAAAAGTGGACGGCCTACAATGCGCCGAAACAAGCTCCTGTTGCTGCCCAGTCTGCAGTTGGCACCCAGATTGGCAACGCTCCAGCGCCAGTAAGCTCCGGAGCATCCGCGCCAGCAAGCAATGGGCTTCCGGAAGCGGCTACAGGCAATCCCGGTTCGGTATACGCAGCAGCTGCGAAAGCCGTTATCAAGACCGACAAGATGATCGCTACGGTGTCTGCCAAAGGCGGGGACATCATCCGTGTCGAACTTACCCAGCACAAGACAAGTGAAGATGGCCGCAGCTGGATGAACCTGCTGAAAACAGTTTTTGGCCAAGCTGCGCAGGCACAGGACAATCGCAAGAATTTTGTCGTGCTGCAGGAGCAGGGCGACCATTTCTATGTAGCAAAAAGTGGGTTGACTGGTGGATTGCCGGATCAGGATACGGTGTTTGACCTGAAGGCAGGCGAATATTCACTTGCAGAAGGTCAGAACGACCTGCAGGTTCGCATGAATGCCCCGGCTGTGAATGGCGTAACCGTAACCAAGGTTCTGACCTTCCATCGTGATTCTTACCTCATCGATGTGAGTTACGAAATCCAGAATGCGAACACCAGTGCGTTGAACACAACGGCATATTTCAAGTTTGTTCGTGACAACAAACCAACCGAGCATAGTGCAGGTTTCTTTGGCGGGGTAAGTTCCTTTACCGGTCCGGCGGTTTACACGGAAGAGAAAAAATTCCAGAAAATCGATTTCGACAAGATTGCCAAGAATGAAGCCAAGTATGTGAACAGTGCAGAAGATGGCTGGATTGCCATGGTGCAGCATTACTTTGTCAGCGCATGGTTGCCAAAGAATGGTGTCAAGCGTGATTTCTTTACACGCAAGATTCCCAACGATTTCTTCGATGCAGGCGTGATGTTGCCGGTGGCTGTGGCGGCTGGTCAGAAGACAAGCGTCGATGTGCCTCTGTATGTCGGGCCCCAAGAACAGCGCAAACTTGAAAAAATCGCTCCGGGGTTCAATCTCGTTGTTGATTACGGTTGGGTAACGATCATTGCTGTTCCGCTGTTCTGGCTGTTGTCTACCATTTACGGATTTGTTGGTAATTGGGGTTGGGCCATCATCATCGTGACCTTGCTGATCAAGGCTGCGTTCTTCCCTCTGTCGGCCGCCAGCTACAAGTCGATGGCCAAGATGAAGACGCTGATGCCGCGCATGAAGGCACTTCAGGATCGTTACAAAGACGACAAGATGAAGCTCAATCAGGCCATGATGGAGATGTACAAGACCGAAAAGGTCAATCCCATGGGTGGTTGCCTGCCGATTCTCATCCAGATGCCGGTTTTCATCGCGCTGTACTGGGTATTGTTGGGCGTGGTTGAAATGCGTCAGGCTCCCTGGGAAATGTGGATTACCGACCTTTCAGTGAAGGATCCCTATTTTGTCCTGCCGATCATCATGGGTATAACCATGCTGGTCCAGACCAAGCTTAACCCGACGCCGCCGGATCCGGTTCAGGCCAAAGTGATGATGCTCATGCCGATCATGTTCACTTTCATGTTCCTGTGGTTCCCTTCGGGTCTGGTGCTGTACTGGGTGCTGAACAACGTGCTGTCGATCGCGCAGCAGTGGTACGTTACGCGGATGATTGAACGTGGTGAGGCCAAACCAGCAAAGTGATGTGATTGCCGCCATCGCGACCGCTCCAGGTCGCGGTGGTATTGGTGTGGTTCGGGTGTCCGGCCCGAACCTCACAGGTTTCGCTCAGACCATCACCGGACGTTCCCCCAAACCCCGCATCGCCGTACTGGCAAATTTTCTGGATGAACATCAGCAGCCCATTGATCAGGGTTTGTTGTTGTATTTTCCTGCGCCGCATTCCTATACCGGCGAGGACGTCATCGAACTCCAAGGGCATGGTGGTCCGGTAGTCATGCAGATGTTGCTGGCTCGCTGCCTTGAGCTTGGCGCCAGACTGGCAGAGCCCGGAGAATTTACCCGACGGGCCTTTCTCAATGAACGACTCGATCTGGCACAAGCGGAGGGCGTCGCTGACCTGATCGATGCGTCTACAACGGCCGCTGCGCGTTCTGCCTTGCGCTCTCTGTCAGGTCGGTTCTCTGAGCAGATTCATGCCTGGCGGGATCGTCTGGTTGATCTGCGCATGCTGGTGGAAGCCACGCTGGATTTTCCGGAAGAAGAGATCGATTTCCTGCAGGCTGCGCGTGCTATTCCTCGTTTGCAGACACTTCAGTCTGATCTTCAATCCATCCTGCAGCGCGCGAAGCAGGGTAGTCTGTTACGGCGAGGCTTGCAGGTGGTACTCGCAGGTCAGCCCAATGTAGGTAAATCAAGCCTGCTCAATCAGCTTTCCGGTGAAGATCGTGCCATCGTGACCGAGGTTGCCGGAACAACTCGGGATGTACTCAGAGAGGCCATTCAGATCGAAGGCATTCCTTTGCACATCATTGATACTGCGGGTTTGCGCGATACCCAGGACCGGGTTGAGAAGATCGGAATTGAACGGACCTGGATGGAAATCCAGAAAGCCGACGTTGTCGTAAGAATGGTTGATGCAGCGCTTGGCGTTGTCGACGCCGATCATGCGATCGACGCCCGCCTGCCGGTTGGCGTTCCGGTTATCTGGGTTTTCAACAAGATTGATCTGAGTGATGAAAAGCCCCGCCGCGAACAACTGGAAGGTGGCATCGGGCTCTGGTTGTCAGCTCAAAGTGGAGCCGGGGTTGATCTGTTGCGCAAGGCCTTGCTGGAAATTGCCGGCTGGGAGTCTCACGATGAAGATGTTTTTCTCGCTCGTGAACGTCATCTGGAGGCCTTGCGCGATGCGGATGAACACGTGGCCTTGGCATTGAAAAGTATCGATCAGCTGGATCTTATGGCTGAAGAGTTGCGTCTGGCACAAGAAGCGGTGAATACGATTACGGGCGAATTTGGTGCCGATGATTTGTTGGGGGTTATCTTCTCCCGTTTCTGCATTGGCAAGTAGGAGGAGCAATGTCTGAACTTGAAGACCACAAAGGCGACGCCCTGCTTATCTCCACGGAGGTGGCACGAATGCTGGTGGCTTTGGGCGTTGACTGGAACGATGAGGCAGAAATGCGTGCCATTGCGCGCGAAGCGCTGGCCTACCATGGGACTGATTCGCTGATTCATCTGGCGCCCGAAGATATTGAAGGGCGTGCCAAGCAGAAGTTGTTCGGCCTCACTGCACTGATGCTCCGGACGATGGAGGAGGGCGCAGAGCTCGGCGATCATATTCACGGCTCGGAAATCTGGAAGGCTTTGGCCAAAGCCTTGTGGGCTGAGAAGGAAGCAGGGCATCAATGATGGTGTGTTTCACGTGGAACATTGATTAGCTGTGGAATGGCTTCTTCTTCTTTCCGGAGCTTTTCTGGCGGGTCTGATTGACGCTGTTGTAGGTGGTGGCGGACTGGTGCAGCTTCCCCTGTTGCTGGCCGTCTTCCCTGGTGTGTCGATCCCGATGCTGTTTGGCACCAACAAGCTTTCCAGTATTGCTGGCACAGCCAGTGCCGCATGGCAATACTCGCGAAAAGTCAAAATTCCGTATCGTCTTGCGCTCCCGGCAAGCGGAGCGGCCCTATTCGGAGCTGCAAGTGGTGCCGCGGTGGTGTCGTTTATTCCATCGGTAGCACTCAAGCCAATGGTTCTCGGGTTGTTGCTGATTGTTGGGATCTACACCTGGTTCAAACCGGAGTTCGGACGCAGCATGACTGACAGGGCTGATCTTCGGAAGCCTCGCATGCTGGCCGCGATGCTTGGTTTCGGACTTGGTTTTTATGATGGATTCTTCGGACCAGGCACGGGCAGCTTTCTGATTTTTGGATTCGTGCGGATTTTTGGCATGGACATGTTGCATGCCTCAGCGAGCGCCAAGCTGGTCAACCTGGCGACCAATCTTGCCGCGCTTGCATTTTTTCTTTCTCACGAAGGCGTGCTCTGGCAGCTCGGTTTGGCGATGGCCTGTGCGAACGTATTGGGTGCGCAACTTGGCTCGCGTCTTGCGCTGCGACACGGCAATGGTTTTATTCGCTGGCTGCTGTTGACGGTGGTATCCATGCTGATCATCAAGCTTTGCTGGGATATGTTCTCGCATTGAGATTTGTTCCACGTGGAACACTCCCGGATTTCCTGATTTATACAGCGCAGTTCACAGTTTTTCCACAGACCTATCCACTGGCTCGCAAGACCTCCCGGGCGTATCATTGCGAGCCCTTTTGTGTTCTTTGACTCCAGATGCTGCATCCCGAACGCTTCGATGTGATTGTTGTTGGCGGTGGCCATGCCGGTACCGAGGCTGCACTGGCCGCAGCACGAGCAGGATGCAAGACCTTGCTGCTGAGTCACAACATCGAAACTTTGGGCCAGATGAGCTGCAATCCGTCGATTGGCGGGATTGGCAAGGGGCATCTGGTCAGGGAAGTGGATGCGCTTGGTGGCGCGATGGCCGCGGCCACCGATGAAGGTGGTATCCAGTTTCGCACCCTGAATGCGTCAAAAGGCCCGGCGGTGCGCGCTACCCGCGCCCAGGCTGACCGCATTCTGTATAAAGCCGCGATTCGTCGACGTCTCGAGAACCAGCCTAATCTGACCCTGTTTCAGCAGGCTGTGGATGACATCACCGTCGAGGGTGAGCGTGTCACCGGCGTGTTAACCCAGATCGGTTTGCGCTTTGAAGCGCCGACCGTTGTATTGACTGCGGGGACTTTCCTGAACGGTCTGATCCACGTAGGGCTGCAGAATTATTCCGGCGGGCGTGCCGGCGATCCTCCTGCGATTACGCTGTCGCATCGTTTGCGCGAGTTGAGCCTGCCGGTCGGACGCCTGAAAACCGGTACGCCGCCACGTCTGGATGGCAAGACCATCAATTACGCGGTGATGCAGGAGCAGCACAGCGATACCCCGCGTCCGGTGTTCTCCTTTCTTGGCAATGCTGCCCAGCATCCGCGGCAGATGCCGTGCTGGGTGACGCGCACCAATCCGCGCACCCACGAGATCATTCTGGCCAATCTCGACCGCTCGCCGATGTACACGGGTGTGATCGAAGGTGTCGGTCCGCGTTACTGCCCCTCCATCGAGGACAAGATTCACCGGTTTGCAGACAAGGACAGTCACAACATCTTCCTTGAGCCGGAAGGGCTGACGACGCACGAGATCTATCCGAACGGGATCTCCACCTCACTGCCTTTCGACGTCCAGCTCGCTGTTGTCCGCAGCATCGAAGGTCTGGAAAACGCCCACATCCTGCGTCCCGGTTACGCCATCGAATACGATTACTTCGACCCGCGCAATCTCAAGAGCAGTTTTGAAACCAAGAGTATTGGCGGGCTGTTCTTTGCGGGCCAGATCAATGGTACGACCGGCTATGAAGAAGCTGCTGCACAAGGTCTGCTGGCGGGAGTGAATGCCGCATTGCAGGTGCAGGGCAAACCGGCCTGGTGCCCGGCGCGCAGCGAAAGCTACATTGGCGTAATGGCTGATGATCTGATCACGCGCGGGGTCGCCGAGCCCTATCGCATGTTCACCTCGCGCGCGGAATACCGTCTCAGCCTGCGTGAAGACAATGCCGATCTGCGTCTCACCGAGCAGGGGCGGGCGCTTGGGCTGGTTGACGAGCAGCGCTGGGCGGCCTTCTGTACCAAACGCGAGGCTATTGAACATGAAAGCGCCCGCCTGCGCGCCACCTGGGCTTTGCCGCACAAGCTTGCAGAAGGTGAAGCGCTGGCCGTTTTCGGCCAGGAGCTGGAGCGCGAGCATCGTTTCTTTGACCTGCTGCGGCGTCCCGGTATGAGCTATGCCGCCTTGATGGGGCTGTCGATTGCTCCGCAGGACCCCGAGACAGACCCGCAAGTCATTGAGCAGATTGAAATTTCTGCAAAATATCAGGGCTATATCGAACGTCAGCAGGACGATGTGCAGCGCCAGTCCACGCAGGAAAATACGGTCTTGCCGGCTGATCTGGATTTCAGTCAGGTCAGTGGCTTGTCCAAGGAAGTGCAGCAAAAACTCAAACAGCACAAACCCGAAACACTGGGTCAGGCCTCACGCATTCAAGGCATTACCCCTGCTGCGATTGGCTTGCTGATGGTGCATCTCAAAAAGCGTGAACTGCTGGCCAAAGCCGGTCGGATCAGTCAGGGAGATGAGGCGTGAACACTGCACAGCGTCTCGCCGACGGCATCACCGCACTGGGTCTCGATCTGGATGAACGCACGCAGCAGTGCCTGCTTGCCTATGCGGCGCTGCTCATGAAGTGGAACAAGGTCTACAACCTCACCGCAATCCGCGATGAGGCATCGATGATCGACCTGCATCTGCTTGACTCGCTCGCCATCCTGCCGCATGTGGCAGACATCACCCGCGTTGCCGATATTGGCGCCGGCGGTGGCCTGCCCGGCATCCCGCTGGCGATCTGCCGGCCGGACTGCGAAGTGGCGCTGGTCGAAACCGTTGGCAAGAAGGCCAGTTTCCTGCTGCAGGCCAAGGCCGAGCTCAGGCTCGCCAATCTCTCGGTACACAACACCCGCGTCGAGAACCTCAAACCTGCCGAGCTGTATCCGGCAGTGAGTTCGCGGGCGTTTGCCAGCCTTGCTGATTTCATCACGCTCACCGCGCATCTCGTGGCCCCGGACGGTCAATGGATCGCCATGAAGGGCGTGTATCCTCAAGACGAACTCGACGCGCTGCCTGCCGGTTTCAGGCTGCGCGAATCACGCCGCCTCGAAGTACCCGGCGTCGATGCCGAACGACATCTCCTGTTCATTACCCGGAACTGACCCATGGCCCGCATCTTTGCCGTTGCAAACCAGAAGGGTGGCGTAGGCAAGACCACCACTACCGTCAATCTTGCTGCAGCACTGGCCACCCATGGCCAGCGCGTGCTGCTGGTCGACCTCGACCCGCAGGGCAACGCCACCATGGGTTCCGGCGTCGACAAGCGCGCTGTGCCGGCGACGGTGTATCAGGTGCTGATCGGCCAGATCGGCGTGGCGGAAGCCCGCGCCCGCTCCGAAGCAGGGGGCTACGACGTGCTCGCCGCCAATCGCGAACTGGCCGGCGCCGAGATCGACCTGGTGCAGATCGACAACCGCGAGAAGCGCCTCAAGGATGCTCTGGCCGCCGTGGATGGCGACTACGACTTCATTCTCGTCGATTGCCCGCCCAGCCTGTCGATGCTCACCCTGAACGGCCTGTGTGGCGCTCACGGTGTGATCATCCCGATGCAGTGCGAGTACTACGCGCTGGAAGGCCTCTCCGACCTCGTGAACACCATCAAGCAGGTGCACGCCAAGCTCAACCGCGATCTGAAGATCATCGGCCTGCTGCGCGTGATGTTCGACCCGCGCAGCACGCTCAGCCAGCAGGTCTCTGCCCAGCTTGAGGCGCACTTTGGCGACAAGGTCTTCAAGGCCATCATTCCGCGTAACGTGCGTCTGGCCGAAGCGCCCAGCCACGGCTTGCCTGGCGTGGTCTTCGACAAGCTCGCCAAGGGCTCGCAAGCCTATCTGCAATTCGCCGCCGAGATGATCGAGCGGATCAAGACCATCTGACCGGAAAATCGCCATGAAACCCAAGATGAAAGGCCTCGGTCGTGGCCTCGAAGCCCTGCTCGGCAGTGACGCACTGCCCTCCGACACTGGCAACCTCACCACCTTGCGCGTCGAAGACCTGCAGCCCGGCAAGTACCAGCCGCGCACCCGCATGGACGCCGGCAGCCTCGAAGAACTGGCCGCCTCGATTCGCGCCCAGGGTCTGATGCAGCCGATCACCGTGCGTCCCATCGCCGGTGGTCGCCACGAAATCATCGCCGGTGAGCGCCGCTGGCGCGCCGCGCAGATCGCCGAGCTGACCGAAGTGCCGGTGATCATCCGCGAGATTCCGGATGAAGCCGCGCTGGCCATGTCGCTGATCGAAAACATCCAGCGCGAAGACCTCAACCCGCTCGAAGAAGCCACCGGCATCCAGCGCCTGATCGACGAATTCGGCATGACCCATCAACAGGCCGCCGACGCCGTCGGCCGCTCGCGCCCTGCCACCAGCAACCTGCTGCGCCTGCTGCACCTGCCCAAACCCGTGCAGGAGCTGCTGATGGCCGGTGACATCGAAATGGGCCACGCCCGCAGCTTGCTCGCCCTGCAGCCCGCCGAGCAGATCCTTGCCGCCAATGAAGTCGTCGCCAAGCGCCTGTCGGTGCGTGAGACCGAGAAGCTGGTAAACGCCCAGACCAAGCCGAAAGAAGGCAGCCTCAAGGCCAAGCCTGCGCCGGATCGCGACGTTGCCCGTCTCGAAGAAGAGCTGGCCGACAAGCTCGGCGCCGTGGTGGCGATCAAGGCCAACAAGAAGGGCGCCGGCAGCCTCACCATCGAGTTCGCCAGCCTGGATCAGCTGGATGGGTTGATAGCCAAGCTGCGGGCTTGAGCAAAGGCCGTGTTGTTATCGTTTTGAATGAATCGCCCAACAACACCCCGTTCGCCCTGAGCGTAGCAAAGCGAAGTCGAAGGGTTGCGTGCCCCTGAAGCGGTGCTTCGACTCCAGTCGCTTCGCTCCTGACGCTCAGCACGAACGGTGTTTGAGGGAGCGATGCTTCAAAACCCGTTCGCCCTGAGCCCTTCGGCAGGCTCAGAACAGGCTGCACAAAGCGAAGTCGAAGGGCCGATGAGAGGAGGGCAAATGTTCTCGGTCTATATCCTGAAATGCGCCGACGGCAGCTACTACACTGGCCATACTGACAATCTCGAACACCGCCTCGGCCAGCATCATATTGGCGCTTGTGACGGTTATACCGCCCAGCGCCTGCCTGTTGAACTGGCTTGGTCACAGGAATGCACAACCCGAGAAGAAGCGCTGGTGGCCGAGCAGCGGATCAAAGGCTGGAGCCGCGCCAAGAAGGAAGCGATGATGCGTGGCGACTGGGCGGATGTGAATCGTCTTGGGCGCGGCAAACACAGCCACCAGCGATAACTCACCGTGGCCTGCATGCAGGGGCGACAGAATTTCCGGAATCTGGATCAAGCACAAGGGCAAAGAAAACCATGAAGAACTGGATGCTTGGGGTGTTGCTGGTGGCGCTGGCGGGAAGTGCTTGGGCCGGTTTAGCTGAAGGAGTTGCTGCCTACGATAGAAAGGATTTCAAAGTTGCCTTACCGGAATTTCAACAGTTGGCTAAGAAGGGGCATGTGCTTTCGCAAGTGCTCCTTGGGGCAATGTACGCTAACGGCCAGGGTACGGAAAAAAACGCTAAGGAGGCTGTTCGCTGGTACCGAGAGGCCGCAATGCAGGGACACGCTGGTGCTCAGAACGTTCTTGGCGAGAGATATGCAACTGGCGATGGAGTGATTCAGAGTGATGAAGAGGCTGTACGCTGGTTCCGTCTGGCCTCCGAAAATGGGAAGCCCGAAGCACAGTACAACCTTGGCTTATTTTATGAACAGGGGAGGGTGGGGCTGCAGGACAACGCTGAAGCGGTTCGCCTGTATCAGCTATCCGCCGATCAGGGATATGCGTTGGGACAAACTCAGTTAGGGGCCATGTACGCCAGAGGCATCGGCGTGAAGCAGGACTTCGGGGAGGCTGAGCGGTGGTTTCGCTTGGCAGCTAAACAGGGTCAGGCTGAGGCCCAGTATGGGCTTGGCGTAATGTATGCAGAAGGTTTGGGCGTGACACAGAATTACAAGGAAGCTGGGCACTGGTACCGACTAGCAGCCGAGCAAGGTAAAGCTGATGCTCAATATAACCTTGCACTGATGTACGCAAACGGAATGGGAGTGACGCAGGACAAGGGCGAGGTCGTACGCTGGTACCGCCTTGCGGCCGATCAGGGACATACCTCAGCACAGTACAACCTCGGTTTACTTTACAAGAATGGCTTGGGTGTTCAGGCTTCCAGCATAGTAGCCTTTGCCCTTTTTAGTCTTGCTGCTGAAATTGAAGTGCCCAATGCGGACTGGATCATCTTGAAGGCAAAAGCAACCGCGAGCATAAGCAGAAGAAGGTTGCTTGAATCAATGGATCATCGCCAGATCGAAGCTGCGCAAGAACTCGCCCGCAAGATGCAGCAAGGCAAGCCGATCGAGGTTCTGGACACGTATCTCAAGACCGAGGCGCTGGTGCAATAGTTTTCAGGCTCTGTGTGGGCGCGATTCCTTCCCCCTGATTATGGCAGCAGAACAATCCGCCGGGGTCCGGCCAGTCGCCTGGCCCGGTATGATGGCTGACGAAGCAAAGCTGGATTCCACACGCCATGGCCAAGAAATTCCCCCTCCACCCCAAGCATCCCGAGCGCATCTGCTGGGGCTGCGACAAGTATTGCGCTGTGGATGCGATGTACTGTGGGAATGGTTCGGAGCGCACGGCGCATCCGGTGGAGTGGTTCGGCGAGGACTGGATGGACTGGCAGCGTGAGGAGGCTGATTCAGTGCCGCCCGCCAAGCCGCTTCCATAAACGTTCTTCAGACACGACACGATGAACACCACGCCCAGCAACGATCTCCAGCCTGCTGTGCCGGAAAGCAAAGCCAGAAGCGGGTTCCGGCTTGCCTCTCGGGTGGCGAAGCATCTTGGCATTTTCCTGCTGGTGCTGATTCTGCCGCCGATCTGGTACGACTTTTTCAGCGGTACGCAGCTGGCGCAGCACAATCTGGTGCTGATGGCCGGGGCGATCACCTGGCCGCTGTACGTGCTGTGGCTGAGTCTGAAGTGCCCCTGGCCGCGCCTGCGCTTCATCCTTCTGCAGCTGCTGGGGGTGCTGACGCTGATCGGTGTGGCGGCATTGCTGGCTTCCTGCCGGGCGCCGGACTGGCTGATGTGGGCGGTGCTGCTGCTGCCTCTGGTGGCGGCTGTCCTGCCGCTGCCGGCGCTGCGCCGGGCTGAGCGGCAGCAGGCGGGTTTTCGTCGCAACTGGCTGTTCGGCAGTCTGAGCAGTCTGCCCCTTGCGCTGGGCTTCGGTATCTTGATGTTCTATGCAACGGCGATGTGTGCCATGGCGGGGATGCGCTGGTGAACGTGCCAAAACGTGGGTTGTTTGTGGTTGTCGTGCTGGCCCTGTGGGCGGCGGCGGGAGTCTGGCTGATGCGCGATCGTGTGTGGCCGCCCGAGGCGGCTGCGCCTATTGCCGGGCTGGCGGAGCTTCCGCCCGAGGCGCTGAACGAGGTGGATGGCTTCATTGCCGCGCTGGCTGATCTGCCACAGCCGGTGGATGAGGCGCGGCTGACGGAACTCATTGCGGCCTTTCAGGCGCGCCAGGATGCGCTGCATCCGCCGCAGGTGGCGGATGGCGCCGATTTCACTGATCCGGTCGAGGGGCATGTAACGTTGAAGCTGGAGGCGGCAGGGCCGTACCACGTGCTGCAGATCACGCGCGTGGAGGAAACGCACACCGCGCATGCCGGGATCGATGGTGGCGTGGACAGCCATCGCAGCGTGTTCCTCGACAAGGCCAGCCTGCGTGTGCGCGCCGATCTGCCGGGGCCGGTGTATGCGTTCACGGATCCGAACCTGCTGCTTTCGCTGCCGCAGAAAGACTCCTGTCTTGGCGCGGTGCCGACCGGAGAACTGTCGGTCTACGACCGGATGGCCGGGCATACGGTTTTCAGTGCCCAACTGCCCGGAGGAACGATCCGCGCGGACGAGCCGGTAGCCGGGGGACCACAGCTCATGCGTTTTGCCACGCACCGCGAGGAGAGTATCGACGATGGCCAGGAACACCATTGCGAGGTGGGTGACTGGGTGCGCAAGGTCGATGCCGAGTACGAAGTGACGTGCAACATCCGCACGCGGCAATGCACGCTGCGCGAAGTCTCCGCAGAGGTTTACGCAGGTTGTCAGGCTATCGGCGGCTGCGACTGAGCATGCCTGAAACCCGCATCCAGCCTTGTTTTCCAGCCATCCTGCGATGAAACCCGCATCCATCGTCAATCTGCAGCACCCCCTGCCAGAGAAGTCCGCCACGGAACACTTCCAGACCTTGCTGGAGCGGCCCGGCGTGCGCCTGGAGCGCATCGTGTCGGACGGGCAGGTCAGCCCGCCGGGCTTCTGGTTTGATCAGGCCGAGGACGAGTGGGTGCTGCTGCTGACCGGCGCAGCGGCGCTGGAGTACGGCGACGGCACGCGCGTTGAACTGGGTGTGGGCGACGCACTGCTGATCCCGGCCGGCTACCGCCACCGCGTGGCCTTTACGGCACCGCGTACCGTGTGGCTGGCGCTGTTCTGCGCCGCGCAGGGTGACGGGGTTCCGCGGTAATATCGCTGCGTCCAGGGTGTTGATCCTGTTTCAACCGAGGGGAATGCATGATTCGCGAGATGACACGGGGGCTCCTCATCGCCTTGCTGGGGCTGCAAGCGGGCGTGAGCATGGCCGCCCCGCCGCCGGCCTGCTTCGTGCCGCAGAAGAAATTCGACAACCGCTTCATCGGCAACTGGCAGATCGCAGAGTGGAATGTGCGTTACTCGATCGTCGGCAAGGGCCGGGAAATCTGCCTGTACGGCCGCGATGCGCAGGGCGATGAATGGTTCGAGATCAGTGAGCTGAAATGGAATGGCAAGGTGCTTTCCGCCACCTTCCTGATGCCCTCCACCCAGTGGCGCACGCACAGCCGCCTGAGCCTGGTCGAGGCGGACAGGATCCGTGACGACTACACCAGCAAAGAAGGCAAGCAGACCGATTACTGGACGCGCCGCAAGTGAGGCGTTGCGGGCTGGGCATCCTGCTGCTGGGGTGTGCCGCTCCGGTGTTTGCCCAGAATGCTCCGCTGAGCGCCAGCGGGCTGAGCCGCTGGAAGCTGAGCCTGCCGGTCGACGCCAATGGTGATGGCAAGGCCGATGAGGTCGCCAACCTGCGGGGCTATGCCAATCCGCCCTGGTTCCACGCCACGCCCGAGGGCCTGATTTTCCGTGCCCATGCCGGTGGGGCGCGCACCAGCGGCAGCACCGCCTACGCCCGCAGCGAACTGCGCGAAATGACCGCGGCAGGCCGCCCCGCGGCTTGGGATTGCCTGCAGGACACGCGCAGCCTGAGCCTTGAACAGACTTTGCTGGCGACCACCACGGCCAAGCCGGAGGTGACTCTCGGCCAGATCCACGACGCCAGGAGCGACAACCTGATGCTCAAGTACTCCGGCCCGGCAGACGCCAATGGCCGCACTGACAGCGGCCGCATCGAATTGCTGTGGAACGACGCGGCGCAGCGCGAAGTGCTGGATGCGGCTTACACCCTCGGCCAGCCGATGCGCGTGACCATCGCGGCGGACCACGGCACGGTGCGCGTGGCTTACCGCAACCTCGTCAGCGGGGCGGAGAAACAGCTTGCAGCGCATCTGGCCCCGGCCGGTATCGCGGGCGCCTGTTACTTCAAGGCCGGGGTCTATATCCAGGCCTGCAGCAAGCTGGGCAGCGATGGCCTGCCCAATGTCGTCTGCGCGAAGAAAGGCTGGGCGGAGGCCCGCTACGATGCACCGGAGGCGTACGCCGAGGTGCTGATCCGGCAGATCGATCTGAACTAGTGCCGGCCTGCAGAGCCGCTTTGCGCGGCCCTTTGCAGGCAGCATGCCGCGTCAGCCTTGGCGGGCGCGCTTCTCCCGACTGCCTGCCTGAAGAACAAGGCTGCAAGCAGCTTTCGGGGGTGTTTCCTGGGTTCAGTGCGCCCCGGCCGTGCGTGCCACCACGTGCGCGACCATGGCCCGGGCCAGCTCGTCCTCGCTGACGAAGACGTGGATGCCGGGCTCTTTCGGCAGTGCCGTCGCGGCGCTGTCGGTCAGGGTGTGCACCACGATCTCGATGGCCGGATTCAGGCTGCGCGCCGTCTCGATCATGCTGCGCACCTCGAAGCAATCCGGCGAGGCCACCAGCAGCATGCCGGCGCGGGCGATGTGAGCCTGCACCAGGACCATCGGGTCGGCCGGATCGCCGCACACGGCGGGCACGCCGCGGGCGCGCAGGGCTTCCACCTGCTCGCGCTGGTCATCCGCCACCACGTAGCGGATCTGTGCCGCATCGAAAGCCCGGGCAATGCGCTGCCCCACTGCGCCATAGCCGGCCAGCACCACCTGACCGCTCAGGTGCTGCTGATCCACGCTCTGCGGCAGTTCGGCCAGCGGATCGGTGCGGGCCTCCAGCTTGCGGGCCAGCTCCGAGCGGGCCAGCGCCCAGCGCCGCAGGGGTTCGATGGCGGCGAACATGAGCGGATTGAGCGCAATCGAGATGAACGCCCCGGCCAGCACCAGACTCGCTCCCTGCTGCGGAAACAGGCCGAGCTGCGCCCCCAGGCCGATCAGGATGAAGGAGAACTCGCCGATCTGCGCCAGGCTGGCGGCCACGATCAGCGCCGAATTCAGCGGGTAGCGGAACAGCAGCACCAGCACGAAGGCGGCCAGCGTCTTGCCGAGCATGATGATCGCCACCACGCCGAGTACATGCAGCGGTTCGCGCAGCAGGATGGCCGGGTCCAGCAGCATGCCGATGGAAACGAAGAACAGCACCGAGAACGCGTCGCGCAGCGGCAGGGATTCGTCGGCGGCGCGATGGGCGAATTCCGATTCGCGCATCATCATCCCGGCGAAAAATGCCCCCAGCGCGAACGACACGTCGAACAGCTTGGCCGCACCGAAGGCCACTCCGACCGCGCTGGCGATCACGCACAGGCTGAACAGCTCGCGCGAGCCGGTCTTGGCAACCCTGCCGAGCAGCGCCGGAAACACCCGGCGCCCGGCCAGCAACATCAGGGCGATGAAGGCACTGACCTTGAACAGGGTCCACGCCAGCGTGCCCCAGGCGCCGCCCAGCGCGCTGACCTGCGCCTGCCCGCCGAGCAAGCCGGCCAGCGGCGGCAGCAGCACCAGCACCAGCACCATCGCCAGGTCTTCCACGATCAGCCAGCCCACCGCGATGCGCCCGTTCACCGAATCCAGCACGCCGCGGTCTTCCAGCGCGCGCAGCAGCACCACCGTGCTTGCGCAGGAGAGTGACAGGCCGAACACTAGCGCTTCGCCCGGGCTCCAGCCCCAGAAATGTGCCGTCACAAAGCCCAGCGCCGTGGCGGCGGCGATCTGCACCACCGCGCCGGGCACGGCGATGCGCCGCACCGCCAGCAGATCGGCCAGCGAGAAATGCAGGCCGACGCCGAACATCAGCAGCATCACACCGATTTCCGCCAGTTGGGAAGCCAGCCCCATGTCGGCCACGAAGCCCGGCGTAGCCGGCCCGATCACTACCCCGGCGAGCAGGTAACCCACCAACGGCGGCATGCGCAGGCGCGTGGCGAAGTAGCCAAAAATCATGGCCAGGCCCAGCGCCGCGGCAATCGTGGTGATCAGGTTGATTTCGTGAGGCATGACAGGGATTCCGGAGGGCAGGGGGCTGAAGCATTATGCCAAAGCAGCCGTGGTACGACCGACAGGAAGCCCTTGTGGTTCCCCTGTCTGCAAAGCCGCGTGCAGCAATGCTCTGCAGGCATGCCGTCTGAAGACCCGCGATGGCTGCGGATCAGGCGCCTGCCTGCCTGAAAAGCTAGGCTGGGAGCGGGTCTGCGGCGAGTGCTCTGCCGGGGTGCGGCACAGCGATTATCCGCGGGCGCCTGTCGGTGCGGCGGACTTTCCGGTTTTGTGCGGCGGCCAGGGCAGGCCTTCGCGTCCGGCCAGCTGCGCCAGCGCCGCCAGCCGGCGTGCGCTGACGCTGGCGTCGTCAGCCTGGGCGAAGAGCCGGTTGGCGAGCAGGGCATGCACGATGGCCCACCCCAGCATCAGGCCGACGATGGCCGCGATGGCCAGATACGGGTGCTGGCGTAGATCAAAGCTCATGATGAGTGCGCAGACTGCCATGAGCATGGCGCCCATGCTGCTGCGGAAAAACCACTTCGGGCGCCAGTCGCGACGCAGGCTGGCGGGATGCACCTCGCACAGCGTCCACACCTCGTCGGCAATGCGCAGCTCCGGTCGCGCCAGCTGCAGGGCCAGCACGAAGGCGCGGCGCAAGGCGTACTGATTGGCAAAGCTCGGGGCGGGGCGGCCGAGCGGATGCAGACTGCACATCAGCTGCTCCTCTTCCACCCGGCCGTTGGCCTGACGCAGCATGAGGTGAATGGCATCGTAAGAGCCGTCACCCGAGCCCACCGTCCTGATCCGGATATCGCCGGTTTGATCGTCGGCCCGCGCCTCGATCCTGCGCCAGTGCAGCACGCGTACTTCACCCTTGCCATCATCGAGTTCGATGCGGTCGCCAAAGATGCGGGTCGCCGCGTCCGGATTGCGGCGCAGGTGGAGGAGCAGAACCAGACTGAGGCCGAAAATGCCGGTGGCGGCGAAGGCCCAGACCAGCCCCGGCTCGAACTGCCCCAGCCACGCCAGCCAGCTGGGCAGGCGCTCCTGCATGGCGAAGATGGCAGGCAGCAGCAAAACCAGATCAGCGCACACGACCCAGTACCACCAGGCCGGCACGGCCCAGCGACCGAGACACAGGCTGCGTGAGGCGACAGGCAGATTCAGGCGGGGCAGGGCAGACAAACAGGACTCCGGCAAGGCACGCGCCCGTCAGCCCTTCACCAGCAAGTGACACGCGAGGCTCTGACCGCAGCGTTCGTGCTCGCCGCTCTCCACCAGCTTGAAACCGTGCTTCTCGAAGAAGGGTTTCGACAGATTGCTGGCGATGGCGCGCACCTGCTTCGCGCCCATGGCGGCGGCTAGTTCCAGCAGATCGTCGAGGATCAGGCTGCCCACGCCCTGCCGGTTGGCCTCAGGCGCCACGAAGAGCAGATCAATCGTGCCCGGCATCAGGATGCCGCCAAAACCGAGGATCTCACCGGTCTCGTCTTCGGCGACCCGTACCCAGTTGTCCTGCAGGCGCTGTGCCCAGGCGGCGGCATCGTCCGCTGTGGCGGCCCAGGCCGCGCACTGCTCGGCGGTGTAGGCGGAAGCGCCGGTTTCAAGGATGGCCGCGCGGTACACCGCTGCCAGCGCCGGCGCATCGGTCGGGCGGTAATCGCGGGTGGAGGCTTCGTGCAGGCTGTCGTCAGGCGTATCGGTCATGGTGTGGGTCTGGCTGAGCGGGCATTGGCCGCGAGCCTGCATTCTCGCGGCCAATGCCCGCCCCGACAAGTCGACATCCAGACATCCTGATGCGCTCCGGCGCTAGCGCACGACCAGCACGTCACAGCTGGCTTCGGCGAGCACCTGCCGGGTCACGCTGCCCAGGAGAAGTTCGTCGCCCATCGAGACCCCGTGCTTGCATACGACGATCAGGTCGGCATCCAGATCCTGCGCCGCCTTGAGCAGATGCGCCGCCGGGGTGCCGTGGGCGATCAGGGTGTAGTGATCATGGGTGCTCAGGCCTGCATCCCCGGCGATCTGATTGAGCTCGTGAGTGGCTTTCTGGCGTGCACGGCTGCGGTACTGGTCGAGCACGGACTCTTCCACTTCGGCAAACCGAAGCTTGCTTTCAAAGGGGATCTCAAAGGCGTGAAACAGGGTGATCTGCGCTGTCGGGGCCAGCGCACAGGCTGAATGGATGGCCTGCCTCGAGCCGGCGGAGAAATCCACGCCAACCAGAACGCGCTGATAGGCTTGCGTGCAGGGACGGCGCACCACCAGCAGGGGGCGCAGGGCTCGCCGCAACAGGCGTTCGGCGGTGGTGCCGAGCAGGAACTGGCGGATGAAGCCGGCTCCGTGAGCGCCAAGCACCAGCAGGCTGGTGTCCATGGCGTCGGCCACGCTGCAGATTTCATCGAGCACCTTGCCACTGCGCAAATGCTGGCCGGCACTGATGCCCACCGGCTCGCCAATACTGGTGGCGAGTTCATCCAGTTCGCTGCGGAAGCCGCTTTCCAGGCGGCTGGAAAGTGCCTCGCTGGCTTCACCGAATAATTCCCGCAACTGTGGCAGGCCACGGGTTTCGATGACATGCAGCAGTTCGAGGCGTGCCCCGGTGTCGCGGGCAATGTGCGCCGCACGCTGTGCGGCGAGGCGGGCAGGCGCGGAAAAATCGGTGGCAACGAGCAGGCTGTGCAAAGGGGTCATGAAAGAGGCCTCCCTGAATGGCATGTCCAGATGCGACAGCAGGGTCGGCCAGTTGTTCCACGGGCTGCCTTTCAGTTCGCCAGGAAGTGCTCCAGCAAATCGTTCAGAAAGCGCCGGCCCTGCTCGCTGGGGCCCAATGCCGTCTCCGTAATCTGTAGCAGGCCGCGCTGGCGGGCGGCGAGCAGTTTTTCTTCGATCACTTCCAGCGGCAGGCCGGTGCGTTCCTGAAACAGCGTGCGCGGCACGCCTTCGGTCAGGCGCAGGGCGTTCATCATGAACTCGAAGGGCAGTTCGTGGGCTTCCACGGTGTGCTGTTCCTGGATGAAATCGCCGCGCGCGCCCTGCTCCAGATAGGTGTTCGGGTGCTTGTGGCGCATCTGGCGATGCACGCCGAGGTGATCCGAGAGCTTGCCGTGCGCGCCCGCGCCGATGCCAAGGTAATCACCGAAGCGCCAGTAGTTCAGGTTGTGAAGGCATTTGTGCCCCTGGCGCGCGAAGGCCGAGGTTTCATAGTGGCTGTAGCCCGCTGCAGCCAGGCGCGCCTCGATCATCTCCTGCATGTCGGCGGACAGATCGTCGTCCGGCAGCGGCGGCGGATCGCGGTGGAACAGGGTGTTTGGCTCCAGGGTGAGGTGGTAGCAGGACAGATGCGGTGGCGCAAATTCCAGCACCTGAGCCAGATCAGCCTCGGCTTCGGCCAGTGTTTGCCCCGGCAGGGCGTACATCAGGTCGGCGTTCCAGGTCGTGAAATAGGTTGCGGCGGCTTCCAGGGCACGGATGGCCTCGCCGCGGTCGTGAATGCGTCCGAGCGCCTTCAGGTGGGCCTCATTGAAACTCTGGATGCCCACGCTCACACGCGTGACCCCGGCGGCGTGAAAGGCCGCAAAACGCCCCGCCTCGACCGTGCCCGGGTTGGCTTCCAGCGTGATCTCGCAGCCCGGCTCCAGCGGCAGCAGGCTGCGCACGGCCGTCAGCAGGCGATCCAGCCCTTCCGGCGACATCAGGCTGGGCGTGCCGCCACCGATGAAGATGCTATGCACGCGCCGCCCCCATACGCGCGGCAGGCTGGCCTCCAGATCGGCGATCAGGGTGTCGATATAGGCCGCCTCGGGGATGCCGGCGTCCTTGATGTTGTGCGAATTGAAATCGCAATACGGGCACTTCCGCACGCACCACGGGAAGTGGATGTACAGCGACAGCGGCGGCGGAGCCGTCAGCGCCGGCGCGTGGGTCTTGAGCGCAGCGGCGCGCGGGATGATGGGGATGGTGCGGGGCATAGCGCTTCAGAAGCCTTCGAACTGTTCCAGCCACGGCGGGCAGGCGAGCAGCGCATGATACTGGCTGGCGTCGATCAGGCGCAGATTGCCGAGCAGGCCTTCGATGCGGGGGGCGAGTGTACTGCCGGGCAGGGCGGTCGGGTCGAGCGCATCGGAAGCGACCGCCATGCTCCACAGCCCGCCATACAGCGGGATCGTCGGGAAGCATGGGGTGACCAGCGCGAACACTTCGCGCAGGTGGCCCAGCAGGGCCTCTACCTGCTCACGCTGCCACAGCGGCGAGCCCAGATGCAGGCTGAGCGCGCCCTGCTTGTTGAGCAGGCGTTTGCAGGCGCGGAAGAAGTCGACGCTGAAAAGCGGGGCAGCAGCTGTGTCCGGATCGGTCAGATCGAAGACGATCAGGTCAAATGAGCCTTCTTCTGGCTGCCAGCTGCGCACGTAGGCTGCTGCATCGCCGAAGTTAAGCGTGACTTGCGGGCTATCCAGCGCGCCGTCGTGCAGGTCGGGCAGGAATTCGCGGGTGAGTTGCACGACTGCCGGGTCGAGTTCGGCGATCACGATCTCTTGCATGCGGGGGTGCTTGAGCAGTTCGGCGGCTGAAGCACCGTCGCCGCCACCGAGGATCAGCGCATGGCGGGGCTCGGGGTGAGCCAGCCCGGCGATGTGCACCAGCGGTTCGTGGCACAGGAAGCTGTCACGTTCGCTGGCCATGCTGCGCCCGTCCAGCCGGTAGAGGCGGCCGAAGGCGGCGGTGTCCCACACTTCCCAGTTCTGGAAATCGCTGTGCCCGCCGGCCAGCAGACGGCCGCTGCAGCGCAGTTCGAGTGCCGGGGCGAGGTGCTCGACGAAGCCGTCTGACGGTTGTTCGGCAAATTCTCTGGTCATGATCCGGTAGCACTGGACAAGTCTGTCCACAAGGGAAATCGGCGGTCGCGGGCTCGAAAGTCCGGCGCACATGAGCCGTAATAAGAACACGATCCGCCCGCTCCGTGCGCACGACCAGCGGGCAGTAAACCCTGCCAAGATGAGGAAAACATGCTGGTCCAGCCGATGATTGTTCCCGAGGAATTGACTGTGCATCACGTGCGCACACTCGCCCCCCGCCTGATCGAAGCTGCGCGCAGTGGCGAGCGGCTGAATCTGGACCTTTCCGCCGTCAGCCATATCGACACGGCAGGCATCCAGCTCCTGCTGACGGTGAGGCGCGAGGCAAACAGTGCGCTGACGCAGCTGGAGTTTGCCAATCCCAGTGCGGTGGTCAGTGAGATGGTGAGCTTTTACCAGCTTGATGGCCTGCTGCAGGCGCATGCGCCGTTGCTGCCGGTCTGACTCCGCCAGGAGACGCAGGCATGGATGAAGCCATCGCTCTTTTTGTCGCCGACTGCAGTGTCCGGCTCGATGAGCTGGAGAGCCAGCTGCTGGCGCTGGAGCGCGAGCCGCAGGGGCGTAGCGCGCTTGATGCGGTGTTTCGTGCCGCCCATACCATCAAGGGTAACGCGACGGTGATGCAGCACGGCGAAGTGGAGTGGTTTGCGCACGTGGCCGAAAGCGTGCTGGCACGCCTGCGCGATGGCGCATTGCAGGCGGATGCCGGGTTGATCACGGTGCTGTTGGCGTGTTGCGATCATCTGCGCTTCCTGATCGGTCTGGCCGGGATGGAGGCAGAAGACAGCCCGGCGTTTGCCGACGCTGACCGGGCACGCCTGATCGGCTTGCTGGTGCCTTATCTGGAAGGTGAAGAGCTGCACGCCTTGCCGGCACCCGGGCTTGCGCCTGCAAGAGCCGGGGCCGCTTGTGCCGAAGAGTGCTGGCGTCTGCAGTTGCGTTTTGCTCCGGAGGTTCTGCGGGAGGGCATGGACCCGGTGTATTTCCTGCGCCATCTGACTTCGCTGGGACGCATTTTCAGCCTGCACACCTGCATTGACGATCTGCCCGAGCCGCCCGTCTACAACCCCGAGTTGTGCTATCTGCAGTTTGTCGTGCTGCTCGATACGATGGCTGACAAGCAGGCCATCGAAGACGTTTTTTCCTTCGTGCGCGACCGCTGCGATCTGCAGCTCACGCCGCCCGCCACCCGGGTCAAAGGCTATCTGGGGCGGATTCAGGCGCTGCCGGATGATGACCTGCACGCGGGTGAAATGCTCATGCGCGTCGGCGCGCTGACGCCGGCGGAGCTCGACAGCGGGCTGCGCACGCAGCGCAGCGAAAGTGGCGAGCGCAAACCGCTGGGCAGCATTCTGGTGGATGAAGGCTTCGTGCCGCCGGAAGTCGTCACCGCAGTGCTGCAGCGCCAGGATGAAATCAAGCGCGAGCAGGTGCGCGTGAGCCAGCAGCTGCGCGTTTCGACGGAACAGCTGGACGGGTTGATCGCCAGCATGGGGGTGCTGCAGCGCACGATCGAGGGGCTGTGCCGGCGTGATGCGCCGGTTTCCGGCGGTGAGCTGGCGAGCCTGCAGAACGAAATGACAAAGGCCCGGAAGTGTGCCGACAGCTTGCGCTGCAGCCGTTTTGGCGAACTCTCCCGACGCCTGCACCGGGTGGTACGTGACACGGCGCAGGAGCTTGGCAAGCACGCCGATCTGCGCCTGAGTGGCGGTGAAATCCTGCTGGACCGGACGGTGGTTGATCTGCTGGGCGACGCATTGATGCATCTGCTGCGCAACGCCATTGATCATGGTCTGGAGTTGCCCGATCAGCGCCAGCGGGTCGGCAAGCCGGCACATGGCACGCTCAGCGTGGAGGCACGCGAGGACTTTGGCGAAACGGGCGACTGGCTGGTGTTTGCAGTGAGTGATGATGGTGCTGGCATCGATTGCGAGCGCGTGCGCGCAGTCGCTGTCGCACAAGGCTTGCTGAGTGACACGCTGCGGCCGGAGGCGCATGCGCTCTACCCGCTGCTGTTCGAGCCGGGCTTCTCCACCGTCGGAACGCCCACGCACTTTTCCGGACGCGGGGTCGGCCTTGATGTCGTGCGGGATGCCGTCCAGGCGCTGGGCGGGACGCTGGCCGTCAGCAGTGCGCCGGGGCTGGGCTGCCGTTTTGAAATCCGTCTGCCTGCCGTCTTTCCGGGAGGCCGTGCGCAGCTGCAGGCGTCCGCCGGCACGCAGCCCGTCGTCTGAGCTGATTCACCCCGATGGAGACGCCATGATCAAGGTCCTGATCGTCGATGATTCCGCCCTGGTGCGGGAGGCCGCAAAACAGATCCTGGAGCAGCAGCCGGGCATTCGGGTGCTGGATACGGCGATAGACCCGATTCACGCCATGGAGCGGATGGCAAAGGAATGGCCGGATGTCATCGTGCTGGACATCCAGATGCCGCGTATGGATGGCATCACCTTCCTCAGGAAGATCATGGCCGAGCGCCCCACGCCGGTGGTGATCTGCTCCACGCTGGTGGGCGACGGCGCGCAGGCCGGGGTCGACGCGCTGGCGGCCGGAGCCCTCAGCCTGATCACCAAGCCGCGTGCCGGCGTGGCGAATTTCTTCGAGGACGAGAGCGACAGCATTGTGGCGGCCGTGCGTGCTGCGGCGCAGACCAATCTGGCACGTCTGCACCAGATTGCCAGCCAGGCGCTGCGTCCGGCAGCGCCGCCGGTGGTCAAGATGATTCGCCCGGCGGGTGTCAGTGACGGCCGCATCATCGCGCTGGGCGCCTCCACCGGGGGCACGCAGGCGCTCGAAACCGTGCTGACAGCCTTGCCGCCGGATCTGCCGGGCATCGTGATCGTGCAGCACATGCCGATCGGGTTCTCGAAAAAATTCGCTGACCGCCTCAATCATGATGTGCGCCTCGAACTGCGCGAAGCGCAGAACGGGCAGCGAGTGGAGCGTGGCCTCGCGCTGGTGGCCGAGGCCGGCAAGCAGATGCGCCTGCAGAAGAATGGCACGGGCTATACCGTCGAGGTCATCGACGGGCCGGTGATCAACCGCCACAAGCCGTCGGTGGACTGCCTGTTTGGCTCCGTCGCCCGGGCCGCCGGGCGCAATGCCATCGGGGTGCTGATGACCGGCATGGGCGACGACGGCGCACTGGGCATGAAAGAGATGTTCGATGCCGGAGCGATGACGGTGGCCGAGTCCGAGGAAACCTGCGTGGTCTTCGGCATGCCCAGGGCGGCCGTCAAGCGCGGAGGCGTGCGCGAGGTGCTGCCGCTGTACCGCATCGCGGAGAAGATCCGAGCCTGGGCGAGCTAGCTTTTCCCCGGACGCCTGTCTGCAAAGCCGCTTCTGGCGGACTTCTTCAGCAGGTCGTCCCGACGAGGCGCGATCTGCCTTGATCCTGACGTGGCATGTCTGGAAAGGCCCGCCCCATGCGGCTTTCCGGCAGAGTGGATTTTCCCGTGTGCATGCGCGGCTGAACGGACAAAAAGAAGCCCGGCATTGGCCGGGCTTCGTCGTGTCATCAAACTGCGGTTCGGGCCGGATCGGCGCTCAGCGCGTCATCGCGCGCAGCCGGCGGATGCGTTCCTCGGTCGGCGGGTGGGTTGAGAACAGCCCGGCCAGACCACCGCCCGAGAGCGGATTCATGATCATCATCTGTGCGGTGGCCGGGTGATCGTCCGCCACCGGCATCGGAATGCCGCGCGCGTAGTAGTCGATCTTCTGCAGCGCGTCGGCCAGGGCATCCGGGTCGCCGCAGAACGCCGCGCCGCCAGCGTCGGCTTCGTATTCGCGGGCGCGCGAAATCGCCATCTGGATCAGGCTGGCGGCCAGCGGGGCGAGCAGGGCCACGGCAATCGTTGCGATCGGGTTGGCCGGACGGCCGTTCTCGTCACGTCCGCCGAAGAACATCGCGAAGTTGGCCAGAGCCGAAATCGCGCCGGCCATGGTCGCCGAGATCGTCGAGATCAGGATGTCGCGGTGCTTCACGTGGGCCAGCTCGTGCGCCATCACGCCGCGCAGTTCGCGCTCGGTGAGCATCTGCAGGATGCCGCTGGTGGCGGCCACCGCAGCATGCTCCGGGTTGCGCCCGGTGGCGAAGGCGTTGGGTTGCGCTTCGTCGATGATGTAGACACGCGGCATCGGCAGCTGGGCACGTTGCGCCAGTTGCTTCACCATGTTGTACAGATAGGGCGAACTGGCCGCGTCGACTTCCTGCGCGTTGTACATGCGCAGGACCATCTTGTCGGAAAACCAGTACGAGAACACATTCATCGCGCCGCCGAAGAGCAGGGCGAGGATCATGCCGCGTTCGCCGCCGATCATCATTCCGACGACGCCGAACAAGGCCACGATGCCTGCCATCAGGATCGAAGTCTTGAGCCAGTTGAACATTGGGGAAGCCTGCCTTTCCTTGTTATCCGTGCAGATGCACGCAGGGCTTAGATGGGGCTCGGGCGAAAAGATTCAATCCTGTCCGCAGCGCTGCATCCGACGGACTTCTTCAGCCAGCCATGCAGGCAAGCCGCGCCCCGCCTTGCTGTGCCAGAGGCATGCCTGAAGAGGCCCGCCCCATGCGGCTTGCCGGGCAGATGTCAGCCCGGCAGATCGAAGCGGGCACCAGCTGCCAGGGCAAAGCCGCGCAGGAAGTCGCCGGCTGGCAGGCGTTTGCTGCCGGGCTTCTGCAGCACGGTGAGGCGTAGCGCCTCTTCGCCGCAGGCCACCACCACGCCGCCTGCATCCGCCGCCAGCACTGTACCCGGCTCACCGGCGGCACTGATGGCGTCACCGGCCCACAACTTGAGCGTGGTGCCTGCAATGTTCGCCGCGCCGCCCGGGAAGGGATCGAAGGCGCGCAGCTTGCGGGCGAGCACCTCGGCAGGCTGGCGGAAATCGAACTGGCTCTCGGCCTTGTCGATCTTGTGGGCGTAGGTCACGCCTTCTTCGGGCTGGACAGTCGCCGGCAGCGGGCCTTGCTCCAGCGCGCGCAGGGCCTCGACGATCATCTCGCCACCCAGCGCGGCGAGCTGGTCATGCAGGCCGCCGGTGGTGTCGGTCGGCAGGATCGGGATGGCACGTTTGAGCAGCATCGGTCCGGTGTCCAGCCCGGCTTCCATCTGCATGATGGTGATGCCGGTTTCCGTGTCACCGGCCTCGATGGCGCGGTGGATCGGCGCCGCGCCACGCCAGCGCGGCAGGAGCGAACCGTGGATGTTCAGGCAACCCAGGCGCGGCAGATCCAGTACCGCCTGCGGCAGGATCAGGCCGTAGGCGGCGACCACCAGCACATCCGGCGCACAGGCGGTGAGCGCGGCCTGCTGCTCGGGCGTGCGCAGGCGCTCGGGCTGATCGACGGCGATGCCGTGTGCCAGCGCGACTGCTTTGACCGCCGAGGGCTGCAACTGCATGCCGCGCCCGGCCGGGCGATCCGGCTGGGTGAGGACCAGCGGCACCTCGAAGCCTGCGTCAAGGATGGCGCGCAGGGCGACGGCAGCGAATTCCGGAGTTCCGGCGAAGGCGATTTTCATGGGGAGTCGGGGATGAGGCGCCAGGTGTGGGAAAAGGGCGCGGAGAGTGGATCTCCGCCGTCCCCTTTTCTACTTCCAGCGACCGGTTACGCAGTAATCCTTGCCCGTTTGGCGAGCTTGGCCTTGATGCGGTTCTGCTTGAGTTGCGAGAGGTATTCAACGAAGACCTTGCCGTCGAGGTGATCGATTTCGTGCTGTACGCAGACGGCCAGCAGCTCCGTGGCCTCGAATTCGATGGTTTCGCCCTTTTCGTTGAGGGCACGCACCTTGATGTGTTCGGCGCGGGTTACCGTGTCATAGATGCCGGGCACCGACAGGCAGCCCTCTTCGCAGGTCTGTTCGCCGTCGCGCTCGATGATTTCCGGGTTGATCAGGGCCAGCAGCCCGCTCTTGTCTTCGGATACGTCGATGACGATCACGCGCTCATGCACATCGACCTGGCTGGCGGCCAGCCCGACGCCCGGCGCGGCGTACATGGTTTCGGCCATGTCGCTCACCAGCTGGCGGATGCGGTCGTCCACAACCGCTACCGGCGTGGCGCGGGTATGCAGTCTGGGATCGGGGTAATGGAGGATAGGCAACAGCGCCATTTGTCAGAAAACCTTGATGTATGAGTATGCTACGGGCAGAATCTAACGCAAAACTTGAATATCTGCAGCTACCGGCCATCCTCAAAGGTATCGGGCGTGCTGCAGATCGGCTTGCCGCCAGGCTACGGAGTTTAGCGCTTTGCGCTGGATGTAACCGGGTCGCGATCAACCACCGACGGGGTTCGCAATGATCAAAGCTTTCAGCAGGACAGTTCTCGGTTTGTCTCTGGCCGTCATGGCAACAACCGTTTTTGCCGCCGATGCGGCCGACAAGGTGCAACTGGCTGACAATGCCCCGGACAGTTATGTCGTCAAAAAGGGCGATACCCTGTGGGGTATTTCCGGCATCTTCCTGAAAACACCCTGGCGCTGGCCGGAAGTGTGGAAGATGAACCAGGACGAGATCCGCAATCCGCACCTGATCTATCCTGGTCAGGTTGTGGTGCTCGACCGCAACAGCGGCACCCTGTCCATGGGGCGCCAGGTCGGGGTGAATGGCGTCGAAAAGCTTTCGCCGCAGATTTATTCCAAGGATGTGGTGTCGCCGATTGCCAGCATTCCGCTGGATGCAATCCGTCCCTTCCTGACCGAACCACTGGTTTCCGAAACCGAAGATTCGCCGCTTGAACCGACGGTGGTGGCGATCGATCAGGAACGCGTGATTGCCGGCATGGGCGATGTGATCTACGGCAAGAACCTGACCGAAGAAACCGACACCTGGCACGTGTATCGCCGCGCCAAGGCGCTCAAGGACCCCGTCAATCCGAAGAACATCCTGGGTTACGAAGCCCAGTATGTGGCAACGGCACGTGTGTCGGTGCCGGCCAAGGACAACAAGGCGGCCGAAATGCGCGTGCTTTCGTCCAAGCACGAGATCGTTCCGTCCGACCGCATGCTGCCCGCTGGCAAGTCCGAACTGCTGGCGATCCCGCCGCATGCGCCGATGTCCGGCGTGACCGCCGCGGTGGCCTCGATCTACGGTGGTGTGGAATTCGGCGGCAAGAATTCGGTGATTGCAGTCAGCGCCGGCAAGAACATGGGTCTGGAGCCCGGCCACGTGCTGGCGATCAGCCGCAACAACGGCACCGAGATCTATCGCGGCGACGGCAAGGCCGAGGTGATCAACAAGCCGGATACGCGTACCGGCCTGCTGTATGTCTTCCGGGTCTTCAACCGCGTGGCTTACGGCCTGGTCATGGATGCTTCCGGCCCGGTCAGGATCGGCGACAAGGTTGCCAACCCCTGATTGAGCGCGCCTGACCTTCATTACTGGCTGCGCCTGTGCCTTGTGCCAGGCGTTGGCCCGGAGCGGCAGCGCGAGCTGCTGGCTGCCTTCGGACTGCCCGCGCGGATTTTTGCCGCCGGGCAGTTTGCTTTGGCGCAGGTCATCGGCGAGCGCCTCGCAAAAACCCTCCAGACGCACGACAACGCCGCGCAGATCGAGGCGGCGCTGGCCTGGGCCCGGGAGCCCGGCAATCATCTCCTGACCTTGGCCGATGCGGCCTACCCGCAGGCACTGCTGCAGATTCCCGATCCCCCCACGCTGCTCTACGCAAAAGGCTGCGTGGAACTGCTCAATTCTCCGGCGCTGGCGGTGGTGGGCGCGCGCAGTGCTACGCCACAAGGCGCGGAGAACGCCGAAGCGTTTGCCCGCACCCTGTCTGAAGCCGGCCTGACCATCGTCAGCGGGCTGGCGCTGGGTGTGGATGCCGCGGCTCATCGTGGGGCACTCAAGGGGCAGGGCAGCACCGTCGCGGTGGTCGGCACCGGGGCGGACCGCATCTACCCGGCGCGTAACGACAAACTGGCACGCGAGATCGCCGAGCGTGGCGTGATCCTGTCCGAATTCCCGCTTGGCACGCCGCCGGCTGCCTATAACTTTCCGCGCCGTAACCGGATCATTTCAGGCCTTGCGCGCGGGGTGCTGGTGGTCGAAGCTGCGGTTGGCAGTGGTTCGCTGATCACGGCCCGCATGGCGGCCGAGCAGGGCCGGGAGGTGTTCGCGATCCCGGGCTCGATTCATTCGCCCCAGGCCAAGGGCTGCCACATGCTTATCAAGCAGGGCGCCAAGCTTGTCGAAAGTGCTCAGGACGTGCTTGAAGAGCTGCGCTGGACGGGCCTTTCCAGCCACGCTGCCGGGAAAGCCGCGCCGCAAGCGGCTCTTCAGGCAGACGATGAAAGCACCGCATTCCTGCTGCACATGGGCTTCGACCCGGTTGATCCGGACACACTTGTTGCGCGCGCAGGCTTGACGCCGGATGCGCTCTTCGCCATCCTGACCGTGCTGGAACTCGACGGGCGCGTTGCACGCCTGCCGGGTGGCCGGTTCCAACGTATCAACTGAGCGGCGCCTGCGGGGCCGCCATACGGGACAGCCATGATCGACATACTGGTTTATCTGTTTGAAACCTACGGATACGCCGATGCCTGCCCCGACGAGCCTGAGCAACTGGCGCGCAAGCTGGCTGCCGTGGGCTTTGAAGAAGCAGACATTCAGGAAGCCATCGAATGGCTGGGTGGCTTGCGTCTGGCGGCAGGTCAGCCGGCGCCGCAATTGCCGGCCGGCGTGGGCTCCATCCGGGTGTTCACTGATTTTGAATTTGCCCGTCTGGATGTGGCCGCACGCGGCTTTCTGGCGTTTCTGGAAGCGGCGGGCGTGATCGACTTGCGCCGGCGCGAGCTGATCATCGAGCGTGCCCTGGCCTTGCCGGATACCGAAGTGACCCTGTCGCAGTTCAAGGTGATCGTGCTGATGGTGCTGTGGCAGGAGCGTGCCAGCGTGGATGCGCTGATTCTCGACGAGCTGCTGACGGACGAAGTGCCGGAGGCCGAAGACACCTGGCAGGAAGCCGTAACTGTTCATTAAGGGATGTCGCTCAGGGATAAAAGCCTTGCCCGTCAGCCCCATTGGGCGCCAAAGCTTGCGCCGGCAGGCTTGGCGCTTCTATTATCCACAGCAGTTTCATCGCGGCTGACCAGCCGCGATTTATTTTGTCCCTGACCTCAAGCCAATGACCAAACAGCTCATCATCGCCGAAAAACCCTCCGTTGCTCAGGATATTGCCCGGGCGCTGGGCGGCTTCACCCGCCAGGGCGATTACTTCGAGAGCGATGACTTCGTGTTGTCCTCGGCTGTCGGCCATCTGCTGGAACTCGCGGTACCGGAGGAGTTCGAGGTCAAGCGTGGCAAGTGGAGCTTCACCCATCTGCCGATGATTCCGCCGCACTTCGCGCTGAACCCGATCGAGAAAAGCGCCGAGCGCCTGCGCCTCTTGACCAAGCTGATCAAGCGCAAGGATGTGACCGGCCTGATCAACGCCTGTGACGCGGGACGTGAAGGCGAACTGATCTTTACCTACGTGGCCCAGCATGCCGGCACGGCCAAGCCGATCCAGCGCCTGTGGCTGCAGAGCATGACCGCGCAGTCGATCCGTGACGGCTTCCTGAACCTGCGCACCGCCAACGAAATGAGCGGCCTGCGCGAAGCCGCAATGTGCCGCGCCGAGAGCGACTGGCTGATCGGCATCAACGGCACCCGCGCGATGACCGCCTTCAACTCCAAGAGCGGCGGCTTTCACCTGACTACCGTGGGCCGCGTGCAGACGCCGACCTTGGCCATCATGGTCGAACGCGAAGAGCGCATCCGCGCCTTCAAATCGCGCGATTACTGGGAAGTTGAAGCCACATTTGGCGTTTCCGCCGGTGAGTATGGCGGCCGCTGGTTCGACGAGAATTTCAAGAAGCCGGAAGACGACGAGCACGCCACTGCGCCGCGCATCTGGGACAAGGCCAGGGCGGATGCGATCCGCACGAAATGCGCGGGCAAGCCGGGCAAGGTCGAGGAAGAGTCCAAGCCCAGCACCCAGCTCTCGCCGCTGCTCTTTGACCTGACTTCGCTGCAGCGCGAGGCCAATGGCCGCTTCGGCTTTTCGGCGCGTACCACCCTGCAACTGGCACAGGCCCTGTACGAAAAGCATAAGGTCCTGACCTATCCGCGGACCGACGCCCGCTGCCTGCCGGAAGACTACGTGGCGACCGTGCCGGGCATCCTCGGCGCGCTGCCGGACGCCTACGTGGCCTTCTCCACGCAGATCCTCAAGCGTGGCTGGGTCAAGCCGAACAAACGCATCTTCAACAACGCCAAGATCTCCGATCACTTCGCGATCATTCCGACCGGCACCGAGCCGAAGAGTCTGAGCGAGGCCGAATACAAGATCTACGATCTGGTCACCAAGCGTTTCCTTGCCGTGTTCTTCCCGGCTGCGGAATACCAGCTGACCACGCGCATCACGCGTGTCGAGAACGAAGCCTTCAAGACCGAAGGCAAGGTGCTGGTAGCGCCGGGCTGGCTGACCATCTACGGCAAGGAAGCGGCGATCGAGGGCGAAGAGGCCACGGGTTCGCTGGTGCCGGTGCAGGCGGGCGAGGGCTCGACGACGGAAGAGATCCACGTCAAGGCCAGCGTCACCAAGCCGCCCGCACGCTACAACGAAGCCACGTTGCTGTCCGCCATGGAAGGTGCGGGCAAGCTGGTCGATGACGAAGAGTTGCGCGCCGCCATGGGTGGTCGCGGTCTCGGCACACCGGCCACGCGTGCCCAGATCATCGAGAATCTGATCGCCGAAACCTACGTGCTGCGCGAAGGTCGCGAGCTGATCCCAACGGCCAAGGCCTTCTCGCTGATCGTGCTGTTGCGTGGTCTCGGCATTTCGGAACTGGCCTCTGCCGAACTGACCGGCGAATGGGAATACAAGCTCGCCCAGCTCGAAAAAGGCGAAATCACCCGCGCCGCTTTCATGAGCCACATCGAGGCCATGACGCGCGAGATCGTCGAACGCGCCAAGACCTATGACTCGGACACCATTCCCGGTGATTTCGGCATTCTCACGGCACCGTGTCCCAAGTGTGGCGGCCTGATACGCGAGAACTACAAGAAATTCCAGTGCTCGGATTGCGAATACTCGCTGTGGAAGATCGTGGCTGGCCGTCAGTTCGAACCGCATGAGATCGAAACCCTGCTGACGGTGGGCAAGGTCGGGCCGCTGCTGGGCTTCCGCAACAAGATGGGCCGCGCCTTCAACGCCGAGATTCGCCTCAACGACGACAAGCTGCCCGAGTTCGATTTCGGCCAGCCGCGCGAGGGCGAGGCCGCCGAGGCGCCGGACTTTTCGGCACAGACCTCGCTGGGCGCCTGTCTCAAGTGCGGCGGTGGCGTGTTCGAGCACGGCACTACTTACGTTTGCGAGAAGGCCGTCGGCCCTGAAAAGAGCTGCGACTTCCGTTCCGGCAAGGTGATCCTGCAGCAGCCGATCGAGCCCGAGCAGATGCAGAAGCTGCTCAGTACCGGCAAGACCGAGTTGCTGCGCAACTTCGTCTCTTCGCGCACGCACCGCAAGTTCTCCGCGATGCTGGCCTGGGACGCCAAGGCCGGTAAGGTCGGCTTCGAGTTCGAGCCGCGCGCACCCAAGGCACCGAAGGCGGGAGCGGCCGAGAAGAAGACGGTTGCAGCAGAAAAGGCGCCCGCCGCGGAAAAGCCTGCCAAGGCCAGCGCTGCCAAGAAGCCGGCTGCGAAAAAACCGGCAGCAGCGAAGACCACCCGGGCGAAGAAGGCGACGGCCTGAGTCGGGCTGTATCCGTGAGAAAAGGCCTGCCCGTTCCGGCAGGCTTTTTTGTTGCCTCTGACAGCCGCCTGTGGCTTGCCTTTGCGGCAGGGCATGCTGCAGACTCAAGCGCAGCGGGCCTGTCCGGGCAATATGCCTGAAAAGGACCGCCATACGCCGGTTTACGGGCATGAGGAACCCAAGTCTGGCGCGATGCGTCTGACCATGATCATTACGACAAGGTGGATTCAATGCAGGACAAGATTTTCGCTGTGCTCGCCGCTCTGAGCCTCGTCGGCGGGCTGCCGCTGGCACAGGCGCAGGACCAGCCCGAGCTGCCCAAGGCGGTGGCAGATCCCCTGTTCAAGAAGCTGGCGCAGCCGCCCGAGCTGAAAACAAGCTCCGGCAAGTGGGAGGGCTCGCTCGGCCTGGGCCTGACGGCCCGGCGTGGTAGCAGCAATTCCACCGAAGGCAGTCTGTCCTTCGATGCGGTACGCGAGATGCGTGACAGTCGTCTGCTGGCCAACGCGATTGCCGTGCGCAGTTCGGAGAACGGTGAGCGCAGTGGCGACACCGCCGATGCCGATTTTCGTGGTGAGCGAAACCTGAGCGAGCAGATGTTCGGCTTTGCCGGCCTGAATGCCGAGCGTGACGGCCTGCAGGACCTGAGCCTGCGCGGCAGCCTCTCCAGCGGGGTCGGGGTGCGCTGGTACAACACCGAGGACCTGACCCTGAACGTTTACAGCGGTCTGGCCTATAGCTGGGAACGCTATCGAACTGAGTCCGATGCGCGCGGCGTGGAAGCCCTGCTGGGCTCGGAGTTCCGTTATCAGCTCTCGCCCACCAGCCGGGTGACTCACCGCATGGTCGTGTATCCGGATTCCGTCGGTGGCGGCACGCGCTATGCCATGCAGGGCGATCTGACGACCCGCATCAACGCCCATTTCGGCCTGCAACTGGCGGTGCTGCAGAAATACCGCGAGAAGGTGCGCAACGCAAACAGCCACGCCGATACGGTGGTGTTTACCGGCATTACCGCCGGCTTCTGAGATCTGGTCCGCAATCGAGCCGATACTTTGTCGACTTCGCCTTGCCGTGCTACAGCACTGTCTGCGGCTTGTCTTCGCGTCTCGCCTCGATTGTGAACCGGATTTACACGCCTCCCCCGGCGAGGGGAGGCGGGAAATGCCGGACGAGAAATCCTGGGGGGGGGGGGTTACTGAATCTTCGGATCGTGGTTGATCATCATCACCACCCCGCCACCACCCCAGCGACCGGCATCGAAGGCCACGCTGCCATAGCCGCGATAGATCCATTCGATGCGCGCCGCGTCGCTGCCAAAGTAGAAGGGGTTGAAGGCTTTGCCGGTGACGTAGCTGCGGTAGTCGTTCGGGCGGCCGATGGCGGCCTCGACTTCCCCTTGGGTCATGCCGATCTGGATTTTCGCCAGCTTGCTGCTCGGCGCGGGGTGGCCGAAGACTTCGCCTTCGAAACTGCCGTCTTTTGACTTGACCATGCGCGGGCCGGTGTCCTTGCCGGCAGGCTCCGGCGCAGCCTTGGCCGCAGGAGCCGGGGCAGGCTGGATAAGCACCGCTTCGTAGCCTGCCGGGCAGCTGCCATCGGCATTCGGGCTGACCGGGCCGCTGGGGGTGACGGTGCTGGCTGGTGCTGCCGTCTCCGCCGCAGGCTTGCTGCCGGCTTTGCTGGCAGGCTTCGTGGCTGTTCTGGCGGCTGGCTTTGCTGCAGGCTTGCTGGTGGTTGCAGGTTTGCCCTGGGTTGCCGGTCTGGCGGCCTCGGTTTTTGCTTTCAGCGGCCGGCAGCTGACATCCGGCTTGGGCGTGGGAGCCGGCTCGGTGGCGGCTGGCGCAGTAGCTCCTTCAGCGCCTTGCGGTGTTCCCTTCGAGCCACAGCCACCCAGCAGCATGGCGGACACGAGGACCAGACCCCAAAGATGCATTTTCATTGCCGGCTCCTGCCTGAACGGGATGAGAAGGAAGTGATTATGCCGGATGCGCAAAGCCTGGCCATGGGAAATGCCCGGAGGTTGGGCCGAATCAGGCGGCACCCGCCCCGGCAACACGCTAGAATCGGGCAATGCCTGCCTTTCTGGCAGGACCAGAAGCGCAGGAGCACGGCTTGAAAATCAACTACGGTTTCCGCCAGGGGGAAGTTCACCGCGTCGACGACGATTCGGCGCCGATCCGCGTGTACTCCGCGCCGACCCGTGAGGAACGTGAAGAGCTGCGCTATGCGCTGAATCTGGATGATTACGATCTGGACGCGGCACTCGACCCGGAGGAAATCCCGCGGCTGGAGTTTGGCGAACATGGGGCGGCCAACATCATCTGGAAACGGCCGAAGAATGTTTCCATCGGAGCGCAGCTGCGTTTTGACGTGTCGTCGATGGGCATGTTCATCCGCCCCTATACGGTGGTGCTGGTCACCGCCGACAGCGAGCCGGATTTCGGCGAGCGCGACTTTCGCGGCGTGCACACCCTGAATGATCTGCTGCTCAAGCTGCTGCTGCACACCGTGCACCACTACTTGGGCCACCTGAAAGTCATCAAGCAGATCAATGCCGAGCTGGGCAGCAAGATCAGCGTGTCGATGGAAAATCGCTACTACCTGCAGATGCTGGCGCTGTCCGAGTCCCTGATCTACTACGTCGATGGCATCGAGGCCAATGTGGCCGTGCTGACCAAGCTGCGCGCCTCCACCCACCGGCTGGAGCTCAATCCGGTGCAGACCGATGCGCTGCACGACATCGTGCTCGACATGCAGCAATGCGCCCGCCAGGCAGCCATTTACAGCAGCGTGCTGTCCGGCCTGATGGATGCGCGCGGCGCAATCATCAACAACAACGTCAATACGCTGCTCAAGAACCTGACCTTGATCAGCGTGATCTTCCTGCCGCTGAATCTGGTGGCCAGCATCGGCGGCATGTCCGAATTCAGCGCATGGACGGCCGGGCTGGACTGGCGGGTGTCCTATGGCCTGCTCGTGATCGGCATGACGATTGCCGGCTGGTTCGGTCTGCGCCTGATCGTGCGTCTGGCCAGCGGCCGCGGTCTGGGCTGGCATTGGTTACGTTGGCCGCGCCGCCTGCGGCGGCAGCGCTGAGAGCCGCGCCGGGCGGCCTTCTTCCGGCAGTCTGCCGCCAGATCAAGGCGTGGCGTGGCTCTTCGCGAAGCGTCGGGCAATCACGCTGACCATCACCAGCTGCAGCAGGTGAAAGATCATGATCGGCGCGATGATCAGGCCCAGTGCCGGATTCGTACCAAACATGATGCGTGCCATCGGCACCCCGCTGGCCAGCGATTTCTTCGAGCCGCAGAACAGCGCCGTGATGCGATCTTCACGCGAAAAACCCAGCACGCGGGCGAGCCCGCTCATCAGCGCGAACATTACCCAGAACAGCAGCACGGAGATAACTGCGATCAGTAGCAAAGTGCTGAGTCCGTGCGCTGCCCACACGCCTTCGGCGACCGAGTCGGCGAAAGAATTGGCGACGATGGCGAGGATGGTGGCACGGTCGAGCAGCCTGGCGGCGGTGAGGTGCGCCTCGATCCAGCGCAACACGAAGGGGCGCAGGATCTGGCCGATCACGATGGGCAGCAACACCAGCAGTACGATCTTGAGGATCACCGGTCCAAGCGGCAGATTGACGCCTTGCGTGTGCAGGAAGGCATTCACCCACAGCGGCGTGATGAACACGCCGATCAGGCTCGACAGGCTGGCGTTGAAGATCGCGCCGGGCACGTTGCCATGGGCAATCGAGGTCATTGCGACTGAGGACGATACCGTTGAAGGCAGGGCGCACAGGTAGAACACGCCCAGCGCCAGCGCCGGATCAAGATGGGCGCCGCCCAGCCAGTGAAAGGCGATGCCGACCAGCGGGAAGAGCAGGAAAGTCGCCAGCTGCACCACGACGTGCAGGCGCCAGTTGAGGATGCCCTGACGCATCTTCGCCGGCGACAGGGTCAGGCCGTAGAGCAGGAAGACGATGGCCACCCCGTAGGTGGTGAACACATCAATATGGATCAGCCCGCCGCTGCGCAGCAGATCCGGCCACAGGCTGGCGAGCGCCACGGCAGCCAGCAGGGCGAGGATGAAACCATCAAGGCCATAACGCTTCAGGGTTGCAAACATCTCCTCAGCTCACTTGCACTTCAACCGTGATGTGCACCAGTTCCTCGTGGATCTGCAGCTGGGTGCGGAAATAATCCGGGCTGGCGGCTTCGTTTGTGACCAGACTCAGCACGCAGGCATAACTACCCTTGCCGATGCGCCACACGTGCAGGTCACGGATCGTCGCAGGGATTGGGCTGGCCGCGATCACTTCGCGGATTTCGGCGACCACCGGCGCGTCCATTTCCGCGTCCAGCAGCACCCGGCCGGTCTGGCGCAGCAGGCCGATGGCCCAGCTGCCTACCAGCAGCGAGCCGGCAATCCCCATCACCGGATCAAGCCAGGCCGCACCCCACAGCTTGCCGCCGAACAGCGCCACGATGGCGGCGACGGAGGTTGCCGCATCGGCCAGCACATGCAGGTAGGCGGCGCGCAGATTCAGGTCGTGGTGTTGATGCGAATGATCGTGGTCGTGTGCATGGCCGTGATCGTGGTGATGGTGTTCGTCGCGCAGCAGCCAGGCACAGGCCAGATTCACCAGCAAGCCGATGATGGCAACCAGGATGGCTTCATCGTAGTGGATGGCCTGTGGCGCGAGCAGGCGTGCCACCGATTCCCAGGCCATCACTCCGGCTACGCCGATCAGGCACAGCGCACTGGTGTAGCCGCCCAGCACCTCGAATTTCCATGCCCCGAAGGAGAAGCGTGCGTCCTGCGCAAAGCGCCGTGCCAGCGCATACGCCAGCAGTGACAGGCCCAGCGCCAGGGCATGCGAACTCATGTGCCAGCCGTCAGCCAGCAAGGCCATCGAGTTGAACAGCCAGCCACCGGTGATTTCGGCGACCATCATCAGTGCAGTGAGGATCACCGCCCAGCGCGTCTTGTGTTCAGCCAGCGGGTTGCCTGCGTCGAAACGGCCGGCGGCGCTGCAGTGGTGTTCGAATGTGGATTGCATGCTTGACTCGTGCTGGTGTATATACTCCCCCCCAGTATAAACATGAAGCCGGAGACAAGCCATGGCTCACACCATTCGCGATCGCAAACCGCTGCTGACCCGCGTGCGCCGCATTCAGGGGCAGCTGCGTTCGCTGGAGACGACTCTTGACGAAGGGGGCGACTGCGCGGCCGTGCTGCAGCAGATCGCCGCCGTGCGTGGCGCGGTGGCCGGGCTGATGAATCAGGTGCTCGAAGGCCACATCCGCGAGCATCTGGGTAACCCGGAGGCAAGCCCGGCCGAGCGCGAGGAGGACGTGGCCGAAGTGCTGACGGCGCTGCGCTCTTACCTGCGCTGAAATGAAAATCCCGCCTCATGGGCGGGATTGTTGTGGTTGCCGGGTTGCGCTCAGCGTGCCTTGTCCAGCGCCTGTGCGAAATCCGCGATCAGATCCTCGATGTCCTCGATGCCAATCGACAGGCGCACCGTGCCGTCAGCAATGCCCATCTCGGCGCGGCGGGCCGCGCCCATCTCGGCGTAGATGGTGTGCGCCACCGGGATCGCCAGGGTGCGGTTGTCGCCGAGGTTGGTGGTGAGGATGGTGAGTTCCAGTGCATCAAGGAAGCGGAACACGTCGTACGCGGGCTTGAGCTCGATGCTCATCAGCGAACCGGCATGGCGGAACAGGCTCCGCGTGCGTTCGTACTGCGGGTGGCCGGGCAGGCCGGGGAAGTAAACACGGCTGATTTCGGGGCGTGCGGCGAACCACTCGGCGAGCTGCTGGGCGTTGCTGGAGACGGCCCGCTGGCGCAGCACCAGCGTCTCGGAGCCGATGCTGATGTGATGCGCGGCTTCCGGCGAGAGGCAGGCCCCCTGGTCGCGCAGGCCTTTCTTGCGGATCTGCACCAGGCCCCAGTTCTGCGGGTTGCCGGTCTTGTAGGCTTCGATGATGTTCGGGAACGTGCTCCAGTCGAAATTGCCGACTTCGGTGACCGAGCCGCCCAGCGCGTTGGCGTGGCCACCGATGTGCTTGGACAGCGAGTTGATCACCAGCCCGGCGCCAACTGCCTTGGGGCGGAAACTCCACGGCCCGGTCAGGGTGTTGTCGACCACGTAGAGCAGGCCGCGCGCGGCGCACAGCGTGCCGATGGCGGCCAGATCGGCCACCTGTGTACACGGGTTGGCGATGGTTTCGACAAACACCGCGCGGGTGTTCGGACGCAGCGCGGCAGCCACGTTCGCCGCGTCGGTGGCGTCGACGAAAGTGACCTCGATGCCGAAGTTCTGGAAGGTCTGGAACACGCTGTTGGTGTTGCCGAACAGGAAGGCGCTGGACACCAGATGGTCGCCGGCTTTCAGCAAGGACAGGAAGGTGGCGCTGATGGCGGCCATGCCGCTGGCGAAACAGCAGGTGGCCAGCCCGTCTTCCATCAGGTTGAGCTTCTTCTCCAGCGCCACCACGGTCGGATTGATCTGGCGCGCGTAGGTGTAGCCCGCCTGCTTGCCCTGGAACACCGCGGCAATGTCGGCCGAACTGGCGTGCTCAAAGGTGGTGGAGAAATGCACCGGCTTGTGCAGCGAGCCATGCTCGATGCCACCGGCGCGGTCGCTGTGGAGGATGGAAGTGGTGAAACCTTTTGTGTTCATCTGGCAGCCCTGTTCAACATGGCGAAACAGCCTCCATTGTCCGCCAAGCCGGCGGTTATATGCACGGGCTGGATGCGCATATTCAGGCATCTGCCCGCAGAACCTCATCCCGCCTTGTTCTCCGGCCTGCCTGCTCTGTGAGGCAGGCGCGGAGCGGCTCTTCAGGCAGGGCTCGGAATGGCGTAAGCGCGCAGGAAAACGTCCACCGCCCGCGCCACCATTGGCGCGATGCAGGTTGCCTCAATCGAGTCCTGCACGCCCAGAAGCAGGCGTTCCAGGCTTTCTGCCTTGAGCAGGCCGAGGAAGTGGTGGGCCGCGATCATCTTGTCTTCAGGCCGCAGCTTGCCCAGTGTCATTGCCTGCTGCATGAACTCGGCCAGCACCTGCAGGCCTTCGAGTGGCCCGCGTTCGTAAAACAGGCTGCCCACGCTGCTCTTGCCTGCCTCGGCGAACAGGTTGCGATGCGCGCAAAGCATGTCTGGCTGGCTGATCCGGGTCAGGAAGCGCTCACCGAAGTTCTGCAGCGTGTCGGCCAGATCGGCTTCGGCATCGAGCAGGGCGAATATCTCGCGCATGTGTGCCTCGGCGAACTGGCGCACAACGGCCACGAACAACTCCTCCTTGGAGCTGAAGTAGCTGTACAGCGTGGCCTTGGAGCCGCCCACCCGCGCTGCAATTTCGGACATTGAGGCGGCTTCGAAACCGAATTCCTGAAAGACTTCGCCGGCGACTTCCACGATGTTCTGGCGACGTGCTTCGCACTTGATCCGCATGGCTGAACCTTTTCTGAACTAACCCGTACAGTTTTGCTTGACAAGCCGGGGGTGTCAACTTAATACTGTACCGTACAGTACAGTTAATAAGGAAGTCGTCGTGCCCTCACTCCCCAACTCCCCCGCTGCAGCACGCGTTTCACGCCCGCTCGCGCTGCTGGCGCTGGCCAGCCTGATGGGCCTCGCGGCCTGTGCCCAGATCCCGCAAACAGACCCGTTCAGTGCGCTCAAGCCGTCCAGTGACTGGTCTGCAGAGCAAAGTCTGAACGGTCCCTCCCAGGCTTGGCCACAGGAACGCTGGTGGAATGGCTATGCCGACGCCCAGCTTGATCGTCTGATCGGTGACGCGCTCGCCGGTGCCCCCAGCTTGCGTGTTGCTGCTGCCCGTCTGCAGCGCGCCGATGCGGGTGTGCAGACTCGCCAGGCCACTAACGGGCCACAACTCACGGCGAATGCCTCGGCGTCCGAGGCCAAGCAGAGTTACAACTACCTCACGCCCAAGAGCATGTCGCCGCAGGGCTGGAACGACTATGGCCGGATCAGTCTGGATTTCAGCTGGGAGCTGGACTTCTGGGGCAAGAACCGCAGCGCCCTGGCCGCTGCCACCTCCGAGCGCGAAGCCGCCGCCGCGGATGCCGCTCAGGCCGCCTTGCTGTTGTCGAGCTCGATTGCCAGCGGCTACGCCGAACTGGCTCGCCTGCACGCCGCCCGCGACACCGCCGCCGCCGCGCTGGAAGTGCGCAGCAAGACCGCCCAGCTGTTCCAGGAACGCCACACCAACGGTCTCGAAACGCTGGGCAGCGTGCGTGGCGCCGAAGCGCGCCAGGCCGCGGCTGAAGGCGACCTGCTGGCCGCTGACGAGAGCATCGCCCTGCAGCGCAATTACCTCGCCGCGTTGCTTGGCGCCGGGCCGGATCGCGGCCTCGCCATCGTCCGCCCGACAATCCGTCTCGACAACGCACCGGGCCTGCCGGATCAGCTCGCGCTGGAATTGCTGGGGCGTCGCCCGGATGTGATTGCTGCCCGTCTGCGCGCTGAAGCCGCGGCCAAGCGCATCGATTCGGCCAAGGCCGAGTTCTATCCGAACGTGAATCTCTCCGCCTTCATCGGCGTTCAGTCCCTGGGGCTGGACAAGCTCTTCAAGTCTGGCTCGGACATCGGTTCGGTCGGTCCGGCGATCTCCCTGCCGATCTTCGACAGCGGCCGCCTGCAAGCGCAGTACAGAAGCCGCCGTGCCGACTACGAAGAAGCCGTGGCGAACTACGACAGCACCGTGACCCAGGCGCTGCGCGAAGTTGCCGATGCGGCGGTGAGCCAGCGCGCTCTGGCGCCGCGTCTGGAGCGTGGCGAAGCCGCCTTCGGTGCTGCCAAACAGGCCTGGCAGATCGCCCGCAACCGCTATGACGGCGGCCTCTCGAACTACCTCGATGTACTGACAGCCGAAGACGCGATGCTCACCAATTTGCGCGGCCTGACCGATCTGCAGTCCCGCGCCTTCAGCCTCGACGTGGCCTTGGTGCGTGCCCTTGGCGGCGGCTACCAGCACAACTGAACCCGATCCTCTCCCCCGACCCGAATTCAAGGAAAACCATCATGTCCCAGACCTCCACCGCCAAGATCCACGCCGTCAGCGAAGAAGACCTCGCCCTTGATACCCGCAACGGCCAGCGCCGCAAGACCCTGTTCACCGCGCTCGGCAGTGTCGTGGCACTGGCCGCTGTCGGCTACAGCCTCTACTACGGCCTCTACGCCTCGCACTTCGTCAGCACCGACAATGCCTATGCTGCCGTCGAGATTGCTCAGGTCACGCCTGCCGTCGGCGGCACCGTGCGCGAAGTGAAGGTCAGCGATACCCAGGCCGTGAAGGCCGGTGATGTGCTGATCGTGATCGACGACACCGATGCTCGCCTGGCGCTGGCTCAGGCCGAAGCCGAATATGGCCGCGCGGTGCGCAAGGTGCGCGGCTACCAGGCCACCGATAGCGGCCTCTCGGCTCAGATCGCGGCGCGGGCGGCCGACGAACAGCGTGCTGCCGCCCAGCTCGCTTCGGCCGAATCCGATTTCGAACGCGCCGGCATCGATCTGCAGCGCCGCGAAGCGCTGGCCGGCTCCGGCTCGGTTTCCGGCGAAGAGCTGAGCCGTGCCCGCAACAGCTTTGATGCGGCTCAGGCGGCGCTGGCGGCTGCCAAGGCCGGTGCCGCTCAGGCCCGCGCCAACCGCGCCGCCGCCGTCGGCTCGCGTGAAGCGAATTCGGTGCTGATCGACGACAGCACGCTCGACACCAACCCCGAAGTGGCTCTCGCTCGCGCCCGCCGCGATCAGGCTCTGGTCGACCTGCAGCGCACCGTGGTGCGCGCGCCGGTGGATGGCGTGGTGGCACGCCGCGCGGTGCAGGTGGGCCAGCGTGTGCAGGCCGGTGCCAGCCTCCTCTCGGTGGTGCCGGTCGAGCGCATGCACGTCGATGCGAACTACAAGGAAGTCCAGCTGCAGGACGTGCGCGTCGGCCAGAAGGTCGAGCTGCGCGCCGACATCTACGGCGACAAGGTGACTTACCACGGCACCGTGGCCGGCTTCTCCGGCGGCACCGGCGCAGCCTTCGCCGCGATCCCGGCGCAGAACGCCAGCGGCAACTGGATCAAGGTGGTGCAACGCCTGCCGGTACGTATTCAGCTCGACCCGACCGATCTGGCCGCTCACCCGTTGCAGGTCGGCCTCTCCATGCACGCCACCATCGACACTCGCAGCAGCACCAACTGAGCACCGTCCCATGAATCAGGCTCTTCTCCCCAACGGCGAGCAGCCCCTGCGCGGGGGCATGCTGATCGTCGGCGCACTGGTGCTGGCACTGGCGAACTTCATCGCCGTGCTGGACATGACCATCGCCAACGTGTCGGTCGCCACCATCGCCGGCAGTCTCGGCGTTACCAGCAGCCAGGGCACCTGGGTGATCACCTCCTACGCAGTGGCCGAAGCCATCACCGTACCGCTCACCGGCTGGCTGGCCGGGCGTTTCGGTGCGGTACGCGTGTTCGTGATTTCCATGGCCCTGTTTGGCCTCGCCTCTCTGCTCTGCGGCTTCTCGAATTCGCTCGGCATGCTGATTGCTGGGCGCGTGCTGCAGGGGCTGGCCGGTGGCCCGCTGATGCCGCTGTCGCAGACGCTTTTGCTGCGCATTTTCCCGAAGGACAAGGCCGCGGCAGCCACGGCCATCTGGGCCATGACCACCCTGATTGCGCCGATCCTGGGCCCCATCGTGGGCGGGGTGATCTGCGATCAGAGCCACTGGTCCTGGATCTTCTACATCAACGTGCCGATTGCGCTGCTTTGTGCCTGGTTCGGCTGGGGCTTGCTCAAGCGCTATGAAACTCCACTCGAAATCGCACCCATCGACAAGATCGGCCTGGCACTGCTGGTGATCTGGGTCGGCGCCCTGCAGATCATGCTCGACGAAGGCAAGAACCTCGACTGGTTTGCCTCACCGACCATCGTGACGCTTGCCATCGTGGCTGCGGTCGGCTTCGCCGCCTTCCTGATCTGGGAGCTCAATGAGCGCCATCCGATCGTGGACCTGCGCGTGTTCCGCCACCGCGGCTATTCCTTCGGCGTGCTCACGCTGGTGCTGGCTTTCGGCGCCTTCTTCGGTGCCAACGTGCTGACCCCGCTGTGGCTGCAGCAACACATGGGCTACACCGCCACCTGGTCGGGCATGGCGACGGCCTGGAGTGGTGTGCTGGCCGTGCTGTGCGCGCCTTTCGCGGCGATGCTCTCGAGCAAGATCGACTCGCGTCCGCTGGTCTTCTTCGGTGTCTCCTGGCTGGGCATGATCACCTTGTGGCGCGCTTTCGGCACCACCGACATGACCTACTGGCAAGTCGCCCTGCCGCTGCTGGTGATGGGTATCGGCATGCCCTTCTTCTTCGTGCCGCTCACCGGTCAGATTCTGGGCAGCGTGGAGGAGCGCGAAACGGCTTCGGCCGCCGGTCTGATGAACTTCCTGCGCACCCTGGCAGGCGCCTTCGCCACTTCGCTGACCACCGCCAGCTGGGAAGACCGTATCCAGTTCAACCGCGCGGACATCGTGGCCACGCTCGATCCGGTGAATCAGGCCGGCGTCGCCAGCCAGCTCAACCCGCTCGGTTCGGCTGCCAGTTCCCTGCAGGACCCCGGCATCCTCGGCGCGCTTGAACGTCTGGTCGAAGGCCAGAGCGTGATGCTCGCCACCAACCAGCTGTTCATGCTGATTGCCGTGATCCTCTTCGCGGCGGCCTGCAGCATCTGGCTGGCTCCGCGTGCCACGCGTGCGGTGGATCCCTCGGCCTCGCATTGAAGAATCTGTAATCCATGCCCCTTGTCGGGAAAGCGGATTCGTTTCGCCCCGACCCGCCCCGACAGAATTTTTGGAGGAAAACCCATGAACCCGAATCAATTGGTGGATGAGCCCGGATTCCCGTTGCAAGCGCAACGCACCCGGAGCCTGCCCCGCGCGGGCCAACTGTGGCGCAACTGGAGCTGGCTGGGCGGTATCGCGTTGCTGCTTGGCCTGTTGATCGCCGCCTATACCGCAGGCTGCATGGTCGGCCGCGAACAGGAGCGTGATCGCCAGCAGGCCCGGCTGGCACAGAGTCGGGCCTGTGACGCCGACCCTGCCTGTCTGCGACCTTGAGCGCACGGTTCAGCTTGTCTGAAGAGGCGCATGCAGCAAGCCTCTTCGGCCTGAATGCCTCGAAACCCTTGTCAATATTGGATCTGCAGCAAGGCATGCTGCAGAGGCCCGCCGGGTGCGGCTGTTCGGGCCGATGGAAAATGAAACCTCGCTTCAGCGCGAGGCTTTGCGCTGCAGGCTGGCGCCCTTGTTGTGTTCGTCACAGCTCAGGATGAAGTCGCCCTGAATGCCATCGGCCTGCACGAAGGGGCGCAGCAGATTCGCCGGAAAGCTCACGGTCTGCCCCTCCGCCAGACGGATCAGGACCTGTGTCACCTGACCCCGGTAATACGGCAGGTATTGCTCGGCTGAAATGTGCAGGCGGAACTCAAAGCGTTTCATGCGGGCATTCTGCCATCGCAACAAAAAGCCCGCTGTGCAGCGGGCTTTTTACATTCGTCACTCAGACCACCTTGACCGGAATCTTGCCGATCTTCGCCTGCCATTCCTTCGGACCGGTTTCATGCACCGAGATGCCGGTGGAATCGACGGCCACGGTCACCGGCATGTCCTGCACGGTGAATTCGTAGATCGCTTCCATGCCCAGATCGGCAAAGCCGACCACCTTGGCCGCCTTGATTGCCTTGGAAACGAGGTAGGCAGCACCGCCCACGGCCATCAGATACACCGACTGGTGTTTCTTGATGGCATCCAGACCGGCCGGGCCGCGTTCGGCCTTGCCGATCATGCCGAGCAGGCCGGTTTGTGCCAGCACCTGTTCGGTGAACTTGTCCATGCGCGTGGCGGTGGTGGGGCCGGCCGGACCGACGACTTCATCACGCACCGGATCGACCGGGCCGACGTAGTAGATGAACTTGCCGGCCAGATCCACCGGCAGTTTTTCACCCTTGTTGAGCATGTCGGTCATGCGCTTGTGCGCGGCATCGCGGCCGGTGAGCATTTTGCCGTTCAGGAGCAGCACGTCGCCCGGTTTCCACGAGGCGACTTCTTCGCGCGTCACGGTATCGAGATTCACGCGCTTGCCCTTGGAGGCATCGTAGGTGAGGCTCGGCCAGTCTTCGAGCGAAGGCGGATCCAGATACACCGGGCCGCTGCCATCCAGCTCGAAGTGAGCGTGACGGGTGGCCGCGCAGTTGGGGATCATCGCCACCGGCAGGTTGGCGGCGTGAGTCGGGTAGTCCAGCACCTTCACATCCAGCACGGTGGTCAGGCCGCCGAGGCCCTGGGCGCCGATGCCCAGCGCATTGACCTTTTCATACAGCTCGATGCGCAGCTCTTCGGCGCGGGTCTTGGGGCCGCGGGCGATCAGGTCGAGGATGTCGATCGGCTCCATCAGCGCTTCCTTGGCCAGCAGCATCGCCTTCTCGGCGGTGCCGCCAATGCCGATGCCGAGCATGCCGGGCGGGCACCAGCCGGCGCCCATGGTTGGCACGGTCTTGAGCACCCAGTCGACGATGGAGTCCGATGGATTCAGCATGGCGAACTTGGATTTCGCTTCCGAGCCACCGCCCTTGGCGGCGACGATCACGTCCACCTTGTCGCCCGGCACGATGCTCATGTTGATCACCGCCGGGGTGTTGTCTTTCGTGTTGGCACGCTTGCCGGCCGGGTCTGCGAGCACCGAGGCGCGTAGCACGTTGTCGGGATGCAGATAGGCGCGGCGCACCCCTTCATTCACCGCATCTTCGAGCGAACCGCTGAAGCCTTCCCAGCGCACGTTCATGCCCACCCTGAGGAAAACCGAGACAATGCCGGTGTCCTGACAGATCGGACGGTGGCCCTCAGCGCACATGCGCGAGTTGATCAGGATCTGCGCCATCGCATCCTTGGCGGCCGGGCTGGCCTCCATTTCGTAGGCGCGGGCGAGGCCCTTGATGTAATCAACCGGGTGGTAGTAGCTGATGTACTGGAGTGCGGCGGCGACGCTGTCGATCAGATCGGCTTGCTTGATGGTGGCCATGTGGGGTCTCTCTTGTTTGTCCGGGGCGGGAATGCGGGTCAGTGTTCCAGATCCTTGCTCAACACCAGGGTGCTGTTCATCACCTTGTCGGTATAGGCCATCACCAGGGCGGACACCACGAAGGTCAGATGAATTCCGATCTGGAACAGCACACCATGCTCCAGCCGGGTCAGCGCGAAGGGGTCGGCCGCCTGCGCCATCTTGCTGCCTACTTCGATGAAGGTCTTGAGCAGATGGATCGACGAAATCCCGATCAGTGCAGTGGCCAGCTTGATCTTGAGCACACCCGCATTCACGTGTGAGAGCCATTCCGGCTGGTCCGGATGTCCGTCCAGATCGAGGCGGGACACGAAAGTCTGATAACCGCCCACGATCACCATCAGCAGCAGATTGGCGACCATCACCACATCGATCAGGCCCAGCACGATGAGCATGATGTCGACTTCGGTGAAGCTCACCGCATGGCCGACGAGATGGATCAGTTCCTGCAGGAACTTGAAGACATACACGCCTTGCGCGAAGACGAGGCCGAGGTAGAGCGGAGCCTGCAGCCAGCGGCTGCCGAAGAGGAAGGCTTCGAGGTGGTGCGATGCGTCTTTTTTCATGATCTCTCTTGTTTTCGGGCCCTTGTCGGGCTGTGCAAACGGGTTGGAACGGGGCGTCGGGTCTGCGCCCGATCAAGGGCAAAGTATAGCAGCGGCCTCCTTTCCGGCTGGCGGGCTAGAATCCCCCCCGATTTCAGGAGGAAACCATGCTGCTTGACCCGAATGACCTGCGCGACCACATCCGCACCGTGCCCGACTGGCCCCAGCCCGGCGTCCAGTTCCGCGACATCACCCCGCTGCTGCAGGACCCCGCCGCGCTGCGCGTGCTGGTCCAGCATTTCGTGCTGCGCTACATGCACCAGAAGATCGACGTAGTGGCCGGGCTGGATGCGCGTGGCTTCATCATTGGCTCCATCGTCGCCTACGAGCTCAACGTCGGCTTCGTGCCGATCCGCAAGAAGGGCAAGCTGCCCTACACCACCATCGCCGAGGAATACGAGCTGGAATACGGCAGCGCCACGGTCGAGATGCATGCCGACGCCTGCAAGTGCGGCGATCGCGTGCTGCTCATCGACGACCTGATCGCCACCGGCGGCACCATGATGGCCGGCAAGAAGCTGCTGGAGCGCCTCGGCGCCACGGTGGTGGAAGGCGCGGCGATTGTCGACCTGCCAGAGCTGGGTGGCTCGAAGCTGCTGCGTGACTCCGGCCTGAAGCTGTTTACGCTGGTCGATTTTGCGGGGCATTGAGGCCACGGGGCGGCAGGAGCGGGCCGGACTTTCGGGTGCTCAACGCAAAAGGCTTTCCGGCCGTTATGCTTGAAGCTCCTGTCGCGCAGCCGACCGCCCTGGCATCTTCTCCCCATGTTTTCGCTGACCCAGCTCACCGCCATTTTCGCCGCCCTGCCTGACCCGGTCTTCGTCCTGACCCGGGGCGGCCGCTATGTCGCGGTGCTGGGCGGCGCGGACACACGCTACTACCACGACGGCAGCTTTCTCGTCGGTCAGACCATCAGCGAGGTGCTGATGCCGGAGAAAGCTGGCTGGTTCCTCGACCAGATTGCGCAGGCGCTGCAGTCCGGCAAGCTGCACGTAATCGAATATGGTCTGGCGTCGGACGACGTGAAGGGCCTGACCAGCGAGGGGCCGCAACAGACAATCTGGTTTGAAGGCCGCGTCCAGGCTTTGCCTTTTGCCATCGAAGGCGAGGAGGCCGTGGTATGGGTGGCCAGCAACATCACCGCCCGCCATGAACTGGAGCTGCAACTGCGTCGCCAGAGCGAGACCGACGCCCTGACCGGGCTGTGCAATCGCCGCCACTTCGAGCAGGTAGCCGCCACCGAGTGCGAGCGCGCGCAACGCTACGGCCACCCTATCAGCCTGCTGATTTTCGACGTGGATCACTTCAAGTCGATCAACGATGGCTGCGGCCATGAAATCGGCGACCGCGTGCTGCAGCAGGTGGCTCTGGCGGTGAAGGGCTGCACGCGCGACTCGGACCTTCTCACGCGTTGGGGCGGCGACGAATTCACCGTTCTGATGCCACATGCCGATATCGAACACGCCACCGAAGCGGCCGAGAAGATTCGCAGTGCCATCGCTCGCGAGCTGTTCGTGGACGGCCTGCAGATCAGCGTCAGCATCGGCGCCGCGCAGTGGCAGGTGAGCCGAGAGAGCGTAGAGCTGGCGCTGGCCAAGGCCGACGAGGCGCTATATCGGGCCAAGGCCCTGGGACGCAATCGCGCGGAGATTCATTACCCGGAAGTCCGCGACGTGGATGGCAATGCCGAACTGCGCGTGGTGCGCCTGCTATGGCGCCGGCATTTCGAATCCGGACATGGCCTCATCGATGCGCAGCACCGTCAGCTCTTCGAGAGCGTCGATCAGCTGCAGAGCCTGCTGGCTGATCCCGCCGCCGTCTCCCTGGAGCAGCTGCGTTTCGCCGTCGACCGGCTCATGGCCGACGTCACGAGCCATTTCACGAGTGAGGAACAGGTGCTGGGCGCACTTGCCTGGCCCGGCCTGGCGGCTCATCAGGCTGATCATCAACGCCTGCTCGGCGAGGTTGCGGCCAGGCGTGCTGCCCTTGAGCAGACTCCGGAAGCCGGCCACGCCCTGCGCCTGGCACGCTTCGTGGTTGTCGAAGTCGTCGCCAATCACATGCTGCAGGCCGACCGCCAGTTCTATCCCTGGCTCAGGCAGGGCGAAGCCTGAACCGGATCATTTGACCCGCGCGGATAACTCTCCGCCACACGCTCCCGCGCAGAGCAAGGAGGCGATCACGAATGCCGGGGGAGATCAGTGGCAATCCCAGTTGTACCAGACCTTGTCAAAATCGAGCGCCTTCAGATCTGCTCTGCGGATGAAGAAATTCGCGATGCCTACGTCGCCCCACATAATCTCGAAGCGTTCGTTGGAGTCGGTGTCCATCTGGAATAGCAGCAGCCATTCTTCGCTCTTGCCTTCATAGCCACGCGGGTCTTCCTGGGTGAAGGCGGCGTAACCGCCGAGTTTGTGGCTCGGTGACTGGCCGAGCGTTTCGAAGGCGTATTCGTCGGCGGCTTCGCTCAGGTCGCCCAATGGCGCCAGAATTTTCCTGAAGCGGTAGTCCGCAGGGTTGGCGATATCGCGACCCAGCGAGAGGGTAATGGCAGTTTCGCCCCGGTGCGGCAGGAGATCATCCGCACTTGTCGCAAGGAGCGGAGCAGATCGGGTGGGGGCGGACGCATCAACTTCGCGGTGATAGATCACGGCGAAGTTCTTTTTCATCGTGAGATAGCGTTCGAGCGGGAGCGATTTGTCGATGAAATCCATGCCATACAGATCATCACTGCCGATGAAGAATTGCAGCAGCCCCGTGGCCGGGTAGTCGACGAGCTGGCCGTTCAGCTCTGAAAAATTGATCTGCGCCAGAAACACCAGTGGCTGGCCATTCTTGCCGGTCGGATATGGTTTGCCTGCCGGCCACCAGGCTTGACCGCCAAACTTTGACTGATAGGCGCGTACCGGTTTCTCGTCGAGCAGTTTGATGTGGATGGCCGGCAGGGCGTTCTGCTCAAGCAGGGCTTGAATCTGCGGCCATTCAGCCGGAATGCCGGGTGCCTGCGTTTGCTGCGCGGCCTGTTCCGGCGTCTGCGGCGCAGAGCGAAAGAACAGGACCGCGGCGACCAGGGTCAGGACCAGCAGGATGCTCAGCGACATGATGACTTTGCGTGGTGGTATGGGCATGGCGGGATTCTGGCTTGAAACAGTCTTGGCAGGGAGCGCACTGCACATGCGGACTCTTACCGATACCTATTGATCCGGCCGATTTTGTTTGAACTTTGTGCCCCCAAAACCGTTCGTGCCGAGTGGCCGGCAACGCCGGCTGTATCGAGGCTTGGCCCCGCCCTCGATACACGCCCTGCGGGCGCACTCGGGCCGAACGGACTTCAAACTTCGCCAGGCCGGATCAATAGCGCTTCACCGACAGCGTGACGAGAAACGGGAAATCCCGGTCGGCAGTCTGGCGGATGCGGGCATCCGGGCCTAGCGCCTTGTTCAGCGTGGCCTTCAGTGCATCCAGATCCACGGCCTCGCAGCGCAGGTCGGCGGTGATTTCGCCACCGTCTTCGTACACCGGAAAATCACTGCAGCCCACGGGTTTGAGCGGCGTGGTGTAGACCGTGCAGCCGCAGCTTGCGTCAAAAGCCGGGCAGGGTTTGCTGTGGGCGTAGTAGAGGCCGTTGGCCGGGCGGATCTCGATCGGGCCTTTGCCCGCTGCCAGGCGCTTGTCGAACTCCTTGCGCGATTCGCCGAGCTGCCACAGGCCCTTGACCTGCGCCCAGTCCAGTTCGAGGACGAGCTTGTCGAGCTTGCAGCAGGGCGCGGCGCAACTGGGGCAATGCGGGATGACGGCGCTGGTCTGGTAGGCCGCGGCGGCGGTGGCGAGCGTCTGTGCCAGGTGGCGGGAATCGCGGGTGCTCATGGAGGGGAAACCGGGGATGAAATGAAAGACGCGCTTCATACAGGGGAAGCGCCGCCCATCTTACCCAGCGCGCCCCCGCCACGCAGGATTTTCTGCATGCTCGCGACAGTCGCAATGGGCGGGCGTCTTCCGGCGTGCTCTCTGGAAACCAGCGTCCCGCCTGCCTCTTCAGCATGCCTGCCTGCACAGCAAGGCTGCATGCTGCTGTGCAGGCAGGCTTTCCGCGTGAACATGCTTGGGCGTATAAACGAGCCTTCTTCATCTGCAGCCCGGAACTCCTCGCATGAAACCCGCTATCCACCCGAATGCCTGCCGCATCCAGCAACTGCTCGATCAGGCCGGCGTCGTGACCACCGTTGTCGAATTCGAGCAACCCACCCGCACCTCCGCCGAGGCGGCCGAAGCGGTGGGCTGCAGCGTGGCGGAGATTGCCAAATCCATCGTCTTCCGCGGCAAGCAGAGTGGGCAGGCGGTGGTGGTGATTGCCAGCGGCGAGAACCGCGTCTGCGAGAAGAAGGTGGCCGGCCTGATGGGCGAGGCGCTGGGCCGGGCCGATGCGGATTTCGTGCGTGAGGCCACCGGCTACGTGATTGGTGGCGTTGCGCCGCTGGGCCATGCGCAGCCGGTGCGGCTGGTGATGGATGCGGATCTGCAGCGCTTCGAGCGGCTGTGGGCCGCGGCCGGCACGCCTTTTTCTGTTTTCCCGCTGACGCCCCTGCAGCTCGCCGGGCTGACCGGAGCAGCCTGGGCCGACGTGCGCAAAGACTGATTCCGGCCTGCCGGATATCGGCGGCCTTGCACCTGGTGTTGTCCGCGCAAACAGAGGCGCCCGAAGAGCCGCGCCCGGCCTTATTCTCCAGTCTGCATGGCTGAAGAGGCAGGACGGACGCGGCTCTCTGGCCGGGTCGTTGCGAGAGTCAGACGGGCAGCGCCAGACGCAGCTCACGCCAGTCGGCTGTTTCCCGGTCTGACACGATCTGCCCGTGCGTGGCGCGGATCGCCCGGATTTCCTGACGCGGCAGCAGCACGCGGACTTCGTGGTGAATCCGGCTCGGCGGGCATTGGCCGTCGGCCTGTACGCTCAGGCTGATGGTCTCGGCCGTGCCCTGCACACGCAGAACCCAGTGCCCATATTGGCCGTCGCGATAAGCCTGGCTTTCGCCGTCGTCCTCGAAGAAGCGGTCCTCGAACACGCCTTCTCCGCGCAGCGGGAACACCGCGAATCCGCGTTCATCCGCCGGCTTGCCGAAGTGCTGTTCGGCCAGGTTCAGCGGAATTGCCGAGCCTTCGCGCACCAGCAGAGGCGGGCGATCCCAGGGGGCGGGCAGGGTGATGGTCTGGCCGCCGGCGAAATGATCGCCGCTCCAGAAGTCGTACCAGCCGGCGCCCGCCGGCAGATACACCGCGCGGGTGCGGGCACCGGGTTCGACCACTGAAGCCACCAGCATGTTGGCGCCGAGCAGCGTGTCGTCCGTGTCGGCGTAGCAGCGCTCATCCTCCGGGAAATCGTAGAAGGTTGGGCGGATCATCGGCTCGAACGCGCTGTGCGAGCGCCACAGCAGGTCGTAGAAATACGGCAGCAGGGTGTAGCGGAACTTGATCAGCTGGCGGATGTGCGGCGTGATCTGCGGATACATCCAGGGTTCGTTGACGGTCTTGTCGTCGTTCCACGAGTGAATGCTGAAACGCGGCAGGAAGATGCCATGCTGCACCCAGCGCAGCAGCAGTTCCGGTTCGGGGGCCGGGCCGGCGAAGCCGCCGATGTCGTGGCCGGTGTTCGAGACGCCGGAGAGCGCCAGGCCCAATGCCATCTTGATGTTGTAGCGCAGGGTTTCCCAGCTCGTGTAGTTGTCGCCCGACCAGGTCTGCACGTAGCGCTGCATGCCGGCGGCGCCGGAGCGCGAGACCAGGAAGGGGCGCTTGGCCGGGGCGAATTCGCTTTGCGCGGCACGCGAGGATTGCAGCATCAGCAGCGTCTGCAAGGGCTTTGCCTCGCGCGCGGCGCGCGGCGTACCAAAGCCGGTGATGCGGGCGCTGTCGCTCCAGATTTCGAATTCGTTGTTGTCGTTCCAGGTCGCGGCGATGCCGTAAGTCAGCAGGGCATCGGTCACGCGGGCTTTCCACCAGGCGATGGTCTGCGGATTGGTGAAATCAAGATAGGCACCGGTTTCGTCCCAGAATTGCACCTGCGTCGGCGTGCCGTTGGCTTCGTGCACGAAGAGGCCCTTGGCCTCGGCTTCAATGAAGCGGGGATGGTCGCGCAGCAGGCAGGGCTTGATGTTGGGGCACAGCTTCACGCCGCGGTCGAGGAAGTCGTGAACGAAGCGCGCCGGGTCGGGGAATTTCTCCCGGTTCCAGTTGAAGACGTAACGCTTCGGTCCGATCGAGGTGTAACCGGATGACAGGTGGAAGGAGTCGCACAGGATGTCGTGCTTCTCGCAACCTTCGAGAAACTTGTTCATCTGCGCCTGGGCGTCCGGCGCGTCGGTGTAGGTCATCGTCGAGCCCGAGTAGCCGATGCTCCACTTCGGCATGAAGGCCGGGCGTCCGGTCATCCATGTGTAGCGTCGGGTGATCGCGGCGATGGTGTCGCCCGCGATGAAATAGAAATCCAGATCGCCGTGATCGGCGACGAACTTGCGGTAATGGCCGTGGTAGTTGTCCATCTCGCGGCCCATGTCGAAACTGCAGTCCGACAGGGTGTCGTAGAACAGGCCAAAGGCAACGTGGCTGGTTTTCTTCCAGGTCAGGTAGAAGGGAATGTGCTTGTAGAGCGGGTCGCTGCTGCGCGCGCTGTAACCCATCGGATCGAGGTTGCACATGCGGTAGCTCTTGCCGTGGCGGTCGGCTTCTCCCGCGCGTTCGCCGAGGCCGAAATACATTTCGTCCGCCGAGCGCTGGAGGTAGTGATAAACCTTCTCGTCCCACCAGGCGAAGTTGTAGCTCTGGGTCGGGCGGTCACTTGCGGCCTGTTGCCAGATCCCGTTGCGACGGACTTCCCAGTTGCAGAAGAAGCCGGCGAGACGGATGCGCAGGCGGATCTGTTTCGTCTCGATGCAGAGTTCTTCCGGTGTCTGTTCCAGCTGAAAGTCAGGCAGGCTGAATCCGCTCAGGTCAAAACGGTCGCGTCCTTCGGGGGGCACATCTTCAGCCCCCGGCGCGATGGCCCAGGTCTGCGGAAAACGCAACTCGCCCAGCGGCAGCAGCATGACGCGGACAATATCTTCTTCCAGCACGAAAACATGTGCGACATGCTTTTCCGCACAGCTCAGGGTCAGCTGGCCGCGCTGCTGCGCGCTCAGGGAAAATTCCGGATTCTTGTCTAGAGGCATGATGATTCTCCTGGTTTCCTGATGTGACTTCGGTGCTGCAAGCTCAGGCGGACCGAAATGTCATGACGTAAGGGTTCCACTCCGCTGCAGCCATGGCTGCCGGACGTGTGTTGTTGATGTTTGGGTTGTTTGGTTCCGGATGCGGCGGAGGCCGCGCGCATCCGGATTCAAGGCGCGCAGGTCTAGCCGACTTTTCCCAGCAGCAGGCCCGGCAGCCACAACGACAGGGCCGGGATGTAGGTCACCAGGAACAGGGCAAGGATTTCAAAAGCGAACATCGGTAGCAGTGGTCGCGTGAGCTCGGCGAGATTCACCTTGGCTACCCGGGCGGCAATGAACAGGGTGCTGCCCACTGGCGGGGTGGCGATCCCGATACACAGGTTGAAGGTGATGATGATGCCGAAGTGCACCGGCGAGATGCCGAGCTTCATCGCGATGGGCAGGAAGATCGGGGTGAAGATCAGCAGCCCCGGCGTGATGTCGAGGAAGGTGCCGAGCAGGAGCAGCAGGATGTTGAAGAGCGTCAGCAGCACATACGGATTGCTGGAGAAGCCGATGATCGAATCCGCGAGCATCTGCACCGAGCCGGTGCTGGCCAGCAGCCAGGACATGGTCATCGACACACCGACCATCAGCATCACCACCGCCGTGCCAACCGCTGCATCCAGCATGCTCTTGGCCAGGGTTTGCCAGCTCAGGCTCCTGTAGATGAACTTGCCGAGGATGAAGGTGTACAGCGCTGCCACGCCGGCCGCTTCGGTGGCGGTGAAGATGCCGCCGATGATGCCGCCCATGATGATCAGGATCAGCGCCAGCGCAGGCAGGGCCCGGAAGAAGATGACGAAGGCTTCCTGCGCCGAATAGCGGCGGACTTCATTCGGCAGGTCGCCGCGCTTGGCGATGTAAGCCAGCCAGATCATGACGGACAAGGCCATCAGGATGCCGGGGACGTAACCCGCCACGAACAGCACATCGACCGGGGTGCCGCCGGAAATCAGCGAGTACACGATCAGTGCACCCGAGGGCGGAATCAGCAAGCCACAGGGCGAGGCGGCCACGTTCGCCGCTGCGCAGATGGGCATGTTGTAGCCGGCCTTGCGTTGCAGCGGCGAGAGGGTTGCGCCGACGGCGGCGGCACTGGCCACGGCCGAACCGGAGATCGCGCCGAACAGGGCATTGGCGACAACCGAGATCTGCGCCAACGATCCGGGCAGACGGCCGACCAGCACCTTGGCCAGTTCGATGAGTCGCAAGGCGATGCCACCGGTGTTCATCATGCTGCCGGCGAGGATGAACAGCGGAATGGCCACCAGGGTGAAGCTGTCCAGACTGGAGGCAATCCGCTGAGCGGAAACGATCAGTGCCGAGTCGATGGTGGGTGTGACGGTAAACAGCGCCAGCAGCGTACCGATGCCGATGCAGAAGCTGACCGGAACACCGAACAGCAGCAGGGCCGTGAATACGATGGCGAGAATCCAGAGGGCGGTCATGACCCGAGCTCCTGTTCAATGTGGTCAATGGCCTCGTCAACTTCGTCGAAGGCCTTGAAGCGTTCCGGTGCCAGGAGAATGAGAATCTGGTAGAACACCACGGCGATACCGGAGATCGGGATGCAGGCGTAGATGTAGCCCATCGGGATTTCCAGCGTGGCGGAGAGTTGCTCGACCTGCAGCGCGCGCAATACCAGCTTGCCGCCGCCATAGACCAGCACGACGGCGCCAAAGGCCAGCACGATCGCCGCAACGGCGCGCATGTGCTGGCGCAGATGCGCCGGCGACAGCTTGTCTTCGAACATCGTGTAAGCCATGTGCTCGAGGCGGCCGCAGGCGTAGGCGGTGCCCAGCAGGCTCAGCCAGATGACGGAGAAGCGTGAGACTTCCTCGGTGAAAATGGCCGGGTCGTTCAGTGCATAGCGTGTGACGACGCCCCAGATCACGCAGATCGACAGCGATGCAAACGCGAGGATCAGCGCCGTCTGCAAAACACGGTCGAGCGCGCCCTTTATCTTGAAAAGAAATTCCATGATGTGTTCGCCCAGAAAGAGGGGTTGTGGCGGGGCCAGCACCCGGCTGGCCCGGCACGGTGGCGACCTGGCTTACTTGGTCGCGTTGATCTGGTCGAGTACGGCTGCGATCTTCGGATTCTTGCGTTCTTCGTCGATCATGGGCTTCACCTTGGCGATGAAGGCCTGCTTTTCCGGGCTGGAGAACTTCACGCCAAGCTTCTCGGCTTTTGCCTGCTCGGCTTTTTCGTAATCCGCCCACAGCTTCTTCTGGTAGGCGAAGGATTCACGCGCAGCCTGACGCAGGATGTCCTGCTGGGCCTTGTTCAGGGTGTCCCACTTGGTGGCGGAAAACAGCAGTACGTCCGGCACCATCTGGTGTTCCGTGTCGGAGTAGAACTTGCTCACCTCGCCGTGACGGCCGACAGTCAGTGCCGAGACGTTGTTTTCCGCACCATCCACCACGCCCATCTGCAGCGCTGAATAGACTTCGCCATAGGGCATCGGGGTCGGGGAGGCGCCCAGCGCGGAGATCATCTTGATGGTCGTCGGGCTCTGCTGTACGCGGATCTTCATGCCCTTCAAGTCATCCGGCGTGTTGATCGGCTTCTTGCCATAGAAGCTGCGCGGGCCGGCATCATAGAAGGTCAGGCCGATGAAGCCCTTTGGCTTGGAAGCGGCCAGAATCGATTCACCGATTGGGCCTTCCAGCACCTTGAAGAATTGCGTGCGGTCACGGAACACGAAGGGCAGATTGAACACCTTGTATTCCGGTGCGAAGGTCTCCAGCGGAGAGGCGCTGGCCTTGGTGGCTTCCAGTACGCCGTTCTGCACCTGTTCAAGCATTTCGCGTTCGCTGCCCAGCGTACCGTTGGCGAAGATCTTGACCTCCATGTCGCCCTTGCTCTTCTCTTTCACGAGATCGGCAAAGCGCACCATCGCCAGATGCACGGGATGGTCTTCCTGCAGGCCGTGGCCGAGCCGGAATTTCTCTGCAGCCATGGCGGGGCTGGCGAGCAGGGACAGGGCTGCCGCCGTGCTGACAAGGCATGCCAGTCCGCTTTTGTTCAGCTTGAAAAACATGAATATCTCCTCGTTCTAGTTATGGGCACACAGACTGCGTGGCCGATGCACCCGATTGGGACCTGAAGCTGATGAGTATCTGGCTCGCCAGTCTTCATGCATGTGCTGCTAAAGCTAGCCAGCGCGGATGAGCACTGCAACCGGATTTTGTGCAAATACTTCCATGGCAATTCATGAGCAGGGCAAACGATGATTGTTAATGGTTGATTAAATGAAACAAAATGGCTGTGCAAAAATTTGCATACGATTTTTCGGGAGCCGTCATGGCGGGAAAGTTGCGCATCAAGGAAGTTGCAGAAAACACCGGCCTTTCGGTCAGCACCGTGTCGCGTGTGTTGGCCGGCAAGGCCAATACCAGCGCACACGCCAAAAAACGGGTGATGGAGTACGCACAGTCAAAAGGAATCCTAGGCCAGGTTCATACGAACCGCCTCTTGTTCAACCATCTGATCGTGTTCGCGCCCGCAAGGGCATTCAACGGACGCACCGATGTCTTCTATTACAAGGTGGTGCAAAGCGTTGCCCAGGCGGTGGAGCACGGAGAGGTCAGGGTTTCCTACTGCGGGATCGAAGAAACGAACAGCGACGCGCAGCTGTTCGTCAAACGCTTTTCAGACCCTTCGGTGGATGCTGCGATCATCGTCGGCGTGGATGATCCGATCATCCACGAGCTTGCGGCGGATATCGGCAAACCCTGTGTGCTGGTGAACGGCAAGGACACCAGCATGCACCTGGACACGGTCTCTCCCGATCACCAGCAGATCGGCGAATACGCCGCAGAGCACCTCATCCGCCAGGGGCACACCGATGTAATGGTTCTGGCATGTCTGCGGCGCACGACCATGGAGCGGCGGCTGACCGGCATCAAGGATGCCTTTGCTGCTCACAACATCGAGTTCGATGAGCGTCGGCAGCTGATTGCCACCTCCGGCTTTGGCACGGTGGAGTCACGCAAGGCCATGGCGGAGTTCTTCGCTACACGTCCGAAGGAGGAGTACCCGTCGGCCATCATCGCCTGTGGCGATTTCATGAGCGCGGGTGCGGTGGATGCCATTTCGGATATCGGCCTGTCGGTGCCCGATGACATCTCGGTCATGAGCATCGATGGCTTCAACCTCGCGGTCGTGCACGACGTTCCCCTGACGGCGGTGCATGTGCCGCGTGACGAACTCGGTGCCGAAGCTGTGCGCATCCTGCAGCGCCGCATCATGTGCCCGACCGCGCCCTTCTGCAGCGTGCTGCTGAATGGTTTGCTGGCTGTGCGGGGCTCGGTCAGGCCGGCACGAAGCCGGAAACTGAAACCCGCCGTGAGCACCCGCAGCCAGCGCCTGTATGACTGAGAACCGCTGGCTGCGCGCCTCAGCGCATGCTGCTCACACCCACTCCCGCACCGGCAGGAAGTTGGTGTAGAGCGCAGCCTCGGCGCTACCTGGTTCCGGCTGCCAGTCGTAGCGCCATTTCACCTCAGGAGGCATCGACATCAGGATGGATTCGGTGCGCCCGCCGGACTGCAGACCGAACAGCGTGCCGCGGTCGAACACCAGATTGAACTCCACGTAGCGCCCGCGCCGGTAGGCCTGGAAGTCGCGCTCGCGTTCGCCGTAAGGTGTGTCGCGGCGGCGCTCGATGATCGGCAGATAGGCCTTGAGAAAGGCATCGCCGACGCTGCGCGTCATCGCAAAACTCTGCTCGAAGCCCAGTTCGTTGAAGTCGTCAAAGAACAGCCCGCCCACACCGCGTGCTTCCTGGCGATGCTTCAGGAAAAAATAGCGGTCGCACCAGTCCTTGAAGCGCGCATGCAGATCCGGGCCGAAGGGCTCGACGGCCTGCCGGCAGGTCGCGTGGAAGTGGCGCACGTCTTCTTCGTTGCCGTAATAGGGGGTGAGGTCCATGCCACCACCGAACCACCATGTCGGCGGGTTTGCCGGGGCTGCGTCTGCGTTGGCCTTTGCGAGGGCTTCATCCTTTGGCCGGGCGATGAAGCAGCGCACGTTCATGTGCACCGTCGGGCAATACGGGTTGCGCGGATGCAGCACCAGCGACACCCCCATCGCTTCGAAGCCGGCACCGGTCAGATCCGGGCGGTTGGCGGTGGCCGAGGGCGGCAGTCGGTCGCCAAAGACATGCGAGAAATTCACCCCACCACGCTCGAAGAAATTGCCCCCCTCAATCACGCGAGTGATGCCTTCGCCACCCTCGGGGCGCTGCCAGCGATCCGTGCGGAAAGTCTGGCCGTCGAAGGCCTCCAGTGCGCTGACGATGCAGTCCTGCAGGCTCAGCAGATAGTTGCGGACGGGATGGGAATCGATGATCACAGGGCGGCGCTCCGATGTGGGGGAGTGGGCGGAATGTTGATGGCCGCGAGCCTTGGAAACCGGTTTGCCGCAGCCACGGAGCTTCAATTATCGGGCGGGCGGTTTTTGAAACAAAGTGGTCATTTGCCCGCGTCAGCCAATGACAGGATCTCGGCCAATCCGGTCATTGGCCAGTCATTCTGAGTCGGGCAGTTATCCGCCAGTAAGCTGCCGTTCAACCTCTGGCGGCCTCGAATTGCAGCTTTTGGCCACTTCATCGCCACTTACGCCGAACGCCCAGACGATAATTGTCCTCGATTGGGGACGCTCGTTCGAAATGGCGGCCTAAAGGCGCGTCATCAAGTGAGATCGATCACTACCTTGCCGACGTGTTCTCCGCTTTTAAGGCGCTGATAGGCAGCTTGGTAGTCGGCAAACGGGAAGACTTGATCAAGGACAGGACGCACCTCGTGCAAGGCCATGGCTCGCAACAATGCCTCGAAGGTTGCTCGGGACCCGATTGCCGTGCCAGCGACGTGGAGCGACTTTGCGAGGATGTTGATCGGCGGCAGCCCGCCACCGAAGCCACTGGTGAACCCGACGATCGAGATGTCGCCCCCGTTCCGAGTTGCAGCCGCCGACTGCACGATCGTCTTTTCCCCAGCGATGTCTATGGTCTTGTCGACACCTCGTCCATCCGTCAGGGCGAGGATTTCCGTGTCCCAGTCAGGATGCGATCGGTAGTTGACGACGGCTGCGGCCCCCAGCGCCTTGAGCCGCTCGGCCTTCGCATCGGACGAGGTGATGGCGAGAACTTTCGCGCCGAACATCTTCGCGATCTGGAGCGAGAACAGCGCCACACCGCCGGTACCCTGCACCAATACTGTCTCACCTGCCTGAAGAGGCGATGAAAGATTCAGACCCGTCCAAGCCGTGACAGCTGCGCAAGGTAGCGATGCAGCCTCTGCGTAGGAGATATAGTCCGGCAGGTGGACGATGGCGTTCTCGTGCAACAGAATGTTCTCGGCAAGCCATCCGTCCGTCATGATTCCGAGGCTGTCAGCCTGATACTCCGGACGCGCAGAACCGGCAATCCAGTGCTGGCAGCAGGACGCGGTCACACGGTCACCGACCTTCGCGCGTGTGACCGCGCGACCGACGGCCACCACTTCGCCGGCCCCGTCCGACAAGGGAACACCATTCGGCTTCGTCGGAGCGCCGTAGGCGTCATCAAGAATCGCCTGGTCGCGGAAGTTCAGCGACGCGGCATGGACTTTCACCACAACCTCATGGGGGCCAGGACTTGGCACCGCTTCATCATGCAAAGCCAAACCCGGCTTGCGCTCAGATGTCCACCGAACTGCCTTCATCGTCGAAATCCTTTACCAAATAAAGTGGATACCCGGATGCAGACATCCACCGGGTTGTCGTCCTGGCAAAAACTCCAGAGTCGAATTGCCTTAGACGACACGTTAAAAATGATCATGAGAAGTACGCACCAAGACTTGGTTTTGGGCCCTTATCTCAGGAAAGGCAGCTGTCCGATATAGTCCATTTTCCCGATCCGAACATCTTTGTGGCGAAGGATTGCGTATGCCGTCACCACATGAAAGTAGAAGTTCGGGACCGCGTGCTGGTAGAAATAATCCTTTCCAAAAAAGGCGCCGGCCCAGCCCTCGGGTGCAACGATTCTTTCTTCCCAGCCGGCGAAGTCGCTTTCTTTCATCGACGCGACATAGCCGATCGTCTTTTCAATACGAGCCTTGAGTTCCGGGATGGTTTTCTCCGTATTTTCAAAACCCGGAACCTTTTCACCGGTCAAGACCGCGGCGGCCAGCACTGCTGTATCGCACGCCATCTGAACCTGGTTCGTAAGTGGCAACATATCTGGCGACAGGCGCGAGTTCAGTAGAACCTCTGGCTCAAAGTTGTTCGCCTCAGCGTGCTGTTGCGCTTTATCCAGAAGACGGGAAAGGGTGTGTAGCATTTTCTTGAATTGCGTGATCTGCGCGTACATGGCAAATATTCCTGATTGAGTATTGATGAAGTTCTCGTTCATTGCTCAGATTGAGCGCGCATGAGCACTTACTTCGTCGGGTCCCGATTGCTGCATGACGCTCCATTCGAGACTTTGCGACTTAGCCCTTGCTATCTTTCTCTCCTTGCCACCCGCCACCTAGCGCCCGGATGAGATTCACAGCAGTGCGCACCCTCGCACCATCGAGTTGTACGGCAAGGCGCTGTTGCTCTAGCAGGCTGCGATCGGCATCCAGCGCTTCCAGCGAGCTGGTGTAGCCTTCGCGATACTGCGTGTGGGCGAGCGTCAGCGCCCGCCGGGAGGCGCGCACCGCTTCGTCCTGCGCCTGGATGCGCGAGTCGATCAGGCGCAGGCCGGCCAGCCCGTCCTCCACCTCGCGGAAAGCGTTCAGCACGCTCTGCCGGTAGTTCGCGACCTGTTCTTCATGCGTAGCCCAGGCGCGGTCCAGCGCGGCACTGCGTCGGCCACCGTCAAAAATCGGCAGGTTCAGCATGGTGCCGGCCAGAGGTCCTAGCAGGAAGCTGCGACTGGTCCAGTTGAAGAGATCGCCCAATCCGGCCGACTCGTAACCCGCATTGCCGGTGATCACGAGACTCGGGAAGAAGGCCGAGCGCGCCACGCCGATGCGTGCGTTTGCGGCGGCCATGGCACGCTCGGCTGCCGCGATGTCGGGCCGCCGTTCGAGCAGGCTGGAAGGCAGGCCGGCGGGTAGGCGCAGGCTCATGCGCTCGAGCGGTTGTGCAGGCAGATCCAGTTCGGCCGGCGTCTTGCCCAGCAGCAGCGCGATCGCATGCTCGGTGGTCGCGCGCTGCAGGGTGACACCCTGCGCCTGCGATTGCGCCACCGCATGCTCGGTCTGCGCTCGGGCAAGATCGAGTTCGCTCACATCCCCCGCCGCGAATCGTTGCTGTGCGAGCTTCAGGCTCTGGCCGCGTAGTTCGAGCGTGCGGGCAAAGAGTGCCTGCTCGGCATCCAGCTCGCGCAGCTGGAACCAGGCGTTGGCCACGTCGGCCTGCAGAGCGAGTTGCAGCGAGCGGAAAAGTGCCTCGTTCTGCGCGGCATCGGCCCTTGCAGCCTCTACGTTGGCGGCAACGCGGCCGAATAGATCCGCTTCGTACGACACCGTGCCCTGCGCACGCCAGAGCGTGCTGAAGCCGGTGTCGGCATCCGACGGCAGGCCTTGTGAGACTGGTGAAGGGCGCTGGCGGGTGGGGCCGAAGCCTGCATTGACCTGCGGCATCCTGTCGGCCTTGGCCGTGCTGAGCAGACTGCGTGACTGCTGCAGACGGGCGGCAGCGGCGCGCAGGTTCTGGTTTGCCATCATCGCCTCGGCTTCAAGCGCGTCCAGACGGCTGTCACCAAAGACCTTCCACCACTCACCGCGCGCCGCAGTTTCGGCGGGCTCGGCAGTCTTCCAAGCGCTGTCAGCGCCGGTGACCGGTGCTTCCTTCCATTCCGCCGGCAGCTGCATGTCGGGAACTTCGTAATGCGGCGCCAGCGAGCAGCCCGCGAGGATCAGCAGTGTAGCCAGCAGCCCGGTCGCACGACCGGCATATGTTTTATTCATTTTCACTCTCCTGCTTAGCGCTCGGTATGCGCCGGCGTGAGCGGTGCTTCGTGGTGACTCGCCGAGTGCAGTGCATGGCGACGGTTGAGGGTGCGGAGCAGGACGTAGAAGACCGGCGTAAGGAAGAGGCCGAAGAAGGTCACGCCGATCATGCCGAAGAACACTGCAACACCCATTGCATGGCGCATTTCGGCGCCCGGACCGAAGGAGGTCAGCAGCGGCACCACGCCCATGATGAAGGCGATCGAAGTCATCAGGATCGGGCGCAGCCGCAGGCGGCTCGCGTCGATCGCGGCTTGCAGCGGCGTGGAGCCTTGCAGCTCGAGCTCGCGGGCGAATTCGACGATCAGGATCGCGTTCTTCGCCGACAAGCCCACCAGCACCATCAGCCCGATCTGGGTGAAGATGTTGTTGTCGCCATGCGTGAGCCAGACTCCGGTAAGCGCCGCGAGGATGCTCATCGGTACGATCATGATCACTGCCAGCGGCAGGGTCAGGCTTTCGTACTGTGCGGCGAGTACCAGGAAGACCAGCAGCACGCTGATCGGGAAGACCCAGATGCCCGCGTTGCCGGCGATGATCTTCTGGTAGGTCAGGTCGGTCCATTCAAAGCGGATACCCTTGGGCAGCGTTTGCGCCGCAATGCGCTCGGCCGCCTTCTGGGCCTGGTCCGAGGAATAGCCGGGCGCCGGGCCCCCGTTGATGTCGGCCGCGGTGTAGCCGTTGTAGCGCACCACCATTTCGGGGCCGAATCCGGGCTTCACCTGCACCAGAGACGAGAGCGGCACCATCTCGCCATCACGGTTGCGCGTCTTGAGCTGAAGAATGTCTTCCGGATGCGCGCGGAACTGCGCATCGGCCTGGGCCCGCACCTGATACACGCGGCCGAAGCGGTTGAAGTCGTTCACATACAGCGAGCCAAGATAGATCTGCATGGTGTCAAACACGTCCGTCACCGGCACACCGAGCTGGCGCGCCTTTACGCGGTCGAGGTCAACATCGAGTTGCGGCACGTTGATCTGGTAGCTGGAGAAGGACGGACCGAGTTCGGGCGTCTTTGCTGCGGCGGCGAGGAAGGCCTGTGTCGCGCGGTCGAGTTCGGCATAGCCGAGCGCGTCGTGGTCCTCCAGTTGCATCTTGAAGCCGCCCAGAGTGCCCAGACCGAGCACCGGCGGTGGCGGGAATACCGCCACGAATGCCTCCTGGATGACCGAGAGTTTCTGGTTCAGGGCGCCCGCAATCGCACCGGCCGACAGCTCTGGTGCACGGCGCTCCTCATGCGGTTTGAGCGTGACGAAGACGATGCCGGCGCTTGAGCTGTTGGTGAAACCGTTGATCGACAGCCCCGGGAACGCCACCGCACTCTCGACGCCGGGCTGGGTCAGCGCGATGTCGGTCATGCGACGGATCACCGCCTCGCTGCGGTCCAGCGACGCGCCGTTAGGCAGTTGGGCAAAGCTCACCAGATACTGCTTGTCCTGCCCTGGCACGAAACCGCCGGGCACGATCCAGGCTATCCCAACCGTCGCGACCAGCAACAGTGCATACACGCCCATGCTGGCACCTTTGCGGCGGATGACCTCGGCAACGCCTGCCGAGTAGCGCTCCGAGGCGCGGCCGAAGAAGCGGTTGAAGGCGCGGAAGAATCCTCCGAAAACTCGGTTCATCACTCGGGTCAGCCAATCCGGCTCGGCATCATGCCCCTTGAGCAGGATGGCGGCCAGTGCCGGCGAGAGCGTCAGCGAATTGAAGGCCGAAATCACGGTGGAGATCGCGATGGTCATCGCGAACTGCTTGTAGAACTGCCCGGTCAGTCCGGTCATGAAAGCCAGAGGCACGAACACCGCCACCAAGGTCAGCGCGATCGCGATGATCGGCCCGCTGACTTCCTGCATCGCGCGATAGGTCGCGTCGCGCGGGGAAAGGCCGGCTTCGATGTTGCGCTCGACATTTTCCACTACCACGATCGCGTCATCGACCACGATACCGATCGCCAGTACCATGCCGAACAGGCTCAGTGCGTTGATCGAGTAACCGAAGCCCAGCAGTAGCGAGAAGGTGCCGATGATGGAGATCGGCACCGCCAGCAGCGGAATCACCGAGGCCCGCCATGTCTGCAGAAACACGATCACCACCAGCACCACCAGCGCGATAGCTTCGAGCAGGGTATGGATTACCGCCTTGATCGAGGCGCGCACGAACTGGGTGGGGTCATACACGATGCGGTGTTCGACCGAAGCCGGAAACTCCTTCGACAATTCCGCCATCGTTTCGCGCACGCGCGCCGACACGTCCAGCGCATTCGCGCCGGGCGACTGCAGAATGGCCATCGCCACTGCGGGCTTGTTGTCGAGCAAAGAGCGCAGGCCGTATTCCGAAGCAGCAAGCTCCACCCGGGCTACATCGGCCAAGCGTGTTACCCCGCCGTCGGCGGAAGTCTTCAGGATGATATCGGCGAACTGCTCCTCGGTCTGCAGCCGCCCCTGGGCGTTGACCGAGAGCTGCAGCGGCACGTCCGGCGCGCTGGGCGATGCGCCGATCACGCCTGCCGCCACTTGCACGTTCTGTTCGCGGATCGCTGCAATCACCTCGCTCGCGGTCAGGCCGCGCTGTGCCACCTTGCCTGGATCCAGCCAGATGCGCATGGAATAGTTGCCGCCGCCCCACAGCGCAACCTCGCCTACGCCGGGAATCCGCGCGAGGCGATCCTTGATGTTGATGAGCGCGTAGTTGCGCAGATAGGTCATGTCATAACGGTCATCCGGCGAGAGCAGGTGCACCACCATGGTCAGCGTGGGCGAGCTCTTGGTTGTCGTCACGCCCAGGCGCTGCACGTCGGCAGGCAGACGCGGCAGGGCCTGCGAAACGCGGTTCTGCACCAGTTGCTGGGCCTTGTCCGGGTCCATGCCCAGATTGAAGTAGACCGTCACCGCGAGGTTGCCGTCGCTGTTGGCTTGCGACTGCATGTAGAGCATGTTCTCGACGCCGTTGATGGATTCCTCCAGCGGCGAGGCCACGGTTTCGGCGATCACCTTCGGATTGGCGCCGGGGTACTGCGCGCGCACCACTACCGAAGGCGGCACCACTTCCGGATACTCAGAAATCGGCAGCTTGAACATCGCCAGCACACCGGCCAGCAGGATGAGCACCGACAGTACGCCCGCGAAAATCGGGCGGTCGATGAAGAACTTCGAAATATTCATTGGAGCTTCCCTGGAATCTTTTTGTTATCGCCGCATGGCTCAGCCGCGTGCGTTGCTGGCGAGCTTCGGGGCGGCGCTGCCGGACGCCTGCATCGGCACCTCGGTCGGTGCGATCAGCGCACCGGGACGCACGCGCTGCAGGCCGTTGACCACGATGCGCTCGCCGGCCTTGAGGCCGCTCTCAACCACGCGCAGGCCGTCCTGCACGGCGCCCATCCGTACCTCGCGGTATTGCGCATGATTGCTGTCGTCGAGCACCAGAACGAAGCGCTTGTCCTGATCGGTCGACACCGCGCGCTCGTCAACGAGCACGGCTTCATGCTCAGCTGTACCGCCCAGACGGATGCGTGCATAGAGGCCCGGCAGCAACATGCCATCGGGGTTGTCGAAAACCGCACGCACGCGGATTGTTCCGGAGGACGCATCGATGCGGTTATCCACTGAACTCACCTGCCCCTGGCGCGGATAGCTGTCTTCGCTGGCCAGCCCGAGGAAGACCGGTGCGGCCTTGCCGCCGCGGTTGGCGGCGATGCTGCGCAGATAGGTCTGTTCATCCACATCGAAAGCGGCATACAGCTTCGCGACCGACACCACAGAGGTCAGCGCTGGCGAAGCGGCGCCAGCCGCCACCACGTTGCCGGCGGTCACTTCCGCGCGCGAGACACGTCCAGAGACTGGCGCCGCGATGCTCGAGTAGGCGAGATTGAGCTTCGCAGCCTCGACCGCCGCACGGGCGGCCATCAGGTTCGCATCGGCTTCGCGGGCGGCGTTCTGACGGCTCTCGTGATCGCGCCGGGCAATCGCGTTGTCAGCCAACAGGCGCTCGCTGCGTGCCAGTTCGGCCGCGGTAAAGGCGTGGCGTGCCTCGGCTGCGGCCAGACTGGCGTGGGCCTGGTCGAGTGTCGCCTGAAAGGGGCGCGGATCAATCGTGAAGAGCAGATCGCCCTTCTTCACCAGACTGCCATCCTGAAAATGGACCCGGGTGATCTGGCCGGACACCTGCGGCCGGATTTCCACCCGCTCCACGGCTTCGAGGCGCCCCGAGTAGCGCTGCCAGTCGAGCACCTTACGGCTGGGGACGCGTGCTACCTCGACCGCCGTAGCGGATGGGGCCGCAGCCGGTTCGTCTGCTTCGGCCCGCGTGATACTAAACGCGCCAAGACCAGCGACCAGGGCGATCATGCCAGCCACGGTCAAGGCCAGAGCAAGTTGTGAACGAGAAGGGGATGGCATGGGGTAACTCCTGAAACTGTTGGGATATGGGGGTGTAAAAAGCGGCACGGATCGACCGTCCGGTGCTCGCTTGCTGCGATGCGGCAAGGGTCTGAGTGAATGATGCAGCAGGAAATTGCTTGAATAAATACTAAAATTACGGCAACACTATTCGCTAAAAATGAATAATCATTCGTTTTTCCTGAAGGCTTGTCAGGGGCTTCGGGTTTTTATCAGGAGTAGGAAATGGATCGCTTCCAAGCCATGCAGGTCTTCACCCGGGTCGTGGATGCCAACAGTTTCAGTGCTGCGGCAGACAGCCTCGGTCTTCCTCGTGCGACCGTCACTACGACCATCCAGAGTCTGGAAAAGCGTCTCAAGGTGCGTCTGCTCAATCGCACCACGCGCCGCCTGAGCCTTACTCCGGATGGAGCGGCGTATTACGAGCGCTGCGTGCGCATCCTCGACGAGCTGGAGGACACCGAAGCTTCCTTCATTGACGCAGAGCGCGGCCCGCGTGGCCGCCTGCGCATCGATGTACCACCCGTTATTGGACGCAAGATGCTCATTCCCAACCTCTGCGAGTTTCACCAGCGCTATCCTGATGTAGAAATCGTGATCGGCATGACCGACCGCCCGGTCGACATGGTGCGCGAGGCAGTGGATTGCGTGATTCGCATCGGCGAACTGCGCGACTCTTCCCTGATCGCGCGGCGTATCGGTACCTTCCGCAGCGTGGTCTGCGCCGCCCCGGCATATATCGAACGCCACGGCATTCCGACCTCGATCGAGGATCTGCTCGAAAACCACCAGGCGGTGCATTACTTCTCCAGCCGCACCGGTCGCAACATCGACTGGGATTTCTTGGTCGATGGCGAAACCACCGAAATCAAGATGCGGGGAGTTGTCTCCGTCAATGATGGCGACGCCTATGTCGCTTGCGGGGTGCAGGGCTTCGGCCTGATCCAGCCGGCGCGGTTCATGGTCTTTCACGAACTGCAACGCGGCGAGCTGATTGAGGTGCTGCCACATCTGCAGTCGGCCCCGATGCCGATTTCGGTGCTTTATCAGCACAACCGCCATCTGTCGCCGAAAGTGCGCGTATTTGCCGACTGGGTGGCCGAGCTCTTCGCTGCCTGCCCGCTCAGCAGCGGTTGCCGGCTTGACAGCGAATCGAGCTGTGCGTCCCTGAAAACGTCTGCTGGCAGCAACACCCTACGCTCGCTTGCCGAAGCCCATAACTTGGCTGAAAGCCTGATGCAGGCTCCGGAAACACTGGGGACACACAATCCGGGAGTTGGGCTCTAGAGCTTCAGGCGCTGCTGAATTTGTGGAAGCATCCGAGGGCTGCTTTATCCAACAGAGCGGTCGATGTAGCGAAGACAGTCGAACGTCAGCAAAGGCCGATGAGCAGACTTTCGCGCGTCCGCTCGGGAGAGGACGTGTCGGTAGCGTCTGTGGATTTCTGTCCTGGGGATCGTCAATTCGGGATCCGGAAAATAGCTTCCGGGCCGATTGACCGACCGGCGCACCGACATGAAAAAGCCGCCAGATCGGCGGCTTTTTTCATGTGGCAGCGCTTACCACTCGAACAGTACCCACTGTGGAATCCAGCGTGCACGGTCGAGGTCGTTGATGCGCTCGAAACCGGCTCCGCGCTCTTTCGAGACCAGGTAATAAGGTTTGCCGATGCGTGGGGTGATCTTGATCATGTAGAGTTGGCCATTGACGCGGTATTCCTCGTAGCGATCGCCGCCGCGGTTGCGAATGGTGACTTCGGGTTCGACGCCGCCAAGATCCGGCAGCGCGCTGGGCGGCGCAGGTGGCGGCTCAGGCAGGGGCTCGCGTTTTTGGGCGGTGGCCAGGCTGCAAGCGAGGCTGAGTGTGCTGGCGAGAAGGATGAGGCGGAGTTGGGTTTTCATGATGTGCTCCCGGGAAGGGAATCGGTCATTCAATGATAGCGTTCGATTGCGGCTTCGGCGGCGCGTTCGAATACGCCGTCGGGCAGCAGGGCTTGCGCGGCATGCTCGGCCGCACGAGCCTGGAGCCAGCGCTGCGGGAAGATGATCACGAAATCGCTGCCCGGCTCGGCGGCCAGCAGCAGGCGGGGCGTGCCGCCGCACCAGGCGACGCACAGGCGACGCTGCGTTGCATCCGGCAAGGTGAGTTGCAGCCAGCTGCCGGTTGCGAGCTGGTTGATCCATTCCGGCACGCCGCGTTCCGGTTCGCCATCCGGTGCCAGGCGCACCACATGCAGGCCGGGTGTGTCGGCGACAGTTTCAATGCGCGGGGCGGTGGCGACTTCCAGCTTGTCCACGCCGCTGATGGCCGGCGGCTTGCCCTGGATGACGGCGGTGTGGCAATCAACGAAGCTCTGGAAGGCGCGTTCGCGCAATTGCTCTGGTGTGCCGATGGCATCCAGCCCGGCGCGCAGCTGGCTGAGCAGCTTGGGCAGGCTGCCCAGCAAAGCCTGGCGTGCGGCGGCGTCAGCCTTGGGTTGCACGCTGTCGACGAGTTCGTTGGCGGTGGCCAGGGCGCGCAGCCAGGGTTCGCATTTCTCGCCGGCATGCTGGTGGATGGCGGCCAGCACGCGGACCCACAGTTGCTCAAGGAAGGCGCGGACCGGCACGGGTACATCCCCGGCACACAGGGCGCGGATCGCCCGGGCGGCGCGGTTGCGTGAATGTTCGCGTCGCGCTTCCTGCTCGGCCAGTGGCAGCAGGGCTTCGATGCGTTGCACCAAGTCGTTGCTGCGGGTCGTTTCCAGAGCTTCGAGCGGGGCGCCGACACTGGCGAACACACCGGCATCGCGCTCGAATTCGCGTTGCACGCGATGCGCGGCTTCCTCGATGGCTTGGCAGACCGGATGCTCTGCCGTGGTGGCCGGGGCGAGGCTCATTGCCAGACGCAGCAGCACATCGATCAGGCGGCGGGCCGGGTGTTGCGGGTCGATGAGCACGCCGGCATCCAGCAGCGCGAGCTTGGACAAGGGCAGGCGCAGGCGCTCCAGGCTGGGTTTGACGGCCGGGCACAGCTGCGGGTCGGCGGCCAGCACGTCGAAGGACAGGCCGATGGCATCCAGCGCGGCATTGTTGTCAGCCGGCAGCAGGCTGTTGAGTTCGGCAAAGCCGGGGGCCGGGGCGCTGCTGCCGTAGGGCAGGCCGGCGGCGGTTTGCTGGCGCTCGTTCAGCCAGATGAGCACGCGTTCGAGAATCGCCGCGAGCAGGCTCGGGTCGATCTGGGCGCCGCCTCCGGCACTGCCGAAGCCACCGCCACCACTGCCGCCGCCAGTACTCCCGCCGCGCCGGCGCAGCAGGGCGCCCTGCAGGCGACCGAGCGGGCTGTCCGGAATGCGTGCCTCGGAGAGCGACTCCTGACCTGCTTCTCCATAGCCCATGCCTGAAGAGCCGCTTGGAGCCTGGCCTGGCGAGGCATAGCCCCCGCGAGGCCCGTCACTGGCCGATCTTAGCAGGGACTGTGGTTCCACCCCCGCCGCCTGCAGGGTGTCGGTCAGCGCGGAATAGAGTGCCCGCAGCGCCTTGATCAGGGCTTCTTCGACGCGGTTCGGCAGCTCCAGACGCAGCGTGCCGGTGAGCTCACCTTCGTCGCACATCGCGCGCAGGGCGATGCAGGCGGCATCGGGGCCGACCGGCAACTGGTCGAGGATGGAGCTGTCCTGCCCGAGCAGGCGCATGAACAGCAGGTGCAGCCGCGGCAGCTCGCGTTCGCAGGCATCCGTCAGGGTGTGGCTCAGATTGATCAGGGCCACCGTCAGATCCATATCCTCGGGGTGCACCAGGCTGATGCGCGAGGCGGTCATGCTGCGCAGGCGTTTGAATTCCTCCTGATCATGCAGGCCGGCCAGCTCATCGAAAGCCAGACCGGCGTGGCGGCTCAGGGTGTCGATCAGCGCCGGGCTGCGGATGCCGACCTCGGTCACCGCCGTGACCAGGGCGTCCGCAAAGCGGGTGCGGCAATCGGCGAGCAGGGTGCTGTGATCGGCCATGGTGGTGCTCAGCTTTCCAGTTGCAGGCGCGCCAGCAGCAGGCGACAGGCTGCGCCGCGATGGCTCAGGGTGTTCTTCAGGGCAGGAGCCAGCTCGGCAGCGGTCTGCTCCATCTGCGGCAGGTAGAAATACGGGTCGTAGCCGAAGCCATCGGAACCGCGTGGCGTGTCGATGATGGCGCCGTGCCATTCACCCTCGGCGATGATGGGCTGCGGGTCTTCGGCGTTGCGTACGAAGGCCAGCACACATACGTAATGCGCACGGCGATCCGTTTCGCCGGCAAGCTTTTCGATGAGCAGCGCGTTGTTGCGCTCATCGGACTTCGGTACGCCGGCAAAGCGTGCCGAATACACCCCGGGGGCGCCTTGCAGGGCATTCACGCAGATGCCCGAATCATCCGCCAGGGCGGGCAGGCCGGTGTGCTCGGAGGCATGTCGTGCCTTGGCCAGTGCGTTCTCGACGAAGGTGCAGTGCGGCTCATCGGCCTCCGGCACGCCCAGCTCCACCTGGGGCACCACTTCCCAGCCCAGCGGGGCGAGGAGAGCCTGGAATTCACGCAGCTTGCCGGTGTTGTTTGAGGCGAGGACGAGTTTTTTCATGGTCTTGAGGTTCGTGGTTGCAGGCGGTTGCGGCTGACTCTGGCGGCAGGAGTCAGGGGGCGGGATTCGTGGCTTTCAACCTGTTGATAGCAGTCTTGGCATCTTTCAGGCTGCCTCCGTGGATGTCACGAAAACAGCGCATGGCAAACACGGGGTAGCCGGCTTCCAGCAAGTTTCTCACGTCGGCGTCAGAAGCTTGATCAGGCGGTGGATAGATGCCCTGCCGGCGGAGGGAGCGCAGCTCCCGGCGCATCAGCAAGTTTGCGATCAATCCAGTCAGCAAGAAGAAAACGGCAATCCAGAGCAGCGTCATGACAGACTTTTTTATGACCGGACTTTGATTGTAGCGCTCAGTTAACGACACCCTCGCAGGCGGCATCCATCCGGGCACAGATTTCGTCGTTCAGTTGCGCTACGACATCCAGCGCCCGCATGTTTTCGCTGATCTGCTCCGGGCGCGAGGCGCCCGTGATCACGCTGGAAACACGCGGGTTCTTCACACACCAGGCGATGGCCAGCTGGCTGGGGGTACAGTTGAGTTCTTCGGCGATGACCATCAGTTTCTTCACTGCTTCGGTGCGGGCCGGCGCGAGCAGGCGCTCGTGCAGCCACTCGAAACCCTTGAGGGTGCCGCGCGAGCCGGCCGGGATGCCGTTCACGTACTTGCCGGTGAGCACCCCGGCGCCGAGCGGACTCCAGGTGGTGAGGCCCAGCCCGATATCCTCGTAAAGCCGCTTGTACTCTTGTTCTACGCGTTTGCGGATGAACAGGTTGTACTGCGGCTGTTCCATCACCGGCTTGTGCAGGTGGTGGCGCTCGGCGATTTCCCAGGCCGCGCGGATCTCGTCGGCGCTCCATTCGGAGGTGCCCCAGTACAGCGTCTTGCCGCGATTGATGAGGTCATGCATGGCCCACACGGTTTCCTCGATGGGCGTGTTCGGATCGGGGCGGTGGCAGTAGATGAGGTCGAGGTAATCCAGCCCGAAACGCTTGAGCGAATTGTCGACGGCGGCGAGCAGATACTTGCGGTTCAGGGTGTGGTGCACGTTGGGGTCGTCGGTCAGGCCCCAGAAGAACTTGCTGGAAACGACGTAGTGCTCGCGCTGCCAGCCCAGCTGGCGCAGGGCTTCGCCCATGATCCGTTCGGATTCGCCGGCGGCGTAGGTCTCGGCGTTGTCGAAGAAATTCACGCCGTGGTCGCGCGCGGCCGCCATGATCTCGCGGGCGTTGGCGACATCCACCTGATTGGCGTAAGTGACCCAGGAGCCCAGTGACAGGGCGCTGACCTTCAGGCCGCTGCGGCCCAGACGACGGTATTCCATGCCAGTCTCCTTGTGTGGCTGCGGCCCCGCGCCTCTCTGCGGAAGCGCGCCGGCCGTTACAACGTCAAATCTTCAGGCACCTGCCCTGGCCAGCTTGCGTCCCCATGCAAAGAAGCCGACCGACAGCAGCCACATGATAGCCATGCCGACGGCCATCTGGAATGTCGAATCCCACAGCAGCGGGGCCACCACGCCGGCCATCACGGCCATGATCATGGTGTGGATGAAGCCCTGGCAACTGGCGGCCATGCCGCGCCGCTCGGGGAACATGTCCAGTGCCAGCAGGGTCAGGCTGGGGAAGACGAGATTCATGGCGAAGGTCTGCAGCATCAGCTGGGGAATCCGGCTGCCGATGCTGTCCGGCAGCAGCCAGTTGATGGCGAGGTTCCAGATCGCGGCCACCGCCGTGATGGCGAAGCCGAGACGGATGATGGCCAGCGGCTTGAGGCGATGCGACAGGCGCACGGCGGTCAGCGAGCCGAGGATCATGCCGGTGACCAGCGGCACGAAGAGCCAGCCGAACTCGGTCGGGCCGAGCTTGAGATGCTGCATCAGGAACACTGGCGCCGACATCACGTAGAGGAAGAAGCCGAGGAAGATGAAGCTCATCGACAGCGCGATCAGCACAAAGCGCCCGCTGCCGAGAACGGCCAGATAGCCGGCCAGCATGTTGCCGGCGTGCAGGGGCTGGCGTTTGTCGGCGGGCAGGGTTTCCGGCAGATGACGCCAGGCCATGAAGATCTGGGCCAGCCCGAGCAGGGCCAGGAAGACGAAGATCGAGCGCCAGCCGAACCATTCGGCCATTGCCCCGCCCATGATCGGAGCGACGGCGGGCGAGATCGCGAAGACCATCGCGACGTGCGACATCAGCCGTTGTGCCGCCGGGCCGTCGTAGAGGTCGCGTACGATGGCGCGCCCGACGATCACCCCCGCGCCGGCTGACAGGCCCTGCAGGGCACGGCCGATCAGCAGCATGTGAACGTTTGGTGCGAGGGAACAGACGACCGAGGCCAGCACGTACACCGAGAGGCCGGCGAGGATGACCCGCTTGCGTCCGAGTGCATCGGAGATTGCGCCGTGCCACAGCATCATGATTGAGAAGGGGATCATGTAAGCCGTGAGCGATTGCTGCATGGCTACTGCGTCGGTGGTGAGAGAGGCCTGCATGGCCGGAAAGGCCGGCAGATAGGCATCGATCGTGAACGGACCGATGGCATTCAGGAACGCCAGCAGCAGCGCCAGCATGGGATAGGAGATTTTCTGCATTTTTGGGGAGTGTTTGCGCGGGCAGACGCTCGTGGCGTGCCGCTTGAAAGCATGTACCCTAACCCTATCACGCAGCGCAGCAAAAGTCGCCTGCCGGGAGATCGTCTCCTGACGGCGTTTTGCGAAGTGCTGGTCTGCAAAGCAGCGCGGAGCACGCCTGAGCGGCATGCCTGCTGTTAAAGTGCCGCCACATGCGGTTCTTCAGCCAGTACTGCTTCACTCTCTCGAACCGCACATCCGATTGCGCTTTCTTCAGCGTCTGATCCATCGCATGCTTCGCGACCTAAGAGTCTGCGCAGCGCGTGCCGATCAACCCGGAGACGCGCGAGACGGACCGGATAAATCAAGGAGGAGTAGTGATGAAGAAGACCCTGTTCGTGATCAGCCTGCTGGTGCTCGCGGCGAACGCGCACGCCGATGTCAGTGGCAAGTACACCAAATCCAATGGCGAAGTCGTGATTCGCCAGCGCGGCCAGAATGTGGAATTCACGATCAATGCCGTGGCCGGCTCCAGTTCGATGCCCAGCAGCTGCGGCCTGGAGGGGCAGGCGTTGCTGATCGATGCGACCCGCGCGACCTTCACACCTGAGGACAAGACCGATACCTGCTCGGCCGAGCTGCGTTTCGAGGGAGACCGTCTGAGCATCTCGACCAGACGCTGTGACGCTCATTGTGGTGTGCGCGCAATGGGCTCGATGGAAGGTACTTACCAGAAGAAGCCCAAACGCTGAGCCGTCCGTTCATGATCCTGTCGCAGGATCATGAACGGTTTTGGCGGGCCGCAGCAGGGCTTATGGCTGTGCGCCGCGCAGCCCCTGCACGATGTCATGCAGTGCAGAAGGGGTAAGGTTTTCCGGCGCTACCGGGGTGGATACGATCAGCTCGATGTGGTTGAAGAAGCCCCGGCGCAGCGGCTTGCTCATGGCTGGTCCGTCCTTGCGCGAGAAGAAACTGCCCCACATGCCGCGCAGTGCCATCGGCACCACCGGCACCGGATTGCGTTTGAGGATCTTGTTGATGCCGCCCTTGAAAGGCTCGATGTTGCCGGTATCGGTGACCCGGCCTTCCGGGAAGATGCCGACCAGCTCGCCGGATTCGAGCGTGGCGGCGATACGGTCGTAGGCCTGGACGAGCACGCTGCGATCTTCGCGGGCCGCCGCCATCGGAATCGCTCCGATGGTGCGGAAGAAGTAGTTCAGGCCGGGCTTGGCGTACATGTTGTAGTCCGCCACCCAGCGTATCGGCCGGCGGCACATGGCCGAGATGATCAGCGCGTCGATGAAGCTCGGGTGGTTGCACACGATCAGCGCGGCACCCTTTTCCGGCACGTGTTCGAGACCGCTGGCGCGCAGGCGGTACACCGTCTTGATGAGTACCCACACGATGCAGCGGATCAGGAACTCCGGCACCAGCCCGTAGATGTACACGGCCACCATGGCGTTCATCAGTGCCGTGATCAGGAAGATCTGCGGGATGGACAGGCCGTTGCCCAGGGCGACGGCGGCGAAGCCTGCCGAGACGACCATGAAGGCTGAATTGAGAATGTTGTTGGCAGCGATCACTCGCGAGCGTTCGCCGGGCTCCGAGCGGCTCTGGATCAGCGCGTACAGTGGCACCGTGAAGAAGCCGCCGGAGATGCCGATCAGCACCAGATCGGCAAGGATGCGCCAGTTCGCCAAGTGACTGACGAAGCCGGCCAGATCCGTGGGCGTCGGCGCCCCCGTGGGGCTGGCCAGCCACAGATCGATACCCGCCAGGGTCAGACCGATCGAGCCCAGCGGCACCAGACCGATTTCCACATGCTTGCCGGACAGACGCTCGCACAGGAAGGAGCCCAGTGCGATGCCGACGATGAAAGTGCCGAGCAGGGTCGAATACATGAGCTCGTTGCCGCCGAGCACTTCCTTCACGTAGGGCGCGAACTGGGTCAGGAACAGCGCGCCGTAAAACCAGAACCACGAGATGCCCATCACCGAGTGGAACACAGTGCGGTTGCGATACACGAGGCGGATGTTGCGCCAGGTCTCGGTCAGCGGATTGAGGCTTATGCGCAGATCCGGCGCGGCCGGTGGTGCATCGGGAATGCCGCGGCAGGCCACATAGCCGGCAATGGCTATCAGCACGCAGGTGGCACCGGCATACACCGCGCCATTGGGCTTGATGGCCATCAGCGGCCCGGCGATCAGCGAGCCGGCGAGGATCGCCACGAAGGTTGCGCTCTCCACCCAGGCATTGCCGGCAACCAGTTCGTCCTCATGCAGGTGCTGCGGCAGGATCGAGTATTTGAGCGGGCCGAAGAAGGTTGAATGCAGCCCCATCATGAACAGTGCGGCGAGCAGCAATTCGCCATGCGCGGTGGCGAAACCAAAGGTTGCCACGGCGGCGATGCCGATTTCGATGAGCTTGATGATGCGGATCAGGCGCGCCTTGTCGTACTTGTCGGCGAGCTGACCGGCCATTGCCGAGAACAGGAAGAACGGCAGGATGAACAGCCCCGCTGCGAGCTGCACGATCATCGCCGGTTCCATGCCCATGATCTTGCCGGTGTGGAAAGCCACCAGCAGGATCAGCGCGTTCTTGAACAGGTTGTCGTTGAAGGCGCCGCAGAACTGGGTCAGAAACAGCGGGCCGAAACGGCGTGCGGTGAGCAGTTGCGGGGTGGAGCGGGAGGGATCGGTGGACATGGGGCATTCAGCGCGGAGTGTGGGGCTGAGGATAGCGCAAAGGACGCCTTGCTTGCGACTGTCATCGCCCTGAAATCGAGGCGCAGCACACTCGTACGTCCTGTCCCTGCCGCGGAGTCCCTGTCATGTTGCGCTTTCTGCCGGCTCTGCTGGCCACCCTGATTCTTCCCGCCTGTGCCCCGGGTACGGTTCGTCTCGGCCGCACGGCGGAGGGCCAGCCGCTGGTGGTTGCCCATCGCGGTGCCAGTGCGTATCGCCCCGAGCACACGCTGGCCGGCTACCAGCTGGCCATCGAGCAGGGGGCGGATGTGATCGAGCCGGATCTGGTCAGCACGCGTGACGGTGCGCTGGTCGCCCGCCACGAAAACGAGATCGGCGGCACCACGGACGTGGCCAAGCACCCCGAATTCGCCGCGCGTAAGACCACCAGGAGCATTGACGGCGTGCCTGTCACCGGCTGGTTCACCGAGGACTTCACGCTGGCCGAACTGAAGACCCTGCGCGCCCGCGAACGCATTCCTGCCAACCGCCCGGCCAACACCACCTATGACGGCCAGTTCGAAGTGCCAACCCTGCAGGAAGTCATCGCGCTGGTGCAGGCCTATGCTCGCAAGACCGGGCGTGTCATTGCAATCTACCCGGAGACCAAGCACCCGAGTTACTTCCGCAGCATCGGTCTGCCGCTCGAAGAAAAGCTTGTCGCCACCCTGCATGCCGCCGGTTACCACGGGCGTCACGCGCCGGTCTTCATCCAGAGCTTTGAAGTGGGCAATCTCAAGCAGTTGCGCACGCTCACCGATCTGCCGCTGGTCCAGCTGCTCGACAATCCGAAGAATCCGCCTGCTGCCAACGGCACGCCGCGCAATGCGCCGTGGGACTTCATTGCCAGTGGTGACAAGCGCAGCTATGCCGATCTCACCACTCCAGCCGGCCTGCGCGAGATCGCCCGCTACGCCGACGCGGTGGGGCCGTACAAGGAAATCGTCATCCCGCGTAGCGCCGACAACCGTCTCGGCGTGCCGACCAGTTTCGTGACCGACGCGCATGCTGCCGGCCTGGGCGTGCACGTCTGGACGCTGCGTCCGGAGAATCCCTTCCTGCCCGTCGAACTGCGCAGCGCCGAATCAGCGTCGCTGACTGCGCGCGGCAACATGGCTGACGAGATTGATGCCTACCTGCGCGCCGGTATCGACGGCTTCTTCAGCGACGATCCGCAGGGTGCCCGCGCGGCGGTGCGGCGCTTCATCGCCCGCTGAGTCATGTTTTAGTGCACGGGGCGGTTTGTCAGGCAGAGCCTCTGGAGACCCGCTACTGGCGGGCTTCTACAGCTATCCTGCCCGCTCGTCCGCCATCAACGGGCTTCTTCGGGCAGGCCCCGTGAAGATACCCGTCCCATGCGGCTCTTCAGTCAGCCGTAGCCCACTGCTTGAGCGCCACATAGTCGATCTTGCCGGAGCCGAGAAGCGGCAGGGCCTCCACCGGAATGATCTTGCGCGGCACGGCAATCTCCGGAAAGCCTTCGGCCTGGGCGGCGGCGATCAGGGCCTCGCGGGCCAGATCCGGCTGGGTGGTGAACAGCAGGATGGCTTCGCCGCGCGCTTCGTCCGGCCGCGCGGTGGCGGCGTGCTGGAAGCCGGGTGAAGCCTTGGCGGCGATCAGCTCGACCACGCCCAGCGAGACCATCTCGCCGGCGACCTTGGCGAAGCGCTTGACCCGGCCGATGACATGCACAAAGCCCTCGCCATCGATTTCGACGATGTCGCCGGTGTCATACCAGCCGGGGCCGATGTCGGAGACCGGCGGCTGCAGGATGCCCGGCGCGTCGAAGCGCAGATAGCCACTCATCAGGTTTGGCCCACTGACATGCAACTGACCGCAGGGATTGCCGTCCTTCGACTCGACGCCGGCCAGCGGCACCAGGCGGTACTGGATGCTGGGCAGGAACTGGCCGACGCTGCCGGAGCGATAGGCCATCTGGGTGTTCACGCTGAGTACCGGCGCGCATTCGGTGGCGCCGTAACCCTCGAAGATGCGCACGCCGAACTTCTCGAACCACAGCTGGCGCACCGAGTCGGTGATCTTCTCGGCGCCGGCCACCACGTAGCGCAGGCGGTAGAAATCGAAGGGATGAGCGTGCTTGGCGTAGTTGGTGAGGAAGGTGTTGGTGCCGAACAGGATGGTGCAGGAGGCGTTGTAGGCCAGTTCCGGAATCACGCGGTAATGCAGCGGCGAGGGATAAAGGAAGACCTTGGCGCCGCACAGCAGCGGGATCAGGCCGCCGCAGGTGAGGCCGAAGGAGTGGAACAGCGGCAGGGCGTTGAGGATCACGTCGTTGACCGAAAAGTCCAGCACCGAGCGCATCTGCGAGACGTTTGACAGGATCGCCCGGTGCGACAGCACCACGCCCTTGCACTTGCCTTCGGAGCCGGAGGTGAACATCACCAGCGCGGGGTCTTCGGGCGAGGCCGGCGGGCAGCTGGCGAGCGGGCGGAAACGCGCCCACAGCAGCCACCAGAGTTTGTCGGAAAGACGGGCGTTGGCGCGCAGGTCTTCGAGATAGAGGAACTCCACGCCCTGCAAGGCGGCGAGCTTGTCGGCGAGCTTGAATTGCTCGACGAACTTGTGCGAGGTGACGACGGTGCGCACGCAGGCGGCGCTGCAGGCGGCCTGCAGGGCGTCCGCCCCGGCAGTGAAATTGAGCATGGCCGGCACACGGCGCTGGGCGGTCAGGCCGAAGATCAGACCGAGCAGGGTCGCCACATTGGGCAGCAGCACGCCGATGCGCTCACCGTCGATGCTGCGGCGGGCCAGTTCGCGGCCCAGCAGCATGCTCATGCGGATGATTTCGGCATAGGAGTAATCGACGTGCTCGACGTCACCGACCACGCGCCACTTGCGGCCCTGGATGCGCGCGGCTTCGAGCAGGGACTGGAACAGGGTCTGCTCGGCACGACCGGCGAACATCATGTCGGTCATCACGCGATGCATGGCCTGACCGGCGAGGTAGTGCTGTTCGCCGTGGGCAGCCTGCGGGGTTTCGATCTTCGTCGGCTCCTGCACGAAGAGGCGGATGCGCGGGAACAGGTAATGCGGGAAATTGCCCTGCAGCAGCGAGAAGTAACTGCGCGCGGCGCCATCGATGCGCACCGGCAGGATGGTGGCGCCGGTCTTGGCGGCGATGAAGCCCGGACCATCGTAGGTCTTCATCAGGTTGCCGGTGGTGGTGATGCGGCCCTCGGGGAAGATCAGTACCGGGCGGCCGGATTCGATCAGGCGGATGACCGACTTCATCTCCATCGGGTTGTTCGGGTCGATGGCCAGATAGTCGACCAGACCGAGCGTGAACAAACGCAGCAGGCGCTTGTGGGTGGCGGTGGTGTAGACCACGAAGACCGGCCGCTGCGGCAGGAACAGGCCGAGCAGCAGTTCGTCGAGGAAAGATTCGTGGTTGGCCACGATGAGCAGGCGCTCGGCCTTGATCTTCGGGTTGCCGTGCACCCGGACCCGGAACACGATGCGGAAAAACGGGCGCAGCAGGCCCTTGATGATCAGACGCAACAACATTCGGTCTCCACGCACTCTTCTGGTGTGGCGCACACGGTGACACAGTTCGGGGGCGCCGGTATTGATTTCAAACTAATCCGTTCGTCTGCTGTAAAGCCGCATGTGGCGGTCTTCTTCGGCATGCCTGCCTGAAGAGGCCCGTCCCGCGCGGTTCTTCAGACAGGCTGAATCAGGCTGTTTCTGCCCATTGTTTGAGCGTCACGTAATCGGTCTTGCCCGACCCCAGTACCGGCAATTCGTCGACCACGATGATCTTGCGCGGCACGGCAATTTCCGGCCAGCCACCAGCGCGGGCGGCTGCCTGCAGCTGATCGCGGGCGAGGGTCTTGTCGGTGGTGTACAGCAGGATGTTCTCGCCGCGCGTGGCATCCGGCTGGCTGGTCGCCGCGTGCGTGCCCTTGTCGGAGGCTTGGGTGGCGAGGCGTTCGACTGACTCGAGCGAAATCATTTCGCCGGCGATCTTGGCGAAACGCTTGATGCGCCCGACGATGTACAGGTAGCCGTCGGCGTCGATGTCCACGATGTCGCCGGTGGAATACCAGCCCGGGCCGACTTCGGAGGATGGTGGTTCCAGCACGCCGGGATTCTCGCTGCGCAGATAGCCGCTCATCACATTCGGCCCGGAGACGTGCAGTGCTCCACCAACGTCCACGCCGGGCACCGGTACCAGACGCGCCTGCATGCCGGGCAGCAACTGCCCCACCGAGCCGGTGCGGTAGGCCATGCGGGTGTTCACCGCCAGCACTGGCGCACATTCGGTGGCGCCGTAGCCTTCGAGGATGCGGATGCCGAATTTCTCGAACCAGTTGGTTCGCACCGTATTGGTCAGCTTCTCGGCGCCGGCAATGACATAGCGCAGACGATAGAAGTCGTACGGGTGTGCATGCTTGGCGTAGTTCGACAGGAAGGTGCTGGTGCCGAGCAGGATGGTGCAGTTGCGGTCATACACCAGCTCCGGAATGACGCGGTAATGCAGCGGCGAGGTGTACAGGAACACGTTCGCACCGGATATCACCGGCAGCAGGCCGCCCACGGTCAGGCCGAAGGAATGGAACAGTGGCAAGGCGTTGAGCAGCTTGTCTTCGGACGAAAAATCGACCACCGCCCGCGCCTGCTGGATGTTGGCAAGGAGGGCGCGGTGCGACAGCACCACTCCCTTGGGCTTGCCTTCCGAGCCCGATGTGAACAGCACAGCGGCGGGGTCTTCGGCGTCTCCCGAAGGCACCGCCAGTCCCGGAAAACGCAGCGCCCACAGGATCAGCCAGGCCTTGTCCCAGCCCGTCATTTCGGCGCGCAGGTCTTCCAGATAAATGATCTGACGGGTCTGGGCGAGAATGGCAATCTTGTCTTCAAGCTTGCCTTGTTCGATGAAGGCGCGCGAGGTGACGATGCGCTTGATCGTGGCCGCCTCGCAGGCGGCAATCATGCCCTCGGCGCCCGAGGTGTAATTCATCAGTGCCGGCACGCGGCGGAACGCCGACAGGCCGAAGATCAGGCCCAGCGTAGGCGCCAGATTCGGCAGCAGCACGCCGACCCGCTCGCCTTCCACGCATTTGCGCGATACCAGACGACCCAGTGCCAGCGTCATCTTGAGAAGGTCGCCATAGCTGTACTCGATCTGCTTGATGTCCTCGACCAGACGCCAGGAGCGACCGTGGATTGACAGGGCCGAAAGCAGGGCTTCATACAGCGTTTGGCGTGGCCGGCTGGCGAAAATCATCTCCTGCATCAGACGACGCATGGCTTCGCCGGCAATGCGGCGGCGTTCGCGGGCCGTTGCCGCCTTGGGCATCTCGATGCGAGTGGTGGGCTGCACATTGATGGTGATGCGCGGCAGCAGGTGGTGCGGATGCTTGCCAGAAAGGCGTGAGAAGTAGGTTCGTGCAGCGCCGTCGATACGCACCGGCAGGATGGTTGCCCCGGTCTTGGCGGCGACGAAGGCCGGGCCATCGTAGGTCTTCATCAGGCTGCCAGTCGTGGTGATGCGTCCCTCGGGGAAGATCACTACCGGGCGGCCGCTTTCGATGACGCGGATCACTGTCTTCATGGCCATCGGGCTGGTCGGGTCGACGGCCAGATAGTCCACCGCCTTGAGCAGGATGCGGAAAAACAGACTGCGCGACACGCCCGTGTGCACCACGAACAGCGGATGCTGAGGCAGGCTGACGGCGAGCAGCAGGCCATCAAGGAAGGACTCGTGGTTCGCGATGATCAGCAGCTTGCTGGAAAACACCCGGGGATTGCCACGCACTTCGATGCGGAACAGCACGCGGGTCAGCGTTCGCAGGGCGACAAGGCCGAATTGCTTGGCCAGACTCATGGGGTGAATCTCCTCAATCCTTTGTCGGCAATGCCACAAGACGGGCAAGCCGAGCGCGCGACTGTAGCGCAAACTGGGGCGTATGGCTGCGCTGCGGCGCAGCAAGAGCGTAATCCTGCTGTTGTGGCACTGCCTTGATAGCAGGGCCCGCCGAGTGACTAGGCGGGAAAACCGCAAGGTGACGTTTTTACCCGATGGCGTAATGTTTGCTTACGCATGCAAAAGGGTCTGTTTATTTGTTTGCGCCACAAATGCCATGTTTTAAAAGTGGTTTTGTGTGATCTGGCGCAAGCGAAATATTGCATGCTGTTGCGCACAATCAAGGAAATGTTGAAGCGGTTTCAAATCAGTCTGCGGGAGCGTGCGTTTCGCGCCGATAGAGGCTTTCGCGGCCGGAATTGCCTGCGAAGCCGTATTCCTAGGGTTTTCCTGCGGTGCAGCATGATTGACTTGCAGCGGATGGGCTCCTAAGATTGTGCGGTTTTTTAACCCGGCGAAGCTCTCTGGAGCCCGTCCTGACGCGATGTTCAAGCTCGTTCGCCTTCAAGCATGTGCGGCATTGGTTGCTGTGCTCTGCGGGCTTCTGTTCTTCGGTTTGCGCGGCGCAATATGGGCGGGGCTTGGCGGTCTGGTTTGTGTCCTGCCCAGTCTGCTGTTTGCCTGCTACCTGACGTATGTGACGCAGCGCCACGGACGCGCGCAGGTCATGGCGTTTTTTGTGGGCGAGGCGGTCAAGACTGTCTTGTCAATTGGAATTCTGGTCTCGGTGGGGCTGCTGTTTTCCGGCGCACACTGGGGGGCGGTGGTGATGGGGCTGATCATCACCCTGCAAGCGAACTTTTTTGCATTCTTGGTGAAACTATAAAGATGGCAACCGAAAACGAGGCTCAAGGCCCCAACGCCAGCGATTACATCAAGCACCACCTTGTGCACTTCAATTCCAGCGGGCACAAGCAGGAAAAGCTGGTTGATTTCCACATCATCAACTACGACACGGTTTTCTATTCGGCGTCGGTCGGCCTGATTGCCGTGCTGTTGATGGCGATTGCTGCGCGCAAAGCCACTTCCGGTGTGCCAGGGCGCTTCCAGAGCATGGTCGAAATGCTCTTCGAAATGGTTGCCGACCAGGCCAAGTCGCTGATCCACAGTCGTGAGTCGCGCAAATTTGTCGCTCCGCTGGGCCTGACCGTGTTCATGTGGATCCTGTTCATGAACGCCATGGATTTCCTGCCGGTGGATCTGCTGCCGCGCATCTGGAGTGATCTGGTTGGTCCGGTGTTCGGTATTGATCCTCACCATGCCTACCAGCGCGTCGTGCCAACGGCTGATCTGAACGGCACTCTGGGCATGTCGATCGGCGTGCTGCTGGTGACGCTCTACTACAACGTGAAAATCAAGGGGCTGGGCGGTTTTGCTCACGAACTGATCGCTGCGCCGTTTGGGGACAAATGGTTTCTTGCTCCCTTCAACTTCGCGCTGACGATGATTGAATTCCTCGCCAAAACCGTATCGCATGGCATGCGTCTGTTCGGCAACATGTTTGCCGGCGAACTGATCTTCATGCTGATCGCGCTGCTGGGCGCGGCCTGGACCGGCCCCAATGCAGGCAGCATCGCTCTGTGGCTGGCGGGTGTAGTTGCCGGTTCGGCCTGGGCCATTTTCCACATCATGGTGATCCTGCTGCAGGCATTCATCTTCATGATGCTGACACTGGTGTATGTCGGTCAGGCTCACGAGGGCCACTGACCAGAATTTCCGCAGTACTTTTTTTACCCGGTTTTAACCAACCTCATTAATCAAATCAGGAGTTGTTGTCATGGCAAACGTAATGGGTCTTGTAGCACTGGCTTGCGGCATCATCATCGGTCTGGGTGCCATCGGCGCCTGTATCGGCGTGGCCTGGATGGGCGGCAAGTACCTCGAAGCATCGGCCCGTCAGCCCGAGCTGATGAACGCCCTGCAGATCAAGATGTTCGTGCTGGCTGGTCTGATCGATGCGGCTTACCTGATCGGTGTTGGTATGGCCCTGCTGTTCGCATTCGTGAACCCGTTCGCAGTCGTCGGCTGATCCAGAGCATCCGCTCTCCCCACCACCTGACCGGAGTCTTACGGTGAATCTGAACGCAACCCTGGTCGCGCAGATCGTCGTGTTTTTCGTGCTGGCCTGGTTCACGATGAAATTCGTGTGGCCTCCCCTCGAAAAAGCACTCGACGAGCGTGCCAAGAAGATCGCTGATGGCCTGGCGGCAGCAGACAAGGCCAAGACCGACCTGACGCTGGCTGAAAAGCGCGTTGGCGAGGAATTGAAGAAAGCTCGCGAATCAGCGGCCGATGTACGTGGCGGCGCCGAGAAGCAGGCTACTTCCATTGTCGAGGAAGCCCGTGCCGAGGCTGCGCGCATTGTCGCCGCCGCGCGTGCAGCTGCCGAGGTCGAAGCCGCTGCTGTCGTGCAACGAGCCAAGGAAGATCTGCGCGGACAAGTCGCCGAGCTGGCGGTCGCTGGTGCCGAGCGCATCCTGCGACGCGAGATCGACGCCAAGGCCCATGCCGACTTGCTGTCCAACCTGAAACAGGAACTGAGCTGAGCCATGGCTGAAAACGTCACCCTTGCGCGTCCGTACGCCGAGGCCGTCTTCGCGTTGGCCCGTGAACAGGGCACGCTGACTGGCTGGGCGTCGGCACTCACCGGGTTGTCTGCCGTCGTGGCCGACCCGCAAGTGCTGGAGTGTCTTGGCAATCCGCGCGCCACCTTGTCACAGGTCGTGCAATTGCTGTTGCAAACTGCGGGCATTGCTGCCGGCAGCGAGCAGGCGAATTTCGTACAGGTGCTGGTCGAAGCCGACCGCGCACAATTCCTGCCCGAAATTACTGCCTTGTTCGAGCAGCTCAAGAACGCGCATGAAGGCGTGAAGGAGGCCATCGTGGCCTCTGCATTCCCCATTGACGACGCGACGCTGACCCGCCTGACTGCCGATATCGAGGCGCACTTCAAATCGAAGGTGCGTGTCACGGTGCAGATCGATCCCGAACTGATCGGGGGCGTGCGTATCGCCGTGGGTGACGAAGTGATCGATGCCTCGGTGCGCGGCAAGCTCGCCACCATGGCCGCCGCGCTACAGAACTAGGAGCACATTCATGCAACTCAATCCTTCTGAAATCAGCGATCTCATCAAGAGCCGCATTCAGAGCCTGCAGCTCGGGGCAACCGAGCGCAACGAAGGTACCGTTGTCACGGTGACTGACGGCATCTGCCGCGTCCATGGCCTCACCGACGTGATGCAGGGCGAAATGCTCGAATTCCCGAACAATACGTTCGGGTTGGCCATGAACCTGGAGCGTGACTCCGTGGGTGCCGTGGTATTGGGCGAATACGAACACATTTCCGAAGGCGATACGGTCAAATGTACCGGCCGCATTCTGGAAGTGCCGGTGGGTCCCGAACTGATCGGTCGCGTGGTGAATGCGCTGGGCCAGCCGATTGATGGCAAGGGTCCGATCAACGCCAAGATCACCGACAAGATCGAAAAGGTCGCCCCGGGCGTGATCTGGCGCAAATCGGTGTCGCAGCCAGTGCAAACTGGTATCAAGGCTATTGACTCGATGGTTCCAGTGGGCCGTGGTCAGCGCGAACTGATCATCGGCGACCGCCAGACCGGCAAAACCGCTGTTGCGGTCGACACCATCATCAACCAGAAGGGCAAAGACCTCTTCTGCGTGTATGTGGCTATCGGTCAGAAAGCCTCCACCATCAATAACGTGGTGCGCAAGCTGCAGGAGCATGGCGCGATGGAATACACCATCGTGGTCGCGGCTTCGGCATCGGACTCCGCTGCGATGCAGTACATCGCAGCCTACGCCGGTTGCACCATGGGTGAGTACTTCCGTGATCGCGGTCAGGACGCCCTGATCATTTATGACGATCTGACCAAGCAGGCTTGGGCCTATCGTCAGATCTCGCTGCTGCTGCGCCGTCCGCCGGGCCGCGAAGCTTATCCGGGCGATGTGTTCTATCTGCACTCGCGTCTGCTTGAACGTGCTGCCCGCGTGAATGAAGACTACGTCGAGAAATTCACCAATGGCGAAGTCAAGGGCAAGACTGGTTCGCTGACCGCTTTGCCGGTGATCGAAACCCAGGCGGGTGACGTTTCTGCATTCGTGCCGACCAATGTGATCTCGATCACTGACGGCCAGATCTTCCTTGAGACCGATCTGTTCAACGCCGGTATCCGTCCCGCCATCAACGCCGGTATCTCGGTGTCGCGCGTCGGTGGTGCGGCGCAGACCAAGGCGATCAAGAAACTCTCCGGCGGTATCCGTACCGATCTCGCGCAGTACCGCGAGCTGGCTGCCTTCGCGCAGTTTGCCTCCGATCTTGATGACGCGACCCGCAAGCAGCTGGAGCGTGGTCGTCGCGTGGTGGAAGTGCTCAAGCAGCCCCAGTATTCTCCGCTGCAAGTGGCCGAAATGGCTGTCACCCTGTATGCAGTGACCCGTGGCTACACCGATGATGTCGATGTCAAGCGCATCCTGCCTTTCGAATCAGCACTGCACCAGTTCCTGCGCAGTGGCTACGCAGATCTGATGAAAAAGATCGATTCGAGCAAGGATGTCGACGCAGATGCCGAAGCAACGCTGAAGGCAGCCATCGTCGATTTCAAGAAGAGCTGGAACTAACCAGGACATCATCATGGCTGGCGGAAAAGAAATCCGGACCAAGATCAAGAGTGTCCAGAACACCAAGAAGATCACCAAGGCCATGGAGATGGTGGCCGCATCCAAAATGCGCAAGGCGCAGGACAAGATGCGGCACGCCCGACCCTACGCCGAGAAGGTGCGTCGTCTGGCGGCCAATCTCTCGCATGCCAACATCGCTGACTATCAGCATCCTTTCCTGACTGAACGCGATACCCGCAACGCAGTCGGACTGGTGCTGGTAAGCACCGACAAGGGGCTGTGTGGCGCAATGAACACCAACATCCTGCGGATGGTGGTGAGCACGATGCGCGAGTGGCAGGCTCAAGGTGTGAAGGAAGTTCCAGTCACCGCGATTGGCAACAAGGGCTATGGCTTCATGCAGCGCATGGGTGCCGGTGTGGTTTCACACCTGACCCACCTGGGTGACATGCCGCATCTGGACAAGCTGATCGGGCCGGTCAAGGTCATGATCGACAAGTACCTTGCAGGTGAAGTCGATGCGGTCTACATCGCCTACACGCGTTTCGTGAACACCATGCGTCAGGAGCCGGTCATTGAGCAGCTGCTGCCCTTGTGCGGCGAGCGTCTGGGGACTCCGACTCACAGCTGGGATTACTTCTATGAGCCAGACCCGCAGACCGTCATTGACGAGTTGCTTTTGCGTTACGTCGAAGCTCTGGTGTATCAGTCGGTGGCCGAAAACATTGCTTCCGAGCAAAGTGCCCGCATGGTGGCAATGAAGGCTGCCAGCGATAACGCCGGTACGGTCATCAAGGAACTCCAGCTGGTCTACAACAAAACGCGTCAGGCGGCGATCACGAAAGAAATTTCGGAAATTGTCAGTGGCGCCGCAGCGGTTTGAATTTAGTTATTTGAGGATATGACAATGAGTCAAGGATCCGTTGTTCAGTGTATCGGCTCGGTGGTGGACATCCAGTTTCCCCGCGACGGCATGCCCAAGATTTACGAAGCATTGCAACTCGATGTTTCCGAAGAAAATCCGCTGGTCGAAAAAGGCCTGACCTTTGAAGTTCAGCAGCAGCTGGGTGACGGCATCGTCCGCACCATCGCGATGGGCTCGGCCGACGGTCTGCGCCGCGGCATGAAGGTCAACGCTTCCGGTGCCGGCATTACCGTACCGGTCGGCCACGGCACACTGGGCCGCATCATGGACGTGCTGGGTCGCCCGATCGACGAAGTCGGCCCGGTTGAATGCGACGAGCGTCGCGAAATTCACCAGCCTGCGCCGAAGTTCGACGAGCTCTCGCCTTCCGTGGATCTGCTCGAGACCGGCATCAAGGTGATCGATCTGGTGTGTCCGTTCGCCAAGGGCGGCAAGGTCGGCCTGTTCGGCGGTGCCGGCGTGGGCAAGACCGTGAACATGCTGGAACTCATCAACAACATCGCCAAGCAGCACAGCGGTCTGTCGGTGTTTGCCGGTGTGGGCGAGCGTACCCGCGAAGGCAACGACTTCTACCACGAGATGGCCGAAGCCGGCGTCATCAAGCTCGACAACCTGAAGGAATCCAAGGTTGCGATGGTTTTCGGACAGATGAATGAGCCGCCGGGCAATCGTCTGCGCGTGGCTCTCTCGGGCCTGACCATGGCCGAGAAGTTCCGCGACGAAGGCCGCGACATCCTGTTCTTCGTGGACAACATCTACCGTTACACCTTGGCTGGTACCGAAGTGTCCGCACTGCTGGGCCGCATGCCTTCTGCTGTGGGCTATCAGCCGACGCTGGCTGAAGAAATGGGCAAGTTGCAAGAGCGCATTACCTCCACCAAGGTCGGCTCGATCACCTCGATCCAGGCCGTGTATGTGCCTGCCGATGACTTGACCGATCCGTCGCCTGCCACGACCTTCCTGCACTTGGACTCGACCGTTGTGCTTTCGCGTGACATCGCCGCACTGGGCATCTACCCGGCGGTCGATCCGCTCGACTCCACCAGCCGCCAGCTTGACCCGCTGATCGTAGGTGAAGAGCACTACAACGTGGCGCGTGGCGTGCAGCAGACCCTGCAACGCTACAAGGAGTTGCGTGACATCATCGCGATTCTTGGCATGGATGAACTGGCGCCGGAAGACAAGCTGGCCGTGGGCCGCGCTCGCAAGATCCAGCGTTTCCTGTCCCAGCCTTTCCATGTTGCTGAAGTGTTCACCGGCTCGCCGGGCAAGTACGTCAGCCTGAAAGACACCATCAAGGGTTTCAAGGGCATTGTTGCCGGCGACTACGATCACCTGCCCGAGCAGGCGTTCTACATGGTCGGCACCATCGACGAAGCCATCGAGAAGGCCAAGACGCTGCAATAAGGCCGGGAGCTGGGAGTGAGGAATGGAGAGTCCGGGGCGCTCGTGCCTGACGGTTTTCCCGCTTCCGGCTCCCTGCTCTCCACTTACGGAGAAACACAATGGCAATGACCGTACACGTCGATGTCGTCAGCGCAGAAGAGGAAATCTTCTCCGGGCTGGCCGAGATCGTCTCTCTGCCGGGCGAGTCGGGCGATCTGGGCATCCTGCCCGGCCACGCTCCGTTGCTGACACGCATTCGCCCGGGCACCGTGCGCATCCGCGTGCCGAACCAGACCGAAGAAGAAGTCATCTTCGTCGCCGGTGGCATGCTTGAAGTGCAGCCGAATCTCGTTACCGTGCTGGCAGATACTGCCATCCGCGGTCGCGATCTGGATGAGGCCAAGGCGATGGAGGCCAAGAAACGTGCCGAAGAAGCCATGGCCAACAAGCAGCAGGAAGTGAACTACGCTGCTGCTCAGGCCGAACTGGCTGAAGCTATTGCCCAATTGGCTGCGATCGAGAGATTCCGCCATCGCGGGCACTGATCGCTGCTGCGCAACAATGACAAAGGCACCCCTTGGGGTGCCTTTTCTGTTTCAAGTACGGGGCAACTGCTCAAGCTGCAAACGACCGTCAGGACGAAACGGACCCGGCACTCAAGATGAACGGCCTGACGCCAGATGGATGACCCGCTGATTCTCTGAGCCCTGCCAGGGTTTGGTGCTTGGCTGATCTTGCAGATAGGGGCCGTCGATCAATACGTCTACATCACGCAGCAGTTCCAGATGCTGTACTTCTTCATGCAGATAACCCGTCCATAGCCAGATGTCCTTGGCCGGGTAGCGTTGCTTGAAACGCCGACACAGATCAGCAATTGCTTCACGATTGGCAGGGAGCAGCGGATCGCCACCTGACAGGCTCAGGCCATCGTGGTTCGCGCACAGATCAAGGATCTGCTCGCGGACGTCCTCGGTGAAGGGCTGGCCGGCACGCCGGTCCCAGGTGGCTCGGTTATAGCAGCCGGGGCAGGCGTGCGCACAGCCGGTGACGAACAGAGTGACGCGCAGACCTTCACCGTTGACCACGTCGCAGGTGTAGTAGCGGTCGTAGTTCATGCCACCAGAGGTTCGGGCTGGAGCAGGCGGTCGCAGCGTTCGACGAGCAGGTCCGTTTCTGGCGCGGGCGTGGCGAGATGCTTCACACGGCGCATGACTTCTTTCTGCTTGCCGGCGTTGAAGGGCCGCGCATTGGGACTGCCAAGGTAACCGCACACCCGACGCGTGACCGAGAGACTGGCGCTGTCATGGTTGCCGCATTCGGGGCAGGTGAAGCCATCTGCCGTGGCCAGGGTTTCGCCCATGAAACCGCATTTTCCGCAGGAGTCCACCGGAGTATTGGTGCCGAAATAGGGCACGTGCTCGATGGCGTGATCCCAGATGCGCTCCAGCGCCTTGAGGTTGTGGCGCATGTTGGGCAGTTCGACATAGGTGATATGCCCGCCCGAGGCCGCATCAGCAAAGCCCTTCTCGTACTGGATCTTTTCGAAAGGGCCCACCTTGCGCGTCACGTCGAGATGGAAAGAGTTGGTGTAATAACCCTTGTCGCTGATTCCTGGCATTTCGCCGTAGCGCGCTACATCCAGCTTGCAGAAACGGTGACACAGCGATTCGCTGGGGGTGGAGTAGAGCGAGAAGCCCCAGCCAGACTCGGCCTTCCAGCGCTGCACGGCTTCGCCGAGATAGGCGACGACGCGATGCAGGAAATCCTGCAGAGCGGGATTGTCAAAAGGGTGTTCGCCGCCCGACATGATCAGGGCGACTTCGTGCAGACCGATGTAGCCCAGTGAAATCGAGGCGCGGCCATCTTTGAACAGAGGCAGGATGTCGTCATCTGGCCTCAGGCGCACGCCGAAGGCACCCTCGGTGTAGAGGATGGGGGCGATATTGGCCTTCACGCCTTCGAGGCGCTCGATGCGAATCATCAATGCCTTGCGTGCCAGCTCCAGGCGTTCGTCGAGGATCTCGAAGAAACGATCCTGATTCTGCTGTGCTTCGATGGCGATGCGTGGCAGATTGATGCTGACCACGCCGAGGTTATTGCGTCCAGCCAGTACCTCGCGTCCCTGCTCGTCATGCCACACCGAAAGGAAGCTGCGGCAGCCCATCGGTGAAACGGGAATCGATGAACCGGTCAATTCGCGATTGAGTTTCGCCGAAATGATGTCCGGGTACATGCGTTTCGAAGCGCATTCCAGCGCTAGCTGCTTGATATCGTAGTTAGGGTCTTCCGGCTTGAGATTGAGCCCTTCCTCAATGAAGAACACCAGTTTGGGGAAGACTGGCGTGATGCCTTCCTTGCCCATACCCTTGATGCGCACCTGCAGGATCGCGCGTTGCACTGCACGCTCCTGCCAGCTGCGGCCCATGCCAAAGGAGAAAGTGACGAAGGGCTGCTGACCATTGGAGGAAAACAGCGTGTTGATTTCGTACTCGCAGGCCTGGATGCCGTCGTAGGTTTCCTTCTCCGTACGTTCACGCGCATAGCGCTCCGGCTCGGCGATGCTGTACTGGCGTGCAATCTCCAGATTCTTCTCGTAGCTCCTCTGTACATACGGCGCGAGCGTCTGATCGATGTTTGGAATGGTCGTGCCGCCGTACTGATGGCTCGCCACCTGAGCAATGATCTGGGCAGTCACTGCGCAGGCTACGCCGACGGACTTCGGACTCTCGATACCCGCATTGCCAAGGTGAAAGCCGTTCCCCAGCATGCCTTGCAGATCCACCAGGCAGCAGTTGGTGAACGGCAGGAAAGGCGAGTAGTCCATGTCGTGGAAATGCAGATCGCCGCTGTTGTGGGCTTGCAGCACATCCTTGGTGAGGAAGTTGCTGGCGAACTGCTTGGAGACGATTCCTGCCATCAGGTCGCGCATGACCGGAAAAACATTGGCATCCTTGTTGGCGTTCTCCGTCACAGCTTCTTCATCGGTCTTGTCGACCAGGCCCATGAGCTGTGCATGCAGCACGGACCCGCGTACGCGAATGCTGTCGCGATCATGGCGATACTCGATATACAGGCGGGCAACTTCGGGCCAGGAACGCATCAGGGCGTTCTCGACAAACAGCTGGATGGTCGGTATGTCGAGAACGTCCCTGGAGTGACGTCGGCACTGTTCTTCAACCTCTGCCGCAACGCCCAGGGCAACTGCGCTGGGGTTCTCCACGTGCGCAGCCGCAGCGGCCTTCTGGCAAGCCACGGCTACCTTCAGGATATCGAATGTCGCAGTCGTTCCATCGCGTTTCAGGACGTTAAGCATCGAGGCTCTCCAAGGACAGGGATTTCTTGTTGGATGCAAGGAATCAAGACGGGGATGCATCACGGGAAAAGCACCGTCAGACAGAAGCTGCGGCGCGATCCGCCGGGAGGCACCCCGCCCCGGTTACACACACCCTTGCGGGTATTCGATCATTGCGACGGCAGGTCTCCTGGCTGACGCATCCATGTCGTTAGCCGGCCTTCCCGGGGCAGGGCCCAGTGGCAGAAAGTGGCGAACGACTCCGCGCCTACAGTTGCGGGGGCAGCTCCGGTCAAGGCGATGAGTGCCCGCCGGATTCCCTTTTGATCCCGTGCGGGAACCATCGTGAGCCGCGACTTTAGCGCTTTGGCGCCGGCACACACAAGGCATTTTCGACTACATATAGTATTGATTTGACGATAGGCAACTATATACAGGATTGTGCTGGCGCCCCTCGAAAGGCTTCATGCACACCTTGCAAGCATGGGCGTCCGGATGGGAAGCCTGCCGGATTTCCCTTGTCTCTGGATGCCGGGATGATCGTTTCACGCTCTGCGCTGGCGCAAAACTGTCGGGCTCCAGCGGTGGGAAAATTCGCAGCAGATGATCAGAGAGCTGGTGCCCGTACCGCTCATCTGCCAAAATCTCCCGTGCAACGAGATTCTCCGGAAGCATGAAAGAAAGCATCAATTACTGGACTATCGGTTGCCATAAACCGGAGCCCGTCAAACAAAAGCGTCCGCCTCGCCTGAGCGAGTGTCGTTACCTTTCAGCCAATGGTGCGGTGGGTGATTACTCGGCACATTGCATGATCGAAGATCAGAAAACAGCCCTCGATTTCGCCAATGCCATCGCTCCGGATCTGGCTACCAGCGCGCATGCCGAGAAGAGGCTCGTCATCGAGCCTGTCCACATCCTCATCTCTCCGCACGAGAAGGCCCGTTTTCTGCGCCGGATTACCGAGCAGTCGAAAGCCGTGAAGGGTTTCATTACCCGACGGGCACTGGAGATGTTCTGAGGAACCTCAGGATACTGCCGGGGTTTGTCCGAACTGCATGACAGGCATGACGTGGAGCGGGTGATGATTGTTTTGCAGGTATTGCCCTGCTGCCTCGGCGTTGAGTGGGCGTGAGAAGAGGTAGCCCTGGAATATCGGGCAGTCCAGTTTGCGCAACTGGTGCGCCTGTTCTTCCGTCTCGACACCTTCGGCAACGATATCCAGCTTGAGGTTTTTCGCCAGCCGGATCGCACTGGCACAAATCTCGCGGCTGGTTTCGTCCTTGTCCATGCCGTCCACAAAGCTGCGATCGAGTTTGAACGCCTGTACCGGCAGGATTCGCAGATAGCTGAGGGATGAGTAGCCCGTACCGAAATCGTCGATGGACAGTCGCAGGCCGAGATTTCGCAGGGCTGCAAAGCGCTCGACCGTACGCTCCGGGTCCTGGATCAGGACGGATTCGGTGATCTCCAGCTCAAGATCTGCAGGCTGGAGACCTGTACGCGCGAGTGCACCGAGGAGGGTCTCCTCAAGATAGGGGTCTAGCAGCTGCGCAGCAGAAAGATTGACGGCCATGCGCAGGGAGTCGTGTCCTGCCTTTCGCCAGGCCGCGAGCTGGGCGCAAGCGGTATGGATGACCCACCCGCCGATATGGATGATGAGACCTGAGGCCTCGGCCAGCGGAATGAAGTCCTGTGGCGAGACCAGCCCGTACTCCGGGTGCTGCCAGCGGATCAGCGCTTCCATCGACAGCGTGCGACCGCTGGTGGCGCAAACCTGGGGTTGGTAGCAGAGGAAAAACTGCCGCTTCCCGAGGGCCTCGCGCAACGCCGATTCAAGGTCGATACGCTGGCGGAAGTCTTCCTTCAGTGCGGGACGGAACGTCCGCATCTGGTTCGTCCCGGCGTTCTTCGCATCATGCAGTGCCAGCTCGGCGGCCGCCAGAAGCTCGCTGGCCGTCGCAGCATCATCGGGGTAAATGGCCATGCCGCTGCTGGCGGTGAGCTTGAACTGGGTGCCCTCAATCTCGAAGGGCTCCTCGAAGCTTCCCGCAAGCTTTTCACAGAACACGCCGATGCCCGCATCCGTCTTGATATGGCTGGCGATCAGCGCGAAACCATCGCTGCGTGTGCGGGCCAGCACATCACTGTCGCGGATCCGGCCACTCAGTCGTTGGCTGAGCCTGCGCAGCACCTCATCGCTGGTGGCAAGACCATGCGTGCCTTTGACGCCGCCGAGCCGATCGATATCGAACAGCACGACTGCGATCTTCGTGCCCTGCTGGTGGTTCAATTCAAGCAGACTTTCAAGACGAAGGAAAAATCCGGCCCGGTTCGGCAAGCCGGTCAGAGCGTCGTGATGAAGGAGCTGGTTGGCCCGCGCATCCGCTTTGCGGCGACCCTGTACCTCCTTGGCCAGGGCTCGTGTGATGAGCTTTTCCTGCAGCTCGCGGGCCAGCATTTCCTTTCTTACCAGAATCGAGAAGGCCCCGGCCATGAAGACGAAGCCGAAACCGCCCAGGTAAGGCATGGTAATGACGCCGGAATCCGACATGCTGGCGAGTCCTGTCGTGAGCAGCATGATCACCAGTCCCGTCCAGATGAGGGTACTTGAAAGCCGTTCCTTCATCCGCATGAGCGAGAGAGCGATGCCCATCGTGTAAATCATCACAATCAGTGAAACCAGCCGGGTCAGGCGATACACCAATGATGGCTGGCCCTGGATGATCCGCAGATGCTCTCCCCAGGGAAGCGTCAACACCTGATCAGGGTCGAGTGCGTAAAACCGGTAGCCGAATGGCGAGAGGAAGTTGTAGCAGACGGCCAGACCTGCCAGCGCGGCCAGCCAGACAAAGATGCGCAGCGGGCGTTTCCGCGTATCCAGTGATGCTGCCGCCAGCGCAATCAGCGGGATGACGACAATCGAAAAGAGATTGACCCATCTGTGCGCAGCCAGCGCGCTGGCCTGATCCGGTGCCGAATACTGCATGGCGTTGAAGAACTGGAAACCTGCAAAGCCCAGGCAGATGGCGGCGAATGACCAGTTCGTGTGTGAATGACCGCTGCCACGCGCGAGAATGGCGGCATGGGCTGCCGCCATCAGCAGGATGCCAACGGAAATAAGGTAGGCGCTGATCAGTGGGGCGCTCATCATTCGTGCCTTTAAAGGGCAGGATCCGCAAGTCCTGCTTCAGGAGCAGAAGGATACTTCGAGTTGTTTATTAATTGGTAATCGATCGCATGAGCGGTGAGTGATGCACGGCCAGCAAGGGTTCGTGCCGCAGGCACCGGGCGGATTGTGGGGCACAAGCAAAAGGCGCCTGCCTGCATGGCCGGTCATTCGCCGTCGGCGCAGTGACTGAGCCGATACGCGTCCGTGACGTGGTGAGAGCCGGCCATGAACTGCAGCATGCTGCAGCGCCGCCCCTCACCTGGGCCTTCAGGCGGCATCCGCCAGAAGGCGCGTACCTGGCGGTTCTTCAGGCATGCAGGCTGGAAACCATTGCTCCATGCTGGTTTCCAGCGACCGCCTGACGTTTCATCCTTCCGGACCAGGCGGGCCATGCTGGTTTACAGCTTGAACTGTGCAACCAGCGACTGCAGTGTTTGCGAAAGCTGGTGCAGCTCGGTGGTCGTGCGGGCCGCAGACTGAACCGCTACGTCGGTTTCCGAGGTCATCCGGGTCACCTGTTCGGTCGCGCGCGCCATTTCGTTGGTGGCGGCCGATTGCTCCCGGGTCGACTCTGCAATGTCACGGATGCTGCGCACCACATGGTTCATCTGTGCATCAATGCCGGCCATGCGCTGCGCCACCTGATGCGAGGTGTCCACCCCCTCGATCACCGAGCGGCGCGTGCTGTCCATGTCGCCCATCGCCGAGGCGATCTCGGCATGGTTGGATTCAATCAGCTGGCCGATCTCTACCGTCGCCTTCGAAGTGCGCTCTGCCAGCTTGCGCACTTCGTCGGCCACCACCGCGAAACCGCGGCCTTGCTCGCCTGCGCGTGCGGCCTCGATGGCGGCGTTCAAGGCCAGCAAGTTCGTTTGCCCGGCAATCTCCTTGATCACGCCGACGATGCCGGTGATCTGCGTCGAACTCACGCCCAGGCGCTCCAGCGTGGCGGACAATTGCTGTACCGAACCGGAAATCCGGTCGATCCCCGCCGCCAGCTCGTCCACCGCCGCCGCGGATTCCTTGGAGATGCGTCCGGTCTCGATGGCGGTGTTCTCCGCTTCCTGTGCGTTGTCGGCAATGTGATTGATGCTGACCGTGATTTCCTCGATCGTCGCCGCGGTGGCACTGGACAGGTCGGCCTGTCGCAGCGAATCCGCCGACAGGGTGCGGGTCACCTGATCCAGGCTGTGAAGCTCGGCGCCCATCTGCTCCGATTGCTTGCGCACGGCCAGGAACATTTCGCGCAGGCTGGCCGCAAACCTGTTGAAGGCCAGCGCCGTCAGCCCGATTTCATCGTGGTTGCCGATCGACAGCGTGCGGGTCAGGTCGCCCCCGCCGGAGGCGATCTCCGTCAGCGCATCGCGCAGGCGGTTCAGCCCGCTCAGCAAACGCGCCAGCGCCAGATTGGCGATCACCACCGCCACGGCGCCCAGCACCACGCCCAGGAACACCAGCAGCATCAGCATGCCATTCAGCGGCGCCAGAATCTTGTTGCGGTCAATCACCGTGCCCAGCAGCCAGTCCGTGCCCGCCACCGGAGTTGCGCTGACCAGCGTGGCGCGGCCATCAATCTGCAATTCCTCCAGCTTTTTCGTGCCGGCCATGCGCGTCAGATCGTCCACGCTCAGGCCCGACAGGACTTCGTTCACCGGTTTCAGGGTGGTGTCGGGGGCAGGGTGGGCCACGATCTTGCCGTCCCGCGTGACCAGAAATGCATAGCCATCGCCATTCAGCCGGATCTCCTGGGTCAGCTTGATGATGTCTTCCAGCGCAATGTCGCCGCCGACTGCGCCGACAACCATCTGGTTTTCCATCACCGGCGCGGCAAAGGTTACGCCCAGCTTCTTGGTGGAGGAGAACACATACGGTGCCGTCAGCACGGTGGTTTTCTCCTCGCTGGCCTTCTTGTACCAGGCGCGCGAAGTCGGGTCGTAGCCCTCGGCCGGCTTCTTCTCCGGGTTGAAATACTTCATCTGCTTGTCGGCAAAGCCGGCGAAGGTCTGGTCAAAGCGCCCGCCATCCTTCGCCATCTGCAGCGGCAGGTAAGGCTCAGCCGCTGGCGTCACGCGACTGGCCGCCGCCTGGATCGCATCGCTGCGCTGCCCGGCCCAGCGGCTCAGCGCCTCGCCACTGCCGGTCACCGCCGCCTGGATTTCGCGCTCCACCCCGGCACTGATCTCCGCTTTCATGCGGAAATAGGCCGTGGCCGATACGATCAGGATGGTCGCCGTGACCAGCGCGGAAACGAACAGGATGAGACGGGTTCTGAGAGTCATGGCGGCAGGCCGGCGAGTCAAGGTAAACCCTATTTACGGCGCGGTCTTTCCCAGCTTGAGTAAAACATGCCGGCATGACTGTCTGCTCGAGGCATAACCGGTAGATGCCCGCAAAGCCGCTTCCGACGGACTTCTTCAGACTGTGTGCTTGCAGATCAAGAATGGACGCTGCTCGACAGCCGGCATGCCTGAAAAACATTGCCGGGAGCGGCTTCCCGTAAGGTGGCTGCGAGGCGTTCGGGTCATGCAGCGCCCGGGATCAGCGCGGCACCACCAGCATCAGGCGTGCAACCAGGCCGACGAGATCCTGCTGGCGCTGGGTACGCGTTTTGGCCAGCAGATTGCTGAGCTGGGTCCGCACGGTCGAAATCTTCACGCCGCGACTTTCGGCAAATTCCGGCGGGGTTCCGCCATCAATCAGATGCATCAGCAAGGCCGCCTCCGCCGCACTCAGGCGATAGGCCTGGGTCGCCATGGCAACCGCAGCGGCGGGATTCACCTCGCGTTCGACGAGCAGAAAAGCCACGCCCGGCGCGTCCAGATGCAGACCGACATCGGCCAGATCACGCACGCTGAGCGCCAGCAGGGTGAGTTCCGGCGCTGCGCCCTGCGCCGGCAGGCTGGCGCACGCGCAGTGCCCGGCCAGTGCCTGTTGGAACACCTTGCGGATGGGTACGGGCGTGTTGCTCTGGTTCAGCCCGGCGCGCAGGAAACCATGCAGATCGGCATGGATCGCGCTGTCGAGCAAGGCACGGGCGCGCCGGTTGGCGTGCCTGAGCCGGCCTCGCGTATCCACGAAGAGCATCCCGACCGGGAAGGCATCCATGACCCGTTCCAGGCCCAGCACCTTCTGCTGCAGCAAGGTGGTGTGCACGTGCAGATAGGCCGCGCGCTGCAGGTGGGGCATGGCCTGCTGGAATTGCGCCAGCTCATCCTGACTGAACACCGCCAGCGCATTTCGTTTCAGCATCGAAAGCGTGAAGTGCCGCTGCCCATGCAGCGGGTTGTGTTCCCAGCCGAACACCCGCCCGCCAAAGCCGACGGGCTGCATGAACTCCCGGTAAAACGCGGATTCCTGATACTGCCGGCTTCGGTTGAACTGCCCGTCACACAGCGTTCCCCGCGACTTCTGGGTCATGCCTGCGGCAATGTGCCGGGTCAGTTCATCGATGCGCCAGTAGTGCTCGCAGTACGCTGACACCATCGACATGGGCATGCCGACACCGAGGAAAGCAGGCTCTGCAGAATCCAGCGCCTCGGGCATGAGACTGGTGCTGCCGGGATTCTGCAGCAGGCGGGTATAGCCGCCGATCACGCTCTCCAGATCCGGCCCCAGCGCCGCAGAGCCGATGCCGGCGTCGAAACTGGCGGCGTATTTCTCCAGCGCGGCATGCCAGTTCACCGGCTGACCGATCGTGTCGTAAAGCAATTCCAGCGAGGTGTTCAATCCGGGGCTCTCTCTTGTTGAGGCGACAGGTCTTTTTTTATCCGCCAGCTGAAGGATAGGGGATGCAAATAGTGCTCACCATCCTTCAGGTGACGGATGGCCGACCTGCGGCGGGCCCCCTAAATTCGGGTCTCCCCACACTAGTTTCGGAGAGATCTTCATGTCCTCGCATCCTGATACCGGGCGAAAGACCCGTTTCCGCCTGACGCCTTTCGGCGCTTCTGCACTGGCCCTTGTTCTCACGCTGCTGGCTGCGTGCGGCGGCTCCGGCGGTGGCGGCGGAGGCAGTCCAGCGGCGGGCGGCACCAGTTCATCGTCGAGCAGCAGCTCCGGGGGCTCTTCCTCCAGCAGTTCCAGTTCATCATCGAGCGGCGGCGCCTCCAGCAGCTCATCTTCCAGCAGTTCTTCGTCGAGCAGCTCGTCGTCCAGTTCCAGCAGCGGCGGCTCCGCCCCGGTTGCCAGCATTGCAGGACCCGCGCGCGTGCTGACCACCACTTTCTACGATGACTTCAGTGTCTCGCTCACCCCGGCGCACCCGGCCAACGGCATCACCTGGGTGTGGGGCGACGGCTCGGCCAACAGCACCGGCAACCCCCCTGAAAAGATGTTCCGCAAGCCCGGCAGCTATACCACGACGGTGAATGTGGATACCACGGCTTACGGCACTCTGTCGGCGACCAAGGCCGTGGCTGTGTACGGCGATCCTGTTGCGTTAGCCAATAGCACCAGTTGCGCCTTGCTGACCGATGGAACGGTCAAATGCTGGGGATCAGATGACTTCGGGCAACTTGGCGATGGCAGTGCCAACGATGGCTCGAACAGCTTCCAGCCCGTTACTGTCAGCGGTCTGAGCAACGTCGTGGCCCTGAGTGGGGGCTACTCGGGGATATCATTCTGCGCGCTGCGCAGCAACGGCTCGGTCTGGTGCTGGGGCGATAACAGCCAAGGGCAGCTCGGGGACGGCACGACAACGAATCGCAACCAGCCTGTTCAGGTCAGCGGTCTGGGTTCCGGTGTGCTGGTTGTCAGTGTAGGTCAGACCCAAGCGTGTGCGCTCAAGAGTGACACCACTGTGGTGTGCTGGGGCAAGAATGGCTGGGGCCAACTTGGTGACGGTACAACTACGAACCGCCTGACGCCAGTGGCAGTATCCGGGCTCAGCAATGCAGTGGGTATTTCACTCAGCTACATCAACAGCTGCGCGCTGATAGCGGGCGGTTCTGTGAAGTGCTGGGGCTACAACGGCGAGGGCCAGCTTGGCAACGGCACCACTACACACAGCTACACCCCTGTAACAGTCAGCGGTTTGACGGGCGTTGCGGATATCCGCTTGTTCGACGGCGGAGCCTGTGCCCTGAAGGCTGACAAGAGCGTGGCATGCTGGGGGCTCAATGATCGAGGGCAGCTCGGCAATGGCAGCAATACCAATGCCCTGTCGCCGGTTGCGGTGTCTGGCCTGAATGATGTCGTTGCCCTGAGCCGCGGCTGTGCTTTGCGCGCCACAGGCGGCGTGATGTGCTGGGGTAGGGGAAACTACGGGCGTCTGGGCAATGGTAGCACCAGTGACAGTAACGTACCTGTCGCCGTTACCGGCCTTGGTGGGGTGGCGGCCCTTTCTGCGAATGGCAACGGGGCCTGTTCCTTGCTGAGTGATGGTGGCACGCGCTGCTGGGGGCTCTCCTATTTGCTCGGCAACAACAGCACAAATGACGCCAGCACCCCCGTGAGTGTTATCGGCGGCAACATTTTCTGGAAGTGACGTGGCCTCGCTCCTTCGACACGCCAGCCTGCTCTGCGCCCTTCTGCACCTCGCTGCCTGCAGCGGTGGGGGCGGGGGTGCAGGCAGTGGCGGTGATAGCGGTGCGGGTGGCCCATTGGCGCCCGTCTCGGGCTGGTCGGTACTCGGCGGAGCCACCACCAGCCACCCCGACATCCCGGTGGCCAGCGACACCCGCGTGAATCCGGGGCGCGGCTATTACCGCTGGGATTCACAGGAGGAGGTGCCGCAAGCGGCCGCAGCGCCGGACTGGTACCGGCGCTATGACTGGAAAGGGCTGGAGCTGGCGGAGGACCAATACGACCTCGACGATATCGCCGCCGACATCAAGACCGCCAGTGCCACCGGGCGCAAGCTGGCCCTGCGCATCCGCATGATGCACGGCTATGGCGACGGGAAAAAATACCTGCCGGACTACCTTGTGGGGCATGCGAACTGCGTCGCCGCTTGCGGCTTCACGGCACCGGTGGGTGCCTTGGGCACTTTCGTGCCGGACTGGAACGATCCCTGGCTGCAGGCTCGCGGGCGCAAGCTGCTGGAGCAGATCCGCGCGCAGATCGTGGCGCAGGGCGCGCTGGCGCGCATTGCGTGGATCGATGTCGGCCTCTACGGCCAGTATGGCGAATGGGCGGTGGATGGCGCCGTGTATGCCAGCCCGCCGGCCGGCATCAGCGCAGCCAGCGACGCGTCGAAACAGGTCTGGGCGCGCATGCATTTCGAGGTGTTTCCGGAAGTGCGCCAGCTCATGTTTGCCCTGCGCAGCAATGTGACGACGCTGGGCTGGGCCTTCAGCCAGACGATCACCCAGCAGGCCGTCGGCCTGCGTACCGACTGCCTGGCCAAGGGTGATTTCTTTGATCAATGGACCCACCATCCGGCCGACCATGCGGTGATCCGCGATCAGTGGCAGAAGGCGCCTTTCATTGCCGAGTTCTGCCCCTTCGAGTCCGGCAACATGCTCATCAATCCGGCTTTTGCACGCAGTCAGGTCGCGGCCTGGCACATGAGTCTCGTCGGCAATGGCAATTTCGCCCTGAGCCAGCCGGTGGGTCAGCGCTTTGCCGCGCTCACCCCCGCCGAGCAGGCGGACATGCTGGCGCTGGGTCGTGAAGCCGGCTACCGCTACGCACTTGGGAACACCGCCGTCAGTGTCGCGGCCGATGGTCAGCTCCTGCTGCAAGGCGTGTTGCGCAATCTGGGCAATGCGCCGGCTTACGAAGCCTGGCAACTGAGCGTGCAGCTCATCGACAGTCAGGGCCAGCTGCGCGCCAGCAGCCCGCTCATGCTCGACCTGCAGCAAAGCCCCGGCAATGGCTCGGAGCAGAACTTCATCCATAACTGGAATCTGCCTGCGCTGGCGGCCGGTGACTACACGCTGCGTCTCACGGCGAGCCGTAGCGACCGGACCCGTCCGCTGGCCTGGGCCAACGCGGATCGTCACGCCGACGGCAGCCTGACGCTGGCAAGCCTGCGCAAGAGCGGCTGAAGAGCCGCTTCTGACAAGGATCTTGAAGCAGGCAGGCTGGCGAATCGCTACCTGCCTTGATTCTGGATTGGCATGCCTGAAGAAGTCCGCCAGAAGCGGGTCTTCAGGCTATTCACGCGTCAGACGGTGTAGCGAATCCCCGCCACGCTGGCGAGATGCGCCAGAAACTTCGCGATGCGCTCGCGGTGGTTGAAGGCGAATTCCAGCGTGTCGAGGTCCGTCAGCGGCAGCCAGCGGATGTCCGCTGTTTCGCCCGGCTCGTTGTGTGCATTGCTCACTGCCGGCAGTGTCGTCACCTGCGCATGCAGGCCGTGGTGGATATTCACGTTCTGGCGCGCATCGTGCGGTACGGAACCCACATCCCAGGGCGCGCTGAAGAATTCGCAATCGGCAATGTCCAGCAACTCCAGCGCATTCACGCCGCACTCCTCCCACACCTCGCGCAGCGCCGCCTCGGGAGTGGATTCGTCGTAATCCAGATAGCCGCAGGGCAGGTTCCACAGGCCCTGGCAATCCGGTACGCCCGGGCCACGCTGGTTGACGAGGATATAGGCTCGTCCTTCGTGCACCAGCACGATGCACACCACCACCGTGACGCTGCGCGAGACCCAGATCTCGCGGCCGTCGGCGGTCGTCACACACTCATTCCTGCGATTCCTGAACTTCATGATTTTGCTGCCGCATCGGATCAATACAGCCGACAGCATATCCCGCAGGCGCGGCCCGCAGGGAGCGGAATCCGATGTTCGAGCGGATCGTGCCTGCTGCCTTGAGGCGGGCAAAGGCGTAGACTTTCAGTTCGATTCTGCCTGCACAGGTGCCTGACCCATGTTTTACGGCGTGACTGATATCTGGACTTACGCGCTCGGCGCGCTCTTCATCGTGCTGCTGCCGGGGCCGAATTCGTTGTACGTGATGGCCGTGGCCTCGCGCGAGGGGGTGAAGGCAGGCTATCGCGGCGCCTGTGGGGTGTTTCTTGGCGATACCGTGCTGATGATTTTCTCCGCCGCCGGCGCGGCCTCGCTGCTCAAGACGCATCCGGCGCTGTTCATGCTCGTGAAATACGTCGGCGCGGCCTATCTCGGCTGGGTCGGCTTGGGCCTGCTGCGCCAGGCGCTGGCGAACTGGCGCGGCAAGGCGGGGGCCGCCGGCGGACAGGCGGAAGAAGCGTCCAGACCGTTCCGCCGCGCGCTGATCATCAGCCTGATGAATCCGAAGGCCATCCTGTTCTTCATCTCCTTCTTCATCCAGTTCGTCGATCCGCAGGCCGCGCAGCCGGCGCTGGCCTTCCTGATCCTCGGCGTGATCCTGCAGGTCCTCAGCGCGCTCTATCTCTCCGCGCTGATCTTCGGCGGCGCGTATCTGGCTAGCCAGTTCCGCCGCCGTAAGCGTCTGGCAGCAGCGGGTACGGCCAGCGTGGGCGGGGTGTTTCTGGGTTTCGGTGTGAAGCTGGCGACCGCCAGCCTGGGCTGAGCCGCGCGGGCACCAGGCAGAGGGGGCGCGAAGACGCGCTTCTGGCAAGGGTTTTAAGGAGGCATGCGGCAAGCGCCGCGTGCTGCCTTGCGCCTGGCGATGCCTGTTTGAAGAAGTCCGTCAGATGCGGCGCTGCAGGCATGCACGCGGCAAGGCATTGGTTGAAACGGGATCGGGCGATACAACAGCGCCGGACCCACGAATGTTTGGACGGGTGGGGGCATGCGTGGCACGATGTTTCGTCCCGCCAATCGCCGATGAGGAACCCCCATGTACACACTCTTTCATTGCCCCGGCACCTGCTCGCTGGCTTCGCTGATTGCCCTGGAATACGCGGGTGCCGATTACACGGTCCACAAAGTCGATTTATCGCGCAACGAGCAGCGCAGCCCGGACTTTCTGGCACTCAATCCCAATGGCCGTGTACCGGCTCTGAAAAGCGGGCGCGGCGTGCTCACCGAGACGCCGGCCATCCTGCTCTACATTGCGCAGAGCTACCCCGCTGCAGGCCTGGCGCCGCTGGACGACCCCTTTGCGCTGGCTCAGGTACAAGCCTTCAACAGCTATATCTGCTCGACGCTGCATGTGGCGCATGCTCACCGTTTCCGTGGCAGCCGCTGGGCTGACGATCCCGCCGCCATCGAAGCGATGCAGCGCAAGGTGCCGCAGAGTGTTGGTGCCTGTTTCGCGTTGATCGAAGCACAGTTGCGGCCCGATGCCTGGGTTTTCGGCGACCGACCGGGCATCAGCGACTTCTACCTGTTTACCGTGGCGCAATGGCTGGAGGGGGATGGTGTCGACCCTTCCGCCTATCCCAAACTCATCGCACATCGCGAGCGTGTCCGCGCTCTGCCGGCCGCGCAAAAAGCGCTGGCGATCGGATGGCTTGGGGGTCTATTCGCGGATCCGCCTGCTGACCCTTCGTCTCATCACGCCAACGCGCCCCAAGCCGTTTCCTGACGCGGACACCAGGCAGAGGAAGCTCGAAGACGCGCTTCTGGCAAGGGTTTTTACGAGGCATGCGGCAAGTGCCGCGTGCTGTCTGGCGCTTGGCGATGCCTGCCTGGAGAGGCACGCCAGATGCGGCTCTCCAGACAGGTGTTGTTGAAGAAGAGCCTGAAGCCGCTCAGAGATGGATGCCGCCGGAGGCTTCGACGCGCTGGCCATTGAGCCAGCCGGCCTCGTCGGAGAGCAGGAAGGCCATTACCTTGCCGATGTCGTCCGGCTGGCCGACGCGTCCTAGCGCGGTCTGGCCGGCAATCATCGCGTTGATCTGTGGATTGTCGCGCACCGCACCGCCACGAAAATCCGTGGCAATCGCGCCGGGCGCGATCACGTTCGCCGCAATCCGGCGTGGCCCCAGTTCCACGGCCAGGTAGCGCGTGAACACCTCGATGCCGCCCTTCATCATGGCGTAAGCCGAGGAGCCTGGCAGCGAGAAACGCGCCAGCCCGGACGACACGTTGAGGATGCGACCGCCGTCTGCGATCAGCGGCAGGAGTTTCTGGGTCAGGAAAAACACGCCCTTCAGATGCACGCTCACTAGTTCATCGAACTGGGCTTCGCTGGTTTCCGCGACGCTGGCGTGCAGGCCGCCGCCGGCATTGTTGAGCAGATAGTCGAAATGCTCGCGCTGCCAGTGAGTGTGCAGCGCGTCCTGCACGCGTGCGGCGAAATCGGTAAAGCCGGCGCTGTTGCCGGCGTCCAGTTGCAGCGCCACGGCGCGCACGCCCAGCGCAATGGCGTCTGCCACCACGGCGTCGGCCGCAGCCGCCTGCTGCTGATAAGTGATGATCAGATCCACGCCGCGCGCGGCGAGCTTGAGTGCGGCATCGCGGCCGAGGCCACGGCTGCCACCGGTGATGAGGGCGATCTTGTTGTGCATGACAGACTCCTTGTCGGAAAACCCGGTGGTTCCGGGCAGGTGAAGCGAGTCTATTGCGGCGCATAAACAAGATAAACGTCGCTGTTGTGTCTAAACTGTTCACACAAAACGAACAATAGTCCGGAGCCACTCATGAACCAGCTCGACGCCATGCGCATCTATGTCCGCGTGGCCGAACTTGCCAGCTTCACCGCCACGGCCGAGCAGCTCGGTCTGCCCAAGGCCAGCGTTTCCGCCGCCGTGCAACAGCTCGAAAACCAGCTTGGCACCCGCCTGCTGCACCGGACCACCCGGCGCGTGCAGATGACGCAGGATGGCCAGGTCTTCTACGAACGCAGTCGCGACATGCTGGCGGACATGGAGGAGCTGCAAGGCCTTTTCCACGCCGGGCCTGCGGAGCTGCGTGGCCGCCTGCGTGTGGACATGCCGCAGGCCATCGCGCGCGATCTGGTGATTCCGCAGCTGCCGGGTTTTCTGGACGCGCATCCCGGGCTGGAGGTGGAGCTGTCTTCAACCGACCGCCGGGTCGACCTCGTGCGCGAGGGCTTTGACTGCGTGCTGCGCGTTGGCAGCCTGGTCGATTCCAGCCTGATTGCCCGGCCCATCGGCAGCTACAACATGGTCAATTGCGCCAGCCCGGCCTACCTTGCGCAGCATGGCACGCCGCACACGCTCGGTGATCTGGCCGCGCACCGTCTGATCCATTACATGCCGACCCTGGGCGGCCGCCCCGGCGGCTTCGAGCATGTGGACGCGGATGGTGTCCTGCACAGCCTGCCGATGCCTGCCGTACTCACCGTCAACGCCACCTTCGCCTACGAAGGTGCCTGCCTTGCCGGACTGGGCATCATCCAGGTGCCACGTGCGGGCATGCGCGGCCACCTCGAAGCCGGGCGGCTGATCGAGATCCTCCCGGAGTTCAGCGCTCCGCCCATGCCCATCACCCTGCTTTACGCCAATCGTCGCCACCTGCCGCGCCGCGTGCAGGTATTCATGCGCTGGCTGGCGGAGCTCATCAGCGCGAGGTTGGCCGAGGCGGGCTGAGTGGCGTCGGCCAGACCATGCCGGCATGCACATTCCTGCGCCTTTCTTGCCTGATTCTCCTGGCCGGCGGTTTTCATGGCGTGTGTCTGCCAGACTTGGGCTAGCTTTGAAAGATCACGGACAGGACAGGAAAGGAGACCGGCATGGCTTCCCCGCCGATTCACGCAAGCGCAGCACGGGCGCAGCAGAACGTCTTGCAGGCCGCTCTGGCGAATGCGATTGCGCAACGCACGCAGGGCGAGGAGGATCGTGAAACGGAGATTCCGGGCCTGCTTTTTTTCCGGCGCGAACAGATCACCCGGCCTTGCGCCTGCATGGTGGAACCCAGCGTGGTGCTGGTGGCGCAAGGCGCAAAGCAGATGCTGGTGGGCGAGGAAGCCTATCCCTACGATCCGGATCACTTCCTGATCAATTCCATCGATTTGCCCGCCAGCTCGCAGGTCATCGAGGCCAGCCCCGGGAAGCCTTGCGTCGGCCTCGTGCTGAAACTGGATCTGCGCATCATGGCCGAGCTGATCGCGCAGGGTGGCCTGGTGCCACCCGACGAACGCCCCGCCGATCGCAGCGTGGCCATCGGGACGCTGACCCTGCTCTTGCTCGATCCGCTCAAGCGCTTGCTGGATCTGCTCGACGAGCCTGCCACCATTCCCGTACTTGCGCCGCTGATCCAGCGCGAGATCCACTTCCGCCTGCTGATGAGCGATCAGGCTGCCCGCCTGTGGCAGATCGTCTCTGCAGGCAGCCAGAGTCAGCGCATTGCCAAGGCAGTCGACTGGCTGAAAACGAATTACACCGAGCCATTGCGCATCAATGATCTGGCCGCACGGGTGCAGATGAGCAGTTCGACCCTGCATGCCCATTTCCGCCAGCTGACAGCAATGAGCCCGCTGCAATACCAGAAATGGCTGCGCCTCAACGAAGCGCGGCGACTGATGCTCAACGAGCAGCTGGACGCAGCGAGCGCGGCGTTCCAGGTCGGCTATGAAAGCCCCTCGCAGTTTAGCCGCGAGTACAGCCGCCTGTTTGGCGCACCGCCCAGACGGGATATCGAAGGGCTGCGTCAGGGCCATTCCCGGAGCGCCTCCGCATCCGCTGCCCTGGCCTGATGAAGGCGACTCCTGCAAGCGAGAGAGCGTGATGGTCATGCCTGCCCGCCGTCGACTTCAACTTATGGTTCTCAGCATCGCACTGCTGGCCGCGACACTTTCCGTCGCCCCGGCACAATCTCCCGCAACGTCCGAGCAGAGCACACGCACGATGAAAATCCGCCTGATCATCAAGGACAAGGTCCTGCCCGCAACGCTCGACGACAACGCCAGTGCGCGCGACTTCTACGCCATGCTGCCGCTTCGTCTCACGCTGGAAGACTATGCCGCGACGGAGAAAATCGCCTATCTCCCGCGCAAGCTCAGCAGCACCGGCGCGCCAGAAGGCTTCGCCCCCTCGGCGGGCGACATCACCTGGTACGCGCCATGGGGCAACCTTGCGCTGTTCCACAAAGGCTTTCGTTATTCCAGCGGGCTGGTGAGCCTGGGGCGGATTGAATCCGGCGTCGACGTGCTCCGGTCGCCGGGCAAACAGCCGGTGCTGATCGAGCGCGCGGAGTAGCGGTGCCCCGGGAGCGCCTCCAGTCACGGAAAGCCGGAACGTTCAGAAGTACGGTTTTTCTCCGGGGAAAGCCTGACAATAGCGGCCAATCTGTTTTTGAACGTTATTGCGGAATTCCCACATGGAAATCAAGGTCAATTTTCTCGACAAGCTTCGTCTCGAGGCGAAGTTTGACGACTTCACGGTCATCGCCGATCAGCCCATCCGCTACAAGGGTGACGGCTCGGCACCGGGCCCCTTCGATTACTTTCTGGCCTCATCGGCCCTGTGTGCGGCTTACTTCGTGAAGCTGTACTGCGACACGCGCAATATCTCCACCGAGAACATCCGTCTGTCGCACAACAACATGGTCGACCCGCACGACCGTTACAAGCAGATCTTCAAGATCCAGATCGAGCTGCCGGCGGATCTCTCCGCCAAGGACCGGCAGGGCATTCTCCGTTCCATCGAGCGTTGCACGGTGAAACGGGTGGTGCAGACCGGGCCCGACTTCGTGATCGAGGAGGTGGAGAATCTCGACGCCGATGCGCAGGCGCTGTTGCTGCCGAATCTGGCCTCTGACTCAAGTACCCGGATCCTCGGAAAGGATCTGCCGCTGGAGGAGACCATCGCCAACATGTCGGGTGTGCTGGCGAAGCTGGGCATGAAGATCGAGATCGCCTCCTGGCGTAATATCGTGCCCAACGTCTGGTCATTGCATATCCGCGACGCGCACTCGCCGATGTGCTTCACCAATGGCAAGGGTGCGAGCAAGGAAAGTGCGCTGGCGTCGGCGCTGGGCGAATTCATCGAGCGGATGAACTGCAATCACTTCTACAACGATCAGTTCTGGGGCGAGGAGATCGCCAACGCGCCCTTCGTGCATTACCCGGACGAGCGCTGGTTCAAGCCGGGGCGCCGCGATGCGCTGCCGAAAGGCATGCTGGATGACTACTGCCTCGCGATCTACAACGCTGATGGCGAACTGCGTGGCTCGCATCTTTACGACACCAACTCCGGCAATATCGAGCGCGGCATCTGCGCGCTGCCGTATGTGCGCCAGTCGGACGGCGAAGTGGTGTACTTCCCGACCAACCTGATCGACAACCTGTTCCTCAGCAATGGCATGAGCGCCGGCAATACGCTGGCCGAAGCGCAGGTGCAATGCCTGTCGGAAATTTTCGAGCGCGCCGTGAAACGCGAAATCCTTGAAGGCGAGATCGCCCTGCCGGATGTGCCGCAGGAGGTGCTGGCAAAATATCCCGGTATCCTGGCCGGCATTCAGGGGCTGGAAGAGCAGGGTTTCCCGGTGCTGGTGAAGGATGCCTCGCTGGGCGGGGTGTTCCCGGTGATGTGCGTGACCCTGATGAACCCGCGCACCGGCGGCGTCTTCGCATCCTTCGGCGCCCACCCGAGCTTCGAAGTGGCGCTGGAGCGCAGCCTGACGGAATTGCTGCAGGGGCGCAGCTTCGAGGGTCTGAACGATCTGCCGCGGCCCACCTTCGAGAGCAACGCGGTGACCGAGCCGAACAACTTCGTCGAGCACTTCATCGACTCCAGCGGCGTGGTGTCCTGGCGTTTCTTCAGCGCCAGGACGGATCATGCATTCGTCGAATGGGATTTCTCCGGCAAAGGTGAAAACTCCAATGCCGAGGAGGCCGCGACCCTGTTCGGCATCCTCGAAGGCATGGGCAAGGAAGTGTACATGGCCGTGTATGACCAGCTCGGCGCCACCGCCTGCCGCATCCTGGTGCCGGGTTACTCGGAAATCTATCCGCTGGAGGATCTGATCTGGGACAACACCAACAAGGCGCTGGCCTTCCGTGAAGACATCCTGAACCTGCACCGCCTCGACGATGCCGCGCTCGAAGCCCTGCTGGAGCGGCTGGAAGACAGCGAGCTGGATAATTACACCGACATCATCAGCCTGATCGGCGTCGAATTCGACGAAAACACCGACTGGGGCCAGCTCACGATTCTGGAATTGAAGCTGCTGATCCAGCTTGCCTTGCGGCAGTTTGAAGAGGCCAAGGAATTGGTGGAAGCCTGGTTGCAGTACAACGAAAACACCGTCGAACGCGGCTTGTTCTACCAAGCCCTGAATGTGGTGCTGGAGGTGCTGCTGGACGACGAGCTGGAACTGGCCGATTACGAAGCCAGCTTCCGCCGCATGTTCGGCAACCCGCGCATGGATGCGGCAATGGGCTCGGTGGACGGCAGCGTACGCTTCTTCGGTTTGACGCCAACGAGCATGAAACTCGAAGGGCTCGACCGGCACCAGCGCCTGATCGACAGCTACAGGAAACTCCACGCGGCGCGAGCCAGGGTGGCGGCTGCATCCGGCGATTGATCCGGTCTGAGAAAACCGCGTCTCGCGAGTTCAGCAAGCTCTGCTGAACTCGCTGGCCCGCCGAGGCCACTACACGAATGACATGCGTAGCACACGCCATGTGTTTGCGTGGCGCCGCAGGATCAGGCAAGAAATCCGCTGGACCGTGATACCGGCAAGCCCGCGTGGCTGCCTAGACTTTCTCCATGCTTTCAGCGCCCCAGACGCCGCAATCCAGCCGGCGCGGCGCCGGGCATGCACGCCCCCGATCACGGAGAAATTGCCCATGAACACCCTGATTTCACGCAAGAAATTCCTGCAGAGCGCCGCCCTGGCTTGCGCGGCCCTGTTCGTCAGCGTCCCGCCGGCGCTTGCTCAGGGCACTCCCGTTGTCAAACAGGAGAACGCCATGAAACTTACGCAGGAATGGGACAAGACCTTCCCGAAGAGCAGCAAGGTCGATCATCAGAAAGTCACTTTCAGGAACCGCTACGGCATCACGCTGGCGGCTGACCTCTACCTGCCCAGAGATCGCGGCAACAAGCCACTGCCCGCACTGGCGGTGGGCGGCCCGTTCGGCGCGGTGAAGGAGCAGTCTTCCGGCCTGTACGCGCAGACCCTGGCCGAGCGCGGCTTTGCCACGCTGGCCTTCGATGCCTCCTACACCGGCGAGAGCGGCGGTGAGCCGCGCAATGTCGCCTCACCCGACATCAACACCGAAGACTTCAGTGCTGCCGTGGACTTCCTCGGGCTGCATGCGGCGGTGGATCGTGAGCGCATCGGCATCATCGGAATTTGTGGCTGGGGTGGCATGGCTTTGAATGCCACGGCGGTGGACAAGCGCATCAAGGCGGTCGTCACCAGCACCATGTACGACATGACCCGTGTGATGTCCAGAGGCTACAACGACAGCATGACGCTCGAACAGCGCACGCAAGCGCTGGAGCAGATGAGCCGCCAGCGCTGGGTGGATGCCGAAAAAGGCAGCCCCGCTTACCAGCCGGCGTACAACAGCAAGCCGGCCAGCGGCGCAGCGCAGTTCATGGTTGATTACTACGACTACTACGGCACGCCGCGTGGCTACCACCCGCGCGCGGTCAACTCCGGCAACGCCTGGACCCAGACCACGCCCCTGTCTTTCATGAACATGCCGATCCTTAGCTACATCAAGGAAATCTCGCCGCGCCCCATTCTCTTCATCCACGGGGAGAACGCTCACTCGCGCTACTTCAGCGAAACCGCCTACGCGGCCGCCGCCGAGCCGAAGGAACTGCTGATCGTCAAGGGCGCCAGTCACGTCGATCTGTATGACAACAAGGCCGGCAAGATCCCTTTCGATGCGATTGCCGACTTCTTCGGCAAGAACCTGAAGTAATTTTCGGCAGTTGAGCCTCTACCCTTTCCAGCACGAAAGGGTGGAGGCTCTGTGCTGTCCCACTCTGCTTTCGAATCAAGACTTGCCTCTCAAGTAACGGAAACGCAAATCTGGAACACCTGCTTGAAGAGCCTCTATGGGCGTGCATCTCCAGACAGGCATGCCGAAAATCAAGAAGGGTGGCTGATCTTCAAGCATGTATGCTGGAGAGCAAGGACAGGCGCGGCTATTCAGGCAAGGCGGCTTACGACCTGTGGGAGCGACGCCCTCACTCACGCGGACGTGGGAGGCTCTTGGGTCTGTTTCCTCGACACTGGACAGGCTCGTTACTTCCAGAACGCCGCGCCCGGGCTTCGAATGCTGAAGAGCCGCGCCCAGCAAGCTTCTTCACGCATATTGCCCGCACAGGCAGGCTCCGCGCGGCTCTACAGGCAGACCATCGCAGGGGCACAGACGATGCCGCCATGATTCCTGCGGCTTTAAACCGCTCAGACGCGGGCCGCGCCGGACGGTTTGAGTCCCGTCCGGCAATTTGGCATACGGCGCAGTTCGCCTCGCTCAGTGCGCCCTGCTGTGTGCTGCACATTGAAACTTCAGCAGTCTCCCCCATATCAGGATAATGGGCGCTCGTCCGGCCGTCTGGCCGGGGAATCTTTTTGCGGATTCGCGCTCTGACGCTTCACTCCCTTCACACGCGGCCGGCACGCTGGCCACAAGGATCATCCGCCATGGTTTCACCCATTTTCATCCGCATCCCTTCCTCGCGCCCGCACACCCCGACCGGTTTCCTGGCACGGCTGCTCGCCGGGGTTTTCACGCTGGCGGCCGTCGTGGCCTTGCTGATGTTCTCGGTGGTGGCCGTGGGCGTGCTGCTGGTCGGGGGTGCCGTGTTCCTCGGCTATTTCTGGTGGAAGACGCGTGCGCTGCGTCGCGCCCTGCGCGAACAGCCCTCGATGCAGCAGGCACCCTTCGCCACGCGCAGCCCGGCGGCGAACGACGACGGCATGGTGATCGAAGGCGAGAGCATTCGCGAAGTACCTGAGCATGAGACAGGCGCGCCGCGCCCGTGACGGCAGAACGTAGGGTGCGCATCGCGCACCATTCCAAAATCCCGAGATTCCGGCGGCTAATTGGATCGTGTGTGAAGCTATGAACGTGGGTTCCGCGTGCGCGGTGCGCACCCTACAAGGCTGAGCGCCCCTATAGGCTCAGGAAGCTCCCGTTGATGCCGCACAAAGCCTCCATTTCCCTGAACAACCGTCATGCGGATAACATGGAAGGCAAGTGTCGGCCGGGAGCGGATGGTCGAGCCTGCCGCTCAAGAGCCGTCTTTCGCGTGTGCTGCTTTTTCTGCCACCAACTTAGTAAGCCAATAGATGTAGAAATGTATCGCGGAGACGTTGACACTGAGCCGATCTCCATGAATTTACACCCGGTAGGTTATGCAGAAAACTGGCAAGTTGGGGCGCAATATTGCTGTTCAAATCGAACGTTGGCGTCATGAACACCACTACTGAAGCACTCGCTGACGTCGATTACGCATTTCGGCATCTTGAATTTGCTATCCGTCTCATGTGCTACTGCGAGTTGGGCCATCTCGACTTGCACTGCCTAGACACCGACCTAGCAATCTTGTTCGAGCGAGAAAATGTGGGCTTTCCGTCGGGTACATTTGCAACGATTGAAGCAGTTGTCCCCGCATCGCAAGCATTGGTCGGTATGGCTTTTGGCACGTCGGCAATGGTCCTCGATGCCGCTTTCGACGTGGCCAATCTGAAACGTAAACCCCAGTCACGGCAACCCAACGACGAATTACGAACGCTTGTCTATATGGTTCGCTGTGCGTTCGCACACAATCCAGCCCTACCTCTATGGGAGGCGCGTGGAAAGGAGCATGCCCGACTGCTCTCACTTTCCGCAGCCGGCGTACCTCTCTCCCTTGATCTCGCTGCTCTTCATGGCCGTCCGTTCGAATACGACCATATTGGTGGGTTCGCTATGTGGCTTCGAATTCGGTCTGCGTCCGAGGCAGTGATTCGCGACGCCCAACCCACCATTCCACCGGATCTGTCGCGGCAAGCCTTGCCAGGCCGGTGAGTTCATACGTTAAAACGTCCGCTTCCGATAACTCCTACCCTCACCTTAGGGTCGAAAGTCGCCGCAGCAAAAAAAAGGCCTCGCATCGCGCGAGGCCTTTTTCATTCAAACACGCTGCAAAAACTCAATCCCAACTCAGCGCGCCACCGGTCTGATATTCCGTCACGCGCGTTTCGAAGAAGTTCTTCTCCTTGCGCATGTTGGCCTGCTCGTCCAGCCAGGGCAGGACGTTCTCGGCACCCGGGAAGGGTTCGGCGAGGCCGATCTGGCGGGCGCGGCGGTTGGCGATGAAACGGAACTGGGCGCTGTGCAGCTCGGAGTTGTAGCCGAGGATGGGTTCGCGCAGGATGTATTTTGCATACGCTGATTCGGCGGCCTCGGCTTCTTCCCACAGCTTTTTGACCTGCACCGGGTCGAGCGTGAGGTTCTCTTCCTTGAGCAGCTCGCGCACCACGCGGATGCCGAAGGCGCAGTGCAGTACTTCGTCACGCATGATGTACTGCAGCTGCTCGGCCGTGCCCTTCATGAGGCCGCGGCGCTGCAGGGCGAAGATCGGCGTGAAGCCGTTGTAGAACCAGCAGCCTTCGAAGATGCCGGCGAAGAACATGTAGGAGAGCGCGAATTCGTGCAGGTTGTCGCGGTCGCGCAGGTCGAAGTCCGAGCGCATTACGCGCTCCAGCCTGCGATTGGCCAACGCGATCTTGCCGTGAATGGCGGGCACCACGCGGTAGCGGTTGTAGATCTCCTGCTGGTCGATGCCCAGGGTCTCGATGCAGTGCTGGTAGGTCCAGGTGTGCAGGGCTTCTTCATAGACCTGACGGGCCTGGTAGATCTGCAGCTCGGGTGCGCTCATCTTTTCCATCACCGCCAGGCCGATGTTGCGCATGGCGAGGATGTCAGAGGTGGTCAGGTAGGCCAGCACGTTTTCAAACACATGGCGCTCGGCGGGCGTGAGCTTGTGGTTGTAGTCGTGCACGTCCTGCGCCATCGAGACTTCCAGCGGCGTCCAGTGGTTCTTGTTGGCGTTGAGGAAGAACTCCCAGGCCCAGGGGTATTTGAAGGGCGCGAGCTGGTTGATGTCCGCCTGGCCGTTGACGATGCGTTTGTCCTGCGCGTTCACCGGCGCCAGCGAGGCACCGGCGGTGGCGGCGCTCAATGTGCTGGCAAAGCCGCCTGCGCCGGAAGCCGCGGCTGGCGAGGCGATTGGCGTGGCATGCTCGGAGACCCGCGCGGCACGGACTTCTTCATTGCCGATGCTTGCAGAGGCAAGCGGAGCGCGGCTCTGCGGCAATGAGGTAGCCGGCGTCGCGGGGCTGTCCCAGTCGTCGAAATTGAGGTTGGTACTCATTGGCAAGACTCGCAATCCGGGTTGTCGATGGAGCAGAACTTCGGCGCAGCTTCGGCGACCGGTGCGCTGGTTTTCTCCATGGCAGTGGCGCCGAGGGTGCGCAGGTAGTAAGTGGTCTTCAGGCCACGCAGCCAGGCGAGCTTGTAGGTTTCGTCGAGCTTCTTGCCGGACGGGGCGGCGAGGAAGAGGTTCAGGGATTGCGCCTGATCGATCCATTTCTGACGCCGTGAGGCGGCTTCAATCAGCCAGCTCGGGTCGATCTCGAACGAGGTGGCGTAGCAGGCCTTGATATGTGCCGGGATGCGGTCGATCTGGGCCAGCGAGCCGTCGAAATACTTGAGATCCGCGATCATCACTTCGTCCCACAGGCCCAGCGCCTTCAGGTCGTGCACCAGATCGGCATTGACCACGGTGAACTCGCCGGAGAGGTTGGATTTCACGTAGAGGTTCTGATAATCCGGCTCGATGCAGGCCGAAACGCCGATGATGTTGGAGATCGTCGCCGTCGGCGCAATCGCCACGCAGTTGGAATTGCGCATGCCGTGTTTCTGGATGCGGGCCCGCAGGGCGTCCCAGTCCAGCGTGCTGCTGCGATCCACTTCCAGATAGCCGCCGCGCGCTTCTTCGAGCAGGCGCAGCGAATCCAGCGGCAGAATGCCCTGATCCCACAGGCTGCCACGGTAGCTGGAATACACGCCACGCTCTTCGGCCAAGGCGCTGGAGGCGGCATAGGCCTGATAGCAGACGGCTTCCATCGAGCGGTCGGCAAACTCGACGGCTTCCATCGAGGCGAAGGCCAGACCCATGCGGTGCAGGCAGTCGCCATAACCCATGATCCCGAGGCCCACCGGGCGGTGGCGCAGGTTGGAGTTGCGCGCTTTCGGCGTGGCGTAGAAATTGATGTCGACCACGTTGTCGAGCATGCGCATGGCGGTGCGGATGGTGCGGGCCAGCTTGGGCTGATCGATGATCCATGCGCCATCCACCTGTACCAGATGCGCCGGCAGGTTCACCGAGCCGAGGTTGCACACGGCGGTTTCGGTGTCGGAGGTGTTCAGGGTGATTTCGGTGCACAGATTGGAGCTATGCACGACGCCGGCATGTTGCTGAGGCGAACGCAGGTTGCAGGCATCCTTGAAAGTGACCCACGGGTGGCCGGTCTCGAACAGCATGGTGAGCATCTTGCGCCACAGTTGAACGGCGGGAATGCGCTTGTGGAGCTTGAGTTCGCCACGATCCGCCTTGGCTTCGTAGGCGACGTAGGCCATCTCGAAAGCCTTGCCGAATTTCTCGTGCAGATCCGGCGTGTCGTTCGGTGAGAACAGGGTCCACTCGCCGCCTTCCATCACGCGGCGCATGAACAGATCCGGAATCCAGTTCGCGGTGTTCATGTCGTGGGTGCGACGGCGCTCGTCGCCAGTGTTCTTGCGCAGCTCGAGGAACTCCTCGATGTCGAGGTGCCAGCTTTCCAGATAGGCGCACACCGCGCCCTTGCGCTTGCCGCCCTGATTCACCGCCAGCGCCGTGTCATTCACCACCTTCAGGAAGGGGATCACGCCCTGGCTCTTGCCATTGGTGCCCTTGATGCGCGCACCCAGCGAGCGCACCGGGGTCCAGTCGTTGCCCAGGCCGCCGGCATATTTCTGCAGCAGCGCGTTTTCCTTCACGGCCTGATAGATGCCTTCCAGATCGTCTTCCACCGTGGTCAGGTAGCAGGACGAGAGCTGCGAGTGGCGCGTGCCGCTGTTGAACAGGGTCGGCGTGCTGCTCATGAAATCGAAGCTCGAGAGCAGGTGGTAGAACTCGATGGCGCGATCTTCGCGGTCGATCTCGTTCAGCGCCAAGCCCATCGCCACACGCATGAAGAAGGTTTGCGGCAGCTCGATGCGCACGTCTTCGATGTGCAGGAAGTAGCGGTCATACAGCGTTTGCAGGCCGAGGTAGTCGAACTGCAGGTCGCGGTCGGCGGTGAGCGCGGCGGCCAGTTTTGCCAGGTCGTATTCCTTCATGCGCGCGTCGAGCAGTTCGGCTTCGACGCCGCGCTTGATCAGCTTGGGGAATACTTCGGCATAGCGCGTAGCCATGTCGGCGTGGTCCAGCTCTTCACCCAACACTTCAAGACGCAGGCTGCGCAGCAGCAGGCGCGCGGCGACCTTGGAGTAATCGGGTTCGCGTTCGATCAGGGTGCGCGCCGAGAGCACCAGCGACTGGCGCACGGCGGCCATCGGCACGCCGTCATACAGATTGTGCAGGGCGTGTTCCAGCACGCTGTCGGCAGACACATCGGTGAGGCCGGCGCAGGCTTCGCGGCATTGGGCGAGCAGGGCAGCGCGGTTCAGCGGCAGGCGGCGATCACCGTCCAGTACATGCAGCACCGGAGTGTCGGCGGCGAGTTCGGCCTCCACCGGCGCAGCGGCAGCGCGCTCGGCGGCGCGGCGCTCGCGGTACAGCACGTAGGCGCGGGCGACGTCGTGTTCGCCGGAGCGCATCAGCGCCAGCTCGACCTGATCCTGGATGTCTTCAATGTGCAGGGTGCCACCGCCGGGCAGACGGCGCGTGAAGGCCTGCACCACCGAATCGGTCAGGCGGGCGATCAGGTCGCGCTGGCGCGCGGACACTGCGCCCTGGCTGCCTTCGACGGCAAGGAAGGCCTTGCCCAGCGCGGTGGCGATCTTGTCCGGCGTGAAGCGCACGACGGCGCCATTGCGGCGGATGACCTCGAAGGAGCTGGAGGCGTTGGCCAGATCGGCGGATTCGGGCGTGGACGGCAGGGCAGGCGTGACAAGGCTGTCGGCTAGCATGGCGGGCTCTCTCTCGTTGGTTTTTGTTCTGAGGAGAGGTACACCGGCCGGCTCACGGATGCCCTCTCATGCAAGGAAAGTGCATCCGTGACCCGCCCGAGGCACCCCGCCTCTGGCTGGAACTGTTCTTCGACGGCAGGTCTCCTGGCTGGCGGATCATTGTCGATACCGAACCTTCCCGGACTTGTGCTCGCCCAGTGGTCGAAGTGGTATCGGCTCATCGCCTTCAGTTGCGGGGGCAGCTCCGGATGGGGCGCATTGGCACCTTGCCGGATTCCCTTTTCACCCTTGCGATCTGCATCGGAACAGATCGCAATGGAACCGTCGCGGGGCAGACTCTAACCCGGCGGAGGCGGCACTGACAAGCAAAACAAGACCTGTATATAGGCGTGGTCTTGATGCTGGCTACTACCTATAGTTGTTTTCAGGCTTCTGGCTGCGCGCTGTTGCTCAGCTGGGCGACGCGTTTCTGCAGCGCTTCGATGCCTGCGCTGAGTTCGGCAAGGTCTTGCTGGAATGCGTCGTGCTCGGCCTGGCTGACGAGCACGCCGGCTTCGTCGCGGAGCAGGCTGAGGGTGGCGTCGCCAAGCTTCCTGCCGGCGTTCAGCGCGGTGCTGCCGACGCTATGAACGCCCTGAGCGACGCGGGTGGCGAGTACGTCGCCGAGTTGCGGGGCGAGCCAGGCGGCCAGATCGGGGCGCAGATGGCGCAGCAGCCGGGCCAGCGTTTCAGCGAACGCCGCGTTGCCTTCGATGTGGGCATGGCGGGTGAGGTTTTCCGGGCTGTCGAGCAACTCCGGCAGGGCTTCGACCGGCACCCGGATGCTCACGGTCTCGATGGCCTCTGCCGCCGCAGTGTGCAGACGGGCTTCCGCGGAGACGGTGAAACGCAGGCTGAATCCGCCGAGTTCCAGCACTGCCGTCTGGCCGGCGTGCGGGCGCAGCAGATCGCTGGCCCAGGTCTCGCTGGCGAGCAGGCGGTTGATGAAAAACAGGGGCAGATCAGAAAACATCAGGACTCCGGGGGGTACAAACAGAATGGCCGCCGGAGTTTAGCCCGGCGGCCATGGTACTGACAGTAAAAAACCGGGGCAGGGGTGGAAATCATTGCGGGCGGGGCAGCAATGACCCCGCGCCGCAGGTTTCACCCCGGCCTTCAGTTGTACTGCTGGATGCCCGCCAGCACCCAGCCGCGGTTGCCGTCAGTGGGTTTGGTCAGGTGCCACAGTTCGTTGAAGTCTTGCGGTGCGGCGCCTTCCTCTTCGCGCAGCTTGCCAGAGTAATGCACGCTGGCGATGTACTGGGCGTTCTCCTCGACCACTTCGACCACTTCGGCCTCCAGCATCACCACGTCGGTGCGCTGCTGCTTGCCGCCGCGCTCGTCGATACCCAGCTTGATCTCGGCGAAGATTTCCGGCGAAGTGAATTCGCGGATGTCGGCAAGGTTGCAGGCGTCGTTGGCGGCTTGCAGGCGGATGAAGTTCAGCTTGGCCTGACGGGTAAAGGTTTCCACATCAAAGCCGGCCGGAAAGCGGCTTGCAGCCTCATTCTGCGGGGCAGCACCACCGAAAGCGGCCTGCGGTGCGGCTTCGCGGGCATAGGCGTTGGGAACGCCCGCCATGGCTGGCTCTGCCGGCCGGTTGCCGGCAAGCAGCTTGCGAATCAGCATGAAGGCAACCAGACCGCCGATCACCAGCAGGATGATGCCGGCGAAATCGCCACCGATGCCGAAGTGCGACAGCATGGCGGCCAGACCGACCGCAGCGGCGATGCCGGCGAGCGGGCCGGCCCACTTGCGCCAGCCGCTCTGGGCCGGTGCAGCGGGGGTGTTGGGGGCTGTGGCCGGGCGCGCTGCCTGTTGTGGCGCGGCTGCTGGCGGCGTGGCCTGGCGCGGGGCGATGGAGCGTTGGGTGCCGATGGAGCGACCGCCACCGATGCGTGCCGCTTCGGCAGCATTGATGGTGAGCGTCAGGCTTGCGGTCAGGACAGCCACGGCAAGAATCAGTTTTTTCAGCATGTTTGTTGTTTCCTCACGTCGCGCAAATGCGCGGCAAGGGATTAGATGGTGCTGCCGGGGATTGGTTTCAATAGCTGGCAAAAAGTCTGCGCGGATGATCTGGATTAAGCGCGCGGTGGACTTGCCTTACAAAGCTGGACTATTGATATTTCTTGTCAGACAATCAATTCCATTGCTGCCAAGTTCTGGCGGCGCGAATTCGGGAAAAATCAAAGGGTGAAACCGCGCGAGTGCACGTCCCGCAGGGCGGCTATCTTCGCATTGAGTATGGTGGTGGGCAAAGCCTTGCTCACCGTGACCATGTTCGCCCAGTTGCCGGCCACGCATAGCAACCGCTACGCCCGCTCGGCCATTGCCTATGGCGGCAACGGCATTCTGGCGAGTCTGGAGCGCACATCCCTGCGCTCGCGTCCGACAGCGGACGATGCGGTTGCCGAGGCCGCCGCGGCCTCCAGGCCGGCGCGCAGCCAGGCCGCGGCGACACCCGCTCCCAAGCCTGCCTCCTCCGCCCGCAAGGGGCCGTCGCATCAGAGCGTGCTGCCCGACGAGCGCAGCGAAGACGATGCCGTGTTGCTGGCGATTCTGGCGTTCGCCGAGTCCAGCGAAGAGAAACCTGCGCTGGCCCATGCCACCCCGCTGGCCCGGGCTCCGCCACAGCTGCGGCATGTACAGCGATCCGCTTACGAATTCCATCCTCGCTCGCGTATCGGGCTATTCCTCGCCTGGGCGACGCCTCCGCCCGTGGCCTGATCACGTCGCCTCGCGCCGTGCGGATGCGCTCGTTCCCGAGTGTTCCGCGGTCGGCCTGCGCGGCCTGATCTTCTTGCACGCAAGACCTGCTGACCGCACGTCACGCTGTTCCGCCTTGTTCAGAGTTGTCTGACAAGCCGGCAGTCTGTCGCGTCCGGTTTCGTCAAGATTTTCGAGGAATACCAAACATGAATACTGCTGCTGCGGCCCTTGCCGCCAAGCCGGCCCGCACTGTGAGCCGCTATCGCTGGTCAATCTGTGCCTTGCTGTTTCTGGCCACGACGATCAATTACATGGATCGCCAGATCCTCGGCCTGCTCGCTCCGATGTTGCAGAAGGACATCGGCTGGACGCAGATGGAGTACAGCTGGATCGTCAACGCCTTCCAGTTTTCCTACGCCGTCGGCCTGCTCGGTTTTGGCTGGGTGATCGACAAGCTGGGAACCAAGCTGAGTTACAGCATCGCCATGCTGTTCTGGAGCGGCGCGGCCATGCTGCATGCCGCAGTGGGCTCGGTGGCCGGCTTTGCCGGGGCCCGTGCCCTGCTGGGGCTGGGTGAGGCGGGCAACTTCCCGTCGGCGATCAAGGCCACCGCCGAGTGGTTCCCCAAGGAAGAGCGGGCGCTGGCGACCGGCCTGTTCAATTCCGGCGCCAATATCGGGGCGGTGTTTGCGCCGGCCCTGATTCCGTGGATTGCGCTGAACTACGGCTGGCGCGGCGCCTTCATCATCATCGGCGCGCTGGGTCTGGTGTGGCTGCTGCCCTGGGCAAAATTCTTCGGCAAACCGGAAGCCATGGCGGCCGTGGATGCCGAGGAGCTGGCGCACATCCGTCAGGACAATACGGCAGAGGAAAACAGTGTGGTCCCGCCGACGGTGAAATGGACCAGCCTGCTCGGCCATCGCCAGACCTGGGCGTTTGCCATTGGCAAGTTCTGCACGGACCCGATCTGGTGGTTCTTCCTGTTCTGGTTGCCGAAGTGGCTGAACGAAACCCGCCAGATCGACCTCGCCCACATGGGCGCGCCCCTGGTGGCGGTGTATCTGTTTGCGACGGTCGGCAGTGTCGGCGGTGGCTGGATTTCCGGCGCATTGATGAAGACCGGCATGACCTCCAGCCGTGCCCGCAAGATGGCAATGTTCCTCTGCGCCTGCTGTGTGGTGCCGATCGCTTTCGCCACCGTGGTGCAAAGCCTGTGGGTGGCGGTGATTCTGGTTGGTCTGGCCGCGGCGGCTCACCAGGGCTGGTCGGCGAACATCTTCACGACCGCTTCGGACATGTTCCCGAAGCATGCGGTCGGTTCGGTCGTCGGCATCGGCGGCATGGCCGGTTCGCTGGGCGGGGTGCTGTTTTCAACCGTGATCGGTGTGGTGCTGGAGAGAACCGGCAACTACTGGGCCCTGTTCACCATCAGCGCCTGCGCGTATCTGGTTGCTTTCGTGATCTTCCACCTGCTCGCTCCGGGCATGAAGAAGGTCGAGCTGTAAACCCGGCCGGCCAGTCTGGCCGGTCATGATTGCTGTCTCCTCCCTTTGACCGTGGCCGGGCCTCCCGCCACGGTCTTTTTTCGTCGCGCGCGATCCGGGAGATGCCTGAAGAAGGCCGTCCGGTGCGGCTCTTCAGGCTGCTGGTGTTACAGCTTGTAGCCGCGATGCAGCGCCACTGCGCCTGCGGCGAGGTTGAAATACTCGACACGCTTGAGGCCGGCGGCCGTCAGCATGCCGGCGAGCGTGGGCTGGTTCGGGTGCATGCGGATCGATTCGGCGAGGTATTGATAGCTGGCCGCATCATTGGCGATCTTCTTGCCCAGCCAGGGCAGGACCTTGAAGGAGTACACGTCGTAGGCCTTGGCCAGCGGTTTCCAGATCTGCGAGAACTCCAGCACCAGCAGGCGGCCGCCGGGCTTGAGCACGCGGCGCATCTCGGCCAGCGCCATGTCCTTGTGGGTCATGTTGCGCAGGCCGAAGGCGACGGTGACCAGATCGAAATGATTGTCCGGGAACGGCAGCTTCTCGGCGTCACACTGCGCCACCGGCAGCAGGAGACCCTTGTCGAGGGTGCGGTCGCGGCCTACGTCGAGCATGGCGTAGTTGATGTCGGTGAGCCACACCTGGCCGCTCTTGCCGGCGCGCTTGGCGAAGGCCAGCGACAGGTCGGCGGTGCCGCCGGCTACGTCGAGCACGCGCTCGCCGGGGCGCACATTCGCCAGTTCGATGGTGAAGGCCTTCCAGACGCGGTGCATGCCGGCGGACATCAGGTCGTTCATCACGTCGTATTTCTGTGCGACGGAAGAGAACACGCCGCGCACGCGGCCGGCCTTCTCGCTTTCGGCAACCTGCTCAAAGCCGAAGTGGGTGGTCTTGTCGTTCATGTCCTGACTCTCGATCAATGTTTGCCGCAAGCCTTGGCGGCGGGCTTGGGTTGCAGGGCGGCAGGTACCGGTGCGGCCGGGTCGCGGCTGGCGCCGGCCTCTGCCAGACGCTGCAGGTAATTGCCCCACAGCACTTCGTGGCCGCAGGCCAGTTCGTAGAGGTAATCCCAGGAATACAGGCCGCTGTCGTGGCCGTCGGAGAACACCAGCTTGACCGCGTAATTGCCGACTTGCTGGATGTCGATGAGCTCGACATTCTGTTTGCCGATCTGCAGCACTTCCTGTCCGGCGCCGTGCCCGCGCACTTCGGCCGAAGGCGAGTACACCCGCAGCAGCTCGTGGCTCAGATTCGCGGTGACGCCATCCTCGAAACTGATTTCGAGGGTGCGCGCACGCTGATGCAGGGTCAGGGCGGTGGGAATGGGGGTGTCGCGATTCAGGCCAGACATGGTTCGGGTGCGGCGGATGCGGGAAGCGGTGATTATCCGTTAAAAGCGGGGCCGAGTAACGTGGGCAGAGAGTGCTGCGGGGCATGCCTGCCAAGCCGCGCCTGGCGGACTTCTCCAGACAGGCATGGCGGAGAGGCCGATCAGCAGCGGGTTTCACGGCAGGCACCCCGAAAAGCATGAACCGTGGCGAGTCTCCTGTTGTATTGCACAATGGTTACCTGTCACAAAAGCGTCACGCTGCGGCAATAGACTTGCGCCACTGACCTGAAGAGGGAAACGCCATGCCTGCCAATATCCTGCTTGTCGAAGACGAACCCGCGATCCAGGAGCTGATTGCGGCCAACCTGACGCGCGCCGGGCATACCGTGATGCGTGCGGGTGACGCCGAGACCGGCCAGCGCATCGTGCGCGAGGCCTTGCCGGATCTGGTGCTGCTGGACTGGATGCTGCCCGGCATGTCCGGCGTGGAGTTTGCCCGCCGCCTGCGCAGTGACGAACGCACCCGCGCCATCCCGATCATCATGCTGACCGCCCGTGGCGAGGAGCAGGACAAGGTGCTGGGGCTGGAGACCGGCGCCGACGATTACATCACCAAACCCTTCTCGCCGCGCGAGCTGGTGGCACGCATCAAGGCGGTGCTGCGCCGGCGGGCACCGCAGGTGACCGAAGACGCGGTCGAGCTGGGTGGCCTGCGTCTCGATCCGGCCACGCACCGCGTCACCGCGGCGGGCGAGCCGATCAATCTGGGGCCGACCGAATTTCGCCTGCTGCATTTCCTGATGACCCACGCAGAGCGGGTACACTCACGTTCGCAGCTGCTGGATCAGGTGTGGGGCGATCACGTCTTTGTCGAGGAGCGCACGGTGGACGTGCATATCCGGCGCCTGCGCAGTGCGCTGGAGCCGGGCCTGCATGATCGTCTGGTGCAGACGGTGCGGGGCAGTGGCTACCGCTTCTCGACCGAGATCGAAACCACGCCGGCCAACTGATTCATTGCGGGAGCAGGACAAATTCTTTCCGGTCGCTACATCTGGCTGGCTTCGCTGGCTACGCTGCTGACCCTGCTGGGGGTGGCCGCACTGTGCTGGGCTGTTTTCGATCTGGATACGGCCGCTGCCGTACTCTGTGTGCTCCTGCTCGGACTGCTGCTGCATCATCTGCGCAACATGGCGCGGATGGCGGCCTGGGCGCGACAGCCACTGGGCACGCCGGTGCCGGGTTCCATCGGGGTGTGGGATTACATTTTCGCCTGCCTCAGCCGCCGGACACGCGATGCGCAGGAGCGGCGCGAACTGCTGGCGCGTAATCTGGCGCGCTTTCGCGAAGCCAATCAGGCCATGCCGGATGGGGTGATCTACCTCTCGCAGCATCACACCATCGAATGGATGAACGCGGCCGCGGCCGGCTATTTTGGCCTGAATGCCGAGACTGATCTTGGCCGGGCGATCACCACCCTGATTCGCGAGCCGGATTTCGTGCGCTACATGCAGGCCGACGACGATGCCGGCCAGATGGAGCCGCTGATCCTGCACAGCCAGCGCCAGGACGGGCTGAGCCTGGCGATCCAGCGGATTCCTTTCGGCGAAAATCTGGAAATGGTGCTGGCCCGCGACATCACCCAGCTGGAGCGGCTGGACATGATGCGTCGCGACTTCGTGGCCAACGTGTCACACGAGCTGAAAACCCCGCTGACGGTGGTGAACGGTTTTGTCGAAACCCTGCTCGATGGGGGTGACGAGTTCAGCCTCGATGACCGCCAGCGCTATCTCAGCCTGGCGCTTGATCAGTCGACGCGCATGCAGCACCTGATCGAGGATCTGCTGACCCTGTCGTCCCTGCAGGCCGGGTCGGAGCCGGCCGAGGAAGACCCGGTGGATGTGCAGGCCCTGCTGGGCAGCGTGCTGCATGAAACCCGGGTGCTGTCCGGCGGGCGTCACCAGATCAGTCTGGACGCGGGCACGCCGGCCAGCCTGCTGGGCAGCCAGAAGGAACTGCACAGCGCCTTCTCGAATCTCGCCAGCAATGCAGTGCGCTATACGCCGGATGGCGGCAGCATTCATCTGCGCTGGGGCGTGAAGGCAGATGGCTCTGCCGAATTTGCAGTGGAAGACAGCGGCATCGGCATCGGTGCCGAGCACATCGGGCGCCTGACCGAGCGTTTCTACCGCGTGGATCGCGGCCGCTCGCGCGAAACCGGCGGCACCGGTCTGGGGCTGGCGATCGTCAAACACATCCTGACGCGCCATCAGGCACAGCTCGACATCCGCAGCGAACCCGGCAAGGGCAGCTGCTTTACCGCCCGGTTTTCACCGAAGCGGGTGCATCCTCGCGCGTAAAGCTGATCCGGTCGAAATTGGCGCCGCGCGTGATCAGGTGCGTCATGCGCGCAATCCACGGCGACTCGCCCTGCACCTCGATCTGACGCCCGGACACATACCAGCTGGCCGGCACGATCAGGCTCGGTGAGGTTTTCAGGGCCGGCACTCCCGGGACCATGAAGCCCAGCCGGAAGCGCTCGCGGGCATTCGGACGTTCCGGCACGATCAGGCGCACCGACACCACCACCGGCGGGCCCGGCATCAACGAGATGCCGGCGCTCAGGTTGCCGTTCTGCTGATACTGCAGCCAGCTGATCTCGGCCAGCAGCATGTGCTCATGCGGGCTGGGACGCACACCGATAAGCTGGCGATGATCGAGGCGGCTCTCGCCCTGCTGGCGCATCAGGCGGAAGCCGGCCACGGATTGATCCAGCACATCCCAGGGTTCCTGCACATAGCCCAGCGCCAGAGCGCGGGCCTCCAGCTGTTCGTCGGTCGGGTCAGACTCCTCGGCACGCTCGCCCAGGGCCAGCATGGCCTCGGTGCGGGTGAAATCGTTGTAGTGGATCTGGTGATCTTCCGGCTGCTCGAACTTCTTGCCGGTCAGGAAATAGGCCACCGCGACCGGATCGCTGCACACCTGCACCTGGCCGTGAATCAGCTTGCGGGAGAACTTGCGTCCCGACGAAGCCAGACCCCACGGGCGGTACAGCGAGACGATCAGGCGCGCGCAGGCCGGCTGCACGCAGTCATCTCCCAGCCCCAGCGAAGCCGCGCTGACGCCGGTTTTGAGCTGACTCACCACCGCCTGGATGTGGGTGGCGAGCTTGCTGGTGTCGAGACTGCGCACCAGTGCTCCGGCCGGCACCGAAACGGCCGGACGCAGGCCGTGGTCGGAATCCTGCTCCAGCAGATAGAGATTGGCACCGCTGCTGCCGGCCCCGTCCTGCAGGCTGCAATACGGCGCGAAACGCTGCGCCCAGCGCACCACCCAGACAAATTCGCGCGGGGTGCGGCTGTAAGGGCTGGCCGCATCCGCCAGCAGCATGGAGACGTAGCACTCCAGCGGGCTCTGCGCGCCCCAGGTTTCATTCAGGGCATCGGGCACGCGCGTGCCCGAAACGCCGGCGCGCTCGGCCGACAGGAACAGCTTGTGCAGATCCAGCCACAGGTTTTCGGGCATTTCGCGGCGAGCGCGGAAATACTCGGTCATGGCCAGCACGTGATAACGCAGGCGGCGCTGCAGCAGCAGGGCGCGATGCTGATCCAGCGCCGGGCTGCCTTCCAGCGCATAGCGCTGGGCGACGAAGCCGTAGTTGGTGGCCATCAGTGACCACAGGCGAACCACCTGGCGCAGGGTGTCGTCTTCCGTGCTGGACGGCGGCAAGGGGCGCGAGGCATAGCGTTTGGCGACCTCGCCGAGCACGTAATCCAGCGTCGGGCGAACCTCTTCCAGCACCTGCAGGTGGCCATGCGGCGGCGGTGAAGCCACTGCCATGCCTTCGAGCAGGGCGGCCAGCAGGCTGCCGGCCTCCTCGAGGTCGGTCACATTGATGCGTTTGAGCAGCGCATGGCACTGGGCCGGCTGGTTGTAATCCACGCTGCTGTTGGCCTTCACGGGCATGAAGTTCATGCGCTGCCACCTGAATGAGTTGATGCGGTGACTGTCATGCCGGCCGGATTTCAGCGGCGGCAGACAGGCTCGTCGTTCAGTATGGTTGACGGTCCTTGAGCGGGGAAATTGAGCGTGAGGCCGCTGCCCGTAAGGGTGCGCGGCCCGTTGCCGGCCACGGGTCGCGGTCCCTGAGTGGCACGTGGCTGTCATGTGCTGCAGAGCGTGACGGAAGTCACGTTTATTGCCCTGATGCGACCCGGTCAGGTTTTGTTTGAAGTCCGTTCGAGCCGAGTGCGCCCGCAGGGCGCCCTTCGACTAGCTCAGGACAGGCCAAGTCGAGGGTGGGGCCCACGCCTCGATACACCGGCCTGCGGCCGGCACTCGGCACGAACGGTTTTCAGGGTACAAAGTTCAAACTTCATCGGGCCGGACCAATAATCGGCTTAGCACCAGAGAGTGCCCCTCGCAGACCCGCATCTGGCGGGTATTTGCGGGCAGGGTGTCTGGAGAGCTGCCTGCAGCAAGCCTTTCAGCAGGGGGTGGCGCTGCAGAAAGCGCTGAAGGCCTTCTCCAGCACGCTGAGAGGGAGATCATTGACGATGAAGATGATGCGGCTGCGCCGATCCTCGTCCGGCCACGCTGGCAGCGTGGTGTCCGGATAGCGTTCGTGCTGCACCGCGTGGATCATCCGTGGCGCCGCTTCGCCCTGCACTGCGACCAGCCCCTTGATGCGCAGGATCCGGTCGCCCACCACCGATTGCAGCGTATCCAGCGCCCGGGCGAAATCGCCCCAGGCGAAGGGCTGCTCGAAATGCAGCACGTGAGTGGCAATCCCGGCGGCATGCAGCGGCACCGGAGCCGGGCCGCCGAACACGCCCTGGCGCGCGGCAAGGCGCTGCTGCTCGCGGATTGCCGCCTCGTTCAGCCAGTGCGTCACGTCCGGCGTCTTGCCCTCCGGTGCGTACAGGCTCATGCCTTCGAGCAGGCCGGGTGGCAATTTGCCCGGCTCGGCCTGCCAGACTTCGGCCGCCGGATTCAGCGTCGCGACGCGCTCTTCCGCCTCGGCAATCATCAGGCTGTCGGCCAGATCACACTTGGTGAGCACGATGCGGTCGGCCATCGCCACCTGCTTGACGGCCTCATTGTGCTGGCCGAGCTGCCAATGCACGTGGCGTACGTCTACGGTGGTGACCACGCCCTCTAGGCGGAACCGCTCGGCGAGAAAGAAATCCTTGAGAAGCGTATGAATCACCGGCGCCGGATCGGCCAGCCCGGTGGTTTCGATCACCACCCGGTCCAGCGCGCCGATCTCGCGGCGGAGCCGCCGCATGAACAGATCGCGCAGGCTGCGCGACAGATCGCCGCGCACCATGCAGCACAGGCAGCCGGACTCCAGCAGCGTGATGTCTTCCGACACCTGCTCGACCAGCAGATGGTCCAGCCCGACCGCGCCGACCTCGTTGATCAGCACCGCCGCCCCTGCCATTTCAGGCGCCCGCAGGATGGAATTCAGCAGTGTCGTCTTGCCGCTGCCCAAAAATCCGGTCAGCAGGACGACCGGAATACGCTTGTCAGTGGCCATGACCGATTGCGCTCAGGGCAATCACCGCGATGCCGGCAACCATCGCGCCGGTCTGCCACATCGAGGTATGCCGATGGCCTTCGCGGCGCAGCAGCGGCAGCAGGTCTGAAATCGCGATGTACAGGAAGCTCGCCGCGGCAATCGTCAGGATGTAGGGCAGCAGACCTTCCAGTGTGCCCAGCGCGAAATAGCCGATCAGACCGCCGGCAATTGCCGTCAGGCTGGACACCCCGTTGAACAGCAGCGCGCGCTTGGTCGACATGCCCGCTGCACGCAGGATTGCGAAGTCGCCGGCTTCCTGCGGAATCTCGTGCGCCACCACCGCGAAGGTCGTGCTCCAGCCCAGTGCCGGGCTCGCCATGAAGGCCGCTGCGATCAGCACGCCATCGACGAAATTGTGAAAGCTGTCGCCCACCAGCACCGACACCACCGTGTGGCTGCCCACCGTGTCGGCATGATGGTGGTGATGGCCGTGGCTCGGGCAATGATGGTCGTGGCCTTCCTCGTCGACGTGGGCATGGCGCCACAGCGCGATGCGCTCCAGGCCGTAGAAAGCCAGCAAGCCGGCGAGCAGGGTGGTGAACAGCGCATGCGCCTCGACGCCCGACTCGAACGCCTCCGGCAACACATCCAGCAGTGCCACCGCCAGCAGCACACCCGTTGCAAAACCCACCAGACGTGGCAGCCAGCGTTGCGGAAAACCGGCAATCAGCAGCATGGCCGCGAGCAGACTGAGGATGCCACCGGCCAGAGTCGCCAGCACGATGTACAAAAGCGTCATGAAAAATCCTTGTTCGAGAAAATCACCGGCCCACGCCGGGACCTGTTTCAGCTTTCGTCGGAGCTCACGTCGGTTTCGCAGCGGGCGCATTGCCCCGTGACGCAGTATTCGACGGCCTTGCCCGAGAAACCTGCCGGCAGCGCCGGCGCCGGCACGGGAATGTCCGCCAGACAGAACATCTTGCCGCAGCACTCGCAGCGGAAATGCGCGTGCTCGGCATGGCTGGCATTCGCCGGTGCGGCCAGACTGAAACGGAATACCCGCTCGCCATCCGTGATGCGATGCCCCAGCCCGCTCTCCACCAGCCAGTCCAGCACGCGATACAGCGTCACGCGGTCAAACCCTGTCGCCAGCGCCTCCTCGATTTCGCGGTGGCTCAGCGCGCTTTCTGCACTTTCCAGCAGGCGCAGCACCGCGATGCGCGCCGGCGTGGCGCGCGCACCCACGGCGTGGATGCGGTCGATCTGGGTGGAGGCTTCAGCGGGCGAGGCAGGCATGGGCCGATTTCAACACATCAGCCTCTTTGTTGCAACCTTGTTGCATGTGTCGTTGCCGCTGTGTCCGGCCTGCGACGGCGCTCAGGAGAGCTGGCAGAACGTGGATACGGCAGAAGCCTCGCCGGTGATTGGCTGCGGATCGATCAGGGGAAGCTGCTGCATTGGCTGGCCGGAGAGCCGCTACCGGCAAGGATCTTCAGCATGCCATCGGCGCGAGCCGCCTGCAGCGAGGGTCTTCAGAATTCCTGTCCGCAAACCAAGGCTGGGAGCGGCTGTGCAGGCAGTGCTGCGGATGGGGTCGGTGGGCGAAAAGGTGGGCGTTCTGGAGAGGTACGTCCAGCATGATTTTCCGGGGAGTCTGTTATCGATCCGGCGTGGATGGTCGGAGAGTTGAGGGGCAGACGTTCAATTCGTAGGGTGCGCATTGCGCACCGTTCAAGAATCCATTGATGGCAGAGCCGATAAATAGCGTCATGCGAGCACCAGCATGGGTCCAGCGTGCGCGGTGCTCACCCGCATGGCGCGGGCTACACGCACTTCATGTCACGGATGCTTGCGACTCGCTGTTGGGGGCGTCTCCATCTCACGAACACGTTCGTCCAACTCTGCCAGCCAGTCGGAGCGGGTTAGGTCTGGCCTCGCCGCGGCTACGTTAACTGCGGCTTCCACTATCGACCTGGCAGTCTCCCGGGCGCGATTCAATCCCTCACTAGATAGCTTGTTGCCGTCGAAGGTCAGTAGGCCATCAGGGAGGCGCTGTCCATGCAGATACTTGTTCCGAATGTCACTCAGCTCCTGTACGGCCTGCACTTCGTCCGACTCCGGGCAAAGTACTTGTGCGCGTTGCTGCCAAGTCGGCACCCCCCTCTTGATTGGCCCGCGATCAAGGACAGCTTCCATTGAAATCATGTGGGACAGGAAAGAGTCGAATCCGTCGTCGAGAAGTCCCTTTGTGAAGAAGTGGCGTAGTGGACCAGTGACGATCTCTGATCGACAGGCCTGTTCAAACGAATACCATTTATCCCGATTAAATAACGTGGCCATGAATTCATCTGCATCCTCTGAAAGGTTGATGCGCTCTGGAGCGTCGTGGTCATCTGGCCCCTTGGGCACCCAGGTCATCATTTCATGACCGGGAAATCTAGCTGGGTACTCGAAGGGGCATTCGCTTACGGTGTAGCACCAAGGGATGACAAAAGGAATCCAGCCAAATATATGCATATTAGTTGGCCATTGTGGGAGGAGGAGGAAGAAAAGCACCTTCTCCGCAATCTCTGGCAAGCGATTCATATGAATCCGTGCCGAGCCTATCTCGCGTAGATCGAAGTCTGCAGGCGTGGGAAAAGATTGCGTCGGGGTTCGTTCAACAGTCTCTGTAACGATTAGCCATGGGAACTGAGCAAGTCTCTTGATTGATTCGTTGATCTGGGCCGGGGAAGTGTAAGTACACCAGCTGATTGTTTCCGCTGCCAGTAGATCCGATAGCTCTTCGTGGGTGAGCTCACGAATCTGCGCAGGACCAAATTCAAGGTCGACACGGAAGTCGAGCAGATCTAGTGGAATGAGGTGTGAGCGCTTGTACGAAGTGCCCTCGAAATAGTCCATGATCGCTTTGATTGCGTTCTCGCAGTTACCTGGAGGAGCGCCGGGACTCAAGCTCCGATCAGGCATACCGAGTTTTCGCATTGCTCGAATGAACTCGAACCAATCACTCCCACAGAGCGAAGTGGGAGTGAGATGGGTCATTAACTCCTTGAAGAGTGGATGGCGCTGAGTCAGCGCCGGTTCGTTCCACATACTCCTGATGAGTACCGATACCTGTGCGAGGTCAGGTGGTGGCATACTTGGTCCTGAGTTGGTTGCTTACCGCGTACGGCGCAATAAAAAGTAGGTCGCACTGAGCGAAGCGAACTGCGCCGCATGTCAAACCTCAAACAACAAGCCCGCTCACCTTCGTAGCGCCGGGCAACAACCCAGACAATCCTTCCCTTGCGGCGAGCATTCTTTCGGCGCAGTTCGCTTCGCTCAGAGCGCCCTACGCATGCAATCCGGCGGATCATCCCCGGCAGGAAGCAGGATTGGTTCGCGAGTCATTGACCGTCCGTTTGTGGCCGATTGTACGCATCCTGCATGTGTGCCGGCAGGGGCGGCCAACTCACAGCCACCGGCAAATCCGCCTCACCCTACGCGCGCCGTCGAGGCGCGCGGTACCAGCCTCGGCTCCAGCAGGATGTCGCTGGCGTCCTGTGCATCGCCGCGCACGGCGTCGAGCAGCAAGCGCATGGCGGCTTCGCCCTGTTCCTCGCTGCGCATGTTCACGGTGGTCAGCGCCGGGTGCATGTAGGCGGCCACGGGGACGTCGTCGAAGCCGGCGATGGCGACATCCTCCGGCACCCGGATGCCGAGCGACTGGGCTTCGTGCATCAGGCCGATGGCGATCAGATCGTTGTAGCAGACCACCGCGTCGGGGCGCTGGCTGGCGAGCAGCAGGGCCGAGGCTTCGCGCTGGCCGCCCTCCATGGTGGGCATTTCAACTGCATGGGCCTGTGCGCTGAGGCCGGATTCGGCGAGCGCTTCGGTGAGGCCGGCGAGGCGCTCACCATCCCAGCGTGCTGCGGGGAAGCCGAGGTAGGTGATGCGGCGGCGCCCGGTCTCGACCAGATGACGGCCGAGCATGTAGGCGGCGCGGTGGCCGTCGGTGCGTACGCAGCGGATGCCGGGCGCATCGCGGCGGCCGAAGAAGACCACCGGCTTGCCCAGCTCGCTGAGCCAGAGCAGCGATTCATCGGGTAGCCGGGAGCTGACGATGAGGCCGTCGACGCGTCCTGACAGGGCTTCGAGCAGGTGGCGTTCGTGCGCGGCGCGCTCCTGCACGTCGACGACGAGCAGGTTGTAGTCGTGCTCCAGCGCGACGCGGTTGGCACCCTTGATGATGTTGGCGAAGTGCGGGTTGCGCACGTCCTGCACGGCCAGGCCAAAGGTGCGGGTCTGCCCGGTGACCATGCTGCGCGCCTGCTGGTTGAGGCGGTAGCCGAGGCTGCTGATGGCGGCGGCAAGGCGCTGTTCGACTTCCGGCGTGAAGTGCTGCAGGCCGTTGATGAACTTCGACACGGTGGCGGTGGATACCCCGGCGGCGGCGGCGACATCGCGGATGGTGGGCGGACGTTTGGCAGACATGGCACGAGCCGGGTGTTGCCACGCGGCAGGGAAGGTAACAACGTTACCTTAGCCCGCCTGCCGGGCGCCCGTCAAATCCGCCGCGGCCTTTGCCTTGGCACGAAAAACCCATTCCTTCCTTGACGCCAGCGGGGCGAGCGCATAAGCTTGCACAAAGTTAATCGTTTAACTCGGCAGGCCATTCAGCGTCCCGGTGCACTTTGCATGGGTGCCATGCCGTCTTGCCGAAGGAGTCCGCGCATGTCTCAAAACCAGCCAGCCATGTCGGTGGCACCCGTGGCCGCTTCGTCCAGCCTGGAGCAGATCGTTGCGCAGGCCCTGCTGCCGCAGCTGGATCATTTCTGCACCCGCCTGCTGGCCGAGCGCAAGGCGTTGGTGCTGGATGGCATTCCGGTTTTCAATGGCCGCGACAAGTTCCTGCCCGGCAAGATCGCCACCGGCCTGAGCTACCTGCTGCTGAACACGCCAGCCAGCGATCCGCGCTTCCCGGCCTACCTTGCCGGCTTTGGCCAGATTGCCGAGCTGACGCTGGATGAGGCCAATGACAGCTGGGGTATCTATTATTACGTCTCGGCGCTGAACCGCCTGCGCGAGGCCGGCCTGCTGGTGCGGGCGGTGGCGCCGGCGACGCTGGCGCGCCTGCAGCACAAGCTGGACTGGCGCAGTTTCGTTGACGCGCAGGACTACAGCCTGATCAATCTGCCGACCAATTACTACGGCGTGGCCTTCAGCATCGCCCGCCTGCGTCACCTGCTGGGCTGGGAATCGGCGCAGGGCGGCGAGATCCTGTTGCAGAAGATGGTGCAGCACTACCAGACCTACTCGGGTGAGTTTGGCTTCTCCGACGAAACCGACGGGGAAGGGCGTTTTGACCGCTATAGCATTCTGCTGATCGGCGAGATCTGTCAGCGTTTCATCGAAACCGGGCTGGAAGTCACGCCCCAGCTCAAGGCCTGGCTGCGCGGTTCGGTGGAGGTGATCCTGCTGCGCCTGAACCCGGCAGGCGACGGCTTTGACTTCGGCCGTTCGATCGGGGCCTACGGTGACACCGCGTTTCTGGAAGTGCTGGCCGCCGCCGCACTGCTCGACGTGCTGATGCCGCAGGAACGCGAGCTGGCCTATGCCTTTGCCGTGCGCGCGACCGAAAAGTACGCGCACTTCTGGTTCGATGCCGCAACGCATTCAGTGAACCTGTGGGACCAGGGCCGCCGCACCGATGCCTATCGTGGCAAGCACCGCATCCTGGGCGAGAACCTCAGCCTGCTGCATCAGCTGATCTACACCAGCCGGCAGTGGAGCGCGCTGGGCCGTGCCGGCAAGCCGCCGATGGCCGATGCCGACTTCATCGTCGGTCTGCAGCAGTTGCCGCGTTTCACCACCACCTGGTTTGCGCAGGGCGAGTACGACCGGGCGCTGATCACCTTCCGCGACGGGCTGCGCGTGATCAGCCTGCCGGTCATCAATGGCGGCAGCAGCCTGCATGCCGCCAATCCGTATTTCTCCATTCCGTTCTCCAGCGGGCTGGTGCAGGGCGCAGCAGACGCGCGCTGGCCGCAGCTGTTGCCGCGCTTCACCCTGCAGGACGGCAGCGAGCTGATCCCGGCAGCCTTTCAGCGCCAGCTCCGGTGCGTACAGCGCGGCACGGCGCTGGAGGTGAGCTGGCAGCAGCAGGCGCTGGACCGGCTGGGTGCCGACGCGCCGGTACAGGATGCCCGCCTGGCGGTGGAGACCTGCTACACGCTGGATTCCGGCGTGATCACCCGGACGGATCGCTATACCCCGCGCGAACCACTCGACGGCGTGAGCATTTCTCTCGAATTCGCCAGCTTCAGCACGCGGGCCACGCAGCAGGGCCATACCGTGAGTTTTGCCGATGGCGCGGCGGCGCAGTTCAGCGTCAGCGGCCTGCCGGAGTGCCGTGTGGACGATGTGAGCAGGGACTCGCTGTATCGCGCTCCGATGGGCCAGATGCATACCTGCGTGCGCTGCGAGGCGCATGTCATGACGCTGGATCGACCCTTCACGCTCAGCTGGACGCTGCGTTACCGCTAAGGTACAGGCATAATCCGCGCTTTGTTTCCTAACCGCAGGATGACTTGCCATGCACCCGATTCTTGAGCGCAACACCTTTTTCGTCAAAGAGCATGTCGGCATGTTCAAGGCCGCCAACAATTTCGACATCCTTGATCCCGACAGCAACCAGACCATTCTGCTGTGCCGCGAGCCGAATCTGGGTTTCTTCACCAAGCTGCTGCGGTTCACCGATTACAAGCGCTATACCCCGTTCCACATCGAGATCACTGATCCGTCCGGCAAGCCGGTGGTGCAGATCAAGCGCGGCGTCTCGATCTTCCGTTCGACGGTGGAAGTGCTCGACGAAAAAGGCCAGACCATCGGCTCCTTCCGCCAGAAGCTGCTCTCCATCGGCGGCAAGTTCGAAGTGCTGGATGCCAACGGCAACAGCCTGTGCTGGCTCAAGGGCTCGTGGACCAGCTGGGATTTCCGTTTCGAGAAGAACGGTACGCAGATCGCCCAGGTCACCAAGAAGTGGGCCGGCATCGGCAAGGAACTGTTCACCTCGGCCGACAACTACATGCTGATCATCGACCCGGTCGTGCCGGCACAAGATCCGGTGCGCCAGCTGATCCTCGCCGCCGTGATGTGCATCGACATGGTGCTCAAGGAGTAATCCTGCGCAGACCCTGCCGGAGAGCGGCCATGCGCCTTGCTCTCCGGGCAGCATGCCGCAAGAACCAATACAGGGGCGGCTCTTCAGCAGCCCCTTCATCCATTCTTCTGCGTTCCTTTCCGCCATGCCGATCAAACGTTTGTGCAGCGCCCTGCTGGCTACCGGTTTCATCTCTGCCGCCCATGCCCTGCCGGCCTTTCCGGGGGCAGAAGGTTTCGGCGCCGACGCCACGGGCGGACGAGGCGGCAAGGTGGTGTTCGTCACCAACCTGAATGATTCCGGCTCGGGCAGCCTGCGTTCGGCAGTCAGCGGCTGGGGAGCGCGCACTGTCGTGTTCCGCGTCGGCGGCGAAATCAGGCTGGACTCGCCGCTGAGCATTTCCGGCAGCAACATCACGATTGCCGGGCAGACGGCGCCCGGTGGCGGCATCACCCTGCGCGGAGCGGGGCTGGAAATTTCCGGCAGCAATCTGGTCATCCGCTTCATCCGCGTTCGCCACGGCAATGAAAACCTGCGCGGCGAGGATGCCATCTGGATCAAGGATGGTGCCTCGAAGATCGTGCTCGATCATGTGTCGGCAAGCTGGTCGATCGACGAAACCCTGTCGCCTGCCGGCCACATTGCAGACATCACCATCCAGTGGTGCCTGATCAGCGAGAGCCTCAACAATGCCGGCCACAAGAAAGGCGCGCATGGCTACGGCAGTCTGCTGCGTGCCGCCGGCGGCATCAGCCTGCACCACAATCTGTGGGCTCATCACAAGGGACGCAGCCCGCGCTTTGGCGACAATTACGGCAAGATTTTCAGCCCGACGCCGACTTTTGATTTCCGCAACAACGTGATCTACGACTGGGGCAGCTACGCGACCGGCACCGTGGATGGCGACATCCGCGTGAATTACGTGGCCAATTACCTCAAGCCGGGTCCCAGCACCAGCAAGATCCAGCCGGTGACCTTCACCCGCTTCGTGAACGAGAAAACCCGCTTTTTCGCCAGCGACAACGTGCTCGACGGCCATCCGGACGTGAGCGAAACACAGGGCTTTTTCGGGCCGGAAACCGGCAATCCGCCGCCGCTCTTCACCCTCAGCAAGGAAGCGTTTGCCGCGCCTGCGCTGAGCACCCAGCCCGCTGCCGAGGCCTACGCCCTGGTGCTCGCCCATGCCGGAGCCAGTGTGCCGATGCGCGATGCGGTGGACGTGCGCGTGATCGAACAGGTGCGACAGGGCACGGGCCGGCTGATCGACAATCAGGATGAAGTTGGTGGCTGGCCGGTGCTGCCGGCCGGCACGGCCCCTGTCGATACCGATGAAGATGGCATGCCAGACGACTGGGAGCTGGCACATGGGCTGAACCCGCAAGATGCCAGGGATGGCGGCACGCCCAGCGCCAGCGGCTACTCCCATCTGGAACTGTATCTGAACGAGCTGGCCGCCCGCGGCCAGCCCTGAACGCCCGCGCTCAGAAAACGATCGGCGCGACCAGATTGCGCAGCAGCGCCACCACGCTCCAGCCGGCAATCGCGCTGGTGCGCGAATAAATGTCGACCACCGCGTGCACTTCTTCGCCACGTACCTCGATGCGGTGATCGTCGCCCTTGAAGCCGGGTACGCTGTTGATACTGACCCGGGTGGCGTCGGCGCCTGCCGTGGCGAGAGCGGTCGAGACCGCTACATTAACCTTGGTTGGAAACAGAGCAATTGCATCCCTGGCGCTGCCGGCAAAAACTTCACTGCGCTCGCTTGCGGCGAGCAGGTCTTCACTGAATATCGGTGTTCCCTTGAGCGATGCCGGTCCTTTCTCGGTGGTGATGCTGGCCTCGATTGCGCTCATCAATGCCGCGGTGCGCAGCACGTCAAAACCGCCGATTGCTCCCGATGCCAGATGCACGCGCCGGCCCGATTCACGCGCCAGACTTTCGGTGCGCGTCAGGAATGCCGCGTCGGCGAACGCCCCGATCGACAGCACCACCAGGTTTGCACCGGCCTTCAGTACCGGTTCGGCGATCTCTTTCAGGACGGCTGGTGAAGCAGCTTCGACCACGTAATCCGGTTTCAGGGCGAGCAGCTCATCAAGCGTGGTGCAGGCCTGACAGCCGTTCTTGCCGGCCAGTGCGCTGGTCGATCCGGCGCTGCGGCTCAGACAGCCGACCAGTTCGTACTCCGCCAGCAAACCCGAGCGCCACGCGTCGGCCACGATATTGCCGAGAAAGCCGCAACCGACGATGGCCAGTCTGAGTTTCTGCATGGGAAGATCCTTGTCAGCAAAAGAGTCCCTGCATGATCAACGAATGTCCGTGTGCATGAAATGGGCAATCACCCTGACGATGACGTGCCCCCCTCGTCCCTTAAGGCAGGATCAGGATCGCCCGGAAATCATTCACATTGGTCAGCGTTGGCCCGGATACCTCGGCATCGCCGAGCCTGGCTCGACGCAGACAAAGTGGTGAGAGATCGTGAAGGACATGCAGGGCTCCAGAAAGCAGGAAACAGCAGGATTGCATGCTTACTCAGGTACGCATGAGAGGCTGGCTTTCATCGTGCAGGTCCGGCCCCCGGACCGTAGTTGTTGAATTCCCACAGACGGTTGAAGGCGGGATCGTCGAACTTGCGCTCCGGCGCGATGTTGCCGCGATGTGGACGGCCAGTGGTGGCGGCCTTGTCCCACGGGGCGGCGAGATCGAAGCTTGCGTCGATGTAGCTGTCACGGATCACCAGCTGGCCGTTTGGCGAGCTGCCAGGCAGGTAGCCGGTGGCGCCAGCGCCCTGATCCCAGGAGCGGCCGAGCTTGGAGAATTTCAGTTCCTGATGGCCCTTGTCGCCGGTGATACGGCTGTTCATGACCAGGAAGCCCAGTGAGGAGGCCGGTACGCTGTCCGGCGCAAAGACGATCGCCGGTACGCTGCGACGCGTGGATACGGCGCGAAACTCGCAGTTGTCGAACACCGCGTTGGCTCGGCCGAACACGAAGTCGACATCGCCCTCGATGTACGAGTCCCGAATGTAGGCGCGGGCGATCTTGTCGAGCGGGTAGGTGCCGACCTTGTTGGTGGGTGTTGGGGCTTCGCCGACGTTGACCAGGAAGGTATCCTGGCGCCCGATCAGGCGCACATTCTCGAACTGGGCACGGTCGCCGTCGCTGCGCAGAGCAACCGCTTGATGGCCTTCGCGTTTGGCATCGATAACCGATTCGAGCAGGGTGTTGGTCACGGTCAGGTTCTTCAGCTGAAAGCCGTCGGCCTGTGCCCACATCACGGCAGCGCAAGGCGTATCCATGGGTTTGTCGGCTGTTTGCCCGGCGCACACCTTGTACATGTTCCAGGCCGGATCGCCTGCCTTGAACTGGCCGGCTGGATTCACCGCAGCGATGTAGGCCGACGGCGGCGTGCGCGCGTCCAGCGTGAGCTCGATATTCACATCTTCGGGCCTGCCGCTGCCGTAGAGGGTCAGCGGGCCGGCATCAATCGGCACGTACACCGCGCCAGTATAGGTGCCGGGTTCAATCCGGATGTACTGGCGGCTGCGTTTGCCGCTGGTGATCGCCGCATTGACTGCCTGCTGTACCGTGGCGTACGCGCCGCCTGTGCCAACGGTGTAATCGGCCTTTACGGCCGCAATCCCGATGGGCTGCGGTTGCCAGAGGTCCTGTTCGGGGGCTGACAGCTTTCCCTTGTGTGCGAAATAGCGCTCCTGGGTGAAATGTCCGGCCTCTCCGGTGCTGAGAACAGGACGGCTGGCTGTGCCGGGAGAGGCTTGCGGCGATAACGGCTGCGATGCAACGAGGCTGCAGCCGCTCAGGGACAGACCCAGCAGAAACATCGCGACAGGCACAGCAGTTTTTTTCATGCTCAGCTCCAGATGAGAGAAAACAGGATGGAAGGCCGGGGTGCGTATCAGGAGCCCTTGGCTGCCTCGATCAGGATCGCCCGGAAATCATTCACGTTGGTCAGTGTCGGCCCGGTTACCACGGCATCGCCAAGGGCGCCGAAGAAGCTGTGGGCATCGTTGTTGTCGAGCGCTTCGCGTGGGTGCAGACCGAGCGCCCAGGCGCGTGCCAGCGAATCGGGGGTGAGCACGGCGCCGGCAATCTCCTCCTGACCGTCCACGCCATCGGTATCGCCGGACAGTGCCCATACTCCGGGCAGGTGATCGAGGGCGATGCCCAGTGCGAGCAGAAATTCGACATTGCGTCCGCCGCGTCCGTTGCCGCGCACGGTGACGGTGGTCTCGCCGCCCGAGAGCAGCACGCAGGGCGCACGGAAGGGCTCGCCATGCAGGCTGACACTGCGCACGATGCCGGCGATGGTTTTGCCAGTCTCGCGCGCTTCGCCTTCCAGACTGTCGCCAATAATCAGCGGAAGGATGCCGGCACTGCGCGCCACCTCGGCGGCGGCCTGCAATGCCATGCGCGGTGTGGTGATCAGGTGGGTGCTGCAGGTGGCCAGTCGTGGATCGTCCGGCTTGACCGATTCGCCACGTCCACTCTCCAGCACTTCGCGAACGGCGGGCGGCAATTCGATGCCATATCGGCGCACGATGGCCAGCGCATCGCTGCAGGTGCTGGCGTCGCCAACGGTGGGGCCGGAAGCAATGTCACAGGGATCGTCGCCGGGCACGTCGGAAATCAGCAGGGTGACAACCCGTGCCGGGTGACAGGCAGCGGCCAGACGCCCGCCCTTGATCGCCGAAAGATGGCGGCGTACGCAGTTCATTTCGCGGATGGATGCGCCGGATTTGAGCAGGGCACGGTTGAGCGCCTGCTTGTCTGCCAGAGTGATACCCGGCAAAGGCAGTGGCAGCAAGGCCGAACCGCCACCGGAAATCAGACACAGCACGGTGTCATCTGCGCTGAGTCCTTCGACCCGTTTCAGGATGCGTTGTGCGGCGTCCAGCCCGGCGGCATCCGGTACCGGATGTGCCGCCTCGACGATCTCGATCTGTTCGCAGGGCACGGCATGGCCGTAGCGGGTGACCACCAGCCCGCTCAGCGCGCCGGACCAGTGGGTTTCGACCACGCGTGCCATCTCGGCCGAAGCCTTGCCGGCGCCGATCACGATCAGCCGTCCGCGCGGCTTTGGCGGCAGGAATGGTGGCAGGCAAGCCGAAGGCTGGGCCACGGCGATGGCGGCCTTGAACATGTTTTCCAGCAGGGTGCGCTGATCCATGTGCGTCCTCATGCAGATGCGCCCCCGATGATGCGATGTGCGTCGATCGGGGGACTTCGCAGGCACGGCTTCAGCTGCCCCTGCGAAGCAGTCAGGTTTCAGGGCTTCTGGCCGATTTCGAAATTGGCCATCAGTTCCAGCGCGCGCACCATGCCCGAGTGATCCCAGGCACTGCCGCCATGGGCAGCACAGGAATTGAACAGTTCCTGACAGGTGGCGGTGTTCGGCAAGGCGAGCCCCAGCTTGCGTGCTACGCCCAGTGCCAGATTCAGATCCTTCTGATGCAGTTCGATGCGGAAGCCCGGATCGAAGGTGCGTTTGACCATGCGTTCGCCATGCACTTCGAGGATGCGCGAGGAAGCGAAGCCGCCCATCAGCGCCTGACGCACGCGGGCCGGATCGGCACCGGCTTTCGAGGCAAACAGCAAGGCTTCGCCGACGGCTTCGATGGTCATTGCCACGATCATCTGGTTGGCGACCTTGGCGGTCTGGCCGTCGCCGTTGCCACCGACCAGGGTGATGTTCTTGCCCATCAATTCGAACAGAGGTTTGACCTTGTTGAAGATGGCTTCATCGCCGCCGACCATGATCGACAGGGTGGCAGCCTGGGCGCCGACCTGACCGCCGGAAACCGGTGCATCCAGATAATCGCAACCCAGGCTGCGTACGCGTGCCGCAAATTCCTTGGTCTCGATCGGTGAGATGGAACTCATGTCCACCACGATCTTGCCGGCGGTCAGGCCTTCGGCAATTCCGTTTGCATCGAAAAGTGCTGAGGCCACGTGCGGAGTATCCGGCACCATGATGAAGATGATATCGGCGTTCTGCGCAACTTCCTTGCCGTTGGCGCAGGCCTTGCCGCCTTGCTCGATGAGTGTGGCGGGGACGCTCGGCAGGCTGTACAGCGAGACTTCATGGCCGGCCTTGATGAGGTGGCCTGCCATCGGGGTGCCCATGATGCCGAGCCCGACAAAACCGATTTTCTGCATGATCTGGATCCTTTGAAAGTTGGGAGGAGAGATGTATTCAGGCGGCGCTTGCATGCGCTGTCTTGAGCGGCTGGAAACGCGCGGCAAGCTGTTCCGAGGCGCGTGCCAGCAAGGCGATATCAGCCCCGACCGCGGTGAAGCTGCAACCCCACTCGATGTACTGACGGGCCTGGGCTTCGTCACCGGTGAGGATGCCGGCCGGCTTGCCGGCAGCACGGATGCGTGCAACCGCATTCTTGATCGCGGCCTGTACCACGGGATGACCGGGATTGCCGATGTGGCCCAGTGCGGCGGACAGATCACCGGGGCCGATGAAGATGCCGTCAATGCCTTTCACTGCCGCAATGGCCTCGATCTGGCTCAGGGCTTCGCCGGTTTCCACCTGCACGATCACGCACAGCTCCTCGCTGGCGCGCTGGTGGTAATCCTTGATGCGGCCGAAGCGCGAGGCGCGTGAGAGACCGGTGAAGCCACGCATGCCGCCTTCTGCCGGATAGCGCGTGGCGGCCACCGCATCGGCCGCCTCCTGCGCGTTCTGCACCTGCGGAATCAGCAAAGTCTGTGCGCCGATGTCGAGGACTCGCTTGATCAGCACCTTGTCATTCCACGCGACGCGCACCACCGGGCTGCTGCCGCCTTCGACCAGTGCCTGCAGTTGCTGATGCAGCAGGAAGGTTTCGTTGGGTGAGTGCTCGGCATCGAGCACGATCCAGTCGAAACCGGCACCACCGATGACTTCGGTGCTGACGTGATTCGACAGGTGCGACCACAGGCCGATCTGCAATTGCCCGCTGGCGAGGCCGTGTTTGAAGCGGTTGAGGATCATGTCCATGATTTCATTTCCTTGGTTCAGGCGGCTTCGGGCGCCACGCTGTCGGCCATGTGGCGGTCGTAGTGGCGACTCGCTTCAACCAGCATGCGGGTGTAGGGGTGTTCGGGGACGCAGCCGACCAGATTGGCGCTTTCGATCAGATCGACGATGCGACCGTGCTGCATGACCGCTACGCGGTCACACAGGTGCGCGACCACGCCCAGATCGTGGGTGACCAGCAGGTAGGTCAGGCCTTCGCGCTGGCGCAGATCCGCCAGCAGGTTGAGGATCTCGGCCTGCACCGATACATCCAGTGCCGAAGTCGGCTCGTCGAGCAGCAGGATGCGCGGCTCCAGAATCAGCGCCCGGGCAATCGCCACGCGCTGGCGCTGGCCGCCGGAAAGCTGGTGCGGGTAGCGGTAGCGGAAGCTGGTCGGCAGACCGACCTTGGTGAGGATCGCATCGATGCGCCGGCTGGCGTCGCCAATGCCATGGATGGCCAGCGGCTCGGTGAGTGCCGTCTCCACGGTGTGACGCGGGTGCAGTGAGCCGTAAGGGTCCTGGAACACCATCTGCACCTTGCGACAGCGTGCCTTTTCCAGCTTGCGGCCGAGGTTCTCGCCGTCGATGGCCAGGCGTCCGCTCCAGTGGTTGTACTGGCCGGCCAGGCAGCGCAATACGGTGGTCTTGCCCGAACCGGACTCACCGACCAGACCGAAGGCCTCGCCTTCGCTGACGGCAATGCACACGTCGTGCAGTACCTGATTGGCGTCATCCCCTTCGCCGAAGCTCAGGTTGAGTTTGTCGACTTCAATCATTGCCATTCTGTTTCTCCTCAGGCATGAATCGGCTCGGTCAGCCAGCTTGGGTCGCGCTGCAGCACCGGCAGGCGCGGGCGGCGCGCGTCGACACTTGGCAGGGCGGCGAGCAGGCCTTGCGTGTAGGGGTGTTGGGCCTTGTCCAGATCCGCTGCAGCGATGGATTCGACGACCCGACCGGCATACATGACCAGCACGCGGTCGCAGAAACTGCGTACCAGATTCAGGTCATGACTGATGAAAATCAGGCCCAGGCCACGCTGGCTGACCAGATCGTCCAGCGTGGCGAGCACCTGCAGGCGCACCGATACATCCAGCGCCGAGGTCGGTTCGTCAGCGATGACGATTTCCGGCTCGGTGATCAGCATCATGGCGATCATGATGCGCTGGCCCATGCCGCCGGATACTTCATGCGGATACATGCGGAACACGCGTTGTGGATCGCGGATGCGCACGGCCTCCAGCATGGTCAGCACGCGCTGATCTGCTTCCTTGCGCGGCACCTTATGATGAGCCAGATAGGCTTCGGCGATCTGGTCGCCAACGCGCATCACCGGGTTCAGCGAGTACTTCGGGTCCTGCATGATCATCGACATGCGTCGGCCACGGATGCCCTGCATGGTCTTTTCGGAGCAACTGAGCAGGTCGATGTCACCGAAGCGCATCTGCGTCGCGGTGATGCGGGCGCTCTTCGGATGCAGTCGCAGCAGGGTGCGGCCAACGGTCGACTTTCCCGAACCGGACTCGCCAACGATGGCGAGCTTCTCGCGGCCGAGATTGAAGGACACGCCGCGCACGGCGTCCACCATGCCCTCACCGGTCTTGAAGCTCACCCGCAGGTCTTCCACCTGCAGCATGGGGGACTGGATCACCTGGGTTTCCTGAGTCATCTTGCGTGCTCCTTATTCGCTGCGCGGATCGAGCACGTCACGCATGCCGTCGCCAAAGAGATTGAAGGCCAGGCTCACCATCATGATGGCCGCGCCGGGCATGGCTACCAGCCACCAGCACTCCAGCATGTAGCGGCGGCCTGCTGAGATCATTGCGCCCCACTCCGGAATCGGTGGCTGGGCACCCAGGCCGAGAAAGCCCAGACCGGCGGCGGTCAGGATGATGCCGGCCATGTTCATGGTCAGGCGCACCACCACGGATGACAGACACATCGGCGCGACGTGACGCACCAGAATGCGCAGTGGCGAGGCGCCCTGCAGTTGCACCGCGACGATGAAATCCGCCTTGCGCAGACTGAGCGTTTCGGCCCGGGCCAGACGTGCGATGGGGGGCCAGGCGGTCAGGGCGATGGCGATCACGGCGTGATCCAGCCCCGGGCCGAGGGCGGCAACAAAAGCCAGCGCCAGCACCAGACCGGGGAAGGACACGAAGATGTCGGTGATGCGCATGAACACCGTATCCACCCAGCCGCCGAAGTAGCCCGACACTACGCCGATGGTCAGCCCGACCGGACCGACGATGACGGTCACCAGCGAGATGATGTAGAGCGTGATGCGCGAGCCATAGACGAGACGGCTGAAAATGTCGCGACCGTATTCGTCGGTGCCGAACCAGTTTGCCGCGCTGGGCGCCTTGAGCGTATTGCCCAGATCCTGCAGCAGCGGATTGTGGGTGGCGACCAGTGGTGCGAAGGCTGCCAGCAGCAGGAGCAGCAGGATCACGACCAGACCGGCGACGGAAAGCGGATTGCGCAGCAGCTTGCGCAGATTGCGCAGCAGATTCTGGCGCAGGGCCTGGGCCGAGGATTGCGGCGTGCTGTCAAATGCAGCGGGAGACGTAGTTGTAGTCATGGCGCCAGCCTTATCGAGTACGTGGATCGAAGACCTGGTACAGGGCGTCTGCGATCAGGTTGAGGGTCACGAAGATGATGCCGATGAGCAGCACACAACCCATCACGGCGTTCATGTCGCCAAGCAGCAAGCTGCTGGTGAGGTAGCTGCCGAAGCCGGGCCAGGCGAACACGGTTTCGATCAGCACTGCGCCTTCGAGCAGGGAACCGTAGGCCAGGGCGACGATGGTGAGCAGTTGCACGAGGATGTTGCGGAAGGCGTGATTCCAGATGACCTCGTGTTCGGAGAGACCCTTGACCCGCGCAGTGATGATGTATTCCTGCGACAGCTGCGCCAGCATGAATGAACGCGTCATGCGAGCGATGTAGGCCATCGAATGCAGACCGAGGATGCAGGCGGGCAGGGTGATGTGCTTGATGGCGCTGTGGAAGACTTCCCACTCGCCGGCCAGGGCGGAGTCCACCAGCAGCAGGCCGGTGCGGCTCTGCACCAGACCGTCGAAGGCCAGATCGACACGCCCTGCGCCACCGGCCCAGTCCAGCCAGGCGTAGAAGATGATCAGGCCCATCATGCCGAACCAGAACACCGGCACCGAGTAACCGCACAGGCTGATCACGCGCACCACCTGGTCGCCCATGCGGCCTTTGCGGGTGGCGGCGAAGACGCCCAGCGGCACACCGACGAAGGTGCCGAAGAGGATGGCGATGGTGGCCAGTTCGATGGTGGCGGGGAAGACACGGGCGATATCGGCGGTGACTGCATTGCCGGTCAGCAGCGCACGACCCAGATCGCCATGCAGCAGATCGCGCAGGTAGTAGGCGAACTGCGTGTACAGCGGCTGGTCCAGCCCGAGTTGCTTGAACACCTGATCGTAGGTGGACTGGTCGGCATCCGAGCCGACGATGGACAGGACCGGGTCCAGCGGCATGACACGACCGATGAAGAAAGTCAGAGCCAGCAGACCGAGCAGGGTTACCGCCACGATGCCCAGGCGATGGCCGAAGCTGGTCAGCCGGCGCGCAGAACGGCCAGAAGGGAAGAATATCGACATGAAAGGCTCCGTTGCGACAGGAGGCCGTCATCCGTGCCGCAGCCCGGATGACGGTGGGTCAGGAACTCAGCGCTGCTTGGAAACCTCGCGCCAGCGCGTGGTCGAAGCCGGATGGCTGTGGAAATTGCGCACATCCTTTTGCAGCACCACGGTATCCACCATCTGCGACACCGGCTGGATTGCGCCAACCTGCTGGTCGTAGAGTTTCTGGATCTCCTGGTACATCGCGGTCTGCTTCTTCTCGTCCTGCTCGATTTCAGCCTTTTCGATCAGGGCGTTGATTTCCGGACTGATGAAGGAGGTGCGCCAGCCCTGGAAGTTGGTCAGCTTGGCTTCATCCCGGTTGTCCGGGTTGTAGACCAGCGAACGCAGGCTGCTGTGCGGATGCGGTTCAGCGCCGCCACCGCCACGACCAACGATGATCTCGAACTGGCGATCGCGCATTGCGCCGTACACCTGATTGCCTGTGCCCGGAATCACGCTGGCTTCGATGCCGCCCAGTGCCAGGGTGGATTGCAGATTGGTGGCGATGTTGATGAAGGGCGGGTCGGAGAGCACGCGGATGGTGGTCTTGAACCCGTTCGGGAAGCCTGCTTCAGCCAGCAGCTTGCGTGCCGCCGGCACATCCAGTTTGTAGCCGGGGTTGGGCAGGGTGGCGGGCAGGCCCATCTGCACCGGGCGCTGATGGTAGAGGCCATAGTTCGGCATCACCGTCTTGTTGATGCCGTCGTAATCAATCAGGTTGCGGATTGCCAGACGCACGCGCTTGTCGGCGAACTTCGCATCTTTCACGCTGACCGCCACGTAGTACACGTTGCCGCGCTTGACGGCCTCGATGCCCACGTTCGGATTCTTCTTCATCGCTTCGACATCCGGCACCGACATGCCGTTGGCCACATCGATGTCACCGCGCTCCAGCATCAGGCGCAGGGTTTGCGACTCGGTCATGTGACGCAGCACCACCCGCTTGAGCTTGGCCGGGCTGCGCCAGTAGCCGTCGTAGCGCGTCATCAGCAGCACATCCTTCTGGCGCCACTCGTTCAGCGCAAACGGACCAGAGCCCGCCTCGTTGGTGGTGAGCCAGGCACGGCCCATGTCACCGTCTTTCTCGTTGGCCAGCACCTTCTTGCGATCCAGCACCATCGCACCCACCGAGGTACCGAGGGTGTAGACCACCAGCTTCGGGTCCGTCGGCTCGGGCAGTGTCAGCACCAGCGTCTCGGCATCCAGCGCGCGGATGTTCTGTTCCACATTGGCGGCCGTGAAGCCATAGCCCTTCCACACCGAGGCCAGTGCGAGGTTCAGCTTGAGCACGCGTTGCAGGGACCAGGCTGCGTCCTCGGCGGTCAGCGGGTTGCCCGAGTGGAATTTCACGCCCTTGCGGATCTTGAAGGTGATGCTGCGGTTGTCCGCCGCGACGCTCCAGCTCTCGGCCAGGCCGGGCAGGATCTTGTAGGTGTCGGCCGGATCCAGCTCGACCAGCGAGTCATACATGTTGGCGTTGACCTCGACCACGTCGTTTCCGGTGGCGCCGGCCGGGTCGAGTGACAGCAGGTTGTTCATGCTCATGCCGATGATCAGCTGATCGGTTGGCGTCTTGGCTTGTGCGCTGCCGATCATGGCGATCGACAGGGCACAGGCAGCCAGCAGATACGGTAATTTCATGGTGGTCTCCTCCGTGTGTATTGGGCGGCTGTGCAGCTTCAATAGGTGCTGACGGTATGGGCGGCGATGTAGTCGAAATTGATGTCTTCGCCCAGACCGGGTTTCTGCGACAGATGCACAAAGCCCTCGGCATCCATCGGATCGGCCAGACTGTTGAGATAGGCGGGGACTTCGTCGTACTCAAGGAAAGGATGCAGCAGGCCGCGCTCGTACCACTGGCAGTTCTTGATCGCGGCACATACCGCAAGGTTCGCGGCCCCGTTGCCATGCACCTCGCAGTTCATGCCGAAGGCGTCGGCCATGTAGGCCACCTTGAGGGTCGGGGTGATGCCGCCCACGCCCGGCACACCGGCACGGGTGATCGCCGAAGCGCCAGACTTGATCCATTCGGCACGGGTGTGATGCTTGCCGCCCATGTACTCCGGGCCGAGGATGGGGATGTCGAGCTGTTCGGACAGCCACACATAGGACGACATGCTCTGCTCGTCCATCATCTCCTCGAACCAGGCGAAGTTCAGCTTCTCCAGGGCGCGGCCGATCTTCAGTGCCTCGGTGCGGCTGTACCAGTGGTAGCCGTCGAGCATCAGATCAATGTTCGGGCCGACCGCTTCGCGCACGGCGGCACAGCATTTGATGTCCATTTCGACGCTCGGTGCGAAGGCCACCGGCGGCATCCAGGTATGCAGTTTGATCGCTTTGTAGCCACGCGCCACCAGCTTCTGCGCGAAGGCCGCATATTCCTCGGGAGTGGACAGGCCGCCGGGCAGTTCGTCGCCACACATGGTGGAGCCGTAGGCCGGCACCTTGTCGCGGTAGCCGCCGATCAGCTTGTAGACCGGCTGACCCAGCTTGCGTCCGGCCAGATCCCACAGTGCCTGATCCGCCACGGCCATCGCCCGGTCAGTGAGCTGGCCGGCACTGCCGCGCTGCCAGTGGGCGAGGTCCTGCCAGATCTGTTCACGCATGAAGGGGTCGGCCCCCACCATGACCTTGCGGAAGAAAGCATCCAGCACGTGCTTGCGGATCACCTCCACCGGGCCGAAGGCGTGGCCTTCGCTGCCGTCGTCGCAGGTGATGGTCAGCATGGCCATCTTCGCGTCTTTCTCCGGCCCCGGATGGGAATGGCCAGCACTGTCGACCGAGCGGCGGGTGGGGTAGGTGAATACGGTGCCGCGCAGGCTTTCAATCTTCATGGAATGCTCCTCAACCGGGTTTGTTTCGACTGTCTTGCTCGTCAGTCGTCATACGAGTTGAGATGAATCTTAGTGAAGCGGAACGAAAACTGTCAAACAAGCCGAACCCTTAGGTGTAAACCCCTAAAATCCGGCTGTTAAAGTGATTCAAGGCTTGCCTGAGAGCGCTTGTGCTGCGGCTTCATACTGGTCAGCCGCGTATTCCATTGATATGATAAGAAACAAGTGGCAGCAGTTTATGCACATAAACGCTCTAGTCATCATACAAGTGGTCTGCTTGAAGACCGGTAGGAGCAGCGCATGCAGAAAATACGACGCAAGGAAACCCTGACTGGCCAGCTGACGCGCACGCTGGCCGAGCGCATCGCGTCAGGTCAGTACGCAGTCGGTACACGTCTGCCGAGCGAACAGGAAATGATTGCGGAGTTCGGCGTCAGCCGCACCGTGGTGCGCGAGACGATTGCCAACCTGCGTGCCAACGGCCGTGTGTCGACCCGGCAGGGCGTGGGCGCGTTCGTCATGCAGCAGGACAAAACGGATGGCTTCCAGATCGACACTGCCGGGCTCTCGGCGGTGCAGGAGATGGTTGCGGTGCTCGAATTGCGCATCGCGCTGGAATCCGAAGCGGCAGTGCTCGCCGCGCAGCGCCGCACGCCCGAGCAACTGGCCGCGATGAAAGCCGCGCTGGCCGAGATGAACGAAGCCATTGCGCGCGGCGAGGATGCGGTGCAGGCCGACATGAAGTTCCACCGCAGCATGGCCGAGGCGGCTGGCAACGCGCACTTCCTGAATCTCTTCAATTACGTCGGCGAGCTGCTGATTCCGCGGGCGCGGCTGCAGTCAGTGCGTCTGGACAGCGTGCCGATGCCCGATTACCTGGCGCGCGTGCAGCGCGAACACGAGCAGATCTGCTACGCCATCGAGTGTCAGGACCCGGAAGCGGCCCGCGCTGCACTGCGCATGCACCTGTCGGAGAGCAAGGCACGCCTGCAGCGCAGCATCGCCCAGCTCTCTGCATGACACGCCGCAAAGCCGCATACAGCAAGGATCTTCAAGGGGGTAGTCTGAAAACGCTTGCCCTGCGCGCGTCTGCAGCCTGACTGCCTGCAGACGCAGGCCACAAGCCGCTTTGCAGGCACCCTGTCAGGCCAGTTTGCCTGCCAGCTCCGCGTTGATGCGGAACGCCGCGATTACCGTGCTGCGGCTGGTTTTCTCCTTGCCGTCCTTGATGCTGACTTCCACGTTGTCGAGATTGAAGTAGGCATGCGGATCGCCGGGGCACTGATACACGCTGGCCAGCGCATAGCGGCTGGCATCGGCTTCGGGCGCGTGCTGCAGCATGTCGCGCAGCAGGCCTGGCGTGCTTTCAAGCTGGCTGACGAAAGCCTGCACATCGCCGACCCAGGTGTATTTGCGGCTCAGTTCGACTTTCTCGAACCACAGCCCGGCGGTCTCCGAAAATGGCGTGGTGGCCTGGCTGCGCGCACCGAACATGGGCAGGCCGAGCAGGATCAGCGCTTCAACACCCCACACGATGTCCAGCCAGATGCCGGAGACCGCCTCGCTCGAATTGCGCAGCGACCACGCCCCGGTTTCATTCACCCGCCAGGCCAGATCCCACACGGCGTGTGGCCGGCTCAGCAGATCCAGCCAGCCCGGCGCCAGCCCCGAATCCGCCAGCACGAAACCCAGCCAGGCGGCCCACTGCGCATACCAGCCCAGCAGGCCGACAGCGAGTCCGCCCAGCGTGGCGAGCAGCGGATTGCGGCAATGGCCGTGATCCAGCGCCATCATCATTGCCACCGCCATGGCACCACCAAAGCCCAGCGTGATCAGGAAATTGATGTAGACGAGCGGGATATGCCAGATCAGCCAGGCGTACAGCCAGCCCAGCGGCACGGCGCACGCGGCGGTCAGCAGGAAGGCGGGCAGGGTCTTGACCGGCAGTTTGCCGGAGGGCTGGTAATACAGGCTGTCCATGATGTCCTCGCATCAATCGGCATGGCTTGCCGAACACCGCAAGAGGATAAATCTGCCCCGGCCGCCCGGCAGCCCCATCGGGAAGGCATGAACTGCCGCGCGTCTTTCTGCGGGCATGGCCTGAAAAGCCGCACGGGGCGGGCTTCTCCAGCATGCCTGCCTGAAGAAGTCCGCCCCGCGCGGGGTGCCACGATGCTCAGTCGAGCGGCTTCACTTCGCTACGCACCGCCAACAGAGCATTCCAGTCCACCTTGCGGGTGCCGACCATCACACTGGCGAGCAGGGCGAAGATCAACAGGCTGCCCATCAGCAAAGCGTTCTGTTCAGAAAGCAGGATCACGTACAGCGCCCCGTACAGCGCGCCCAGCCCCAGCGTGAAACCGGTCGCCAGCCACAGGCTGCGCAACAGATGCGCGCTGTAGAAGCCGATCAGCAACACGCAGGCGCTCGCCGCCGAGAGGTAGGCCAGGCCGAAACCGATCTGCTCGGAGAGCGACAGCAGCATCAGAAAGAAGATCAGCAGCGAGGCGCTGATCAGCAGGTAGTTCATCGGGTGCAGGTTCAGGCGGCGCAGCAGCTCGAAGAGCAGGAAGGCACCCAGCGTCAGCGCGATGAACAGCTCGGCATATTTCGTTGCGCGGTCCGACATCGAATAGATATCCACCGGGTCTACCAGACTCACCGAGAACGCATCCACCGAACGCGAGCTCGCGCCCTCCGGCCAGTTCTGGCGTGCGTTCGAAGCCAGCGCACTGACGTGCCATTGCGCCTCGAAACCCGTGTCGCTGATGGTGCGCGACTCCGGCAGGAAACGCCCGCCAAAAGAGGGGTGCGGCCAGCGCGAAGTCAGGCTCGCACTCGTATCACGTGCCAGCGGCACCATGCTGAACGAATCCGTACCGGCCAGATCCAGTGGCATCTCGAAAGCCAGCGTCTTGCCCGCCAGCTTGTCTGCCTCCGGCACTTCAGCATGGGCTCCGCTGCGCAACGGTGCCAGCCCGGTGCCCGGCTCCAGCGCCAGCTCGTGCCCGTCCAGCTTCAGCGCCAGCTTGCGCAGGCCACGCGGGTCGCTCACGGCCAGCACCGCATCGGCACTCTCGATGCGCAGCGTGGAATCCGGCTGACTGTGTGACAGCTCATCCACTTTCGGCATTTTCAATGTGCCGGCCAGTCGTCCGCTCAACACATAGGCATTGATGTGAAAAATGCCGCGCCGGCGCGGGTCACTGATCAGGCTGCCATCCAGTGCCAGCGTCTCCGGCAACACCAGCATCTCGTGGCGGGTGCTGCGTGCCTCCTGACGCAGCACCCGTCCTTCCTTGTCCGCCACCGGCTGCAGCCAGTGCTCGGAGTACTGCACGCGCAGCACCACGCCTGCCAGCGTCTGGCTTTCTGCCAGGCTCTCGCTGATCGACTGGCGCGCGACATCGCGGTTCATCATCCGATCCGCCACCACGCCCCGCACCATCGTCCCGGCCACGAACAGCAGTACCGCCAGCACGCTGATCATCAGCATCTTGAAAAGAAAACTGCGCATGAAAATCTCCCTGAGGGTTGAACACGCCATCAGGATGCGATTTCACTTTGAGGAGCCGATGAGGGCTGTGTGAAGCGGGGGTGAAGTATTCCAATCCGCAATAGAACCGACACTTTGTCGACTTCGCCTTGCCGTGCTACAGCACCGTCTGCGGCTCGTCTTCGCGTTTCGGCTCAATTGCGAACTGGAATTTCCCCTGTCTCATATGATCCGGCAACGTGAAGAACGATTGACGTCATCCCGGCGAAGGCCGGGATCCAGAGAGTAGGGCGCACTGAACGCAGCGAACTGCGCCGAAAGAATTCCCGCCACACGGCAATTCTGGTTCCGGCCCGGTCACGAAAAACTCTGGATTTGTTGTTTGAGGTTTTGACGTGCGGCGCAGTTCGCTACGCTCAGTGCGCCCTGCTTATCATTGCGCCGTACGCGGTTTATCCACGGTACGCGAATACCACGTGGCCGGCATCCCGGAAGCTGAATTCCGCCACCTCGCGCATGCCCATCTTCGCATGCGCGCGCAGCGATGCCGCATTGTCCCGGCGCACAAAGAGAATGCCCTCGCGACCCGGAAGATGGCGGCGCAGCTCGGCAAACATCGTCTGCGCCAGTCCTTGCCCCCGCACATCCGCCGCGACGCAAACCGGGCCATACACATAGGCATCCTCGGCGCCCGGATAGGCCTCGAGCATCGCCCGCAGAACGGGAACCTCGCCACTGGCCGCACGCGAGCCCGTCATCAGGAAACCGACGACTTCAGTTTCGCGGTGGGCGACCAGCATGGGCGCGGTCTGCAGCATCGCCACGATCTGCTCCGGCGAAAAACTCGCCGACAGGCAGCCACCATTCGCCGCGAGATTTGCTGTCATCAGCCGATGAATACCGGCCACATCGGCCTCGCCGGCACGGCGGATCTCGATGCCGGGGATTGTCGCTGGACTGGATGAACTGCTTGGCTTGCTCATGGCCTCATGGCGGAATCGGGTCGGGTGGCGCGGATCATAACAGGCGACTTTCGGTCGCTATATCTGCCTCATAACGACCCGGTGCGGACTGTCATTTTTTGCGGGAGCGGATGTTTTAACGTTTGAGTTCAGCGGCTGCCGAAGGCAGTCCGCTGGAACGAAGGGTTGGGCGTCTGCGCTGAATGCCAACGCTCCATGATGAATATGACCAACGAATGTGATGCGTTCACTGCGAGGCGCGCCTCCGACACCTCCAGTGACGGTGGGCTTACTCCTCGACCATGCGCTGAGCCAATATGCGTTCGATACGCGCCGACACCATCGACAATGGAGGCCAAACCCTGAAGAATTCTCTTTTGATCGTCTCGTAGCGTTGGGTCCAGGTTGAGACCTAGGTGACTCTGCACAGTGCGCCAAAGAGGCGTTACTGTTTGATTGGTCGGCAGTTCAAGGGCGAACGTCTCGATGTAGGTTTTGCAGGTTGCCTCAATGATTGAGCAAGCGGCAGTGATGGCCGCATGAGGATCACGCTCAAGCTGCCCAATTGCTCGCTCAAACTCTGCTTCGACAGAAGTGTAGTCGCCAGCTCGAAGGAAGTCGGCAAGCGTTTTGGCGGCGAGGCTTGCGCCAGCAAGCCCGACGTAGCCATTTACTTGATACGTGAGTTGGTTCTTCGCGAGACTCTCACGGATTCGTTTTTGACCATCAGCGATCTCAGAGCTCCAGTCGTTTGGTTCTTCCATGAACTTTTGAATGACTTGGCCGAGCACTGCCAACGCATCCACTGTTGGATCTTCATTGCATTGCCGAAGCCAGAGGGAGCACTTCGTCTCGCAGTTTCCGGCAGGCACGTCACCAGGTGCCCCGCTTTCCATGAAGAGCGAGTTCAGCGTTGAATGACTGTAGTAGTACGCGCCGATTACAGAAGCGACTGCGCCAATGACTGAATTTGGAATCTTGTTAGCCACGCCTCTCTCCAGACGCCCAACGATAAATTTGAACAGCAAAATTGCGCCACAACTTTCCGGATTGCTGCATAACCTGCCATGTCAATCCGGCCATGGAATGGCTCCAGGCATGCGTTTTAGAGCGACTACCGTATAACTTTCGTTCTACTAAATCGGCAGAAAAAGCAGCAGTAACGAACGACGGATTTTGAGTGTCAATCTCGACGGTCTGCCTCTGGCTGATTGTACTCATACAGCATTCGATCCGATAGAGCGATCAATTTACTGTAATCCGTAAGCAAGCCTCCACGCCACCCGCGGCATGATTGGCGAGGCGGACGCTGCCTCCGTGCAGGCGGGCGACTTCCTGGGCGATGGCGAGACCCAGGCCGGAGCCCTTGCTGCCATCGGGGCGGGGCAGGCCGTAGAAGCGCTCGAAGAGGTGCGGCAGGGCGTAGTCCGGAATGCCCGGGCCCTGATCGCGGATGCTGAAGACGAGCTGGCCGTCGGCCTGCTGCAGGGCGAGGCTGATCGTGCTGGCGGTCGGGGCGTGGTCCAGCGCGTTATCGAGCAGGTTGCCGAGCGCCAGCAGCAGGCGTTCGCGGTCGCCGCGCAGCGTGATGCCGGCCTCCGGCACGCAGTCCTCGAAGCGGATGCCGGCTGCATCGGCGCGGGCCTGGCGCACGCGCAGCAGGTCGGCGATGAGTTCGCCGGTGTCGATCGTTTCCGCTTCGCCGAGGCCGCGTCCGGCTTCGAGTTTCGAGAGTGAGAGCATGCGCTCCACGCAGGCCAACATGCGGGCGCCTTGCTCCTGCACGTGGCGGGCGAAGCGCTGGCGCTCGGCCACGGGCAGCTCGGGTTCGGCGAGGATTTCACCGGCGCCGCGCAGCGCGGCGAGCGGGCTCTTCAGTTCGTGGGTCAGCGCCTGAACGGTCTGCTCAACATACTGCTTGCCTTCGAGCTTCTGACGCATGGCGTCCATGGCACGGGCCAGGTCCGAGAGTTCCTGCCCACCGCCCGTGGGGGGCGTGGCGGCTTCGCCTGCGGCGACGGCGCGGGCGTAATTGCGCAGGCGGCGGATCGAGCCGGTGAGCCACAGGGTGACGAGCAGGCCGATCAGCGCCGAGCCGCCGAGCAGCCAGACGCCGTTGCGCACGATGGTCTGCTCGCTACGCTCGATGATGGGCTGCACGGTGCGCACGGGCTTGGCCAGGGTGAGCACGCCGATGATGCGCTCACCATCACGCACCGGTGCGGCGACGTAGAAGACGGAACTGGCGTCGTCGTCTGGATCGTCACGCGTTGAACGGGCGCCGTATTCGCCGCGCAGGGTGCGGTACACATCGTTCCAGCGCGAATGGTCAGCGCCTACCGCGCGGTTATCGGAGTCGTAGCGCACGATGCCCTGAGCATCGGTGATGGTGACGCGGAAATCCAGGGTGGTCTTGCGGAAATGCCAGATCGGCGCGTTGATGCCGCGCTGGCGGTATTCGGCGATGTGCTGGGCAAAGGCGCCGTCGCCGATGCGTCCGGCGCGCAGATCATCCACCGCCATCGCGGCGAGGAGGTTGGCCGAATCGACCATGGTTTCCTCGATGGTCTCGCGCACGCTGGGCTGCACTTCGCCAACGAAGATGCGCAACACGAAGAAGGCCGCCAGCCCGACGATCAGGAAATACCCAAGGAGGATGCGCAGGGGGAGGTTCATGATTTTTGACCTGGTTCGAAACAGCTTGCAAACCGTTCGGCCCGAGTGCGCCGAAGGCGTGTATCGAGGGCGGGGCCCCTGCCTCGATACAACTGGCGCTGCCAGTCACTCGGCATGAACGGTAATTTGCGGAGCTGCGAACACCATAGCCAAGGTGCTGCAGGGCTATCGCAAATCTTCATCCCGCCACCAGCGAGTAGCCCATGCCGCGGTGGGTCTGGATCGGGTCGAGTTCTGGCGCCACCGCACGCAGCTTGGCGCGCAGGGTCTTGATGTGGGTGTCGACGGTGCGGTCGGTGCTTTCGCTGTCCTGTCCCCACACCGCGTCGAGCAGCTGGTCGCGCGAGAAGATGCGCCCCGGCTGCTTGAGCAGGTGGCGCAGCAGCAGGTATTCATAACGCGTCAAGGGTAGCGGGGCGTTGGCATGCAGGACGCGTGCGCCGGCTTCGTCGAGCAGCAGGCCCGGTGAGAGCTGGGTAGGAGCGGCCAGCGCGCCGGTACGGCGCAGCATCACGCGCAGGCGGGCGACGACTTCGCGCGGGCTGAAGGGTTTGGCGACGTAGTCGTCGGCACCGATCTCGAAGCCGAGCACGCGGTCGATCTCTTCACTGCGCGCGGTCAGGAACATCACCGGCAGGGCGGCGTCCTGCGTGCGGATTCGCCGGCAGACCTCGAAGCCGGAAAGATCCGGCAGGCCGACATCCAGCACCGCGACCGCCACACCACCCTGCGCCAGGCGTTCCAGCGCGGCGGCGCCGGTGCTGACGTGGCAGGGCGCGAAGCCTTCATTCTTCAGCGTCCACGCGAGGGTGTCGGCAATCGCGGGTTCGTCTTCGACGAGCAGGATGACGGGATTCATGCCGGCATTGTCCGGTACAGGCATCACGCGGGGCAAGCCGGGCAGGCAGCGCCGGGCGAGCGGCTGGCAGGTGTAAGCTTGCGTCCGTTCAATCGCTCAGGCAGAGGGCTTCAGGATGGAAATCCGGCAGTTGAAGTATTTCATCGCAGTGGCCGAGGAGCGCAACATCAGCCGGGCCGCCGCGCGGCTGCATCTCTCGCAGCCGCCCTTGACGCGGCAGATCCAGGCGCTCGAAGAGCAGATGGGCGTGGCCCTGTTCAAGCGCACGCCCTGGGGGGTGGAGCTGACCGATGCCGGCAGGACCTTTCTGGAACATGCCCGGCATATCGCTTCCAGCATGGAGCTGGCCAGCGAGCAGGCGCGGCGGGCAGGCAAGGGCCAGATCGGGCGGATCGACATCGGCGTGTTCGGCTCGGCGATGCTGAGCATCGTGCCGCAGATCCTCAACAGTTTTTCGGCCAGTCACCCGGGCGTGGAGCTGGCCCTGCACAGCGCGGCCAAGGGGCCGCAGATCGAAGCGCTGCATCGCGGCCGGATCATGATCGCATTTGACCGTTACCTGCCGGAAACGCCCGAGCTGTGTGTCGAGACGGTGTGTGCCGAAGCCGTCTACGTGGCCCTGAACACGCGCCATCCGCTGGCTGCGCAGGAACAGGTCGGGGTCGAGCAGTTGCGTAACGAGTTGCTGATCGGCGAGCAGGACTCCAGCGTGTTCACGGCCACCCGCGCGCTCTTCCTCCATCATGGCTTCGAGCCGCACACCCTGCAGAAAGCTGCCGACATGATTTCCGCCGCCGTGATGGTGGCCGGCGGCTTCGGTACGGCGCTGGTGCCTGATTCGGTACGCAGCCTGCAATTACCCAATGTTGTCTATCGCCCGTTGGCGGGCGAGGTGGAGGCGCGGGTGCTGCTGCACTGCGCGTACCGCCGCGATGAATCCAGCCCGCTGCTGGCGGCCTTGCTCGATACTGTGCGGGCGTTCCGCGCACAGCACGCGGCCGGCATGCCGTCCTGAAGGGCGGCTCACGCTCTTCAGCCCCGGAAGCCACGACAAACTCCGCCAGACCCTTTCGACCCGGGTGCCCGGCTTTGCCGCGTATCAGGGGCAGGGCAAGCGGTGCCAGGCCTTGATGTCACGCTGCGTGCGCACCCGGCACGAACGCCTGGGAGAGCTCGTGAACAGGCGTTAAGGCGAGTTCCTTATTGCCATACTCAAAAGGTATCAAGGAAAACTTATTTTGAATTGGACGGTATGAAGATCCTGCGCGATGCTGAACTCATCCAGCGCATAGCTCATGGCCCGTTCCAGTCGGGTCCTGACTCCGCTGACAACATTTACAAAGTCGAGGAGACCCGATCATGCAACAAGCTTTTTCCGTAGATCTTTCCGGCAAGGTGGCCGTCGTCACCGGCGGCGGCGGCGTGCTGTGTGCCGAGATGGCCCGCGCCCTGGCGGCCAGCGGTGCCCGCATTGCCATCGTGGACCTGAAGCTGGAGGCTGCCGAAGCCGTAGCCGCCGAAATCCGCACGGCCGGCGGCGAAGCGATCGGCCTGGCGGCCAATGTGCTGGAGCGTGCCTCGCTGGAACAGGCTGCCGCCGAAGTGCTGAGCCGGCTCGGCCCCTGTGATCTGCTGATCAACGGTGCTGGCGGCAATCACCCCAAGGGCACGACTACGCGTGAGGCCATGCTGCCGGAAGACATCACGGAAGCCGACCCGGCGGTGGTGACCTTCTTCACGCTCGACCCCGAAGGCATGCGCTTCGTGTTCGACCTGAACTTCCTCGGCACCCTGCTGCCCTCGCAGGTTTTCGCCAAGCAGATGATCGGTCGCGAGGGCTGTTCGATCCTCAACATCTCGTCGATGAATGCGTTCCGCCCGCTGACCAAGATCCCCGCTTACAGCGCGGCCAAGGCTGCGGTCAGCAACTTTACCCAGTGGCTGGCAGTGCATCTGGCGCCGGTTGGCGTGCGCGTGAATGCCATCGCTCCGGGCTTCTTCGTCACCAACCAGAACCGCGCCTTGCTGTTCTCCCCGACTGGCGAGCCGACCGCACGTGCTGGCAAGATTCTGAACAACACGCCGATGAAGCGCTTCGGCGAAGCCAACGAACTGACCGGCACCCTGCTGTGGCTGGCCTGCGAGGAGGCTTCGGGCTTCGTGAACGGCATCGTCGTGCCGGTTGATGGCGGTTTTTCGGCTTATTCCGGCGTTTGAAAGCGGGAGCGCACGACGATGATGCAGATCTGGATCGTATGGGGCGACAAGCCGCTGGCCGCTTTTTCTTCGGAAGCGCGGGCGAGGGCCTATATTGCCCGTAACAAGGCTGCAATGCGCTGGGTCTGCAGCCCGGTGGGCGTCAATCCGGACGGCCTGCCCGAACAAACCCTGGCCATGCCGGGCGTGCCGCAGCGCATGCACGCCGGCGCGGCTCACTGATAAAACCACCCAAGGAGATATACGATGAAAATGTCCTTCCGCTGGTATGGCGACAGCGACCCCGTCACCCTCGACTACATCCGCCAGATCCCGGGCATGCATGGCATCGTTTCGGCCGTGTATGACGTGCCGGTTGGCGAAGTGTGGCCGGTCGACAAGATCCAGGCGCTCAAGGCGAAGATCGAAGCCGCCGGCCTGGCCTTCGACGTCATCGAATCCGTGCCGGTGCATGAAGATATCAAGCTCGGCAAGCCGACGCGCGACCGCCTGATCGCCAACTACCAGCAGAGCATCCGCAATCTGGCGGCCTGTGGTCTGAAGGTGATCTGCTACAACTTCATGCCGGTCTTCGACTGGACTCGCACCACGCTGGCCAAGAAGCTGGCCGATGGTTCCAGCACCCTGGCGTTCTCGACGCAGGAAGTCGAAGAGATCGACGTCTCCAAGGGCATTTCGCTGCCCGGCTGGGATGCCAGCTACAAGCCCGATGAACTCAAGGCCCTGCTCAACGAATACAGCAAGATCGACGAAGAGAAGCTGTGGTCGCACCTGGAATACTTCCTCAAGGCCATCATCCCGGTTGCCGAGGAAGTCGGCATCCAGATGGCGATTCACCCGGACGATCCGCCTCGTCCGATCTTCGGCCTGCCGCGCATCGTCAAGAACCGCGACGACCTCGCGCGCATCCTGAAGATCGTCGACACCAAGGCCAACGGCCTGACCCTGTGTTCCGGTTCGCTCGGTGCCGGCCCGGAAAACAATGTCGAAGCGCTGGTGCGCGAATTTGGCGGCATGGGTCGCATCCACTTTGCGCACCTGCGCAACGTCAAGGTGTCGGCCAATGGAGACTTCGAGGAAACCGCACACCGCTCGGACTGCGGCTCGCTGGACATGGCGGCGATCATCAAGGCTTACCACGACGTCGGCTTCACCGGCTATGTGCGTCCGGACCACGGCCGCATGATCTGGGGCGAAACCGGCAAGCCCGGCTACGGTCTCTACGACCGTGCGCTGGGTGCGGTGTACCTGAACGGTCTGTGGGAAGCCGTCGACAAGTTCGGCGCCCGCCGCTGAACGTCTGACCTGTCAGCAAAAAGCCCGGCCTGCTGCACACAGGACCGGGCTTTTTCATGGGTGCTCGCAGAGCCGCTTGTGGCGGTCTTTCGCGGGATGCCTGCCTGCACAGGCAACATCTGCGCGGCTTTCGCGGCAGGCTGTCTGCAGCGCAAGGCTGGAAGCCGCTTGGCGGATGGCCTGCTTGAGGCTACTGACCGCGGCGTTTGCGGCGCACGAAGGCGCGCAGATCATCCGCCACAGGCAGCGCGGCCAGCACGATCAGCAGCAGGGCGAGCCAGATCGTCGAGGAGTAGCCGACCTTCTTGAAGCCCAGGGCGCCGAGCAGGCCACCGACGAAAAAGCAGCTCACCAGCTGGATCAGCACCCGCAGGCGCTGCCGGTTGGCCAGCACGGCGGGCTGCTTCAGGTGCAGGCGGTTCCAGTAGAACAGCTTGCCAAGCTCGATGCCGATGTCGGTGATCATGCCGGTGATGTGGGTGGTGCGGATCTCGGCGCTGGAGATCTTGGTGATCACCGCATTCTGCAGACCCATGATGAAGCACAGCAGCATCACCGTGAGCGGTACGAAGAGGCCTTCGATCCTGGCCATCTGGCCGCCGAGAAAACCGAAGCACAGCAGCAGGCCGGCCTCCAGCAGCAAAGGCAGGGCGAACTCGCTGTGCATGCGTTCGCGGCGCGCGTAATGGATCATCACCGCCGAGCACGCGGCCCCGAGCAGGAAGGAGATCAGCCCACCCAGCCCGTCCAGCACCAGCCCGTACTGGCTCAGGGCCAGATTGTCGGCCATCGACGAGACGATGCCGGTCATGTGCGAGGTGTATTGGCGTACGGCCAGAAAACCGCCGGCATTGGTCGCGCCAGCTACGAATGCCAGCGCAAAGCCCAGATGCAGATTGCTGTCGGCATTGCGCTTCCGCCCGGTGAGGCGGCGAACATACTGGAAAGGCATGGAACTGCTACCTGCGTGACTGCGAACCTCCCCGGCCCGCGCTACACGCAGGCCGGACCCTGCGTACCGGCCTAGCCGAGTTTCTTCTTCAGCAATTCATTCACCTGTGCGGGTGAAGCCTTGCCCTTGCTGGCCTTCATGACCTGACCGACCAGCGCGTTGAAAGCCTTCTCCTTGCCGGCTTTGTATTCGGCAACGTTCTGCGCGTTGTTCGCCAGCACCTCGTCGATGATCGGCTCGATGGCCGAGGCGTCGGTCACCTGTTTCAAACCCTGCTTTTCGATGACTTCGTCGGCTGCATTTGCGTCACTGCCGCCTTCACCATTCCACAGCGCCTCGAAGACCTTCTTGGCGATGTTGTTGGAGATGGTGTTGTCGGCAATCCGCGCGATCAGCCCGGCGAGCTGGGCTGCGGAGACGGGGCTGGCGGCCACGCCTTTCTCTTCCTTGTTCAGGCGTGCGGCGAGCTCGCCCATCACCCAGTTGGCGGCAATCTTGGCTTGCGCGGCACCGGCGAGCTTGACCACCTCGACGTAATACAGCGCCGTATCCCGGCTGGCGGTAAGACCCGCAGAGTCATACGCGGACAGGCCGTATTCGCTCTGGAAACGCGCAGCGAGCTGCGCCGGCAGCTCCGGCATCGCGGCGGCCACGGCAGCTTTCCAGTCATCACCAATCACCAGCGGCAGCAGGTCGGGGTCGGGGAAGTAGCGGTAGTCGTGGGCATCTTCCTTGGTGCGCATCACGCGGGTCTCGCCGGAATCCGGATCGAAGAGCACGGTGGCCTGCTGGATCTTGCCGCCGTCTTCTAGGGTCTCGATCTGCCACTGGATTTCGTAGTCGATGGCCTGCTGCAGGAAGCGGAAGCTGTTGAGGTTCTTGATCTCGCGGCGCGTACCCAGCGGCTCGCCGGGGCGGCGCACCGAGACGTTGGCGTCGCAGCGGAAGCTGCCTTCCTGCATGTTGCCGTCGCAGATGTCGATCCACTGAACGAGGGCGTGGAGTGCCTTGGCGTAGGCCACGGCTTCGGCGGAGCTGGACATGTCCGGCTCGGTCACGATTTCGAGCAGCGGCGTGCCGGCGCGGTTCAGGTCGATGCCGCTCTGGCCGTGGAAGTCTTCGTGCAGGCTCTTGCCGGCGTCTTCCTCGAGGTGGGCGCGGGTCAGGTGCACGACCTTTTCGTAAGCCTTGTCGCCTTCGCCAACCTGGATCGTGATCTCGCCGCCGACCACCACCGGCAGCTCGAACTGGCTGATCTGGTAGCCCTTGGGCAGATCGGGGTAGAAGTAATTCTTGCGCGCAAACACCGAACGCGGCGCCACTTCGGCACCGATGGCGAGGCCAAACCGGATGGCGCGCTCGACCGCGCCGCGGTTCAATACCGGCAACACGCCGGGCAGGGCGATATCCACGGCGCAGGCCTGCACATTGGGCTCGGCACCGAAGGCGGTGCTGGCTCCGGAGAAGATCTTGGAGGCGGTGTTGAGCTGGGCGTGGGTTTCCAGGCCGATGACAACTTCCCAATCGCGACGCATGGCAGGCTTTCAGAACAGGTTTTGCGAACCCGTAATGGTACCGCATGCCACCGGTGCCCGACCTGTTCATGCGTGTCCCCTTGTGTCCTTTGTCGAGCCGCTGCCCGCCTGTGTCCGCAGACAGGCCTGCCGGAAAACCGCCCGCCGTGCGGTGATTCAGGCCGGCTGCCCGAAGATCCTTATGGCGCGCGGCTCTGCAGCGTGTTCAGATGGGAGTTTGAGATCTCTTAAAAAGCACGCATATTCCGGCCGGTTTAAGGTTTTTCACGGCTTGAGGTGTGCCCTTGTCAATGTTAGGGTTGTGACCGGTGCCAGCCTGCCGGCTGGCGTGGATTCCGGAGGAGCAAAACCCATGAAGTCCTTCGCAGCAACAACTGCCGCATCTTTTCTGATGCTGGCCCTGACTGGATGCAGCCTGATGAGTCAGAAACCCGTTTCGCCCCAGATCGCACCCGGTACGGTCAGCCGCCCCGTGCTCTCTGCCGCTGAAGCCGCCGCGTTCACCCCGGCACACTATTTTGCCCGGCGTGGTGCCTTGTCGGCGCCGATCGCCGAGCCGTGGGCACCGCAGCCCATCGACACGGCGGCCCCGGCCGATTTCGTTGTCGGCAAGGGCGGAACGCATGCCACCGTGCAGCAGGCCGTCAATGCCGCGATCCGCTCCGGCAAGAAGGAGCGCCAGTTCATCAAGGTGCTGCCCGGCACCTATACCGGTGCGGTGTACGTGCCGATCGACGCGCCGGCCATCAGCATCATCGGGGGCGGTCGCAAGCCGGCTGACGTCAATCTGGAACTGAAGCTTGATGCGCTGGTGCTGCCCGCCGAGTATGTGCAGACGGTCAATCCGTCGGGTCAGTTCAAGGAAGGCGACCCGGCCTGGGCCATGTTCAGGAGCTGTGCCGATCTGCCTGCTGCCAAGAAAATCGACACGCCCTGCGCCACCGTGATGTGGGTGCAGGCGGATGGTTTCCAGATGGCCAACCTGACCGTGACCAACACCCTGCTGGATACGGTGAATGCCGACACGCATCAGGCCGTGGCCTTGCGCAGCGACGGTGACCGTGCCCAGTTCGAGAAGCTGCGCCTGATCGGCCGGCAGGATACCTTCCTGGTCAATGTGGGCGAGGCGCCGACCATCCCGAACAAGAACGGGACCTATCCGACCGACAAGATTGCCCGCGCCTACGTGAAGGATTGCTACATCGAGGGCGACACCGATTTCGTCTTCGGTCGCGCCAACGCCGTGTTCGACAACTGCGAATTCCGTGTTGTGGCCAGCCGCCGTGACAAGCCGGCCATCGTGCTGGCACCGGACACCCTGCCGAACTCCTCGCTGGGCTTTCTGGTCATCAACAGCCGCTTCACCGGAGACGCCGTGCAGCAGAAGGCCGGCCACAGCTTCATCGGTCGCTCCTGGGATCAGGGCGCCGGCGGCACGGGCTACCTGATCGGCAAATCACCCAATGGTCAGCTGGTGGTGCGCGACAGCTACATCGATGCAAGTTTCAGTGTCGCCACTCCATGGGATCGTGCCGCCACCACCAACCGCATGCACACCGGCAACGTCGATCCCGCGCGCAACCTCGATGACCCGGCATTCAACCGCCTGTGGGAATTCAACAACTACGGCCCGGGCGTCAGCCCGGCTCCGGCAAAGTAAGCCGCTGCGGCTTGCTGACACAGGGGATGGCTGCGGCCATCCCTTTTTTTACGTGCACACACCCGGAACCAAATACCCGGTTTCCGTACTAAACTGCCACCATGGCTCACGCGCTTCGCCTCCTTCTCGTCTGGCTGATCATGCTGACACTCCCGTTACAGGGTGTTTCAGCATCGGTCATGTCCTTGCGTCTGGGTAGCGAAACCGGGCACAGCACGACACAACACAGCAGCATGGTGGGTACGGATTGCCACGATTCGATGGCTGCTGCGGTCGACGACATGCTGCCCGACCTCCCCAGCCATGGCGGTCACGCGCCGATCAAGGCCAAGGTTTGCAGCAGCTGCTGCACCGGGGCATTGTCTGGTGCTACGGAAATTCCACAACTGACTGGGCCTTTAGGCAGCAATCAGTATCTCTCCGCGTTTTACCCTGCCCCCAAGGGCCACATTCCTGACGGTCTGGAACGACCTCCCCGCCGCATTTCCTGAAGCAGTCACAACCTCCAGCGGTACGCCTTGCGTGCTACCGCTTGCTTGTTACGTTCGTTTCAATCAGGAAATTGCCATGAAAATCCGTTCCGCCCTTTTTGCGTTCACCGTCGCCACAGCAGGTTTCCTCTCCGCACCGTTTGCTCAAGCCCAGCATGCCGGACACAACATGACGGCCATGCCCGCGGGCAACGTCAGCAGCGATCTGAGCAGCGGTGAAGTCCGCGCCTTCGATCTCAAGACCCGCAAGATCACCCTCAAGCACGGTGAGCTGAAGAATCTTGGCATGCCGCCCATGACCATGGTGTTCGTCATCAAGGATGGCGTCGCTCTGCCACCCAATCTCAAACCCGGTGAGCAGGTTCGCTTCCGGGCCGAAGAGAATGCCGGCGTACTGAGCATTTCGTCCATCCAGCGCTGAACGGAGGACCGTCATGTCCAGCAGATCACTGAGGGTGGTCTGGTCGTGTGTCGCCCTTGTCGGGCTCGCACAGCCAGCGTTCGCCCACGAAGAAACTCACCAGACCAGCCAGCATGCAATGCATGCCGAACAGACTCCTTGGGGTATCGCCGGTGCCTCCAGAGCCGTGCAGCGTGAAATCCGTCTGAGCATGAGCGATGACATGCGTTTCAGCCCTGACAGATTCAGCGTCAAACGCGGTGAGACGGTGCGCCTGATCATCACCAATGCAGGGGCGCAGCTCCACGAACTGGTCATCGGTACGCCTGCGGCACTGAACGAGCATGCCGAGATGATGCGGCGCTTCCCCACTATGGAACACGCCGAAGCTCACATGGCACACGTTCCGGTCGGGCAATCGCGTGTGCTGGTATGGCGTTTCAATCGCGCCGGCCAGTTCGCCCTTGCCTGCCTGATCAATGGGCATTTCCAGGCCGGCATGCGCGGCACAATCGAGGTGAAATCATGAAAACTCGGCATTCACTCTGGCTGCTCTGGCTGCTTGCCGGTCCATTGCTGGCGACAGAGCCACTCTCGCTGAATGAAGCCCGGCGCTTGGCTGAAAACCACGTGCCGCAACTTGAAGCCAGTCGTGCGCAGGAAACCGCTGCACGTGAAATGGCGGTGGCCGCAGGGCAACTGCCTGATCCGGTGCTGAAACTGGGCGTCAATAACGTGCCTGTGGCCGGTGAAATGGCCTGGAGCCTGACGCAGGAAGGCATGACCATGCGCCAGGTTGGCCTGATGCAGGAATTCACACATGGCGACAAACGTCAGGCCCGTGCCGACAAGGCCCTGCGCGAAGCCGATCTGGCGCGCAGCAACCAACGCCAGATTCTCGCCGATACCCGTCGCGAAACTACGCTGGCGTGGCTGGACGTGGCGTATCAGGAGAGCATGCGCAGCCTGCTCGAACAGCAGATCTCCGAACTGAAGCTGCAGAAGCAGGTTGCCGAATCGGCGTTCCGCGCAGCGCGTGGCGAGCAGGCCGATGTGTTCGCCAATCGGCTTGCCATCGAACGTACGCAGGACCAGCTCGCCCAGATGCAGCGTGACATTGCCATGGCACGTGCGCGCCTGGCACGTTGGGTTGGCGATGCCGCCGAACGTCCGGTGGATGCACCGCCGCCACTGGCTTCGCTCGACTGGCAGCCGGAGGACCTGCGCGAGGCCAGTGCAAGTCATCCGACCCTTGCTGCGCAGCAAGGCATGGTGGCTGTTGCAGAAGCCGATGCCCGCGTGGCACGCGAAAATCGAAAGCCGGATGTCGCTGTCGAGCTGATGTATGGTTTTCGCGGGCCCAGCTACGCCAACATGGTTTCGTTGAATGTTTCCATGCCCTTGCCCTGGGACCGGGCCAGCCGGCAGGATCGCGAACTTGGTGCCAAGCTTGCGCAGCTGGACGAAGCACGTGCCCGGCAGGAAGACATGCGGCGTGCCTATCTGAGTGAGCTGCGCGGCAATCTGGCCGTGTTGAAGAATAGCCGCGAACGCCTGCAGCGCTATGACGAAGTACTGATTCCGCTGAGCAACCAGCAAATCGACGCGGCACTGGCCGCCTATCGCGCCGGTTCCGGCAGCCTGCCACGCGTGCTTGAAGCCCGCCGCATGACCGTCGACACCCGCATGGAGCGCCAGCGCGTAGCCCTTGAGGCCGCACGCGCCTGGGCTCAGCTCAATTTCCTGAACCCGCAGGAGGATCAATCCTCGCCTGCGCAAGGAGCACAACAATGATCAAATCCCGTCAAACCGCACTTGTAATGGCCATCCTGGTTGCCTTTGGCGCGATCGGCATCGGTGCCTATCAACTTGGCGCACGCCATTCCGCCACGCCGCAAGCCAGCATCAGCAGCGACGGCAAGATCGATCCGGCCAGCGGCCGCAAGGTCTTGTACTGGCAGGATCCCATGGTACCTGGTCAGAAGTTTGACAAACCCGGCAAGTCGCCCTTCATGGACATGCAGCTGGTGCCCGTCTTCGCTGATGAGGCGGCGGATGCCGGCGGTATCAGCGTTAGTCCGCGCCAGACCCAGAACCTCGGTCTGCGCACCGTCGAAGTCGTGCAGGGCCAGCTCGCGCCGAAGATCGAAGTCAGTGGCAGTGTGGCGTGGAACGAACGCGGGCTGGCTGTGGTGCAGGCGCGCAACACCGGCTTTGTCGAGAGGCTGTTTGTGCGTGCCACCCTGGATCGCGTCAGCAAGGGACAAGCCCTCGCCGAACTGTACGTACCGGACTGGGTGGCAGCGCAGGAAGAATTTCTCGCGGTGAAGAAGATGCAGGGCGAAGGCATGGCAGCGCTGCTCGATGGCGCCCGTCAACGCATGCGCCAGGCCGGCATGAGCGAGGCACTGATTGCGCAGGTCGAAAAATCCGGCGCCGTGCAGGCTCGCATCACGATCAACGCACCGCTTGCCGGCAGCGTGACCGAGCTCGCCGTCCGTGAAGGCATGACCGTGATGGCGGGTGCCACGCTGTTCCGGATCAACGCGCTGGACAGCGTCTGGGTGAATGCCGAAATTCCGGAAAGCCAGGCAAGCCTGATCAAGGCCGGCATGCCTGTAGAAGCAATCCTGGCGGGCTTCTCCGGGCAGGTCTTCAAGGGCCGGGTGCAGGCCATCCTGCCCGAGGTGGAAGCTGCCACGCGCACGCTCAAGGCGCGCATTGAACTTGCCAATCCTGGCGCCCGGCTCACGCCCGGCATGTTTGTACGAGTTTCACTCGGTGGCACTGGGCGGGCGGGTCTGGTGATTCCGAGCGAAGCCCTGATCCGTACCGGCACCCGTAACGTGGTGATGCTCGCCGAAGGCGAAGGCAAGTACCGTCCGGTCGATGTGCAGAGCGGACAGGAGGCCAACGGCCAGATCGAGATCACGAGTGGGCTGGTCGCCGGGCAGAAGGTGGTTGTCTCGGGTCAGTTCCTGCTCGATTCGGAAGCCAGTCTGCGTTCGGTCGGCACGCGTGTTGCGGAGCCGCTCGGCCAGAGCGATGCGGCGAAGGAATATCAGGTCGAGGCGGTATTTGAGTCCGAAGTGGATGGCATGGCGATGCTTTCCCATCCGGCGATTCCTGAACTGAAGTGGGGAGCAATGACCATGGGCTTCAAGTTGCCCAAGGACGGTCTGCCCAAAGATCTGAAACCCGGTCAGAAGGTGCATATTGTTTTCACCACCCCGGCCAGCGGTGAGCCGCAGCTCACGCATGTAATGGCGATCGGGGGTGGGAAATGAACGGGGTCGTTATCACAACTGGCGTCATCCCGGCGAAGGCCGGGATCCAGTTTGTCACCCGCGCGCTGGATTCCAGCCTTCGCCGGAATGACGGCAATTCTTCGGGAGGCCAGCCATGATCGCCAAACTCATCCGCTGGTCGATCCACAACCGCTTCCTCGTCCTGCTCGCCACCGTGATGCTCAGCGCATGGGGCATTTACGCCGCACTGCGCACGCCGCTGGATGCACTGCCGGATCTGTCCGACGTGCAGGTGATCATCCGCACCAGCTACCCGGGGCAGGCGCCGCAGATCGTCGAGAACCAGGTCACCTATCCGCTCACCACCACCATGCTCTCGGTGCCGGGCGCGAAGACAGTGCGCGGCTTCTCCTTCTTCGGCGACTCCTTCGTCTACGTGCTGTTCGAAGATGGCACGGACCTGTACTGGGCGCGTTCGCGCGCGTTGGAGTATCTGAATCAGGTGCAGTCACGCCTGCCGCCGTCCGCCAAGACCGCGCTGGGGCCGGATGCCACCGGCGTAGGCTGGATCTACAGCTACGCGCTGGTCGACAAGAGCGGCAAGCACGATCTGGCGCAGCTGCGCAGCCTGCAGGACTGGTTCCTCAAGTACGAGCTGAAGACCGTGCCGAATGTGGCTGAGGTCGCCTCGGTGGGCGGCATGGTCAAGCAGTATCAGGTCGTATTGAATCCCGACCGGCTGCGCGCCTACGGGCTGAGCCACCAGATGGTGATCGACGCCATCGGCCGCGCCAATCAGGAAACAGGCGGCTCGGTGCTGGAGTTGGGCGAGGCCGAGTACATGGTACGTGCTTCGGGCTATCTGCAGACTCTGGACGACTTTCGCAAGATTCCGCTGATGAGTGAAGCCTCCGGTGTGTCGGTGCGTCTGGGCGATGTAGCCAACGTGCAGGTTGGCCCCGAAATGCGCCGTGGCATTGCAGAGCTGGATGGCAAGGGCGAAGTCGCCGGTGGTGTGGTGGTGCTGCGATCCGGCAAGAACGCGCTGGAAGCCATCCACGCAGTGAAGGCCAAGCTGGATTCACTCAAATCCAGCCTGCCCGAGGGCGTGGAGATCGTGCCGACCTATGATCGTGGCGAGCTGATCGAGCGCGCAGTAGACAACCTCAGCCACAAATTGCTGGAAGAGTTTGTTGTCGTGGCGTTGGTGTGCTTCATCTTCCTGTTCCATCTGCGCTCTTCGCTGGTGGCGATCATCTCGCTGCCGCTGGGCGTTCTGATGGCGTTCATCATCATGCATTACCAGGGCGTCAACGCGAACATCATGTCTCTGGGCGGCATTGCGATTGCCATCGGGGCGATGGTGGATGCGGCGGTGGTGATGATCGAGAATGCGCACAAGCATCTTGAGAAGTGGAAGCACGCGCATCCCGGCGAAGAACCTCGCGGTGAGGCGCACTGGCAGATCATCGCGGAAGCCGCTGCAGAGGTCGGTCCAGCGCTGTTTTTCTCGCTGTTGGTCATCACCTTGTCCTTCATTCCGGTGTTCACGCTGGAGGCGCAGGAAGGTCGGCTGTTCGCACCACTGGCCTTCACCAAAACCTATGCCATGGCAGCCGCTGCTGCGCTGGCGGTGACGCTGATCCCGGTCCTGATGGGTTATCTGATTCGCGGCAAGATTCCGGACGAACACAGGAATCCGCTCAACCGCTTCCTCATCGCCATTTACCGCCCGCTGCTCGATGGCGTGCTGGCCTGGCCGAAAGCCACCCTGGCCGGGGCGCTCGTTCTATTGCTGTTGAGTTTGTGGCCGCTGCAGCATATTGGTGGTGAATTTCTGCCACCGATGGACGAAGGTGATCTGCTCTACATGCCGACAGCCTTGCCCATGCTCTCTGCCGGTAAGGCCAGCGAGTTGTTGCAGCAGACCGACCGCCTGATCAAGAGCGTGCCCGAAGTTGCGCGCGTCTTCGGCAAGGCCGGTCGCGCCGAAACGGCGACCGACCCGGCACCGATCGAGATGTTCGAGACCACCATCCAGCTCAAGCCGCGATCAGAATGGCGCGCCGGCATGACCACCGAGAAGCTCATCGAGGAACTGGACCGCACGGTGAAAGTGCCGGGGCTCGCCAATATCTGGGTGCCGCCGATCCGCAACCGTATCGACATGCTCGCTACCGGCATCAAGAGCCCGGTGGGTATCAAGGTCGGGGGGGCTTCGCTGGCCGAGATCGAGCGCCTCACCACGCAGATCGAGCGCGTGGTGAAGGAAGTGCCCGGCGTCAGTTCGGCGCTGGCCGAACGCCTCACGGGCGGGCGCTACATCGACGTGAATATCGATCGTGACGCCGCCGCGCGCTTCGGCATGAACATTGCCGACGTGCAGAGCGTGGTGAGCGCAGCCATCGGTGGCGAGAATGTCGGCGAAACCATCGAGGGCCTGGCGCGCTACCCGATCAATGTGCGCTACCCCCGCGAACTGCGCGATTCGGTGCAGAAGCTGCGCGAGTTGCCCATCGTCGGCCCGCGTGCCCAGCGTCTTTCGCTGGGGGATCTGGCACAGATCCGCGTTGGTGATGGCCCGCCCATGTTGAAGAGCGAAAACGCGCGCCTCTCCGGCTGGGTCTATGTCGACATCCGTGGCCGCGATCTGGCCCGTACCGTGCACGACATGCAGCAAGCTGTCAGCCAGCAGGTGACGATGCCAGCCGGCTATTCGATTGCCTGGTCCGGCCAGTTCGAATACATGGAGCGTGCTGCCGCCAAGATGAAGATCGTCGTGCCTTTCACCCTGATGATCATCTTCCTGCTGCTCTACCTGACCTTCCGCCGCGTGGACGAAGCCCTGCTGATCATGGCCACGCTGCCCTTCGCACTGGTAGGCGGGATCTGGTTGCTGTGGCTGCTCGGCTACAACCTGTCGGTGGCGGGGGCGGTCGGCTTCATCGCGCTGGCGGGAGTGTCGGCCGAGTTTGGCGTGATCATGCTGCTGTATCTCAAACACGCCTGGGAAGAGCGGCTGGCGAAGGGCATGAGCGACAGCGAAGCGCTGCTGGACGCGATCCGCGAAGGTGCTGTCCTGCGTGTGCGCCCCAAGGCCATGACCGTGGCAGTGATCCTTGCGGGTCTGCTGCCCATCATGTGGGGTGGTGGCACTGGTTCCGAAGTCATGCAGCGCATCGCCTCACCCATGGTCGGCGGCATGATCACTGCACCGCTGCTGTCGATGTTTCTGGTGCCCGCGGTGTATTTGTTGATGCGCCGACGCAGGAGGAAATGAAGGGTGCCCGGAGAGCCTTATGTAGCGAGCTTCTCCGGGCAGTATCGTAGGGCGCAATCGAAGCGCCGAAGGCGCGCATTGCGCCGTATGGGAAATCGCACATCCGGCGCAATGCTGTTGTGCGGCGATTGACGCCCTACGACGTGCTTACCGTGACGCAGGCTCCGGCGTCACTTGTTCGTACGAAACATAGTGCGTTTCGATAAGAACATGCTTGCCAACAAGGCTTGGATTGTCTGGCCACGTTTTGACTATGGCTCGAACGTAGCGATTGTCTTTGTACGAGCGTTGGTCCCAGTCAAAAAATATTTTGAACGTAAACACACAGCCAGGCACGCATTGCTTTATGGGGTGATCCCAATAGCCGCTATCGATTTCCCGATTCAGCATGATGGGCATACCTGAGCTTCCTTGCCGAGCAACAACCTGTATTGCGGGTTGAGGAAACCCATAGATGATTTCTTCGATGCCGGATTGCGCTGTCACCAAAGCTTGGAACAGGCTTTCTTCAATGGTCGTGAATTGCTCATAGAAATCCCAATCTTCATCTGCCAGAAACTCCTCCAGAAAATAGTTATTGAACAGCTCTCTGCTGGCGAGCCTGAATTTGTTAATACGTCTATCAATGTTCATAAGACCTCACGAAGGAAAACGCTAAAACCGTAGGGCGCAATCGAAGCGCCAAAGGCGCGCATTGCGCCGCAAGGGAAAATCGCACATCCGGCGCAATGTCGCTGCACGGTGATTGACGCCCTCGGGAGGGCATCTGATCATGGCCACATCCTAGGCATAACTAGGCAGGTACTTGGGGAACAATGATGGATGAAAAACTAATAATTTCAAGAGCGGAATCCATTGCGAAATTTGCTCATGTCTTGATAGACAATATGAGCCCCCCTACAACCAAACCTGACAGACCTCGGGTTGCTCTATTCCTGACTATTTGCGAGCAGTTTGAAGCGGCATTGCTGTTGATCCGCTCAGGCATGGCATCACATGCATCCGTACATGTTCGGTCTATGCTCGAAGCGCTCGTGGCGATGAATTTACTCGGGAAGCACAATAATTACGTAGATCAGATGATGTACAGCCAGCTAAAAGGTGAAAAGAAAATCTACGAGGGCCTCATTCAAGAAGGAGAGTTACCCCAAGAACTTCAACCTTTTGTGCAAGGCCGCCTGAACAACTGCAAGCCTCGCTTTGACGCCTTACACGCGGAAGGTTTTCGTCCGAAGAATATTGGGAACGAAATTCTGGATGCAGGTTTGGCCGACTTATTGGGGCCTTATTCCATGCTTTGCGGTTTCTCACACAATGATTTAGCGGTGTTGGCTCTGCGTCATCAAGGCGATGAGTCCATGACCTATATGGCACCAACGCCTTCAAAAGTCATCATTACCATCCTTTCTATCGCACTGCGAATAATCGTGGCGGTGACTGAACCTCTGTCAAAAATCGCTCTATTCCCGGCAGGATTATTTGACGCTGTGTTTGGGGAAATGAACAAAGCTTGGAGCGACGTTCTGGCACAAGCAGAATCAGGAGCCGCGGAGGCTGAATTCTCGATATAGGAGCCTTAGGGCTTAATCGAAGCGTCGCACGGGAATCACACTTCTGGCGCCCTCGCGTATGCTCACTCCGCTTTGCTCGCCAAGTGCCCCAACCGCACAACCAAGCTGCCCCTCAAAACCGCTCATCGCGCTGGCCATCCAGGCCGCAGTGTGAAGTCATCTCCGGTTCGTCGTTTTCAATCGCAGGAAACGCGTGGGCGGCACGCCAGCGCAGTCTGCGAACACGCGCTGCAGGCTCACCCCAAGCGCGCCAGTGACTTCGTCGGGCGCCGGCTGCCCGGCGCGATGGGTGCAGTGACGTGGCGACGCACACCACCCGTTTCGTGCGCTCGGGGCCGGTGGCCGAAGAGGCTCGTCTGGCAAGCGTCTTCAGCGTGCAGGCCCGGTGAGGGGCGCAGGACGTGGCTGACGGGGCAGGATGCTCGGAAATCCTTTTCCGGTGCGCCTCTTCAGCGGGTCAGAGCTTGCAGCCATCCAGCCCGCAATGCGGGATCGCGCCCGGCGCTTCGTCAGGCGATGCCGGCACACGTTCGCGCAAGGCTGCAGCGAACGCGGCCGGACGACCCAGCCATTCGCCCGGCTCGATGCGGGTCAGCGTGCCGTCATCGGCTTCCAGCGCCAGCGTCGGAAAGCCTTGCCCGCCTGCGCGCGCCAGCCATGCGCGACTGTCGCGAATATGCGCTGCTGTCGCCGGCCCTTCGAGTCGCCTCCAGGCAGCGGTGAAGGCTGTCGCGTCCAGCCCGAGTTCGATGGCCAACGCAATCAGCACCTCGGGTTCGGCGATACGACGCCCCTCAAGGTAATGGGCACGCTGTACGCGATGCGCCATCTCCAGCCCGCGCCCGGCGATTTCCTCGGCGACGAGGATGGCGGTGGTGGGCGGGGCCGAATCCATCACGGCGCTGGTGTCGCGCAGCAGGCCCTCGAAATAGGCTTCGCCGAAGGGCTGGCCGGTGAGCTCGGCGATACGGCGATCATGCGGCATCACGTAGTCGCGCCATTGCGGAGTGATCGCACGGCGATTGGGTCCGGTCAGCATGCCGCCGCCATGCAAGGCGAGCTTCAGGCCGCGCACCTCACGTGCGGCCTCGATCAAGGGAGCTGCGGCATAGCACCAGCCGCAGAGAGGGTCGAAAATGTAATGCAGGGTATTCATGTCGGGCTCCTGTTGCCTCGGGCATCGCTCCATCCACGTGTGGCGGAGCCTGCCCGGTTGTCGTTTCAATGCGTTATTGCGGCCACTTCAACTCGCCTTTGATGACCTTCGCGCTCAGTTCCAGTGAAGCAGCTTCGCCGGCCTGCGGGTAACGCGCTTTCATGGCGGCGATCAGTGTGTTGGCATCCCTGGCTTGTTGCGCGTTGGTCTCGAAAGACTTCAGATAATCGCGAGTGTATTTCACCGCGCCGAGTCCCTTGGGCGCGTCACCCAGATAATGGCCGGGCACCACGGCGGCCGGCTTCAATGCGGCAATCGCCTTGAGGGTGGCCTGCCAGTCCTTGCGCGACCGGGCGGTTTGCGTGTCGGCGACCCACACGTGGATGCCACTGGAGACGACGACACCGCCGGCCACGGTCTTGAGCGAGGGAATCCACAGATAGCTGCGCTCCGGGCTCGGACCTTTCAGGCCCTTGATCTGGATGGTCTGGTCTTCCAGCTTCAGCGTGTCGCCGGTGAGTACCTCGGGCAGCACCAGTTTCTGCGGCGCATTCTCCTTGAGGATCGGCCCCCAGTAGGCCAGCTTGCCGTCCATGCTGGCCTTGATGTGGGCGACGGTCTGCGGCGTAGCGACGATCTTCGCGGCGGGGAAGGCCGCCTGAATCACATCCAGCCCGAAGTAGTAGTCCGGGTCACCATGACTGATGTAGATGGTGCTGAGCGTCTTGCCGCTGGCCTTCAGCCTGGCAACCAGTGCCTCGGCGTCGTTGCGCTGGAACTGGGCATCAATGAGGATGGCTTCGTGTTCGCCCGTGATGATTTCGGAGGAAACCGGGAAGATGGCGTTCTCGCCGGGGTTGTAGACCTCCAGCGTCAGCGGCGCGGCCTGGGCGGCGGTGCTCAGGCCGAGGGTGGCGAGGGCCATCACAATGGTTTTGCGGATCATGCTGTGCTTCCTTGTTCGGGTTGGAGTGAGCGAAGCATAGGTTGCACAGATCGCGCGAAAAAGCCGCTATCCTGCAATGATTGATTGCTTTAAACGGACGAATCATGGATCGCATCATCGCCGCCCAGGTCTTCGTGGCCATCACAGAACGCGGCAGCCTGATTGCCGCGGCCGAAGCGCTGGACATGTCCCGCGCCATGGTCACGCGCTACCTCGCCGAGATGGAGGACTGGGCCGGCGCCCGCCTGCTCCATCGCACGACGCGCCGCCTCGGTCTGACCTCCGCTGGCGAAGCCACGCTGGCGCGCTGCTGCGAGATGCTGGCACTGGCCGAGCAGATGCCGCGCGCGGCCGATGCCAGCGCGGATGAGCCAGCCGGCATGCTGCGCATTGCCTGTGCGCCCTCGCTGGCGCAGGCGAGCCTGGCGGCGGCAATGGCGGCCTATCTGCAGCGTTATCCACGCACCGCCATCGATCTGCAGATCGGCAACAAGGCGGTGAATCTGGTCGAGGAGCGCATTGATCTGGCGATCCGCATCACCAACCAGCTCGACCCCAACCTGATCGCCCGCCCGCTGGGTGAATGCCCCTCGGTCATCTGCGCCGCGCCGGCCTATCTGAAGGCGCGCGGCACACCACAACGCGCCGAGGATCTGGCCCTGCACAACTGCCTGACCTACGCGTATTTCGGCAAGAGCCTGTGGAATTTCGAGCGCGCGGGCGAACCCCTGAGCGTGCCGGTGAGCGGCAACCTCAGCGCCAATGATTCGGTGGTACTGTTGGAGGCGGCTGCCGCAGGCGCCGGCATCAGCATGCAGCCCACATTCTCTGCCGCCCCGCTGATCGCCAGCGGCAAGCTGGTGGCGCTGCTGCCACAGGAGATACCGCAAACCCTGGGCATCCACGGCATCTACAGCTCGCGCCAGCATCAGTCAGCCACCCTTCGCACCATGCTGGATTTTCTGGTGAGCTGGTTCGCACGGCCAGCCGGCTGAGGCAACGGGAACCCGGTCGGGCTGACATCACGCCCGGCGCCTATCAAGATGGCGATCAATGTGCTGCGCCCGTGCCTGCCCGGAGACCGGCGCACAGCCTGCCTCTCCACCTGCCCTGTCTGGAAACGCCCGCCACGCGCGCTTCTTCAGGCAGGCTGGGCGTGACTCTGTGGTCGGATGCTCCTGCAGGGAAGAGCCTGAAAATTTTACTAGACGACTGGTCTATTTGTGATTTAAGATGGCGTCCATGAACTCCGAGCGCACCGAAAATCGTCCCGATACCCGTCAGCACATCCTCGACTGCGGCCAGCAACTGATTGCGGCCAAAGGCTTCGTGGGGGTGGGGCTGGCGGAAATCCTCTCCGCAGCCGAGGTGCCCAAAGGCTCCTTCTACCATTACTTTGCGTCGAAGGAGGCGTTCGGCGCCGCGCTGCTGGATGCGTATTTCGACGCCTACATGGCTCGTCTCACCACGCTCAGCGCACACCCCGGCCTGACCGGAGCGCAGCGCCTGCTGACTTACTTCGAGCGCTGGATCGAAACGCAGCAGGGCAAGGATGCCGCGCAGTACTGTCTGATCGTGAAGCTGGCGGCCGAGGTCGCCGACCTGTCCGACAGCATGCGTCACAGCATGCTTGCCGGCACCGAACGCATCCTGCGCCAGCTGGCGGATTACGTAAGTGCTGGTCAGGCCGACGGCTCGATTGGCAACCCGCACCCGGCAGAAGAACTCGCCCAGTGGCTCTACGAGGCCTGGCTCGGTGCCTCCCTGCTGGCCAAGCTGCGCCGTGATCGCAGCAGTTTTGAAGCCGCCATGACGCGTACCCGTGAATTGCTGAACTGAACGCCCCCTGCAGCGGTGCGCCCGGCGCGCCGCCTTTTTTTGATCACAAACTAGACGACCGGTCTAATAAACAGGATAACCAGCATGCTGAATTTCGATTTCTACAACCCGACGCGCATCGTCTTCGGTGCAGGCCGTATCGCCGATCTGGACAAGCTCGTGCCGGCCGATGCGCGCGTGCTGATCCTGTTTGGCGGAGAAAGCGCCCGCAAGACCGGCACGCTGGCTGAAGTGCGCACGGCACTGGACGGGCGGAAGATGTTCGAGTTCGGCGGCATCGAGCCCAACCCGTCTTATGAAACCCTGATGCGCGCCGTGGCGCAGGTGAAGCAGGAGCAGATCGACTTCCTGCTCGCGGTAGGCGGTGGTTCGGTGATCGACGGCACGAAGTTTGTCGCTGCAGCCGCGCTGTTCGAAGGCGAAGCGAGCGAGATCCTCTTCAAGTTCGGCCGCAACATCAGCCGCGCCATGCCTTTTGGCACGGTGCTGACCCTGCCGGCCACCGGCTCCGAGATGAATGACGGTGGCGTTGTGACGCTGAAAGCACAAGGCGCCAAGCTGCCCTTCCTGAACCAGGCACTCTTCCCTGTGTTCTCAGTGCTGGACCCGACCAAAACCTACACCTTGCCGCAGCGTCAGCTCGCCAACGGCGTGGTCGACGCCTTCGTGCATGTCATGGAACAGTACCTGACCTACAGCGTGGACGGGCACGTGCAGGACCGCTTTGCCGAAGGCCTCCTGCTGACGCTGATCGAACACGGCCCCAACGCGATCAGCAGCACCGATTACAACGCTCGCGCCAATCTGATGTGGGTGGCGACCCTGGCGCTCAATGGCCTGATCGGTGCCGGCGTGCCGCAAGACTGGGCGACCCACATGATCGGCCACGAGCTGACCGCGAAATACGATATCGACCACGCCCGCACCCTCGCGGCGGTGTTGCCGGCCATGCTCCAGGTGCGTCGTGAGGCCAAGCGCAGCAAGCTGCTGCAGTACGCCGAACGCATCTGGAATATCCGCGAAGGCAGCGACGACGAACGCATCGATGCCGCCATCGCCCGCACCCGCAGCTTCTTCGAAAGCCTGGATGTGCCGACCCGTCTGAGCGCTTACGAGCTTGGTACGGACGCGGTCACGGCCATCCTGGAGCAGCTCAAGGCGCACGGCATGGTCGCCATCGGCGAGCACAGGGACGTCACGCTGGAAGTCAGCCGGCAAGTGCTTGAAGCCAGCCTCTGAAACAGTCACGTGTCCGCACCATATTCAAACGTTCCCCGGGAAACTGTCATGAATACCCAACTCAACCAGCGCATCGTCCTCGCCAGCCGTCCGGTCGGCGAGCCGCTGCCTGCCAATTTCCGCCTCGAAAGTGCGCCGGTTCCGACGCCTGCCGACGGCCAGATCCTGCTGCGCACCCTCTACCTGTCGCTCGACCCCTACATGCGTGGCCGCATGAGTGACGCCAAGTCCTATGCGCCGCCCGTAGCCATCGGCGAAGTCATGGTCGGAGCGACGGTCAGTCGCGTCGTGCAGTCACGTCATCCTGACTACAAGACCGGCGAACTGGTTCTGAGCTTCAACGGCTGGCAGGACTACGCGCTGTCTGACGGCACCCGTGTGCACAAGCTGGGCGATCTCGCCAGGCCGTCGCTGGCGCTGGGAATTCTCGGCATGCCCGGCTTCACCGCCTACATGGGCCTGCTGGACATCGGCCAGCCTCAGGCCGGCGAAACCGTGGTGGTGGCTGCGGCCAGCGGCGCGGTTGGTGCGGTGGTGGGGCAGATCGCGAAGCTCAAAGGTTGCCGTGTCGTCGGCATCGCTGGCGGCAAGGCCAAGTGCGATTACGTGATGACTGAGCTCGGCTTCGATGTCTGCATCGATCACCACGCGGATGATCTGGCGGAGCAACTCGCCGCGGCCTGCCCGAGTGGCATCGATGTGTATTTCGAGAATGTCGGCGGCAAGGTCTTCGACGCGGTGCTGCCACTGCTCAACACCAAAGCGCGCGTGCCGCTGTGCGGCCTGATCGCCAGCTACAACACCACCGGCCTGCCGGACAGGCCGGATCGCCTGCCGCTGCTGGCCACCACGATCCTCAAGCGGCGCATCCGCATGCAGGGCTTCATCATCTTCGACGACTATGGCCATCGCTATCCGGAATTCCTGCAGGAGATGGGCAAGTGGTTCGCCGAGGGCAAGATCAAGTTTCGTGAAGACATCGCGAGCGGGCTGGATGCCGCACCGGACGCCTTCATTGGCCTGCTCAAGGGCAATAACTTCGGCAAGCTCATCGTAAAAATTTCCGACTGAACACCTCACCCGACACTGAAAGGAAACATCATGAAAATCTTCTACAAGACCCGCGCCACCGCCACTGGCGGCCGCTCCGGCAGCACTTCGCTTGATGATGGCAGCCTCACGATCGAGCTCGCCATGCCCGGCACGGGCAAGACCGGCGCCAACCCGGAACAGCTCTTCGCGCTGGGCTATGCCGCCTGCTTCGATAACGCGCTGAAGCACATCGCCACCGGCACGAAGCTGCCATTAACCAGCAGCCAGACCAGTGCCGAAGTCGGCATGGGGCAGACACCTGAAGGTGGCTTCAAGCTCGACGTGGATCTGTATGTGACGCTCGCCGGTCTTGACCAGACCGCTGCCGAGGCTCTGCTCGCCAAGGCTCACGCCATCTGTCCCTATTCCAACGCCCTGCGCGGCAATGTCGACGTGCGCCTGCACCTCACTGTCGCCTGATCACCGGAGCCACACCATGAAAAAAATCCTGATGGTCCTTACCTCGCACGACCAGCTTGGCAATACTGGCCTCAAGACCGGCTTCTGGCTCGAAGAATTCGCCGCGCCTTACTACGTCTTCAAGGACGCTGGCATGTCCGTCACGCTCGTTTCACCCGCTGGCGGTCAGCCACCGCTGGACCCGAAAAGCGACGAGCCGGACTTCCAGACCGAAGCTACCCACCGCTTCCGCGCGGATGCCGCCGCCGTGGCGGAACTTGCCAGCACGCAGCGTCTGGCGGATGTCCGGAGCGCCGATTTCGATGCGGTGTTCTATCCCGGCGGTCATGGTCCGCTGTGGGATCTGGCCGAAGACGCGCAGTCCATCGCCTTGATTGAGACCACCATTGCCGCCGGCAAGCCGCTTGGTGTGGTGTGCCACGCACCCGGCGTGCTGCGCCATGCGAAAAATGCTGACGGCACTCCGCTGGTGCAGGGGCGTCGCGTCACAGGCTTCACCAACACTGAAGAAGAAGCGGTGCAGCTCACCAAGGTCGTGCCGTTCCTTGTTGAAGACATGCTCAAGGCCAATGGTGGCGACTACAGCAAGGGGCCGGACTGGCATCCCTACGCGGTAGTCGACGGCGCGCTGATCACCGGTCAGAATCCTGCATCGTCCGAACTGGTCGCGCAGAAGCTGCTGGCTGCGCTGGCCTGATCCGATCGCTACCCTCCCTCAACCCCAAGAGATCCAGAAAGCGAGTCATTCATGTCCGAACTTCTGAACAAACTGCAGTGGCGCTATGCCACCAAGAAATTCAACCCCGCCAAGATCGTTCCCCAGGAAAAGGTCGAACGCATCCTCGAAGCCATCCGCCTCACCGCCACGTCCAGCGGCCTGCAGCCTTATGAAGTGATCGTCGTCAGCAACCCGGAACTGCGCGAGCAGATCCGGCCGCACGCCTGGAATCAGGCCCAGATCACCGAAGCCTCGCACCTGCTGGTATTTGCCGCCTGGGACAACTACACCGCCGAGCGCATCAACATGATGTTCGATCTCGTCAATGACGAGCGCGGCTTCAAGAACGAAGGCTGGGAGAACTACCGCCAGCAAGTGCTGGGCAGCTACGTGCCGCGCGACGCGGAAACCAATTACCAGCACGCCGCACGTCAGGCCTACATCGGCCTGGGCACCGCGCTGATCGCCGCCGCCGAAGAAGGCGTGGACAGCACGCCGATGGAAGGCTTCGACCCGGCCAAGGTCGATGAAATCCTCGGTCTCAAAGCGCGCGGCCTGCGCTCCGTGATCATTCTGCCGCTGGGCTATCGCGCCGATGAAGGCGACTGGCTGCAAAGCCTGAAGAAGGTACGTCGCAGCCGCGACAACTTCATCATCGAGCTCAAGTAAGCCGTGGAAGCGCGCACCCGCGTTCTGCGTGGGTGCGCTCAAGCACGCTGTTTCCAGCGATCACCCCCCGCCCGGTACCCCGCCATGAGCATTCACGTATTTGCCAGCGTTACCCCGAAACCCGAACATCTTGCAGCCGCCGAAGCGATCCTGCGCGAAGCCGTCACACATTCCCGCAAGGAGCCCGGCTGCCTGCGCTACGACCTGTTCAGGACCGTGCAGGGCGAGCCCGGATTCCAGTTTTTTGAAACCTATACCGACCAGGCTGCACTGGCTGCCCACGCCCAGTCCGCTCACTTCCAGACCCTCAAGGAACAGATCACCCCGCTGCTCGCCCGGCCGCTCGCGATCAGCATCACCACGGCAGTGGACGTGGCGGTCTGAGCACACTCTTTTCAGGACAAAATCATGCAGATTGCCGCCGCTCTCGCCACGCTCCTGATCGCCCTGCTGCAAAGCTGGATTCTGGTGCTGGAAATGTTTTTGTGGACCCGCCCGCTGGGCAAGAAAACCTTCCGCCTCACCGATGAATTCGCAGCTGCCTCGCGCGTGCTCGCCGCCAACCAGGGGCTCTACAACGGTTTCCTTGCTGCCGGATTGTTCTGGGGCCTGTGGCTGGGACCGGAAGGCGTGGCAGTGCGCCTCTTCTTCCTCGGCTGCGTGCTGGTCGCCGGTGTGTACGGTGCTGCCACCGTAGGGAAGAAGATCCTCTTCGTGCAGGGCATTCCGGCTGCGCTGGCCATCGTGCTGGTATGGCTGGCGGCGTGATGTGCGCCGGGAAAAATCAATCAAAAATGGGGATCAAGCCCCCTGATTTCAAGGACTTGAAAAGCGTGCAGGGCGTACGCAAATAGGAAGGGCCGGTGCTCACGGTGAGGCCGGCCAACCCTTATATCGCTTACGAGGATATGAACCATGCGTACTTATGACTTCTCCCCGCTGTACCGTTCCGCCATCGGTTTCGACCGCCTTGCCCAGCTTGCCGAAGCCGCGCTGCGCAACGAGCAGCCCAGCTACCCGCCCTACAACATCGAACTGGTGTCGGAAGACAAATACCGCATCAGCATGGCAGTGGCCGGCTTCTCGCGCGACGAACTGGATGTGGAAACCGAGAAGAACACTCTCCGGATTATCGGCAAGAAAGCCGCTGACTCCGCGCAGCGCACCTTCCTGCACCGCGGCATCGCTGCGCGTGATTTTGAACAGCGCTTCCAGCTCGACGATCACGTCAAGGTGGTGGCCGCCAACTTCGCCAACGGCATGCTCGACATTGAACTCGAACGCGAGATCCCGGAAGCCCACAAACCGCGCAAGATCCTCATTGATGGCGGCGAATCCCTGCCTCTGATCAAGGGTGAAGCTGCCTGAGTTTCATCCCCTCCCCAAAAAAATCCCCTGCCGGGAAGCCGGCAGGGGATTTTTCATTCAGGCCACTTGTGACCTGGTGCGGACCGTCAGAAAACCGGGAAGAAGAAGTTCAATTCGTAGGGTGCGCATTGCGCACCCTACAAGGCTGGTCAAAGACCCATCCTACAAGGCTCTATGCGGGTGTTTCATTCATTGGCATGCATGGCGCACAGTAAGGCTGCATTTCGTCTGAAAGTGTTGATTCTTGTACCACCATCACGCCACCTTATCGCTGCCTTGCTGAACAACTTCGGCTGCATGCAACGTCCAAAAAATAAATACTGGAGGTGCAACAAGCGTTCTTAATAATTCGATTATCGAGTAACGCTCTATGTTTGAAAGAACAACCCAAATATCTCCGATCCACCAGCACATAACGGCAAAGGCTAAAACGCCAACTGTTTTCTTTCTTGTGCCAGAAAAATTTAGTTTCATTAGCTAGCTCCAGATTGATTTACGAATCACATTGCTTTTTCGTAAACTCAGACGAACTTACTCAAAATCAAAATGCTCTTGCAAAATTGCGACCGCGTACGGTGCAGCAGGCAGAGTGGGACCGTAAAGCAATCCACCGCGCTTCTTGTCGAAGCGCGATGATGGGTGATGGATTTCTGTGCGCCGACCTGATCGGCTCAAGACTCCACAAGCTTCGATTCTGCATCCCTCAAACTGGCGTAACCGTAAAGTTTCGCGGTGTGTTCCATCGTCATGGTAGTGAGATTACGGTCTTCCTGCAGATAGTCTTCGACCATGCGCTGATAAGCTTTGAGCGTGTCTTCGGAATAGGTGCCCAGCTCGCCGCGCAGATAGGTCTCAAACGAAGTGCCATAGGCGCTGTCTTCCGCCGTACGGATCAGGCGGGCCTGACCGGAGAGCTTGGGGTATTGCGCGGCGAAGGCTTCACGCCAGACGAGCTGGGTTTCGATGATCATCTCGATTGCGCGCTTTTGCCATGTGCTCAGGGGCGGCAGCTGATGCGCGAAGGCAGCGTATTCGGCCGGTGCGGTGGATGCCATCATGCGTGCGTACTTTTCCTGCACGAGGTTGCGGCCGCGCCTGGCCGCGATGCAGAGATCCTGGTGGTAGCCGGACAGGGTGGCCACATCCCAGGCGAGGAACTGGCTCTTGCGCATGATGCGGAAGGTCTCGAAATTGTCCTGACAGCTGGCCCGCCCGCCTTCGTTCTGCACCTTGTCGAAGGCCTGCCATTCCAGTTCCACGATATCGTCGATGAGGCTCATGTCGCTTCCTTGTGTGTGATCCGGCTCAGGCCTTGTTGCTCTTGTCGCCAGCCAGAATGTTGTCGACATGCGCCTCAAGGAAGGCGTCGCCCGCCTGCGTGAAGCCCTGCGCGATCAGTTCCTGCAGGACGGCGGCGCAGATCGTTTCGACCAGTGCGCCGGCTTCCTTTGCCGGGGTCTGGGCCAGCTGGTTCAGTGGCGCCTGCAGGGCAGAGAGCGTCGGCAGGCTACCGACGCTGCGCACCAGCCACTTGGCGACCGGTGCATAGCGACGATTCAGCACATGGATCGCCGCGCAGGCATGGCGGATGAAATCGGCCTGTGCCATCAGCGCGGCGGCAGGCTCGCCACGCTGGAGGGCACGCGGCAGATTGTACTGGCCGCTCTGTGCCATCTTCGCGACCGCTTGCGCGAGCTTGCGCCGCAGGATGCCATCCGGGTAGTAGGCCTGAAGTGCCGTACGGATGCGGCTGAACTCTCCGAGCGGATCGCTGAACACTTCGCCGTTGGTGGCGCAGGCCAGCCGCTCTTCGGGAATCTGCAGCCAGTCGGCTTCGCTGACCGGCAGTTCGGGGGCTCCCAGAAACTCCCGGCAGAAGTCGGAGATGCGGAACACGCCGACACGCTGGCCGCTGCGCGGGCTGGCCTGACGCGCCGGGAAGCCGGCAAACTCGCGCGGCAGCCGGTCGTAATCCGCCTGCATCTGCGCGCCGATGGCGGCATGGTCGGCGTCGGTGAGCCAGAGGCAGAAGCCGGGGCCGAAATCGTGGTCACGCGAGAGTTCATCGTCAAAACCGAAGCACTCCGAGCCATGCCCCACCAGCCCGGCCGCCACCCGGTGCGCGACCGGGGCCCAGTTGGCCAGCAGCTCGCCACGGAAGCTCTCGTAATACCTGCGTGCGAGCTCCAGACCCTTGAGTTGCGGACGCAGGGACGCGGCGACCTGCCGGGCCTCGGCGCTCAGCTTCGCGCTGCGCGCCGGGTCGCTACTTTCCAGCACCACGGCCAGACTTTCCAGCATGTCGGCATACGGCTGATTCTTGCCGAAGCGGGTTTCGATCTCGGCCAGCGCCCGCTCGTAAAAAGCCACAGCCTCCGCCAGCCGGCCTTCCTTGAAACACAGCTCGCCCAGCGCGGCGATCGCCGCACTGTGGTGGCCGCTGGGGCGGGGCAAGGCGGTGAACAGCCGGTCGGCTTCTTCCAGCGCAATACGGGCTTCGGTCAGTTGCCCGAGGCGCAGACGCGACTGGGCAAGATTGGTCAGGCTGACCGCCACGTCGTGCTCGGCGCCGGGGCGGCCCCGGCTGATCGGCAGCGCGGCTTCGAGGAATTGCACCGCCTTCGCGTGGTCCCCCGCCTCCTGCCAGGCCAGCGCGAGATTGTTGTAGAGCGTGGCGACGAGGAAGGCGTCTTCCACGCCCAGTGCGAGGAACATCCGCCCGACTTCTTCGAAGAGTCCGATGGCCCGCTGCGTCTGCCCATCTGCCCGCCAGGCCGTTGCCACGTTGAGCAGGGTGGTGGCGTAGTGCACGCTGTTTTTCAGGCCCAGTTCTTCGAGCAGACCGAGTGCCTTGCTGGCCACGGCCAGCGAATCCTGAAAGCGCGAATGGGCGCGATAAAACCCCATCAGCTCGTTGAGCAGGCTCAGCACCGCGCCCTTGTCACCTTCAGCCTCGGCCTGCGCGATATGCGCCAGCATGAAGGGCTCGACCTGATCATAGGCGCCCTGCTGGAACAGGCCGTCCAGCGTCTGCAGCACGCTCTGGATATCCATGCTGATTCCTCTCTGATGGTTTTCCGCCAGCCTAGCAAGACCGGGCGGCGAAAGCTGCGGCGCAGATCAACTTTTCACGCTTCGGGGCGCCGCCACAACCAGAGCGCCACGCCCAGCATCAGCACGGCCACTCCCAGGGTGAGCCAGTGCGGCGCGCGGGAGAGATACATCAGCCCGGTGCTCAGGGCCATCATGATCGAGGCGGCCCATTTGGCGCGCCGCGGCATCGCGCCGTGTTCGCGCCAGGCCCGGATGCTGGTGCCCCAGCGCGGATGCGTCAGCAGCCAGGTTTCGAGTGCCGGCCAGCCTCGTCCTGCGGCCCAGGTCGCAAGGAGCAGGAACGGCACGGTCGGCAGGCCCGGCACGAAGACCCCGATCAGGCCGAGCAGTACGGCGGTGCCGGCGAGCACGCGCCACAGCAGGCGGATCATCGCGCGGTGCATCAGCGCAGCCCCTGCAGCAGCAGACCGGCGAGCGCGCAGGCGCCGATCACCGCCATGACATTGGCCTTGAAGCGCAGCAGCGCAACCGCCGCGCACAGCGCAATCAGCAGCGCGGGCCATTCAAGGCTGCCGGCGAAGCCCTGTGGCCACAACACGTGCCAGGCGAAGAACAGCGCCAGATTGAGGATCACCCCGACCACGGCAGCGGTGATGGCGGTGAGCGGTGCGGTGAATTTCAGATCATCGCGGGTTGATTCCACGAGCGGCCCCCCTGCGAAAATCAGGATGAAGGAGGGCAGAAAGGTGAAGTACGTGGCGACGCAGGCACCGGCCACCGCCATCAGCAGGATGGCCGGGCCGGACAGGAAGGCGCCGGAGGCCATCTGCGTGGCCTCGCTCCAGCCGCCGACAAAGCCGACGAAGGCCACCACCATGATCAGCGGCCCCGGCGTGGTTTCCCCCAGCGCCAGCCCGTCGATCATCTGCGTGGGGGTGAGCCAGGCGTAGTGCAGCACCGCGCCCTGATACACATAGGGCAGCACCGCGTAGGCGCCGCCGAAGGTGAGGAACGCCGCCTTGGTGAAGAACCAGCCGGTCTGCGTGAGCAAATGCGGCCAGCCGCAGAGGACGGTGAGCAGGCCCATCGGCAGCAGCCACAGGAGCGCGCCGGCACCGAGGATCAGGGCCAGCCGCGTCCAGCTGAAGCGTGCATGCGGCGGCGTGGGCGTGTCGTCATCGATCAGTGCCGGGCCGTAAGACTTCGCCGCCGAGGCATGGCCACCGGTCTGGAAAGCCGCCGGGCGTACGTGTCCGCCCAGCCAGCCCAGCGCCGCGGCGCCGGCCACGATGAGCGGAAACGGCAGTTGCAGGGCGAAGATGGCGACAAAGGCCAGCACCGCGATGGCCCACAGCCAGCGGTTGTGCAGGGTGCGTCCGCCGATGCGCCAGGCCGCCTGCAGCACGATGGCGCACACCGCGGGCTTGATGCCGTAGAACAGGCCGGCCACCAGCGGCTGCTGGCCAAACGCCATGTACAGCCATGACAAACCAATCAGGATCAGCAGCGAGGGCAGCACGAACAGCGCCCCCGCAACGATGCCGCCCCAGCGGCGGTGCATCAGCCAGCCCAGATAGGTGGCCAGCTGCTGCGCCTCCGGCCCGGGCAGCAGCATGCAGTAGTTGAGTGCGTGCAGAAAACGCTTCTCTGAAACCCAGCGCCGCTTCTCGACCAGATCGCTGTGCATGATGGCGATCTGCCCGGCCGGCCCGCCGAAGCTGATGAAGCCGAGCTTGAGCCAGAAGCGCAGGGCGACGAAAAAGGGAATGGAACCGGAATCGCGCATCGGAAGCACCGGGAGCAACAGTCAAAGTCTGCAGTGTAAAGGCTGCAGATCACTGCCTGAACCACTGATGCTCTTGCAACAGAGTTGCAAGAGCGGCTGGGGCGTGCTCCAATTCCGGCCTTACGGATTCGTCGCCCGAAAGGAAAACCGCCATGCGCTTCGCACTGCCCCTGCTCGCCGGTCTTTTGCTCAGCACTCCAGCCCTGGCCGCCAAGGGCCACAGCCACGGCGTGGCCGAACTGGCAATCAGCATCGAAGGCGAGCTGCTCAGCATCGAGCTGGAAGCTCCGCTAGACAGCCTGCTCGGCTTCGAGCGCAAACCGCAGTACGAAAAGGATTTCGCCAAGGTGCGCGAAGTGGCCGCGCTGCTGCGCGCCGGCGACAAGCTTTTCGTTCCCACTGCGGCGGCAGGCTGCATCTTGAGCAGCGTGAAACTCGAATCCGCCGCCATCGCACCCGAACTGCTCGGCGAGAAGGCTGCACCAACAGCCAAGGCCGATGCTCATGGCCACGAGCATGCGGATCTGGATGCGCACTATCAGTTCAAATGTGCCAGGCCTGCCGAGCTGAAGAGCATCGAAGTGAATACTTTCGACAGATTCAAGCGCCTGCGTTTCATCGACGCCCAGCTCGCTGCCGACAAGATTCAGCGCGCCGCGAAACTCTCCGCCAAGTCGCGCAAGCTCAGCTGGTGAGCATGGCGCTGGTCGAACTGCGCGATCTGCGCCAGCGCTGGCCGGAGCAGTCCGCCGACTGCCTGGCCATCGCGCATTTCGCCCTGCAGCCGGGCGAGCACCTGTTTCTCCACGGGCCCAGCGGCAGCGGCAAAAGTACGCTGCTGAGCCTGCTCGCCGGCGTGCTGCGCCCCTCGGCGGGCGAAATCCGCTTTCTGGGCGAACGCGTCGATCACTTGCCTGCGGCGACGCGCGACCGCCTGCGCGGCGATCACATCGGCTACATCTTCCAGCAGTTCAATCTGCTGCCTTATCTCTCTGTCATCGACAACGTGTTGCTGCCCTGCCGTTTCTCGAAACTGCGCAAGGCCCGCGCCCTGGCGCGCGGCGCGGCTTCGCTGCAGGCCGAGGCGCAGCGCCTGCTGGCGCATCTGGACCTGTTCGTGGCGGACTGGCAAAAGCCGGTTAGCGCGCTCTCGGTCGGCCAGCAGCAGCGCGTGGCCGCCGCCCGCGCCCTGATCGGCCGGCCCGAGCTGATCCTCGCCGACGAGCCGACTTCCGCACTGGACGCGCAGCGCCAGCAAGACTTTGTGGACCTGCTGCTGCGCGAAGCGAATGAAGCCGGCAGCAGCCTGATCTTCGTCAGTCATGACCGGCGCCTCGCCGCACATTTCGGCCGGGTGCAGGCGCTGGCCGAATTCAATAGCGGGGGTGCGGCATGAAGCTGCCGGTCCTGTTACGTCTTGCGCTCGCCAGCGCCTGGAACCGGCGCTATGCGCTGGGCCTAACCCTGTTCTCGATCGCCCTTGCCGCCACCCTGCTGCTGGGCGTGGAACGTGTGCGGGCCGGAGCCCGCGAAGGGTTTTCCAGCGCGCTCGCGGGCACCGATCTGGTGGTCGGCGCGCGCGGCAGCAGCGTGCATCTGCTGCTCTACAGCGTGTTCCGCATCGGCGAACCGACGCCCAACCTGAGCTGGGCGGCGGCGCAGCGCATCGCTGCACATCCCGCCGTGGCCTGGACCGTGCCGATCTCGCTGGGCGACGCGCATCGCGGCTTTCCAGTGGTGGGCACGTTGCCGGACTATTTCAAACGCTACCGGTTCGGCGACGGCCAAGCGCTGAGGCTGACGCAGGGCCGGGCCTTCGACGGCCTGTTCGAAGCGGTGATCGGCGCCGGTGTGGCGCGCGAGCTGGGCTATGCGCTCGATGCACCCATCGTGCTGGCGCACGGCAGCCCCGAGCTGGAAGGCGCCGAGCACAGCGACAAACCTTTCCGCGTGGTCGGCATCCTTGCCCCCACCGGCACACCGGTGGATCGCAGCGTGCACATCTCGCTCGCCTCGATGGAGGCGATCCATCTTGACTGGCAGGGTGGCATGCCACTGCCGGGCCTGGCGGTGCCGCCGGAGCTGGTGCAGAAATTCGATCTAACGCCGAAATCCATCACCGCCCAGTTGGTCGGCCTGAAGCGGCGCAGCGACGTGTTCCGGCTGCAACGCGAACTCAACGAGGTGCCCGGCGAAGCGCTCAGCGCCGCGATGCCCGGCGTGGCGCTCGACCAGCTCTGGCAGATGCTGGAGGTGGGCGAACGCGCGCTGCAAGCGGTGTCTGCGCTGGTGGCGGCGGTGAGTCTGGCCGGATTGATGGCGGTGATCCTGGCCGGGTTGGACGCGCGCCGGCGCGAGCTGGCGATCCTGCGCTCGGTGGGCGCGCGGCCGCGCGAAGTGCTGGCCCTGCTGATCCTCGAAGGTCTGGGCGTCACGCTGGCCGGTTGCCTGCTGGGCTTGACCCTGTTGCAGCTGGCCGTGTGGCTGGGCGGGGCCTGGCTGCAAAGCCGTTTTGGCCTCGTGCTGGCCGGCGTATGGCCGGAGCAGGCGGAATGGCTCAGGCTTGGCGGCATCGCCGCTACCGGACTGCTGGCCAGCCTGCTGCCAGCCTGGCGCGCCTATCAGATCTCGCTGGCGGACGGCTTGAGCCCGAGGCTGTAAAAACATCAAACCCCCCACGAACTCCGCTTACCCTCTTCGGTTCCACCTTCAGATACTCAACTCCGGGAAAGTCCACCATGATCCGCAAGAACCCCAGCGGCGATCTGCCCCAGATCGCCGAATCAGCCTTCGTCGACCCCACCGCGATCCTCTGCGGCAAGGTCATCGTGCATGACAATGTGTTCATCGGGCCCTATGCGGTGATCCGCGCCGACGAGGTGGACGAAGCCGGCGGCATGCAGCCGATTACGATAGGCGCCCACTCCAACATTCAGGACGGCGTGGTGATCCACTCCAAATCCGGCGCCGCAGTGAACGTCGGCGAGCACACTTCGATCGCCCATCGCAGCATCGTGCACGGCCCCTGCGAGATCGGCCCGCGTGTGTTCATCGGCTTCAACAGCGTAGTGTTCAACTGCAAGGTGGGCGAAGGCTGCGTGGTGCGCCACAACTCGGTGGTCGACGGCTGCGACCTGCCGGCCGGCTTCTATGTGCCCTCCACCACCTATATCAACGCCCACACCGATCTGGCCACCATTCCGAAGGTGACGGCCTCGGCCGCCGAGTTTTCGGAAGACGTGGTGCGCACCAACAACGAGCTGGTGGCCGGCTACAAGAAACTGCAGAACGAGTTCTGACACGATGCGCAGCGCTCTTTCCATCCTGCTCGCGCTGCTGCTTCTGGGCTGCGGCGAAAGCTCCACGCCGCCGGCTTTCCGGCTCGGCGAGCGGCTGCCGGTGGCCGGCAGTGCGGCCGACGCGAACTATCGTGAAATCAACTGGGACGATCTGGCGCCCAAGGGCTGGGATCCACTGGACGGTTTCAAGCGCGAGGAATTCGCCGCGCTCAAGGACGGCGATCCGCGCGCCAACGAGATGCTGCGCAAGCTGCAGGATGCCTGGAACGACGCGCCCACGGTGCCCGCGCTGGACCAGCAGAACGTGCGCATCGCCGGCTTTCTGGTACCGCTGGACGCCGAACGCGATCAGCTGCGCGAATTCCTGCTGGTGCCTTACTTCGGCGCCTGCATCCACAGCCCGCCGCCGCCGACCAACCAGACCCTGCATGTGGTGATGGACAAACCCTTCACCGGCCGCATGATGGAGCCCTTCTGGATCAGCGGCCGGCTGCGCATCGACCGCAAGGACAGCCCGCTCGGCAGCGCCGCCTACACCCTGCAGGGGCAACTAGCCGAAGCCTATGTGCGGCCGCCGGCCCCCTGATCAGAAACGGCTCAAAAAGTCGCCAGATACAGCGCCTCCACCTGGGCGCGCGCCCAAGGGGTCTGGCGCAGGAATTTCAGGCTGGATTTGATGCTCGGGTCGAACAGGAAGCAGCGCACCTCGATGCGCCGGCCGAGTTCCTCCCAGCCGTGATGCTCGACCAGCCGGGTCAGGATGGTTTCCAGGGTCAGGCCGTGCAGCGGGTTGTTGGCTTGGGGGTTCATGGTTGAAGGCTTTGGATAAAGGTGCCCGGAGAGCCGCATGGGGTGGTCTTCTCCAGCATGCATGCCGGCAGATCCGCGCGGATGCTGACTGACAGGATAGGCTTCCTGAAGAGGTCCGCCATAAGCGGCTCTCCGGGCGGGTCATGGCTACTTCTTGAGCATGCCCTTCAGCGCCGCGAAGGGATTGTGCGTCGCTGCCGCCAGGCTGCCCGCATCGCTGCTGCCGCCGGCATCTGCTTCGAGGTAGCGGGAGTGCTCGTTGTCGTGGCAATACACGCACAGCAGTTCCCAGTTGCTGCCATCGGACGGGTTGTTGTCGTGGTTGTGGTCGCGGTGATGCACCGTCAGCTCGCGCAGGTTGACCTGGGTGAATTCGCGCCGGCAGCGGCCGCAGATCCACGGGTAGATCTTCAGGGCGCGTTCGCGGTAGCCCGCCTCGCGCTGGGCGGCTGTCTGGCGTGCACCGGCCACGATCTGATCGAGCCGGCTGGAATCGGGAGTCTTGCGGTGGGGCATGATGAGGGCGCTGTCCAAAGGATTCCGAATGATCCGGCAGGGCTCGCGAGGCGTCAATGCACCGGCGGGCTCCCGGCGGCTCAGGCCACTGCAAGCTCCTGCTGCGCCTGACGCAGCACGGCGATGCCGGAAGACAAGGCCAGCCCGGCCATGATCAGCGCCACCGCCACGTCGGGCAGGCCGCTGCCGGTGCCCAGCACGCCTGCCGCCGCGAGCATGACGGCCACATTGCCGATGGCATCGTTGCGGCTGCACAGCCACACCGAGCGCATGTTCGCATCGCCCTCGCGGAAGGCGTACAGCAATACGGCCACGCCGGCATTGGCCGCCAGCGCGACGAAGCCGATCACGCCCATGGTCAGCGGTTCCGGTGGAACGCCCTGCCAGGCAGCCCAGCCCGTGCGCAGCAGCACGAAGACGCCGAACGCGGTCATCGTCAGCCCCTTCAGCCAGGCGGCGCGAGCGCGCCAGATCAGCCCCATCGAGAGGACCGCGAGCGACAGGGCGTAATTCGCGGCATCGCCGGCAAAGTCGACCGCATCTGCCCACAGCGAGACCGAGCCGGAGCTGATCCCGCCGACGATCTCCACGCCGAACATCGCGGCGTTCACCCACAGCGCAATCCACAGCGCCTTGCGAAAACGCGGGCTCAGCGTCGCGTGGGAGGAACAGGTGGAAGTGCCGCAGCAGCCAGACATGATCAATCTCCTCTTGGGGTGAGTTTTCATTCAACACCCTGTAGTCACTCCAGGGTCAAGCGTCTAAGATCAGATGTCTGACGAGGAGCGGAACATGAACACTGTCTGGCGTATCGGCGAACTGGCCCGGGCCACCGGGATCGATGTCGAAACCATCCGGTACTACGAGAAGAGCGGCCTGCTGCCGCCCCCGGCGCGCCAGCCCAATGGCTATCGCGCTTACGGCGCGGCGCATCTGGAGCAGCTGTCCTTCATCCGGCATTGCCGCGCGCTGGACATGTCGCTGGCTGACATCCGCCGGCTGCTTGATTTCCTGCAGCGCCCTGAGGCGGATTGTGGCGACATCAACGAGCTGATCGACGCCCAGCTCGCGCGCGTGCGCGCCCGGCTGACCAGCATGCAGGCACTCGAACGGCAGCTCACCGTGCTGCGCAGCCGTTGCGTGCAGCACCACGTGGCGGGTGACTGCGGCATCCTGCATGAGCTGATTTCGGCAGCGCATGGCGAAGCCTGCGCCTGCCATGCGCCCGGCACCGGAACCCCGGCCGCCGGGCCATGCACACCAGCAGATCAGGCGCCGAGGTAATCCCGTTTGCCGATCTCCACCCCGTTGTGACGCAGGATGTTGTAGGCCGTCGTCACGTGGAAATAGAAATTCGGCAAGGCGTAGGCGGTGAGGTAATCCAGGCCCTTGAAGCTCAGTTCGCGCTGGCCGGCCTTGAGCGTGATGTCGCGCCCCTCCGAACCATCAATCGACGCGGCCGGAATGGATTCGACAAAGGCGATGGTCTTCGCAATGCGCGCGTGCAGTTCGATGAAGCTCTGCTCGGTATCCGTATAGCCCGGCACCTCCACGCCCGCCAGCCGTGCCACCGTGCCCTTGGCGAAATCGCAGGCGATCTGCACCTGGCGTGTGAAAGCAAACATGTCCGGATACAGGCGCGCAGTCAGCAATTCGGAGGGGTCGATCTTCCTTGCCGTCGTGTGCGCTTCGGCCTTGCCGAGAATCGCATCCAATGCCTTCAGCTGGGCAACGAAACGCGGGGCGCTGGCGGCATGCATCGAAATGTTCATGGGGCTCTCCTGTCTGGGAATTCAAGATTGTTTTGATACCGTCTGCGAAGCTTAGCAGCATGGTGAGGCGTGTTGCAGTTTGCAGGAGCGTATTGCACTGCCGGAGTACAGCTCATGCGCCCGGTTCATCCATCCGGCGGGCCGGTTCGATGATCGGCAAAAGGGCGTGAAAGAATCAGGGCCACTTTCAAAACGGGCTGTCGCCAGTTGAGGCAACCCGTACAGACACGCATCGCCGGCTGACCGCATGGCAGATGCGCTGTGTGCTGATCCCGGAGATTTCATGTTCACCCTGCGCCGTTTATTCGTCCCTCTGCTTCTGAGTCTGTTGCTGTGCGCCTGTGGCGGCGGAGCAGGCTCATCCGGCACCTCTGATACAGGGGTCGGTGCTTCCGGCAGTTCGTCAAGCTCCAGTTCCGGTTCGGGTTCCAGTTCATCCGGCTCAAGCTCGGGTTCTTCCAGTTCGGGTTCAAGCAGTGGCGGGCAAACGGCAAAGAGTAGCAAGCGCGGTATTGCCTATGATCTGGCGAGTGTTGAAGACCTGGCCGTACTGTCGCCGGGCGTAAGCTGGTGGTACAACTGGAGCCCGAAGCCGAACACCAGCCTGCCTGCGGATGTGCGCAGCAAATATGCGATGGATTTCTATCCGATGCTGTGGAACGGCAATTTCGATGCCACCGCCGTCGAGACATTTCTCGCTGCCAATCCGCAGATCAAGTACCTGCTGGTGATGAACGAGCCGAATCTGGTCGATCAGGCCAACCTGACGCCCAGCCAGGCTGCCGCCATCTGGCCCAGATACGAGGCCATTGCCGCGCACACCGGCGTCAAAATTGTCGGGCCTGCCATGACCTGGGGCACGATGGCCGGGTATTCCGATCCGGTCGTGTGGCTTGACGCCTTCCATGCAGCGTATCGCAGCGCAAACGCCAACCGCGAGCCGCAGATCGACTATCTCGCCTTCCACTGGTATGACTATGGTCTGGGTGCTCAGCTGGATCGCCTTGCCAAATACGGCAAGCCTTTCTGGGTCACCGAATTCGCCAACTGGCACAGTCAGCAGGATGGCGCCCAGATTGATACGCTGGCCAAGCAGAAGGCGCAAATGAGCGACATGGTTGCCACCTGCGAAAGCCGCAGCGATGTTTTCCGCTACGCCTGGTTCACCGGCCGCTGGAGCAGTGATCCGCATTTCACCAGTTTGCTGGGCGCCAAAGGCCAGCTGACCGAGCTCGGGGCGTATTACCTGTCGCTACCCTGGCGCTGAGAGGCGCGTGGCGAAAGTGCCACGGGGTGCCTGAAGAGCCGCGTCCAGCGGTCTTCTCCGGGCATCTTGCCCGCGCATGCCCGTCCGCTGCGGCGCTGCGAGCCGATACCCGGAAGCGGCGCCCGATGAAGCTACGGGCTCTCCTTCCCGGCAGCACATCATATTGTTGTCGTTGCCAATCCGGATGACCGGAGGCGCAGCCCCGTGCGCTTCCAGCGGCTCAAGCATAAAAAAATCAGCCGGCGTTTTATGTACATCCCCGGAGGATTGTGGAAGCGAGTCGATCCGGTCCTTTGAGATAGTCCGTCCCGTGCGACGCAAGGGCAACGCACACCTTGATCAGCAATTCAGGACTATCAGAAATGCATCCAGCAAAATGGGCCGCATTGATCGCGCTCGCGTCATGCAACATGCTCGCGCCGGCAAACGCTGCCGGCTTTCTCGACAAGATGGGAGATGCCTTGCGCTCGGGCGCGCAGGGCGCACTGCGGCAAGCCGCGCCGGACAGCGCAGATGCTGTTGCAAAGGGGGCGGGGGCGGATGGCGCTGCAGATGCCAACGTTGCCCAGCTGCCCGGGGCCGAGCTGGTCATTTCCAGTGTCAGACCCAAGTCGCTGGCCGACGCCCGGGCACATCGCATCAGCAGTGCACGTGACGGTGATCCGGTCTACCTCTACCTCAAGCTGCCCAGACCGGTCGAAAGCTACGTCTTTACCTGGAATCTGACGGGAACGAGCGAATACGCCAATCGCAAGGCAATCGGTATCCAGATTGTGCCGCCGGATCAGCCGGACGAGCTTGCCGCCGTCATTTACAACAACTTCCTGCCGACGGATGCCGAACTCAAGGCAAGCGAAATCGTCATCGAAATGGCTCCCGGCGAGTTGCGACCGCTCTCAGTGGATGGCTGGCTCCGTCTGGTGGGCGGTGGCCGTGCAGGCACCTGGCCGCAGGAGTTCCGCATCTATACGCGGGACATGAATGCCTTCACCACGACCATTCTGGCGCGCGCCCCGCTGACGGCGAATGTTGAAGGCGGGGTGACGAAGTACAAGGCCCAGCTTGATGCCTTCAAGGCGCGTCAGGCGGCCGGCGATCCATCCTTCAACACCATTCCCACGCGTGGCGCGATCGTCGATGTGGCCGCCGAAAAAAAGGCGGCCGAGTCCGCCACCAAAGCCTCCGGTACTCGGTTCGACAAATTTTTCCTCACTGGCGATGTGTGGTGGGAGAACCGCACTGCGCTGGGGCAACTGGAGAAGCACTACACCTCGGCACTTGGGCTCTACAAGACCAGTGGCAAGTGCATGGCGGCCATCGTCAATGTCAATCGCTGGGCCAACCAGTCGATCACCAGCGAGATCACCAAAACCTTCGAAATCAGCTGCGACAAGCTGGCTGCAGCACGCTGATCCAGGCCCGCATCTGGCGGGCGAACTTACCCCTTCACATCAGGTATCAAAGCAAGGAGAAACAGATGTACGCACGACGTATCACAACATGGCTGACCGCTCTGCTCATGGCCGGGGGGCTTGCTGCCTGCGGTGGCGGCTCGGACGGCGATTCAGGCTCGGGTTCATCGTCGGGCTCTGGCGGCACAAGCAGTTCCAGCAGTTCAAGCAGTTCGTCGGGCGGCCTCGCTGCCGGTCCCGCTTACACCGTTGCAACCCATTACAACTGGGGCGGTAGTTATTTCCCCATGGGGCTTGCGCGTGATGCGTCCGGCAACTTCTACGTCGCGATGGGGGCGATGGGGCAGGGGCCCGGAATTGACAAACTCCCGGTGAGCGGTGGTTCGAACGCGCTGGTCGCAGCAGGCGTTCTCAAAGGCCCGACCAGCGTTGCATTGGAACCGCTCTCAGGACGCCTCACCGTGGTTGACGAGACCGGGCGGTCCATCTGGAGTGTGTCCACCACCGGCAGCACGATGCTTCTGGCAGGCGACGGAAACAGTGGCACGTCGGATGGCGTCGGGACGGCGGCGCGTTTTGTTGCACCCCGCGGTCTCGTCTACGATTCCAAGGGGAATGCTTTCATTACGGACGCGGGTGCCCGTACCATCCGCAAGCTGGACACCAGCACCACGACCAGTACCTTTGCGGGTTCGGGCGCGGAGGGCAGCACGGATGGTACAGGTAAGGCGGCGAGCTTCAATGTTCCCTCCGGGATTACGGTCGATGCGCAGGACAACCTGTATGTGGCGGACTACAAAAACAATGCCGTCCGCAAGATCACACCGGCCGGAGTGGTAACGACCTATGCCTCTGGTATCGATCGACCGCTTGCGCTGACGATGGCGCCGGATGGTCGGTTGTTTGTCACTTCCGGTGGACGGGTCGTGATGGTCCCGGCCGGAGGCGGATCCGCTTCCATCATCGCGGGGAGTGCGACGACCGGAGCCCTCGTCAACGGCGCGGGCCAGGCAGCCAGATTTGGTGCGGACAGCTTAGGCATCTACTTCGACGCTACGACTGGTAAAGTTTATGTGGCCGATTCGTACAACGCCGCGCTGCGGGTTCTGACTCCTCCTGCTTCCTGACGACTCCCGGCACGTCATGGACGTGCTACGAGTGTTCTTGCAGCCCGGCTCATGGCCGGGCTGCTTTTTTTATGGCCTGCTCCTGTTTCAATTCCGCCCCCGTCATGCGGGCAATCGTCAGCGTGGTGAGATTACGATCAGTGGTGGTCCTGCGACGTACGCTGGTCTGGAGAAGGCTCGCGATTGGTGCGTCGTTCGTGTGCAGATAGGCACGCGCGAAGGCGTCACGCCAGATCATGTGGGGGTAAGTGAGATTCTCGCTGGTGCGCTGCAAGGACGCCCAGGGCGCAGCAGGGTACAGAATCAGCCATTCAAGTTGCACGAGTTGAGTCGCGTGCCTGCGATGGCCCTTTGACTGGAAGCATCGACAAGGGATTTTCAGCGGTGCCGTGGCGCGGATGCTTCCACACGGGAGGCATCCTTGGCAGGGTCAGGCGGGTGATGAGCTGCATTGCAGCAGCGAAATGTTCAGCGCTTGCGTGCCAGCTATGCGTCGGACAGGCCAGGTGCCTGGCAGGCAGTCAGGCCTTGCCGATCTGCGTACGGGGTTTGCGGCGCAATACGGCTTCGACGGCCAGGGCCAATACATCCCGGGAGCCTGATTCGCCGGTCAGATGAAACCGGAGGGTTTCGATCTTCCACGCACCATCGATTTTGTGAAACACGAATTCGTAGCAGCCCTGTACTTGCCACCATTGATCGGCGATGAAGTGATCGGCACAGACGGCAGCCTCGACCGTGGCCAGCACACCGCGGATGTCGGCCGATGGAATGTTGATGGCATGGCACGTCAGGTCAAATCCGGGCAACAGGCTTGCCCATTGGGCCATCAACTCAGTCGAAGACAGGGTACTGGCAGGCTGTCCGGTGAGACTGCTGTAGTCCAGCGTTATGCGCGGAGCAAATAATGCGGCCAGACGGTCAAAGGCACCATCGTCTGCAAAAGCGCCAAAATCCCGGACGGTCTTGTGCAGGATGGCGCGGTCCTTTTCTGCGCCCAGATCGGATATTGAAGACATGTTCAGATTCTCCGTGGTTCAGGATGTGCGCCTGTGCGCATCAAGATGTGCGACGACCATTCGTGTTGCTTCGGCGACTACGTCGGGGCGGTCATAGAAGTCGAACTGACTGACGTCCTCCAGCCAGGCGACTTGCGCAAACCGGGGCAATCGGGAGACGAAGCGCGTCACTCCATGCGGGATGGCGGCGGCTTTTGAATGCACGATGCAGCTTGGTATGGTGATCCCCTCTGCGGCGGCAATTCCGTCGAATGACAGCCATGGCGCCCAGGAGCGCACATCGAACAGATTGTCGTATTGCTGGATCAGGCCCCGGCCCGGTTCCGTGTAGTACGGCACCTGGTACATCAGGGCTCCGGGATTGCTTGCACTGGCGGCTTCGATCACGACGCCATCAGAAGCTTCCGCATTGCGTGCGGCGCTCATCAGGGCTTCGACACCCGCCTCGCCGCCATACGTTTCCAGAACAATGCCGCGATCGTGGAGCCAGGGTGCAATCAGGCACAAGGCATGCGGGACATCGCTCTGGGCTGCCACGTGGGTCATGTAGCCGGCCGATGCGCAGATGCCAAGAAGCGCGATGTTGTCTGTATCAATGTCCGCACGCGCTTTCATGAATCCAAGTGCGGCATGAATATCGGCAATCTTTCGCTGTGGGTCCTCGAGATAGCGCGGTTCGCCGCTGGAAGCCCCCCAGCCGCGAAAATCAAAGCACAGTGCGGCGTATCCCAGGCTCGCCAGGGCCTGCGCATACGTGGCTGGCATCTGCTCCTTGACGCTGGTCCAGGAGCCTGCCACCACGGCTGCAGGCCAGGGCCCCGCGCGTTCAGGCTGATACAGCAGACCACTGAGTACGGCCCCGTTGCTTTCAAAATAGACGTGCTGCGGTTTCATGGAGATATCCCGAGGCGGACAAATCGACGCCGGACCTCAATCCGGGCGACAGGCAGATTGCGGAGGCATTCCGTCAAACTTCATCGCGCCATCCGGAATGTGATCCCAGGGTGCTGCCTGGCTGACGAACAGATCAGCACTGGGCACGTAGGCAGAGGGGTCATCCAGCGTGCCGGCACGTATGGAAATCAGCCCGGGCATGACTTCCACCTTGGCAAACAGCGGCGACCCGCAGTTCGGGCAGAAACCCCGGTCCACCTTGAATCCGCTGCCACCGATGCTCTGGAAATAGCGGACTTCTCCATGTATTGAAAGCGCCTCGACCGGTACAAAGAGTGTCGGTGCGTATGCGCTCCCCGACGATCGTTGGCAGTCACGGCAATGACAATTGCCGGTGATAACCGGCGTTGCGTTGCATGTGTACTTCACCCCGCCGCAAAGGCAGGACCCGGTCATGGTGGTCATTGGTTTTTTCTCCGCTGGGTTGTCGACACGAGCAGGGTGGTTTTCGGGATCACCGCCGGTAAACCGGGATGTTCTCGTCCGCCGGTATTGCGCTTGGCACTCTGCTTCATTGAAGCAGTCGCTTTCGGGAAGCGCGCCAGGAAAACTATGCCAAAGGATGGGTGAATGACGCTTCCAGAATACGCCGGTGGCGTACATAATTGTCTGACTGCCTCTCTGACAACAGGCAGGATGCATGACGAGGTAGCGCAAGATGAAATTCCGTCCCGGGGGAAAGTTCGAGTTTGATATCGGACCGATGCCCACGTTTGTCAAACCCCACCACCGCACGCAGATCCTGGGGGCAGACCATTTCATGGTGGGGCGCTGGTGCATGGGCAGCAATCCGGAAGGCCACAGCCATCCCGGCCTGAATCACCACCTGATCGCAGTGTGTCTCGCCGAGCGTGGTGCCCGTTTCGAGCTGGAAACGGATCGCCGTTACACCGGACAATTACGGTTCGGTGACATGAGCGTACTGCCCGCCCACGTACCCAGCCGGAATCGCTGGTCCGGCCCGAGCAATACCTTGTCACTGCATTTGCCCGTGACGCTGTGGGAAGAGGTCGCAGACGCGCACCGCATTCAGCCGGGCCTGTTGCATCCCGGCCTGCCGGGTTCGGATGCGGCTATCAGTCGGCTGAGTGTCATGCTGGCCGAGGAACTGGAACGCCCCTATCGCAACCTGATGTACTGCGAATCCCTGGCGCTGGGCGCATTCGCAAAAATGGCCGAGCGCATCGGTGGCCATGCCATCACGCGCTGCGACGCGTTGGCGGACTGGCGGCTCCGTCGGGTTGCCGAGTACATCGAGGCGAATCTTGAGGGGTCGCTCAACATTGCCGATCTGGCCAGAGTGGCGGATCTTTCACGCTCGCATTTCATGCAGGCCTTCCGCGATGCCTTCAAGCAGACTCCGCATCAGTACGTGCTTATCCGCCGGATTGAGAGCGCCAAGCGTCGCCTGCGTATGGATCGGGAAAGCGTGACCGACATTGCCAACAGCCTGGGCTTCTCATCCCATGCGCACTTCTCCGGCGTCTTCCGGCGCCTGACAGGCGTCAGTCCCACCCTGTATCGACTGGGAGAGGACTCCGATTGACGTATGTGCGGCTGCACAGGCACGCCGCAATGTGGATTGTCGGGAGAGTTTCTCCACGCAATGATTCTCATGCAGACGGCATTAGTGCCTCGCAGCGGGTGCGAATGAAATCGCGCAGCAGACCTATCGCCGGGGTGAGCAGGCGACGGTCGGGGCAGATGAGGTAGAGCGGGGCGGGCTCGCCTTCCCAGTCCTGACACAGTGGCAGCAGGCGGCCGGTGGCGAGGTCGCCAGCAATATCCAGCCGCGATTTGCAGGCGATGCCTTGCGCAGCAAGGGCCCAGCGCCGCACCACATCACCATCATTGGCGACCTGGCTGGCCGTCACGCGTACGCTGAGGCGTTCGGTTCCGCGGCGAAAACGCCAGCGGTCGCGCACATCTTCGCCGCTCATGAAACACAGGCAGTCGTGACCCTTCAGCTCGGTGGGGGAGGCCGGTGCGCCCCGGCGCGCGAGGTAGGCCGGAGCTGCACACAGCACGCGGCGATTGTCCGGCGCCAGCGGCTGGGCGATGAGATTGGATTCGCCGGGTTCGCCGTAACGCAGCGCGATGTCCACCGGCTGGCGATAGAGGTCAGCATTGCGGTCGGAGAGTTGCAGGCGGAAGCGGATCTGGGGATGCAATACGCGGAATTCGTCCAGCCAGCCCAGCAGGGCGTTGCGTCCCAGATCCGAGGGGGCGGCGATCTGCAGCGTGCCCTTGATCTGCTGGCGCTCAGCGGAGAGCGCGGCCTGCCCCTCGCGCAGTGCATCGAGTGCCACGCGACAGTAGGCGAGGAAGCGCTCGCCTTCGCTGGTCAGTCGCAGACTCCGCGTGGAACGCACGAAGAGTGGCGCCTGCAGTTCGGCCTCCAGGCGTTTCAAGGCCGCACTGGCGGCGGCGGGGGTGAGATCGAGTGTCCGGGCGGTGGCCGAGAGGCTGCCGGATTCCACGGTGCGGACGAAAATGTCGAGATCTAGCAGCGCCTTCATTTTCAAAATCCATTTGAAGATGGATTCCATTCTGCGCCGGTTTTTCTGTAATGAGAAAGGGCGGATGATGTGTCCATGCCGCCCCGGCCTTGCCGGTGGCCTCACCTCAGAAAAGAAAGGAATTCCCATGAAAGCCATTGGCTACACCAGCGCCCAGTTCGGCCTGCCTGTCGCAAACGACGCGGTCTTGCTTGAACTCGACTTGCCGGACCCGGTGGCAACAGGCCGCGACCTGTTGGTTGAAGTGCAGGCCATCGCCGTGAATCCGGTCGACACCAAGGTGCGCAAGAGCGCCAATCTGCCGGCGGGTGAGAGCAAGGTGCTCGGCTGGGATGCGGTGGGCATTGTGCGGGCGGTGGGGCCGGAGGTCACGCTGTTCCGCCCCGGTGAGCGGGTGTGGTACGCGGGCTCGATTGCGCGTGCCGGCGCCAACAGCCAGTTGCATCTCGTTGACGAGCGTATCGTCGGCCACGCCCCGGCCTCGCTAGGCAATGCCGAAGCGGCCGCGCTGCCGCTGACTGCGCTGACGGCCTGGGAGCTGCTGTTCGACCGGCTGGGTGTGGCACCCGGCCAGGGCCTCGGCCAATCCATCCTGATCGTCGGTGCGGCGGGCGGGGTGGGCTCCATTCTCGTCCAGCTGGCGCGGCGCCTGACCCGCCTGACGGTGATCGGCACGGCCTCGCGGCCCGAAACGCAGGCCTGGGTGCGCGAGCTGGGCGCGCATCATGTGATCGACCATACGCAGCCGCTCTCCAGCGAACTCAAGCGCCTCGGCCTGGCGCCGGTGGAGTACGTGGCCAGCCTCACCCAGACCGATCAGCATATTGCCGAGATCGTCGAGAGCCTCGCGCCGCAGGGGCGCCTGGGGCTGATTGATGATCCGGCGGCGTTCGACATCAAGCTGCTCAAGCGCAAGGCCATTTCGCTGCACTGGGAGCTGATGTTCACGCGAGCCATCTACCAGACGCCGGACATGATTGCGCAGCATCGCATCCTTGAGGACGTGGCCGCGCTGGTGGATGCCGGCGTGATCCGCACCACGCTGGGCGAGCATTTTGGTGCGATCAACGCGGCCAACCTGCGCCGCGCGCATGCGCTGCTGGAGTCCGGCAAGGCGCGTGGCAAGATCGTGCTGGAAGGCTGGGCTTGAGGGGGTGAGAGAGGCCCTGTCGGTGGCAGGGCTGAAATTTTCTGCTGAAGCCGTAGACTGGATGTTCTCCCCCAGCCGTCTGCCGCATCATGTCCCTGCCTGCCGATCTTGCCGCCCTGCGTTTCGACGCACGTTTCATCCGCAGCCTGCCTGCGGATGCGCTGGATACGCCGCAGCCGCGCCAGGTGCAGGGCGCCGTGTATTCCTTCTGCGCACCGACGCCGGTGGCTGCACCGCGCCTGCTCCACTGGTCGGCCGACTGTGCAGCGCTGCTCGGGCTGGGCACCGCGCCGCTGGATGCACAGGCCGCCGCCGAGGTCTTCGCCGGCAATCGCCTGCTGCCCGGCAGCCAGCCCTATGCCACCTGCTATGGCGGTCACCAGTTCGGCAACTGGGCCGGCCAGCTGGGTGACGGCCGCGCCACGATGCTTGGCACGGCCATCGGAGCTGATGACATCCGGCTGGAAGTGCAACTGAAGGGCGCCGGGCTGACTCCCTATTCGCGCCACGCGGATGGCCGCGCGGTGCTGCGCTCCTCGATCCGCGAATACCTGTGCAGCGAGGCCATGCACCGTCTGGGCGTGCCGACCACGCGCGCGCTGTGTCTGGTGGCAACGGGCGAGCCGGTGCTGCGTGACATGTTCTACGACGGCCACCCTCAGCACGAGCCGGGCGCCATCGTTACCCGCGTGGCGCCGAGCTTCCTGCGCTTCGGCCACTTCGAAATTTTCGCTGCGCGCGGTGAACTGGCGCTGCTGCGGCAATTGCTCGATGACACGATCCGCACGCATTTCCCGGCGCTGGGAGCGCCTTCGCCGGAGGTGTACGTCGCCTGGTTCGGCGAAGTCTGCCGGCGCACGGCGCTGATGGTGGCGCACTGGCTGCGCGTGGGTTTCGTGCATGGTGTGATGAATACCGACAATCTCTCGGTGCTGGGCCTCAGCATCGACTACGGCCCCTATGGCTGGCTGGACAATTTCGATCCCGGCTTCACGCCGAACACCACGGATCGCGGCGGCCGCTACGCCTACGCGCAACAGGCGCGCATCGCCGGCTGGAACCTGAGCTGCCTGGCCAATGCGCTGATGCCGCTGGTGCAGGATCAGGCGGCGCTGGAAGCCTGCCTGGAGGCGTATGCCGATCACTTCGAAGCCTGCTATCTGGCGATGCTGCGCGACAAGCTCGGGCTGCTGCAGGAGGGTGATGCCGAAGCGGACTTCAAGCTGGTCAGCGAGCTTTTTGCGTGCTTTGCGGCGGTCGACACCGACATGACGATTTTCTATCGCGCGCTGGCGCGCATCCACCCGGATACCGCGCCAGAGGCTGCGCTGGCCGAGCTGGCGCCGGCGTTCTACGCGCCACCTGGCGCCGGCGTGCTGGCACAGTTCGCCGGCTGGCTGATGGTCTGGCAGGCGCGCATCGCCGCATCGCCAGAACCGGCAGCGGCCCACGCGGCACGCATGAACGCGGCCAATCCGTGGATCATTCCGCGCAACTGGCTGGCGCAGGATGCGATCAAGGCCGCGGAGGCGGGCGACCTGAGCGTGCTGGAGCGGCTCATGCAGGCGATCCGCGATCCTTACACGGAGCAGGCCGGCTGCGCCGATCTGGCTGGCCGCCGGCCGGACTGGGCGCGCAACGCGCCGGGCTGCTCGGCTTTGTCGTGCAGCTCGTGAGCGGAGCAGGCTGAAGAGCCGCTTATGGCGGACTTCTTCAGGGCATTGCTGCGCAGGCTCGTCAATGAACGCTCCGCAGGCAGGGGGTCTGCGAACGCCCGCCAGATGCGCCTCTTCAGGCAGAGCCGGCGGAGGCGGCGATCTGCGCCAGAGCGGCGTCCAGTTCGCTGTTGTTGTCGCGTGGAATCGGGCGCGGGCGCTTGGTGGCATCCACGGCCACATAGCTGAAGGTGGCTTCGGTGACGCAGTAGCGCTCGCCGATGGGCTCGGAGGTGACCTTCTTGACCCACACTTCAACCTTGATCTTGATCGAGGTGCGCCCGACATGCACGCATTCGCCATAGCAGCACACCACGTCGCCCACGGCCACCGGCAGGTGAAAGCTCATGGCGTCGACGGCGACGGTCACCACCCGGCCGCGTGACAGCTCCTTGGCCATGATCGCGCCACCCAGGTCCATCTGCGCCATCAGCCAGCCGCCGAAGATGTCGCCACTCGGGTTGGTGTCGGCCGGCATGGCCAGTGTGCGCAGCTGCAGGGTGCCGCGCGGATTGCGGACAGAGTCAGTCATGGGGTATTTCCTGTTTTGCTGTTGGGGGTATCCGGATTATGCACTTTGGCCCAAATACCGGGGCACATGAAGCTGATAGCCCCGTCGGGCAGCGCTTCCTGCGACAATACGCGCCCGCTGAATCGATCTTCATCCGGAGCCCTGCCATGACTTACCCCGTCCACACCCAGCCTTCCACCACCGCACTGCGCGTGCACAGCTTTGCCGGTCTGGAGCCCGGACCGAAGCTGCTGGTACTGGGCGCGGTGCATGGCAACGAAGTGTGCGGCTCGCGTGCCATCGAAAAGATCATTGCCGAATTCGACTCCGGTGCACTGAGCCTGAAGTGCGGGCAGCTCACCTTCGTGCCGATCACCAATCCGCTGGCGTATCACCTGAAGCAGCGCATGGGCGACCGCAACCTGAACCGCAACCTGCGCCCGACGACCGAGCCGGTTGACTACGAAGACCGCATTGCCAACGCCCTGTGCCCGCTGCTCGAAGCGCACGACGCGCTGCTTGACCTGCACTCCTTCCACACCGGCGGCGAGCCCTTCGCCATGCTTGGCCCGCAGAACAACACGGGCACGCTGGAACCCTTCAGCCACGCCGAGCAGGAGCAGGCACTGGCCGTGCGCCTGGGCGTGCGCCGCATCGTCGAAGGCTGGCTCGACACGTATGCACGCGGGGTGGCAAAGCGTCTGGCCTACGGTGACGCCAGCCTGCGTGCGCAGATGCTGTCCACCGACCCGAGCTACGGCGTCGGCACCACCGAATACATGCGTGCCCACGGTGGCTATTCGATCACCCTGGAATGTGGTCAGCACGAAGATCCGGCTGCGCCGGAAGTGGCCTACCGTGCCATCCACAACACCCTGGCCTTGCTCGGTCTGATCGACGCGCCGGTGCCGGCGCCACATCCCGCCCCCGAGCTGCTGCGTCTCGCGGAAGTGATCGACCGCCTGCACCCGGATGACCGGTTTGCCCGCGAGTGGAAGAGTTTCGACCCGGTGCAGGCCGGCGAGCTGATTGGTACCCGCCACGACGGCACACCGGTCACCGCGCCCGGCAATGGGTTCATCGTCTTCCCGAATCCGAAATCGCTGGCCGGCAACGAGTGGTTCTATTTCGCCCTGCCAAGCCCGCGCAAGCTCTGAACGGGCGCGTCAACGAAAAACGCCGCAGGCCTTTACGGGCCTGCGGCGTTTTGTCTGGCGGAGCCGGGTTCACGCGGCCTGGGTGGCGCGTGCTGGCGGAGTGACCAGGATGCCGAGCAGCATCTGAGATTGTTCGGCCGCATCGCGACCCAGCGGGGTGAGGTAGCCGCCATCGGCGAGACTGATCAGGCCCTTGGCGTGCAGGCGCTGAGCGGCGGCGATCACGGCCGGGGATGCGTCGTGGTGGATCTTGATGCCTTGTTGGCTGGTGGCCAGATCAAAACGCTGCAGGATGTTGAGTTCTTCAAGCAGTTCGGGCGTATAGGGCATTGTGATCTCCTCGTTATCGGTGTGCCTCGGGGCACTGGCTGCATCTTAGCCTTCCGCCCGCTTCTGGTGCAGGGCTATCCGGTTTTGTTTACAGAAATTTGAGGCGTATCACAGGTAATGCGGATAGTGCATCGGCTGAAGAGTCGCAAGGAGAGCGGCTTGTCAGCGTGTCCTGCTGCGCAGGCCCGGCTGGCGCGGGTTGGCAGGCAGGGCCCATGAAAAAGGCCGGGGCGTGTGCCCCGGCCTTGCGATACTGCAACCCGGAAGATTACTGGGCGACCTTGCCGGATACCTTGACGTTATACAGGGCTAGTGACTTGCCTGTTGTTCCTGCCGTATTCCAGGGGTAGATGCGCAGATAGAGCGTCTTGCCGGCGGGTACGACAATGGTCACGCCAAACTCGTTTTTGACCATGGTGTCTTTGCTGAAAGACAGCGCAGCTGCGGTATTGAGTTTCGTCGAAGCGGAGAAGTCTGCATTCGTTGAGTACTCCATGTCTGCCTGGACTGTCGAGCCGCCACTGGTCGTCAGATACGCCGAGATCGTGTCGACATTGAAGGTGCCTGACGAGGGCGCTACCGCGAACTGCAGGTACTCGGTAGCCACGCGTGCCGCCGATACGGCTGTATAGCGGGCAACCGTCGTGTCCTGACCGTCGACAGCGAGAACCTTGGCGGTGGTCGCTGTCAGCCCGGAGACCGTGACATCTGAAGCTGTCACCAAACCATCGGTGACCGGCGTTAGCACCGTGCCGGCAGTGAACCACGAGGCGTACGAATCTACGCCTGCACCTGCCGCCACACCGGAGCCACTGACCGCGATCGTGTTGCTCATGGCTACACCACCCAGCGCAAAGCTGATCACGCCGCTGTAATCCTGCACCGCCGCAGGCGTGAACTTCACGTACAGCGTGCTGGTGAAGGCACTGTTGGTGTACGGAATGCTGACACTGGAGGCCCAGGTCGTATTGTCAAGCGAGAGCTGGAATTCACTGCTGGGCGCGGTGACCGTGACCGTGCTTGCCGCGGGGGTCAGATCGAATGCCGACAGCGTGACAGACTTGGTCGAGGGCACGGAGACATAGCGTGTGCTCCAGGCCAGCGTGTTCGGGCTGGCAATCAGCGAGGAGACCGGGACCATGTAATCGCTCAGGATGCTCAGGCCCTTCATGCCTTCTACGGCGCGCTTGGCGATCAGGTTGGCAAACAGTACTTGTGGGTGAGTGCTGTCCGCTGCGATGTAGAGATTTGCTGTCGCGGCTGCGTCGCCATAACTTTCGACGATTGTCTTGGTCTCGGCGGTGAGATCAACGAAAGGCACGCTGTACTGGGTTGCCACGGCCTTCATGGCGGCCACATAGTCGCCACGGGCATAGGTTTCACCAGTCTTGATGCCGACGTTATGCTGACCTTCGCCGGTGATCGTAGTGCCGCTGAAATACTTGCGTACGATCGGTGACATCAGGATCGGCTTGCCCCCTTTGGCCTTGATTTCGGAGACGTATTTCTTGAGGAACTGATAGTAGGAGTGTTCGGACTTGTCGACCGTGGTGTCGATCGCGTCAGTCGCTCCGGAACAGGTCTCTCCGTTGCCTGAGCCATCGCTGCAGAAGGCATACGTGCCGTACACCGCGTAATCCGCACCGTATTTCTGATCATTGTGAGCGAACTGGATGATCACATAGTCGCCGTTGTTGATCTGCGGCAGGATCGCCGGCCAGCGTGTGGCCTCGTAATAGAAGCTGCGCGAGCTGCGGCCACCGAGTGCCCAGTTCTTGACGGTCACGCTGGAGTTGAAAAATTGTGGCATAGCCTCGCCCCAGCCCATCTGCGGGCGACGGTCGAGGGTATAAGGGGTCATTGTCGAGTCACCCAGCATGTGGATGGTCACGGCTGTCGTTGCGCCCCCACTGGAAGAACTGCTGGAACTGCTTGAACTGGAGCTCGAGCTTGAACTGCTGGAGCCGGAGCTGCTGGAGCTTGAACTGGAGCTGCTCGAACTCGTGCTGCCGCTACCGCTATCGCCCGAGCCGCCGCCTCCACCGCCACAGGCTGCCAATAGCACCGACAGCAAGGCTGCCGCAGCTATGGATGAAAATTTCCTCATGTCTTCCTCCTTGGTTATTACTTGTCCGCGCGAGAAGCGCGGTGACCGGTAACACGCTAGGGGAAACCCTCGTTTTATGCTTGATCGGAATTGCGGTTTATTGGGTGGGTGTGACTTTTTCGTGTTTTAAAACGCTTTCCGCTGCCTGAAGAGCCGCATCTGGCGGACTTCTCCCGCCAGCCCCTCTGGAGAGGCAGGCCAGGAGAGGCTGTGCAAGGCTCTCGACTGGGACTAATTGCCTCAATAGCCCCGCAGCGTAGCGTTTCAGGCCAGAATTCATGCCTCTGTGAGTGAGGATGCCGCGATGAACGAAGCTACAACTGCCCGCCCGAGTCTGCCGGAGGCCTGGCTGACACAGGCGCGCCACTATCCGCTGGCGGCTGCCGGTCTGGCAATTGCCAGTCTGGCCTTGCTGGGTCTGCTGCTGCAAAGCGCGATCAGCCTTGCCAGCGGCAATGCGGCCATTGGCTTGCGTTTCGGGGCGCTGGCCGGGCTGGCGGGGTTCGGCGCGACGACGCTGGGTGCTGCTGCCGGGTTGGTGCTGCGCAACGTGGGCCAGAAGGCTGAGGACAGCATGCTCGGCTTTGCTGCCGGGATGATGCTGGCGGCCAGCTCCTTTTCCCTGATCCTGCCGGGGATCGACGCGGCCAGGGGAATGACCGGCAGTGGTCTGCTGGCGGCGCTGACGGTGGTGCTGGGGCTGGCGCTGGGGGTGATGCTGATGCTCGGCATGGACCGGTTTACGCCGCATACGCATGAGAGCTGTGGCGATTGTGGCCCCGGTGCCGAGCGCCTCAACCGGGTCTGGCTGTTCGTGCTGGCGATTACCTTGCATAACCTGCCCGAAGGCATGGCGATGGGCGTGAGCTTTGCCCAAGGCGACGTATCCGTCGGGCTGCCACTGGCGACTGCGATTGCCATTCAGGACATCCCTGAAGGTCTGGCGGTGGTGATGGCGCTGCGCGCAGCGGGTGTGCGCAATCTGCAGGCGGTGCTGCTGGCTGCCGCGTCGGGGCTGATGGAGCCGCTGGGGGCCTTGCTCGGGCTGGGGCTGACCGGCGGGTTTCCGCTGGCATATCCGGTCGGCCTCGGGCTGGCTGCTGGTGCAATGATCTTCGTGGTCTCGCACGAAGTGATTCCCGAGACCCATCGCAATGGTCATCAGACCCCGGCGACGCTGGGCCTGATGCTGGGCTTCGCGCTGATGATGGTGCTGGATACGGCGCTGGGCTGAAATCGCCCGGGCATGAAAAAGCCCCGGCTTGGCGGGCCGGGGCGAAGGAGGAGGAGCGGGTGAGGCAGGTGTCTATTTGCTCAGGAACCACTGCTGTGGCAGGGCTGGCGCGGGGTTCGGGTAGGTCCAGCTGATCAGCATCTGCTCGTACACGTTCTGCAGGCGGTTGCTGCGGATGGCGGTGTCGCTGGGTGAGCGGATCACGCCGATGATCTCGAATTCGTCGGCAGCAATTTCGAGGATCTGCTTGAACAGGGCCTCGGCCTGAGCCGGCGTGGCCGCGCTTTGCCACTGTTCATAAAGCTGCATGCGGGTTTTCATGCTGGCTGGCGGCTCTTCACCCTGCTTGCCATTGGACAGGAACCAGCGTGCCCAGGGCAGGCTCATGCGGGACTCCTGCGGATGCACAGCCACCACGGCGCGCGGGTTCATGGTGATGTCCATGCCGCCGGGGATGATGTCGACACTGATGTCGTATTCATTGTTGGTGGCGCGGTCGTAGAACAGCGAGCGCTCCGAAGACAGGATGGTCAATTCGACGCCAGCCTTGGCCCACTGTTTGCGGATCAGTTCCAGGGTTTCCATCTGGTTGGTCTGGGCGGTCGAGACGATGGCGTTGAGCGACACGCGTCCGCCATCCGGATAGACGCGGAAGCCGTCGCCGTCACGCTTGGCGAGACCCGCACGGTCAAGCTGCTCGTTGGCGCGCTTGAGCTCGTAGCTCAGGTTCTGCGTACCGAGTTTTTCGTTGAACCACTTGGACTGTTTCAGCGGGCCGATCTGCCAGGGCATGCCCTGACCGAGATACACGATATCGTTGATTTCCTTGCGGTCGGTCGCGATGGACAGTGCGACGCGTACATCCTTGTTGCGCAGGAAGGGGCGCAGCTTGGCATTCTTGGTTGAATGGTTCAGCCACAGGCCGACCGAGTTGGCACCGGTGCCGGGCAGGGCCATGACACGGTAGCCGCCTTTGGCTGCGTTTTCCGACAGAACCGGACGGTTCTGGATGCCGAATATATGGCGGTGCTGGTAATCGAGCTGGCCATTGATGGTGGCAAGCACGATGGTCTCCACCTCGGAAATGATCTGGAACTGCACACGATCGAGGTAGGGCAGTTGCTGGCCTGCCGGATCAACCTGCCAGAAATAGGGGTTACGCTCCAGCGTGACGCGGGTGGCGCTGCCGGTGTAGGGCTCCTTGATCACCCATGCATCCAGGGTCGGTTTCTCGGGATTGCCCCAGCGCGTCGGGGTTTCGATGTCGCCGCACTTGATGCGCATCAGGACGGCCCAGCTCTTGGCCTTTTCCCGGGCGACCAGTTCTTCGACCTTCGGGTTGTATTTCGGGTGGAACTGGCTGCAATAAGCCTTCGGATACATCACAGGATGCTGGCCCAGCGGGGTGGCGAGCTGGTCGAGAAAGCCCAGATTGGGGCCGGCAAACTTGAAGCGCACGGTGGAGTCGTCCAGCTTGCTGAGGATGGCAGGCTGATCCTTGACGACATACTGGTCGGGCGAGGAGGCGAAGAACTGCTTGTTGTAGACCAGATCATTCATGGCGAAGAGCACATCGTCCGCAGTGAAAGGCGAACCGTCGGACCAGCGCATGCCACGGCGCAGCTTGAAGGTGTATTCGCTGCCGTCCGGGCTGATCGACCAGCTTTCGGCGACATTGGGCAGGACGCCGTTGAAATCCATGCGCCAGCGCACCAGTCCCTGGCCGCTGATGATGCGGGTGATGCTGTTGTGATCGGCGTTCGCCCGCATGGCGGTGCGCAGGGTGCCACCGTAGCTGCCGGTTTTGGCGACAGGAGCGATGAGCTCGGGTTTCTCCGGCAGGCGCTTGTCGACCGGTTCAAGGACCTTGTCCTGTACGGCCTTGTCCAGCATCGGGGCCTGCTTGAAGGCGTGGGCCGCCGGTGCGGCCAGACAGGCCAGCAAGGCGATCAGGGGAAGGGCGGCGCAAGGCCGGGCGGGGAATCTCATCGGGTGTCTCCTGGAAAGCGGCGAAAGAAATGACGGCGCTGCCGATGATTACAAAGTAAAACGTTTAACTCGGGAAGTCAAGACGAGTGTCGTGAATGCCGGCAGGACTTTCCGATATGGGTTTTCCGCGCGTTGACTGCGCCATATCGAAAGGCCCTGGAAAAAAACGGAATTCGTCTCTGCCCGTCCGGCGACGGGACGGGCGCCGAACAGGATATTCAAAGGTAACAAAAGGAAAACGATTACCTTTCATCCGCCTTGTCGCGCGCAGCAATAAAAAAAGCGGGCCACACAAGGTGGCCCGGCAAGGGGAGGAGACAGGAAACAGTTGCGTTCAGTTGGTGCGCACCACCACGTATTGCTGGATTTCGCCGCGCTGGATCAGCAGCGGTACGTTCTTGCCGGCACCTTCGACGGCTTTGCGCAGCTGCTCTGCACTGGTGATTTTCTGGTTGCTTACGGCGAGGATCACATCGCCCTGACGGATACCCGCCTTGGCGGCTGCACCGCTGGCTTCTTCGACCAGCACCCCGCTGGGGATACCCAGGCGCTGGGCCTCACGTGCGTTGAGCTGGCGCACGACGAGTCCGAGCTTGCCGCCCGTGGCACCGCTTGGGTCATCATCCTTGCCCAGGGCGATGCGCTCGCTGGCTTGCTCTCCGAGTTTGACGGAAATGTCACGCCCGCTCTTGTCGCGCCAGACCTTGAGCTTCACGACGTCGCCCGGGCTGCGCTCGCCGATGATGCGTGGCAGGTCGCTGGATTCGGCGACAACCACGCCGTCGACCTGCTGGATGATGTCGCCATTCTGCAGGCCGGCCTTGTCGGCCGGGCCGCCTTGTTCGACCGAGCTGACCAGGGCACCGGCAGGTTTGTCCAGCCCGAAGGACTGGGCCAGATCCTTGTCTACGTTCTGGATCACCACGCCGAGCTTGCCGCGCGAAACCTTGCCGTGCTTCTGCAGCTGTTCCTTGACCTTGAGTGCCACATCAATGGGAATCGAGAACGAGATGCCCTGATAGCCGCCCGAGCGCGAATAGATCTGTGAATTGATGCCGATGACCTCGCCATCCAGATTGATCAGCGGGCCGCCGGAATTGCCGGGGTTGATCGCCACGTCGGTCTGGATAAAGGGGACATAGGTTTCGTCCGGCAGCTTGCGCGATTTGGCCGAGATGATGCCGGCGGTCACGGTATTTTCCAGACCAAAGGGCGAGCCCATGGCGAGCACCCACTGACCGGCCTTGGCGGCGTCAGGATTACCGGTTTTCACGGTGGGCAGATCCTTGCCGTCGATCTTGATCAGGGCCACATCGGTGCGTTTGTCGGCGCCGATGACCTTGGCCTTGAATTCACGTTTGTCGGTGAGTTTGACGGTGACTTCGCTGGCGCCATCCACGACATGGGCATTGGTCAGGATGTAGCCATCGCCACTCACGATGAAACCGGAACCCACGCCTTGCTGCACGCGTGGCTGGGCTTGCTGGCCCTGACCGTTCTGGCCGGGCACCGGAATGCCGAAACGGCGGAACAGATCGAAGGGATCGTTTTCGTCACCAAAAGGCGATGCGGCCCGCGCGCTCTTGTCGATGCTGGTCACGCTGATGTTGACCACGGCGGGGCCAATGGCCTCGACCAGCGGGCTGAAGTCGGGCAGGGCGACCCGGGCGCTGGCCGCTGCAACGGTGCTCGCAGCCCCACTGGCGTGCGATGAATTGATGCCTGACTCCTGCAGGCAACCGGTAAATGCTACAGCCGCCACGCTGGATACAAGCGCAGCGCGTGTCAAAGACCAGGGCATAAACTCCTCCAGAGACATGAAAACAGATTCGGTGCGTGATCAGACGCCTGGTCCGGCACGCTGCAGCGTATGACCGGGCTGCCTGATGAAGGTTCCGGTCTTGCGCGTCGGGTAAGAAATGGGGTGGGATGCGGACAAGTTCAAGAGGCGTCGACACTGATCAAAAAACTATCCGCTCATCGGCCTATAATTGGAAAATCCTATCCGGACGCCGTGTCCGGATACGCTGGCCGGGACCATGTCATGACGCTTACCGATCTGCGATACATCGTTGCTCTTGCTCAGGAACGCCACTTCGGGCGCGCCGCCGAGAAATGCCACGTCAGCCAGCCGACCTTGTCGGTGGCCGTGAAGAAGCTCGAAGAGCAACTTGGCGTGCTGCTGTTCGAGCGCAGCGCGGTGGATGTGAAGGTGACCGAGATCGGCCGCCACATTGTTGAGCAGGCCGAGCGCGTGCTGCGTGAGGCCAGCCAGATCCGGGACCTGGCCGAAGCGGGGCGCGACGCCCTCTCCGGGCCGCTGCGCATCGGTGTGATCTACACGATTGCGCCGTATCTGCTGCCATCGCTGATCCCGCTGCTGGCCGAGCGTGCGCCGCGCATGCCGCTGATGATTCAGGAGAATTACACCCATCGTCTTGCCGATCTGCTCAAGAAAGGCGACATCGATGTGGCGATTCTGGCGCTGCCCTTTACCGAACAGGGCATCGTCACCCAGCCGGTGTATGACGAACCCTTCCGCGTGGTGCTGCCTGCCGCCCACGCATGGAGCAAGGAAAAACAGATTTCCTCAACCCTGCTGCAGGAAGAGCCGCTGCTTCTGCTGGGCGCGGGCAACTGCTTCCGTGATCAGGTCATCGAGGCCTGCCCGCGCTGTGCCCATGGCACCGGCCTGCAGAAGACCATGGAAGGCAGCTCGCTGGAAACCATCCGCCACATGGTGGCAACGGGGCTGGGCGTCACGGTGCTGCCAAGTTCGGCAGCAGACCCGCTGAAGGAAAACCAGAAACTCGTGGCGATCCGGCCGTTCGCGGCACCCGAGCCGAGCCGGCGGGTGGCGATTGCCTGGCGGGTCACCTACCCGCGCACCAAGGTCATCGACCTCCTGCGAGCGGCGATTCTGGACAGCAAGCTGCCAGGGGTTACGCCGGTAGGTTCCTGAAGAGCTTCTTGTGGCGGGCTTCTTCAGGCTTTACGCCTGAAGATCCTTGCTGATGGCTGATTTCAGACAGGCATGTCCGAAGAGCCTTGCTGCAAGCGGATTTCAGGGCGCCGTCTGCAAAGCCAGGGCCAGGGCTAGCGGCAGGATCACAAGCGACAGCAGGTTGCCGATCAGCACGATGGAAGCCACCCGGTCAGGGTCGGCGTTGTAGCGCTCGGCAAAAATGTAGTTCATCACTGCGGGCGGCAGCGCGCCGTAAATGACCAGCAGGCTTTTCTCGAAGCCTTGCATGCCCAGCAGTTCAGCCACCGCCCAGGACAGAATCATGCCTGCGGCCGGCCGCACCAGACCACTGATCACGCCGATGCTCCAGCCTTTGAAGCTGATGTCGGTCAGCCGCACGCCCAGCGCGAAGAGCATCAGCGGAATGCAGATATCGCCGAGCATGCGCAGCGCGGTGACGGCGGGCTGCCACACCTGGATGCCCAGTAGCGATACCGCAATGCCGGCGAGCATGGCCAGCAGCGAAGGCACGCGCCACATCTGCGATACGCGCGCCTGATGATCCAGCAACCACAGGCCGTAGGAGTAATGCAGCAGACTGGAAATCAGGAACAGCACGATGGCTGGCTGCAGCGCACGGTCGCCAAACGCCAGCACAGCCACCGGCACGCCGAGATTAACTGAATTGGAAAACATCATCGGCGGTACCAGCACGCGGTGGCCGACTTTGAGGATGCGCGCCAGCACGAAGCCGACCGCGCCGCAGGCAATGGTCACCAGCAGCATGGCCAGCGCCAGCCAGCGGTATTCGTAAATGTGGAAATCGCGCCCGGCCAAGGCGCCGAAAACCAGTGCCGGTACGAACACGTCGGCGATCAGCTGATTGACCTGAGCCATGTCCGGCTTGCGGCGCAGCGACACAAAATAGCCGATCGCGGTAATGGCGAACACCGGGAACAGGATGGAGATGATGCGTTCGAGCATGGCGACCTCGCGTGGCAGTCAGGCATTGTAACGAGGTGGTGGTACCGCGCTCTCGCAGCAGACTGATTCAGCGCAAGCCTGCCGTGATTTCAGCCGGGAAAGGCCGCGCACAGGCGCTGCGGCAAGGGGGCCGGGAGGGCATAAGTGACGCTTTCAGCACCGGAGTCCTGAGATATCCCGGTGCAGTTCATGCCTGTTTCTAGAACTTCTTGTGTTCGATCTGGGCCACCTGATCGATGCCCATCACGCGCATCAGCGCGGCCACCATCTCATTCGGGTGGCGGATCACGGTGAGCTTGCCTTGGGTCTGGAACTGGGCGAGCTGGTTGAACAGCGAGCCAGCACTGACGAACTCTAGGCGCTTGAGCTGGGTTGCGTCGATTTCGATGGAATTGCGATCCGAGCCATAAACGGCCAGCTTGCGCAGGACTTCGGGCTGGGCGCCGGCAACGACTCCGTCGAGGATGAAGCCTTCGCGCTCGGGCACCGGCGCTTCCTCGAGTTTCGGAAAATCTCCCGAATCGGTCGGGCTGAGTACGGCTTCGGGCGGATCCCAGGACGGTGGCGACTCCTCGAAGGTGATGGCGAAATTCACCGCCATGTCTTCAAAGCGTGCCTCGTCGCCGAGTTGCTGCATCATTGCCAGCGCAGCCAGCCAGTACACGCGGTCGGCCGCTTCGCCAACCTTGAGTTTCGGTTCGAGCAGACTCAGGGCCTGTTGCGCGCCCAGCAAGGCTACCTTGACCTTGCCGCGCTTGAGGCTTTCCAGCGTATCGCTGAGCAGCGTACAACCGGCGTCATCAATGCCACGCAGACGCGACAGATCAATGCGCAGTTTGCCGACTTTGGCGCCGATGCGGACCAACTGCTCAAACTGGGTGCGAGCGTTGCCCGACAGATTGCCGGACAGATTGACGGCGGGGGCTGCGTCCTTCGGGCCTGCCGCCGAGGCAACGGGGGTGGCGTCGTCCCAGACCGGAGGAGATTTTTCAAACAGCTTGGCAAAGTCCACGCCATGACTGTCAAAAGCGGATTTGTCGCCAGTGAGCCGGTACAGGTCGAAGAGCATTCGCCAGAGCCGGTCTGATTTCTTGCTGCTGCCGTTTACGGCCTCTTCCAGTACCGCCTTGGCGCCACTGTCGTTGGCGTTGGCATAGAGCACCGCAGCTTCTTCGATGGCCGCAACGTCCTCGACCGAGACTTCCTGTACCTGGATCTTGCCGGCAGCAGCGGCCAGTGAGCGTCCGATGTCGCCAACATGGGTGAAATCAAGCGAGGTGGTGACGTCGCCCTTGTCTGATTTCCCCGGGTGCGACGAATCGCCGGCTCTGTCGCCGTTGGCGGGTTTCTTACCGAAAAAAGGTAGCGCCATATTGTGTTCAGACCCGAGCTAAGCAGCCAGTAATGGTGATCGGGTAATCACCTGAAACAAGCTAGTCCAGACCGGGCAAGCATGCCGAAGCCATTCCCGTCCGGGCGGACAAAATCGTGCAGACGGGACGCTGAGGCATGACTTGCTCAATCGGCAAACATTTTCTGCATGCGTTCGCGGCGCGCCTGGGCTTCAACCGACATGGTTGCCGTGGGGCGAGCCAGCAAACGGGCCAGACCGATAGGTTCCCCGGTTTCTTCGCAAAAGCCGTAGGAGCCGTCCGTGATTCGATTCAAGGCCTGATCAATCTTCTTCAACAGTTTGCGCTCCCGGTCGCGGGTGCGCAATTCAAGAGCGTGTTCTTCTTCCACCGTGGCACGGTCGGCCGGATCGGCAACCGTTTCCTGTTCGCGCATGTGCTCGACGGTTTCGTCTACCTTGAGTTGCAGCTCGCTGCGCATCGAGGAAAGACGATCGCGGAAAAAGGCCAGCTGCTGCTCGTTCATGTACTCCGATTCGGGCATCTTCAGCAGTGCGGCTTCTGTCAGCGCCATGGGGACACTCCTCCATCAATTATTCGAGTGCAAGGGACGCGGCATTGTGCCCGACTCCCTTGATAAATCACAGTCATGCGTCACTTTACACAATCCGTACGCTTGGCGTCTTGTGCAGGTCAGACGGGTTTTGACGGTCATCCATATGACCGGCGGGCGATTGTAATCAGACCCGGACGCTTCGGGGACGGTACAATAGCAGGATGTCCGAGATTCACAATACCGGCGCCGCCCGTCAGTCGGCCTGGCCAGTACGCGTCTATTACGAAGATACCGATGCTGGCGGCGTTGTCTATTACGCAAACTACCTACGTTTCTGCGAGCGCGCCCGTACCGAGCGTTTGCGGGCACTCGGCATCAATCAGCATGAGTTGCGTGCCACACAAGGCATCGTCTTCGTGGTCAGCCGCGTGGAGGCTGATTATTTCCAGAGTGCGGAACTTGATGACGAATTGCTGGTCCTCTCCACCGTGACTTCAATGGGTGCTGCCTCCCTGCGCTTCCTGCAGCGCGTGATGCGCCGCGACGAATGTCTGTTTGAAGCCATTGTCACCATCGCCTGCGTCGACTGGAACCGCCGTCGTGCCACGCGGATTCCTGATTCCCTGCGCAGTCTTCTCGAAAGCGAAGCATGAACTCTCAAGATTTATCGATCCTCAGCCTGATTGCCGAAGCCAGTCTGGTGGTCAAGTTTGTCATGGCCATGCTGGCCGGCGTGTCTTTCATGTCCTGGTACTGGATTTTCCGCAAGGGCCTGACCCTTCGAGCAGTGCGCGCTGAAACGGGGAATTTCGAGCAGATGTTCTGGAGCGGTATCGACCTGGTGCAGCTTTATCGCAATGTGTCGCAGGACCGCGACAACGCCGGCCCGCTGGCCCGCATCTTTGAATCAGGCTTTCGCGAGTTCTCGAAGCTGCATGGCCAGAAGGGTCTGGAGCCGGCAGACATCATCAATGGCGCTAGGCGCGCCATGCGCGCCACCTATCAGCGCGAGATCGACGATCTGGAAGCGCATCTGGCCTTCCTTGCCTCGGTTGGCTCGGTCAGCCCCTATGTCGGCTTGTTCGGCACGGTGTGGGGCATCATGAATTCCTTCCGGGGCCTCGCCAATGTCGGTTCTGCCACTCTGGCCCACGTTGCCCCCGGCATTGCAGAAGCGCTGGTCGCTACGGCCATCGGCCTGTTTGCTGCGATTCCGGCGGTGGTGGCCTACAACCGCTATATCCACGAGGTGGATCGCCTGTCGATTCGCTTCGAGAGCTTCATGGAGGAGTTCTCCAACATCCTCCAGCGCCAGCTGAGATAAATCATGCGCCAACGTCGAGTCATGAACCAGATCAACGTCGTGCCGTACATCGACGTGATGCTGGTGTTGCTGGTGATCTTCATGGTTACTGCGCCGATGATGCCCAGTGGCACCGTTGATCTGCCCAAGATGCAGAAGACTTCACAGGCCAAGGAGCAGCCCCTGATCGTTACGGTCAAGGGGCGTGACAACTGGACCCTGGAAGACCGGCAGACCAATAAAGGCCCCTCGTCCGTTAAAGAGCAGGAGTTGCTGGAGCGGCTCAAGGCTGCGCAGGAGCAGAACCCTGATCGTCCGGTGGTGATCCAGGCGGACAAGAAGATGAGTTACGAGGAGGTCATGAAGCTGATGGACCTGTTGCAACGAAACAATGTTAACAAGGTGGGGCTGCTGGTGCAGTCCGCACAGTAAAAGCATGGAATTCACGCTTCAGCGACCTGAGCCCGGCAAATGGGGGGCAGCTGTATTCAGCCTGCTCATGCACGGGTTGCTGGTCGCTGTGCTGTTTTACGGCGTGCAGTGGCAGAGTCGCCCGCCTGCCGCCGTGAGCGTCGAGCTGGTGCGCAGCCTGCCGCCCGCTTCGATGCCGGAAACGCCTGCGCCGCCAGTCAAGGAAGTTGTGCCGCCCAAGCCGGTGGAGGTCAAGCCGGTCGAAGTGAAGCCCGCGCCGGTGATCAAGCCCGATATCGCCATCAAGGAGCCGGAAAAGAAGAAGCCGGAGAAAAAGAAGGAAGAGCCGAAGCCGGTGCCTCCGGTCGCGCAATCAAAGCCGGTGACGAAACCGGCCGAAAAACCGCCGGAAAAAGCGCCGCCCATGTCACGCATGGAGCAGATGCTGGCCAATGAAGCTGCCAAGGCTGGTGCAGTAAACAACCAGAATCGGCTGAATCAGGCTGCTGCAGATGCGCGCGCCAAGCAGGATGCGCTGAATGCTGCAGCCTCGCTGGGCAGCGCGACCGGGGACTGGATGGGGCAGATTGCGCAGAAAGTGAAGTCGAACCTGATGCGTCCGCCCGGAGCAAGCGGCAATCCGGTGGTTGAATTCAAGGTAGAACTGTTACCTTCCGGTGAAATCATGGGTGAGCCAAAACTGAACAAATCATCAGGGAACAGCAGTCTGGATGAGGCTGTCAGGCGTGCGATCCTCAAATCTTCGCCATTGCCCAAACCCACAAAAGGTGAAGTATTTCAGCGCGAGTTAATTTTGAAATTCCATCCGCTGGCGGATGGGGAATAAAATCACGGAAGAACTGCAATACATGATGAATTTCAAGAAAGCCTTTGCCGCGCTGCTCATGCTCGGCGCTCTCCTGTCTGCTCCGCTGGCGTCGGCCCAGCTGACCATTGAAATTTTTGGCTCTGGCGCCAACAGCATTCCACTGGCCGCCCCGAACTTTGCCGGCGAAGCCCTGATGCAGGGCAGTGTCAGCGAGGTGGTGCGCAAGGATCTGGCGCTGACCGGGCTGTTGCGCATTGTCGAGCCAGGCAACCTGCTTGGCGTGGAGGGGGTGCAGCCGGATCACGCGGCCTGGAAAGGGCGTGGCGCCGACGCTTTGTTGCTCGGCAGCATCAATCCGGGTCAGGGCGGGCTGGTTGATGTGCGCTTCCGCCTCTATGACACGGTGCGGGCGACCGAACTGTTCGTCCTCAAGGTCTCGGTGCGGCCGGACCAGCAGCGTGCGCTGGGCCACCACATCGCCAACAAGGTGTATGAAAAGCTGATTGGTCAGCCCGGCATCTTCTCGACCCGGATCGCTTATGTTGAAAAACAGGGTTCGCGCTATCAGTTGCTGATCTCGGATTTCGACGGGGAAAATGCCGTACCGGCCCTCATTTCGCAGGAGCCGATCATGTCGCCGGCCTGGTCGCCGGATGGCAAACGCCTTGCTTATGTGAGCTTCGACAAGAAGAAGCCGATCATCTACGTGCGCGCGCTCGACAGCGTGCGGACCACCGTGCTGGCCAATTACAAGGGCTCCAACTCGGCCCCATCCTGGTCGCCGGACGGGCGCCGCTTGGCCATGACGCTGACCAAGGATGGGTTGTCACAGGTCTATGTCGCGAATATGGATGGCAGCGGCCTGCGTCGTCTGACCAGTTCCAATGGCATTGATACCGAGCCGCAATGGTCGCCGGATGGCAACCATATCTACTTCACTTCCGATCGTGGCGGCAGCCCCCAGATCTATCGCGTGCCGGCTGATGGTGGTGCCGTGCAACGCGTTACCTTCGCAGGAGCGTACAATGTCAGCCCTCGGGTTTCCCCTGACGGCAAGACGCTGGTGTATATCTCGCGTAATGATGGCCGCTTCCAGATCACCATGCAGGATCTGGCCAGCCAGCAAACGCAGGCTCTCACTGACTCTGCCAAGGATGAATCACCCAGTTTTGCGCCCGACGGCCGCACCATCCTCTATGCGACAGAGGCAGGCGGGCGTGGAGTGCTTTCGGTTGTCTCCACCGACGGCCGCACCCGCTACCGGCTTAACAACCGGGCTGGCGATGTGCGTGAACCGGCTTGGGGGCCGTTTGAGAAGTAATGACAGTCTTCCCTTCAACCATAAACCTTCGGATCCGGAGAAAAAAGCCATGAAGAAGTCCCTTGTTGTTGCCGCAACCCTTGCCGCCCTGCTGGCCGCTTGTACCACCGCACCGGTCGAACCGGCCAAGACTGAAGCCCGTACGGCTGACCAGTCCGCCAAGTCCGACATCAAGCCTGTTGCTGCACCGAAGACGGTTGTGGCAGATCCGTTCAAGGATGCTGACGCCCTGAACAAGATCGAGCTGCTGAAGAAGCGCAGCATCTACTTCGAATACGACAAGTACGATATCGCGCTGGACTACGTGACCGTGATCGAAGCCCACTCCAAGTACCTGAAGGCCAACCCGGCTGCCAAGGTGCTGATCCAGGGCAATGCTGACGAGCGCGGTTCGCGTGAATACAATCTGGCCCTGGGTCAGAAGCGCGCTGAAGCCATCTACACCAACCTGAAGCTGCTGGGCGTGCAGGAAAAGCAACTGGAAGCCGTGTCGCTGGGTGAAGAAAAGCCCAAGGCCACTGGCCACGACGAAGCCTCCTGGGCTGAAAACCGTCGCGGTGACCTGGTTTACGGCGCCAAGTAAGCGATTGTTTGCTCGTGTTTGACAGAGCGGACCCGTGGGTCCGCTCTCCTCATTTCTGGAGAGTCATCTTGAAACTGCATGCTCTGTTCCTCGCCTTGCTGTTGAGTTCGTCCCTGCCTGCACATGCCGGCCTGTTTGACGATGAAGAAGCGCGCCGTCGCATTGACCAGATCAAGCAGGAAGCCGATGCGCGCATCCAGAAGGTAGAGTCGTCCACCGACGCAACTTCGCGTGCCCAGCTGGAGCTGAACAACCAGCTCGAACGTACCCGTCAGGATCTCTCGCAGATCCGCGGCCAGGTGGAATTGCTTGCCAACGATGGCGAGCAGGCGCAGAAGCGCCAGAAGGATTTCTACATTGATCTGGATAACCGCCTGCGCAAGATCGAAGCGCTGGTTGCCCAGCTCACCCAGGGCCAGACTGCCGCTCAGTCTGCTCCCGCTGCGACCGAGACCAGAGTGGATCCGGCGCAGGAAGCCAAGGATTACGAAGCCGCCATCAACACCCTGCGTGCGGGCAAGCACGTGGATGCTGTCGCTGCCTTCAAGCAATTCATCAAGGCCTGGCCGAAGAGCGCCTTTCAGCCCGGCGCGCACTTCTGGGCGGCATCTGCCTTGCTGCAGGCTCGCGATTTTGAAGGCGCCAAGGAGTATTACGCCAAGCTCGTGAGCATCTGGCCGGACGATACGCTGGCCCCGGATGCGCTGCTCGGTCAGGCCAATGCCGAGACCGAAGCCGGTGCCGCCAAGAGCGCCCGGGCCACGCTGGAAAAGCTCGTCGCCAGTTACCCGAACAGCGATGCGGCCAAGACGGCCAAGCAGCGTCTGGGCAAAAAGAAGTAAGCCGGTGAGCAGTACAGCATCGCGCCTGCGCATCAGCGAGATTTTCCATTCCCTGCAGGGCGAGTCCACGCGCGTAGGCTTGCCCACCGTGTTCGTGCGCCTGACCGGCTGTCCGCTGCGCTGTGTGTGGTGTGATACCGAATATGCCTTCAGCGGCGGCGAGATGCGCGGGCTGGACAGCATCCTCGCCGAGGTGGCAGGGCATGGCGCGCAGTACGTGTGTGTCACCGGCGGCGAACCGCTGGCGCAAAAGCCCTGCCTCGAACTGCTGCGTGCGCTGTGCGACGCGGGCTACTCGGTGTCGCTGGAAACCAGCGGTGCGCTGGATGTGAGTGGGGTTGATCCACGCGTCTCAAAGATCATGGATCTGAAGGCCCCCGGTTCCGGCGAAGTGGCGAAGAATCTGTGGAGCAACCTCGCCCACATCACCGCCAGCGACGAGATCAAGATCATCCTCGCCGACGAGGCCGACTATCTGTGGGCCCGCGAAATCCTGCAGGAACACGCGCTGAGCGGGCGCTGTACCGTGCTGCTCTCGCCCGTCAGTGGCAAGCTCGATCCGCAGGATCTGGCGGCATGGGTCCTGCGCGACCGCCTGCAGGTGCGCATGCAGTTGCAGATGCACCGCATCATCTGGGGCGACAAGACGGGCGTTTAAGCCGGCCTTCGGGTATTGCCCCGAGACCCGCTCCCGGCGGGCTTCTCCAGCCCGCCTGCCTGCACAGGTCCGCCCCGGGCGGCTCTTCAGGCAGCGCGTCGCCTAGCGGCGGGCGCCGCGAAAGGTGGATAATCCCGCCCTGTTTCCAGAATTTTCAAGGCCGTTCCCTCATGTCAGCTCCCCGTGCCGTAGTCCTGCTCTCCGGCGGACTCGATTCCGCCACCTGCCTCGCGATTGCCCGCGCGGAAGGTTATGAAACCTATGCACTGTCGGTGGCTTATGGCCAGCGTCATGCGGCCGAACTGAATGCCGCGACGCGGGTAGCCGCGGCCCTGGGTGCGAAGGAACATCGCGTCGGCCACGTCGATCTGGGGCAGTTCGGTGGCTCGGCGCTCACCGACGCCAACATCGCGGTGCCGACCACCGGCGTGGAGGCAGGCGGCATCCCGGTCACCTACGTGCCGGCACGCAACACCGTGATGCTTTCGCTGGCGCTGGGCTGGGCTGAAGTGCTCAAGGCCAACGCGATCTTCGTCGGCGTCAATGCCGTCGATTACTCCGGCTATCCGGACTGCCGCCCCGAATTCATCGCCGCTTTCGAAACGATGGCCAATCTCGCCACCAAGACCGGCGTGGAAGGCCTGAAGCTCTCTATCCATGCGCCCCTGATTCACCTCAGCAAGGCTCAGATCGTGCAGCGCGGTACCGCGCTGGGCGTTGATTACGGCATGACGGTTTCCTGCTATCAGGCCAATGACGAAGGCCATGCCTGCGGTCAGTGTGACGCCTGCCGCCTACGCCGCGCCGGCTTTGAAGCCGCAGGCCTTGCCGATCCGACACGCTATGCCTAAGCACTGGCTGGCCGTTCTGCTGCTTGCCGTTTGGGCCAGTGCCCACGCGGAAGCACCTGCTCCATTCAGCACCGACGGCTGCAGCGAATTCCCCGACGGAACGCCGAGCCAGAAAACGCTGTGGCGCGACTGCTGCGTGGCACACGATCTGGCGTACTGGGCCGGCGGCTCGTACGCCGAGCGCATGACAGCCGACCGGGAGCTGGAGCGCTGTGTCGGCGCGGTTGGCGAACCGGCGATTGCGGCGCTGATGCTGGCCGGCGTGCGCGTGGGTGGCTCGCCGTTCTGGCCGACACGTTTTCGCTGGGGGTATGGCTGGCCCTGGGGGCGCGGCTACAAGGCGCTCAGCCATGAAGAGCGCAAGCAGGTGGAGGCCCTGAGCCCCAAACTGAACCTCGGCGCCCGCTGAGCGACATTCCCGGCGCAGCCCCACCTCCTGTCGTCGTGGCTGGTCTGCAGCGCCTGACGCAAGGCACAATGCATTCGGCTGTCATTCATATCGTCATTGGCGCCGTCATTTCTCAGGGGAATCTTCATGGGCCGCTATACCACCGACACCAATCGCCTCAACCTGTCCGCCGTGCTGCGCGACGCGGGCATTGGCCTTGCCGTACTGATCCTGCTGTTGTGGGCCAATCCCTTCAATTCGGTGCCGACCGGCACGCGCGGGGTGATCACCCAGTTCGGCGCGATCAAGGGCATCGAACCCGAGGGTCTGGTCTTCCTGCCTCCCTGGCAGAAGCTTGCCGTCTTCAACATCCGCGCCGAGGAAGCCACCATCGAGCATGCCGAAGGCAGCACCAGCGACACCCAGCCGGTCAAGGTCAGCATGACGGTGCGCTACAGCATCGCCACCGACCGGGTCGCTGAAGTGTACGAAAAGTATTCGCACGACGGCAACCTGTCGTCCTACGTGCAGACCGCCACCCAGGAAATCTTCAAGGCCGTTACCGCGCGCTACACCGCGCCGGAGCTGATCAGCCAGCGCTCCAAGGTCTCCAGCGACATCAACACGGCGCTGAAGGAGAAGCTCGCCCTGTATGGAGCGAATGTCATCAACATCGACATGCGCAACTTCGCCTTCTCCGACACCTACATGGCGGCGATCAACCAGAAGGTGACCCAGGAGCAGCTGCGTCTGGTGGCCGAGAACCAGCTCAAGACCGTTGAAGCCGAGCAGAAGCAGAAGGTGGCGATTGCCGAAGCTGAAGCGGCCGCGACCCGCGCCAAGGCCGATGGCGAGTCCTACGCCAACCTGAAGATCGCCCAGGCGCAGGCCGAGGCGCTGAAGGTGCAGAACGCCGCACTGGTGCAAAGCAAGGAAGTGCTGGAGCTGCGCCGCATCGAGGTCGAGAAGATCAAGGCCGAGCGCTGGGACGGCAAGCTGCCCGAGCACATCTACGCCGGTGCGCCGATTCCCTTCCTCAACGTCAGCAAATAACGCCACGCAGCACCTGCCCGCAGATCCTCTTCAGGCGCGGCTCTGCGGGCAAGCCTTGCGCACAGGTAGGCGGGGCGCGCTTCTTCAGGCAATCGCCCCGTCGACGTAGTACCAGCGCCCCTCTTCACGCACGAAGCGACTGATTTCCTCCAGCCGCTCGGCCCGCCCGCCGACCCGGCAGCGGGCGATGAAATGCACCGTGCCGTGGCTTTCATCCTGCAGGGCCGCGCCAAGGATCTGCAGGCCAATCCATTTCGGCTGCGGCGGAGTGATGACATCCAGATCGGCAGGTCGGGTCGAGGCGTGCCAGCTCGCCAGCAGATAATCACCCAGCCCCAGTGCAAAGGCGCTGTAACGCGAGCGCATCAGCGCCTCGGGGGTCGGCGCGGCAGCGCCGGCATGGTAGCGTCCGCAGCAGGCGGAATACGTTGCGGGCAGGCCGCAGGGGCAGGGCGACTTCATTTTGCGCCGGTCGCCTGATCGATGGCGCGCTCGGTGGCAAGCTGCTGGATCGTCACACCCGGTGGCAGTTCCTTCTTCGGCGGTTCGGGAATCTTCGCGGCCGGCACCATGCTCATCGTGCCCTTGTCCGCCACCGGCTCGGCCTTCACCCCTGGCGGTGGCTGCGTACCGTAAGTGATCTGGCCCCTGGCGTCTTTCCAGCGGAACAGTTGGGGGGCGGGCGTCATCACTTCGGGCAGAGCCAGCGTTCCGGTGGCAAGCTGCGTCAGCCGTGGCAGCAGACCGGCATACCAGGCCACGCCGGCCAGCGCCGCGAGCAGGCCACCCAGACGCAGCCACTTCACGCCGCTCATTCCACCGCCCTGATGGCTGTCACGAAATACTGCGTTTCGCCGAAACAGCTGCTCGGCACGCCGATGTGCTGTTCATAGGTCAGGGTGACGCGCTTGCCCATCAAGGCGTTGATCTGCGTGGCCACAGCGTCGTCACGTACGCTGAAAGTGAAGATCTCGGCCGGCTGGCCTGGCAGGTTCACCAGCGCCAGATCGCCCTCCCAGGTCTTGCACACCCAGCCCTTGCGCGAAAACTTCTGCACATAGCCAGCACGTTCACCGTCCGAATAGTCATAGCTCAAGGACAGCCAGGTGTACGCCGCAGCAAGCAGGACGACGACGGCGAGAATCGCGCCAAGGATGATCAGGGCGGCCGCGCCGCGTTGTCGGGGAATGCGCATGGGATGGGCTCCGGTGATATTCGGCGCAAGTATAACTGCAGCGTGGCGACGAACCGGTGACCGGCTGCAGGGATGCGTCGGGCGGGCTTCAGTCCTGAGCACTGCACCAGCGTCGCCACAGCCAGAACGCTGCCCACACCATGACCGCGAGGCCAATCAAGCGGGTGAATCCGCCCAGGCTTGTATCCCGGGCTAGCAGGCCCCAGCGGCCCCAGATTTCCGTCCAGTCATGCTCACCACCCACCAGTGGCAGCAATTGTGCGCGCGCATCCGCCATGTAGCGTCCGACATTGAGCAGGTTCTCGCCGAACCATGCCAGTGAAACCGCCCAGCCCGTGGCATGACGCTGGCGCCGGAAATGCAGCGCAAATGCCAGCGGGAAAGCCAGCTGGAACAGGGTGCCGCCGTACACCATCAGGCGTTCCGACAGCAGGCCGATCAGAGGATGTCCCGCTTCGTGGATGGCCAGATTGGCGTTATCCAGCAGGAAGACCCAGCGATCTTCTGTCAGGAAATGCTGCCAGAGGACATAGGCAAGCAGCAGGAGCACGAAGCCAATCTCGATGCCGGAGACCGGACGCCAGTCCTCCGCTTCAGTGTCAGGGTCGCTTTCGCCGGGAGATTCGTCGCGCATGCAGGGATGTTAGCGCTTGCTCAGTGCGTTTCCCGGAAAAAATTGCTGACCGAGGCGCCCGGTTCGCGAGGCTGCGGCTGGCTGGCGTCGTAGATCGTTGCGAGTTGCGCACTGACGAGCTGGCTGGCCGGGGTGACGGTTTCGCGCTGCCAGGGGATGCGCCCCAGATACCAGATGCGCCAGAAGGCCAGCGGTGCGTCCGGGTTGCTCTTCAGCAAAGCCTCGAAATTGCTGACCTCACCGACCTCCTCCCCGGTGGCTGCGCGCAGGCTTTCATAGACCAGTTTGGAGCAGAACTGACGTGAGGAATGCAGATTGAAGCCGAGGTCGTACCAGCGCCCCATGCGGGCACGGGCGGCTTCGGCCAGAAGGTTTTCCTCGTCGATGCTGAGCGCATGCACCGGGCGGCGCACCGCAACATAGCCGGCCTCTGAACGCCCGACGAAACGCGAGAGCGGGGTGATCACGGATTTCGGCACCTTGCTCTCGGCCACCAGCGGTTCGGCGCCGGTGGTGTCGATCACGATGCCGACATGGTTGCTCCAGCTGCCGCTGGCATCCGCCACCTTGCGCAGCAGATAGTAGGGCTCGCGGGTGAACACCACATCGCCGACCTGCAGGTTGCGCACCACCTCATCCGGCAGACTCGCACGGCGGACGAACAGGGCGGCGTGCAGATCGTTCAGCCCCAGCAGACCAAGCGGTGAAAGCAGCAGGATGGCCGCAAAACGACGCCAGTGTTTGCCTTGCATGGAAAGTCTCCTTGAGTCGAAATATCGAAACATATCGTTACGTTAAGTCAAATAAAGCCGGCGGTCTGCCGGCTGCGGTGTGTTTCAGGCGTTCTTGTCTAGATACTCCGCCACACTGGCGAACACCTCGGCGAGCAGTGGCTTGTTCACCCAGAAATACACTTCCTTGCCGATCTTCTCCGAGCTCAGTACGCCCGCCTCGCGCAGGATCTTCAGGTGGTGCGAGACGGTCGAGCGAGCCAGCGTCGACACCTCGGCGATCTGTCCGACATTGAGTCGCTCAGCCGGCGAGAACGTCAGCAGGATGCGCTGGCGATGCTCGTCGCCGAGCGCCACGAAAACAGCCGCCATGCTCTGCCAGGCGGGAGGGATGGCGCGGGAGTAGTCCTTGTTCATATATCGAAAGATATCGATATGTTATCGCGTCTGTCAAGCCGGAAATGAAAAGGCGGCCCGCAGGCCGCCCGGGAGTGCTTGCCAGCAGGGCTCAGAAGTCGCCGATGAGCATCATCAGACCGAGAATGACCGCCAGCAGCAGCACGGCAAAGCCAATCGCAGCACCGACACTGGTGCCGCCCTGGCGGGCAAGTTCGGCGTTGATCTGGGCAGGGCTGCCGTGAGCGCTGATCTCACGGATCTTCTGCTCGACATGGAGTTTGTACAGGTGATTGCCAAACATGCCGAAACAGACCGCAAGCCCGATATTGACGCCGCTGGAAATTGCCTGAGGCAGATTGAGCATCATCTCTAACACGGTTTCCACCGAGATTGCGGCGATGAAGATTCCGCAGTACTTGTACATCTTGCGGTAGGCCATCCATGCGAAACCCAGGAAGAAAGCCGATAAGTTCCACGACTGGATGCTGCCCTTGCGCTGTGCTTCTTCCCACTTGCGCGTGTAGTACGCGTATTTCTTGCCGATGAAGGTTTCCAGCGCCTGATCGCCGTTCAGGGCTTCAGATTGCGGGGTGCTGCCATCGAGTTCGGCTTTGGGAGGCTGGTAGGGATTGGTGCTGTCCATGATGGGTGCGTACGCAGAAGTGGTGAAGGGGCCGATTCTGGCATGCTGCAGTACATGGCGTCCAGACAGCCTATGCGAATGTAATCAGCCTGGTTTCTGGCAAGATCGGAAGCTGGATGCCTGCAGGATATCGAACGCTTCGGTGGGCGCATCGGAGCTCTGTTCGATGCGCTGCGCCAGGTCCGCCACGTGCAGCAGGTTGCGGGTGAGCACCCAGCGGTAGTGGCTGATCACCGGGTTGGCTTCGAGCAGGTAGAAATTCTCGGCACGCTGATTGGCCGGAGCGCCGATCAGGCCGACGCCGGGCAACAGGCTGGCACCGAGCTGGCGCAATGGGGCCAGACCATCGCTGGCCGTGGCAGCGAGCCAGATGCGCCGGTCGGTCTGGTTGCCCACCCAGGTTTTCGGACTGGGGTTGAAGGCCCAGGTTTCTGCAACCAGTCGCCGTGTTTCGGCATGCTTGGTGACATGCACCGCCAGCGCGCCGCCGAGTGAAAAACCGGTGACGACCAGACGCACCGTGCGGTACTCAGGGCGCGCCGCCATCTTTTGCAGATAGCGGCGAGCGAGCGTGTATTGACGGGTGTCGTCACCGAAGTTGGTGGTGTCCCAGTCGGCGTCATCATTCGAGCCGCTGAAGGCGATCACGAGTTCCTTGACCTGTCCGCCCGGCGCATCCAGCAGCTCGAAGCTGCTGACTTCAAAGCCGGAGCGATCACGGCGCGGGCGATCCACCTCGCGCAGGCGGGCGGGTGTGGCGAAGTGGTAGGCACGCCCTTCCGCATTGTTCTTCTGCAGCGCCAGCGCGGCGGCCATGGCGTACAGATAGCCGCGCTGCGCCACCTTCAGGTGTTGCGCGTCAAAGGGTTTGGCGGCCGGGTCGAGAAAGCGTTCCGCACACCAGAATGCGGTGCTGGCCTGTGCTGCCGGCAGGACGCTGGCAAGCAATACAACAAAACAGATCAATAGACGGTACAGCATGGGGCAATGATGTGCGGCAGGAAGGCGGCAATCTTAGTCGAGTTCCGCACCGGATCCGTTGCGGAATGAAAAACGCCCTCTCCTTGCAGGAAAAGGGCGTGCTTGCGGAAAGAGCTGGATTGCCTGTGCCGCTTCAGGGCAGGAAGGGCGTCAGCCAGCTCATCTGCGGGCGGTCTGCGCCATTCGGTTCGAGGGTGAACATGTAGTCATTCCACCACGGGCCGGCGGCCCACCAGGTCCAGCCGACCCAGACGCTGGCGTTGTCCTTCAGGTGCTGCAGCTGACCGGTGATCGCAGCCTGGCAGGTCGTGTTGTTGGCGCCGGCTAGCTCACCGAGGAAGCCTTTCCTGCCATTGCTCTTGAGCCAGGCGGTGAAGGCGGCGAGACGCTCGGCGCCGATGGTGCTGCTCACGCAGGCACTGTTGGTGCCGGAGCTGTCGCTGTCCAGATACTGGTGGACTTCGTACACGTAGTTGTTGCCCGAATCCACGATCTTGAGCATCTCGGTGGCGTTGTCGGTGGTGGTCCAGCTGTGCGCTCCGGTCCAGTGATTACCCGGCACCAGAATCAGGTTGGTGGCCCCTGTGGCGCGGATCGCGGTGATGGCCGCATTGGCGTTGTCGACCCAGAGGCTGGTGGACATGTCATGCGGCTCGTTCATCAGGGCGAAGATGACCTTGCTGTTGCCCTTGTAGCGGGTCGCCAGACGGCTCCAGAAATCCGCAAAGTGGGCCTGGCTCACGCTGGAGCCGGCGGCTCCGATGACGTTGTTGCCGTTGTAGCGGGCGTAATTGTGCGGATCGAGCACAACATAGGCGCCTTTGCTGGTGGCATAGGCGACGAAGCTGTCCATGTAGCCTTGCCCTGTGCTGTCAAACGCGCCGCCCAGGGTGCGTTGCAGGCGCTCCCAGCGGAAGGGCAGGCGCAAGGTGTTCATCTTCTTGCCGACGAAGTAATCCACTTCGGCGTTGGTCGGGTAGGTATAGGTGGTGTTGTAGGTGCCCGGGAATGTCCCGTCACCCCATACGCCCGCGCCGAACTCGGCTACGGCAAGACTGACTCCCCGGTAGGACAGAGCGCTGCCGCCGCCCGAAGACGAGGAGCTGCTGGACGACGAGCTTGAGGATGAGCTGCTCGAACTGGAAGACGAGGAGCTGCTGGAGGAAGAAGACGAACTGCTGGAACTTGAGGAGCTGCTTGAAGAGGATGAGGAGCTGCTGGAACTCGACGACGAACTGCCGGAGCTCGTGCCTGTGCCGCCATCGCTGCCACTCCCACCGCCACCCCCGCCGCAAGCGGCGAGTGTGCTCAGACTCAGTGCCAGTACCCACCCGCGCGCATGCAATCCCGTCATTTTTGCCTCGTCAGTTTGATTTGTTCAGCCAAGGCGGCATCAAACTGGGAAGTGTGCAGACTGACAAGGTTTACCCTGACCCAAGTAAGTCTTTGTCTGACAAGCGTGAAATTCATCACGCTCTATTGGCAAGCCTGAACTGGCTGGAGAGCCGCGCGGGATGAGGCTCTCCAGCATGCCTTGCCGGGGAGCAAGGCGGGGTGCGGCTTCGCAGGAAGCTGTTGTTTTCCTGTTAAACGCCTGCGCCCTGCGCCTGCTGATCTGCCCAGTAACTGGAGCGGACCATCGGACCACAGGCGGCGTTCTTGAAGCCCATCTTCAGCGCTTCGGTCTCGAACATCTTGAAGGTCTCGGGCGTGACGTAACGCAGCACTGGCAGGTGGCCGCCGGAGGGCTGCAGGTATTGGCCGATGGTGAGCATTTCCACGTCGTGGGCGCGCAGGTCGCGCATCACTTCCAGAATTTCCTCGTCGGTCTCGCCCAGCCCGACCATCAGGCCGCTCTTGGTCGGCACCTGCGGATGCATGGCCTTGAACTCTTTCAGCAGCTTCAGCGAATAGGCGTAGTCCGCGCCGGGGCGCGCCGCCTTGTAGAGACGCTGCACGGTTTCCATGTTGTGGTTCATCACGTCCGGCGGTGCCTGGTTGAAGATTTCCAGTGCGACTTCCATGCGGCCGCGGAAATCCGGCACCAGTACTTCGATCTGGGTGCGCGGGCTGGCGGCGCGGGTTGCCTGGATGCATTCAACGAAGTGTGCAGCCCCGCCGTCGCGCAGGTCGTCGCGGTCCACCGAGGTGATCACCACGTACTTGAGGCGCATGGCGGCGATGGTTTGTGCCAGTTCTTTCGGCTCATCCGCATTGAGCGGTTCGGGGCGGCCGTGGCCGACGTCGCAGAAGGGGCAGCGGCGCGTACAGATGTCGCCCATGATCATGAAGGTGGCCGTGCCCTTGCCGAAACATTCGTGGATGTTGGGGCAGGAGGCTTCCTCGCACACGGTGTGCAGCTTGTGGTCGCGCAGGGTGTCCTTGATCTCGTTGAAGCGCGCGGTTTCTTCGGCCGTGCCGAGCTTGATGCGGATCCACTCGGGCTTCTTGAGCTTTTCGGCCGGCACGATCTTGATCGGGATGCGCGCGGTTTTGTCGGCGCCACGGAGTTTCTTGGGGTTGTCGGTGCTCATCGGGGGACTTTCTGTTTTATCGCGCGAGGGGGTAGTCGCGTTCGAGGAGTTCGGTCAGGCGAGTCGCCAATTGTGCCAGCACGGCGTCGGTCGTGACAGTCGCCCCTTCTTCTTTCAGGCTGGTGCTGCGCAAGCCTTCGTAGCCGCAGGGGTTGATGCGCAGGAAGGGGGCGAGGTCGAGATCGACGTTGAGTGACAGGCCGTGATAGCTGCAGCCGCGGGCGATTTTCAGGCCCAGCGCGCCAATCTTGGCGTCGCGCACATATACGCCGGGAGCGCCTTCGTGGCGTTCGGCGGTGATGCCGTGGCTGGCCAGCACGTCGAGCATGGCCTGCTCCATCAACGTGACCTGTTCGCGTACCTTGAGATTGCGGCGGGCCAGGTCGATCAGCAGATAAACCACCGCCTGACCGGGGCCGTGATAGGTGATCTGGCCGCCCCGATCGATCTTCACGACCGGCACTTCGCTGGGGATCAGCAGATGCTCCGGCTTCCCCGCCAGGCCCAGGGTGTAGACCGGCTGATGTTGCAGCAGCCACAGCTCGTCCGGCGTGTCGGGGCCACGTTCGGCGGTGAAGCGTTTCTGGGCCTCGAAGGTCGTGACGTAATCGACGCTACCCAGCGGCCGGTGCACAAGGCTCACAAGACAACCTTCACCATCGGGTGCGAGGAGAGTTCGCGGTACAGGGTGTCGAGCTGGAGCTGCGAAGTGGCGCGGATGGTGCAGGTCAGCGACAGGTAGTTGCCGGCCTTGGAGGGGCGCATTTCCAGGGTGGCCGGGTCGAAATCCGGGGCGTGCACGAGGACGACGGCGACGATGGTCTGGGCAAAGGCGTCGTGGCGCGCACCCATGATCTTGAGCGGAAAATCGCAGGGGAATTCGAGCAGGCTGGTGCGTTCTTGAGACATGAATCGGGTCCGGTGCCAGCCGTGGAGGCCGGCTGATTTCTTGGCATATTGAGGCGCGCCCTCAGACTTCAAGAGTTGCGTCGCTCAGCCGGGATTATCCGGCAAATCGGCGGGGAAGCCTGCTGGAAATGCACAGTCCCGAAGATCCGCGTGCGGCGGGCATCTGCAGGTCAGGTGTCTGGAGAGGTGCATCCAGCCTCATTCTGCAGCGTGATGCGCTGAAGAGGCTCGTCCGGTGCGGCTCTTCAGCGGGTCACCACGAAAGGCTGAACCCGGATCGCCGCGGCGATCCGCTCGCCCACGCCACGGGCCTCGCTGGCGCTGGCAAACGGGCCGACGTGCAGACGGTACTTGTCGCCGATCAGGCGGGTCTGGACGGCGTGTTGCAGCCATTTGAGTTCGCCCTGTACGTAGTCGCGGAAGCTGTCGGCGTTTGCACTGGAGGCGAAGGCGCCAAGCTGCAGGAAAATGCCGCTGTCGACATTCGCCGGGCTGTCCACTGTGGGTGCGGCAGGTGAAGGGGCGACGGCAACTGCGGCCGGGGCCGATGCGCTGGCGCTTGGCGGAGCCGGCTCGGTTTCAGGCGTGGCAGGGGCGGCGGCGATCAGGCTGTCCAGCTCATCCGGCACGATCAGATCGACCTGCAGGCGCGCACTGCCCTGATTCACGTAACCGAGCTTCCAGGCCGCGGCATACGAGAGGTCGATGATCCGGCTGTGCAGGAAGGGGCCGCGGTCATTGACGCGCACCACCACGCTGCGGTTGTTGGCCAGATTGGTGACGCGGGCGTAGCTCGGGATCGGCAAGGTCGGGTGCGCGGCGGTCATGCCGTACATGTCGTAGCGCTCGCCGCTGGAGGTCTTGGCGCCATGGAATTTCTTGCCGTACCAGCTGCCGATGCCGGTCTGGCTGAAGGGCTGAAGTTCCTTCAGCGGTGTGAAGGTCTGGCCCAGTGCGGCGTAGGGGCGCGTGTTGGCGGCACGGATCGGTTCGACGCGCGGTACTGCATCGGGGATGTCGGCAAGATTTGGCGGGATGTTCTCGCCGGGGCCGTCATCCTTGTAGAAGCCGCCACCTTTCTGGGTGGTGACGGGCGGATTCAGCACGCCGGGTGCCTGCGCAGCGCCTGCTGGCGCGGGTTTCGAGGCTGGCTGGCTGGAGCGTGGCTCTGCGGGCCGCTCGTAGGGCACGGTGCTGCAAGCGGCAAGCAGGGCGCCGCTGCACAGGCAGGCGATGAAACGCAGGCGTTGGGTGGCTCTCATGTCATCCCTTTCCCGAATCCGGCATCAGCGTCGGCGGCGGTGCTGCTGAACGCTCATCAGGATGCCGATGCCCAGACACAGGGTCACCAGTGCGGTGCCGCCGTAGCTCACCATCGGCAGCGGCACGCCGACCACGGGCAGGATGCCGCTGACCATGCCCATGTTCACGAAGGCATAGGTGAAGAAGATCATTGTGACCGAACCGGCCAGCAGGCGTGCGAACAGGGTCGCGGCGTTGCTCGCGATCATCAGCCCGCGGGCGATCAGCAGGCAGTACAGGATGGCGATGATGAGCACGCCGGCCAGGCCGAACTCCTCCGAGATCACGGCGAGGATGAAGTCGGTGTGGCGTTCGGGCAGGAAGTCCAGATGGGTCTGGGTGCCCTGGCGCCAGCCCTTGCCGAGGAAGCCGCCGGAGCCCACTGCAATCGTTGACTGGATGGTGTGGAAGCCTTTGCCGCGCGGGTCGGACGAGGGATCGAGCAGGGTGCACACGCGATGTTTCTGATAGTCGTGCAGGCCTGGCCAGTTCACCTCCGGTGCGCAGATGTCGGTCTGGAAGATGATGACCGCGACGACCGCGGCAATGCCCAGCACGCCCACCGGGATGATCAGTTTCCACGACAGCCCGGCAAAGAAGATTACGAAAACCCCAGCGCCCAGCACCAAGATGGCTGTGCCCAGATCGGGCTGCGCCGCGATCAGGCCGACCGGCATGGCGAGCAGCAGGGTGGCGATCAGGAAGTCGCGCACCTTGAGGGCGCCTTCGCGTTTCTGGAAATACCAGGCCAGCATCAGCGGCATGGCGATCTTCATCAGTTCCGAGGGCTGGATGCGCATCACGCCCAGATTCAGCCAGCGTCGCGCGCCCTTGGAAATGTCGCCAAACAGGGCCACACCGATCAGCAACAGCACGCCGAGCACATACAGCGGCAGGGCGAAGCTGTGCAGGCGTGGTGGCGGCTGGCTAGCGATGATCCACATGACGCCCAGGGCCACGATGATATTGAGGATGTGCGCGTTCATGCGCTCGGGCGAGGCGCTGAGCATCATCAGGTAGGCGCAGGCCATGATGCACAGGGTGACCCCCAGCAGGAAGGGGTCGATCGGGCGCACCAGACGCAACAGGAACAGGCGCAGATCGGTCAGGTTAATCATGGGTGTGGGCGTCTTCCGGGTCAGCGTCGGCATCTTCCGGTGCCGCTCCGGCGGGTTTTACGCCGAGCAGATAATAGTCCAGCACCTGACGCGCAATCGGCGCGGCGGCGGCGGCACCGAAACCGCCGTTTTCGACCAGCACGGCCAGCGCGATCTTCGGGTCTTTCGCCGGAGCGTAGGCGATGAACAGGGCGTGATCGCGCAGGCGCTCGTGGGTCTCGCTTTCCTTGTACTTGCCGCCCTTGAGCGAGAACACCTGGGCGGTGCCGGTCTTGCCGGCGGCTTCGTACTTGGCCCCGGCAAAGGCGCGCGCGCCGGTGCCACCCGTCATCACGCCGACCATGCCGCGGCGGATCACGTCGAGATGCTCGGGCTTGAAGCCCAGATCCGCCACCGGCGTCGGCTCAACCACGCGACGCTGGCCGGTCTGGGCGTCCACCACGTACTTGACGATGTGCGGCTTGAACATGATGCCGCCCGCCGCAAGGGTGGCCGTGGCATGTGCCAGCTGCAGCGGGGTGTAGGCGTTGTAACCCTGGCCGATGCCGATGGAGATCGTTTCGCCGGCGTACCACTTCTGCTGTTCGGGTTTCTTGAAGCGTTTTTTCTTCCAGGCCTGCGAGGGCAGCACACCGGTAGATTCGCCCTCGATGTCGATGCCGGTGCGCGAGCCGAAACCCAGTTTGCCCATGAAGTCCGAGATCAGGTCGATGCCCATCTCGTTGGCCAGGGTGTAGTAGTAGGTGTCGCAGCTGACCACGATGGACTTGACCATATCCACCATGCCGTGGCCGCCGACCTTGTCGTCGCGGAAGGTATTGTTGCCGAAGACGAAATAGCCCGGGTCGGCAATCGCCACGTTGGCGGCCCGTTTGCCGGTGACCAGCGCACCCAGCGCCATGAAGGGCTTGAAGGTCGAGCCGGGCGGATAGGCGCCGTTCAGCGCCCGGTTGATCATCGGTTTGTCGAGCGAGGTGTTGAGCACATCCCAGTTGTCCGGGGTGATGCCGTCGACGAACAGGTTCGGATCGAAGCGCGGGGTGGATACCAGCGCAAGCACCCCGCCGGTGCCCGGCTCGATGGCAACCAGGGCACCACGGCGGTTGCCGAAAGCCTGTTCGGCGATGCGCTGCAACTCGGCATCCATCGTGAGCTGCAGGTTGTTGCCCGGTATCGGCGGCGTGCGCGCCAGCGAACGTACGGCGCGGCCGGAAGCGTCCACCTCGACCTGCTCGAAACCGGTAATGCCGTGCAACTCCTTCTCGTAGCTCTGCTCCAGCCCGGTCTTGCCGATGTGTTCGGTGCCCCGGTAATTGGCCGCCAGATCTTCGTCATCCTCGATCCGGGCCATTTCCTTCTGGTTGATCCGGCCGATGTAGCCGATGGCATGCGAGGCAAATTCGCCGAAGGGATACTGGCGGAACAGGCGCGCCTTGATGTCCACGCCGGGGAACTTGTAACGCCGGGCGATGAACTTGGCGACCTCCTCGTCGGTGAGGCGGGTGCGGATTGGCAGCGACTCGAAGTTCTTGCTCTCTTCGAGCAGCTTGCGGAAGCGCTTGCGGTCCTTGGTCTGGATGTCGATGAACTCGGCCAGTTCGTCGATCGTGTCTTCCAGGTTGCGCACCTTCGACGGCGTGATTTCCAGTGTGTAAGCCGAATAGTTGCGGGTCAGCACCACGCCGTTGCGATCCATGATCAGGCCGCGGTTGGGCACGATGGGCAAGAGCGAGATACGGTTTTCTTCCGCACGCGTGGCGTAGTAGTCGTAGCGCACGATCTGCAGATACACGAAACGCGCCACGATCAGGCTGAAACCGACGAGCACGAACACCGCCGCCGCTGCCACACGGGCGCGGAAACGCGAGAGTTCCTGTTCAGGGGCTTTGAGTTCCATGCCTGGGGAGCGAATCCACTACCTAAAGTGGTCGGTTCTCGTCACGGTCAATCGGACGCATCTGGGGCAGCAACAGCAGGTAGTACGTGGGCAACCACAGTGCGGCCGTCGTGAAGCAGGTGAAGAAATATTCCCAGCCGGGGAAGCGATGGCCTGCCAGCAGGCGCAGGATCAGCATGACGACCTGCACCATCAGGAACAGCGGCACCATGTGCAGGGCCTGGGCCCCTGGCGAGAACCACAGCAGGCGGCGTGAATTGACGATGGAGGCCCAGGCCAGCAGCACATAGGCCGCAGCATGCTGGCCCATGACCGCACCATGCACCACATCCACCAGGGTGCCGACGATGAAGGCGGTGCCCATGCCGACACGGTGCGGCTCGCGTACACACCAGAAGGCCAGCACCAGTGCGACGAAATCCGGCACGGCGTAGAAGCGGCCAACCGGCACGAAATTCAGACCCAGTGCCACGATCAGGCTGAGGGCTACAAAGCTGATGCGGACTGGCAGGAGCAGGCGCGAAGAACGATGGGTCGCTTGCATCAGGGCTCCTTGCGTGCCGGGCTGGCTGCCGCGGGCGGGGCGACGCTCTGGGCCGGCGCAGGGGCACTGGCCGGTGTCGGTGCAGAGGCAGGCGCCTCGGCCTTGTTCTGGCGGATGCGGCCACCCGAGGCGCGGCGCGGATCAATGCTGTCGTCGTCGGCCGGACGCTGCGGACGTGGTCCGGTGCGCGACAGCACCAGCACCGGGCCGTTGCGCTCCACGCTGCCGGTCGGTCTGCACAGGATCCGGGCGAAAGATTCGGCACTGTCGCGGGTCACCTTGAGCACCGTCGCCACTGGCAGACCCGGAGCGAAGACTCCATCCAGCCCCGAGGTCAGGATGCGGTCGCCCGGCTTCACCTCGGCGTTGGCGGCGAGGAATTTCAGTTCCATCAGGCCATTGCCGGTGCCGAACATCACCGCACGTAGCCCGCTGCGTTCAACGATGACCGGGATCGCCTGTTCCTTGTCGGAGAGCAGGGTCACTTCGGCATGCAGCGGAAACACGCGGGTGACCTGACCGATCACGCCGAGCGGATCAACCACTGGCGAGCCCGGTTCGATGTCCTGCTGGCCGCCCTTGTTCAGGATGACCTTGCGCGAGAAGGGGTCGCGTGCGGTGAAGATGATTTCTGCTGCCGTGCTGCGCACCTTGAGCGATGCCTGCATGGCCAGCAGGCCGCGCAGCTCGATGTTCTCGCGCTGCAGCTGCTCGGTAAACAAGACCTGGCTGGCCATATTGAGCTGCTGGGTCTTCAGCCTCTTGTTTTCGCGCTGCACGCTGATCAGACCGCTGAAATAGTCCGAGGCATTGGAGACGAAATCTGCCGGTGTAGCCGCAGCAATCTGCAACGGGTAGGTCAGAACCGACAGGGCCTGACGCAGGGTTTCGAGGTAATGCAGGCGCAGATCAGCCACCAGCAGGGAGAACGACAGGGCCAGATAGATCGTCAGGCGTGCTGCCGGAGGCAGGCCGCGCTTGAAGAATGGGGGAGTCTGGTGATCGTGGGAGGCCATGCGTCAGTGCTGCGTCACATGTGAAACGTGATACGTGAAATACGGCAATGCGCCTTGCGGCGCATTGCTGGTTGCATACAAGAAACCTGAGCGCGACACCGCTTACTCGGAAGCGAAGATCGAACCCAGCTTGTCCATGCGCTCCAAGGCCAGACCGGAGCCGCGGACCACGCAAGTCAGCGGGTCTTCGGCGACGATCACCGGCAGGCCGGTTTCTTCCATCAGCAGGCGGTCCAGGTCGCGCAGCAGCGCACCACCACCGGTCAGCACCATGCCGCGCTCGGCGATATCAGCGCCCAGCTCCGGCGGGGTCTGCTCCAGACCGATCTTGACGGCCGAGACGATCGAGTTGAGCGGATCGGTCAGGGCTTCGAGGATTTCGTTTGACGAGATCGTGAAGGAGCGCGGAATGCCCTCGGCCAGATTCCGGCCCTTGACTTCCATTTCGCGCACTTCGGAGCCCGGGAAGGCCGAGCCGATGGTCTTCTTGATCGATTCGGCGGTGGTTTCGCCGATCAGCATGCCGTAGTTGCGGCGGATGTAATTGACGATGGCTTCATCGAAGCGGTCACCGCCCACGCGCACCGAGCCTGCATACACCATGCCGCCCAGCGAGATCACGCCCACCTCGGTGGTGCCGCCACCGACGTCGACCACCATCGAGCCGGTTGCATCAGCCACCGGCAGATCGGCGCCGATGGCTGCGGCCATCGGCTCCTCGATCAGGTAGACCTGTGAAGCGCCCGCGCCCAGTGCGGATTCGCGGATTGCGCGGCGTTCCACCTGGGTCGAGCCACAGGGCACGCAGATGATGATGCGGGGTGATGGTGAGAACATCCGCGAGTCGTGCACCTTCTTGATGAACTGCTTGAGCATCTGCTCGGTGACGGTGAAGTCGGCGATCACGCCGTCCTTCATCGGGCGGATCGCCGTGATGTTGCCCGGGGTCTTGCCCAGCATCTGCTTGGCCGAGTGGCCGACGGCCTGGATGGTCTTCTTGGCGTTCGGGCCGCCTTCGGTGCGGATCGCCACGACGGAAGGCTCGTCCAGCACGATGCCCTTGCCGCGCACGTAGATCAGGGTGTTGGCCGTGCCAAGGTCGATGGCCAGGTCATTGGAGAAATAGGAACGCAGAAGTCCGAACATGTGTAGAGGCACCTCTCTGTGACAGACCCGAACACCACGTTCAGGCCCGAGCAAACCGGGAACAGGAATAGCCCTCTATGTTACCCTATCCCGTTGTTTCCTATGCACCCACCTGACGGTGGGTTTTGTCTCGCCGAGGCCCGCAATCATGTCTCTCTCGCTGGAACAGGTCGACCGCATCGCCCGGCTCGCCCGCATCGAACTCACCCCCGCTGACGCCGAGGCCACCCAGGCCAAGCTCAACGGGATTTTCGGCCTCATCGAAGCGATGCAGGCCGTGGACACCACCGGCGTGGCGCCGATGTCGCACCCGCAGGACGTGGTGCAGCGTCTGCGCGCCGATGCCGTCATCGAATCCGACCGCCGCGCAGCCTATCAGGCCGTGGCGCCCGAGGCCGAAGCCGGCCTCTATCTCGTGCCGAAAGTGATTGAATGATGAGCCGACTTCTACAGCACCTGCAGGAAGGCCATGACCTGCTGACTCGCGTTCTGGCCGACAAAGCCCTGCTCGCCGAGGTCGACAAGGCTGGCGACATCCTCGTCAATTGCCTCAAGGCCGGTGGCAAGATCCTCTCAGCCGGCAACGGCGGCTCGCATTGCGACGCCATGCACTTCGCCGAAGAACTCTCCGGCCGCTACCGCGACAACCGCCCGGCGCTCGGTGCGCTGGCGATTTCCGACCCCTCGCACATCACCTGCGTGGGCAACGATTACGGTTTCGAGTTCATCTTCAGCCGTCAGGTCGAGGCGCTGGGCCGTGCCGGTGACGTGTTCTTCGGCATCTCGACCTCCGGCAACTCCGCCAACATCCTTGCCGCCGCCAAGGCCGCCAAGGAACGCGGCATGCAGGTCATCCTGCTGATGGGCAAGGACGGCGGAAAAATGAAAGGCATTGCCGACGCCGAAATCATCGTGCCGTACTTCGGCTACGCCGACCGCATCCAGGAAATCCACATCAAGTTCATCCACTCCCTGATCGACCACGTCGAAATCGGGCTCGGCTACGTCGACGCAAAATGAGCATCCAGACCTTGAAATCGCTGGCCGATGCGCTGGCGCAAAAGAAGACCTCCAGCCGCGAGCTGGTGACCGACTACCTTGGCCGCATCGAAGCGCAGAACGCTGCGATCAACGCCTTCATCACCGTCGACCGGGATGGCGCGCTGGCTGCAGCCGACGCTGCCGACAAGGCCATTGCTGCCGGTTCGGCGGGCCCGCTGACCGGCCTGCCGATCGCCCACAAGGACATCTTTTGCACCGAAGGTGTGCTCACCACCTGCGGTTCGAAGATGCTTGCCAACTTCGTCAGCCCCTATGACGCGCACGTGGTCAGCCAGCTCAAGGCCGCCGGTGCGGTCAGCCTGGGCAAGACCAACTGCGACGAGTTCGCCATGGGCTCGACCAACGAGAACTCGGCTTACGGCGCGGTGAAGAACCCGTGGAATCTGAGTCGCGTGCCCGGCGGCTCTTCCGGCGGCTCGGCGGCTGCCGTGGCGGCCGGCATGATCCCCGCCGCCACCGGCACCGACACCGGCGGCTCGATCCGTCAGCCCGCCGGCCTGTGTGGCGTCACCGGCATCAAGCCGACCTACGGCACCGTCTCGCGCTACGGCATGGTGGCCTATGCCAGCTCGTTGGATCAGGGCGGGCCGATGGCCCACACGGCAGAAGACTGCGCACTCCTGCTGAACCACATGGCCGGTTTCGACAGCCGCGATTCGACCAGCCTCGAACGCGCCAGGGACGATTACAGCGCCCAGCTGAACCAGCCGCTGAGCGGCCTGCGCATTGGCTTGCCGAAAGAGTACTTCGGCGACGGTCTGGCGGCAGACGTGCGCGCAGCCATCGAGAACGCACTGGCCGAGCTACGCAAGCTCGGTGCCAGCACCGTCGAAGTCAGCCTGCCGAACACACATCTGGCCATCCCGGCCTATTACGTGATCGCACCGGCTGAAGCCAGCTCCAACCTCTCCCGTTTCGATGGCGTGCGTTACGGCCACCGTGCCGCCGAGTACCGCGAGCTGATCGACGCCAAGACACCTGCACTGGACGCGATGTACCTGCGCAGCCGCGCCGAAGGCTTCGGCGCCGAAGTGAAGCGCCGCATCCTCGTCGGCACCTACGTGCTCTCGCATGGCTACTACGACGCCTACTACATCAAGGCCCAGCAACTGCGCCGCCTGATCGCCGAAGACTTCAAGCAGGCACTGACACAGTGCGATGTCATTGCCGGACCGGTTGCCCCGACCGCTGCCTGGGGCATCGGCCAGATGGCCGATGATCCGGTGCAGATGTACCTGGCCGACATCTACACGATTGCCGTGAATCTCGCCGGCTTGCCGGCCCTGTCGACCCCGGCCGGCTTTTCAGGTGACAATATGCCGGTTGGTTTGCAGCTGATCGGCAATTACTTCGGCGAAGCACGCTTGCTGAATGTCGCTCACCAGTTGCAGCAAGCCACCGACTGGCATCTGCGCCGGCCGGACCGGTAAACGCCCGGCTCTTCCGCCGTTGTGGCCCTTCGACGGGCCCGGAGAGGCCTGGCGCATGCCTAACGTGGATGGCCGGCCGAACCCGGCCCTGCAACACCGAAAGGGATGAGCATGGGGCAATTCCAGTGGCACAACCCGGTGCGCACGGTCTTCGGGATCGGTGCACTGGACAGGCTTCCCGAGCTGGTCGGGCGGCGTCGCGTGCTGCTGGTGACTTTCCAGAGTGCCCATGCCTCCGGTTTGCTGGCACGGATCAAGAGCCTGCTTGGTGAGCGCATCGTCGAGGTGATCGACACCGTGGCAAGTCGCCCCGAGCTTGCCGACATCGTGCCGGTGCACATGCGCATCTGGGAAGAGCGCAAGGCCGAAGTCATCGTCGCCGTGGGCGGCGGCAGCGTCATCGATTTCGCCAAAGCCCTGTGCTGCCAGCCCGAATCCGGCCATTTCCTTGATCTGCTGACGCATGCCACCCCGGTCGTACGGCGCCTGCGAGTGATCGCCGTGCCGACCACGGCCGGCACCGGCAGCGAGGCCACTCCCTTTTCGGTGCTGTGGGACACGCGCGACCAGAATCAGGCCAAATACACCCTGAACAACTCGCGGCTGTGGCCCGAGGCCGCGCTGATCGATCCAGAGCTGGCCATGAGCCTGCCCAAGGTGGTGATGCGCAATTCCGCACTGGACACCCTGTCGCATGCGCTCGAAGCCATCTGGAACGTGAATGCCAGCCCGATGAGCGACATGCTCGCCGTCGACGCCGCGCGCACGGTGCTGGCCAAGCTGCCGATCGCCTGGCGCTTCCAAGGCAACGTCAAGGCGCGTGTCGAGCTGGCCCGCGCCGCCTGGCAGGCCGGCATGTGTCTGTCGCAGACGCGCACCGCGCTGGCCCATGCGATGTCCTACCCGATCACCCTGAGCAAGGGCATTCCGCACGGCCTGGCTTGTTCCTGGTCGCTGCCCTGGGTCTGGCGTCAGGCCACTGGCAACGACCCCGACCGCGACCGCGTGCTCGCCCAGATCTTCGGGCCGGAAGAAGCCGAGCCGATCGATCGGCTCGAAGATTTCCTGCACAGCCTCGAAGTCTCCACCGAGCCCTCCTTCTGGGGGCTGACGGATGGCGACATGGCGCGCATGGCCATCGACTATCTGGCCAAGACCAAGGGCCACAACTTCATTTCCAAGGGTTTGCGGATGCCGTGAGGGGGCAGAAGCGCGTCACGGCCGTGAATTTGGGTGTCAGGGAGGCTTTATGGGGTCATATCTGCAAAGTGTTTGTCGCTTCATCGGAGCGGACTCCGGTGGGGAGTGCACCGGCTGGGTACAGGCATTGGCGAGCGTAGCTGCAATACTCTTTTCCTTGGTCATTGTGCTTGTGCAACACTGGTTTGACCTGCGCAGCGCGAAGCTTCTCGCGCGGGATGAGACGCTACGCGCTTTCGACAAGCCTGCATTATTCATTGAACGAGCGTGCTCCTTGGCGGAGCGGTTGCCTGCTGCCGACTTGGCGAGCGACGTCTTTCGAGAGGTACTGAAGGTGTGGTCAGGGGGGCGCGCTGACGAAATCGTCGCTGCTTTGCGGCAATTTGGCGTTTCCGATTTGCCTCGGGCCCAACTAATCGTTTTTGTTGACCAAGCAATCGACTTGTTGGAAAAGTGCAAAATTCTCGATGAGAAGCTCAAAATTGAGTTGCAGTACGACACAACGGCGCTTGATCCAGAAGTAATTTCGCTTGCCGGGAAAACCCGTTTGCGTGCCGTTAAATTGCGGGAAGAGGTCTCCTCGTTGAGGAGGCAGATACTGAAGGGGCAGGCCTGACGCGATGACGGGTTGTCACTGTGCATCAAACCCACTCTACCTGTTTTGAAGTGTCGCCCGAAGACACGCACCTGGTGGCCTTCTCCGGGCATGCTGCTCCGGGAGCCGCGCGGGGCGCCGGTCTTCGGTGAGGGGGCTTGCGTCGGGCCGTCGGTGCTGGCTCGCAGGGCAAAACGGGGATAATCTTCCCCGGCCTCCACTCTTCACGCGCAGCCATGCCCAGCCTGACCTTCTTCAAATATCTCGTCTGTGAAGCCTTTTCGCGCACGCCACCGCCGCGCGAGCCGGAGCCGGCGATGCTGATGGATGATCCGGCGCAGGTGGCGGCGTTTGCGCGGGCCGGGCGCGAGGACGGGGTGATCGGTCAGGTCTATCTGCTCAATACGGCGCAGCTGTGCGAGCTGATCCGCCCGGGGGACAAGGTGGTGGATCTGGCCTGTGGCCCGGCGACCCAGCTGGCGCAGGTGGCGCGCCTGAATCCGCAGGCGGAATTTCTGGGCATCGATCTGGCGCCGACGATGCTTGCCGATGCCGCGGCGCATATCGCGCAGCAGGGGCTGGGCAATGTACGTTTCGCGCTGGGCGACATCACGCAGCTGAGCGGGCTGGCGGATGCTTCGGCCGATGTGGTGATGTCCACCTTCTCGCTGCACCACCTGCCGGATGTGGCGGCGTTGGGGCGCTGTTTTGCCGAGATCCGGCGCATCCTCAAACCCGGCGGGCGGGTGTATCTGTCCGACTTCGGCCGCCTCAAGCGCCCGGCCACCATGCATTTCATGGCGTACCGTCATGCGGTAGAGCAGGGCGAGATGTTCACCACCGATTATCACAATTCGTTGCGCGCGGCCTTCAGTGTGGCCGAACTGCAGGCGGCCCTGCCGGCGCTGGGGCCGGGTCTGCGCCTTTACCATTCGCCGCTGGCAGCCTTCATGGTGATCATCCGTTCGCCGGCGCAGCGTGCATTGCCCAGCGCCGCTCATGCCGGATTGAAGGCCCTGTGGCGGTCGCTGCCGGCCTTGCAGCAGGATGAGTTTGAAGAATTGCGGCGTTGTTTCAAAATCAAGCAACTGACCATTCCTGCCTTGCACACATGACTCTGCACACATGGCTGGCTTTCTTTGCTGCCGCCTGGATCATCAGCCTCTCGCCGGGGCCCGGTGCCGTGTCGTGCATGGCGGCCGGGCAGCGGCATGGCTATCGCCGTGCGCTGTGGAACATTTTCGGTCTGCAGCTGGGCGTGTTGCTGCTGGTGGGCATCTGTGCCGCCGGGCTGGGCGCCGTGCTGGCTGCCTCGCAGACCCTGTTCGTGGGCATCAAATGGTTCGGCGTGGCGTATCTGCTGTGGCTGGGCGTGCAGCAATGGCGCGCGCCGGCAACCCCGATGGAGTTGGGCGCCGATGAGCCGCACGACCGCTGGGGCATGGTGCTGCGGGCCTTCCTGATCAACGCCAGCAACCCCAAGGGCATCATCTTCATGCTGGCGGTGCTGCCGCAGTTCATCGACCCGCATGCGCCGCAATGGCCGCAGTACGGCATCTGCGCGCTGACCCTGCTGTTTACCGATGTGGTGGTGATGAACGGCTACACCTTGCTCGCCGCCCGGGTGCTGCGTGCCCTGCACGACCCGCGGCATATCCGCTGGCTCAATCGCGGTTTCGGCAGCCTGTTCATCGGCGCCGGGCTGCTGCTGGCTGGCTTCAGAAGGAGCTGAGATGCGCAAACTGTCATGGCTGTTGGGTGTGAATCTGATTCTCCTCGGCGGCTGTGGCAGTTCGCCGCCAGCGGAAGCGCCGGCCACGCCCACAGCTCAAGCCCGGCCGGCACCTGCTCCGGAAGCCGCTCCTGACAAGGCTTCCAGCGGGGCTGCCGCGCAGCCCCAGATTCCGCGCGGCAAACCGGGCAGCCTGCTCGCCAAGGTAGATCGGGCGCGGCTCTCCGCGCAGGTGCAGCAGGCGCCCAAAGCCATCAACATTCGCCATCGCTGCTCGTTCCGCAATGAAACCGGCTACAACGGCAGCACCCACATCGAAATTGCCAACAACGAGGTCAAGGCGCTCAGCACCAGCATCCAGGTGCCGCTGTACGGGGGTAGCTGCAGTTTCGAGGGCTCCGGTTTCCGCCAGACCGCCCGTACGCCGTCGATAGAGATGCGCCATGCCGATGGCTGCACCGTGCGGATCTGGACGCAGGGCCCGCAACTCACGGTGTCCTACTCCAAGTGTGCGGCCCGCTGCAGCAACCCCGAGGTGTTCAAGTACATCTGGCCGGTGCTGATCGACCAGCCCAGCGGCAAGTGTGATTAGGCTATCCTTGCCGCTTGCGGCACACGAGGACAGCCATGCTCATTACCTTCAAATCCGACGCTGACGGCGACGTCATCATGTTTGGCGCCGTGGGCCGGCGCATGCTGGAAATCTTCGGCAAGGACCCGGACGACACGCAGGGCATCCTGACGGTGGAGCAGTTGCCCGACGCCATACTCGCCCTGCAGGCAGCCATCGAACAGGACCGGCTGGACAATCCTCCCGACGAAGATGAAGACGAGTGGGGGCGGGATGCCATCGAGTTGCAGGCCCTGCGCGAGCGCCGCCAGGCCCGCGAACGGGAGGTCAGCCTGGCGCGCCGCGCGGCACCCTTGCTGGACATGCTGCGCCATGCCCAGCGAGGCGGTGTGGTGGTGGTCTGGGAGTCGTGATGGACGCGCCGGTCATTCTCGTCACCGGCGGCGCCCGCCGCGTTGGCGCGGCCATCGTGCGTGGCCTGCATGCGGCCGGCTGCCGCATCGCGATTCACTGCCACGCCTCGCTGACGGCAGCACAGGCGCTGGCCGCCGAGCTGGAAGCGCAACGCGCGGATTCCACCTGCGTGCTGCAGGCTGAGTTGCTCGACACAGCGGCCCTGCCGCGTCTGGTGGCGGACACCGTGGCGCGCTTCGGCCGGCTCGACGGGCTGGTGAACAACGCCTCCAGCTTCTTCCCGACCGCGCTGGGCAGCATTGACGAGGCGGCCTGGCTGGACCTGATCGGTTCCAATCTCAAGGCGCCGCTGTTCCTCACCCAGGCCGCTGCACCGCATCTGGCGGCGAGCGGCGGGGCGGTGGTCAACATCGTGGACATCCACGCCGAGCGTCCGCTCGAAGGTTATCCGGTGTACTCGGCGGCCAAGGCTGGCTTGCAGGGGCTGACGCGTTCGCTGGCCATCGAGCTGGCGCCGCGCGTGCGGGTCAACGGGGTTGCCCCCGGGCCGATCGAATGGCCCGAGGATGGCCAGATCTCGCCCGAGCAGCGCGAGACCATCGTGCGTCACACCTTGTTGCAGCGTACCGGCCGAGCGGATGAAGTGGCCGCTGCCGTGCGCTTTCTGCTGCTCGACGCCAGCTATGTCACCGGCCAGATCCTGGCCGTGGATGGCGGGCGCAGCGCGCGTTTGTGAAAAAATCTGCTGTGCGACGTAATCTCGAAACTCCGGTACTCAGCGTATTGCACATACGCTTCCGTTCCTCGTTTCGACCTTGCGCCGCTCGCGACGATTTTTTTCACAAACGCTGACTCCTCATGAAAGCTGTCTCATGGCCCTGCAATACAAGATCATTTCCGTCACTCCGTTCCAGCAGAACTGCAGCCTGATCTGGTGTGACCAGAGCATGGAAGCCGCCGTCGTCGACCCCGGTGGCGATGTGGCGCGCATCCAGAGCGTAATCGCGGCGACCGGGGTGAAGCTGACGAAGATCCTGCTCACCCACGGCCATCTCGATCACGTTGGCGGCAGTGCCGAACTGGCCCGCGCTGCGGGCGTGCAGATCATCGGCCCACAGCGCGAAGATGCGTTCTGGATCGATGCCCTGCCCGAGCAGTGCCGCATGTTCGGCTTCCCGCAGGTGCCGGTATTCCAGCCGGATCAATGGCTGGAGGAGGGTGAGACGGTCAGCGTCGGCCAGGAAGTGCTGGAGGTGCTGTATACACCCGGCCACACGCCTGGGCATATCGTGTTTTACAGCCGCAGTGCCAATCTGGCGCTGGTGGGCGATGTGCTGTTTGCCGGCTCGATTGGCCGCACCGATTTCCCGCGCGGCAATCATCAGCATCTGCTCGACTCGATCCGGCTCAAGCTGTGGCCGTTGGGGCGGGAGGTGGCGTTCATCGCCGGCCACGGACCGATGTCCACGTTTGGCGAGGAGCGTGACAGCAATCCTTTCGTTGCCGATTTCCCGGCCTGAAAACGGTGCGGGCAAGCGACTCCGCACAGGCAATCCGGCCGTTCGGGCCTGATCCTGCCGACCATCGGGGCGTGAATGCCATGTGTCCCTAAAGTCTGGTGATCCCGATGCCGTGATAGCTGGGGTGAAGAATCAGAAAATAACAATTCCCCTCTGGAGGGCAGCATGCGCATTGTCCTGCTCGAAGACAACCTGACCCAGTCAACCCTGGTCAGCGCCTGGCTGCGCAATGCCGGGCACGACGCGCACAGCTTTGCGCTGACGCGTGACCTGCAGCGTTTCTGTACCCGTGAGAGCATCGACCTCTACCTGCTCGACTGGATGATGCCGGACATCTCGGGCGAAGAGTTCCTGCGCTGGCTGCGTGGCGAGCGCCGCGACAACACGCCGGCCATTTTCATCACCTCGCGCGACACCGAGGATGACATCGTGGCCGGGCTGTCCGCCGGCGCCGACGATTTCATCATCAAGCCGGTCAGCCAGCGCGTGCTGATGTCGCGCATCGAGGCGGTGCTGCGCCGGAGCAAGCCACGCGAGGCTGAAGCCAGCATGGATCTGCCGCCTTACCTGATTGATCACGCCCAGAAACGCATCCTGCTCAATGGTCAGTCGCTGGATCTGACCGAAAAGGAGTTCGATCTCGCGGCCTTCATGTTCCGCAATCTCGGGCGTCTGCTCTCGCGGGGTCATCTGCTCGAAGCCGTGTGGGGGCGCAACCCGGATCTGGCGACCCGCACCGTGGATACCCACATTTCGCGCGTGCGCAGCAAGCTGCAGTTGAAGCCCGAGCACGGCTTCCGTCTGGTGCCCACCTACAATTTCGGCTACCGGCTGGAACGGGTCGATGCGTCCGAAGCCGAGGCGCCAGCGTCGCATGTAGCCTAGCGCGGCAGACGCAAGGCGGGAGCAACAAAAAAGGCCGCATTTTCATGCGGCCTTTTTGCGGGAGCCGGGAACGGCTTATTTCTTCAGCGCATCGCGGATCTCGCGCAGCAGCACCACGTCTTCCGGCGTCACCGGCTCGGCGGCCGGAGCGGCGGGGGCCTCGCGCTTGAGGCGGTTGATCTGCTTGATCATGATGAAAATCACGAAGGCGAGGATGGCGAAGTTGATCGCGATGGTGATGAAGCTGCCGTAAGCGAAGACCGGGGCGCCGGCTTTTTTCAGGGCATCCAGGGCCAGACCGCTGTATTTCGGGTCATTGCTGAGCACGATGAAGAGGTTGGTGAAATCGATCTTGCCAACGACTGCGCCGACCACGGGCATGATGATGTCGTTGACCATGGATTCGACGATCTTGCCAAAGGCGCCGCCGATGATTACGCCAACAGCCAGATCAACGACATTGCCCTTGAGTGCAAACTCCTTGAATTCGCTGACGAAACTCATGAATGACCCCCTGTTTTCAAAAACCGGTTTATGAGGCCCGACTGGCTGCCGGGATGAGCGGCAGTGTCCCGCAAAAGCGGGGCGATGGGCAACCGTTGTCATGCATCGCCGCAGACTCTCCGGACCGGGGGTGGCTGCAGAGCGGCGGCTGGCGGGCCTGTGCCGATGGCATGCCCGGAGAGGCCCGCCGGATGCGGCTGTGCGAGGGGCTGCCGGGCGAATCTGGACCCGGCGGAGCCAGCCGACCTGCGTCAGAAGCCTGAAATTCAAGCTGGGGTATGATCGCCGATCCTTCATCCGGAGTAGCCGGTTTGAAAATTCGATTGGCAATGGTGTTGCGCGTGCTGGGCTTTTTCCTCGGTGGTCTCGTCGCCGTGGTGGCAGCACTGGCGTTTCTGGTGTGGGTCAGCTTTGACGCTGAACGCACCGCGGGCGCGCTCACCCAGCATTTCAAGGATCACTATCAGCGTACGCTGGTGCTGGGCAAGGAACCGCAGCTGCGGGTCTGGCCCCGCCCGGCGCTGGTCCTGCGGCAGGCTTCCCTGTCCGAGCCCGGGCGCAGCGAGGTGTTCGCCAGCGCCGCCAGCGTACGTCTGGATCTGGCCCCGCTGGCCCTGCTTGCCCGGCGTCACGAAATCCTGCGCGTCAGCCTGAGCGGGCTGCAGGCGCATTGTGTTCGCGCGCGCAATGGTGAGTGGAATCTTGCCAATCTGCTGGCTGCTTCGACTGCCAGCGTCGCGCCGCCGCCCTGGCAGTTGCACATCAGCGAAATCAGTCTGCGCGGCGCGGCGCTGCAGGTTGACGATGCCGGGACGGGCATGCAGGTCGAAATCCAGAATCTGGATGCCGATGCGCAGAGTGTGAACAAGGGTGTACCGGGTCAATTGAGCTGGCAGGGGCAGTGGCTGGACAAGGCTGGCGCCGGGGATCTGGAATTCAAGGGGCAGGCGCGTTATACCCTGCTCAAGGGCCTGAGTGCCGGCACGCTGGATGAGCTGAGCGTGCGGATTTCCGGTAACGGGTATGGTCTGCAGGGTGCCGAGGCGCGCTTCACCAGCGAGCGTCTGGGCTGGGGCAGCCAGGCGGCGCAAGGCTATCTCAGCAAGGCAAGTTTCAAACTGCAAGGCGCGGCTGGGGCTCAGGCGGTCAGCTTCAGCGCCGCGGCTCCCGCTTTCGGCTGGCAATCCTTCCGGCTGCAGGGCGAGAAACTGGCGGCGAGCCTGACCCTGCGCACGGTGGATGCGCAGACGGATTTTCAGCTTGCACTGCCGCACTTGCAGGAAAGCGGGCAAGGCTTCAGTACTGACGGGCTGGACTTTGCCTGGCAGTACAAGGCCGGCAGCGAGCACGGCAGCCAGGGCAAGCTGAATGCGAACCTGAGCGCCGACGTGCAGGGCAATGCTTACCGCCTGCGCGACATCAAGGCCGAGGCCTCGCTCCAGCATCCGCGCCTGCACACCCCGACGGCGCGCATCAGCGTGACCGGGCAGGCGCAGTGGCGCGCCAGTGGTGGCAGCGACATGACACTGGACGGCGCGCTGGGAGAAGACAAGCTGCGCCTGCAGGCGCAGTTGTCACAGCTCTGGCCGCTGAGCGGGCGCTTCGAGCTCAGTGCCAGCCGGCTTGATCTGGACCGTCTCGTTGCCGAAGCACGCCCCGGCACCCGGCTGCCGCCGCTGCAGCTGCCCGGCTTCGAGCAGCTCAGTCTGAACGGCAAGCTCAAGCTGGGAAATCTGCGCGTGGCGGGTCTGAACCTGAACAGTCTGCAGAGCCCGCTCAGTGTGGACAAGGGAGTTCTCACGGCCAGCGGCTTCACGGCCAGTCTGTACGGGGGGCAGATCGGCGGCGAGCTGAGCGCCGAGGGTGGCAGCGGGCGTCTGGGCGTGCAGGGCGATTTCAATGATCTGGGGCTTGAACTGCTTGCGCTTGAAGGCGGCCTGCCGATTCCGCTGAGTGGCCGCCTCTCCGGTTCCTACAAGCTGGCCACCCTGCTCAGGGCGGACAAGCAACCGCTCGCCGAACTGAACGGGGCGGTGCGCTGGACGCTGACCAACAGCGCAATCCGTGGCGTGGATCTGGTGCGCAGCCTGCGTGAATTCCGCCCGGCCATTGCAGCAGGCAAGCAGTCCGCGCGCAGCCCGGTTGATGCTGAAACCACCGAAATCGGGGTGGCCAGCAGCCGTTTCCTGCTGGCGGGCGGCAAGCTGCAAGCTGACACCATTCAGAGCCGCAACAGCTGGCTGGCGCTGAGTGGGGCGGGCAGTGCCGACCTGCTGCGCGACGAGCTGGATTTCAGCCTGCAGGCCAGCCTGCTGCCAGGAGTTACCGCAATGGCGGCACGGGATCTGGCCGACCTGCGCAGCAAACCCTTGCCCTTGCGCCTGAAAGGCCCGCTGTTGCGTCCCGACGTGCGCTACGAGCCCGGTGCGGCGCCGCTGAAACCCCTTAACCAGGCAAAGAAATAAGCCATGACTCACCCCAAATGGCAAACCTGGATCGTCGGCGGCGCCGTGCGTGATCGCCTGCTCGGCCTGCCGGTGCAGGACCGCGACTGGGTCGTGGTCGGCGCCACTCCGGACGATCTGCTCGCCGCCGGCTTCAAACCGGTCGGCAAGGATTTTCCGGTTTTCCTGCACCCGCACACCCACGAGGAATGTGCGCTGGCGCGTACCGAGCGCAAGACTGCGCCGGGTTACAAGGGCTTCGTGTTCCACACCGATGCCAGCGTGACGCTGGAAGAGGATCTGGTCCGGCGCGATCTGACCATCAATGCGATTGCCCAGGCCGAAGACGGCACCTTGATCGACCCTTACGGCGGGCAACGTGACCTGGCCGATCGCGTGTTCCGCCACGTCAGCCCGGCCTTTGCCGAAGACCCGGTGCGCATCTTGCGGGTAGCCCGTTTTGCCGCGCGTTTTGCCGATTTCACGCTGGCTCCGGAGACGCTGGAGCTGATGCGCGGCATGGTTGCGGCGGGCGAGGTGGATCATCTGGTGCCCGAGCGGGTGTGGCAGGAGCTGGCGCGCGGCCTGATGTACGCACGCCCCTCGCGCATGATCGAAGTGCTGCGCGAATGTGGTGCGCTCGCGCGCATCCTGCCCGAGCTGGACGCGCTCTTCGGCGTGCCGCAGCCCGAGAAATACCATCCGGAAATCGATGCCGGCATCCACCAGTTGCTGGTGATTGATCAGGCCGCCTTGCGCAACGCGCCTCTGCCGGTGCGCTGGGCGGCGCTGCTGCACGATCTGGGCAAGGGGGTAACGCCGCGCGAGAACTGGCCGCACCACTATGGCCACGAGGGTCTCGGCGGGCCGCTGGTCGAAGCTGCGTGTGCCCGCCTCAAGGTGCCGGTGGAGTGCCGCGAACTGGCGCTGCTGACTGCGCGCGAGCACGGCAACATCCACAAGATCGGTGAGATGCGGGCCGACACCATCACGAAAATTTTCGAGCGCTGCGATGCGCTGCGCCGGCCGGAGCGGTTTGAGGGGCTGCTCGCTGCGGCGGCCTGTGATTTCCATGGTCGCCCCGGTTACGCCGAGCGTGAAGACCGCGCCACGCCGCTGTGGCGCGCGCTGCTGGCGGCCTTCCTGAGTGTGGATGCGGGGTCGATAGCCGCTGCGTTGAGCGACAAGCGCCAGATCCCGCAACGCCTGCACGAAGCACGGGTGGCCGCCGTGGGCGCGGTGCTCGAAACCCTGCGCCCGCTGGATTAGGGCCTGCCTGCAGACCCGCTCCGCGCCTGCTTCTCCAGCCCGTCTGCCGGTACCGTGCCGTCACCTGCGCTTCGCCAGATAGCCCCGGCCGCAAGGCAGGCGGCGGGCGGCTCACCGCCCAGGCTGTGTCTGGCGCACAATAGCGCCTCGTTTTTCGTTCTGCCCATGAAGCTGATCCGCGCCTCCCTCCTCGTTTTTCTGCTGTGCCCGCTGGCCACTCTGGCTGAAGGTTTCGTGCTGCCCAGCTTCGAGCAGGTACGTGCCACGCACTTCAGTTCGGACGCCGTCCTGCTGGACCGCAACGGCCAGCCGCTGGCCGACGTGCGTTTGACCCCGGATGTGCGACGCCTCGACTGGGTGCCGCTGGCGCAATTGTCGCCCGCGATGCGCGATGCGTTGCTGCGCGCCGAGGACCGGCGCTTCTTTCAGCATAACGGCGTCGACTGGCTGGCCTTTGCCGGCGCGGCCTGGCAGAACCTGTGGGGCGAGGGCAAGCGCGGTGCGTCGACCCTGACCATGCAGCTTGCCGGCCTGCTCGACCCGGCCCTGCGCATGCCGCCCAAGCGTGGCGAGCGGCGCAGCTATACGCAGAAGTGGGATCAGAGCCGCGCCGCGATCGAGCTGGAGGCGCACTGGAGCAAGCCGCAGATTCTGGAGGCCTATCTCAACCTGGCGCCTTTTCGCGGCGATCTGCAGGGCGTGGGGGCCGCCAGCGAACTGCTGTTCGGTCTTCCCGCCAGCCAGCTGAAGCCGCGCGAGGCGAGCCTGCTGGCAGCGCTGCTGCGCGGGCCGAATGCCCGCCCGGCGCGGGTGGCGCAGCGCGCCTGCAAGCTGGCGGCCACGCTCGGGCAGACCCGCCTGTGCGGCGAGATCACCCAGCTGGCCAACGCCCGGCTGGATGCCCCACGCGCCGCGCCGCGCTGGACGCTGGCCTTGCAACTGGCGCGCGCGCGTCTGCAGCAGCCCGGCCAGCGTCTGCAAACCGTGCTGGACGCCAATCTGCAGCGGCGCCTGCTGGAAGCGCTGAAGCTGCAGGACGATCCACAGGCCGCCGCTGTGCTGCTGGATAACGCCAGTGGCGACGTGCTGGCCTGGGTGGGTGGTGTATCGCCCCAGGCGCCTGACGGGGTGAGCCTGCGCCGTCATCTGCCGGACTGGCACTGGCCGGCGCTGGCCGCACAGGCCATCGAATCGCGCCAGTTCACCGCCGCCAGTCCGCTGCCGCTGGGCTGGGCCATCTTCGATCCGCGCGATGCGCGGGCCGCCACCCCGGCCTGGCTGAGTCTGCGCCCGGCACTGCAGGGGCACCAGATCGGCGCCTTGCTGTACCTGCAACATGCTGGCAACCGGGATGTCTGGCTGGAGCGGGTGCGCGCACTGGGTTTCGAGTCGGCCGGTCTGGCGGGGCAGGCGGATATTCCGCCAGATCCCGATCTGCCGCGTCTGGCCGCTGCCTGGCGGGCATTTGCCACGGGCGGCAGCTATCAGCCCGCCCGCCTGCTGATGGCCGAGCCGGTCGTCGCCCCTCGCCGGGTGTGGCGCGCGGAGACGGCTTTTGTCATGCAGGATCTGCATGCCAGCCAAGGCCCGGGCGGCTGGGCGGCGAGCTGGACAAGTTTTGCTGCCGAGGATGGCAGCGCAGTGGTGGTGGGCAATTCCGAGCGCTTCACGCTGGCGCTGGTGACCCATGCGCTGGTGCCGCAAGTTGCCTGGCGCAGTGCGCTGGCGGCGCTGGCTCCGGAGTCGAAAGCGCCGCTGGCACCGGAAGGTGTGCTCAGCAGCCTGGTCCGCTTCGAACCTCCGGGCGAGGCGCCCCGGCGCGAATGGTTCCTGCGCGGCACCGAACTGGATCTGGTGACGGTGCTGCCCGAAGGGCGGCGGGCGCGGATCAGTTTCCCGGTACGTGACGAAAACTACATCGTCGCTGGCGAACCGGCGGCACGGGATCGCTGGTCCCTGTCGGCCGAGACCAGCGTGGCTCTGCGCTGGCAGCTCGATGGCAAGCCGCTGGGCGAGGGCAGCCGGCAGGTCTGGCTGCCGCAGCCGGGGCGGCATCGCCTGAGCATCAGCGACCCGACCGATCAGACGCTCGACAGTGTGGAATTCGACGTGCATGCTGCGGAAGCACAACCGTGAGTCCGCCCATGAAATTTGCCGCCAATACCACCCTTGAAATCATCCACCGCGAGCCCGCCGGCAAGGCTCGGCCGACGCCGCTGCTCTTTGTGCATGGGGCTTACGCCGGTGCCTGGCTGTGGGACAAGCACTACCTGCCGTATTTCGCCGAACAGGGCTGGCAGGCCAGCGCGTTCTCCTTTTCGGGGCACGGCGGGAGCCGTGGCGGCGATGTTCTCAACAGCCTGAGCCTGCAGGATTATGTGAATGATCTTGCCGAGGTGGTTGCAGCCATGCCGCGTGCTCCGGTGGTGATCGCGCATTCCATGGGCGGCGTGGTGCTGCAGAAATATCTGGAAGATGCCGAACTGCCCGGCGCAGTGCTGCTGTGTTCGGTGCCGCCGCAAGGCCTGCTGGGCTCGACGCTGAGCCTGATGTTCGGCCGGCCGAACGTGCTCTTCGATCTGAACCGCATCATCGGCGGTGGCGAGCCGCAGCTCGATTCGGTGCGCGAGGCGCTGTTTCACCAGCCGGTCAGCCGTGCGCTGCTGCACGAATGCTTCATGCACATGCAGGCCGAATCGATGCGCGCCATCTGGGACATGAGCGGCTTTGACCTGCCGCGCCCGGCGCGCATGCGCCGCCCGCCCATGCTTCTGCTGGGCGCCGAGCACGATGCACTGATTCCGCCGCAGCAGGTGGAGCAGACGGGCAAGGCCCTGCATCTGCCGGTGGAGATCATCCCGAACGCCGGCCACGCCCTGATGCTGGAGCCGGACTGGCAGCCTGCCGCCCAGCGGATTGCCGACTGGCTGAAACAGCAAGGGTTTTAGAGCATGGAAAGGGCTGCCTGAAAAGCTAGCTGCCCCTGGCGGGCTTCTTCGGGTGGTGGTGCTGAAGAGGCTTGATCGGCGAGGGTTTTCCGGAAGGCATTGCGAAGAGCCTTGCCACAAGCGGCTCTCCAGCCACCCTGCGTGCGGCGCTGCCCTGCAGCAGTTCCCTGTTGCCGGCTTTTCAGCGAAAATGTCAGACAACTTGTTGCTGAATTCTGCCTCATGCCTGCCGATCCCCTGATTACCCTTGAAAATGCCCATCAGCGTCTTGGCCTGTTGCCCACCCTGGGCGGCAGTGCGGCGTTCTGGGAAGTGCGCCGTGACGAGCGCTGGTGCCCGATCTGGCGGCCTTATGCACCCAATCCGGAGCGCCGGACGGTGGCCAATTTTCCCTTGCTGCCCTGGTCCAACCGGCTGTTCGGCGGGGGCATCCATGTTGATGGCGAGTTCTATCCGATGGTCAGCAACCGTGTCGACTCGCCCGTGCCCATGCACGGCACCGGCTGGATGCACGCCTGGGAAGTCGCCGCCCACAGTGCGACGCATGTCGAAATGGTGGTCGAGGCGCACGAGCCGTGTGGCTACCCGTTCCACTTCTCGGCGCGCCAGCATTACCGGCTGGAAGACGAGGTGATGCACATGCGCCTCGAACTGACGCACCTGGGACCGCAGCGCCGTCCCTACGGGCTGGGCTTTCACCCCTACATCCTGCGTGCCGCAGGGCTGCAATTGCGTTTCGGTGCCCAGGGGCACTGGCCGGGCGAGAAGGGCGTGCCCGTGCCGGACAGTGCGCCGCTGCCGCCGGAATGGGATTTCAACGTGCTGCGCGACATCGGCGACGGCGAAATCGACCATAATTTCCACGGCTGTGATGGCCACATGCGCATGGAGCGGCCGGATATCGATCTGCGCCTGGACTGGCAGACCACCGAACCGCAGGGGCTGGATACGGCCATCCTGTACCGCCCGGCTCACGGGCAATGGTTCTGCTACGAACCAGTGACCCACATCACCGGTGCCCACGCCCGCCCCGGCATGCCCGGCTTGCGTTTGCTCGAACAAGGGCAGAGCATGGCGCTGGAAGTCCGTCAAACCCTGTCCAGAATCACACCATGAACCTGCACGACTTTGAACTCACCCGCGAATTCATCACCCTGGACAGCCTGCTCAAGCTGCTCACCATTGCGCCGTCCGGCGGCATTGCCAAGATGATGGTGGCGGCAGGCGAGGTCGAGGTGAATGGCGAAATCGAACTGCGCAAGACGCGCAAGATCCGCGCGGGCGATGTGGTTCGCGTGCAGGACGAAGAAATCCGCGTCAGCGCGGCACCGTAAAGCGATGGGCATGCCATGAAAACCATCGCCCTTGCCCTCACTGGCGCGTCCGGCATGCCCTACGGCCTGCGCCTGATCGAAAGCCTGCTGGCCGCCGGATGCCGCGTGCAGCTTGTCTACACCCAGGCTGCACAGATCGTCGCCCGGCAGGAAATGGATCTGGTGCTGAGCAGCAACACCGCCGAAACCGCGGCGATGCTGGGTGCGCGTTTTGGCGCCAGCGCCGATCAGCTGGTGGTCTACGGCCGCGAGGAATGGTTTGCGCCGATTGCCAGCGGCACCAACCCGCCGGACGCGATGGTGATCTGCCCATGCACCATGGGCACCCTGGCCGCGGTGGCGGCCGGCTTGTCCAGCAACCTGATCGAGCGCGCCGCCGATGTGTGCATCAAGGAAGGCCGCAAGCTGGTGATCGTGCCGCGCGAAGCACCGTTCTCCACCCTGCATCTGGAAAACATGCTGCGCCTCTCGCGCATGGGCGTGGTCATCCTGCCGCCCAACCCCGGCTTCTACCACCACCCGCAGAGCGTGCAGGATCTGGTGGATTTCGTTGTTGCGCGGATTCTTGACCAGATCGGTGTCGCCCATCAGCTCATACAGCGCTGGGGCGAAAGTAAATAAACCTGTCTGCAGAGGCGCATCGGGTGGGCTTCTTCAGATTGCCATGCCTTACAGGCATGGCGAGGTAAAACGCCGCCCCTTGGATGTAATGTGGGGATGACATCCAGGGAGGCAGCAAAAAAGGCCTTGTCTGGAAACAAGGCCTTTTGATTTGGACGGGCCGGAGGGCTCCACAGAGGATTCCTCCGGAATGCGCACTAAATTACTGGTAAGCGGCGGGGATTGTACCCATTGATGCCGGCAGAGTGCCCTTTACCTCGGTCGGAGTATAAGCGCCAGTGTTGCTCCAGACGATCCAGTCAATATCTGCGTTATAGCCACTGGAGCCACCGTCGCCGATATACAGGCCCGAACTTGTGGAAGTCAGGCAAGTAGATCCAAGCGTGACTACGTTTGCGCTGATCGAGCCGGCCGTTAGTGCCGTCGACGATGCCAAGGTTACAGGAGAGCCATCCACCCACAGGGTGACAGTGCCCGTGCACGCCGCAGTTATATTCGCGCTCACTTGGAACAAATGATAGGAGCCACTATAGCTTGCGGAGTCCTTGATCGTTGCGGCGCCATCTGCAGTTTTTTCAATACCAAAGCCATTTCCATTTGCATAAATGACAGCCTTGACGCGTTCTGCACCGGTGTTCATATCCAGTTCGATCCCGCGGTTAGTTGCGTCGTTTACTTTGACGTAGGCCAACAGCGTGTAAGTTCTGGGATAGGCGCTCGGCACACCTGCCGTGGTCGAAACAACATTCTTGTTTGCTGCTGTCGTCGACGAGAACGTGGTTATGCCAGATGTAGCAGAGAAATCTGCTGCAGAGCCTCCTGAGAGGGTCCCTTGAGTGAAGGTACCAGACGAACCATCCGCCAAGGTTATAGAGCCTGCCGTCAACGGCGCATAGGTGGCGTTATACACGTTCCACGCAATACTGGCTCCGCCCGACGAAGAACTGGAAGAAGAACTGGAACTACTGGACGAAGAGCTCGACGAGCTTGAAGAAGACGAACTCGATGAGGAGGATGAACTCGACGACGACGACGACGACGACGACGACGACGACGAAGAACTGGAACTCGACGAAGAAGAGCTTGAGGAGCTGCTTGAAGAAGAGCTTGAGGAGCTGCTTGAAGAAGACGAAGAGCTCGACGAAGAAGAGCTGCTGGCCGGTGTGCTGTTGTTGTCACTACCGCCGCCACCACCGCAAGCCGCCAGCACCAGGCTGAGGATCAGTGCAGTAGCTACCCCTTTGAAACTGTTACTTTTATACATCCCTATCTCCTTCTTGCTTCTTCATTGGACTTGCCGCATGGACTTGCCGGCTGAACGTGGATACGTATTTTGGAAAAGCGGGGCATTGGCCGGCTTTCAAACAGGAGCTTATGAGCGGAAAAGTTCTGCTTATCCTGTCAGGGAAAATCCTAATCCAATGTTTCCGGTAACGGAAGGGTTTTGGCACCGGGAACACAACTTTTTGTTATCGGTGCCAAATAGCTCACGGTTTCTGCCCAAGCCATTGAGCTATCGGCGATTTTTGCACTGCGTTAGAATTACGGGCTTTTGCGCTGCGGCATTTGTCGCGCGCCGGTATTCAGGGATTCCGCAGTGCTCATCGCCAACAACATCACCATGCAGTTCGGGGCCAAGCCCCTGTTTGAAAACGTTTCCATCAAGTTCGGCGACGGCAATCGCTATGGCCTGATCGGTGCCAACGGTGCCGGCAAGTCGACCTTCATGAAGATTCTGGCCGGCGTGCTGGAGCCTTCAGGTGGCAACGTGGCGCTGGATTCGGGTGAGCGCATGGCTTTCCTGCGCCAGGATCAGTTCGCGTATGAAGACGTGCGCGTGCTCGACGTGGTGATGATGGGCCACGAGCAGATGTGGGCCTGCATGCAGGAGAAGGATGCGATCTACGCCAATCCCGAGGCGACCGAAGACGACTACATGCACGCGGCCGAACTGGAGCACCACTTCGCCGAGTACGACGGTTACACCGCCGAAGCGCGTGCGGGTGAGCTGCTGCTGGGCGTGGGCATTCCGACCAGCCAGCACAATGGCCCGATGCGCGAAGTGGCGCCGGGCTGGAAGCTGCGCGTGCTGCTGTGTCAGGCGCTGTTCTCGAACCCGGACATCCTGCTGCTGGATGAACCGACGAACAACCTCGACATCAACACCATCCGCTGGCTGGAACACGTACTGAACAACCGCAACAGCACGATGATCATCATCAGCCACGACCGCCACTTCCTGAATCAGGTATGCACGCACATGGCCGATCTGGACTACGGCCGCATCCAGACTTATCCCGGCAACTGGGATGACTACACGGAAGCCGCCCAGCAGGCCCGCGAACAGCAGTCGCGCGACAATGCGCGTGCCAAGGAAAAGGTCGCCGAGTTGCAGGAATTCGTGCGCCGTTTCTCGGCCAACAAGTCCAAGGCGCGTCAGGCCACCAGCCGTGCCAAGCAGATCGAGAAGATCAAGATCGAGGACTTCAAGCCCTCATCACGCCAGTATCCGTGGATCCGCTTTGACTTCGACGAGAAGGAAAAACTGCACCGTCAGGCCGTGGAGATCGAGAACCTGTCCTTTGCCTATGAGTCGGGCCGCAAGATCATCAACAAGCTCACCGTGACCTTCGATGCCGGCGATCGCGTGGCGATCATCGGCGAGAACGGCGTCGGCAAGACCACGCTGATGAAACTGCTGGTGGGCGAGCTCACCCCGACTTCGGGCACGATCAAGTGGGCCGAAAAGGCCAAGCTCGGCTACTACGCGCAGGATCACGCCAAGGATTTCGAGGTCGACGAAAGCCTCACCGACTGGATCTCCGGCTACGTGCGTGAAGGCGGTTACGAAGGCGACGACGCCGAAACCCTGATCCGTGGCACGCTCGGCCGCCTGCTGTTCAAGGGCGACGACGTGAAGAAATCCGTCAAGGTGATTTCCGGGGGCGAACAGGGCCGCATGCTCTTTGGTCGCCTGATGCTCCAGCGCAAGAACGTGGTGCTGCTGGATGAACCGACGAATCACCTGGACATGGAGTCGATCGAGTCGCTGAATTCCGGCGTGATGGATTTCGGCGGCACGCTGATCTTCGTCTCGCATGACCGCGAGTTTGTCGATTCGCTGGCGACCCGCATTCTTGAAATCAAGGAAGACGGGCAGATCATCGACTACCGTGGCACCTATGAGGAATATCTGGCCAGCCAGGGCATCGACGGCTGATTCTGGAGAAATACCTGACGGGGCGCGTGCTGAAGAGCCACGCCCCGTTTGCGTTGACGGACGGGGTGCGTGAAGACGTAATGTTTTCGCGGGTTTTCACGAGACATGCCGCGAGATGTCCGCCAGATGCGGGTTTGCGAAGACCTACTGGCGCTGGTCCTGCAGCAGTTTGGCCGTGATCAGGCCGTTGATCGTGCCAAACAACGTGGCCGTGGCGGAAAACACCGGCCACAGTCCCCACAGTCCTTCATGCGGCACCAGCCAGACGCGCGCCAGCAGCATCTGCCCGCCGATGTGGGCAAAGGCCGCGAGCACCGACAGACTGACCGGGCCGAACCAGCGGCGCGGCAGATGCACGGCGGCAGCCAGCAACGCCAGGGTTGTCAGTGTGCCGGTCAGACTCAGGAAGAAACCTGGCGCAAACAGCTGGCCGAGCAGCAGGCTGGCGGCGAATACGCGCAGCAGGGCGACCCAGGCAGCTTCGGACCAGCCGTGGCGCAGCAGCACCAGCAGCACGATGATGTTTGCCAGCCCCGGCTTGACCCCCGGCAGCGGGGTGGGGATCGCCGCCTCGGCGATCGACAGGACGATGGCCGCCGCGGCGTAGCGGGCCACGCGGTGGTCGGAAGCATCGGCACGGATCAGCACCGGCTCGGTCATCAGTAACTCATTGAATCGTAGGCTTCACGCCGGCCCTGCAACTGCAGGCTGACTTCGTTCGGCGCGCAGATCGCGGCGGCGCCGCTGCGCGTCAGCCAGCCCTGCTTTACGCAATACTGGCGCGGACCGGGGTCCGACGCGACACGGGCGCGGCCCGGTTGCACCTCGATATGGGTGGTGCCGAGCGGACCTTTGACATCGAACACGCCCGGGCGATCCAGTGGCAGGCTGGCCACCGTCTGGCCTGCCGCGCGGATCACGGCGGTGGTCGGCAGGTCCGGCCCCCACAGGCTCAGCCCGGCGGCGAGGGTGGCGGCAATGGCGGCCAGCACGACAGCGTAGTCGCCGGGGCGCAGAAGCAGGAGCCATTGACGCAAATGCATGCCCGGAGAGTCGCGTCAGGCGGACTTCTTCAGCCCGGCGTCGAGCGAGCGATGGCGCACCATCACCTTGGCTTGCCCGGCGAATTCGCGCGCCAGCCATTCGGCCAGATACACCGAGCGGTGCTGGCCGCCAGTGCAACCAATGGCAACGGTGAAGTAGCTGCGCCCGTCGTGGCAGAAGGCGGGCAGCCAGTCGGCAATGAATTTGCGGATGTCCTGTGCCATGCGCAGGGCGTCGTCGGAGGCCTGCATGAACTCGATGACCGGTTGATCCAGCCCGGTCAGGCTGCGCAGGGCCGGGTCGTAGAAGGGGTTGGGCAGGCAGCGCACGTCGAACACGAAATCTGCATCCACCGGCAGACCGTGCTTGAAACCGAAGGACTGGAACAGCAGGGTTGGTCCGGCGCTCGGGGCGGATTCGATCAGTTCGCGGATCCAGGCACGCAGCACATTCGGATGCAGGGCGCTGGTGTCGATGCGCTGGCCGATCTCGGCGATCCGGGTGAGCAGGTGGCGTTCGCGGCTGATGGCTTCCTGCAAGGTGGTGTGTTCTTCGGCCAATGGATGGCGGCGGCGGGACTCGGAATAGCGTGCAATCAGGGCCTCGTCGCGCGCATCGAGGAAGATGAAACGCAGGTCACGCACCTGTTCGCGCACCTGCGCGATGATTTCCGGCAGCGCTTCGATGCTGGCACCGGAACGCACATCCATGGCCACGCCGACACGCTTGTAGCCTTCGGCCTGGAGCTGGGCTACGAGCTGTGGCAGCAGGGTTGCCGGCAGGTTGTCGACGCAGTAGTAACCGGTGTCTTCGAGCAGTTTGAGGGCGATGCTCTTGCCGGAGCCGGAGAGGCCGCTGATCAGGGTGAGTTGCATGCTGGGGTGCTTTGCCGCCGGGCGAGAGAACCGGCTTCAGTGCGAAGGATAGCGAAAATCAGCGCCGCAGGGCTCTTTGCTGTGCTTCGTGAGCGCAGCGACGCTGCTCGCAACGGGCCAGGATGGCCTCGCGCTCTGCCGCGTCAGCGGTGTGCCAGCCGGTGATTTCAGTCAGGGTGCGGAAGCAGCCGACGCAGGTGTCCGTGCGGTCATCCAGACAGCAATCACGCACGCAGGGCGAGGCGGGCAGTTCGGCAGCCATGCTTACCAGGAGAGATTGCGGCCGGTGTAGTCAAGGAAGCAGCCATTGTCGTCGGCGGACAGTTCGGCGATCACCTTGCGCAGGCCTTCGACCGATTCGCTGACCCCGACTTGCGCATTGGGCCCGCCCATGTCGGTACGCACCCAGCCCGGATGCAGGCTGACGATGGTGGCGCCCTGTGGCCCGAACTCGTTGGCGGCGGCTTTCATCACCATGTTGGCCGCGGCCTTGGAGGCGCGATAGGCCAGCGCATCGGCACCGGTGGTTTCGTAGATCGAGCCCATCTTTGACGACATCACCGCAATGACTCCGCCCGCCCGCGCGACATTCGTGCCGAAGGCCTGGATCAGGCGCATCGGCCCTAGCACGTTGGTGTGCATGACGGTATCGAAGGCGTCGTCGCCAGGAGCGGCAAAGCTGCCGGTATCCGGGCCGGAGACGCCCGCGTTGACGATCAGCAGATCCAGCGGCGCATCATCAAGATGCCAGCCCAACGCGGCGATGGAATTGGCGTTGGTCACGTCCAGGGTCTGCAGATCGACACCGGCAGGCGTCCAGCGCCTGGCTTGCTCGGGCGCGCGGCAGCCGGCCACGACATGCCAGCCCTCGGCGGCGTATTGCACGGCGAATTCCAGACCGATGCCGCGACTGGCACCGGCCACAAGTACGGTTTTACTCATTGTTGTGGTCTCTGAACGCGGGGTGGCATGACACTGCGGTAGAAGGATTATGTGCCCTTGCTGGCCGGAAGGGTAGGGTTGCAGGATCAATGGTTGCAAGCCCGGATGCTGCGATGCATCATCAGCATCAAGCCACTGTCACGGTTGTCCGCATGTCTGCTCACGCACTCACCCATCCTTTTACCGAAGCGCCGGTTGGCATTGCCCGCATCGAAGTCGTGCCGGGCGTTTTCTGGCTGCGCTTCGCCCTGCCGTGGAGCCTGAACCACATCAACCTGTGGCTGCTGGAGGATGACGAGGGCTATGCGGTCGTCGATACCGGGCTGGGCGACCCGGCCTCGCGTGGCACGTGGACAGCCCTGATCGAGGCGCTGGAGCGTCCGATCCGGCGCATCATCGTGACGCACTATCATCCGGACCATCTCGGCAATGCGGAGTGGCTGGCGGGCGCCACGGGGGCGCCGGTCTGGCTGGCGATGGGGGAATACCTGCTGGCGCATGCACTGCACGCCCAGACCAGCGGATTTGAATCCTCAGCAATGCTGGCGCATTTCCGCCGGCACGGGCTGGACGACGAGCGCCTGGTGAAGATGGCGGCACGCGGCAATGTCTACGCCCGCGGCGTGCCGACCCTGCCAGTGCATTACCAGCGCCTGCTTGATGGTGACGTGCTGGTGATTGGCGGACGCCACTGGCAGGCGATCGCCGGCCATGGCCATTCGCCCGAGCACATCTCGCTGTATTGCGCGCAAGCGGGGGCGCTGATCTCCGGCGACATGCTGCTGCCACGCATCACCACCAACATCAACGTCCCGGCGGCCATGCCGGATGAGGATTCGGTCGGGCGCTTCCTTGCCTCCTTGCGCCGTTTCGAGCCGCTGCCTGCCGATACGCTGGTGCTGCCGGCGCATGGTCTGCCCTTCCGCGGGCTGCATGCCCGAATAGGCCAGCTCTTCGCGCATCATGCTGAAAGGGATGCAACAATCCTTGAGGCGCTGAGGAACCCGCAAAGTGCTGCAGATCTTCTTCAGACCCTGTTCCTGCGGGAGCTGGACGCGCACCAGCTGATGTTCGCCATGAGCGAGACCATTGCGCACCTGAATCACCTCTGGCACAGAGGGCCGCTGCGCCGGATTGAAGAAGCCGGAGAGCCGGTCCGTTATCAGATAGCGAAGTGAATTTCCCCCAACTGCTCTTTCAGGAGTCTGTTCCATGGCAACTGCACCGACTGACGCACCCAAGGCCGAATTGCCCGATCCGCAGGAAGTGGCGAAAACCTATGCCGAAGTGGCGCAGCGCGCCTCCAAGCTGCTCACCGAGCACATGCAGCGGGAGGTGAAAAAAGGCGTCCAGCCGCCCAGTGATGAACTCGGGGTGGCGCAGGCCTTTCTGGACATGATGAACAAGCTGCTGGCCAATCCTTACCGGCTGGCGCAGAACCAGATGAATCTGGTGTGGGACTACTTTTCGCTGTGGCAACACTCCATGCAGCGCATGTGGGGCATGTCGCCCGAGCCGATCGCCGCACCTGAAAAATCCGACAAGCGCTTCAAGCACGAAGACTGGCAGGAACATTTCCTCTTCGACTTCGTCAAGCAGAGCTACCTGATTGCCGCACGGCATATCCACGACACGGTTTCCGGCGTTGATGGCCTTGACGAGGAAACCCGGAAAAAGGTCAATTTCTACACGCGCCAGTACATCGACGCGATTGCCCCCTCGAATTTTGCCCTGACCAATCCCGAGGTCTTCCAGGAGACCATGCGCAGCCATGGTCAGAACCTGATCAAGGGCTTCAACAATCTGCTGCGCGATGTGGAGGAGGGGGACGGCAAGCTGCGCATCCGCATGACCGACACCTCGGCGTTCGAACTCGGCAAGAATGTCGCCACCACACCCGGCAAGGTCGTGTTCCAGAACGAACTGATGCAGCTGCTGCAATACACGCCGAGCACCGCCAAGGTGTCGACGCGACCGCTGCTGATCGTGCCGCCATGGATCAACAAGTACTACGTTCTGGATCTGCGCGAGAAGAATTCCTACATCAAGTGGGCCGTCGACCAGGGGCACAGCGTGTTCGTGATCAGCTGGGTCAATCCGGATGCCTGGCTTGCCAACAAGGGCTTCGATGAATACCTCAGCGAAGGCGTGCTGGCCGCAGTGGATGCGGTGATTGAGCAGACCGGTGTCAAGGAAATCAATGCTGCCGGTTATTGCCTGGGCGGCACCTTGCTCGGCACTGCGCTGGCCTGGATGGCGGCAAAGAAAGACAAGCGCATTGCTTCGGGGACCTTCTTCACCTCACTGCTGGATTTCTCGCAGCCCGGCGAGCTGGGCGTGTTCATCGACGAGAAACAGGTGCAGGCGCTGGAGAAGAAGATGGCCGAGCGCGGCTATCTGGAAGGTTCCGAGATGGCCGGCACCTTCAACATGCTGCGCGCCAACGATCTGATCTGGTCCTTCGTGGTGAACAACTACCTGCTTGGCAAGGACCCTTTCCCCTTCGACCTGCTGTACTGGAATTCCGATTCCACGCGCATGCCGGCCAAGATGCACAGCTTCTATCTGCGCAAGATGTACATGGAAAATGCCCTGCGCGAGCCGGGCGGCATCGAGATCTGCGGGGTCAAGATCGATCTCGGCAAGATCAAGGTGCCGTGCTACTTCATCTCCACCATTGAAGATCACATCGCGCCCTGGAAGAGCACCTACGCCGGAGCCCAGCGCATCGGCAACGTGCGCTTCGTGCTGGGCGGCTCCGGCCACATTGCCGGTATCGTCAATCCGCCGGTCGCCAACAAGTACGGCTTCTGGGTGCGCGACGATGACAAGCGCCCGGCAGATAGCGAAGACTGGCTGGCCGGCTGCACCCAGCAGCCCGGCTCCTGGTGGACCGACTGGCAGGCCTGGGTCAAGGCGCAGGATTCCAGTGAAGTGGCCGCGCGGGACCCGCTCAAGGGCAAGCTCAAGGTGCTGGAAGATGCCCCCGGCTCCTACGTGAAAGCACGGCTGGACAAGAACTCCCGATAGCGCGGGACGAGGCCATCCGGAACCGGCGGGGCGTGTGCTGAAGAGCCGCGCCCCGCTTACCTTTCCGGCGTGCATGCCGGAGAAGCCCGCTGCATGCGGCTCTGCGAGGGGCTGTGTGCGACCCCTAAACCTTCAGTTTCGACAGTTCTGTCGCGCGTAGCGGATCGCCTGCCGTGCGCAGCGCATGCACGGCCAGCGCCAGAATCTGATCCAGCCCCGGGTGGGCAGGCGCGCTGGCATGCAGCAGGCGCGCACAGCGGTCCAGCTCCGGCAGGCAGCGCGTCTGGCTGAAACGCTCGATCAGGGCGACTGCCGTCTCGGGGGCAATCTGTGGCAGCGGCCTGGCCTTCTGCAGATAGTCGCGAAAACTCTCCAGCACCAACGCCTGGCTTGCCGCATCCTGCCCGCGCAGGGCCAGTACGCAGGCCACGATGGCATGGTATTCCGCGCTGGCCGGGGCCAGTCTGGCCACGTTCAGGCATTCACGCAGCACGCCGGCGTTGCCGCGGGCCTGACTGGCGGCCCGCGCGTATGCGCGCCGGGCCTCGTCGAAACGCTGGCTGCTCATCAGGCGGCGGGCTTCGTGGATGGCCAGTTCGGCAGTTGGCTTGGCCGCCGCTTCGGCGGTATCCTCGGCGCCTTCCGGCAGCAGGCGCTCCAGCGCCCGGCGGCGCAGCGGCAGCACCAGCAGGGCGCCGACAAGCAGCCCGCCGAAGTGCGCACCGTAAGCCACCTGCGCATTACCCAGCCAGAAGAATTGCAGTGCCTCGTTGATCAGCCAGATCGGCAGAGCGAGCAGGGCCGGTGCGCGAATCACGTCGAAGAAGACGAAGACGAAGTAGAAGAAAGGAATCCGTCGGCGCCCCAGCAGCACGGCAAAGGCGCCCATGACAGCAGCAATCGCGCCAGAGGCACCGACCAGCCCGCCCGGCGCGCCCTGGGTGGCCAGCCAGTGGCCTGCCGCCGCGCCGATGCCGCCGAGGACGAAGAGCAGGAGGAAGGGCAGGGTGCCGATCAGAGCCTCGACCGCTGGGCCGACCAGAATCAGCACGATCATGTTGCCGACGATGTGCCCGGTGCCGCCGTGCATGAACTGGTGGCTGATGGCCGTGAGCCAGGTGGGGTGTTCGGTGTCGAAGTGGAAGCGTTCGGTGAACAGGCGCTTTTCCATCGCATCGAACTGGCGGCGGGCGCGTTGCCAGTCGTCGAACTGCGGGTGCGCATCGGTGATGATGCTGCCGGCGCGCAGGCGACCCATGAAAACTTCGTCAGCCTGCATCAGGCGCAAGGTCGGAAACAGGGCGCGGCTTTGCTTGAGCGCCTCGAACTGCTTGAGCTGTCTGGCCTCACCCTGCTTGCGCAGGTAGGCCTCGTAAGCCGGCAGTTCGACCGCTGGCAACACGCTGCTGGCGTAGTAGTCGCCCATCAGTGCGTAACGTTTCTCGTCACCGGACTGGAAACCGAAGAACACGATCGCGCAGGTGAGCACGACAAGGATCACCCCCAGCGGAAAGCTGCCACGGGTGAGACGGGTAACGTAGGGCATCATGAACATGGTGTCGGCATTCTAACGGGCTTCGCCGCAGGCGGTGCAGCCAGCCGGTAGAATGCCGCTTTGTTCTGCCTGGCGTACCTCTCGTGCCTTTTCACCCTGTTGAACATTTCGGTCAGGTTTTCACTCCGCCCATGGTGGTGCAGCAGATGCTCGCCTTGCGGCGCAAGCAGGGCCGGGTGCTGGAGCCGTCCTGCGGCGACGGAGCATTCGCGCGCGAACTGCCGGGCTGCGTGGCGATCGAGCTGGATGAGCGCGTGGCGCCGGCGCAGGCCCTGCGGATGGATTTTTTTGCCTACCCCGAGACCGAGAAATTTGACAGCATCATCGGCAATCCGCCTTACGTGCGCTTTCAGGATGTGCTGCCGGAAACCCGTGCCCGGCTGGACATGACGCTGTTCGATTCGCGCAGCAACCTGTTTCTGTTTTTCATCGAGAAATGCGTGCGCCATCTGAATCCCGGCGGTGAGCTGATCTTCATCGTGCCGCGTGATTTCATCAAGCTGACCGCTGCGCGCAAGCTGAATGCCTGGTTGTTCGAGCAGGGCACGATCACCGATTTCATCGAAACCGGCGACAGCAGCATCTTCGGGAAATTCGTGCCGAACTGCGCCATCTTCCGCTTCGAAAAAGGTCGCATGGACCGGCGCATGCGTGATGGCCGGCATGTATTCACGCTGGTCGATGGCCAGCTGATGTTCCTGCGCAACGATTACACGATGCCGCTCGCCGAAGTGTTCGACGTGCGCGTCGGCGCAGTCTCTGGCGCAGACGAAATCTTCACGCACCCGCAAGGCAATATGGATTTCGTGTGTTCGAAGACCGTGGATACCGGGCAGACCCGGCGCATGTATTTCGATGTGCGGAACGCCCATCTCGAAGCCCACAAGGCGCGCTTGCTTGAGCGGCGGGTGACGCATTTTGATGAATCGAACTGGTGGAAATGGGGCCGCCGGCATCACATTTCGGAGTCCCGCCGCATTTATGTGAATGGCAAGACGCGGCGCGCCAACCCGTTTTTCACCCACGCCTGCGAAAACTACGATGGCTCGATTCTGGCACTGTTTCCGAAGGATCCGGCGCTGGATATCGACCGTGCCATCGAGTTGTTGAATACCGCGGTTGATTGGCAGGAACTGGGCTTCGTCTGCGACGGACGCTTTCTCTTCAGCCAGCGCAGCCTGCAGACCTGTCTGCTGCCGGAGGTGTTCCGGGAATTGCTGCCGGTCCGCAAAAACGCTTGAAACGGATCGGGTACGCTGCACTGCCGCATGGCAGAATACGTTCTGGTATGTTCAGGTTGCATGCCACACAGTCGCCAGAACCCGCACGCAGCAAGCTTCTTCAGCATGCCTGTGTGTGCAGCGAGGCGCTGTGCGCCTCTCCGGCCAGCCTGCCCTGCAGCCCAGTACCCGAGCCGATCTGCCATGACCCGTATTTTCAGCCAGCGTTTTGCCGTTCCCGCCGAAGCCATCGACGTGCATCGTCACGTCAATAACGTCGCGTATCTGCAGTGGATGCAGGATGTGGCGATCGCCCACACCACGGATCTGGGCTGGCCGATGGAGCGCTATTTCGAGAAGCGCTGTTCCTGGGTGATCCGCTCGCATTTCATTGAATACCTGCGCCCGGCGCTGCTCGACGATCCGCTCAATCTGGTGACCTGGGTGGCTGACATGGGCGAGCGCAGCAGTACGCGCAAGTACCTTTTCTGGCGTGAGAGTGATCGTCAGGTGATCGCGCGTGCGGAGACCGCCTGGGTCTTCATCGACATCCGCGCCGGCCTGCCGCGGCCGATTCTGGCCGAGGTGCGCAGCGCCTTTGCCATCGTGGAAGACGAGGCCGAGGTGATGGCCCTGCTTGAGGCGAGCTGAAATGTTTACCCGTCGTTACAGCCGTCCGGCGGCCGTTGCCGTGATGATTTTTTGCGCTCTGCTGTGGAGCACGGCAGGCGTGCTCACGCGGCATCTGGATGCGGCGCGCAGCTTCGAGGTGACCTTCTGGCGCAGTGCCTTCTGTGCCGTTTTCGTGATCCTCGCCTTGCTGGCGACGCGGGGTCATGAGGCGCTGACCGCCTTGCGCCGGCCGAGCCGGTCCTTGCTCGTATCCGGCCTGTTGTGGGGAGCAATGTTTACCAGTTTCATGATTGCGCTGACCCTGACTTCGACCAGCAATACGCTGGTGGTGAGCTGTGCCTCGCCGCTGCTCACCGCGCTGCTGACTTGGGTGGTTCTGCGCGAGCCGATTGCGGGCGCAACCTGGCTGGCCATCGTGCTGGCGGTGGCGGGCATGGCCTGGATCTTTTCCGGCGGCGTTCAGGCCGGCAGCGCCCGCGATGTGCTGGGCATGTGCATTGCCTTCGTGGTGCCGCTGGCCTCAGCGATCAACGTGATCGTGTTCAAGCGCTCCGGGCATGCGGTGGATCTGGTGCCGGCAGTGTGTCTGGGGGCGAGCTTTTCGGCGCTGCTGATGCTGCCGTTTGCTTTTCCATTCCAGGCGACCCTGCATGACGTGCAGATTCTGGGTGTGCTGGGCTGCTTCCAGCTGGCCCTGCCATGCATGCTGATGGTGGTGGCGGCGCGCAGCCTGTCTGCGCCGCAGGTTTCACTGCTGGCCGAGCTCGAAGTGGTGCTTGGCCCGCTGTGGGCGTGGCTGGGGGCGAGCGAAGTGCCGACCCTGGCAACCTTGCAAGGTGGTGCGGTGGTGATCGCAGCCTTGCTGCTCAACGAACTGCATGGCGTGTACGCAAATCGCCAGCGCATGCAGGTGGCCTGACATGCGGGGGCTGGGTCAGGTTTCCGGCTTTGCCTTTGCCGTGCTGGGCGCGGTGTGTTTTTCGTTCAAGGCCATCTTCGTCAAGCTGGCCTATCGTTACGGCGTGGATGCGGAAACCCTGCTGGCATTGCGCATGGGTTATGCGCTGCCTTTCTTCATCGCGATGGGTTTCAGCATCTCGTACCGTGAGCCACGCACCCTGAGTCGCCGTGATCTGCTGATGCTGCTGGTGCTGGGCGTCACTGGCTACTATCTGGCGAGCTACCTGGATTTCCTCGGTTTGCGTTATGTGACGGCAGCGCTGGAGCGTCTGATCCTGTTCATCTATCCGACGCTGGTGGTCATCCTGTCTGCGGTTTTCCTCGGCAAGCGGGTGACGCGGGCCATGTATCTGCCCATGCTGTTGTGTTACATCGGCATCGCGCTGGCCGTATCGCACGATCTGGACCTGACCCAGGCCGGCAGCAATGTGGCGCTGGGCTGCCTGCTGGTTTTCGGCAGCACTCTTTCTTACGCAATCTATCTGATGCTCAGCGGCGAAGAAGTGAAGACGCTGGGCGCCACGCGTGTGGCGGCGTTCGCCACCAGCGTGGCGTGCGTGCTGAGCCTGTTGCAGTTTGTCGTGATGCGGCCGCTGGCCAGTCTCGCCCAGCCCTGGCAGGTGCATGCTCTGGCTTTGGCCATGGCGCTGCTGTCGACCGTGCTGCCGATCTGGCTGATTGCCGTGGCCATGCGCCGCATCGGCGCCAGCGCGACCTCGATGATCGGCACGCTGGGTCCGGTGCTGACCATCCTGTTCGGCTGGGCCTTTCTCGGTGAATCGCTGGGAACGATTCAGCTGTTCGGTGCGGCGCTGGTCATTGCCGGCGTCGTGCTGATCGGCCGTGCAAAAACCTGATCCGGGCAGGTGCAGCTGGCGTCGCAGGGGTCCGAGTGGATCAGTACGTTGGCGTGGGCAATCACGCTTTCGATTTCAGCCTCCAGCCGGTCACACAGCGCATGAGCATTTTCCAGTGTGCTGTAACGATGCAGGGTGACGTGCAGGTCGACGTGGCGGATCTTGCCGGACTGACGGGTGCGCAGGTTGTGGTAATCGATATAGTCATGCGCGTGGCGGCTCAGTGCGGCGTGGATGGCGTCGATCTCTTCCTTTGGCAGGCTGGCGTCGATCAGCGGCGCAAACGCCCTGGCGATGAGTTCAAAGGCTTCCTTCAGGATGAACAGCGCCACCGCAATCGCCACCAGCGGGTCAAGCTGGTGCCAGCCGGTCAGCCAGATGGCGGCGAGACCGGCACCCACGCCCAGCGAGGTGTAAACGTCGGCCTTCAGATGCAGCGCATCGGCTTCCAGCGCCATGGAATGTTCTTCCCGCGCAACCTTGTAGAGCAGACGCGAAACCAGCGTATTCACCAGCGCCGAGACGAACATCACCGCAACCCCCCAGGCGGCCGCCTCAAGCGGTGCCGGGTTGAACAGTTTGTGCACCGCTTCAACAATGATCCACACGGCGGCGACAACGATCAGCACCCCTTCGATGACGCCTGACACGTTCTCGAATTTTTCGTGCCCATAAGGATGATCTTCGTCCGGCGGTGCATCGGCCAGACGCACTGCGAAGAATGCGATGACGGCGGCAACCAGATCCATCATCGAGTGGATCGCTTCGGAAATGATGGAGACCGAGCCCGACAAAGTCCCCGCGATCAGCTTCAGGGTGATCAGCAGGGTGTTGGAGGCGACGGACAGCAGGGCGACGTTCTTCTTGCGACTCATGGCATGACGGGTGATTTCCGGAGGAGCCGGATTATCACCGGTTTTTGCCCTGAATTTTACTTTCAGACGAAAAATATCCAATCAAATCAACGGTGTATTGAGAACAATACGCATCTCGCAGACAAAACAATGGCCGATCATGCTATCGGCCATGACTGGACGGGGCGGACGCCTCACATCCCCGGGGCAATATCTCCGGCAATGTAGCCTGCCAGCTGGTTGATGGTTTGCTGCTGCTGGTCGATCACGGTCTTGACCGCGTCACCAATCGTCACGATGCCGATCAGCTGGCCGCGCTCGACAACCGGAAGATGGCGGAAACGGTTCTCCGTCATGATCGTCATCACGTCTTCCACGGTCTGGCTGGGCGAGATGGTCAGGAGGTTCTGGGTCATCAACTCGCTGATCCGGGTGTCTCGCGAGTTGCGGCCTTTCAGAATGACTTTGCGGGCGTAGTCGCGCTCGGTAAAGATGCCTACCAGACGTTCGTCTTCAAGCACCAGTACGGCGCTGACATCTTTTTTCGCCATCAACTCCAGCGCCTCGAAGATCGAGGCCTGGGGGCTGACCGAGTGGATCTGCTGATTCTTCTTGGCATCCAGGATCTGGCGTACGTTTGTCATGATCTTCTCTCTGGGTTGGGTTCAGGCGTTTGGGAGCAAGCCCTAGCACAACGATAGATCAGAAACGTCTCACGGTACAACCGCAGCGGGCGGACGCTCAGCTCAGCCAGGGCGCGATTGTCTGCCACAGCAGTTTGCAGAGCAGACCGACTGCCAGAATCAGGAACAGGCGCCGGATCCACTGGTTGCCGCCTTTCATGGCCAGCCGGGCTCCGACGACCGAGCCGCCGATGGCCGCGATGCCCAATGGCACGGCGAGGCCGTAATCGACCATGCCTGCCGGAATCAGGAATACCAGCGTGGCGGCGTTGGTGCCGAAGTTCACAACCTTGGCGCAGGCGGTGGCGCGCAGGAAATCAAAGTGGAAAAAGTGGACGAACAGGAACAGCAGGAAACTGCCTGTTCCCGGGCCGATGAACCCGTCGTAGAAACCGAGTGCCAGTCCCAGTGCGGCGCCCTTGGCGAGATCGGCGCGGATCGGGATGCGGCTGGTGTCGACATGCCCGAGTTGTGGTTTGAACCACGTATAAACCAGCATGATCGCCAGTACCACGATGATCACCGGACGCATCCACTGGGTGGGCATCAGGTTGAGCATGCGCACGCCCATGTAGGAGCCGGCAAAGGCGGTGATCACCGTTGGCAGCATCAGACGCCAGGGCAGGTTCATGTTCCGCGCGTACTGACGGATCGACATGCCGTGGCCCATCACCGATGAGAGCTTGTCCACCCCCATGATCTGGGCGGGTGAAAAAGTGGTGAGGACGTTATAGAAGGCCGGGATGCCGATCAGGCCACCACCACCAATGGCGGCATTGATGGCTCCGGTGATGAAGGAGATCGGCAGCAGGATCAGGAGTTCGTGAGACACAGTGAGGCGGGACCTCGGAAGAACGGAGCAGGGTTATGGGAGCGACGTGAGCGTCGCTCCCACAGGAATCACGCCACACGCAGCGCGGCGATGACTGGAGCGGTATCCGGGCGCTGGCCGCGCCACAGGAAGAAGCACTCGGCGCCCTGTTCGACCACCATGCCCAGCCCGTCGGCGGTCTGGCCGACACCGGCCGCCCGTGCGGCGAGCACGAAGGCAGTTGGCTCTTTCTTGTAAGCCATGTCATAGGCCAGCGAATCCTGGTCCCACACGCCGGCGGGCAAAGGTGGCACATCGTTGGTCATGGAAGACGCCGAACCGTTGATGACCACATCGAAGCGTCCGGCGATGTCGGCGAAACCGCCGCCGGCAAGCCGGATGCCGCGAGCCTGTGCGCCGAATTCGGCGGCCAGCTCCACGGCCTTGCTGGCGGTACGGTTAGCGATGAAGATTTCCGCCGGCTGTTCGTCGAAGAGCGGCAGCAGGGTGCCGCGCACCGCGCCACCGGCGCCCAGCAACAGCACGCGTGCGCCCTTGAGCGAGCGGCCGAGGTTGTGGGTGATGTCGCGCATGATGCCGAAGCCGTCGGTGTTGTCGCCGAGGATCGTGCCGTCGGCGCGCAGCGTGAACATGTTGATCGCGCCGGCCGCGCGGCCACGCGGAGTCAGCTCGTCGGCCAGTTCGAAGGCTTCAAGCTTGAAGGGCATGGTGATGTTCATGCCCTTGCCGCCGCTTTGCTGGAATGCGCGCACCGCCGCTGCGAAGCCATCCAGCTCGCCGAGGATCGCACCGTACTCCATGTCCTGTCCGCACTGTCTGGCGAAGGCACTCTGCAGGGCAGGCGACTTGGCCTGGGCGATGGGGTTGCCGATGATGGCGTAGCGGTCGGTCATGAAAGGCTCCGGGCAGGAAAGCGGAATGGCGATGATCTTAGGTTTGGCGTAACACCCTGTCCAATATATATTTCAGGATGAATTAATCGTCTGGAGATATGAGTGGAGTTGCGTCATCTGCGTTATTTTCTGGCCGTTGCCGAAGAGCTGCACTTCACTCGCGCGGCGGCGCGCCTGCACATCGGCCAGCCGCCCTTGTCCCAGCAGATTCAGGCGCTGGAGGCCGAGCTGGGCGTTACGCTCTTCCACCGCACCAAACGCAGTGTGCAACTGACTGAAGCCGGCCAGCATCTGCTGGGGCGGGCTCGCGAGATCCTGGGTGCCAGCGCTGGAGTCGCCGATGAACTGCAGCGCATTGCACGCGGTGAATCCGGTGAGCTGCGCATCGGATTCACCTCCAGCGGAGTGCTGATCGGCGAGATGCGCCAGGTGCTGAAAGCCTATCGCGAAGATTTCCGGGGAGTGACCCTGCGCCTGCGCGAGATGTATACCCACGCCCAGTTCGCGGCCCTGCAGCGTGGTGAGCTCGATATCGGCTTCGTGCGGTTCAATGAGGTGCTTGCTCCAGCGGGGCTGCGTCTGCTGGAATTGCGGCGTGACCGCCTGTGCCTGATCGTGCCGGAAGATCACCGTCTGGCAAGCCTGCCCGAGGTGTCGATTGCCGAGTGCCGCGACGAATCCTTCATCGGTTATCCGGCGGGCTCCGGTGCCAGTCTGGTGGATTACGTGAACCAGCTTTGCGCCGCTGCCGGCTTCGTTCCCAGAGTGACGCAGGAGGCTCGCGAAGCCCTCACACAGATCGGGCTGGTGGCTGCCGGCATGGGGGTTGCCGTGCTGTCGGCACCGATGGCGATGTTGCGTCTGGGGGGTGTGAGCTTCGTGCCGCTCACGGATGAAGGCGCCGATCTGGTAATGGCTTTGGCGACCCGAAGCGGCGAAGATTCGCCGCGTGTCCAGGGTTTCGTGCAGGCGCTGATCCGTGTAACAGATGTGCCAGTGCAAGGAGGAGGCTGAAGAGCCGCTTGTGGAGCTGTTCTCCGGGCGGCGTGCCTTGAGAGTCATGCCAGATGCCGGTCTGCAGGATGTCTGCCTGTAGAAGCAGGCCAGAAGCGGCTTTGCAGAGAGGGCATTGGAGGGGCCGGTCTGCGCCGCGATGAGACCCCCGGGCCTTACTTGGTAAAGGTTTCCTTGGCCTTCTTGCCGGTTTCCCGGCCCACGTCCGCCGCATCCTTGCCGATGGTTTTGCCGACGTCGGCGGCGCCGTGATAGACCTCGACGGCCGTATCCTTGACGACCTTGGCCGCTTCGACGGCACCTCCGGCCACCGCCTTGGCGCCACCGGCCACTTCACCGCTGGCCGATTTGGCCCCTTCCTTGACGCTCTGGCCGGAGCAGGCCGCGAGCAGAACACACACACCGAGGATCAGGATCTTGCGCATCATGTTTCTCCGTGAAGCTGTCCGGCTTGAGTTTATTGACCGAGCTCTGCGCCGCTGCGCTCGGGCTGCAGCAGCAGTTCGGTCACCCGCAGGCGCACAGTCTTGCCGCTAGGCACCATCCAGTCAATGGCGTCGCCCACGCGCAGGCCCAGCAGGGCCGCACCAATGGGGGTGAACACCGAGATGCGTGCCTTGTCTGTCAGCTCGGCGTCGCGCGGCCAGGACAGGGTGTATTCGTATTCCTCGGGCTCCGGATCGAAGACGAAGCGCACCGTGGAGTTCATGCTGACCACGTCGGGTGGCAGGACGGCAGGTTCCAGCACGTCGGCACGATCAAGTTCAAGCCGCAGCGAATCGGCCGCGGCCACCCCGCGTGTCGCAGGCGAATCGAGCAGGGCGTGGAGGCGGTCGTAATCCAGCGTTGAGAGGATGATGCGAGGTTGCATGGGTGGGTTCTCCAGAGTGCTGCACACAAAAGAAAAGGGGCTGTTGCCAGCCCCTTTTTCTTGATGCAATGCAGGCTGTGCTTACTTCACGCGACTCTTGTACTCGTCGGTGCGGGTGTCGATTTCGATCTTGTCACCGATTTCGACAAAGGCCGGCACCGGCAGTTCAAAACCGGTGGACAGGCGTGCCGGCTTCATGACCTTGCCGGAGGTGTCACCTTTGACAGCAGGCTCGGTGTACTCGACCACGCGGACCACGGAGGTCGGCAGTTCGACCGAGATGGCTTTTTCGTTATAAAACACGACTTCGCACTTCAGGCCGTCTTCCAGATACTTCAGCGCGTCGGTCATGTTGTCCGGCTCGATTTCGTACTGGTTGTACTCTTCGTCCATGAACACGTACATCGGGTCGGCGAAGTACGAGTAGGTCACTTCCTTGCGATCCAGCGAGACGACTTCGAACTTGTCGTCAGCCTTGTAAACGAATTCGGAACCGGCTTCGGTCAGCAGGTTCTTGAACTTCATCTTCACCTGAGCGGCGTTGCGGCCACCCTTGGAGTATTCGGCGCGCTGCACGACCAGTGCATCGGCGCCAACCATCACGACGTTGCCGACGCGGAGTTCTTGAGCGGTTTTCATAAGGACACCTTAAAACGGCGCCCACGAGCGCCTGACTAGATTTACAGAGCCGGGCATTCTAGCAAGTTTTTGCAAAAAATCAGCAGCTTGGATGCAAGATCGCCCTGTGAAACAAGATTTTTTGCCCATTTTTCGGCGTGGGCCTGCAGGCCCGGCAGGGCGGCAAGCAGGGCCGGCCAGTGTGTGCCGGCATCTTTCCCGTCTTCCCAGGCTTGCCAGAAGCCGCGCAGGGCGGCGCTCTCTGCCGGTTCCAGATCAGCACAGTACAGATCCAGAAAAGCCGCCAGCTTGGCCTGATGCACGCCTTCTTCCTGCTGGTAGATGTGCCAGACGAACGGTTGTGCAGCCCACTGGGCGCGCACGAAGGAATCCTCGCCGCGCACGAAATTCAGGTCGCAGGCGGCAAGCAGGCGGTCGTAGTCCGGTTGGGGCAGGAAGGGCAGAAAGCCCAGCCGCAGGCGACTCTGTTGCATGGATTGCGGATCCGGGCGGCTGGCGAGCCAGGCCCGCACCTGCGGCACATGCCGCCCGGCGGTGACGGCGCAGAGGATTTCGCGCTCGCCTTGCGCCCAGGCATCGAGCAGGCCGGGAATGGCCGTGTTCTCGTAGGCGAACAGGGATGCCTTCAAGACCCGCTCCGGAAGCGGCTCTTCGAGCAGCGTGCTCCAGAAGTCTTGCTGCGCGCGCCTGTCCAGCCTGAATGCCTGAAGATCATCGCCCAATGCTGCTTCGCAGAGCAGGCCGCCGGTATCTGGCGTGAAGCCGGGGAAGAAGAAGTGTTTTACCAAGGGCAGGCGTGGATGCGGTGAGGGTAGACCGTGGCTGTCGGCAGCCCAGTTTTCGGCGGTGAGGTATTCAAGGTTGATCCATGCCGGTTTGTGCGCCCGTGCGGCCATCGCGGCGATGTAGGCGTCCGGCGGATCGCAGGCGAAGGCTTCGATGACGATGTCAGCGGCTTCGGCGCGGATGGCCTCGTCCCACGCGCAGATCTGCACGCCGGCGACGCATTGCGTGGCTGAGCGGGCATCCACACGGGCATCAAGGAGCGCGAACACCGCCAGATCATCCACCCACAGACGCACGTGCAGCCCATGCTCGGTGGCGAGCTGGCGGGCGAGTCGCCAGCACACGCCAATGTCGCCGTAGTTGTCGATGACCTTGCAGAAAATGTCGCAGTGAAGGGCGGGCATGCGTGGGGTCGGAGGAGTGAGTGGGCTGTGTTACGTTATGGCACCCCGACATTTTGCAGTACTGGTGCCCCGATGGAAAAACAACTCAAAACCGATGTGCGTGGCCTGCTGGGCCGTTTGCCGCTGTTTGCCGCGGTGGATGTGGAGTCGCTCGACCGCATTGCGGGGAGCGTGACCGAGCATCGTCTGGCGCGCGGCGAGGTGCTGTTCCGCCAGAATTCGCCCTGCACCGGCTTCTATCTGGTCGCGCATGGCCAGATCAAGCTGGCGGTGACGGCACCGAATGGCAACGAGAAGGTGCTGGAGCTGATTCCGGCGCACATGAGTTTCGGCGAGGCGGTGATGTTCCTTGGCCGGCCCTTCCCGGTGACGGCCGAGGCGCTGACCGATTCGCTGGTGCTGGGCGTGCCGCGCGAGCCGGTGCAGGAGCTGATCGATACCGACAAGCTGTTCGCCCGCAAGATGCTTGCCGGCCTGTCGCTGCGCCTGCATTCGCTGGTCAAGGACGTGGAAGGCTACGCGCTGCGTTCTTCGACCCAGCGCCTGATCGGTTACCTGCTGGGCGAGGCCGGGGCCGAGGACAAGGCTGGCGCGCTGGAAATCGATCTGCCGACCAGCAAGCAGGTGCTGGCCTCGCGCCTGTCGGTAACGCCTGAAACCTTTTCGCGCATCCTGCACAATCTGAGCAGTGCCGGGCTGGTCGAGGTCGAAGGCAAGACCATCCGGGTGCACGATGTGGCCCGTCTGCGCGATTTCGAGGCTTGAGGTGCCGGGCGAGGGAATCACCACCTTCCGCTAGAATCCGGCTTCGGTCATACAGAAAAAGAAACCAGAATGAGCATTCCCCTGCAAGATTTGCTGGCGCGCAACCGTGCCTGGGCGCAGAACGAGCGGGATAACGATCCGGAGTATTTCTCACGCCTCGTTTCCCAGCAGAATCCGGAATTCATGTGGATCGGCTGCGCCGATAGCCGGGTGCCGGCCAACGAGATCATCGGACTGGCGCCAGGCGAGGTCTTCGTGCATCGCAATGTGGCCAACGTGGTGGTGCATACCGATCTGAACTGTCTGTCGACGATCCAGTACGCGGTCGATGTGCTGAAGGTGAAGCACATCCTGATCGTCGGCCACTACGGCTGTGGTGGCGTGATGGCCGCGATGCAGGGCATGCGCATGGGATTGGTGGATAACTGGCTGCGACATGTGCAGGACGTGCGCGACAAGTACCGGAACTGGCTCGGCGGCGTCGACGACGTGACCGAGCGCGCGGCGCGCTTGTGCGAGCTGAATGTGGTGGAACAGATGCTCAATGTCTGTGAAACCACGGTGTTGCGGGATGCCTGGGAACGGGGTCAGGAGATTACCGTGCACGGCTGGATGTACAGCCTTGCGGATGGCGTGGTGCGCGAGTTGGGCGCCGACGTCGAACGCAGCGATGATCCCATGGGTGTGTACGAGGCGGCAGTGGCCCGGATCATGCGGCGCAGCTGAGCTGGCGGGGCCTGGCGGCAAGACAACAGCTGCGGGTTATACTCGGCAAACTTTTTCGAAGGGAGTGGCATGCTCTGCAATACCGGTACTCAGCGCAGCCAGCGTGGCAATACTCTGTCAGGCCTGTTGATCGGCTTGCTGATCGGGGTTGCGATTGCAGCCGGCCTGGCGCTGTACATCAATTTCGGGCGTACGCCTTTTGTCAGCAAGCCTGAGGTCCAGCCGGTGCGGCCGGTTCAGGGCGCGCCGGCGGGCCAGAGTGCGCCGATAGTTCTGCCAGGCAAGCCGGGGGACCGGCCGGTGGAAAAGCCGAAATTCGATTTCTACAAGATATTGCCGGGCGGCGAAGCCGCCTCGGCTCCGGTGCTCGACAAGCCTGTCGAGGATGTGCCGGAGAAGATCTATCTGCAGGCTGGGGCGTATCAGAATCCGTCGGATGCGGACAATCTGAAAGCCCGGCTGGCCTTGATGGGCATCGAGGCTAGCGTGCAGCGGGTGGATCTGGCAGCCAAAGGAATTTTTTATCGTGTGCGTCTGGGAACCTTTGCTACAGCGGATGCTGCCGAATCAATGCGGGCGCGTCTGGCGACCGAAGGGATAGAAGCTGCGATTGTGCGGTCCAAGCCTTAGCGCCCGATCGGGCGTCTTATCGAAACGAGTCTGGAGACTTCAATAATGCAACGTCGTCACACCCTCAAATTTCTCGCCATCTCTGCCTTGCTGGTTTTGGGCGGCATGAGTGCCCAGGCCCAGCAGCAACCGGCCTATCAGACCCTGAACCCGTCGCAGCCAGGGGGCAGCAACGGACAGATCGAGGTCGTCGAGTTCTTCTCTTACGGTTGTTCGCATTGCGATCACTTTGATCCTCTGCTGGCCAAGTGGCGCAGCGAGCAGGCCAAGGATGTGGTGTTCAAACGCGTGCCGGTGTCTTTTGGCAACCCCGCCTGGGGTGCCTTGGGGCGCATCTATATCACGCTGAATGCCATGGGTTTGTCCGACAAGCTGGATTCGGCCGTGTTTGATGCGGTACATCGTGGCCGGGTCAAGCTGGATGATGAAAAGGCGCGTAATGAGTGGCTGACCAAGCAGGGTGTCGATGTGCGCAAGTTCAATGACACCTGGCGTTCGTTCAGTGTTGATGCACAGGCCAAGCGCGCCGAGCAGCAGGCGAATGAATTCAAGGTCATGGCCGTACCGGCACTGGCGATCAATGGCAAGTACATGATCGAAGGTGGTGACCCGCAATCTCTGGTAACCGCCAGCATGCTGATCGGCAAGATGCGTGGTGCTGCGCCAGCTCCGGCTGCCGCACCTGCACCGGCCGCACAGAAACCCGCTCGCAAGTGAGCGCGCCGCAGCGCGTATTCATCACCGGCGCTTCCAGTGGAATCGGTGCGGCCTTGGCGCGAGCTTATGCCGCGCGCGGGGCTACGCTTGGGCTGGTGGCCCGGCGTGCCGAGGCGCTGGAGGCGCTGCTGGCCGGCTTGCCCGGTGAACACGGGATCTACGTGGCCGATGTGACTGCGCCGGAACAGCTGGCAGTTGCCGCGCGTCAGTTCATCGAGCGCTTCGGTTTGCCGGATGTGGTGATTGCCAACGCGGGAGTATCGGCCGGTACGCTGACCGAGGAGCAGGGCGATCTGGCCGTGTTCGAACGCGTGTTGCGTACCAACCTGCTTGGAATGGTGGCGACATTTCAGCCTTTCATCATGGCGATGCGCCGTGCACACGCCGGTCAGCTGGTGGGAATCTCCTCGGTGGCGGGTGTGCGTGGTCTTCCCGGTGCTGGCGCCTACAGTGCTTCCAAGGCTGCGGTGAGCCGTTATCTGGAAAGCCTGCGGGTTGAGCTGCGTGGCAGTGGCGTGCGGGTCAGCGAGATCCGGCCGGGCTATATCCGGACGCCGATGACGGCGGTGAATCGTTACGCAATGCCGTTCATCATTGATGCCGACGATGCAGCGCTGCGTTTCATCCGGGCGATCGAGGGCGGTGCTGCGCGCAGTACGATTCCCTGGCAGATGGGTGTTGTAGCGAGGCTGCTGGCGCATGTGCCATGCTGGCTTTATGACATCTTTGCAGCCAGGGCCGGGCGCAAGCCACGTGGCCTGACTCTGTAGCTGCCTATGTCTGTCGATGTGCCACGCGGCATTTTTCTGCGTCTGGTATTGACCACCCTGTTCTGGGGGGGGACCTTCATTGCCGGGCGCTTTCTGGCTCAGACCATGCCGCACTTTGTAGCGGCTACTCTGCGCTTCTGCTTTGCATTGGTGGGTTTGCTGGGGTATGCATGGAGCAGCGGACGGCGCATCGTGTGGCCGGGGCGCGGTCAATGGGGAGTGATGCTGACGCTGGGGGCCAGCGGCATCTTTGCCTATAACGCAGGCTTTTTTGCAGGGCTCGGGCAGGTCTCGGCAAGCCGTGCGGCGTTGATGGTGGCGGCCAGTCCGGTGCTGACGCTGTGTGCCGTGCAGTGGCTGCAGCGCTCGCGCTGGGCTGCACGGCAGGTACTGGGTGTGCTGCTGTCGTTCGTCGGTGCGGTGATCGTGGTTTCGCACGGGGAGCTCGCCAGCCTGTTTGCCGGGGCGGTGGGGCTTGGCGAGTTGTATATCTTTGGTGCGGTGGTGGCGTGGGTGGTCTACACCTTGATCTTGCGTTATCGGGCACAGGGGCTGGACGCACTGTCCCTGACTTTCTGCTCCATCCTGTGCGGTACCGTGCTGCTGGCGGTGCCAGCTGGCTTTGAATGGCAAGCCGCGCACTGGCAGTTGCCAACGCTGGCTGCGTGGGGGGCCATTGCGTACATGGGCTTGCTGGGTACCGCGTTGTCGTTTGTCTGGTACAGCCAGGCGGTGGCGGCAATCGGTGCAGCACGTGCGACGCAATTTACCAATCTGGTGCCCGTGTTTGGCGTGCTGCTGTCGGCCTTGTTGCTGGGCGAACCTGTGCTGTGGGCCAGTATTGGCGGAGGTTTGCTGGTCGTGCTCGGGGTGATGACCGCCAGTCGTGCGTCTTCAGGCAAGGGAGCCTGAGAGAGGCTCTGGTGGCTGCTCTGCGGCAGGGGCGCGCAATGGCAGATGCAGGGTAAAGAGGCTGCCTTGCCCAAGCGTGCTGCTTACCCGGACTTCACCACCCAGAATGCCGGTGATGATGTTGTGCACGATGTTCAGCCCCAGGCCCGTACCATCGCGTCCCAGCTTGGTGGTGAAAAATGGATCGAAGATCCGGCGCAGGTTCTCCGGGCTGATACCGATCCCGTTGTCACGGCAATGGAAGAGGATGTGATCGCTACCTTCCATTTCAACGCTGAGAGTGATCTGGCCCTCTGTACGCCCTTCAAAAGCATGCAGGATGGCGTTGTTAAGCAGATTGGCAACGACCTGACCGAAGGGGCCGGGGTAGCTGTCAAGCTGAATGCCCGGAGGAATCTGGCAGTCAACGCAAAAGCGGGTCTTGCGGAATACCGGGTGCATGGTGACGATGATTTCGCCGACGACTTCGGCCAGATCGAATTTGCGCCGTTGTGAGCTGGTCTGATCTACCGCGACCTGCTTGAAACTGGAGATCAACTCTGCTGCGCGACCCAGATTGCGCATCAGAATGTCAGCGGCGGTGTCCGATTCGGCGATGTGTGTGTCCAGCGTGGAGCGACGCAGACCGGCAGCGAGTTCGGCACGGAAGGTCTGGTTGGAGTCGCGCAGGGTGCTGGCCACCATCAGGCTATTGCCGATTGGCGTATTCAGTTCGTGAGCGATACCGGCAACCAGTGACCCCAGCGCGGCGAGTTTTTCAGAACGCACGAGTTCATCGAGGGTCCGCTTGAGGCGTTCAAGAGTTTTTTCCAGTTCGGCGTTGGCGTCAGCCAGCGCGTGGGTGCGCTCGACAACGCGGCGTTCCAGTGACTGGTTGAGCTCTTCAACCTGCCGTTGCGCTTCCAGCAGCGGGGAGACATCAACGGTAGCGACCAGCAGACAGGCATCCTCCCCCATGGTGACCGGGCGGACGTAGATCTGGCAGTCGCGGATGTCTCCATCATGGGTGCGCAGGCGCATTTCGGCGCCGGAGACTTCTCCTGCGCTGGCGAGCAGATCCAGCACCCACTGGCGTTCGGCAAGGTCAACATAGATCGGGGTTTCAGCGACGGTGCGGCCAATGATGTCAGCGCGCTGATAACCGAAATGGGCAAGGAAGGATGGGTTCAGATCTAGGCAGATGCTGTCCGACCGGCGCAGCAGGGCAATCGGGATCGGGGCGTACTGGAAAATTGAAAAGAATTTCTGTTCGCTGTGCTGCAGGGCCTGCAGGGTGCGCTGACGCAGCATCTCGGTGGCGGCGCGCGCGGCACCGAGCTCGATCAGTGATTGCACACCGGCAGCCTGACTGAGCGGGTTCTCAAAGAGCATCAGGATGTGCCCCAGGGTGTGCTCCGAGCTATCAATGATGGGCTCGATGATCAGGGCTTCGGTTCGGGTGCTGCCAAACAGGGCAGGATCGCGGCTGATGGCTTCGTAGGCATGGTGCTTGAGCATGAGCGGGCCGTCCGTGCTGACCCGGCCACCGAGGGTGCCACGAAGTGGATGGCGTCCTGGAACGATTGACCAGCCTGGAGATGTCCAGTTTGCCTGGATGGTGAAGCTGTCTTTGTCATGGGTCGCAAGGTAGGCGGCCTGGGCGCCTGCGCCGCGCGCAAGAATCAAGAGCAAATCTTCAAAAAAGGCTGCTGATTCGACATCGGCATCAATCCGGGCCAGATTGCGCAGAGCGTCGGCCATGGCGCGACGATCGGTGATGTCAGTGAGCAAGGCAACCCATTGCAGTACGTGTTCGCCATCGCCACGAATGGGTTGCAATTCAAGCGAAACCCAGCGGTTCTCGCCGACGGGGCTGGAGAGCGACAGTTCCAGACCGCTGAGCATCTGCCCGTTGAGCATTGCTGCTTCAAATTCCGGGATGCGGGCACTCCCTTCAGGACCGGCCTGCCCGCGCAGGACATCACCCAGGTGGGCGCCCAGTACGCTTTCTCCCGCACCGGCGCAACGTTCTTCAAAAGCCTGGTTGAACCATTCGATACGACCGTCAGCACCCGTCAGCGCTACCAGATTGGTGGTCAGGCGCACCACCGTGGCCAGCCGGCGGATCTCGTCGTCGGAGCGTTGGCGTTCGGTAATGTCTTCGACCATTGCCACGATCCGCTGCCCCGCACCAGAAGAGTCCCGGATCAGGCTGTTGTACCATTGACAGACGATTTGAGCCTGGTCGGCACGCCCGCAGCGCAGCTTGATATGTGCGTCGGTTATGGCACGATCCAGTTGCTGGTTGAGGCTGTCTTCGGGCAGAGGCTGGATGCGCGACATGAGTATGCTGGCATGGCGCCCGAGCACCTCTTCGCGGCGCCAGCCGAAAATGCGTACGGCCGCGTCGTTCCAGTCCAAGATATGCCAACCCAGATCAAATTCGATAACCGCCAGCGGACTTTGTTCAACCAGCGTGCGCAGGCGTTGTTCACGATCACGCAGGGCGGCCTCAACACGCATGCGTTCGCGCAAATCGACCTCCAGCGCGCGATTTTTCTGCTCCAGAGTGCGGAACAGACCCTGCAGGGCCTGGCGTGTGACTTCGAGCTGGGATTCGACCTGGCCGATTTCGTCAGCCCGCAGGGGCTGTATGGGCTTGTCGAGTTCTCCACGGGCCAGCGCTGCAGCCTCATCGCTCAGTCGCAATAGCGGACGTCCGACTCTGCGCTGCAGGACGAAAAGAATCAGCGCTACGCTGACAATCAGTTGCAGACTGAGGACCCCAGTCGAGGTAAGTAGCTGGGTTTGCAGGCTCTGCTTCAGGGGGGCCTCACTCAGCTCAAGGCGAATCCGGCCAATTGTTTCGCCACGGTGCAAGACCGGCCGTTCCAAGGCGTGAATCTGGCCCTCGCGGCGTTCTGGAGCTTCGCGGAAGACAAATTTTCCAAGCCGTGGATCAAGAACCTCAATACTGACCAGCGCGGGGTCTTTCATCAGTGCTTCAACCAGGGCGGTGGCAGAGTCCTTGTCCAGCGCCCACAGGCTTTCGCGGACTCCGAGGGCAATCACATCCGTGTTGTGTTCCAGGCTGCGCGTGACCTCAGTATTGAGTTTGTCACTGTAGAAAAAGCGCGCGAGAACCAGCCCGGCGATAATCGCCGGCAGCAGCATGCCCAGCAATACGGCAATGATGACTGCACGTCGGACGGTGAACTGCACGGTGCTACTCCTCCTGCTCGGGTCTTGTAGACTTGCTGGATAACGGTTTATGCGTCGTTTGGAGCGCCGCCGTCCGGGCTACATACCGGGTAGGCGCGCAGCCAGTCAATCAGTTGTTGCGGTTCCATCGGGCGGGCGTAATAGAAGCCTTGCGCATCCTCGCAGCCAAGTTGAAGCAGGATATCGGCCTGCTCTTGCTCTTCAACGCCTTCGGCCAGTACAGTCAAGCCCAGCTTGTGCCCCAGCTGGATGACGAGTTCGGGAATGCGACGTGCACGTTCGCTATGGGTGATTTCCGCGACGAAAGCTCTGTCGATTTTCAAACGATCGACCTGCAGGCGCTGCAGGTAGGACAGAGATGAAAAACCGGTACCAAAGTCATCAATGGCGATCCGCACGCCCAGTCCTTTGATGCTGTCCAGCGTCTTGGCCAGCAGGTCGGCTTCTTCCATCGCCATGGACTCCGTGATTTCCAGTTCGATCAGGCGCGGATCAACGCCGCTATCCGCCAAGGCTCCCTGCAGCGCAGCCAGGAAGCGTGGATGGCGGAATTGCCCGACCGAGACGTTGATCGCCATGGAGAGATTCTTGAAGCCATGCCGGGACAGTTCGGCCTGCTGGAAACAGGACATGCGCAGAACCCAGTCTCCGATACTCACGATCATGCCAGAGTGTTCCGCGATCGGAATGAAGCGACTTGGTTCGATCAGGCGGCCATCTTCAGCTCTCCAGCGCAGCAAGGCCTCGAGCCCTATGACCTGACCTGTTACGAGAGAAATCTGTGGTTGGTAGCACAAAAACAGGCGCTGTCTTTCAATGGCTACGCGCAGGGCTTGCATCAGCTTTGAGCGTTCGCGAATTTCGGTGGCCATATCACGTGTGAAGAACATGTATTCTCCACGGGCGTGAGTTTTTGCCCGGCGCAAGGCAAGGTAGGCATCCTTGAGCGCTTCGGCGCCATTGCCGTCAACATCCACAAGATGAGCGATGCCCATCGTGGAGGCGATCATGAGCTCTTGTTCCTGAATTACAAATGCATCGCGGAACAACGCCTGAAGGTTGGCGGGAAGCAGCAGCTCAATCTGCCCCAGCACAGCAAACGTGTCGGCCGACAGACGAGCCAGGGTGCATTGCGGTCCGAGAATGCTGCGGATACGTTCAGCGACGGCCTTCAGCAGTTCATCTCCGTATTGATGTCCCAGTGCGTCATTGGTTTCGGCAAAGCCGTCCAGATCTATGAGTGCAAGACTGTAGCGGCCCCGCTCGCCGCCAAGCAGGCGCTCGTCGAGCTTGTTGATCAGACTGCGACGGTTGGGCAGGCCTGTCAGCGAGTCGAAATATGCGTAATCGTGAAGCTGCGAGAACAGGAGCGTGTTCTCCAGCCCAATTGAAATGTTGGTGCAGAAGACTTCAAGCAGCTGTCGGCTGCTGTCATCAATGTCGATCGGAGCATCCAGATAGGCAGCCATGTTGCGGTGTGTCCGGCTGCCGAAAAACAAGGTCGTGCTATCAGCTTCGAAAATGTGGTGTTCTTCATCCAGGCAGCGATTGAGGCTGTTGAAGACGCGTTCATTACCGATCTCATCTATCGGCAGATTGATCAGTGAGGCATACCTGCCGGCTGCGGCAATAACCAGCGTGCCATCTTCAGCAAGCTCTATCTCTGGCGGCCTCTGGACACAGATCAGACCTTCTGGCATCACTCCAAGCAAGGCTGACATTTGAGTGATGATCCCCGCAGCGAAGTTGCGGATGCCTGATAACGCGAGCAATTCGCCGCTGGCGCGGACAATCAGATCCAGACCACGTCGATTTTCATTGATGGTTCGGATCTGCCGATAGGAGCGAACGGCCGAGGTCAGCGCCGTGAATAGCTTGTTGCGGGTGAGCTCCGACTTGGTCTTGTAGTCGTTGATGTCATAGTCGCGAATGGCGTCCATTTCCGGGGCATAGCCTGGTTGCCCCGTGCGCAGGATGATACGGGTTTCGCCCATGCCGAAGTCTTCGCGGATGATGCGGACCAGTTTGAGGCCGGAGTCCTCTTCTTCCATCACGACGTCGAGAAGAATGACGGCTATGTCGCGATCATTCGTGAGGATGTCACGCGCTTGAGCGGCGGAGTCTGCGTGCAGAAAGGTAATCGCACGGCCCAGGATCTCCGTTCCCCGCAAGGCGAAGGTGGTCGTGGTGTGAACGTCGGGATCGTCGTCAACAATCAAGACTCGCCATGGGGGCGGATGGCCCGATTGTTTGCCGACAGGGCGCTCGGCCGGATCTCCGGCGAACAGCAACTCGTCATCAGCTGTCTTGGTTACCATGTAACGTCTCCCGTGACCCGGTGTCGTGTTGCAAGTGACAGATGCAGCGCCGAAAGGCGCAGGGCAGCAGGTCAACAGCGACTTTATCGGCCGATAGCCCTGTTCCTTGAACAGGAGCCTGTGTGTCTCAACAGTCTTTCTACCATCAGCAGGCAGCCAACGGCGCGGCCAGAGGACGTAACGGAATGCACTTGCCCATGCGGGCAGGAGGTCATGCGGATACGGCTAAAATGCAAAGGAGAATCAAGGCCTGCCTGCAGGGGGTGATTGCGTCGTGCCGGGTTTGACAGGCTGGGGGAGCTCCAATGCCCCCTTGATGCCGCAGGCGGTCAGGACAAGGCAGAGAGTGATCAGGGGCAGGATGCGCATGGGCGGGTTACCGAGGCTGTAGAAGTAAGGACCAATCTTAACAAAGGAAGGTGTGCATGATGGGCGAAGAGGATTTTCTGGCGGCGGCAGAAACGCTATTGCTGCAACTGGAGGACGCAATTGAGGCTGCCGCCGCTGCGGCTGAAATCGATATTGATATCGAGGTTCAGCCTGGTGGAATTCTGCAATTGGAGTTTGAGGATGGTTCGCAGATCATCATTAATCGCCATGCCGCTGCGCGTGAGATATGGGTAGCCGCACGATTGGGAGGTTTCCATTTCCGGCCAGAAGGTAAGGTCTGGGTAGGCACGCGTGATGGGCTTGAGTTGTGGACCTCTCTGTCAAAGCAGCTTTCCCTGCAGGCTGGTGTGCCGGTTGTGCTGGCCCGCAGGGATTGATCACGGTGTAGCGGCTGCCTGACTTTGTGCTTCGACAGGTGTTTCACGCGGTAGATGTTCTTCATAGATGTAGTCAGGCCCTTCTTTGTCAAAAGCGGGCTTGACCTCCACCAGACCGGGAGGCGGGACCATATATTGTTCGGGCTTGTTCTTCAGTGCCTGACGCATGTAATCGACCCACATCGGTAGCGCCAGCAGGCCACCGGTCTCACCCGACCCCAGCTTTTTAGGCTGATCGAACCCTACCCAAGCGATGCCCACAAGCGTCGGCTGATAACCACAAAACCAGGCGTCGACATATTCGTTGGTTGTCCCCGTTTTTCCGGCCAGATCACCGCGCCCGAGGGCCATGGCTTTACCCGCCGTGCCACGACGTACGACATCTTTCATCATCATGTCCATCAGGTAAACATTACGTGGGTCAAGCACACGTTCGGCTTCGTCGCTGCCCGCAACCGGGGGATCGACTCTGGCAAGAACGTTGCCGCTGTTATCCAGCATTTCCTTGACGATGTAAGGCCGGATACGGTAACCGCCATTGGCGAAACTGGCATAGGCTGCGGCCATCTGCCAAGGAGTGACCGATCCTGACCCAAGCGCCAGGGTCAGGTAAGGCGGATTCTTGGCTGGATCGAAGCCAAAGCGGCTGGTGACATAATCCTGAGCATAAGCCGGGGTTATTTCCTGCAGGACGCGGATGGCGACCATGTTTTTAGATTTGGCGAGCCCCGTGCGCAGACTCATTGGCCCATCATATCTGCCATCATAGTTGCCCGGATTCCAGGCTTGGCTACCGGTTGCTTCTGCCGAAAAGCTGAGCGGTGCATCGTCAAATACGCTTCCCGGAGTGAAACCCTTATCGACTGCCGCCGAAAAAATGAAGGGTTTGAAGCTTGAGCCGGGCTGACGCCAAGCCAGCGTGGCATGGTTGAATTTGTTGCGATTAAAGTCAAACCCTCCGACCAAGGAGCGAATGGCTCCATCGTGTGGGTCAAGGGAAATGAAAGCGCTTTCAACTTCAGGGGGCTGCACGATTTGCCAACCCTTGCTGGCTTTTACAATGCGGATTATTGCCCCAGGCGTGATGCGTTTTTGCTGCGGAGCATTGTCAGCAAGCATGGCTGCGACGTATTTGAGAGAGTCTCCCGCTATGTCTATCGTTTCGCCACCACGCAGATACGCACGAATCTTCTGACGAGAGGCCTCCGTTACGATAGCCGCGCGCATTTCATCCAGGTCGGGGAAGGGCTCTATCAGATCTTCCAGCGTGTCTTCCGGGTTGTCTTTCAATGCAGCCAGATCGACATGGGCTTCTGCTCCGCGGTAGCCGTGGCGCCGCTCGTAATCAATCAGGCCGCGACGCAGGGCTTGATAAGCGGCTTGCTGATCCGTTTTTGTGATGGTGGTGATTACGCGAATGCCATTGGTATAAGCCTCGTCCTTGAATTGTTCGTAAGCCAGTTGTCGAGCCATTTCAGCGACAAATTCGGCGTGCAATTGGGGGGCGGAAGGCTGCGTGGCATTTTTCCCGATGGCCAATTGCAGAGGTTCCTTAAGTGCTGCCTCCAAAGATTGATCATCTATGCGTCCGAGTTCGTGCATGCGACGCAGTACATAGTGCTGGCGCGCCGTTGCACGCTCGGGATTGACGACGGGATTATATTTGGAGGGGGCTTTGGGTAAGCCAGCAAGCATGGCCGTTTCTGCCAGGCTCAGCTTTCCGAGATTTTTCCCATAGTAAGCTTGCGCGGCTGAAGCGAAGCCGTAAGATCGTTGCCCGAGATAGATCTGGTTGATGTAAACCTCCAGGATCTGTTCTTTGCTAAGACTGCGTTCGATTTTCAGTGACAGCAGAATTTCATACAACTTGCGGCTGATAGTTTTTTCTCGGCTCAGATAGAAGTTACGAGCCACCTGCATAGTAATGGTGCTCCCTCCTTGCTTGCTTGCGCCCACTAGATTCAGCAGAGTGGCACGGATCAGCCCGGATACATCAACGCCGCCGTGTTCAAAAAAACGGTCATCTTCGGCAGACAGAATTGCGTACTTCAGGTTGTCAGGAACATCCCGTATGGCGACAAAGGTGCGACGTTCCTCGCCAAATTCACCTATCAATGCTCCATCGGCGGTATATATGCGCAGTGGAATGCGCGGCTTGTAGTCGGAGAGCGCTTCAAGAGAGGGCAGTTTGGGCCATGCAAAAGACGCGGCCACGGCGATAGCCGCCACTCCCAACAGGGGAATTCCGACTACGGCAGACAAACACAGGACAAGCAGGCGATTACGCATGAGACTCCTTCAATCAAGCCGCAATTATATGCGTCTCGGAGAGGGGGATAGGTGGGTATGACAGGCGGCAGGCAACCTCCTTCGGGCAGGAGCCTCTACCGTTCGGCGCCGTTATGCTTTACTTGTATTGCAACTTACTGTTAGGATTTAAAGTAATTTATTGTAAGTGCGCCTAAGTTTCTGAATTTAAACAACATTTAGAGAGTGGCCTGACGAGATGGACATTCAATCTTTGCTGGGAGGGAAATCCAAAGCCTTGATAGGGCTGGATATATCCTCCTCTGCGGTCAAACTTGTAGAGCTTGTAGAGGCGGGGTCGAATCAGTTCCGCCTTGAGCGCTACGCTATTGAACCTTTGCCGCGAGATGCTGTGACGGATGGCAATATAGCCAGCTTGGAAGCAGTTGCCGATTCAATTCGGCGTGCATGGCGACGCTTGGGCTCTTCAACCAAGCAAGTGGCTTTGGCGTTGCCGGCCGCTGCGGTGATTACGAAAAAAATCACCCTTCCTGCGGGCTTGCGTGAGTTGGAGATGGAAATTCAGGTTGAGTCTGAAGCCAATCAATACATCCCGTTCGCTATCGAAGAAGTGAATCTTGACTATCAGGTTCTAGGTCCGGCGGGGTCTGGCGCGGACGAGGTTGAGGTGTTGATAGCTGCGTCACGTAAAGAAAAAGTTGAAGATCGTGTGGCGGCGGCCGAAGCTGCTGGTCTGCGTGCAATTGTTATGGATGTTGAGTCCTTTGCGTCTCAGTCAGCGTTTGATTTGATCAAACGCCGATTGCCCGAAGCCGGCCGGGGCAAGGTAGTGGCGCTTGTTGATGTTGGTGCCCAGATGATGAAAGTGACTGTTCTGCGCGACGACAGCGTGCTGTATTCGCGTGAGCAGGCTTTTGGTGGAAATCAACTGACGCAGGATATCTCCCGTAATTACGGGATGAGCACGGAAGAGGCTGAGGCCGCAAAACGTTCCAGCAGTCTGCCCGAAAATTACGAGCACGATTTGCTAAGGCCTTTCTCCGAAAGTGTTGCGCTGGAAATTTCGCGTGCTTTGCAGTTTTTCTTTACTTCTACTCAATTTAACCAAGTTGATCACATCGTCCTCTCAGGAGGGTGTGCCGTGATTCCCGGGATTGATCAGATAGTGGCTGGACGTACTCAGGTTACTACCGAAGTGGCGAACCCCTTTGTTGGCATGGGGTTGTCTCAACGGATTCGTCCGAAAAATCTGGCGGCAGACGCTCCGGCATTACTGGTGGCATGTGGTTTGGCTTTGCGGAGGTTTGACGCATGATTCGCATCAACCTTTTGCCACACCGTGAACAGGCGCGCAAGGATCGCAGGCAGCAGTTTATTTCCTTGTCTGTGTTGGTTGTTCTGGCGGGTGCGGCGGTGTGGTTTGTAGGAAGTGTATTGATCGGCCAAAGGATCGATGCGCAAGTTTCATCAAATGAATTCATGAAAAGAGAAATTTCGGCGCTTGACAAGGAAATCGCTGAAATTGCGCGTCTTAAAGAGCAGACACAGTCCTTGTTGGCGCGGAAGCAAGTGATTGAGTCATTGCAAGGCAATCGGACTCAGACCGTCGTGATTTTCAATGAACTGGTTCGGCAAATGCCGGAAGGTGTATTTCTCAAGGCGGTTAAGCCCGCTGGTGGTGGGATCAATCTTACGGGGTATGCCCAGTCGAATGCGCGCGTCTCTCAGTTGATGCGTAATCTTGATGCGTCGCCGATTTTTGAGAAGCCATTGCTTCAAGAAATCAAAGCAGTCAGTTATAACCGTCGGCAAGTCGGGGAGTTCAACCTTAATGTGAGCATTGAGCGTCCTCTTGCCGAGGATCCTGCCAGCAAAAACGCCGCCCCCGTTTCTGCAGGAGGCAAGTCATGAAAGACCTTCGTTTGGACCGGATCATTAATGATTTCCGTCAGTTGGATCCGAATGACCCCGGTGTTTGGCCTTTGGCTCCAAAAGTCGCGGCACTTGTCTTGCTCTTGGTCGTGGTTGTTTTTGCTGGGTGGTGGTTTGACTGGAAGGGCAAGGTGGAACAGCTTGAGCAGGCTCAGCAGGAGGAAGTGAAGCTGAAGGATGAGTGGCTCGGCAAGAAGCGCCAAGCGGTCAATCTGGATGAATATCGCAAGCAGCTTGCTGAAATGGACCGCCAGTTCGGGGCTCTGCTGAAGCAATTGCCCAACAAGTCTGAAATGGAGTCGCTGATCATCGATATCAACCAGGCAGGAAGAGGTCGGGGTTTGCAATTCGAGCTCTGGAAGCCTGGGCAGGAGTCCATGAAAGACTTTTATGCGGAACTGCCGATTGCCATTTCAATCACAGGGAGTTATCACGCTCTCGGACAGTTTGTCGGTGATGTAGCCAAGCTGCCTCGGATTGTGACTTTAAGGGACGTAGTCGTGGCTCCTGCCAAGGATGGTGGCCTGAAAATGGATGCTTTTGCGGTAACTTATCGTTACCTTGATGATGAAGAAGTTTCTAAGCAGAAGCGTGATAAAGCTGCTGCAGAGAAAAAGAAATAAGGCCAGCGGAGGATATGGAAATGAAGCCGATCTGGTCTGTGCTTATAAGCTGTGTGCTGCTCTCGGGTTGCAGCGGGGAAGATCATCAAGATCTGAAGTCTTGGATGGATTCCGAAGCAAAGGGGATGCAAGGGCGCATTCAGCCCTTGCCGAAGCTGATGGAGTTTCCTGTCGTCGATTATGACGTAATGGCTCTGGTGGATCCTTTCCAGGCTGTTCGCCTTGAGCCGGAAAAACGCAGCGGGGCAGCCAATCAACCTGACAGGAATAGAAGGCGGGAGCCGCTGGAGGCATATCCGCTGGAGACCTTGAAGATGGTTGGCATGATGATGATGAATGGGAAGCCGGTTGGGTTGGTTCAGGCTGACCGGACCGTTCATCAAGTCAAGGCCGGGAACTACCTTGGCCAGAATTTCGGGGTGGTCACCAAGATCACTGAAAATGACCTTACGTTGAAAGAGCTCGTCGAAGACGCCAATGGTGACTGGGTCGAGCGTTTCAGCACTATGCAGCTGCAAGAGCAGGAGACCAAGAAATGAAGACCGTAACGCGTTTGATTGCGCCGGTGTTGTGTGTCCTTGTCGGTATTGTCCAGACCGGCTTCGTGCATGCACAAACCAGTCCTGCTCCCGCCTCTGCTGCGGAGGCAAAAAATGCCATTGAATCCATCCAGACAACCCAGTCTGGTGGCAATGTGCAGATCAAAGTCACGCTCAAGCAAGCTCTGGAAGGGCAGATTGGCAGTTTCAGCGTATCCAATCCAGCGCGTGTAGCGATTGATATCCCCGCGACGAGCAATGCCACGGGCAAAACGGCCCAGGCAATTGGTGAGGGTGATGTGCGCAGCGTTAATATCGTTCAGGTGGCTGACCGCACTCGTCTAGTGATCAACCTGCTGCGGCCTTTGTCTTATGAGACCAAGATCGAGGGCAAAGAGTTGCTGATCAGTTTGTCGGTTGCAACCGCCAAATCACCTGAAGCGACAACCACTGCGCGTTTTGCTGAGCAGAAAGGTGGGCCTGACAGTCACGCGATCCGTGATATCAATTTCCGTCGGGGCAAGGACGGCGAAGGCCGCGTAGTGATTGACCTGTCAGACGCCAATACCGGGATTGACATTCGTCAGACAGGCTCAAACTTGGTGGTCGAGTTTCTGAAGACCTCTCTGCCAGACCGTCTGCGCAAGAGTCTGGATGTGACTGATTTCGGAACCCCGGTAACGAATGTCACGACAACTCAACAGGGCGCTGCCGTAAAGATGGTCATTACGCCGAGCGGGCTGTGGGAGCACAACGCCTATCAGACGGATACTCAGTTCGTCCTCGAAGTGAAGCCGACGCAGGATGATCCGCGCAAACTGGTTCAGGGGACCTCTCGCGCCGTCAAATATGCTGGCGAGAAACTCTCCCTGAACTTCCAGAACATTGACGTGCGTTCCGTATTGCAGGTCATATCGGATTTCACTAATTTCAATATCATTACCAGTGACTCGGTGACGGGATCGCTGACCTTGCGTCTCAAGGATGTTCCGTGGGATCAGGCACTTGAGATCATCCTCCAGGCCAAAGGCTTGGACATGCGCAAGAATGGCAATGTGATCTGGATTGCACCGCGAGAAGAGTTGGCCGCTCGTGAAAAGCTTGAGCTGGAGTCCAAGATTCAGATCAACGATCTTGAGCCGTTGAGAACTGAGACTTTCCAGATCAACTATCACAATTCAAAAGCAATTTACGACGGAGTTCTCAAGGACAAGGACAAGACCATCCTGTCAAAGCGTGGTTCGGTCATCATGGATGAGCGCTCCAACAAGCTGATTGTTACTGACACTAATGCGCGTCTGGATGATGTTCGCCGCATGCTGAACGACATTGATGTACCTGCACGTCAGGTGATCATCGAGGCTCAGATCATTGAGGCGGAAGACACATTCAGCAAGAATCTGGGTGCTCGATTCGGTCTGACGCAGAACAAGTCGATCGGAACCGGCGGGTCGTACACGACCAGCGGCAACACCATCGACACGGGCTACATTACGGGCCAGATTGAAGACAAATCCAAATTCCAGACTGACCGTTTGAATTTCAATAATGTGGCGTCAACGATTGCCGGTAAGTCAGCAGGTCAGTTGGGCCTCACCTTGTTGAGTGCCAATGGAACCGGGATTTTGAACCTTGAGCTTTCCGCACTTGAAGCGGATGGCCGTGGGCGAGTGGTGTCTCGGCCTCGTGTCATGACTGCCGACCAGATTGAAGCACTGATTGAACAGGGTGTTGAAATTCCGTATCAGACGGCGACCAGTTCCGGCGCTACTGCTGTGCAATTCCGCAAGGCCAATCTGTCGCTGAAGGTTAAGCCGCAGATTACGCCTGATGGTCGGGTCTCGATGACTCTGGATATCAGCAAGGACACGCCCAACACCCAGATTGCAACGGGCGCTGGTGTGGCAATCGATACCAAGCACGTGAAGAGTGAAGTGCTGGTCGAGAACGGTGGGACCGTCGTGATCGGCGGGATCTTCCAGCAAGACACCAAAGGTGTCGTGACCAAGGTCCCGTTCCTGGGAGACATCCCGTTCCTCGGGGCGCTCTTCCGTAACAACGAAAAGAAAGACAATAAGACCGAGCTGATGGTGTTCATCACACCCAAGATCGTGACTGATCAGTCAGTCTTGCGCTGATACGCTCGGTTGGAAATCCAAAACCCGCAGTACCACCTTGGTATTGCGGGTTTTTCATTGGTACACAGGCAAATTTGCGGGCGAGCTGACAAAAGAGCTGTGGTGATTTCGGCTAGAATCCGCTCGTGGACACCTCTCGACGCAACATCTATCTTGTCGGCCTGATGGGCTCGGGCAAGACTACAATCGGTCGCCAGATTGCCCGGCGCATGGGACGGGTTTTTTACGACTCCGATCACGAAATCGTCAACCGTACCGGGGTGAGGATTCCTGTGATTTTCGAGTTGGAAGGCGAGGCTGGATTTCGTCGGCGTGAGGCTCAGGTTATTGCCGAACTGGCTGCAGAGGCCGGCGTTATTGTTGCAACTGGCGGTGGCGCTGTTCTGAATCCTGCCAATCGTGAGGCGATGAAAGCCTCTGGCTGGATCGTATACTTGGATGTCCCTACGCAGGTATTGCTTGAGCGGACACGCCACGATACCAACCGACCTTTGCTGCAGGTTGCGGACCCCGCCGCCAAACTGAACATATTGCGCGCCGAGCGTGACCCGCTATACCGGGAAATCGCCGACATGGTTGTAGATGGCGCGCGGCTCAATTCGAATGGTGCAGCCATGAAAATCCTTGCTGAGTGGGAGCGCCAATGCGCACTGTCAACGTAGCTCTGGCCGAGCGCGCTTATCCGATTCGTATCGGTCAGAATCTGTTGAGCAAGCCGGAACTGATCCTGCCGTATCTCAGATCACCGCGTGTGGCGATCGTCACCAACGAGGTTGTCGCGCCATTGTTATTGATTCGTTTGGTCGAAGGGCTGACGGAAGCTGGCGTACAGGTCACCAGTATCATCTTGCCTGATGGTGAGTCTCGGAAAGACTGGTCTACGCTCAATCAGATATTCGATGGGCTGCTGGGAGCGCGTTGCGAACGCACGACGACGCTGATCGCTCTGGGAGGGGGCGTTATTGGCGATATGGCCGGTTTTGCTGCGGCCACCTATCAGCGCGGCGTTCCCTTTATCCAGATCCCGACCACACTGCTTTCACAGGTGGACTCCTCGGTGGGTGGCAAGACCGCCATCAATCACCCGCTCGGCAAGAACATGATTGGTGCTTTTTACCAACCGCGTCTGGTATTGGCGGATATTGACACTCTGCAGACCCTGCCGGACGCTGAATTGAAAGCCGGGTTGGCCGAGGTGATCAAATATGGGTTCATCCGCGATCTGCCCTTTCTTGAGTGGCTTGAAGCCAATATTGACGCCATTCTTGCCAAAGACCCCGCTGCGCTGGCCTACGCCGTTGAGCGCAGTTGCATCAACAAGGCCGAAGTTGTTGCCAATGATGAAACCGAGCAGGGCGAGCGCGCTTTGCTCAATCTTGGCCATACTTTCGGTCACGCGATTGAGGCTGGTCTTGGCTTTGGAGCCTGGCTGCACGGCGAGGCGGTTGCTGCTGGAACGGTGATGGCAGCCGAGCTTTCCGCACGACTTGGCCTGCTCGAAGCAAGAGACGTGGCGCGAGTGCGCAAGATTCTGGAGCGCGCTGGTTTGCCTGTTATAGGGCCGAAGCTGGGAGCTGAGCGCTACATCGATCTGATGCGCCACGACAAGAAAGTTGAGTCTGGTCGTTTGCGTCTTATCCTGTTGAAGGCCATCGGACAGGGCATCATCCATGACTCGGCCTCGCTGGATGATATTGAAGCGGCGATTGACGCCTGCTGCGCCTGAGCATGCCAAACACCCTGGCCGCTTATGCCGTCGATGAAGGCAACAGCAAAGGACGGCGTTTTGCCGAAGAGTCCCCTGTATCACGCAGCGAATTCCAGCGTGATCGTGACCGTATCATTCATTGCACCGCTTTTCGCCGCCTCGAGTACAAGACTCAGGTCTTCGTCAATCACGAGGGCGATCTCTTTCGTACCCGCCTCACCCACAGTATCGAGGTTGCCCAGATTGGCCGTTCGCTGGCACGTGCCCTCAGTCTGAACGAAGATCTGGTCGAGGCCATCTCGCTTTCGCATGATCTTGGCCATACCCCCTTTGGCCATGCCGGGCAGGAGGCGTTGAACGAGTGCATGCAGCCTTACGGCGGCTTCGAGCACAACCTCCAGTCCTTGCGCATTGTCGACCAGCTTGAAGAGCATTACGCTGCCTTTGACGGCCTCAACCTGATGTACGAAACGCGTGAGGGGATTCTCAAGCACTGCTCCTTGCCCAATGCGCGCCAGCTTGGCGAACTCGGGGCGCGCTTCATCGACAAACAGCAAGCCTCGCTTGAAGCCCAACTCTGCAACCTTGCCGACTCCATCGCCTACAACAATCATGATGTCGACGATGGTTTGCGCGCCGGGCTCCTCACACTGGAGCAACTGGAGGGCGTTGATGCATTTGCCCGCCACTGCCAGAGCGTGAGAGTCCACTATCCTGATCTGGGAGGGCGGCGCCTCATCCATGAAACCGTGCGCAGGATGATCAATGCCCAGGCGATCGATCTGATCACACAGACCTGCCAAAACATCGCTGTTGCCGGGATCAGCACCCTGGCTGATGTGCGCAGCGCAACTGCTCCGCTTGTAGCTTTTTCACCTGCCATGCAAGCTGAACTGTTGCAGTTGCAGCAATTTCTGCGTGACAACCTTTACTGGCACTATCAGGTGCTGCGCGAGATGAGCAAGGCCCGTCGCATCATTGCCGATCTCTTTGGCGTATTCATGGACGATACCCGCCTGTTGCCGCCGCAATACCAACTCTGGGCACGTGAAGACAAGGCTCGTGCGATTGCCGATTACATTGCCGGCATGACTGATCGCTACGCCATGAAAGAGCATCGCCGCCTCTTTTCGCTCGCCGAAGGCAAGTAGGTGCTCAACCATGAGCCGCCTGCCGCGCCTCTACATCCCTGGTCTGCCGCAACTCATTACCCAGCGTGGCAACAACCGCAGCAGCGTTTTTGCCGACGAGGCTGATTTCCAGCAATATCGCCAGCACTTGCGCGAATCCGCCCGTGAAGCAGGCGTCGCTCTGCATGCCTATGTGCTCATGCCGGACCATGCCCACCTCCTGATTACCCCGCCGGATGAAGATGCGGCGGGGAGCCTGATGCAGCGCCTCGGCCGTCGTTATGTGCGCTGGTTCAACGATCGTCACCATCGCAGCGGTACCTTGTGGGAAGGGCGCTACCGTTCCACGGTTGTCGAACCCAACGAATGGCTGCACGCAGCCAGTCGCTACATTGAACTCAATCCCGTGCGCGCGGGGCTGGTGGCCAGTGCCGAACACTATCCCTGGTCCAGTTGTCGTCACCACCTTGGCCTAGAGCCTGATCCGCTGATTGCCGACCATGCCCTGTACTGGCAGCTCGGCAACACCCCTTTTGAGCGGCAAGCCGCTTGGCGTCGCCTGCTCGAAGCTGGCATCTCGTTCGCCGAACTCGACCGCCTGCGCTATTCCGCCCATCGTGGCTGGATGCTTGGACAGGCGCCCGTCACCAGTCTTGATCCCCAACCGAACCGTCGCCTCGCGCCTTTGCCAAAGGGGCGTCCGCGCAAACTGCCTTCAGCCTGAAGAGCTGCGCTGGACGGGTCTTTTGAAGTGCTGTGTGCTGAAACGCTTGCTGGGCGGTCCTGTTCGGGGTGATTGCCTGAAAACCCTTGCTGCACGCGGCTTACCGCAGGGCTAGTGCAGAGAAGCTTTTCGAGCCCCGCCTGAGGAAGGGGGGGGCGATGAAACGACAAGCGTGATATATCTTCTCTGCGCGCACCCGTATCACTCTGTCCCTTATTTATTGGGCGCCAAGTTGGTGCGTAATGTAAATTAGACTCTGACCCTGTTTTATAGTGCTTGAGGGCGAGAATTGCTCGTCCTATAGTTCAAACCCTTACGGTTGTCCACGCTGCGCCCTGAGGCGCAAGCGTCCGCAGATTTCCGGTTTCTGGAGTGTAACCATGCAAGAGCGTCAGGGGCTTTACGACCCCGCAAACGAACACGATGCCTGTGGTGTGGGTTTTGTTGCCCATATCAAGGGCAGCAAAAGCCACGAGATCGTTCAGGGTGGCCTGAAAATTCTTGAGAACATCGATCATCGTGGCGCCGTGGGTGCTGACGAGCTGATGGGCGATGGTGCAGGTATCCTGATCCAGATTCCGGATGCGTTCTACCGCGAAGAAATGGCCAGTCAGAGCGTGAAACTGCCGCCGGCCGGTGAATACGGTGTCGGCATGATCTTCCTACCCAAGGAGGCCGCTTCGCGTCTGGCTTGCGAGCAGGAGCTTGAGCGCGCTGTACGTGCCGAGGGCCAGGTGCTGTTGGGCTGGCGCGATGTGCCGGTGGATCGCGAAATGCCGATGTCGCCGCGTGTGCGTGAAAAGGAACCCGTCATCCGCCAGATCTTCATCGGTCGTGGCCCGGATGTGATGGTCACCGAGGCGCTGGAGCGCAAGCTGTATGTGATCCGCAAGATGGCCAGCCATGCGATCCAGCAACTGGGTCTGAAGCACGGCAAGGAATACTACGTGCCGTCCATGTCGGCGCGCACCGTGATTTACAAGGGTCTGCTGCTCGCCACGCAAGTCGGCGTGTATTACAAGGATCTGGCTGACCCGCGCTGCGTGTCTGCGCTGGCGCTGGTGCACCAACGCTTCTCGACCAACACCTTCCCGGAGTGGCCGCTGGCCCACCCCTACCGCATGATCGCCCATAACGGCGAAATCAACACGGTGAAGGGCAATTTCAACTGGCTGCGCGCCCGCGAAGGCGTGATGAAGTCGGCCGTGCTGGCTGACGATCTGCAGAAGCTCTACCCGGTGGTATACGAAGGCCAGTCCGACACGGCAACCTTCGACAACTGCATCGAGCTGCTGACCATGGCCGGCTACCCGCTGGCCCAGGCTGCGATGATGATGATCCCGGAAGCTTGGGAACAGCACGAGCTGATGGATGCCAATCGTCGCGCCTTCTACGAATACCACGCTGCGATGATGGAGCCGTGGGACGGCCCTGCCGCGATTGCCTTCACCGATGGTCGTCAGATTGGCGCCACGCTGGACCGCAATGGTCTGCGTCCGGCCCGTTACATCGTGACCGACGATGATCTGGTCATCATGGCGTCCGAAGCTGGGGTACTGCCAGTGCCGGAAAGCAAGATCGTCAAGAAATGGCGTCTGCAGCCGGGCAAGATGTTCCTGATCGACATGGAAGCCGGTCGCATCATCGACGACAAGGAACTCAAGGACGCGCTGGCCAACGCCAAACCCTACCGCGAGTGGATCAGCCGCATCCAGGTGAAGCTGGACGAGGTGGATGGCCCCGAGGCGCAAGCCGAAGAGCGCGCGCCGCTGCTCGACCGCCAGCAGGCTTTCGGCTACACGCAGGAAGACCTCAAGTTCCTGATGGCGCCGATGGCAGCCAATGGCGAAGAAGCCATCGGTTCGATGGGTAATGACTCGCCGCTGGCTGTCATGTCCAACAAGAACAAGCCGCTGTACAACTACTTCAAGCAGCTCTTCGCGCAGGTGACGAACCCGCCGATCGATCCGATCCGCGAAGCGCTGGTGATGTCGACCGTGTCCTTCATCGGCCCGAAGCCGAACCTGTTGGACCTGAACAATATCAACCCACCGATGCGTCTCGAAGTCTCCCAGCCGGTGCTGGACTTCAAGGACATGGCCAAGCTGCGTGACATCGGTACCTATACCGACAACAAATTCAAGTCCTTCGAACTGGATATCTGCTACCCGGTGGCATGGGGCAAGGAAGGTGTTGAAGCCCGTCTGGCCTCGTTGTGCGCAAAGGCTGAAGATGCCGTGCGCTCGGGTTACAACATCCTGATCGTGTCGGATCGCAAGCTCGACACGCAGAACGTTGCCATCCCAGCGCTGCTTGCCACCTCGGCGATTCACCAGCATCTGGTCAAGAAGGGGCTGCGTACATCTACCGGTCTGGTGGTGGAAACCGGCTCGGCGCGTGAAGTGCATCACTTCGCTCTGCTCGCGGGCTACGGCGCTGAAGCAGTCCATCCGTATCTGGCGATGGAAACCCTGCGCGAGCTGGCCAAGACCCTGCCGAATCTGGATGGCGACAAGGCCATCTACAACTTCACAAAGGCTGTCGGCAAGGGGCTGTGCAAGGTCATGTCCAAGATGGGCATCTCGACCTACATGTCCTACTGTGGCGCGCAGATCTTCGAAGCCATCGGTCTGAATCGCGACCTGATCGACAAGTACTTCGCCGGCACGCCGTCGAATGTCGAAGGCATCGGCATTTTCGAAGTAGCAGAAGAGGCCCTGCGTTTGCATGCAGACGCATTCGGTGCCTCGCCGGTGCTCGCCAACCAGCTGGATGCCGGCGGTGAATACGCCTTCCGCATCCGTGGCGAAGAGCACATGTGGACGCCGGACGCGATTGCCAAGCTGCAGCATTCCACGCGCACCAACAACTTCCAGAACTACAAGGAATACGCCCAGATCATCAACGATCAGAGCAAGCGTCAGATGACGCTGCGCGGTCTGTTCGAGTTCAAGCTTGATCCGGCTCGCGCCATTCCTCTGGAGGAGGTTGAATCCGCCAAGGACATCGTCAGGCGCTTCGCCACCGGCGCCATGTCGCTGGGCTCGATCTCTACTGAAGCCCACTCCACGTTGGCGATTGCCATGAACCGCATCGGCGGCAAGAGCAATACCGGTGAGGGCGGCGAAGATCCGAACCGCTACAAGAACGAGATGAAGGGCATCTTCATCAAGAAGGGTGAGACGCTGGCTGGCATCATCGGCAAGGATCGTATCGAGCGCGATGTGGTGCTGCAGGAAGGCGACTCCCTGCGTTCGAAGATCAAGCAGGTCGCCTCAGGCCGCTTCGGTGTGACCACCGAATACCTGACTTCAGCCGACCAGATCCAGATCAAGATGGCTCAGGGCGCCAAGCCCGGTGAAGGCGGTCAGCTACCGGGCGGCAAGGTGTCCGAGTACATCGGCATGCTGCGTTTCTCGGTTCCGGGGGTCGGCCTGATCTCGCCGCCTCCGCACCACGACATCTACTCGATCGAGGATTTGGCTCAGCTGATCCATGATCTGAAGAACGTGAATCCCAAGGCCGACATCTCCGTGAAGCTGGTGTCCGAAGTCGGTGTTGGTACCGTAGCTGCAGGCGTGGCCAAGTGCAAGGCCGATCACGTGGTGATTGCCGGTCATGACGGTGGCACGGGCGCATCGCCCCTGTCCTCGATCAAGCACGCTGGTGCTCCCTGGGAACTCGGTCTGGCTGAAACCCAGCAGACCCTGATGATCAACGGCCTGCGTGACCGCATCATTGTTCAGGCAGACGGCCAGATGAAGACCGGTCGTGATGTCGTCATTGCCGCGCTGCTGGGTGCTGATGAAATGGGCTTCGCTACCGCTCCGCTGGTGGTTGAAGGCTGCATCATGATGCGCAAGTGCCACCTCAACACCTGCCCGGTCGGCGTTGCCACGCAAGACCCGGTGCTGCGTCAGCGCTTCTCCGGCCAGCCCGAGCACGTGGTGAACTACTTCTTCTTCGTTGCCGAAGAAGTACGCGAACTGATGGCTCAACTAGGCATCCGCAAGTTCGAAGACCTGATCGGTCGTGCTGATCTGCTCGACCGCAAGAAGGCCGTGGATCACTGGAAGGCTCAGGGACTGGACTTCGCCAAGGTCTTCCATGTGCCGCAAGTGGATTCGCCGCGTCGTGTCGTGTCGACGCAGGATCACCTGCTCGAAAAGGCGCTGGATCACAAGCTGATCGAGAAGGCACTACCTGCTCTGGACAAGGGCGAGCGCGTTTCCTTCATCCAGCCGATCATCAACGTCAACCGTTCGGTCGGCGCGATGCTCTCCGGCGAAGTGGCGAAGAAGTACGGTATCGCCGGTCTGCCGGATGACACCATTCACGTACAGTTGACAGGTACCGCGGGTCAGAGCTTTGGCGCTTTCCTTGCTCATGGTGTGACGCTGGATCTGGTTGGCGAAGGCAATGACTACGTCGGCAAGGGCTTGTGTGGCGGCCGTGTGATCGTGCGTTGTCCGAATGATTTCCGTGGGTCTGGTGTTGAGAACATCATCGTCGGCAACACCGTGCTGTTCGGCGCAATTGCAGGTCAAGCCTACTTCAACGGGGTGGGCGGCGAACGTTTCGCGGTGCGTAACTCTGGTGCTGCGGCCGTTGTCGAAGGCGTGGGCGACCACGGTTGCGAATACATGACTGGTGGCACCGTCGTCGTGCTGGGCGAAACCGGCCGCAACTACGCTGCAGGTATGTCGGGTGGTGTCAGTTACGTGTATGACCCGGAAGCCGTTTTTGCGAAGAAGGCCAATACGGCCATGGTGGATCTGGAGGCCGTGCTGCCCGCAGCCGAGCAAGCCGAGAAGATCGATCGCGACATCTGGCATGCGGTGCAACGCGGTGGTGCAGGCGAGGCGGATGAAATCATTCTCAAGCGCCTGATCGAAAACCATTTCAAGTACACCGGCAGCCTGCGTGCCAAAGCTCTGCTCGAAAACTGGGAAGAGTCTCGGAAGACTTTCGTCAAGGTCATGCCGAAGGAATACCGTCGTGCGCTGAAAGAACTGGCCTCTGCTGCACGCGCCAAGTCTGAAGCAGCCACCGCCTGAGAATCGGGAAGGAATAGAAATGGGAAAAGTTACCGGCTTTCTTGAATTCGAGCGCCAGGAAGAGGGTTATCCAGCCCCCGAATTGCGCAAGAAGAACTACAAGGAATTTGTCATCGCCTTGAGCGATGATCAAGCCAAGATTCAGGGCGCACGCTGCATGGACTGTGGCATTCCGTTCTGCAACAACGGCTGCCCTGTAAACAACATCATTCCGGACTGGAACGATCTGGTTTACAAGCAGAAGTGGCAGGAGGCGATTGGTGTGCTGCACTCCACCAACAACTTCCCGGAGTTCACCGGCCGCATCTGCCCGGCTCCGTGCGAAGCCGCCTGCACGTTGGGTATCAACGCTGCACCGGTGGGAATCAAGTCCATCGAGCACGCCATCATCGACAAGGCATGGGAAAACGGCTGGGTCGTTCCGCAACCTGCTGCTGTGAAGACCGGTAAGAAGGTTGCTGTGGTTGGCGGCGGCCCTGCTGGTCTGGCAGCTGCTCAGCAACTGGCGCGCGCCGGCCATGCGGTGACCGTGTTCGAGAAGAGCTCGCGCGTGGGCGGCCTGCTGCGCTACGGTATCCCAGACTTCAAACTCGACAAGAGCATCATCGATCGCCGCATGAAGCAACTCGAAGCGGAAGGCGTAACCTTCAAGACTTCAGTCTACATCGGCGACGTTGATCTGCCCAAAGGCATCAATACCGATGCCAAGGAAAAGATCTCACCCAAGGCATTGATGAAGGACTTCGATGCCGTAGTCATCACCGCTGGTTCCGAACTGCCGCGCGATCTGCCTGTGCCGGGACGTGAGCTGGACGGCGTGCACTACGCGCTGGAATTCCTGATCCCGCAAAACAAGGTGAATGCTGGCGACAAACTCAAGGATCAGATCACTGTGGGCGGCAAGAACGTTGTTGTCATTGGTGGTGGAGATACAGGCTCTGATTGCGTGGGCACTTCCAATCGCCAAGGCGCCAAGAGCATCCTGCAAATCGAATTGATGCCGAAGCCTCCGGTGCAGGAAAACAAGTCCGTCACCTGGCCGTACTGGCCGAACAAGCTGCGGACTTCGTCTTCGCATGATGAAGGCTGCCAGCGCGAGTGGTGCGTGACCACCAAGGAGTTCAAAGGCGAGAATGGCAAGCTCAAGTCCATGGTCATTGCCAATGTGGAATGGACCAAGGACGAGAAGACCGGCCAGTTCAAGATGAGCGAAGTGGCGGGCTCCGAGCGCGAAATTCCGGCGGAAGCCGTGTTCCTCGCCATGGGCTTTGTCAATCCGGTCGCCAGCTTGCTGGAAGGCTTCGGTGTCGACAAGGACACGCGTGGCAACGCCAAGGCGACGACTGACGGCGCTGGCTGCTACGCTACCAACGTACCGAAGGTTTTCGCGGCTGGTGATACCCGCCGTGGTCAGTCACTGGTCGTTTGGGCGATTCGCGAAGGTCGCCAGGCAGCACGCGAAGTTGACTCCTATTTGATGGGAACCAGCGTGCTACCTCGCTGAGGTTACACGGAAGCAAGCACAACGGGCCGCTATATGCGGCCCGTTGTGCTTTGTGGCGGCCTTCGGGCGGTGCTATTCCGCGCTCGTCGGAAGTTGCGGCGCGACAAGACACGAATGCGGCAGCGTAGGCATAATCGCCTTCCATAACAAAATTGCTAAAGCTGAGCAGGATGGCTTGGGTAAGCCTTGCTGAGTCAGGGCGTATACGAGGGTACGGAGATGATGTATCGAATTGAGTTCAGTGGTCGCTTGCTGCAAGGCTTCGATCCACAGTTCGTGCGTCTTGAGGTTGGCGTTCGTCTGCGCCTGCGCGAAGCGCAGATTGAACGTTTGTTCTCAGGTCAGACCGTAGTCCTCAAGAAGGAGGTCAGCGAAAACAACAGCAAGGCATATATGGCCGAGCTGCGCTCTATCGGACTGGACGCAACGCTTGTGCCTCTGGGCGTTGAAGAGCCTGCGCAAGATGAAACTGCCGAATACAAGGTAGTGTATTGGGGCAAAGTACTACCGGGGTTTGAGCGGGCTGCTGTCATGGCTGCGGCTGCAAAGCGCTTGCGCGTACCTCCTGCGCAGTTGATCCGGGTTTTTGGCGGCGCCAAGGTTGTTCTGAAGCGTGGCGTTTCTGCAGAGCAAGGCGCGCGCTTGGTCGTCGAACTTGCACTGATTGGCATGCAGATCGAGCTGGAAGTCGAAGCCCCCGTTGCTGCCGTGGCACTGCAACCGACCCCGCAAGGTGTGCCCATGCTGCCGTCTGCAGGCTTGCAGGAGGATGACCCGCAGTATGGCGCGCTTCTTCGGACTGACTGCGATCTTTCTGGCACGGTATTCGCTGGTTACGATACGTCTTCCTCAATTGCCCGTGATGACGATGCATCGACAGTTACTCCACCCGTAGTGCCGCCACGTTCCGTTGGGGGGGCTTTTTCAGCAGCAAATACGGATGGCTACCTTAATTGTCCTCGCTGTGGCTTTTATCAACCTTATGCGATTACTTGCAGCAAGTGTGGGGTTGAATTACCCAAGCCACGCATATATGTTGGACGAGCCGATCGTTTTGTTGATACTGCCCCGACAACTTTGGTTACCCCTGCAGAGATCCCCGTTCTGAAGAAGGTACAGGCGCGTCAGAAGGCAGTAGAGTCGCTGCATGACCTCATGCAATTGCAGGATGCGCCGGAGCAAACAGAGTCGAATTTCCCCTATTTCAAGACACTCCTGCTTCTGGTTGTACTCGCGGTTTTAATATTCTTGCTGGTTCGCTGAGGCTAGGATGGCGTGACAAACTGATTTGTCAGTTTGTCGCAACAGAAGAGGGCAAAATCCTTGTGAGACGCCGCTTGGGACGGCATATTAGCGTATGCCCCAATGGGCAGAAGTTGGCGTGTTGCGAAACCATGCAAAAAATAGCCCGATGCAACTCGGGCACTAATAAAACGGGGGCGGGCAATGTATTGCATTGTGTTCAGTGGTCGTCTGCTTGATGGCTACGATCCGCAGGTTGTACGCAAGGCGGTGGCAAGTCGCTTGAGTCTTGACGCAAAACAGGTTGAGCGCCTGTTCTGTGGTGAGCGGATGGTTCTCAAAAAAGGCGTGACCGAAGATTCCGGGCGCCTTTATCTGGATGTCCTGAGGCGCTTGGGTCTGGATGCGGGCATGGCGCGCATCCCCCGTTCTGCAGATACCGTACAGGCACTGGCAACATTCAAGGTCGTGTTCTGGGGGCGCATTCTGGACGGTTTTCAACGGGATGCCGTGATGCGGGCGGCTGCAGCCCGCCTGAAGGCAGCGCCAGCGCAGTTGGAGCGGATGTTCAATGGCAGCAAGGCGGTGCTCAAGCGCGGAGTCTCTTCGGATGTGGGGTCGCGCTACGTCGTTGAACTGGCGCGTATCGGCATGCAGATTGATCTGGAAGTCGAAACCGTAGAGAGGGTGGCTGAGCTTCCCGCGATTGAACAGATTGTTGTGCCTGTTACGGCGCCTGCCGTACCAGCGAGTCAACGTCCGGCAGGATTTCGTCGGCACGGCGATGAAAGCTATTCCGCCTTGTTGCAGACGCAATTCGAATTGCCTGACACCTCTGATTATGCTGAGGGAATTTTTCCGCAGCCTGTTGCAAACGTTTCCTCGGCTGTAGCAGCTTCCAGTTACGATGCTCCACTGCGGAAGACGGAGTCTTTATCGCATCGCTCCCAGCCTCAACCTCCACGCAGCAGCAAACCGATCGTAGTTCCTACGCCGGCAGCAGCATCTGTTGATTACGTGCGCTGTGACCAATGCGGCCACCGCCAGACATCCAGCTCACGCTGCAGGGTCTGCGGGACAGAGATGAAACGCTCCCAGCCGCGTCCGCATATCCCGATGGATGCCTCTGCATATGCGACACCAACTACAGTCCTGGGGAATATGCCTCCGGCGTTGATGCGTAATAGTGTCGCGACGTCCGCGCCATCTGGCCGGTCGCGCGATGAGTTGCGCACAGCCATGTCACGGATGCAGACTACGCCGGAGCGACGTCAAGCACGCATGCACGGATACGCCCCTACCATGATCGGCATTGCACTGGCAATTACACTTGCTTTATGGCTGTTTTGGTGAAGTTGTGTGAGCCAGAGACGGCCTTGTGAGGCCGTTTATTCTGTCCTGCTTGATCGTCTTGCGTGTTGGGAACTCAAGGGAAGAGTACTTCGGTCTCCCACCCTCCGTTCATGCTGCGACGGTATACGACGCGTTCGTGCAGACGGAAGGGTTTGTCTTTCCAGAACTCGATCTTCGTCGGCACTACGCGGAAACCGCTCCAGAAGCTTGGGCGGGGAATGGTGCCGATGCCGAATTTCAGCGCAAATTTCGCCACGCGCTGCTCCAATTCAAAGCGCCCCTGCATCGGCTGCGACTGCTTCGACGCCCAGGCGCCAATTCGCGAATCTCGCGCCCGGCTGGCATAGTAGACATCGGCCTCTTCATCGCTGACCAGCGAGACTTCACCCTCCACGCGAACCTGGCGTTTCAGTGATTTCCAGTGGAAGCACAGGGCGGCTTTCGGATGGGTCAGCAGCTCATGGCCTTTCTGGCTTTCCAGATTCGTGTAGAACACGAAACCGCGCGCGTCGAAGCCCTTGAGCAGCACCATGCGCACCGAAGGCATGCCATCCGGCCCGACCGAGGCGATGGACATCGCGTTCGGATCGTTGGACTCGGTCTTTTCGGCGTCTGACAACCATTCCTGAAAGAGGGCGAAGGGATCTATCTGGCTCATGGCATGAGTGTTTAAAAAGTTAAAGAATTCTGTCCGAGCGGCCCGCGCGCATTCTTATAACAATACGCGTTCGATACCGCCGATATTGGCCTGTCTCACATAGCCTGGCAGCCAGTCTGGACCGAGAATGTTCTTCGCCAGCTCTATTACGATGTAATCCGCATCTAGCTTTTCAACATCCTCGTTGTAGCGTTGCAGGCCTTGCAAGCAGGCTGGACAGGAGGTGAGTACCTTCAGGTCGCCGCTGAAGCCATCGGCGCGCAGCTTGTCGGCGTCATGTGCCAGTTCCTCTTCCTTGCGGAAGCGCACTTGGGTCGAAATGTCCGGACGGGCCACTGCCAGCGTGCCGGATTCGCCGCAGCAGCGGTCTGACTTTTCGATCTTGGCCTGACCGGCCACGCCGGAGATCAGCGCATTCACTGTCTTGAGCGGGTCCTGCTGCTTCATCGGGCTGTGGCAGGGGTCGTGATACATGTAGCGCGTGCCATTCACGCCCTCCAGCTTCACACCTTTTTCGAGCAGGAATTCGTGGATATCCAGCAGCCGGCAGCCGGGGAAGATCCGGTCGAATTCATACTGGGTCAGCTGATCAAAGCAGGTGCCGCAGCTCACCACCACGGTCTTGATGTCCAGGTAATTGAGCGTGTTGGCCACGCGATGGAAGAGCACACGGTTGTCGGTGGTGATCTTCTCGGCCAGCTCGGCCTGCCCGGCACCTTTCTGCGGATAGCCGCAGCACAGGTAGCCCGGCGGCAGCACCGTCTGCACGCCGACGTGATACAGCATGGCCTGGGTGGCCAGCCCCACCTGCGAGAACAGGCGCTCCGAGCCGCAGCCGGGGAAGTAGAACACCGCCTCTGAGTCCACAAGGGTTTTCTGCGGATCGCGGATGACCGGCACGATGTGATCGTCTTCGATGTCGAGCAGGGCGCGCGAAGTTTTCTTCGGCAGATTACCCGGCATCTTCTTGTTCACGAAGTGAATCACCTGCGCCTTCAGGGCCGGCTTGCCGAGCGAGCTGGGCGGCTGGCGCGTAGAGCCACGGCTCAGCGGGCGGAGCAGGTCGACGGCGAGGCGCTGCGCCTTGTAGGCCCACTCGATCGACACCTTGCGCAGGAACTTGATCTTCTCCGGCGAGGTTGTGTTCAGGAAGGCCATTGCCAGTGTCTTGGCCGGGTTCACCGACTGTTTGCCCATCTTGCGCAGCAGCGAGCGCATTGCCATCGACACATCGCCGAAGTCGATATCCACCGGGCAGGGTGTGTAGCACTTGTGGCAGATCGTGCAGTGGTCGCCCACGTCCTCGAATTCTTCCCAGTGCCGGATCGATACGCCGCGCCGCGTCTGTTCCTCGTACAGGAAGGCTTCGATCAGCAACGAGGTGGCGAGGATCTTGTTGCGCGGCGAATACAGCAGGTTGGCGCGCGGCACGTGGGTCGAGCACACCGGTTTGCACTTGCCGCAGCGCAGGCAGTCCGACACCGAGTCTGCGATGGCGCCGATATCGCTCTGCTGCATGATCAGCGATTCGTGGCCCATCAGGTTGAAGGAGGGCGTGTAGGCGTTGCGCAGATCGGCGCCGGGCATCAGTTTGCCGGCATTGAAGCGTCCGTCCGGATCGACCTTGGCCTTGTAGGCGTGGAAAGGCGCGAGTTCTTCTTCAGTGAGAAACTCGTATTTGGTAATGCCGATACCATGCTCTCCGGAGATCACACCACCAAGGCTGCGCGCCAGATGCATGATGCGTTCGACGGCCGCATAAGCTTCCTGCAGCATTGCGTAGTCGTCGGAGTTGACCGGCAGATTGGTATGCACGTTGCCGTCGCCCGCATGCATGTGCAGTGCCACGAACACGCGGCTGCGCAGCACTTCCTTCTGGATCGACTCCATGCGCTCGATCACCGGGCGATAAGTGTTGCCCTCGAAAATCTCTTCGATGGCCGTCTTCAGCTCGGCTTTCCAGGAGATGCGTAGCGAGTGATCCTGCACGATGTGGAAGAGGGTTTCAGTGCCCTTGCCATCCCGGCGCAGTTCGATGCCGAAATCCGTAAACTTTGCCCCCGCCTCGGCCAGTGGCAGATCGAGGTTTTCCAGCAGCCAGCGCCAGCGGGCGCCGATAGTGGACAGCACTTCCAGCGTGCGGGCGCGGCGGTCGCCGATCAGTTCTTCCTTTTCCAGTGCCGGATCATAGGCGCGCAGGGGCAGATCGCCACGGAAGAACTCCTCCAGTGCGGCGGCCAGACGCAGCTTGTTCCTGATCGACAGCTCGATGTTGATCCGCTCGATCCCGTCGCAATAATCGCCCATGCGGGGCAGCGGGATCACCACGTCTTCATTGATCTTGAAGGCGTTGGTGTGGCGGGCAATCGCCGCCGTGCGCGAGCGGTCGGCCCAGAATTTCTTGCGCGTTTCCGCGCTCACGGCGGTGAAGCCTTCGGCACCGCGCGCATTGCACAGGCGCACTACTTCAGAGGCGGCGCGGGCCACGGCGTCTTCGTCGTCGCCGACGATATCGCCGATCAGTACCATCTTCGGGCGGCCGTGGCGTTTTGCCTTGGTGGCGTAGCCCACTGCCTTCACGTAGCGCTCGTCCAGATGCTCCAGACCGGCCAGCATCACCCGGTCCCCGCCGGTCTTTGGCAGGGCCTCGATGAAATTCTTGATCTCGACAATTGCCGGCACCGCTTCGCGCACCTGGCTGAAGAACTCCAGACACACCGTGCGCGTGTGCGGGGGCATCTTGTGCAGAATCCAGCGCGCCGAGGTGATGATGCCGTCACAACCTTCCTTCTGGATGCCGGGCAGGCCGCCGAGGAATTTGTCGGTCACGTCCTTGCCCAGGCCTACCTTGCGGAAGCGTTCGCCGGGGATGGTGAGGAACTCTTCGGCAAGCAGCTTCTTGCCGGAGGTGTCGAAACGCTTCAGGCGGAACAGCACTTCAGCCTGATCGTGGATCTTGCCGAGGTTGTGGTTCAGGCGCTCCACTTCCAGCCAGTTACCGTCCGGCGTCACCATGCGCCAGCTCGCCAGATTGTCCAGCGCCGTGCCCCACAGCACCGCTTTCTTGCCGCCCGCGTTCATGGCGATGTTGCCGCCGATGCACGAGGCGTCGGCCGAAGTCGGGTCGCAGGCGAAGACCAGCCCGCTGTCGTCGGCCAGATCCATCACCCGGCGCGTCACCACTCCAGCCCCGGTGAACACCGTGGCGTAAGGCTGGGCCACGCCGGGCAGTTCGGTGGCGAAATCCACCTTGCCGATGTCGATCAGCTTTTCCGTGTTGATGACCACCGAGTTGGCGGTGAGCGGCACGGCCCCGCCGGTGTAGCCGGTGCCACCGCCACGCGGGATGATGGTCAGCCCCAGTTCGATACAGGCGCGCACCAGATGGCCGATTTCCTCCTCTGTGTCCGGGTACAGCACCACGAAGGGAAACTCGACGCGCCAGTCGGTTGCATCGGTGACGTGGGCCACGCGGGCGTAGCCATCGAAGGCGATGTTATCGCGGCGGGTGTGGCGCGAGAGCAGCTTCAACGCCCTGGCGCGCAGGTTGGCCGTGTGTTCGAAGTGTGTTGCGAAAGCATCCACGGCCTTGTTGGCGGCGGCGACCAGCAGGCCAACCTTCTCGCTGCGCTCCACATCTTCAGCAGAAGAGTCCTGCCGGCGTTTCTCTACCTCGTGCAGGCGATGGCGCAAGGCGTCCAGCAGAGCCTGCCGGCGCTTTGGATTGTCCAGCAAATCGTCTTCCAGATACGGGTTGCGCTGCACCACCCAGATATCGCCCAGCACCTCGTAGAGCATCCGTGCCGAACGGCCGGTCACGCGCTCGCTGCGCAGGCTGTCCAGAGCCAACCACATCTCGGGTCCGAGCAGACGGATTACGATCTCGCGGTCGGAGAAGGAGGTGTAGTTGTAGGGGATTTCGCGCAGGCGCGCGGGCTGAGGAGTGTTCACGAACTCTGGGGCGACTTGCATGGCTGTGGGGTGCCTTATTGATCTGCCGGGGGCAGCAGTCTTCGCATTTTAGGGCTTCGAGATAACAAAGGCGACCCGCTGGAGCGTGTGGAGATTGTGATCGTACGGCACGGGCCGTTTGATTGGGCTCCATGGGGAGGTGGAATTTGGCGCCGTAGAAAACAAAAAGCCCTGTCTGCACGGACAGGGCTTTTTGCTGGGAATTCTCTGGTGGCCTGGGGCGGAATCGAACCACCGACACGCGGATTTTCAATCCGCTGCTCTACCAACTGAGCTACCAGGCCATCGAGCCAAGCATTCTAGACAAAGCTTGCCCTGAATGCAAGCACTGTGAAGAGATTGATCCAGAGTATGCGTACACTTTAGTTGAAGTCGCTTCTCCTGTGAGGACTGACTCAATTGCCTGCCGGTGCTGCCGATAATGTAAGAGTCCGACCATTTGCGTGCAGACCCATATCATGAACTGTGAAGAGCAGAATCAGAGTTACTACGTCAGCCCGGAACAGTTATGTCTTGGGTTGTACGTATTTGTCGACTTGCCCTGGTTCAGTCATCCGTTCAGCTTCAACAATTTCAAGATCCGGTCTGCCGATCAGATCAGGACTTTGCGCGGGCTTGGCGTGAAGAGGTTTCGCTATGATCCGGATCGTAGTGATGCTTCTGCATTCCCGTCCTCGGTGGCTGTCGGAGCAATGGAAGTGTCTGCACCAGAACCTGTTTCGGTACTGATTCAGGATGATCCCGCGCTGGCGGCCAAGCGCGAACGTGTCGAGCGCTTGAAGGAGCGACGCGAGAAAATCGGCAATGTTGAAAAAGCCTTCATCAAGGCCGCAGGCATCATGCGGAACATCAACCGTGGCTTGATGTCCCGACCGAAAGAATGTCTGGAGGAGGTTGGCGAGCTCGTCGATCAGATGGCCCGGGCCTTTCTTGATGCTCCGGAGCTGACCCTCCATGTCATGGGGGAAAAGGCGGGGGGTGAGGAGGTGTATTACCACGGGTTGAACACCTCGATCCTGTCGATGATGCTGGCCAAGGAGCTGGGCGTCTCGCTTGAAGAAGGGCGCCTGTTGGGTTTGGGCGCACTGATGCACGACATCGGTCTGATGGAGATTCCTGACCGGGTGCTCAAAAAAAATCCGGAAGAGCTGACGCATGCCGAGATAGAACTGCGTAAGCTGCACTGCGAATACGGGGTCCGTATTGCGCAGCGGGCAGGTTTGCCCGAAGCGGTTCAGCTGGTGATTTATCAGCATCACGAGATGATGGATGGTTCGGGTTATCCCAAGTCACTCAAGGGAGAGGCGATACATCGCCTGGCGCGAATCATCTCGATGGTGAACTTTTACGACAATCTGTGTAATCCGGTTGATCTTGCCAAGGCGTTCACGCCGCACGAAGCCCTGTCGCTGATGTTCGCGCAACGGCGAAACAAATTTGACCCGAAAGTGCTGCAGTTGATGATTCGCTGTCTGGGGGTCTATCCGCCGGGCAGCATCGTCAAATTATCGAATGACGCTCTGGCGCTGGTCCAGTCGGTCAATCCGCAGAAACCGCTGCGGCCCTGGGTTGTGGTCTACGATCCGGAAGTTCCCAAGGAAGAAGCCATCATGCTCGATCTGGAGCAGGAGCCGGAAATCAATATCAGCAAGGCCATCCGCCCGATCCAGCTTCCTGCGGCGGTGTATGACTATCTGAGCCCGCGCAAACGGGTGACCTATTTCTTTGATGCGGATACCGCACAAGGCGGAGGACACAAATGAGCCACACGGCGCCGGAGATCGCGCTGCTCGCCGCTGCCAGCGAAATCCTGCTGCTGGTAGATCCGGGGTCTCTCGAAATCCGTGCCGCCAATCCCGCAGCCTTGCAGTTGCTGGGCTACCCGCAGGATGATTTGATTGGAAAACCGATTACAGACATCGAGTGCGCCTTGTCTGATGTGTTTTTCTGGGAGGAGGTTCGCAACGGCGGAAACCCGGAGCTGATTGATGCTGAAGGCATGTATCAGTGCGCGGATGGTGAAATGCTCGCAACCTCCAAAAGTGTATTCCGGGAGTCAGGAGGTCCGGGCTGGATCGTGATCCGGGCGCGCAGCATCGTTCACCAGAAACAGGCGGAAGAAGAGCTTGCGATGATGACATCGCAGCTGCGAGCCACACTGGAGGCGACTGCTGACGGCATCATGGTGCGGGATCGTCACGGCCAGATCAGCAACATGAACCGGCGGTTCTCCCAGATGTGGAGGATTCCTGACGACCTGCTGTTGCGTCATGAAGACAAGCGGCTCATTCACTTCATTGTTAACCAGCTGGCTGACCCGGTATGGTATGCAAAACGTATCAATGAAGTGGGGACGGATGAGGATGGTGAGGCTTTCGACACGCTGGCGCTGGCGGATGGTCGCATGTTTGAGTGCAAATCGCGTCCGGCACGTCATGGTGAGCAGATCATTGGGCGTGTGTACTGTTTTACCGACGTGACGCAGCGGCACATTGCGCAACAGGATTTGATTGCCGCGCGTGACGCGGCGACGGCTGCCAGTCGCGCCAAGGGCGAGTTTCTCGCCATGATGTCGCACGAGATACGCACCCCGATGAATGGAATCATCGGCATGGCGCAATTGCTTGAAACCACTGTTCTGGATGCCGAGCAGCGCGATTATGTAAGCACCATGCGCAGCTCTGGCGAAGCCTTGCTTGCCATCATCAACGATATTCTTGATTACTCGAAAATCGAGGCGAGAAAACTGGAGCTGGAGAGAACCCGTTTCCGCATTGGTGATCTGCTTGGGGATCTCGGGCGTCTGTTTGCCATCCAGATGCGCAGCAAAAATCTCGACTATCAGTGCGAGATAGCTCCGGGTACGCCTGACTGTCTGCTGGGTGATCCGGTCCGCTTGCGTCAGATTCTGGTCAATCTGATCGGGAATGCGTTCAAATTTACAGAGCAGGGCTGTATCCGCGTCAGTGTCCGGGAGGTGTCGCGGCAGGAGGCTCAGGTCCGGCTGCGTTTTGCGGTTCACGACAGCGGCATCGGTATCCCGCCCGACAAGCAGGCACATATCTTTACCCCCTTCGAACAGGCGGACATGAGTACTACGCGTCGCTTCGGAGGAACGGGGCTGGGCCTGTCAATCTGCCGCATGTTGTGTGAATTGATGGGAGGGCAGATTGGCGTGCGCAGCGAGGTGGGGCAAGGGGCCGAATTCTGGTTCGAGATCTGCATGGAGCAAGCGGAAATGCAGAGCGAGTCAGCTGCGCCTGCAACGGAGCACGACGTACTGGTGCCTGCCCACGCACGTATCCTGGTGGTGGAGGACAACACCATCAACATCATGGTGCTGAACAACCTTCTCAAGAAGCTCGGAGCGCAGCACATCACCACGGCACGTAATGGGCTTGAAGCCCTCGCAGCCTGTCGGACTGCTGTGTATGACGTCATCTTCATGGATACACACATGCCGGAGATGGACGGGTTGTGTGCTACCCGTGAATTGCGCAGGGAAGGACTGGCAACACGCATTGTTGGCGTCAGTGCCGATGCAATGAGTGACGACCGCAACGTCGCGCTGGCCTCTGGCATGAACGACTACATCACCAAGCCCGTGTCGCTTGATGCGCTGCGCCGTGCCGTTGATGCCTGGCTGCTCAGCGCCTGATGGCCCGGGGCACGGGGAGCAGGACACCTTCTATGTGGTGGGCCAGTCGTTCAGGCAGCCCAGCTGCGCGGATTTTCGCTGCGGTGGCGGCAAAGTCGTAGGCGAGCCGATAGCTTGTGTACAGGTAGCGGCTCCGGTCAAACACGGCATAGCGTGCGCCCGGCAAGCCGTCGCGGGGCTGGCCGGCAGAGCCCACGATAGCCAGCCAGGAGCGGCGTGGATTCAAGAGAATGCTGCGGCGCTCAACCAGCCGGACTCCCGGTACGCGCTGGTCAGGACAGGTGTAATAGAGCATCGGATCGTGCACATGTCCGCTGAACACCCAGGTTGAACCGGCTTCCCGCAAGCTCAGCCGTGCCTGGCGCGACGTGTCGATATACGTCCACGCTTCCGGGCGCAGAGCGGATGCGTGGACCCAGGTCATGCGATCGCGCTGCAACACCAGAGGCAAACTTGCCAGCCATTGCTGATGACGCGGCTTGAGCTTGCTGCGGGTCCATTCGATGACCGCGCGTGCAGCTTCATTCATGTTCGAGGTCGAGTCCCGGCCGCATGCCGCGGCATCGTGATTGCCCAGTACGGCCAGGGCATCGCCAGTGCTTACCATGTGCCGGCACAGCTCCAGCACGGGCTCCGGATCAGGGCCGTAACCCACGATGTCGCCCAGAAAAACGTAACGTCCCACGCCTTGTGCACCGGCGTGGGCAAGAATGGCGTAGAGCGCTTCGAGGTTACCGTGCAGATCCGCAATCAGGGCGTATTTCACAGTTCGCGACCATACAGTGAAGAGTCTGCAGAGTAACAGGGCCTGAGGGTTTTACGGGATCGAAAGCCGGACCTTCAGGCAGACCTCCGCCTATAATTGGGCACCAACCCGAACAGGCAGCCCCCAGCCATGAACCCGTACTTCAAACATCACGTCTTCGTCTGCTGCAACCAGCGGGCGGCCCCCGACAGCTGCTGCAACAATCACGGCGCCAGTGATCTGCAAACCTATGCCAAGGAGCAGATCAAGGCTCTGGGGCTCAGTGGTGCCGGCAATATCCGCATCAATAAATCCGGTTGCCTGGGGCGCTGTGACGATGGACCGGTCCTGGTGGTCTATCCCGAGGGCACCTGGTATACCTTCGTCGACAAGGAAGATATCGACGAAATCATCCGTGAGCACCTGCAGAACGACCGTATCGTGGAACGCTTGAAAGTATGAAGCCCATGCCTGTCGAATCACTCCTGATCAACGGACCCGACGGTCAGATCGAATTGCTGGTCGATGCGGCCGCCAGCCCGCGCGGGATTGCCCTCGTCTGCCATCCGCATCCTCTTTTTGGCGGCGCCAACACCAACAAGGTTGCCCATACCCTGGCCCGGACCCTGCGTGATCTCGGCTATGTTGCCCTGCGCCCGAATTTCCGGGGTGTCGGCAAGTCGGAAGGCGCCCACGACAATGGTGGCGCCGAGACGGAAGACATGCTCGCCGTGCTCGACTGGGCGCACAACCGCTGGAACCTCGACGCTTACCGCCCGACCGTGCTGGCGGGTTTCTCTTTTGGTGCCTTCGTGCAGACCCGCGTTGCCAAGCGTCTGGCCGAAGCGGGCAGCCCGGCCAAACGCCTGATCCTCATTGGCACCGCCGCCGGTTTTGTCGAAGGTGCGCGTCAGTACAATACCGAAGCCGTCGGGCCCGACACGCTGGTGATTCATGGCTCGAAAGATGAAACCGTACCGCTGGCAAATGTGCTTGCCTGGGCAGAGCCGCTTGATGTGCCGGTGGTTGTCGTGCCCGGGGCTGATCATTTCTTTCACGGTCGTCTGCATTGCCTGAAAGACATCATCAATCGCTCCTCCTGCGAATGCCACTAGTGGCGGGCTTCTTCAGGCAGGCATGCCGGAGACCCGCCTGCAGCGGACTTTTTCAAGCATCCGGGCTGCAGACCAAGGTTGCATGCGGCTCTTCAGACATTCATCCCCTACCGGAGTGACATCATGAAACTCATCGCCTCGCTGACCAGCCCCTATGTACGCAAGATCCGCGTGCTGTTGCTTGAGAAGGGCATCCCTTTCGAGTTCGTGAATGACCCGCCCTGGGAACCGGGCAATCATGTGGCCGACTTCAACCCGCTGGGCAAGGTGCCCGCTCTGGTCACGGATGAGGCCGAGGTGTTTTTCGACTCGCCGATCATCGCCGACTATCTTGAGACCTTGGGAGTCTATGCTCCCACGCTGCCGGCCGATGCACTTGAAGCCCTGCGGGTGAAACAGCTCGAAGCCCTTGCGGATGGCATCACCGACGCAGCGGTGGTGTGGCTGCTTGAAACGCGTCGCAGCACCGACAAGCAGGATGTCGGCGTGATCGAGCGTCAGCGCGGCAAGGTCGAGCGCGGACTGGACGTGCTGGAAGCTCGCTTGCACGGCAAGGAGTGGCTGCACGGCGGCAGCTTCAGTCGTGCTGACATCGCCAGCGCCTGCGGCCTCGCCTGGATCGACTTCCGTTTCCCCGCTTACGATTGGCGTGCTGGCCGCCCCCTGCTCGCCGCTCACACTGCCCGTCTGCTTGAGCGCCCGAGCTTTGCACAAACGGTTCCGGTGGTTTGAGATGAATCGCACTCGCCGTTTCTTCCTGTATGCCTGGCGTTTCAATGCACTGGTGATTTTGCTCATTGGCCTGGGGGCTTTAGCCCTGATTGGCATCGCACTGATCCGCGAAATTCCGAATCCGTTCAACACGCAAAAGGCTCAATCATCAGTCGTCTCCGCAGGCGACGACGCGCCTGTTGCGATAGAGCTACTCTCACAGTTTGAAATCATCCCGACCAGACCTGTGCTTCGTGCTCGCTTTGAGAGTGATGGCCGTAGTGACCACTTGAGCGGTTACAAACACGGGCCACGCGTACGCGACTATCTGTTCGTCGATACACTCAGCCGCCAAAGCTGGTGGCTGCGGGGGCAAGCGCCCGGACTGATCCGACAGACCATCGAACTAGGGACTCGCGAGGAGACAACAGGGCGCGCAGCAAAAGCCCCTGTGGCGGTGCTTTATCTCATCGTCGACCGCGATACCAGCGGTGACAACCGCTTTGGCGATGACGATGAGGCCGTCCTTGCCCTGTCGGACGCAGAAGGCCATCAACTCAAGGCCCTGATGCCCTTCACCGGTGAGATTAACAAGGTCGTCATCGCCCACGATTCGCCACGGCACGCAATGCTGCTCTACACGCGAAAAGGCGAATTGCGGCTAGCGCGTATCAGTTTGGACAAGCAAACGATCGAACAGGATGGCCCCCTGAATTCAGCCTCACAAAGAAAACCCTGAGATGCCGCTTACCGTCACCGACCTGCATAAATCCTACGGCGCAACCGAAGTCGTCCGGGGCATCAGCTTCCAGCTTCAGCCCGGCGAGTGCTTTGCACTGCTCGGGCCGAATGGTGCCGGCAAGACGACCACCCTGCGCTGCGTGCTCGGGCACACCGAACCTAGCGCCGGCCGCATCGAGTTGTGCGGCTTGCCGGTTCCGGCGCGTGCGCGCGAGGCACGCGTTCGCGTTGGCGTGGTGCCGCAGAACGACAGCCTGGATCCGGACTTCACCGTCACCGAGAACCTGCTTGTTTTCGCGCGCTATTTCGGCATCCCGGCGACAGCGGCCAGGGCACGCGTTCCCGATCTGCTGGCTTTTGCCGGGCTGGAGGCCAAGGCCGATGCCAAGGTGCCGACACTTTCCGGTGGCATGAAACGTCGCCTCACCATGGCGCGCGCGTTGGTGGCCAATCCTGATCTGCTGATCATGGATGAGCCCACCACCGGCCTTGATCCGCAGGCCCGCCATCTGATCTGGGATCGCCTCAAGGGGCTCATTTCTCAGGGCAAGACGCTGCTGCTGACGACCCATTTCATGGATGAGGCCGAGCGCCTCGCGCACCGCATCGCGATTCTCGACCGTGGTCAGATCATCGCCATGGGCACTCCGCGGGAGGTGATTGCCGAGCATATCGAGCCTCAGGTTGTTGAAGTCTTTGGCGAGTGGGCCGGTCATGAGGGGGGCGCGGCCGCCTGGGCGGCGACCCATGCCGCGCAGTTTTCCAGCCGCTTCGAAGTCAGCGGCGAGACCGCCTTCTGCTACGTTCAGGATGCCGATGTGCTCCTTGCCCACCTCGCTGCGCAAGGGGGGCTGCGCTACCTGCACCGCCCGGCCAATCTGGAAGACGTATTCCTCAAACTGACGGGACGGGAGATGCGTGATGAGTAAGCTCTTCGTTCCCCTCGATCTTTCTCCACGTCGCGCGCTGGCGGTATGGCAGCGCAATCTCAAGGTCTGGAGCCGGCTGGCGATTCCCTCACTGCTGGGCAATCTGGCCGATCCGCTGATCTATCTGCTGGGGCTGGGGCTGGGGCTCGGTGCGCTGCTGCCGCAGGTGCAAGGGGTGAGCTACATCAGTTTTCTGGCGACTGGCACCGTGGCTTTCTCGACCATGAACGCGGCCACGTTCGAGGCGCTGTATTCCGGTTTCGCCCGTGCGCACCAGCAGAAGACCTGGGAGGCCATCATGAACGCGCCTCTGTCACTGGATGATGTGCTGATCGGCGAGGTGCTGTGGGCGGCGACCAAATCCCTGTTCTCGGGCAGTGCCATCCTGCTGGTCATCACCGTGTTCGGTCTGGCCTCCTGGCAGCACGCCCTGATGGCTCTGCCGCTGGTGCTGCTGACCGGTCTGTGCTTTGCCGGCATCGGTTTCATCGCCACCTCGCTGGCGCCGGGCTATGACTTTTTCATGTACTGGTTTACGCTTTTCATCAGCCCGATGGCCATGCTCTGCGGGGTGTTCTTCCCGCTGGAACAGTTGCCGGCCTTCATCCAGGGGGCCGCACTGGTGCTGCCGCTGGGGCATGCGATTGGCGCTATCCGGCCACTCTTGCTGCACGGCGAGGTGAGCGGGCTGTGGCTGCACGTGCTGGTGCTGCTGAGCTATGCCTTGTGTGGTGTTGCCATCGCGCGGGTGTTGATGCGTCGTCGCCTGTTGCGCTGAATTCCCCGCGAGGGAAACGCACCCCTACGGGCACCTGCATTGTCGCGCCCATGCGCAGGACGACAATGCAGGGGTCCCGCTCAAGGAAGGTGCCGTGCCTGAACCCATTCCGACTGATGCTGCGCCACTTGCTGCCGCCATGCCCGGGGCGGATGCTGCGCTGATCGACGCGGACCTGCGGCTGATCCGCATCGTGCTGTGCTTGTTCATCGGGCTGGGTTTCCCTCTGAGTCTGGCCGGCAATCTGGCGGCTGATACGCCCGCGCTTCAGATCGGCCTGTTTCCGGCGGCGATCCTGTCCATCGGCTTTGGTGCCTTGTGGTTGTTGCAGCGTCAGCAGGTCAAGCTTGCCATGGCGCTTTTCCTGTGGGGTCTGGTCGTGCTGGTCGGCCTGAAGTGTCTGCTGGTCAACGGCATCCGCAGCCCGATCGCAACGACGCTTCCGCTCATTGTCATCCTGTGCGCCTGGGTGACCAGCACCCGCCATACCCTGATCCTGTGCAGTGTCCTGCTGGTTACGCTAAGCGGCATGGCGCTGCTCGATCAGCACTTCTGGGCCACCCAGCTGCCGCGCTCCCCTTTCCAGTACTGGGTCGTTTACAGCTTCTGCATCGTTGTCGGAGGCGTTGTTGCCGCCTATCTGGCGGCTGCCATGCGCAGGCAGCATGCACGTCAGGAGCACGCCGGTGGCGAACTGGCCATGCGTTTGCAGGAGCTCCGGCTGGAACGCGAGAAATTTTCAATTTTCTTCTACCTGAACCCGGTTCCCGTCAGCATTACCTTGCTGGCTGATGGCGCCTACTTCGACGTCAACCCGGCCTGGGAAAAGCTCTCGGGCTGGAGCAAGGATGAGGTTGCGGGCAAGACCGCCACCCAGATCGGCATCTGGGTCACGCCCGCCGAGCGCGACGCCTGGGTTGCCGAGTTTCGTCAGAGCGGCCGCACCAGCAATCAGCTGGTGCGTTTCCGCCTGCGCGACGGCAGCATCCGGCACTTCGTGGCCAATTGTGAAACCATCCTGTTCGACGGCCACAAATGCATTTTCGCGGCCTTCGTGGATGTCACCGCACGGCGTGAAGCGGAAGAAGCGCTCAAGCAGCTCAATGCCCGGCTGGAAGAACGGGTTGCCGAGCGGACCCAGCGTCTGGCTGAAGCCAACCAGTCGCTGGCCAATACCGTCGATATCCTGCAGCGCACGCAGGACGAACTCGTGCATTCCGAAACCATGGCCTCACTGGGCTCCATGGTCGCGGGTGTTTCGCATGAATTGAATACGCCCATCGGCAACGCCCTCACCGTGGTTAGCAGCCTGCAGGAGCGGGCCCGCGAAATGTCCCTGAATTTTGATGGCGAGACGATCACCCGCTCGGCGCTGCAGAATTTCATCGCCGAGCAGGAGCAGGGCGCCTCACTTGCTTCCAGCAGCCTGCAGCGCGCCAGCGAGCTGGTTGCCAGCTTCAAGCAGGTCGCCGTCGACCAGACCTCGGAGCGTCGTCGTCCGTTCGATCTTGCCGAAACGCTGGACAGCGTGATCAATACCCTGCGTCCGATGCTGCGTTTCAAGCCCATCAAGCTGATCTGCGACCTGCCTGCCGGCATCCGCATGGACAGTTATCCCGGCCCGCTGGGTCAGATCATCAGCAACCTTGTACAGAACGCTGTGCTGCATGGCCTGGCGGACACGGCTGGCGGTACCGTCCAGGTGCATGCCTGCGAGCTGGACGCCGATTCCCTGCAGATTGTGGTGCGCGACGACGGGCAGGGCATCCGCGATGAACATCTGGGGCGCATCTTTGATCCCTTCTTCACCACGCGACTCGGCCAGGGCGGCTCCGGGCTTGGCCTGGCCATCGTCTATCGTCTGACCACGACCCTGCTGGGCGGCAGCATTTCGGTTGATTCCCAGCCGGGGCAGGGCGCCTGCTTCACCCTCACCTTGCCGAAAGTGGCGCCTGACGGGGCTGTCCAGCCCGTCTGAGCCAGCAGGCAAGCGAGCTGCGGCCTGCCGGGCAGGGGCTTGGCAAACGCCCGTCCGGCGCGGTTCGCCAGCCACCCATGCTGTGCCGTGATGCGGGTAAACTGGGCGTTCCTCTTGTGCCCCTGATGACATGCCCGCCACCGCCCTGCTTGTTCTGTGCAACACCCCGGATGCAGACTGCGCCGCGCAGATTGCACAGACACTGGTGGAACGCCGGCTCGCCGCCTGTGTCAACATCCTCGCGCCGTGCCAGTCCGTGTATCGCTGGCAAGACAAGATCGAGCAGGCGACCGAGGTGCCGCTGCTGATCAAGACCACGGCCGCGCGCTACGCCGGGCTCGAAGCCGCGCTGCGCACGCTGCACCCTTACGAGGTTCCTGAAATCATTGCCCTGCCCATTGCCGCCGGCCTGCCGGCGTATCTGGACTGGCTTGTACAAGAGACTGCCGACGCATGAAACGCTTTCTGCTCATCGCCCTGCTGTGCTTCAGCGGCTTCGCCTGCGCCGCGTCGCCCGAACCCTTGCCGCCCGAGCAGGCCTACCGGCTCGCCGCCAGCCTGCTCGACGAGCAGACCATCGAAGTGCGTTTTGCCATCGAGCCCGGCTACTACCTGTATCGCAACAAGCTCGGCTTCAAGCTCGAGTCCGGCGAGTCGCTCGGCGCCTATGAGCTGCCCGCCGGACTCGATCACGAAGACAAATTCTTCGGCAAACAGCAGATCTACCGCGATGCCCTGCGTTTGACCTTGCCGCTGGTGCGGCCGGCGAGCGAGGCGAAGAACGGTCCGCTCATCCTCGTCGTCAGCCATCAGGGCTGCGCCGATTTCGGCATCTGCTACCCGCCCAGCGAAATCCCGGTCGAGCTCAAACTCGCCAACATGAGCAGCGCCCTGCCGGGCAGCACCAAACCCGGATCATCCCTGATCGCCGCACTGGACGGGCCTGAACAGGCCCCCGTGCTGGAAAACCCCGCCAGCAGCCGGCCTTCCGGCATGCAGGCTGAAGAACCAGAACAGGAGCGGGTCTCCAGCCTGCTTGCCGGCGGCAACCTGTTCCTGATCGCACTGAGTTTCTTCGGCTTCGGTCTGCTCCTGAGCTTCACGCCCTGCACCCTGCCGATGCTGCCGATCCTCTCCGGCATCATCGTCGGCCATGGCCACAAGATCAGCCACGCCCGCGCCTTCGTGCTGTGCAGTGCTTACGTGCTTGGCATGGCCGTCACCTATGCGCTGGCGGGTGTGGCGGCCGGCTTCTCCGGCCAACTGCTGTCCGCCTGGCTGCAGAACGTGTGGGTGCTCGGCGCCTTCGCGCTGCTCTTCGTGATCCTCGCGCTGGCCATGTTCGGCGTGTACGAGTTGCAGATTCCCGCGCGCTGGCAGCACACACTTTCCGCCAGCGCCCACCACCACGGCGGCTCGGCGCGCCAGCTGGCACTCATGGGAGCCATCTCCGCGCTCATCGTCGGCCCCTGCGTGGCCGCCCCGCTGGCCGGCGCTTTGCTCTACATCGCCCGGACGCACGACGCCGTGCTCGGCGGGTTGGCCTTGTTCATGCTGGGCCTGGGCATGGGCGCCCCGCTGATTCTCATCGGCGTCGCCGCGCGGCGCTTCCTGCCCAAACCGGGGCCGTGGATGGAAGGCGTGAAACGCTTCTTCGGCCTGACCCTGCTTGCCACCGCGCTGTACCTGATCGCCCCGGTGTTGCCGCCGATCCTGCCCATGTTCGGCTGGGCCGCGCTGCTGATTACCGGGGGCGTCTTCCTGCGCGCGCTTGATTCATTGCCAGCGGAGGCGCACGCCTCGTTGCGCGCCTTCAAGGCCATTGGCATCGTCCTGCTGCTGGCGGGCGGCGCTATCCTCATCGGAGCGCTGGCCGGCAGCCGCAACCCGCTCCAGCCTCTCTCAGGTCTGACCGGCTGCACGGCGGCGAACGCCTGCGAGAACACCGCCCCGCGTTTCGAGCGCATCAAGAGCAGCGCCGAGCTCGATGCCCGCATCGCCGCCAGCAGCAAGCCAGTGATGCTGGATTTCTACGCCGACTGGTGCGTGACCTGCAAGGAAATGGAAGAGCAGACCTTCAAAGACCCGAAGATCGCCGCCCAGCTCGCCGGCTTCACCCTGCTGCAGGCCGACGTGACCGCCAACACCCCGGCCGACCGCGAACTGCTCAAGCGCTTCGGCCTTTTCGGCCCGCCGGGGATTCTGTTCTTCGCGCCAGCCGGCAAGGAGATCAAGGACAAGAGGGTGATTGGGTTTATGGGGGTGGAGGGGTTTGGCAAGATCCTCACACAAGTACAGGAAGAGCGTTAGAAATGGACTTGTCGCTCATCCCGAACATTGCCTGGGTCGGTCTGGCCGCATTGGGTGCGGGTCTTGTTCTCGGTTTTGCCACGGTCATTTCGGGCGATACGAGTTCTCCGTCATGGCCGCTGCGTTTGTTCCTTTGGTGGATGACGCGTGAACCTCGCGGTCTGTTTGCCTTCAAGCAGTTTGGGGCTCCGTTTCGCCGCTACTGGGAAAACCGCCGTCACTTCTCTTTTCGTGAAGATTTGCTGGTTAGTTGGTTCGCGTGGTTCTTCATCATTTTTTCGTTCAGCGTTGTTGTATTACACACGGACATATAGTTTTGTAGGGCGGGTCATTGACCCGCGCAGCAATCGTTGCGCAATGAAACGGCGGGTTACGCTGCGCTAACCAGCCTACATACCCTTGCCCGCAGACCCGTGTCCTGCCTGCCTCTTCGAGTATCCTGCCGCAAGAGCCGCGCCCCATGCGCCTCTCCAGCCCCCTTCTTTGAAAGCCTGAAATGAGCACCGACATCACCCGCCTGAATCCCGCAGCCCGTTACGCCGATGCCACGCTTTTCAATGGTCTGGTGCATGCGGTGGAGGTGCCTGCCGAAGAAACCGGCGACATCCGCAGTCAGACGGCGAGTATGCTGACCCTGCTGGAAAACAATCTGAACGCGGCCGGATCGGGCAAGGAACGCCTGCTGATGGCGACGATCTATCTGGTCGACATGGCGGACTACGACGGGATGAACGCGGTGTGGGAGGAATGGCTGCCTGCGGGCTGTGCGCCTTCGCGGGCCTGTGTGCAGGTGGTGCGGCTGGCGAAGCCGGGCTGGCGGGTGGAGATTGCGGTGATGGCGGCGCAGCGGGGCTGACGGGGGAATAGTCCGGCCCGGCGGGCACGAACTTTCTGGCGCCCTTGCCGGGCTATGAATTCTGGCGCATCCGAGACGATTCGAACGTCCGACCCCTGCCTTCGGAGGGCAGTACTCTATCCAGCTGAGCTACGGATGCGTGGGGCGACCGGGAACCGGTGGCCTTGAGGGAGCGGATGATACTGCATGAGAGGCAGGCGCGTCCATGCGCAGGGCGGGCGAAGCTGGCTATAATCCGGCCTTTCCAAGCAAAAGAATGCAGAGAGGCTCCTCATGATCAAGTTTGCGCGTCTGTTTGTGCCGGCACTGGCGGTGCTGGCTCTGGTGGCTTGTGGCAAGCAGAAGGTGGATGAGGAGAAGACGGCGGAGCTGATTCAGCCGGTGGGCAGCGTTGAACTGGCAGGTGCTGCGCCGGAAGCCGCGGCCCCCGAGGCGGGCGGTGCGCCGAAGTCTGGCGAGCAGATCGTGCAGACGGTGTGTGGAGCGTGTCATAACACCGGCGCTGCCGGCGCGCCGAAGACGGGTGACAAGGTCGCCTGGGCGCCACGTATCGCGCAGGGCATGGAGGTTCTTTACACAAGCTCGATCAAGGGCAAGAACGTGATGCCGGCGCGCGGTGGCAACCCGGCGCTGAGCGATGCCGAGCTGAAGGCGGCGGTGGATTATCTGGTCAAGCAGGCGAAGTAAGCCGGTGTCCGGCGCAGAGAAAAGGCGACCCGCGGGTCGCCTTTTTCATGCCGGCTGAGCGATTCAGCCGGTAATGCCGTCGAGCAGTTTCTGCAGCTCGCCGGACTGGAACATCTCTTTCATGATGTCGCTGCCGCCGACGAATTCGCCCTTCACGTAGAGCTGGGGGATGGTCGGCCAGCTGGCGTATTCCTTGATGCCCTGGCGGATGTCGTCGTCGGCAAGCACATTCACGGCCATGTACTGGGTCACGCCGCAGAGCTTGAGCATCTGCGCGGCCGCCGAGGAGAAACCGCATTGCGGGAAGGTGGGCGTGCCTTTCATGTAGAGCACGACGGGGTTGCTGGTGACGGTCTGATGAATCTGGTCTTGGACGCTCATGGGGGTTCTCCGGCTGGATGACACTCTGGACGAGGTGTCTATACCCGACTAATTTTATCGGATTAATCCGTTTGCGCAAAGCCGGCCTGAAGAGGCGCTTTTGGCAAGGCTTTGCGGACACCCATGATGGAGAAGGCCGCTTGATGCGCTTCGGCGAGAGGGGCTCTTGTAGAGCCTTGCCCGGAGCGGGCTCTAGAGATGCCCGCCAGTGACCCGCTCGATGCCGGCCAGATCGCGCCAGGACTGCACGCCGCAGAAGCCGGCGTCTTCAAGCAGCTCGCGCACGGCTTCAGCCTGATCGTAGCCGTGTTCGAGCAGCAGCCAGCCATCGTCCTCGAGATACGCGTCGGCGTGAGCGATGATCTGGTCGATGTCGGCGAGCCCATTGCGGCCACTGGCCAGGGCGCTGAGCGGCTCGAAGCGCAGATCGCCCTGGGCGAGGTGCGGGTCGGCTTCGGCGATATAGGGTGGGTTGCTGACGATGCAGTTGAAGCGCAGCCCTTCCAGCGGGGCGTACCAGCTGCCGGCGTGAAAGCGCACGCGAGCTCCCAGCGCCATGGCGTTGTTCTGGGCGACTTCCAGTGCGGCGGGCGAAAAGTCCACCGCATCGACTTCGGAACCCGGGCATTCGAGGGCGAGGCTGACTGCGATGGCGCCGCTGCCGGTGCCCAGATCGAGGATGCGCGGGCGCTCGATGCCCTGCAACTGATGCAAGGCGAGTTCGACCAGCAATTCGGTGTCGGGACGCGGGATCAGGGTTGCCGGGCTGACGCGGAACGGGCGTCCGTAGAATTCGCGCCGGCCGAGGATGTGCGCCACGGGCTTGCCGTCGACGCGCTGGGCCAGCCATTCCAGATAGCGGTGTGCCGCTTCCGGGCTCAGCGGACGTTCCGGAAACGCGATCAGCTGCGCCGCCGTGGCGCCACTGGCTTCGCGCAGCAGGATGCGTGCATCGACCGTGTCGATGCGCCCGCGCGCCTGGGCGAGTGCTTCGCCCAGGCTGCGGGGGAGTGCGGTTTCGGGCTTATTCAACCTTGGCCTTGGCGACGAGATCGTCGATGTGCTTCTTCAGGGCGTCCTGCTGCATGGCTTGCTGCAGCTGGGGTTTGACGGCATCCAGGTTGGGCACCGCGGCCTTGCGGGAGTCTTCAAGCAGGATCACGTGGTAACCGAACTGGGACTTGACCGGCTCGGTGGTGAACTTGCCCTTTTCGAGCGTCTTGAGGGCGGCGGCGAATTCCGGCACGAAGGTGCCCGGACGAGCCCAGCCCAGATCGCCACCGGTGGCGGCGCTGCCCGGATCTTTCGAGGCCTTGGCCAGGTCGGCGAACTTGGCGCCTTTCTGGAGCTTGGCGATGATGGCTTTGGCATCGGCTTCCTGCTCGACCAGGATGTGGCGGGCCTTGTATTCGGTGTCGCCGGCTTCGGCCAGACGCTTGTCGAAATCGGCTTTCACATCGGCGTCGCTGACCTGGTTCTTGGTGTTCCAGTCTTTCAGGTAGGCGTTCACCAGCTGTTCGTCGCGGATGTATTCCATGCGCCGCTTGATGTCGGCATCCTTGTCCAGCCCGGCCGCGCGGGCGGCTTGCAGCAGGGTTTCACGCTGGATCAGGTGGTCGCGGGCTTTGGTGCGCAGGGCTTCGTCCACCGGCGTGCCGGGAGGAACCTGTTCCTTGAGCAGCCAGTCCAGGGTTTCGCTGCTGATGACGCTGCCGTTAACCTTGGCCAGCACCTTGTTGGTGGAGCCGTCCTTGTTCTTGTCACCGCAGGCGGTGAGGGTCAGGGCCAGCAGCAGGGCTGTGGCCAGACTCAGGTATCGCTTCATGCAAATATCTCCTTGAGTACTGCAGGTAAAAAATCAGTCGTCGTTGGTGAGCTGCGCCAGCAGCTCGGTCTGGTGCTCGGTGATCAGACCGTCGATCAGCTCATTGATCTCGCCTTCCATCGCTGCATCCAGCTTGTACAGCGTCAGGTTGATGCGGTGGTCGGTAATCCGGCCTTGGGGGAAATTGTACGTGCGGATGCGCTCCGAGCGGTCACCGCTGCCGACCAGACTTTTGCGCGTGGCGGCTTCCTTGCTCTGTTGTTCGCGCAGGCGCGCATCCATGATGCGGGCGGCCAGCACGCTCATGGCCTGAGCTTTGTTGCGGTGTTGCGAGCGATCGTCCTGGCATTCGACAACGATGCCGGTCGGAATATGGGTGATGCGCACGGCCGAATCGGTCTTGTTGATGTGCTGACCACCGGCACCGCTGGCGCGATAGGTGTCGATGCGCAGATCGGCCGGATTGATCTGAACCTCGGCGACTTCATCCGCTTCGGGCATCACTGCCACGGTGCACGCCGAGGTGTGGATGCGCCCCTGTGTCTCGGTCACTGGCACGCGCTGCACGCGATGCCCGCCGGATTCGAACTTGAGCTTCGAGAAAGCGCCGGCACCGACCACGCGGGCAATCACTTCCTTGTAGCCGCCCAGATCCGATTCGCTGATTGAGACCAGCTCCACCTTCCAGCCTTGGCGCTCGGCATAGCGCGTGTACATGCGCAGCAGATCGCCGGCGAACAGCGCTGCTTCATCTCCACCGGTGCCGGCGCGGATCTCGAGGAACAGATTGCGTTCATCGTTCGGATCCTTTGGCAACAGGGCCAGCTGCAGCTCGGCTTCGATGCGCGTCTGGGCTGCCCGGGCGGCTTCGATCTCGCTTTGGCCGAGTTCCTTCATCTCCGGGTCGGCGAGCATCTCCTGTGCCGTGCGCTCGTCGGCTTCGGCCTGCAGGAAGGCCAGCCAGAGTTCCACGACCGGGCCGATTTCGGCGTGTTCGCGGCTGAGCTTGCGGTACTGATCAATGTTCTGCGTGATCGTCTCGCTGGCCAGCAGGCCATCAAGTTCTTCGCGGCGGAAGGCCAGTTGTTCGAGTTTGGCGCGGATGCCGGGTTTCATGAATCAGGAGAAGATGGATTGAGTTGAAAGACACGTTGCACGGTATCCACTGCCTGCGCAATGGCGTCGCCCTCTGCATGGTTGAGGAAGCGGGTCGGGCCGTGCAGCAGTTTGTTGGTCAGGCGCTGGCTGAGTGCTTCGAGTACGGCCTGTGGATCGTCGCCGTGCGCCAGCCGGCGGCGCGCACGCTCCAGCTCGGCCAGTCGGCGTGTCTCGGCCTGCTCGCGCAGCTGGCGGATGGTGGGCACGGCATCGCGGCGGCCCAGCCAGTGCTGGAAGTCCTCCACCTGCTGACCGATGATCGCCTCGGCCTCATCAACGGCGGCCTGACGGGACTCCAGCCCGGCGCTGACGATCTGCGCCAGATCATCCACGGTGTACAGGAAAATGTCGGAGATTTTTGCCACTTCCGGCTCGATATCGCGCGGCACCGCCAGATCCACCATCACCATTGGCCGGCGGCGGCGCGCCTTCAGTGCACGCTCGGCCATGCCACGGCCGATCAGCGGCAGCGGGCTGGCCGTGCAGGCCACCACCACATCGTAGTGCGGCAGCATGTCGCCGATCGCCTCCAGGGGCAGCACGTCGGCGCCGATGCGCGCCGCCAGCATCTCCGCGCGGCTGCGCGTGCGATTGGCGACGGTCATCCGCTGCGGCGACGCGCCCGCAAAATGGCTGGCGCACAGCTCGATCATCTCGCCCGCGCCGATGAACAGCACCCGCGTGTCGCGCATGTCTTCAAATATGCGGGCCGACAGGCGTACCGCGGCGGCGGCCATCGATACCACGTTGGCGCCAATGGCTGTATTGGCGCGCACATCCTTGGCGACCGCGAAGCTTTTCTGGAACAGTTTGTGCAGCAAGGTGCCCAGCGTGCCGGCGGCGTCGGCGGTGCGTGCCGCCTCTTTCAGCTGGCCGAGAATCTGCGGCTCGCCCAGCACCATCGAATCCAGCCCGCTGGCCACCCGGAACATGTGGCGCACGGCATCCTGCTCGGGCAGCGTGAACAGGTAGGGCGCGATGTCGGCCAGACGTACGCCACGCTGGCGTGCCAGCCAGTCCGCAGCGGCCTCGGGCGAATCCGTGCGGCAATACAGCTCGGTGCGGTTGCAGGTCGAAATCAGCGCTGCCTCACGTGCCACCTGGCTGTCGGCCAGCCCTGCCAGCGCCGCCGTCAGGGCGCCGGGCGGGAACGCCAGCTGCTCCCGGATCGCGACGGGGGCCGTGTGATGGTTCAGACCGAGAGCGAAGAGAGGCATTGTGGATAGGGGGCGCCGGCAAAATGGCGGCGGGCCGGCAAAGGCGGCCCGCTGCAAACTGGCCGGATTGTAGCATTCGGCGCCTTCAGGCCCGGAGTTCTCCCACCCATGCGCGCATCAGCAAACCGTCGTGATGCTGGGTGCCGATCCGTGTGTCCTTCTCCAGCCGGGCCAGCGTTTCGAAGCCGGCTGCGGCGTACAGCCGCAACGCGGCCGCATTGTCGGCGCGCACCATCAGATAGAGGATCTCCAGCGGCGGGCTCGCCTGGGTCATGGCGGCGGCCAGCAGTGCCTTGCCGATGCCGCGCCCGCGGGCGGCTGCGCGTACGCCCATGCTCAGGTCGGCGGTATGCGCCAGCTTGGCCGGGCGGCGTGGCGTCAGGGTCAGGTAGCCGAGCAGCGTTCCCGCGTCCTCAGCCACCAGCACTCGACCACCCGGGCGGGAGGCGATGTCTGCCAGATACGCCGGGAAGCCGGGGAGACCGCCGAATTTTTCTGCCAGCGTTTCGCACATCCCGTCGGTCGAGGCATACACCCCCTCGAACAAGGCGTAGAGCGTCGCGACGGACACTTCGGTAGCAGGGCGGATGCGCAGGGACATGGTGTTTTTCCGGACCGGGTGCGCCAGTCTAGCCTGCAAGCGCCTGCGCAGCATGGGTGGCTGAAGAACCGCGCGGGGCGGGCGTGTACGGGCAGGGTTGCTGGAGGTGGCCGCTGCGTGCGGCTCTGCAGCGGCGCCCCGATACGTTGCCGCATGGCACAATCCGCTTCCTGCCGTTTTGCTGCCTTGCCATGAAACCCGCGCGTGCTTCCTTTATTGCCAGCCTGGCGCTGGTCTTCGTCACCCTGTTCTGGGGCACGACCTTTCCGGCGATGAAGGCCGTGTCGCAGCAGATGCCGCCCGGCTTGATGGTGGGCGCGCGCTGGGCGCTGGCGGCGCTGGCACTGGCGCCTTTCATTGACTGGCGCGACCGCCGGTTGTGGCGCGACGCGGTGTTGCTGGTGATGCCCCTGTTCGCGAGTTTCGTGCTGCAGGTGCTGGGCCTGACCCTGATGAGCGCCGGACGCAACGCTTTCATCACCGGTCTGAACGTGATTCTGGTGCCGTTGCTGATGCCGTTTCTGGGAGGGCGCCTGAATCGGCGCGCCAGCCTGGCCGCAGCGCTGGCCACGGCCGGCATCGTGGTGATGAGCTACGAGCAGGGCGCGGGCTGGCTCGGCGATCTGCTGACGCTCGCCTGCGCGGTGGCGTTCGCGATCTACGTGCTCGGCATGGAGCGGTTTGCGCCGCGCCACAGTGCGCTGTCGCTGGCCGGGGCTCAGGCGGTGGTGATGACGCTGTTCGCGCCGCTGTGGATTGCCGGAGAGTGGCTGTGGTGGGGCGAAGCGTATCCGGCGATGGCGGCCGGAGCGGAAACGGTGTGGCGCGAATTGCTGTATTTGGGCATCGTCTGCAGCGGTCTGGTGCTGATCCTGCAGACCTGGGCACAGGCCCGGGCAAGTGCGGTGCAGGCAGCGGTGATCTATGCGCTGGAACCGTTCTTTGCCGCCGTCTTCGCCGCATGGTGGCTGGGCGAGGTATTCGGCGTGCGCGGCATGGCCGGCGGCGCGCTGGTGATCGTGGCGATGGTGGTGTCGCAATGGCCGGCGCGGCGGCATGCCGGCGCCGAGCATCCGCACGTGCCGAACTGATTTGCGAGCCCCCCTGAAGAGCCGCCTGTGGCGGGCCTCTTCAGCATGCCATGCCATCTGCGCCCGCCCCTGCTGGCTGAGCGGGCAGGGAGCCTGAAGAGGCTTGCGGCGCGCGGCGATGCTGCTAGGTGCTGATATTTGCATGACTTGCTAGCCATAATGGCTCGCGCCGACCGTGCGCGTCTTCCTGTTGCCGGCGTTGCGGCGATGCAGTGATCCGCGTGGTCTGGCAGCCAGTCTGGTTGCTCCCTCCGATTCCCCCGCAAAGATTGGCCTGACGGCGCTGAGTTGAGCGAGGTTGCCTGCTGCCAGGTACCCGGAATCCCCGTTCATCTGCGCAAGGCCTCGGCGTGCTTCCTCGTCACGCAGAAGCCCTCTCGTGCCGACAGAACAACCCTCCTTAACACCAGGTCGGTGCCGCCGGCACGCGTTCTCCTGAACAAGGAGCCCCGCCGGCCTTGCCACCGGGGAATGCCTGCCGGGGCTTCCAGAACGGTAATTCTGATCATTAAGCCCGAGATTTTGTATCCGGCTGTGACGCATGTCACGGAGATGGCGGCCGTCTCTTACGGAGCTCTTACTGTCGATTGCGAATATGACGCTGCTTCCTGGGCTCAGCGAACAGGTTTGTGCCGTGGTCACTGAGTGGCGCGCCGGAGTGCCGGGGACTGAATGCATTGGTGTGACTCTGACCGGGTCATCTGAAAGAATTTTGAAGGAGTAGACATGAATCATTCGTGCACCCAGTCGAGCAGGCTCGGACGACGCACTTCCCTGATGCAGCGGGGCTTCACCCTGGTCGAGATGGTGATCGTGCTGGCCATCATCGGTCTGATCCTTGGCGCTGTCATGATCGGCAAGGATGTGCAGCGCAATGCCGAGTACACCAAGATCAAGCAGAAATTCGTCGATCAGTGGGTGGTGGCCTACAACACGCATTACCAGCGCGCTGGCGTGACGATCAATGACAACCAGACCACTCCGCGCCTGATGGTGAATGGGACGAATTATGTTGCCGCGGCTGGCGCGCCGGTATCGGGCGGCAACATGACAGGGGTGACTGCACCAGCACAAGTCTGCACAGGTGCAGCGCCTGCCGGAGCCGCCGTGCAAGCGGGAGTCACCCTGCGCGAAGTGATGCAGCGTCTGGGCATACGCATGCCACCCGGCCGTGCCGAAGGCAGTGAAGACCGCTATGTGTATCTGGACACCAACGGCAACCCGCAGGAAGTTCAGGTCTGCTTCCAGTGGAATCCTCCGGGAACCGCTTCGGGTTCCGGCAACGTAATGGTCTTTTACGGACTGACTCCTGATCTGGCCCGCTATCTCGATCAGGCCATCGATGGCAAGCCTGACGCGCAGGAAGGCCTGTTCCGTCAGGCTGGGGTGGCGCAAGGCACCGCCAATGCGCCGGGCGTTGAGTGGGCAGCCAACAATACCTACAACGTGGCGCAATCGGGAGCCGCGACGGCAACCAGCTCTGGTGCTTCGGCCGATGAAGATCAGGTGGTCACTGTGATCGCTCACTACAAGATGAACCAGTAAGCCAGGGAAGGATACTGACATGAAAGTGGATTCGCATAAGTTTGCACCTGTTCAGGGCGGCTTCACGCTGGTCGAACTGGTGATCGTGCTGGCCATCATCGGCTTGATTCTCGGCGCACTGACCGTGGGCAAGGATGTGCAGCGCAATGCTGAATATCAGAAGGTAGGCAACAAATTTGTCTACGAGTGGAAGAAAGCCTATGACGAGTACTACCAGCGTGCCGGTGTGGTGCTGGGGGATTCTCAGGTGGCACCAACCTACATGGTTAACGGGGGCGAAGCCCTGATTGGCGGCGCGTCGGCTTCCACCGGGAACGTCAGCGGCGCACTGGCGGGTTTGCCGGAGAACTACACCAATACTGGCTTGCGCGTCTGTCACGGTCAGGGCTATCCGGCGAATACGGTCGGGCAAGGTGATCCGACGGGCTTGTCGAAACAGGATCTGCGCGAGCTGATGGCTCGTTTGGGGCTGCGCGTGCCGCCCGGGCGTGGCGAAGGCAAGGAGGATCGTTACATCTACACCGATAGCAACGGCAATGGTGCCGAACTGCAGATCTGTTTCCAGTGGAACCCTCCGGGCACGATCAGCGGCGCTGGCAATGTGATGGTGTTGCGTGGTCTGACACCGGATCTGGCGCGTTATCTGGATCAGCTTGTCGACGGCAAGCCGGATCAACGCGAAGGCCGCTTCCGCATTCAGAACGCGACTTTGAACACTGCTCAGCACACCGGAAATTCTCCGGGTGATGAATGGGCTGGAAATAACACCTATGCACGTACAGGTGATGCGGAAGCGACAGCCTCGGGTGCCGGACGCGCGCTGGATGAAGATCGCGTGGTGCTGCTGACCGCTCACTGGGTGATGGATCAATGACAAGCGTGTCGCGGAACCGGACGCTCCTGCTTGGCGCGACCGCCGTTGTGTTGATGGCGTTGGCGGTGCTGGCGGCGCAGATCGGTACTGCGCGGCTGAGCGAGGCGCGCGCCCGTGCGACGGCGGCTGGCAAGCAGATGGCAGCCGCACAATCTCTTGAATTGCGAGCCGATGCACAGGCACAGCTGGCGCAGATCCAGCAGCGTGTGGTGTCGGAGGCTTCCGGCATGGGGCTGGAGCCTTCGCGCTGGGTCGAGCGCAAGCTGGCCTTGCGGCAGGTGGTATTGAGCCGTGACAAGGGTGACAGGCTGATTCGTGACACGGCTCGCCGGCCCGGACAGCTGTTTGATGTCGAAGAGTTCGAGGTGTCGGTGCTGGGGGCGGACGAAGGTTTGTTCGACGCGCCGGCTGAAACCACACGCGGCTTGCAACTCAGTCTGCAAGGCACGGTTCTGAACCGGGAGGCGCTTGGCACGCCATGAAGCATTCAATGATTGTCTTGCGTCTCGGCGAGCGCTGGCTGCAGTTTGATGGCAAGCGCCTGGTGACCGTCCCGGCATTCCCGCAGTGCTCGGGTGCGGTTGGAGTGATTGACGACTTTGCCGGCGCACCGGCGGGGAGTCGCGCTCTCGATGGCAAGCCCGAGCACGCCAATGCGGTGATCGAGCGCCAGATGCGCAGCGAGGGACTGGTGGATGGCGAGAGCCATGTACTGATCCATCATCGCACGATAGTCCCCGGTGGGGTGCAGACCCTGTTTACCGCTGTGTCGGTTGATGTGTGGCAGCAGGTGCAGGCATGGGCTCAGGCTCAGCCTGATCATTGCCAGGTGGTGCCCTTGCTCGCACTGCTTAGCCAGCATGTCAGCAATGGAACGGGCATCGTTCTGAACTATGGGCGGAGTCTGGTTTTTCTGGCGCAGCAAGGCAGTAGTCTGCGTTATGCCAGCATGATGGCGTTCAGCGAGAATCCGGATGATCTGCTGATGGCGATGGCCTCACTGGGAGATCAGGTTCGCTCCCTGCTTGCTGGAGGCTCGTCGCCGGAGTTGATCTGGTGTGCGCTGGATGCTCCGCAGGATCGGGATGACGATGGTTTGCGCGCGGCGTTCCTGCGCAGCGCTGGTGTAGCCCTGCAGGCTTGCCCTAGCCAACTGGTAGCTGGTGGTGATGGTGTGCGGTTGCGCTCTGGTCTGGGCTATCTGCTGAACGGCTGGTCTGATCGGGATGCGATCAATCCACAGCCGGCAAGACTCCTGGTTGCAGCGGAAAGCTGGCTGCCGGTTGCTGCGATGGTCTGTGTCGTGATTGCGCTCGCTCTGTTCGGATATGGTGCATATGCCTACATCAAATCGAACGATATCTTGCGGGAGGCGAGCCAACGCACATTGGAAGCAGTGAAGCGTTCGGAAATAGCCAGCAACCGTCTGATGCGAGAGGTTCCGCCCGCGCGCTATCCCGCGGTGCGTGACTTCCTCGCCAGGGCCGACCGGATCAATACCTCGTACAACCCTTACAAGCTCGTCGGTGTGGTGCGCGATGCTGCCGGTGCTGATGCGCGCATCCTGCGGGTGCGGCTGGACAAGGATCCGAAAGGTCTTCAATCGATCGTCATTGATGGCGCCCTGAAAGAGACGGCCATGGATGGACAGGGGCTTTCCCGGATCATCACGCGTTTGCGCATGGCCGGTTATGAGCCTGCTGCGCTGAATCCAGCGGATGCCAGTCAGTCCACGGCATTTTTCAGTTACCGGCTGGTGCGAAAGGCTTCCTGATGAAATATGTGGCGACAGTGATCCTGGCTTTCGGGCTGCTGATATTGGGCTGGGGGGGCTATGGCGTTTTGCGGCCGAGTCTGCAGCGCTCGACGCAGGAGAGTCCGTTTGTTGCGGACGCGGGCGCGACTTCCGGACTGCACCAGCAGGCCACTGAGGCGGAGAGCGTACTGAAAAAGCTGTCCAGTCTTCAGGCGCTGATGCAGCCCAGTGCCCTTCCCTTGACCCTGATTGCACAAGTACCACCGGGGAAGAATGCACCGGTCAAATCGCCGTATCCGGTACGTGAGTTGAGCCTCGTGTATTACGGCGATGACTATCGGCGCGTCGTACTGGATGGGCTGATGTTTGCAGTGGGCGATGCATTGCCGTCAGGCGGCAAGCTGCTTGAGGTGAAAGAGGATCGTGTGGTGATCAAGGAGCGTGTCGGGGTTCGCAGCATTGCCGTGCCCGGCGATCGACTGCGTATTGGTACGGTCCACTCGAGCAAACCCGTTCGCTAGAAAGGTTTATCCATGGGGCATAAAAGGCAACTGGCAATCGCCGCGATAGCTGGGGCGGTGCTTGCTGGGGTGGTGGTGGCTCTGGTTGTCTGGTTGCTGCCTTCGCAAACTCCGGCGCAAGGAGCAGGTATGTCCGCCAACCCCGCCCTGCTTCCGACTGTGCAGACGCCGGGGCAGGAGGCTAATGCTGCTCGGTCGGCTGATTTGCCACCACCTTGGGCCAAACCGGCCGCTCCCGGTGGGGCAGGAGGGCGAGATCCGGAAAAAGTTCGTCAATTGCAAGCACTTCAGTCACGTCTGACCTCCTTGACTGCTGGGGGGAAAGTCACGGACTTCAAGGCTCTGGATTCGGTGCTGGCGGATCTGATCAAGGTTCAGGGCAGTACGGTGATTGGCGGGGTCGACTTCGCCGTGCTGCGAAGCAATCTGGGCAAAGCGCAGGAAATCGAACGTCTGGCGAAGGAAATGGAATTGTTGTCCAAACAGCCCAAGCCGGACATGCCGAAGATCCAGGCATTGATGGCGCAGATCCAGGCAACACAGGCGGGGCTACGAACAGATGTGATGGCGGTGCAACCTGCGACCAGCAGTACGCAGAAGCCGTGAGGCGACTCATGCTGGGTGAAAGTACGCGCGCAGGAGAAGTCACCCAGAGGGGATTCAGTCTGGTTGAGGTGGTGGTTGTGCTGATGATTCTTGGTTTGCTGACCTGGCTGGTGAGTGGAACGTATGGCGGTGCGGCAGGTGCCGGAGACCGTGAAATGGCAAAGGCGCGTGGCAAGACTGTGCAAGAAGCAATCAGGGCCTTTGCATTGAATAACGGTCGGCTGCCTTGTCCAGATCCGGCTGGGTCGGGATGGGAAGGGGATTGTGCTGCGGGCATGCAGATGGGGTGGGCGCCCTATCGCAGTCTGGGGCTGGAGCAGCCTGCAGACCGTGATCGATTTGCCTACGGGGTCTACCGGAATGCTGCGGCCAATGCCGATCTGGCTGTGCGGACTGAGCGGACTGGCGATGCGGTGGGAGATATGCATTATCAGGACATCCGGGACTTGATGGTTGGCGTGCAACTGGCCCAGGCGCAAGTGGTGAGCAATGGTTTTCTTTATATGACGGGTGATGGCGCCGCGCTGGGCGCTGTTGATTGCGCGGCCAATCTGGTTGCACATCCGGCGTTTGTGCTGATTGCCCCACTGGAAGATCGGGATGGTGACGGCAGCAGGTTTGATGGTGTGCAGGCGGGTTTGCCAGCCACGGGTTTGTGTGTGCAGTCGGCAGCGACTGCTGCGAGTTCGGCACAGGATGATGTGGTGCTGAGCGAAGGGTTGTCTTCCCTGATGGGCTGGCTGTCAGCCCGTGCTTCTTGAATATTGATAGGAATGAATGTCCATGAACAACGTGAAAACACCGAAGGCAAGGTCCTGCGGGACTACGCGGGGAAAGTCGCGCGCACTGCCGCTGCTCGGAATGCTCCTGATTATGGGCGGGTGTGCTTCCTCTGAACCAAGAAGCGTTGCGAGCATGCCAGAGGTGGATCAGGCCGCACTCAAGCGCATCCGCGAACATGTGGTGGCTGAGTCGAAAAAGCTGAGTGAGGCGCAGGATGGATTGCGCGCTGAGCTGGCTACGTCCAGGGCAGCTGTTCCACTGCCAATGACCGCGCCGCAACTGGATCCGCTGGAGTCGCGGACCATCAGTGTAAGCATGAACAACGCGACTATCAGCCAACTGGTTGTGGCACTGGCAGATCAGTCAAAGCTTAATCTGATCGTTGATCCATCAGTACTGGCGATGGACAAGCGCGCTGACCTGCATCTGAAAGATGTGACCCTGCGTGAGGCGGTCAATAATGTGCTGCAAGCATTCGATCTGGTTGGCCAGATCAAGGGTAATACCCTGCGTGTTGATCTGATGGATGAACGGATCTTTTCGCTGGACTTCCTGAATACGAACACGAATCTGGATATCAGTGCTGGCGGCAATGTGTTTGGTTCAAATACGGGTGGCACGTCAGGCGGAAGCGGGAATGCCCTGCGTGGGAATGTGATTCTCAACGGTGGCAGTACCGGCAAAAGTGATCCCTACGACCAGATCGAAAATGCGGTCAAGCGGATAGTGGGTGATGTTCAGACCCGCCGTCAGGATGCCGAGGTCGATTCCAAAGGAGCGACGACTTTCAGTCTGGACAAGATGTCCGGCAGCCTTTACGTGAAGGCACGTCCGTCGCAGGTCCGGTCAATCGAGAAACTGTTGGAGCGCACCCAGAAGGTATTGAAGCGCCAGGTCCAGATCGAGGCCCAACTTGTAGATGTTCAACTCAGTGATGGCTTCTCGCTGGGGGTGGACTGGAACATTCTGCGTAATCAGGTGGCCGGGACGTATGGGACATCGCCGATGACCTTGGGCCCCATCTCTGCAAATCTGCCGGCTGGTGCTACGGCGAACCTGCCTGCGCGCTCCCTGACAATTCCGTCGAAAATTCTTGGCTCGGCGACTGACGCTGCGATGGGTGTGGCATTCCAGTCCAATTCCTTCTCGGTGGCGCTGGATGCACTGCGTTCGTTTGGTAACGTCAAGGTTCTGTCGAACCCCAGCGTGCAGGTGCGTAATGGAACCCCCGCCTTGCTGAGTGTAGGGACCAGTACCCGCTATGTTTCGAAGACGACGGTGACAACCACGACAGGTACAGCTACTTCGACGGCCGCCGATGTGCAGACCGATTCGGTGTTTGCCGGTGTGATGGTTGGTGTAGTGCCTTTTGTTCGTGATGACGGACGTGTTGAGTTGATGGTGCATCCGATGCAGACGGACGTGGAAGCCACCAGTCTGGCGTTGGTTGATGTAGGGAATGGCAGCAAGGTGACGCTGCCAGTGGTGAGCTACAAGGGCATGACGACCACGCTGAATGTCTCCGATGGCGATACGGTGTTGATCGGTGGTTTGATCGATCAGCGCTCCAGCAACGCGGACAAGGGCGCTCCGGGTCTCTCCGATGTGCCTTATGTCGGTTGGGCATTTGGTAACCAGAAGAAAAGTCACAACAGTCGTGAAATGGTGATGGTGTTGCGTGTGAGGGTCTTATGAGTCTCATCCACGATGCACTGAAGGAAATGGAGAAGCCGACCCGGGCAAGTACTCCCTTGGTGGAAACTTCCGGCATTCCGACTCCAGGCCATGACAGGAATGTGGCGGGATGGCTGGTTGGATCCGCAATCGGTTTTGCGTTTGTTCTGGCTGGGGTGACCATCTGGTGGATGATCACGAAGCCTGGAGGTTCGCCACAACCTCCGGAGTCCTCCGTGGCAGTCATTGCCCCAATTCCGGCTCCGATTGTCAATGTTGAGCCGGTGTCGTCCATGCTTGCACCAGAAACGGCACCGTCCCCGACTGGCGTGACTGAGGCGGCTTCAGTTCCGGCTGCGGTGGAACCGGTGGCGAAGCCCGATTCGATTGTTGCTGTCGAGACTTTCCGCGCGCAGATCGTCCCGGTTGCGGTGAAGCCTGCGCCAGAGATCAGGGAGTCGAGTGTGATCATCACCGATTCTTCCGTGGCCAAGCCGGCCGCTACGGTCTCAAGGTCTGCTGCTAGGGGCTCTGCGAAGAAATCAGTCAGACCGACAGTAGCTGTGCCGGTGCCAGGTGCCAGGCCAGTCATTGCTCCAGAGCTGTTGTTTGCCGACTTCTCTGGCGCCTTGGAAAAAAATGATCTGGAACGTGGCAAAGCCCTGCTTGATCAACTTGCTGCAACGTTGCCATCCAACAGCCTGAGCCTGCTGCGGGCCCAGGCCTGGTATGCCGTCCGTGGCGGTGATTTGACGGGAGCTAACCGTCTGTACCGGAACCTGCTTGAGCGCTTGCCTGGCGATGAAAATGCCAGCCTTAATCTGGCCTCGCTAGAGGCCAGGGCTGGACGGCCCGGCGAAGCGTTCATCCTCATCAATGATTTGCTGCAACGTGATCCTGAGTCTTCTGCGGGCAATGAAATGATGAAGGTATTGCGCGAGGGCGCGCGATGAGCGAGAGCGCTGCCGGCCATCTGGCAGCGTTGGGGCTGCAACGTAATCCGTTTCCGCCTACCCCGGATGCGCAGTCGTACTTCTATACGTCGAAACTGGAGCGGGAGTTTTCCGAGGCCCTGCATTGTGTGCTGGCCCACAAAGGCATTGTTTTGCTAGCCGGAGAGGTCGGTCTTGGCAAGAGCACTTTTGTGCGGCATATGCTGGACACGCTGACAGAGAAAAACGTTGTTTATGCTTTGGTCCTGAATACGTTCCTGCAGGGCGCCGCCCTGCTGCAAGAAATTAATCGTGATTTCGGAATCGAGGCGACGGGCGATTTGTCGGACGATCTGGCACAGCTCAACGAATTCCTGTTGCAGCAACGACGAGACGGACTGACTTGCCTGGTCGTGATTGATGATGCTCAGAATCTCACCCTGGAAAGCCTGGAACTGGTCCGTTTGCTGACCAATCTGGAAACCGGACAGGAAAAATTACTGCAGATCGTTCTTGCCGGACAGCCTGAGTTGCTGGCACTTCTAGCTAAGGCCGAAATCCGCCAGCTCACCAGCCGCATAGTTGCCCATGTAAGTCTGCAAAGTCTTAGCAAGGCGGATTTGCTGCGCTATTTTGAGTTCCGCATCAGCCAGGCAGGAGCTGCTGGCCGCTTGCGCTTGAGCGGAAGGGCCTTGACGCATCTGCATCAGATCAGTGGCGGAAATCCACGCCGGGTGCACCTGATCCTGGATCGCTGCCTCTATGGTCTGGTGGCTTTGCGGACGAATGAAATCAGCCATCTCCTGGTCAAGACTGCCGCTGCCGAAGTGGATTTCAATCGCTGTCGCACCGAGGCGTCTGGCCGGCGCTGGTGGCCATATGCTCTTGCTGCGGCGAGTCTGATGCTGAGTGGAATTCTAGGTGTTTCTTTTGCGATGCAGACAGCCCCGAAGCAAGAGGAGAGCCGGGTCACCCTTGCTGCGCCACCTCCTGTGCCGGTAACGCCGGTGATTCAGACCGATCCCGTGAAACATGTTGCGGAGACGGGTTTGTCTGGCTGTGCATTGCGCATAGAAGAGGCCTTGAATGGATCTTTGCCAACAGGATCCCCGCTGCGGATCTCCAGCGAAATCAAGGTATTCCGTTTGCCTGATGAATTGAGTCGCTTTGTACAGGCCGATGAAAGAGCGTGTCTGTATCACGAGGGGGCCAGTGTCTGGGTGGCGTGGCACCCGACTCTCTCGAGCGCAGGCATGACCACAAGAGGGCCAAACAAAGTGGTGCAGGTCATGCAGATGAGGCTGGCGGCGCTGGGCTTGTTTGATGTCAGCGATGCGGACGGCTGGTTTGGCCCGAAAACCAGAGGAGCTCTGGCACGGTTCCAGACTCAAACCACTTATGGCAAGGATGGTGAGCCTGATGATCTCACCCTTTTTCTGCTGGAAAAGATGAACGTGAATGACCTCAACGCAGAGCGCGCAGGAGATAGTCGTGGCTGAGAATCAGGATGGAATGGTCATCGATCATCAGGAAGATGATGTCGAAGTGCACGGCCAGTTGCTGGGTGAATATCTGTGCCAGAGGGGTGTTTTGTCGGCGATGCAGTTGCAATACGCCCTGCAGAAGCAGAAGGTTGAAGGGCAAAAGCTCGGCGGTTTGCTGGTTCGGCATGGTCTGGCCAGCGAGTATCAAGTGGCTAGTTTCCTGTCTGCTCAGCGCGGAATTCCGCTGCAGGATCTGGAAAAGTGTGCGCCGCCGCAAGCTGAAGTTCTCGGCTTGTTCAACCGGGATCTATGCCTTTCGCACGGATTTCTGCCATTACGCCGTGCTGATGGATTGCTGGATGTAATGCTGGGGGATGGTGAGCCCGCTGTTGTAAGCGATCTGGTCATGCGGCGTACAGGGATGCGCTCACGTCTCCTGCAGGGTGAATTCACCCGGGTAGCACAAGCCGTACGTCAGCATTTCTATTTTTCCCAGAATCCGATTGAGGAGCTGATTGGTCGAGAGGTTCGTCGTCTGGGGGACGATCCGGATCGGGCCTACAGCCCCGAGAAGTTACTCGATCATCTTCTTCATCTGGCGGTGCGCGAGCGGGCTACCGACATTCACTTCGCTCCTGCCGAGCGCAGTCTGCATGTATTGCTGCGGATTGATGGTGTTTTGCGCCCGATGTTCGCGCTGCCTCAAGCACTGAACAGACTGCTCTCCTTCGTCAAGCTGTCTGCGGAAATGGACGTTTCGGAGCAACGCTTGCCGCAGGATGGCAGTTTCAATGCGGTGGTACTCGAGACAGGCTTGACCATCCGTGTTTCGACACTCGTTTCGGAGCATGGCGAACGCATGGTGCTGCGTTTGCTGCCTGAACGTAACGAGTTGGGCGGTTTGGAGAGGCTGGGGTTCCTGCCGCGGGATTTGCGTGTTCTGGAGAAGGCGTTTGCCAAGCCCTCTGGCATGGTTCTGATTACCGGGCCTACCGGCTCTGGCAAGAGCACCACCTTGCATGCGGCGCTACGGATGCAGTCGTTGATCGAGCGCAACGTGCTCACCATTGAAGACCCCGTCGAATATCAGGTTCCTGGCGCTTGCCAGACCGAGGTGAATCGGCGGGCTGGCTATGAGTTCGGCTCAGCCATGCGCTTTTTCCTCAGACATGACCCGGATGTAATGCTGGTCGGCGAAATCCGCGATGCCGAAACAGCTCAGGCGGCCATCGATGCTGCCTCAACAGGTCACCTGGTGCTGTCTACCCTGCATGTGGGAAGCGTGTTTGGTGTCGTGCCGCGCTTGCGTTTGCTGGGCGTGGATTCCGAAAGCATTGCGGAGAACATGATTGTTGTTGTCAATCAGCGCTTGCTGCGTCAGGTATGTCCCTTCTGCCGGACAGAGTGCGAGGCGACGACTGCCGAGCGCAATTTCCTCGGCGCCGATGCAAGAGATGTTCTTGTGCATGGAGCAGGTTGTGCTCAGTGCGGTGGCAGCGGCTACTACGGACGTTTACCTGTTTATGAAATGATCCAGATCTCGCGTTTGCTCGCAGACGCGATTGCCAATGCCGAGCCCCGTCGCGTGGTCCGGCAGCTGGCCAGCGACGAGGGGTTTGCGCCGATCCTTGAAATGGCCCGCTGGCGAGTGCTGCAAGGACAGACGACGGTTGATGAGGTCTTGCGTGTCGTTGGAGATGCCGCGACATGAACACCTACTTCTACCGGGTACTGAACGCGGATGGCGAGGTCAAGCGGGGCTTTGTCCGGCTTGGCGTAGAAAGGGACTTTTCGGCGCGTCTGTGGCTGGAGAAGCATCATGCGGGCGTGGTGCTGAGCCTGATCCGTACACCGGAATGGCTGGCCTCGGTTCAGGATGGCCTGTCGCAGTTTTTCCGGCAACGGGTCGGGCGGGACAGTCTGAGCGGGTTGCTGCGCGATCTGGCATTGATGACGGCGGGCGGCCTTCCCATGCTGGATGCGCTGCGGGTTCTGGCCATCGATACCCCGGACAATGATCAGCCAGAGGTGGCTGCCACAGCCAAGATGCTGCTGGGAAGTCTAGACGCAGGAGCATCGGTGAGTGATGCATTTGCGCGTCACCCTGACATCTTTCCGGAAACCGTGCGCAATCTGGTGCGCATCGGTGAGGCTACCGGTTCGCTGGACAAGGTTTTGCTGGAAGCCGCCGAACACGTCGAACGCATTACCCGGATCGGGCGCGACGTGCGTACAGCGATGATCTATCCGGTGATCGTGTTTGTTTCGATTTTCGCGGTCGGGCTGTTCTGGGTTTACTACGTGATTCCCAACATGGCCATCCTTTTCAAGCAACTGCACGCCAAGCTGCCACCCATTACCCGTGGACTGGTGGCGTTCTCAAACTGGTTGACGGCACATCTGTTTCTGGGCGTGTTCCTGATGGTCTGCCTGATTCTTGTGGCCGTCATCGTGCCTCGCCGGGTTCCGGGGGTGAAGAATTTCATGTATCGCATCGGGCACCGGCTGCCGATTGTGCGGACCTTGCTGCGATCTGCCGGGCTGGCCTATGTGACCGAGCATCTGGCGTTGCTCATTCGATCAGGTGTCGATGTGGTCAGCAGCTTCAGCATTCTTGAGCGTTCGGTACATGACAGTTATTACCGCGTGCGTGTGATGGCCATCCGTGAGCGGGTCGCCCGGGGTGACCGCATCGGTCTGGCCATGCAGCAGGTCGGCGGTTTCCCGACCATGGTGGTGCGGATGATTTCGGTAGGTGAGGAGTCTGGCTCGCTGGACACACAGCTGCGTCATCTGGCCACCGAATATCGTCAGCGTCTGAATACGCTGATCGCTAATCTGGGCGAAGTGCTCAAGCCGGCGATGATTCTGCTTGCCGGTGGCATGTTCATTTTCCTGATCGTCGCTCTGCTGCTGCCGGTTTATGACCTGGTCCGGCAGTCGGTTCTCGCCCCGATGGGGGGGTAAGGAGAGAGCATGGACAGACGACTCTGCAGACTGAGGGCCGCTTCGAATCAGGGGCGGGGGAGAGATACGCGCGGTTTCGGGCTGCTCGAAGTCATGCTCTTATTGATGATCCTTGGAACCGCTCTGGCGGCGGGATTTTTGTACCTCAAGGCGACAGAGGGTTCGCGCGAAGCGCAGCGGCAACAGGAATTGCTCCAGCAGGCAGACCGCTACGTAAAGGGTTTCGTGGCTAAACATCACCGACTGCCTTGCCCGGCTACGACCATTACCGGTACAGAGAATTGCAGTGCCACTACCGGCAGTCTTCCGTTCCGGACACTGGGGCTTGAGGGCGGTGATGTGCGTACGCGTATAGGACAGCTGCGATATTCGCTGGGAGCGACAGCTGCGTTGACGGTCGAAGACAACTACTTCAGTCCGCATACCTGGGACGGAACAGCCTATCCCTTCAACGCCAGAAACGGAGCGGATTTCTGTCAGGCGCTGGAGACGGCAGGCGCCGTCAACGCCTATACCTTGATCGCTTCCAGCACGCTGAACACCAGTGGCCAAGGGATCGGTGAGCAGACGCTGGGTCGGCGGACCGACGAGCTCGCGGTGAGCGCAGGCTGCGCTTTGCTGACCATGTCGCTTGAAACCCTTTCCCGGGCGGCGGATGTTGTTTCAGAGGTCAATCAACAGAAAGCAGATACGGTCCAGGCTGCGATCATCAGCACGACCATGAATGGCATTGCAACAGTCATGACCGTTGTGAACACGGTCATGGCAGGGATGGATATGGCTGCTGCTGTAGCGGTGCTGGCAACTGCCTCTGCGGCGTTGGCGACGGCCATTGCAACCTGTGTAGTGCTCGTCGGCTGCGCGGAAATTCCTCATGCGGCAGCATCCGTTGCTGCGGCTTCCGCCGCGGTGGCCGCTGCGGGGGTGGCGATCGCGGCAAATGTAGCCTCAGCAATTTCACAGGCAGTCGCTACCGGGCTTGCTGCCGACGTGCTCGTCAAGGCCAACGGCCAGACGACTACGACTGTCGTCGATATGAGCCAGGCTATTGCTGAGGCAGATGCCGCCGCCGCTACTGCCGCTCAGGAGCTTGCGACCCGGCAGGCGGAGGCTACAGTTGCCCGGCAAAAGGCAGACAACGCGAAAACGGCCCTAGATGCTCTGTGGACAAGCCTGCTGAATCTTGCGCATGCTGATGTGGCCGACGCGAATAACAAGACCGATCCAGTCGGGACGCGCCCGCTGACGCAGAACGATGGCCTTCTGTCTACAGTCAGACTTGACGCCAATGCGCTGGAGCAGGCCAAGCTTGATGTGAGCACGGCGCAAGGTGAGCTTGAAGTGGCCATCAAGAAGCGCGACGAACTGAATAAGGGGCTTGCCGATTTACAAACCATGCTGGCGAACGAGACGGATCCGGCCAAGCAGACGCGACTGACGGCCGCTATTGCCAGCCTGAACAGCCAGATTACCGATGCTCAAACGGGTGTTGCCAGCGCCCAAGCTGCTTTGGCCAGCCGACAAAGCGTGCAGGCGGCTGCGGCCAGCGCCCTGACTAGCGCAGAGTCAGCGGCCATCGAGGCCTTCTGTTTCGACAAGGTGGCAGGTGTTTGCACCGTGGTTGATCACCGTGGAGATATGCAGCAGGCGGTGGATTACAGCTTCTTGGGCATTGATGCCGGATACGTTCCCGAGTACCGCAAGTGGTTCGATCTGGAGCAGCGAGCTATCAAGGCGGAGAAGGCACTGGTCGACGCAAGGGCCACGGCGACTGATACGGCAAATCGCGCTCAGCAACTACGCACGATCTCCGCAGGTGGCTCGTCTTCGGGCAGCGAGATCAGCGTCTGGAATGGCGCCGAAGCAATACTTCAGGCGGCTGACGCTAAAGGAGCGATGGAATGAAATGCAGACAAGGAGGATTCAGTCTGCTTGAGATATCGGTGGCGCTGGTTGTCTCTGCCATCGTCGGCGTGATGGTCTGGAAGCTCTTTGGCGCTTCGCGGCCTGTTGCGGAAGGTGATCCGGTAGGGCGCGCCCTGATTGAAGCACAGCAGGCCCTGGAAGGGTTTGCTCAGGCTAACTATCGTTTGCCCTGTCCGGCTGTGGCGCCTGGTGGTGCGGCAGCGGCCAGTTGTGCTGGGCCGGCAAGTGGGTGGTTTCCTGCGGAGAGCTTGGGGATTTCTCACACAACGCCTCTGCGCTACGCAGTCAGTGGACCGTTGACGCTGGTCGCAGATCGCTATGTTCCTCGCCTGCCCCCAACCGGCAGCTCCGCAAGAATAAACGGACTCGACCTATGTTTGGGTTTGCAGGGGGCCGCCGGTGTTACGGCCGGAGGAATGCCGGTAGCATTTGCAGTAGCTCATGCCGGTGCGAACGGAGTCTTTGATGGAGTGAATGCCGGAACAAGTCTGGCCTTTGACATGCCGGGTAAGGCACATAGCGCTGAAAATGACGACAGGGTATTTGCTTCGGGTGTTGGCGAGATGTTTGCACGCCTGGGCTGTGCAAGCCGTCTGGGGGAGGTGAACGGCACTGCGCGAGCTGCTTTCGCGGCCTACGACATGGACCGTCTGGCTAGCATGTACGTGCGCTTCCGGGCTTTCGCAGTAAAGGTTAACGACACCAATCTGAAGATTGCTGAGGCAGGGGTGGCTTTGGCAGCAGTCGGCCTGGCCGTGGCGATTGGCACAGAAGCATCAGGAATCGCTTTTGCGGCGGAAACGGGAGGTGTCGCAGCACCTCAGGTCGTGATTGCGACGTTAAACATCGGATACGCCACAGCAGGCGTGGCATTGGCGGCGACGGCGCTGCAGGACTCCATTGATTCGGCGGCCGAAGCGCGTGAACAGTCAGCCGAGGCCGTCGCCTTCCAACTGCTGACGCAACAGCGCGCAGCGGACACCCTGGCGGCTGGGATAGCGCAAGACGGAAGGGGGTTATTGCCATGACGCATCCCAAAGGATTCACTCTGATCGAGTGCGCTGTGGCTCTGGCCATTCTGGGCGTGGTTGCCGCAGCCCTGATGTTTTTTGCCATTACCTCGCAGCGAGAGGCGGTGCATCTGACGGAGCGTGATCTGCTGGAGCGGGCGGAAGCGGCTATTGTTGCCTTTGCCCGCATCAATGGCCGATTGCCATGCCCAGCGGTGAGCCCGGGGGGGGGCGAGAGTTGTGGCGGTGGGTTGCAGAAAGGGTTTCTGCCTGCAGCCGTTCTGGGGTTGCCGGATAGCCGCGCCGCGTTTGTGCGTTACGGGGCTTATCGTGCGGCGAATGCCGATCCGGTGAAAGACGCGGACCTTGCCGTTGCCAAAGATCGTTATGCGCCGTTGACGACGGCGGGCACGCCGCCCGCCGCATTTTCGATTCCAATCGGCGCTACAAATGGTCTGGATCTTTGTTTTGCCCTGAATTTGCCGGTCACGACGGCCTCGCTTTCCGCCGCCAATGCGAACGGACTGCAGGTTCAGGATGAGGAGGGCAATTCGCGCAACGTAGCCTTTGCGCTGGCCACGGCCGGACTGCTGGATGCAGATGGTGACGGTAATCTATTTGATGGGCTGCAGAGTGTCGCCGGGAATTCATTTTCTGCCCCCTCCCGTACGGTCTCCGTCGGTTATGACGATCAAGTCCGCGCCATCGGATTCGATACGCTTTTCGGCGAGCTGGCCTGTGGTAATGCGCTGTCGTCTGCTGGACATGCGCACTTCAATTCGGCTGCGGGCGCGGCGATGATGGCGCACGCCATGACTGATTATCAGATTCAGCTTGATCTGGCAGTGCAACTCGCAGAGGCTGACGTAGCCGCAGCAGCAGCCGGCGTGCTCGCCGCTGCCGCAGGAGTGGCAGGGGCTGCTGCAGCGATGGCCCTGGCGATTGCCGAGACAGTTCTGAGCTATGGCGCGACTTCGGCGATCATCGCGCTTGGCTCGGTGGCCATTGCAGCGAATGCGGTGAGTGTGGCGCTAGCCACCGCCGGAACCGTGGCGGCAGGAATCGCTTTGTCCGAATCCAAGGCGCGTGCCGCCGAACTGGAAGGCACTTACCACCTTGTAAGCGATTCGGCTGCTCTGGCCAGACAAATCGACGCCAATGCCCGGGCTGCCGACGCGGCCGGTTTGTGATGACGAGAACGGACCTCAAAATGAATACGCTTTACCCTCCTGTCGTGAGAACGGAACCTTTGCATCGCACCCAGCAAGGTTTCTCCCTGCTGGAGCTATCCGTTGTGCTGGCCGTCATTGGCCTGATCGTCGCGGCTGTGACGATTGGTCGCGATGTGCAGCGCAATGCGGTCTATCAGCGCATTTCGAGTGATTTTGTGCAGGGTTGGGCAATGGCCTACGATAATTTCGTGACTGCGACCGGCAATGTGCCGGGCGATCTTGCCGCGAACCCCAGCGGGAGAGTGAATAATGGGGCGGGAGCGTTGTGTGGCGCAGCCCTGATTGGAGCCATGCAGGCTGCCGGGATCCCCCTGCCGGAAGGACGTACGGCAGGTTCGCAGGATCGCTTCGTGTATCTGGACAGTAATGGCAATCCGCAGGAGGTTCAGGTGTGCTTCAACAGTGTTGCCTGGGCTGAACCGAATGCGGTGCCAGGGACTTTTGTGCTGCGTAACCGGAATGTGATGACTCTTGCGGGGCTGACCCCTTCGTTGGCGACGACGCTCGACTCCAGCATCGACGGTCACGTTGATGCGGCTTTTGGAAGGGTGCGCGAACAGGCTCAGGCCAATGTGGCAGCGCCGGTTTCCACGGGGTGGTCAGTGGACGACGGTGTCGCGCATGGTGCGGCACTTGCTACCAATCTGGATGAAAGCCAGGTGGCCGTGGTTCTGGCTTACTTCAAGATGAATCGCTGAACACTCAGGCTCCTGCTTGCAGAACCGCTTGTGGTATGGGTTTCCTGTTCGACATTCTGAAGACCCACGCGCAGTAAGGCTGAGAGGCAGGGGCGCTTGAAGAGCAAGGCCGGGAAAGAGTTTGCTGAGCTCCTCTTTGGCGCAGAAAATTTCGCGTGTGTCGGCCCAAAGAGATACTCTCCGCAGAGAGTAGTGGCTTGTTTGAGCTTGCGCCAATTTTAAGGGCACGCATCGGGACAAGCTCCCTGCTCCGGGTCGAGCGTTTGTCATCGATAGTTTGGCGTCATTGACTTTCTCCCCCTTAAGCATGGACTCGCGGTTGCGGACAGCATGAGACGATTCTGGTACCTCACCGGGCTTTGCCTGTTTGCATTTTTCTGTGTTGGCACTTCTGTCGAAGTAGCCGCCGCAAAAGCAATGCAGGGCGAGATTGATCTGCGCTCGGTTGACACTGCCAAAGGTGAAACCGCCTATCTGGACGGCGAGTGGGAGTTCTACTGGGGGCACTTGCTCGAGCCCGCGGACTTCGCCGAAGGGCGCTTGCCTGCGGTGCGCACCATGCTGCACGTACCTTCCTCCTGGTCGGATACGTCCTTCGGCGCTCAGGAGCTGCCAACCCTGGGTCATGCAACCTATCGTCTGAAAATCATCCCCCCGCCAGGCAAGCAGGAGTTCGGCTTGCGAATGGCGGATGTCAGCTCGGCCTTCAAGCTCTGGGTAAATGGCAGGCTGGTCATGGAAAACGGGATCGTGGGTGACAGCTTGCGGACCGAAACGGAATACCGCGCTTTGCGGATTCCCCGTTTTGTCAGCAATGGCGAACCGATCGAGCTGCTGATGCAGGTCTCCAATTACCACTATCGATATGGTGGTCTGGTAGTGCCGATTCAGTTCGGAGCATCGCGGATTCTTGATGTCGCACAGGTGATGCGCTGGGGGCTGATTTTCGTTGTTATCGGCTGTTTGCTGGTGATGGGGATCTATCATCTGGTGCTCTACCTCACCCGCCGCTGCATGGTTTCGCCCCTTTATTTCGGGTTCTATTGTCTGTTGTGGACGATCAGCAGCCTTTGTTCAAGCGCCAGTGACTGGATCATTCGTGTCTATCTGCCAAACCTGACTACGGGTTTTCTGTATCCGCTGGAGATGATCAGTCTATTTGTGTCCATTCCGGTTGGGTATGCTTTTTTCCACAGTCTCTATCCGCAGGAATTTTCAGCCCGACTCAGGCTTTTCGCGGCAGCAGCAGCGGCGGTGTTTTCCCTGTTTGCCCTGGTGGCGTCGCCACTGGCGCTATCCAGAGCGGTCCCCTGGTTTTACATTTTTTCGATGGGGGTCATGGGATATGCATTGATCCGTCTGTTCAAGGCAGCCCGGTTGAAGCGGGATGGTGCCCGACTGATCCTGTGCGGATTCCTGTTTGTCGGTGCTGCAGGAATGAACGATATGTTTAATGATATGCAGATTATCCACACGCCGTGGATGATTCCGGCAGGGATGTTCATCTTTGTATTGTTCCAGGCATTTGCGCTAGCCCATCGCTATTCGATGGCATTTCAATCCATAGAAAATCTGTCGGACAAGCTCGAAGAGCAGAATGCAGATCTGCAGGATGAAATGGCTGAGCGCACGCGTCTGGAGCGGGAGATCGTACATGTCAGCGAGGAGGAGCGGCGCAACATCAGCCGGGATCTGCACGACGGTATGTGTCAGCAGCTGACTGCAGCACGCCTGCATTGCTCGGTCCTGGAGAGCCGTTACGCCGGGTCAGGTCCGGAAGGTGCCGAGATCGCGAAGCTGGCGATATTGCTGGAGGAGTCTGTAGATCAGGCATATGAACTTTCACGGGGCTTGTGGCCTGTTGAACACGATGCGCGCAGTCTGGTTTCCTCTCTGGAGGAGCTGGCCGGGCGAATCCAGGTATCGCAGGGCGACAAGATTGCCTTGCAGTGCGAGTTGAACTGTGGGAATTGCTGTAATTCGAATTCCAATCAGATCTACAGCATAGCCAAGGAGGCCTTGCTGAATTCGCTCAAGCACGCCAGCGCACAAAGCATCCGGATGACGCTCGACTGTTGTAGCAGTCCATCAAACCTGATCCTGCGTGTTGAGGATGATGGTGTTGGACGGCAGGTGAAAAGTCTTTCCAGGGGTGGGTTGGGAACCCGCATCATGGCGCACCGAGCCCGGATCATCGGAGGGCTGCTGTCGATTTCCGATCGTGCCGGGGGCGGCACGGTGGTCGAGTGTATTGTTCCCTGCAGTACGTGGTTTCGTCCTCAGGATGCCACTCTGGACGTGGCTGAATAGAAAGCTGCGCGGCGCATGTTGCAGGTGCAGTGCTCAAGGAGAGCGTGAATGGATGCAATGCGGCAAGAAAAAATTCCGGGACAAGGGGCCAGGATACTGCTGGTTGATGATCACCCGGCTGTGCGACAGGGCCTGAGTCTGTTACTGGCACAGGACCATCATGTGGTGTGCGGCGAGGCCGCCAGTTTGGCCGAGACCTTGTCAGCCATTACCGGGGTGCAGGCGGACCTGGCCTTGGTGGACCTGTCTTTGGGCGGGGAAACCGGTTTTGATCTGATCGGAGTTTTGCGGGCACGTGGAATCCGGGTTCTGGTGTATTCCATGCACGAGGATGTAGTCAGTATCGAGCGTGGTTTCCGGTCTGGTGCGGACGGTTATCTGAGCAAGCGGGAAGAGTCCGGGGTGCTGCGCAAGGGAGTACTTGAAGTATTGGCTGGACGCCGCTTTGTCAGCCCGCGCGGAGCTGAAGTTCTGGGTTGCCGGGCGGCGCTGCCGAACGGGACGCATCGGTCAGAACAACTCAGCGAGCGTGAAGTCCAGATCCTTGACGCACTGGGGGCCGGGCAGAGTCTTACAGAAATGGCTAACGCCCTGACGATCAGCGTGCGCACGGTGGAGTCATACTGCGCCCGCATCATTGAAAAACTCAAACTGTCCGGCATGAAAGAGTTGCGACAGTATGCCATTCGTCATCGGGTATAAGGATTTTCTGTCAAGGACAGTACGACGTGTGGCCGATTCCGTCTGTGCAACATCAAAACCTTGTGAACCATTGTGACGGAAATCACGGTTTTGTTATTTTTGACCGGGAAATCCCGCGCATACCAGTGTTCTCCCCCTCCCTAATATTTCCACCTGTGACCATGGCATATGGTTGAAGAAGACGGTGGTTCGGAGGCGAGTGTGGATGACAATGCGTTTGCCATTTTATTGCAAGGGGATGACGCGATATCAGCGTCTGCGAACACTGCCGAGCCAGTTCTGTCGGTTCGATTGCTGGGTCGTCCGCAGATCCTTGTGCATGGACAGGATGTCAGCCGGGAGGTGAAGTACCGCAAGGGCTTCGCGGCACTTGGTTATCTTGCGGTACATGCAAACACATGGGTGCGTCGTGAGCAGCTGGCCAGTCTTCTGTGGCCTCGCCTCAATCACGCCGCAGCCTTGACCAATCTGCGACAGGTACTCAATAACCTGCGTGCCGTGCTGAACACCTGTGGGGTGGCGGACATCATCCGCAGTGACAGAACCTGGCTGGGCTTTTTCCATACCCCGGGATGCTGCCTGGATGTGGCTTGGCTCACGAAGCTGCAGCTGGCCGAGTCGTCACAGCACCACGCGTGCGTGGAGCCGGAAAGTCTGGGTGGAGATTTTCTGGAAGGGGTCGAGGTTTCTGATGGCGATGAATTTGATAGCTGGCTGCATCTGACCCGGCAACACCTGCGCAATTGTTTTCTGACTCTGATGGAAGCGCGTTGCCTGCATCAGCAACGCCAGCCACAGTCCCCAGAGGCGATCCGGACCGCACATCGTCTGGCGCAGCAGAACCCGCTGGACGAGCACGCAGCGGCCACGCTCATTACTTTGCTGCGTGAATCGGGAGCCCGTCGTGCTGCCTTGAATGTGTTTGACACCCTTCAGGATCAGTTGGGGCGTGAGTTGCATGCCGTACCCGGCGATACACTGCAATCCCTGCGGCAGAGTCTGCTGCCTTGATTTACTGCCCGGCTGGAGTTGAGGCGCTGGCCTTGCGCGCTTTCTTCTCGGCGTGTTCGCGTGCGCGTTGGGCGTAGCGCTCTGCATCTTCCCTGGCCTTGCGTGCCCGCTCGGCCGCGGCGGTGGTGCGGGTCTGTCTCTGGCGCTCGGCTTCGCTGATGCGCTGGCTCCGTGCGGCATCGGCCTTGGCTTGGGTTGCCGGGGTGACCGTTGCGGCAGGCGCCGTTTTCACAGTGGAGGAGTTGCTGAGTGGCTTGGCGCCCGGCTTTGGCGGCTGGCCTGCTGGCTGGCTGCTGGCCGGCATGGGCGCAACAGTCGGGGAGGGGGGCTGCTTGAGCGCGGACTCCAGTTCGAGCTGACGGCTCTTGGCGATACGATCGATCTGGTTGGCATCGATCTCCAGCTGACGCACGACCGTGATGCGCTGGATATAGGCTTTGCGCACATCATCGTGGCAGGCATTGACCAGAATTTTCGGGAGGCAGGCTGCATCGTCGCGTGCCCGCGTGGCTTCGGTTTCGGCACGCAGGCGGTCGGCTTCACGCCGCATGCCGGCGGCGCGCTCTTGCTGGGCACGCGCCTCTTCGATGGTCAGCGGAGCAGCAGGCAGCGAGGCCGAAGGTTTTGGCACGGCGTTTTCAGCCTGGGCGCAGAGCGGCAGCAGCAGAAGAAAGCACAGCTTCTTGATGGACATGGTCGATGTGGCCGCGCGGGCCTGTAAAATGCGGTTCGCTTCCAATTGTCCCAGACACCTGCGCCTTGATCCAGTTCCGTAATCTTGCTCTCGCCCGCGGCGCCCGCCGCCTGATCGAAAACCTCTCCCTGCAGATTCACCCCGGCTGGCGCGTTGGCGTGGTCGGCGCGAACGGCACGGGCAAGTCCAGCCTGTTCGCCCTGCTGCGTGGCGAGCTGCATCAGGACATGGGCGACCTCGACATCCCCTCCGGCTGGACTATCGCCCATGTGGCGCAGGAAACCCCGGCGCTAACCAGCACGGCGCTGGAATACGTGCTGGATGGCGACGCCGAGCTGCGCCGCGTCGAGCGCGATCTGGCGGCGGCCGAAGCCGCCCATGACGGCCATCGCATTGGTGAGCTGCACACCCGCCTGCAGGAAATCGAAGGTTATTCGGCGAATGCGCGGGCTTCGACGCTGCTGCACGGCCTCGGCTTTGGCGATGCGGATTTCGTGCGGCCGGTGTCGGATTTCTCCGGCGGCTGGCGCATGCGCCTGAACCTCGCGCAGGCCCTGATGTGCCGCTCCGACCTGCTGCTGCTCGATGAGCCGACCAATCACCTCGATCTGGATGCCGTGGTGTGGCTGGAGAAGTGGCTGGCGGCGTATCGCGGCACCTTGCTGCTGATCTCGCACGACCGGGATTTCCTCGATGCCTGCGTCACCCACATCGCTTTTCTCGAATCGCAGAAGCTCACGCTCTATACGGGCGATTACGACTCCTTCGAAGACCAGCACGCCGCCCAGCTTTCCCAGCAGCAGGCCCTGTTCGAGAAGCAGCAGCGCGAGGTGGCGCACCTGCAGAAGTACATCGACCGCTTCCGTGCGCAGGCGACGAAGGCCCGTCAGGCGCAGAGCCGCATCAAGGCGCTGGCGCGCATGGAGCGCATCACCGCCGCCCACGTCGACACGCCGTTCGACTTCGCCTTCCCGGTGCCGGATCGGGCGCCGGACCCGATGGTGACGATCAAGGATGTGAAGCTCGGCTATGGCGACAAGACCATTCTCGAGCGCGTGAAACTCGAATTGCGCCCTGGTGCGCGTCTTGGCCTGCTTGGCCCGAACGGCGCCGGCAAGTCCACCCTGATCAAGCTGCTCGCCGGTGATCTGGCCACGCAAAGCGGCACCTTCTTGCTCGGCAAGGGCGTGGTGCTCGGCTACTTCGCCCAGCATCAGCTCGAACAGCTGCGTCCGGATGAATCACCGCTGCAGCATCTGGTCCGCCAGGAACCGCTGACGCGCGAACAGGATCTGCGCGACTACCTCGGCGGTTTCGATTTTCGCGGGCCGATGGCGGACGCCAAGGTCGGGCCGTTTTCGGGCGGCGAGAAATCGCGTCTGGCGCTGGCCCTGCTTATCCGCCACAAACCGAATCTGCTGCTGCTCGATGAGCCGACCAACCACCTCGATCTGGAAATGCGCCACGCGCTGACGCTGGCGCTGGCCGAGTACGAAGGCAGCATGGTGCTGGTGAGTCACGACCGCGCCTTGCTGCGTACGGTGTGCGACGACTTCCTGCTGGTCGCGGATGGTGCCGCCGTGCCTTTCGATGGCGACATCGAGGACTACCTCGTGTGGCTGGATGCACGCCGCAACCGCGAAGCGGCGGCGAATGTGGATAGCGACAAGGTTGCGCGGATTGCTGCGCGCGAAGCCGACAAGGCGGATCGGCAGGCAAAGCTGGTTCGCCGCCGCCCGCTGGTGAAGGAACTCGAACAGCTCGAACGCAAGCTGCAGGGCTGGCAGGGCGAGAAGAAGCTGCTCGACGAGCGCGTGTCCGATCCGGCGCTCTACGCGGCGGGCGACAACGCGCTGGTGCAGAGTCTGCTCAAGCGCCAGGGCGAGCTCGCCAGCAGTATCGATGCGGGCGAAGAGCGCTGGCTGGAAATCCAGACCGAGCTGGAAGAAATCGGCGAGGTTTGAATAGCAGGGCTACGCGGGATGGGGCCCGGAGAGCCGCATCTGGCGGGCTTCTTCGGGCGGCAGTGCTGCAGAGGATTGGCTGGTAAGGGTCTTCAGGATGGTGTGCCGGAAAACCTTGTCAGAAGCGGCTCTCCAGCCATTCGCCTGAAGCCTTTACCGCGGCGCGCTCAAACCGCCATTCCTGCAGCGTAGCCACTGGCCCAGGCCCACTGGAAGTTGTAGCCGCCGAGCCAGCCGGTCACGTCCATGACCTCGCCAACAAAATGCAGCCCCGGCTGGCTGCGTGCCATCATGGTTTTCTGGTCCAGCGCGCGGGTGTCGACGCCGCCCAAGGTGACTTCTGCCTTGCGGTAGCCTTCCGAGCCGGAGGGGGTGAGTTCCCAGCGATTGATGCTGGCGGCAAGTAGCCGCAGGGCCTTGTCGCTGGCTTCGGCAATCGGTCGTCCCGCCAGCCCCGCACGCTCCACCAGCAACTCCGTCATGCGCCGCGGCAGCCATTGCGCCACCACGCTGACGACGTGCTGGCGCGCACCCTGCTTGGCGGCGAGCAGTTCGTCCTCCACTTTCAGTTCGGGCAGCAGATTGATGCGCAGGGCGTCACCGGGCGTCCAGTACGAGGAGATCTGCAGGATCGCCGGACCCGAGAGGCCGCGATGGGTGATCAGCAGATCCTCGCGGAAGAAACCGTCGTTGCAGGAGAGTTCCACCTCCAGGGCGATCCCGGCCAGTTCGGCAAAGGGGGCGCTGTCGGCGTCGAAGGTCAGCGGCACGAGGCCGGGGCGTGGCGCAATCACCGGGATGTCGAACTGGCGCGCGATGCGGTGGCCGAAATCGGTGGCGCCAATTTTCGGAATCGACAGGCCGCCGGTGGCGATCACGACCGACTCTGCCGTCACCGCGCCAGTGCTGGTGGCAAGCTGCCAGCACGTCGCTTCGCGGCGCAGCGATTCCACCTTGCAGGGCCGGCGCCAAGCCACGTTGCCGGCGTTGCACTCGGCGACCAGCATGTCGATGATGTCCTGCGCGGAGTTGTCGCAGAACAGCTGGCCTTTGTGCTTCTCGTTCCAGCGGATGCCATGGCGCTGCATCAGGCCCAGGAAATCCTGCGGCGTGTAGCGTGACAGGGCTGAGCGGCAGAAATGCGGGTTGGTGGAGTGGTAATTCGCCGGTCCGGCCTGCAGGTTGGTGAAATTGCAGCGCCCGCCACCGGAGATGCGGATCTTCTCGGCCAGCGCTTCGGCGTGGTCGATGACCAGCACGCGTCGGCCACGTTGCCCGGCCACGCCCGCGCACATCATGCCGGCCGCGCCGGCGCCGATTACCACCACATCGTAGTTGTCTGTCACTGCCGCATCTCCTGAATGGGCAGGATGATAACGGGTGATCAAGCCCTTGCCGGTAGAATGACGGGACTTACAAAATTCCGGGTGCTCCCATGAGCGAGGCTTATCTCATCAATTTCACGCCGCAGGAGACGCGCGTTGCGCTGCTTTACAACGGCGTGGTGCAGGAATTGCACATCGAGCGCGAGCATTCGCGCGGTTTCGTCGGCAATATTTATCTGGGCAAGGTGGTCCGCGTGCTGCCGGGCATGCAGTCGGCGTTCATCGACATCGGATTGGAGCGTACGGCCTTCCTGCACGTTGCCGATATCTGGCTGGACCGTGCTGCGGGCGAGGCGCAGCGTCCGATCGAACGCATCCTCAACGAAGGTCAGTCGCTGATCGTGCAGGTGCTCAAGGACCCGATCGGAAGCAAGGGCGCGCGTCTGTCCACGCAGATTTCGATTGCCGGCCGCCTGCTGGTGTATCTGCCGCAGGACAAGCACATCGGCATCTCCCAGCGCATCGAGAGCGAGGCGGGGCGTGAGGCGCTGCGCGCACGCGTGCAGGGTTTGCTGCCGGTCGAGGAGAAGGGCGGTTTCATCGTGCGCACCCAGGCGGAGCAGGCGGGAGACGAGGAACTGGCTGCCGATATCGCCTATCTGAGCAAATCCTGGGCCGAAATCCAGCAAAAGCGCATGGATGGCAAGCCGCCGACCCTGCTGTACCGCGATCTGAATCTGGCGCAGCGTGTGCTGCGTGACCTGATCGGCGCCGACACCGAAAAGGTGGTGATCGACTCGCGTGAGAACTTCCAGAAACTCTGCCAGTTTGCCGCCGATTACATGCCGCGCGTAGCCGGCCTGCTGGACCACTATTCCGGCGAGCGCCCGCTGTTTGACCTGCATGGCGTGGAAGACGAGATCCAGAAGGCGCTGGCCCGGCGCGTTGACCTCAAGAGTGGCGGCTACCTGATCATCGACCAGACCGAAGCCCTGTGCACCATCGACGTGAATACCGGCGGCTTCGTCGGTGCGCGCACCTTCGACGACACCATCTTCAAGACCAATCTGGAGGCCGCGCAGGCCATCGCCCGTCAGCTGCGCCTGCGCAATCTGGGCGGCATCATCCTGCTCGACTTCATTGACATGGAGAACGAAGAACATCGCCTCTCCGTGCTGGCCGAGCTCACCAAGGCGCTGGTGCGTGACCACACCAAGGTCTCGGTCGGTGGCTTTACCTCGCTGGGACTGGTGGAAATGACGCGCAAGCGCACCCGCGAATCCCTTGCGCACGTACTGTGCGAAGCCTGTCCCACCTGCGGCGGACGTGGCGAAGTGAAGACCGCACGCACGGTGGCTTACGAAGTGATGCGTGAAGTGGTGCGCGAGGCCCGCCAGTTCACCGCGAAAGAATTCCGCATTCTCGCCGCGCCGAGTGTGGTGAACCTGTTTCACGATGAAGAAGCCCAAGCGATTGCCAATCTGCAGGATTTCATCGGCAAGCCGATTTCCTTCCATGCCGAGTCCAGCTATACACCGGAGCAGTTCGATATTGTTTTGTTATAGGGCGCGGGGCGTGGATAGTCGGGTGTCGGCCAGATCAGCGCTGGCGAAACCGACGGAAACTTCACTCCCCTCCAACCCCACTTTCTACTTCTGGTTCTCATGCTTACTCTCACTCGCCCCCGCGCCGTCATCTTTGACATGGACGGCCTGCTGCTCGATTCCGAGCGCGTTGCCCTGGGTTTCTTCGAGCAGGCTTCCCGCGAGCTTGGCGTAGCCTGGTCGCAGGAGGTCGGCCTGTCGATGGTGGGCCTCAACTCGAAGGACTCGGACAAGCTGATCCTGCAGGCCTTCGGCGCAGACTTTCCGATCGAGGCGCATCGTCAGCGTTTCGGCGAACTCTATGAGGCGGCCATCGTGGCTGGAGACATTCCGCTCAAGCCGTTTGCGCGCGAGTTGCTGGAGTATCTGGCTGGTGCGCGCATCCCGTGTGCGGTGGCGACGTCGACGCGACGGACGCGTGCCGAGGCCAAGCTGATGCGGGCCCATCTGCTGCAGCATTTCCAGGCGCTGGCGTGTGGTGACGAAGTGTCCCGCGGCAAGCCGGCGCCGGATATCTATGAACTGGCCGCCGCACGTCTGAGCGTCGAACCGCGCGACTGTCTGGCACTGGAAGATTCGAATGCCGGTGTGCGTGCGGCTGTGTCGGCCAGCATGAATGTCGTGATGGTGCCGGACCTGCTCAAGCCCGATGCCGACATCCGGCGCTATGGCGTGTCGGTGCTGGAATCGCTGAAGGATGTGCTGGTGGCGTTGATGTAGTGCGTCGGGTGCGGGAAGTTGGGAGTGGGAGTCGGAAAGTCCGTTCTCGCGCGAGGAGGAATAGCTTGGGAGAAATGACAAAGGAGGCGATAGAGCGGGATTTCTGGGGCATTTTTCACGATGGAAAAATCATCACTGCAGCTGGCGTCGTTCCGGGAGCTGTGAGTCTCCGAATCCGGATCCCCTATCTGCGCAGGATGTTTCCGGGTGAGGGAGAAGGTTTTGTGGTGACGCTGGATGCTTGTTCAGCGATCAGCTATCAGCCTTTTGACGAGTCGGCTACTTCGGTTCTAAGCGAGATTGCGTTAGCGAGACCCGAAATCCTTTATCTGCAGGACTCCTCGTCGACCATCATCGATTGTGCAGGTGGGACACTGAGGATGAAATACCATGCAGCCACTGTTGCACTTGATAGCGGCGAGTTGGTGGATTATGTGCAGCTCGTGAAAGCTTGTGAAAATTACTGGGACGCTTGGGAAAACAGGAGCAATCGCTCCTGACTCCATGTTCCACCAATATGGAATACACACCATGATCGGCCGCCTTACCGGAACCCTGCTCGAAAAGAACCCGCCCCAGATCCTGTTGGACGTGAATGGCGTCGGCTACGAGGTCGAGGTGCCGATGAGCACCTTCTACAACCTGCCGAATCTTGGCGAGCGGGTGGTGCTGGTGACGCATCTGGCGGTGCGCGAAGACGGCCACTTTCTCTACGGCTTCGGTTCCGAAGATGAGCGCGCTACCTTCCGCCAGCTCCTGAAAATCTCCGGCATCGGCGCGCGTACTGCGCTGGCGGTGCTCTCGGGCATGTCGATTGCCGACTTGGCCAGTGCCGTGGCGTTGCAGGAGTCTGGCCGTCTGGTGAAGGTGCCGGGCATTGGCAAGAAAACGGCCGAGCGCCTGCTGCTGGAGCTGAAGGACAAGTTTGCCAAGGTGCTGCCGGGCGTCAATGCTGCCAGCCTGTCACCGCAACATGCGGCCCAGAGCGACATCGTGCACGCCCTGCTGGCTCTGGGGTACAACGAGAAGGAGGCGGCCGCTGCGCTCAAGCAGCTGCCGGCGGAGATCGGTGTGTCCGAGGGGATCCGGGCGGCGCTGAAGCTGCTGTCAAAAGCCTGAGCGGAAGGATGCGCAAAGCCATGATCGGGTTGCTGATGGCGGTTGTGCTCGGGTTGATTGCCGCGGGCGTGTGGCACGTCTGGCAGCAACAGCAGGCGAGCCGGAACTGGCCTTCCGTGCCGGGCGAGATCCAGTCGGCGCAGATCGTCGAGAGCGATGACGGCAGCAATAATGGCGAGGGCAGCCGGCGTTTCACGGTCGAGCTGGTCTACCGCTACAGCGTGGCCGGCGTGGCGTTGCGCGGCACACGCATCCGCATCGTGGCAACGGGGCATCGTGATGCGGCGGCGGCGCAGGCCGAGCTGCTGCGCTATCCGGTGGGGGCTCGCGTCGAGGTGTTCTACGACCCGGCCAACCCATCCTCAAGCGTGCTGCAGACCGGCTCCTGACGTGGGTCTTGAGCCGGGGGCCGTGCAGATCAATTCTGTGCGCCGGTTTCGGGGAGGTCTTCCTGAAGATCCTTGTCAGGCGCGGCTTTGCGGACGGGTGGATCTTCTTCGCCCAGCCATGAACCGAGCAAGGTGTAGCTCACCGCCAGTAGCAGCGGGCCAAGGAAGATTCCGACCAGACCGAAGCTGATGATGCCGCCGATGACCCCGGCCAGGATCAGCAGCAGAGGCAGATCGGCGCCGCGCTTGATCAGCCAGGGGCGCAGGAAATTGTCCAGATTCACCACCACCAGCATCCAGATCAGCAGGAAGGTGGCCCACGCCGGCTGATCGTTCCAGTACAGAAAGATCACGGCCGGAGCCAGCACCGGCAGGACGCCCAGCTGGGCGATGCAGAGCATGAACATCAGGGCGGTGAGCACGGCAATGAAGGGAATGCCGGTCAAGGCCAGGCCGATGCCGCCGAGGATGGCCTGCACCAGCGCCGTGACGCCCACGCCGAGCGCCACGCCACGAATGGCTCCAGCGGCGAGCACGATCATTTCCTCACCCCGCTGCCCTCCCAGCTTGTGTGCCAGGCGGCGCAGCGCGGCGGCGGCGACCTCACCCTGCGCATAGAGGATGGCCGAGATCACGATGGCCAGCGCAATCTGCACCAGCAGCAGACCGATGTGGCCAATCTTGGTAGCAAACCAGCGGGTCATGTCGCCGGCGTAGGGCGCGGCCTTGCCGGCCAGTTCCTGCAAGCCGAGTGCAGCGCCCTGTGCCCACAGCTGGGCGGCTTTTTCGCCCACGTAGGGCAAGCCGCTCAGCCAGCCCGGCGCTTCGGGCACCGCCAGACTCTTGAGCGAACCGGCCAGCGCGATGATCTGGTCGGCGTTGTCGATCAGGGTTGCCGTAGCCAGGGTGAAAGGCAGGAACAGCAGGGTCAGCAAGGCACTGATCATCACCGTGACTGCCAGCCAGCGGCGGCCCCACAGGCGGCGTTCCAGCAGGAGCAGCAGCGGCCAGGAGGCCACCACGATCATCGTCGCCCAGGTGATGGCCAGAACGAAAGGTGACAGCACCCACAGTGATGCGAGCAGCAGCATGCCCGTGATGGTGATGCTGAGCAGGGTGCGGGCGAGGTCGGTGCGGCGGGTCGGCATGAGCGGGGCTCCGGAGCAGGCAGAGCGGCCATGATAAGGGAATTTGTGCGCGCACAAATGACAGTGCCGCCCGTGGAGGTCACGGACGGCACCGGCTTCAGACCCGATGGAGGGGGACGAGTCTGAGGCTGCTTGATGAACGGCTTACTTTTGCGCTGCCGGCGCGGAGGCCGGAGCGGCAGGCGCAGCTTCCGCCTTGTGGGCCTTGCTGGTTTTCTTCGGCGCGGCCTTGTGCGATGTCTGGGTCTGAGCAGGCTGCTCGGCTTTCACCGGGGTGGCGACCGGGGTGCTGCTGGCGGCGGGCGCGTCGGCAGCAAAAGCCGAAGCGGTAGTCAGGGTGGCGATCAGGGCGGTCAGGAGAGTCTTGGTCATTTTTCGATTCCTCATTCAGGTTGAAGGGCGGGCAAGACACGGTTTGTTTGTCCGACGAGTTCATCTTATGAGGCGAAGCTGACCGAAGCCTGAGGCGAAGCTTGCACGAAGCTGACGGTTACCGCCTGCAGCGGTGTGCTGAGTTCTGAGTGGAGGTTTCCGCTGGCGTACGTTGACGCAGTGTTAGCAGGGCCGGATTCATCCGGCCATTGACGCGTGCTGTGCTGATGAATCAGCTCCTGCAGGGGTTGTCTGGCGAGCCGCTTCTGGCGGACTTCTTCAGGTTGGCATGCTGAGGAGTGTTGTACAGAGCGGGTCTTGAAGATCATGTTCTGAAAAGCCTTGTCCTGTGCGGCTCTCCGGCCATCTTCCTCAGGGCTCAGCTTACAGCCAGCGCTCGGCGTTATCCAGGCGCAGCTTGCGACCTTCGCCGATTAGGGCACGATCCACGCGTACGGGCAGGAAGGCGCGGCGCTGCGGCGGATGCCGCTCGAAGCAGACAATGCCGAATTCGACACTTTCACCATGACGGGCGTCCACCACCACATTCATGCTGTCCAGATGCAGGCGGCGGTGCTCGATCTGGATGAAGCGCATCGGCTCGGCCAGCACCTCGGCCAGATAGTCGAGCTGGCGGTCCAGCGTCTCGGTCGGGCAGCCCAGGGCGGCGAGGGCGGTTTCGTTGTCTTCGAGTTTCTGCAGCAGGGCGTTGGATTCTTCGCTGCCGACCAGCACACCGGCTTCACCAAGGAAGGAGTCCACCCCGGCGCCGCGTCGGGTGAAGGTCGCCAGACGCGCGGTGAGCAGGTTGCGGTGCTCCTCCAGTTCGCGGCGCTGGGCGTGCTCGTGCTGCATGTGTTCGAGGGCGATCAGGGCCAGTTCGTCGAGCAGGCGACGGGCGACCGAGCGCCAGAGCTCCTGTTCGTTGCGCGCAAACAGGCGCAGCCGGTGCTGGCTGAAGGACAGCGCTGTCTGCGCCACGTCGCGCACCACCATGTCGCCCTGTATGCCCACGCCGAAGCGCGGTTGCTCCTCTATCTCCATGGCCAGCAAGGCATAGATGGGGTCCAGCGGCGAAGCCGTGACGGCGTAATCCTTGAGTTTCTGGCAGTGGGCAAAGGTGTCGAGCAGATCGCCGGGCTGGCCGAAAAAGGCCCGCATTGAAGGGTCTACCGACCAGGACAACGGCCCCGCCTCATGGGTGCCGGGGCCGCTGCCGCGCAGCGTGTTCAGGTACTGCAGGGTGCGGGTGACCGGGCCGGTCAGGCGCTGGCGGTGATGATGCACCAGCGCCAGGCGGGAATCCGTCATCTTGACCACGTAATCGATGGTCTCATCGACCAGCGTATCGGAAATGCGCTCCTCGTTGAGTTGTGGCGTACTTTGGCGAAACCAGTCCAGCAATCCCATGGTGAAAACCCAGTCTTTCAGTCAGATTCAAGGGTACGCCATCCGGGGGGCGTTGGCATCACCGATTCGTGATCGGGCGAAGGGATGCCAACACTCCCTGCGGCTGTGCTATGTTCAGGCCATGATCCAGACCGACCAGCTCAGCAGCGCACAGGGCCCGCGCATCGTTTCTGCCGCCACCACCACGCCGCAGGAAGACGCCATCGAGCGCGCGCTGCGCCCCAAACGGCTCGCCGAATATGTCGGCCAGCAGAAGATCCGCGAACAGCTCGAGATTTTCATCCACGCAGCCAAGAACCGCTCTGAAGCGCTCGACCACGTGCTGCTCTTCGGCCCGCCGGGGCTGGGCAAGACCACCCTGGCGCACATCATCGCCGCCGAGATGGGGGTGAATCTGCGTCAGACCTCCGGCCCGGTGCTGGAGCGCGCCGGCGATCTGGCCGCACTGCTGACCAATCTGGAACCGCACGATGTGCTGTTCATCGACGAGATTCACCGCCTCTCGCCGGTAGTTGAGGAAATCCTCTACCCGGCGTTGGAGGACTACCAGATCGACATCATGATCGGCGAAGGGCCGGCCGCCCGCTCGGTGAAGCTCGATCTGCCGCCCTTCACCCTGGTCGGCGCGACCACGCGGGCCGGTATGCTCACCAACCCGCTGCGCGACCGCTTTGGCATCAACGCCCGGCTGGAGTTCTACACGCCCGAGGAACTCGGCTTCATTGTCAGCCGCTCGGCGCGCCTGCTCAATGTCGAGATCGAAGACGAAGGTGCGCTGGAAATTGCCCGTCGTGCGCGCGGCACGCCGCGTATCGCCAACCGCCTGCTGCGCCGCTGCCGCGATTACGCCGAGGTCAAGGCCGATGGCTGCATCACCAAGGCCGTGGCCGACGCGGCGCTGTCGATGCTGGATGTCGACCACCTCGGGCTGGACATCATGGACCGCAAGATGCTCAGTGCGATGCTGGAGAAATTCGGCGGCGGCCCGGTCGGGCTGGACAATCTCGCCGCCGCCATCGGCGAGGCGCCGGACACCATCGAAGACGTGCTTGAACCTTATCTGATCCAGCAGGGCTACCTGCAGCGCACGCCGCGCGGGCGGGTCGCCACGCCGGTCATGTGGCGGCACTTCGGGCTGATCCAGCCGAAGACGGGTGCTGCCGACCTGTTCGGTGGCGGCCAATGAAGCGGATCCTGCGTGCGCCGCTGAATACCTTCCTGGCCGGCTTGCTGGCTTCCCTGCCGCTGATCCTGACCTTCCTCCTGCTGGGCTGGGTGGCCAACCTGCTCAAGCAGTTCCTTGGCCCGGGCAGCCTGCCGGGGCGCCTGCTGTCAGCCATCGGCCTGCGCATGGTGGAAGACGAGTGGCAGGCCTACCTGCTTGGCGCACTGGTTCTTGCCGGGGCGATCTTCCTGCTGGGCATCGTGGTGCAGACCAGTCTGCAGCGTCACGTCCGGGCGCTGGTGGATCGCAGCATCAAGCGCCTGCCGCTGATCGGCACCCTGTATGACGCAACCGACCGTTTCGTCGGCATGTTCGACCGCAACCAGCAGGCCGATCTGGCGGCAATGAGTCCGGTCTGGTGTTTCTTTGGCGGCGAGGGTGGCACAGCCGTGCTGGCCCTGATGCCCAACCCCGCACCGATCGAGTTGAACGGCAAGTCCTACCGCGCGGTGCTGGTGCCGACTGCGCCGATTCCGGTCGGCGGCGGCCTGCTGTACGTGCCGGCAGAATGGGTGCAGCCAGCCGAAATTGGCGTCGAACAACTCAGCAGCATCTACCTGTCGATGGGCATCACCCAGCCATCTCCCTTGCGCGCCCGGAATCCGGACGCAGGGACCGGCCACTGAATTTCCTGACCCCCGGAAAGCGCTTCTGGGAGACAATACGAACCTGTACGCTTACTGATCCTGCCATGAATCCCGACCTCCAGATTCCCCTGTCCGATGCGGACTTCGCCGAACTCGATACCCTGCTGGACCGTTATCCCGGCTCCTGCGCGATCGAAGAACTTGACGGCCTGTTCTGTGCCCTGATCATCGGCCCCGAAACCATCATGCCCAGCGAGTGGCTGCCGGTGGTGCTGGGCGAGGAGGAGGAAGAGGACATCAGCGAGGAAGATACACGCCGTGTTTTCGAACTGCTGCTGCGCCACTGGAATACGGTGGAATCCGGCTTTCGCGAAGACTGGTCCGGCATGTCGGCCGAAGAAGGTTCCGAGCTGATGTATTTCCCCTTTCTCGACGATCCGACCGAGAGCGGTTGCCCGCTGGCCGAAGGCTGGGCACGTGGTTTCCGCGACGGGCTGGACTGGCTGGAAGACCAGTACTGGGACGCTCTGGAGCAGGACGAGGAGTGCGTTGCCGTGCTCAATCTGATTGCTGCCTTCGACACCGGTGAGAAGTCACCGGGCCACCCGATCACCGAGCAGGAGCGTGACGAAGTCATCAGCCTGCTGGTCGCCGGGCTGCAGTACATCTACGTGTTCTGGCGCCGCTACCTGAATGTGGTGAACGCGCCACGCGAACCGCTGCGGGCTGATGACACGCCGGGGCGCAACGAAGAATGCCCGTGCGGGAGTGGCAAGAAATACAAGAAGTGCTGCGGCTCGCCGGAGAAGCTGCACTGATCTTGTCACCTGCGGCGCAGGACTGCGTCGCGGGTTAAAAGCCTCCGCTGGCATTGCCGGCGCGGGCTGTCCGGGCGCAGCGGGCTGTGTGCCTGGTGGCTTCCTCAGCCTACTCCGTGCGCAAGGCGTCCACCGGGTCGAGCAGCGAGGCCCGTCGTGCCGGCAAGACTCCGGCGGCCAGTCCGATGGCAATCGCCACTCCCTCGGCCAGAAATACGTAAAGCAGCGGCGTATGTACCGGCATGGCGGGTACGGCAAGGCGCAGCAATTGTGCCATGCTCATGCCCACGACCAGACCGATCACGCCACCGGCGGCGGAGAGCATGACTGCCTCACCGAGGAAGAGGCCAAGGATGGCCCGGTGCGTGGCGCCCAGCGCCACCAGCAGGCCGATCTCCTGCGTGCGTTCGGCCACCGCAATGCTCATGATGGTGACGATGCCCACACCGCCGACCAGCAGCGAGATGCTGCCGATGGCGGCCACCGCCGCCGTCAGCACATCGAGGATCTTGCCCAGCGTCCGCAGCATGTCTTCCTGCGTGGTGATGGTGAAATCCTCGCTGCCGTGGCGCGTCTTCAGCAGCGTTTTGACGCGCTCGGCGATCAGGGCGGAGGGCAGGCCTTCGCGGTAGACCACGTCCACCTTCATCATGCCTTCGCGGTTGTAGAGCGCGAGCGCCTGGCTGGCGGGAATGTAGGCCGTGTCGTCCAGATCCATGCCGACGAACTGGCCCTTGCTTTCCATCACGCCGATCACCCGGAAATGCTGGCCGGCAATGCGTACGCGGGCGCCCAGCGGGTTGCTGCTGCCAAAGAGCTCCTGCTTGAGTGTCGAGCCGAGAACCACGAAGGCGCGTGCGGCGGCTTCGTCATCGGTGGGCAGGAAGCGGCCGCTGCGCACGTTCATCTTGAACACGGATGTCATGTTGGCGCCAACGCCATAGACGGTGGTGCGGCGCAGCCGGCCTTCGCCTTCGACCTCCGAGTTGCCCCACACCATCGGTGTGACACCGGTGACGCCGGCAATGCGGGTGAGGGCGCTGACGTCTTCCAGCGACAGGGGCCGGGCCGACGTCGGCAGGCCTTGCGGTGCGCCACCGGTGGACACCTTGCCCGGCGTGATCTCGACCACGTTGGTGCCGAACTGGGTGAATTCGCCGAGTACGAACTGATGCACGCCTTCGCCGATGCTGGTCAGCAGGATCACTGCGGCGATGCCCACGGCGATGCCCAGCAAGGTCAGTGCGCTGCGCAGGCGGTGGGCGGTGATCGCGCGGGTGGCGAGCTGGAGGAAATCGGCCCAGATCATCAGCGCCGCCCCAGTGCATCCACCACATGCAGCCCGGCAGCCCGGCGGGCGGGCAGGAAGCCGAAGAGCACGCCGGTCAGCATCGCCGTACCCAGCCCGGCAGCCACCGCCCAGTACGGCGGATAGGCGGGCAGCACCGGATAGGCCAGCCGCAATCCCCAGGCGCCTAGCTGGCCGAGCGCCACGCCGACGATGGCACCGCCCAGCGAGAGCAGCACGGCCTCGGTCAGGAAGGCCAGGCGAATCACCGCACCGCTGGCACCGAGGGCCTTGAGCAGGCCGATCTCGGGCGTGCGCTGGGTCACCGCGACGAGCATCACGTTCATGACAAGGATGCCGGCGACGCCCAGGCTGATCGCGGCGATGCCGGCGACACCGAAGGTGATCGCGCTGAGGATCTTGTCGAAAGTGCCGAGCACCGCATCCTGGGTGATCGTGGTGACATCTTCCTCGCCATCGTGACGCGCCTTGAGCGTATTGACCACGCGCGTGCGCGTGGCTTCGATGGCGGCGCGGTCGCGCGTTTCGATGAAGATGCGCACCAGGGTGCTGGTGTTGAACAGCGCGAAAGCCTGTTCTGTCGGGATGTAGGCCATCTCGTCCACCGCCATGCCCATTGCATTGCCCGTAGGAGCCAGCACACCGATTACGCGGTAGCGCCGGTCGCCGATGCGCACCATCCGACCAATCACCGGTTCGCTGCCGGCGAGCTCACTGCGCAGCTTGCTGCCAAGTACGGCGACGGCAGCGTTGCGTTGCCCTTCTTCGTCTGGCAGGAATTGCCCCTGAGCGAGCTGGAAGCGGCGCAGCGCCAGATAATCGTGCGCCGTGCCGACGACCATGGCTTCACGCAGTTTCCCGCCGAAGGCGACCTCCGAGGTGCCGGCGACCATCGGCGCGACACGCACCACGCCGGCGACGCGATGCATCGCGTCGGCGTCACCAATGCTCAGATCGCGCGGGGTTTCGGTGAAGAAGTTGGCCGGATTCACGCCACGGGTTTCGGAGCGCCCCGGCAGCACGATCAGCAGGTTGCTGCCGAGCGCGTTGAATTCATTCACCACGTATTGCCGCGCGCCGTCGCCCAATGCCGTGAGCATCACCACGGCGGCCACACCGATCGACATGGCCAGCAGCATCAGTGCGGTGCGCAGCGGGTAGGCGGTGACCGCCCGCAGGGCGAAGCGCAGGATATCGAGGGGTTTCACCCCGCCACTCCAACGCTCGATGCGCTATCGGAAAGCACTGCGCCATCTTCCATGCGGATCTGACGGCGGGCGCGCTCGGCCATCGCTGGATCGTGGGTGACGACGATCAGGGTCACGCCATTGGCATTGAGCGATTCGAGCAGATGCGTAACTTCCTGCCCGGTGTGGCGGTCGAGGTTGCCGGTGGGTTCGTCGCACAGCAGCACGGCGGGCTGCATCACCGTGGCACGGGCAATCGCCACGCGCTGGCGCTGACCGCCAGAGAGTTCGTTGGGGCGGTGGTGGGCGCGATCAGCCAGGCCGAAGGCCGCCAGCGCCTTTTGCACGCTGCGTTTGCGCTCGGCGGCGTCGATCCCGGCCAGCACCATGGGCAGAGCAATGTTTTCGGCAGCGGTGAGGCGCGGCACGAGGTGGAAACTCTGGAATACGAAGCCGATATGGCGGCTGCGCATTGCGGCTTGTTCGTCAGGGCTGAGGCCTGTGGTGTCGCGGCCGTCGAGCCGGTAGGTGCCGGCATCCGCCCGGTCAAGCAGACCGAGCAGGTTGAGCAGGGTGGATTTGCCCGAGCCGCTGGGGCCGATCACCGCCACGTATTCACCAGCTTCGATGCTGATATTCACCCCGCGCAGGGCGTGCACCACGCTGTCGCCGAGGGTGAAGCGGCGTTCGATGCTGGCAAGTTCTATCAGCGCCATCTTATTTTGTGACCGGGCTGTCTTCTTCGGCCTCGGCCAGTACGCCTGCCTTGACCCCGGCACGTTCCTGCGAGGTGACGATCTTCTCGCCTGCGGAAAGCCCTTCCAGCACTTCGGTGTATTCCCAGTTGGCGATGCCGGGCTTGATCTTGCGTTCTTCGAGTTTGCTGTCGCTGCTGCGGAGGATCAGCACCCGGTTGCCCTCGAGGATCGCCGCGGTGGGGATGCGCAGCACGTTTTCATGGCTGGCCAGCACCACTTCCACGTCGGCGCTGTAGCCCACCAGCAATTGGCCACGTGCCTCGGGCGTCTGGTCGAAATCGACTTCGATATCCACCGTGCGCGCCTGCTTCTCCACGGCCGAGACATACGGCGCGATGCGCCGCACGTGGCCGGCGAAGGGCTTGCCGGGCAGGGCGTCCAGCGTGATGCGCACGTTCTGGCCTTTGGCGAGACGCGGCGCGTCGACTTCATCCATCGGCGCCTTCACGTACAGGCATGAATCATCGATCAGGTCGATGGCGGGCGGGGTGACGATGCCTGGTGGCGAGGGCATGGTGTATTCGCCAACTTCGCCAACGATCTTCGCCACCGTACCAGCGAAAGGCGCGATCAGCACGGTCCGGCGTTGTTCTATCTTCACAGAGGCCAGTTTGGCGTCCGAGCTTTTGACTTCGGCCCGCGCTGTTTCGCAGGCGGCGCGCCTGGCATCGGCTTCTAGGCGGCTTGTTTCCTCGCGCCCTGCTGAGACGAAGCCCTGCTGGAAGAGCTGTTTGTTGCGTGCCGCCTCGCGCACGGCACTGTCGGCCGCGGTGCAGATTTCGGTGACCCGGCGGCGCACGGTTTCGAGCTGGGCGGAGGCGAGGCCTGCCTGGGCTTGCTGATCCTCGTTCCACAGGCGCATCAGCACCTGTCCGGCCTTGACGTGATCGCCTTCCTTCACGCCGATGTATTCGATGCGCCCGCCCATGATCGGCGCCATTTTGGCGCGTTGGCAGGCTTCCACCGAGCCGGCACGGGTGTTGGCAATGCTCGCCTCGACCTTGCCGCTTTCCACGGTTTTCACGGTGACCGCGATGGGCTGCGGGCGTTTGAACCAGCCGATGCCGGCGGCGAGCGCAGCGATCACGAGGGCAGCAACAAGAAGACGACGATGGAGCAGGCGCATGAGGGGATTTCCGGCTGCAGGGTTGGGGGGATTATCCGCCTGTCACAGGCAAACTGACCAGCCATGCCCCGCAGCGCAGGGGGCTGCCTGCCGAGGCTCGCGGGGACTGGCTCTTCAGCCTGATGCAGTGAAGATCCTTGCGGAGCGCCATGTGCGCGGCATGCATGCTGCAGATGCAGGCTGGAGGCGGCTCTTCAGCAGGTACAAGGTAAGGGGACAAGACGGAATGACACGGTTCCGGGGCGTGCTCCAGCGCTGCCGCCGGACGCCGCCACGGCGCTGACAGGCCCATACCTGTCGGTATGGCGGGGTGGCTGCGGTAGAATCCGCGCCCTGACCTGTTCAATACCGTTTGTGCCGAGCGCCATGAACGCAGTGAATGAAGGCGAAGCATGCCAGCGTGTATCCGGCGCTTTGCCCCCACTGTGCGACGCCCGGAGCGAACGGCGACATGCCTGTTTGCCGGCATAAAACCGAGGAAAACGAAGTGAGCGCACCGACCGGATTGAGAAACCTGAGCCAGCAAACCCTGTTCAAGAAGGGCGATGTGTTCGTCCTGTTCGGCGAACTGTTCGGGCGCGGCTACGCCAATGGCCTGGTGAATGAAGCCCGCGCTGCCGGCCTGACCCTGATCGGCATGACCGTGGGCCGCCGCGAGGCCGATGGCTTATTGCGCAAGCTGACTGAGGAAGAGCTCGCCACCGCCGAAGCCAACCTCGGCGGCAAGATCATCAACGTGCCGATGATGGCCGGTTTCGACATGGATTCGCCCGCCGGCACGCCGACCGTGACCACCTTGGTCAACGAGATGGGCCTCAAGACCTGGCAGGAAGACAAGCTCGACTGGGCGCATGTGGAGGCCTGCCGCGCAGTCGGCGTGGCCCGCTTCAAGGCCGCTGTAAGCGAAGCGATGGCGCAGCTCGACGGCATGATTCCGGATGGTGCGAACGTGTTCTTCGCCCACACCATGGCCGGTGGTCTGGTGAAGGCCAAGGTGTTCCTGGCGATTGCCAACCGCATCTACAAGGGCCGTGGCGACCGCTTCATGTCCTCGCAGGCGCTGATCGAGTCTGACCTCGGCAAGCTCAACCTGATGAACTTCGACGAAGTCACCGCCAACACCTTCGGTTACCTGATCGAAGGCTCGGCCGCGATCCGCGCCCGCATCGAAAAGACCGGTGGCGCAGCCCGCTATACCGCCTACGGCTACCACGGTACCGAGATCCTGATCGGCGGCGAGTACCACTGGCAGACCTACACCAACTACACCCAGGGCTACGCCAAGAAGCGTCTGGAAGACATTGCCCGCGCAGCCTGGGAAAAGGGCGTGAAGGCCACCGTGTTCAACTGCCCGGAGATCCGCACCAACTCGTCGGACATCTTCGTCGGCGTGGAGCTGTCGCTGGTGCCGCTGCTCAATGCACTCAAGCGCGAAGGCTGTGGCGCCTGGGGCGAAGCCCAGTGGGCCGCTTGCGAAGCGCTGCTGCAGGATGGCAACTCGCTGGCGGCCGTGCTCGCCCAACTCGACACCTACAATCAGGACCCGGTGATGGTCGGCTTCCGCAATTTCGACGCCTGGCCGATGAACAACACCCCGGAACTGGCAGATCGCATGATCGGCACCTCCGAAGCCATCACCGCCATGCACAAGGAGCGCAGCGCGCTGATCACCGATCACCTCTCCAGTGTGGTGATCGAAGCGACCGGCCCCTTGATGTTCAACGAAGCCGCTCAGCCTTCCGGCCCGGTGCTGTGGCTGAGCCACGACGTGATCGCCAAGCAGCTGGCCAAGCTGCACGGGTGATCCGGTTCGGCGTTTGATCGTCTTGAAACAGCGTTCGCTGCCCGCCTCGTTTTTCGGCATCGTGCTCGGTCTTGCCGGGCTTGGCCAGGCTTGGCGCGTCGCCCACGCCCTGTGGGGGCTGCCCATCCTGATCGGTGAGGCTCTGCTGGGAATCGCCGCTCTGGTGTGGGCGGCTCTGCTTGCTCTCTACCTCGTGCAAGCTCTGCGCCAGCCAGAACGGGTCCGGCAGGAGTTCAGCCACCCGGTACAGGGCGGCACACCGGCATTGCTCGGTGTGGCAACGCTGTTGATCGCGCTGGCCGTGCTGCCCTGGTCCCACACCGTCGCAATCTGCCTGACTGCGGCCGGCATCGCCTGGCACCTCGGCTTCTCCCTGTGGCACACCGGGGCGCTGTGGCAAGGTGGGCGTGATGCACTGGATACGGTGCCGACCCTCTATCTGCCGACGGTGGCCGGCAACTTCACCAGCGCCGCTGCGCTGGGCGGACTTGGTTTGGCGGAATGGGGCTGGTTGTTTCTAGGCGCAGGCATGTTCTCCTGGCTGGCACTCGAATCCTTGATCATCGGGCGTCTATGGCACGCCAGCGCCGTACCGGTCCGGCAACGTCCCCTGCTGGGCATCCAGTTTGCCCCGCCCGTGGTGTGCGCCATGGCCTGGTTGATGCTGGCACCGGGCAGCACCGAACACTGGATCCTCATGCTGTGGGGCTATGGCCTGTTCCAGCTTCTGCTCGGGCTGCGCCTCGGGCGCTGGCTGGGCGAGGAGCCCTTTGCCCCTTCCTACTGGGCCTATACCTTCGGCATCGCCGCCACCACCGTGTGCTGTCTCAAACTTGCTGTTGCTGGCGTCGCCCCCGCACGGCAACTGGCCATTCCGATCTTCGTCGGTGCTAACGCTTTCATCGCTTACCTGGCATTGCGCAGCCTGAACCTGCTGTTCAAGGCATTAGGCCAGGCGCGGGGGAATACACCGCAGGTGTAGAGCGCCCATCGCACGAAGGGCATTGCCGGATCGCAGGAATTGGTGATGGCCGAGGTGCTGCGACGTGGGATGAAAAAGCCATTGCGCGTCTGGGCAAGACCGGCTCCCGGTTGCGCAAGCTGAAGGGCGGCCGGCAGGCCGACGCAGCGGCTGACTCCAGCGAAGTACGTATTGACCAGGTCAGGCCTCCGATGAGCTCTGTCTGGGGCTGTTTCGGCGTTGCCGGAGTTTTCGGCTGATATGGGCAAACGCTGGCGATGCGTGCTGCTGTCCGGTCTAGGCCGCGGGGTCCAGGCCGAAGCTTTCCTCCAGCAGGGCGATCAGACGCTCGAGCGGAACGCGCACCGCTTCGGTGATGCGCTCCTCCTGCTGCTTGTCCGTCGCCATCAGGTCATAGGCATTGTCCAGGCGGTCGAATAATTCCTGAACCAGCAGGCGTGCGTCGGCAAGCGTCTTGCGCTGGTGATCCGGAGTGTCCTTGCTGCTGACCGGGGTAGTGTGCTGCTGGGCGAGTTTGTCGGCAATGGCGGCGGCCATGTCGACAAGCATGGACATGTTGTCGCGGATGCGAACGGCCTCGTCGGAATTTTCTTCCGGCATGTTGCTGACCACGACCGATAGACGATCCTGATTGATCGCAAGGCGGTTCTTGAACTGTACGAGAGGTCCCATGCCGGCTATCTGGGTGAGGACGGAGCGCTCCAGGGCCGTGGCCGAGCCTTCGGCACTCCAGGCGGATTCGCTGTCATCGTGGCGAATGGCAATGCAGCATTGCGCGCCGAAAAGCCGGCAGGCGTGCAGAAAATTCCGGGCGAGCTGCTCGTAGTTGTCGCAGCCAAGGGCGATGCGGGTGAACTGGAGCAACAGACGGCGATCACTCATGCCGGACTGATACAGATCTGCCTGGGCCTTGAGCGACTCCTGCCGGGTCTTGAGCTCGGTGCGCTCGCGCCATTGGCGGATGGCCAGACGCACCTTGCGGATCAGGATTTCCGCTGAAACAGGTTTGACACAGAGATCGGTACCACCTGCGTCGAAAGCCTTGAGGTGCTCCTCCAGCGATTCATGCGCGGTCGCAAAGATGATCGGGATGTCGTAGTGTTCGCGCAGTTTGCGGCAGGTCTCAAAGCCATTGAGGCCCGGCATCTCGACATCCAACAGGATGAGGTCCGGTATGCGTTCGGCGCACAGGTCCAGCGCCTCCTGACCCGAGGCGGCGTTCTTCACCTCGAAGTTGCGGGCGAGAATCAGGTTGTGGATCGCGCGTGTGGTCGCCACGTCGTCGACCACCAGAACATGGCCTTCCTGTTTTGCCGCAGAGTGGTCTTCGTAGGCTTTCATGCTGGCCCCCGGAATGATTCGATCCAGACAGGGTTTACGGCCGGACCGGACAGACCTATAGCGCCACGCAAACTGCCTTGCCGGGCAGCCTGTGCGGGCGGCTTTGGCAATTCCGGCGTCTGACCAAGACCCCCGAGCCCCCGAGCGCATGATCGGCGCCGCCGAATCCATGACCAGTCCGCCGGCTCGATCATTTCATGGAGTGCTGTTGACTCGTGCCTGCTGCAGCAACCAGTCATGCAGATCGCGCATCGCAGGGGTATGCGGGCGCGATTTCACCCAGGTCAGCCAGTACTGGCCGGTCGTGACCGTGGTGTCGAAGGCTTGCACGAGCAATCCTTCCCGCAAGTGGCGCTGGAACATCGCCACGGGCAACAGTGCGACCCCCAGCCCTTGCATTGCGGCCTCTGCCATGGCTAGCGAAGAGTCAAATACCGGGCCGTGAACCAAGGGTGCGGGCAAGCCGATTGTCGCGAACCAGTGTGACCACTCATCCGCACGGTAAGAGCGCAACAGTTCGCAAGCGAGCAGGTCGGAGGGGCCCTGCAGCTGGGCTGCAAGTCGCGGGGCGCACAGCGGCGCCATCTCTGCTTCCACCAGCATCTCCGCACCCATGCCACGCCAGGCTCCGTCGCCGAAGCGGATGGCGAAATCGAGCCCTTCTGCTGTGAGGTCGACGCGGTTGTTGTGCGTGAACAGGCGCAGGTCGATGAAGGGATTGGTCTGGCGGAACGCGGCCAGGCGGGGCATCAGCCAACCCACGGCGAAGGTACCGACCACCGCAAGGTTGAGTACCTCACGCACGCGTCCGCCCTCGAACTGCTGCAAGACCGAACTCAGGCGACCAAAGGTGTCGGCCAGAACCGGCAGCAGTGCCTGACCTTCATCGGTCAGCACAAGGCCACGCGGCAGACGGCGGAACAGCGTCATGTCGAGGCGTGCCTCCAGGTTCTTGACCTGCTGGCTGACCGCCGCCTGCGTGACGTTCAGCTCCTGTGCTGCCAGGGTGAAGCTCAGGTGGCGGGCCGCTACTTCGAAGGCTCGCAGTGCATTCAGCGGGAGATTCATGGCCGGATTGTCCGTTGTCTGTTGGTTGAGGCCTGGATTTTCTTGTGCAATCTCATCAAAAACATCGTTTGAATGAGCACGCCATGCCTCGTTAGCATGCACCTGACCTTACACCACGGAGTCCGAGACATGCAGCGCAGATCCTTTCTCATCTTGAGCGGAGTCACGTTAATGCTCAGTACGCGGCTTGCTCTGAGCAAATCGCTTCCATTCCCAGTGCTGGAAACCCTGTGCCGCGAATTGGAGACACAGAGCGGGGGGCGCCTTGGCGTGTATCTGTTCGATGGACGAAATGATAAAGAATTTCTTTATCGCGGCCACGAGCGCTTTCCAATGTGCAGTACCTTCAAATGGCTGGCTGCGGCAGCTGTACTGGGGCAGGTCGATATGGGGCGCGACCGTCTGGATCGCCAGATCCGGTTCCGGGCGCAAGATGTGCTGGACTATTCCCCTGTTACCCGCTCGCATGCAGACGGGCCAGGACTGAGTATCGTGCGTTTATGCGAAGCAGCTATTGCTGACAGCGATAACACCGCAGCCAATCTGCTGCTTGATGCCATTGGTGGCCTGTCCGGGTTCAATGCATTTTTGCGCCAGCATGGTGATGCGACGACCCGTCTTGACCGCTATGAACCCGCGCTGAACGAGGCTCGAACGGACGATGTGCGTGACACCACCAGCCCTGTTGCAATGGGGGCAGACCTGCGCCGGCTCTTGCTGGGCGATGGCCTGAGTGCTGCTTCGCGCCGGCAACTGACTGACTGGATGCTGGCCACCCGTACCAGCGGCAAGCGTCTGCGCGCCGGGTTGAAGGCGGGGTGGAGTCTGGCGGACAAAACCGGCACCGGCTATAACGGCACGGCCAATGACGTCGGAGTTTACTGGACACCTGACGGCAAGCCCATCGTGCTGTGCATATATCTCACGACGGCACAGACTCCGCTGGCCGCACAGGAGTCCGTCATTGCCAGGCTGGGCGAGCGCATACGGAAGGACTAGTTCGCATCGTGTGCACGAAAAACGCCCGCCAAAGGCGGGCGTTTCGTATGCCGGTGGATGGGACTCTTATTGCGCAAACGCCCCCAGCGCTGCAGCCACATCCTCGCGGGCAACGCCTTCGCCAAAGCTCGCCGGCACGCCGTCCAGCGCGGCGGCACCTTCGCTCTTGAGGCGACCAACCCACTGGCCAGCGTCGCGGCCGGAGTCGAAGCCCTGACTCTGCAGGAGCAGGCGGCCATCATAGCTGCTGAGCTTGAAGTAGAACTTGCCGTCGGCTTCGCGGTATTGCTTGAACACCGGCAACTGCGGCGCGGCGGCTTCCGCCTTCTTCTCGACCGCGACCGGAATCGCGTTGAAGCGGCGCAGGCCGACGGCTTCGCGCAGCTCGGCGAGGAAGGGAGTGGCGACGGCGCGGGCCTTGGCCGCACCTTCCTGCAGCATCGCTTCGATGGCTTCGGGTTTGGCGATCAGCGCGTCGTACTTTTCGCGCATCGGGCCGAGCTCGCGTTCCAGTACGCCGAGGAAACGTTGCTTGGCATCGCCCCAGCCCAGCCCGCTGCGCAGGTCGGCGCGGAACTGGCTGCGTTCATCTGCCGTAGCGAAGGCGTCGAAGAGGGTGACGAGATGGCTGTTATCCGGGTCTTTCGGCTCGCCGGGCAGCTTCGAGTCGGTGACGATGCGCGCGACAGCGTTCTTCAGCGCCTTGGCGCCACCTTCGAACAGCGGAATGGTGTTGTCGTAGCTCTTGGACATCTTGCGACCGTCCAGCCCCGGCAGGGTCGCGACGTTGTCTTCGATGGCGGCCTCGGGCAGCACGAAGAGTTCGCGGCCTGCGCCGAACAGGTGGTTGAAGCGCTGGCCGACGTCGCGGGCCATTTCGATGTGCTGGATCTGGTCGCGGCCGACTGGCACCTTGTTGGCCTTGAACATCAGGATGTCCGCCGCCATCAGCACCGGGTAGCAGTACAGGCCCATGGTCACGCCGGCATCCAGCTCTTCACCGGCAGCTTCGTTGGCGTCGGTGCTGGCCTTGTAGGCGTGGGCGCGGTTCATCAGGCCCTTGCTGGTCACGCAGCTGAGCAGCCAGTTGAGTTCCGGAATCTCGGGGATGTCGCTCTGGCGGTAGAAGGTGACGCGCTGCGTGTCGAGCCCGGCAGCCAGCCAGGTGGCGGCGATTTCGAGGCGCGAGCGCTGGATGCGCGCGGGGTCGTCGCACTTGATCAGGGCGTGGTAGTCGGCGAGGAACAGGAAGCTCTCGGCGCCGGGCTGGCGGCTGGCGGCAATCGCCGGGCGGATGGCGCCGGCGTAGTTGCCGAGGTGGGGAGTACCGGAGGTGGTGATGCCGGTGAGTACGCGCAGAGTCATGATCGGATTCAGTGGGAAACGCCCTTGCAGGGCAGAACGAAGTCGCAAGTGTACGGTGGATTGGCTCTTCCTGCAGCGATCACCGCCGATCTTGTGTAGTGGCAGCCTGCAGAGCCGCATGGGACGGGCTTCTTCAGCCTGCTGGGCGGGACAACTAGGCAATCCGCACCTCTCTGGCCTGCCTGCCCGGAGAGGCTTGCTGCATGCGACTGTACAGGCAGGCTCGAATCGGAGTCTTGTGCGCCGCCAGCGCCGTGACGCTTCAGCGCCCGAACTGGAGCATCAGGAAGCTCTGGACGATGCGCGCCATGTCGATGTAACGCGTGAAGCCATTCGCGGCGCTGACCACGGAGGGCTCGGCGAAAATCTTGCGCGCAGCGGCCTGACCAAAGATCTCCAGACTTTGGGTGAGGCCGGCCTGCCCTTCCTGCATCAGGGTTTGCTGGGCGGGGGCGCGGCAGGCCGCGGTGACCATGCGTTCGACCAGCTTGGCCATGGCGCGGTCGGTTTCCACTTTGGTCGCTTCCGGAATGCTGGCCAGATCACGCACCTCGGGCTGTTGTGCCAGCACGACGAAGAGCCAGCGCGAAAGGGTTTCCTTTTCTGCGGCGGTGGTCGAATTCACGAAGCATTGACCGAGCGCCTCGGCTTGCGGTCCGGCGCTGGCAGGCATGGCGTGCAGGCTCAGGCCGAGGGCGAAGGCTGTCAGAACAGAGCGGAAATGGGGCATGGGGGGAGTCCTTTTCTTGTATGAATCATGTGGCGCTGGAGCGCCTGACCTCTGAGAGACTATGCGCAGGGCGGCAAGTTCGCCAGAAAATGGATGAGACGGGTGCCGTGAATCGGTTATGGTGCTGAACGGCTCGCGGCAGAGAACCGCCGGATCAGGCCGTACTTGTGCTGATTCACGCGGCGCGCGCGCGAAACCAGTTCGGCGTAAGGCTGATAGCGAACGTCCACGAGCCCCTTGTTGGCGTCGATGTTCGACGGTTCGGGGTTGAGGGCGGCCGGATCGTTGTCCTGATACTTGAAGAAGTGCCAGCCGACGACGTTGGTGGATTCCAGCAGGGCCAGGGTGAAGTTCTGGTAGTGGTCGCCGCGGTCGGCCTGGGTCTTCACCACCCAGCCGGCGCCGGTGGTGTTGGGCAGGCCGCTGTCCTCGCCCTTGGTGTACCACTCGGTGATCATCAGCGGCTTGCCGGACCAGGCTTCCCAGTCCTTGAGCAGGCTCGCGGCAGGAGCCCAGTCGCGGTAGAAATTCACGCTTACCACATCGACGTATTGCCCGGCAGCCTGCCAGACCTGTGGATTGCGCAGCTCGTCCGAATGCAGGCGCGAGCCCAGATACAGGTGATGCGGGTCGGCACGGCGCAGGGCAGTGCTGACGATGCGCAGGTAGGTGGCGTAAACGTGGCCGACGAAGGCGAGGCGGTCGTCTTTGGTGATCGCCGCGATGTCTGGCGTGTCGCGCCGCTGGCGCTCGGCCAGCCAGCGGCGGGCTTCGCGGCCGCCGTGATCCTCCGCCGGCAGGCGCAGGAAACCGTCCAGCGTCTTGTCGTAGAGCGGCATTTCGTTGTCGGAGAACCAGCCGATCAGCCAGGGGTTGGCGGCTTCTTGCGCCAGCGCCTCGGCGTATTGTTTGGCAAAGGCGGGAAACTCCGGATCGAAGACGAAGATCGCGTTCTCCGGATAGCCGAGATGGCCGGGCACCTGGCGAACGCCGCCGCGCTGCTTGCCGTAGTCGCCCATGAAATTGACGATGCGCGCGTGCGGCAGGCGGTATTCCGCTTTCGCGAACGCGCTGTTGGACCACGCGCCGGCGCCGTTGAAGCCGTTGTCCCGCAGCCATGCGCTGGTCGTCTGGGCCCAACCTGCCGTGTCGCCAAACTGCGCCGCGAGCGCGGCCTTGGCTGTGGCGGAGTTGCCCATGGGCGTGACCGACGCGACGCCGGCCTGAATGAAGCGCCGCCCTTCCGGGTCGATCAGCCACCAGCGGCCGTCGATTTTCTGGGTGCGGAAGAAGCCGCTGGCCGTCTCGGCTGGCCAGTCCAGACTGCCGCCGTATTGATTGATCGCGTCGGCCTTGTCCGGCGTGGCGGTGAGCACGCGGGTCGGCTGCTCGACCCAGACCGCGCCGGGCTTCTTCTGCATCGCCACCGGGCGGCTGGCGAACCTGAAAGCGCCTTCCTCTGCCTGCGTGAGCGGGGACAGAAGGCTGAGAGCAAGCAGCAAGCTCGGGCGAAGCAGACGGAGCATGATGGAAGGTTCCGTGTTCAGATAATGGATGTAAGGACAGACCAGCTCGCGAAGCCGCATGGGGCGGGCATCTGCAGGCATGTCGTCTGTGCTGTCAGTCTGGATGCGGTCTGGCGGCATGGGTGCCTGCAGAAGATTGCTACACGCGGCTCTACGGGCTTCAGGCCCACACGCCCAGTGCGGTGAGCTGCTTCGTCGCGGCCTCGCTCCAGCCACGATTCGCCGCCGGGCTGGCCGGGCTGGGGTGCAGCACGCGGCCGAACTTCACGGCCATGCCGGCGCAGGCTTCGCGCGCGCGCGTCTCGCTCCAGGCGCCGATGCCGATCACCCATTCTGCTTGCGTCGTTTCGACCAGTGCGCGCAGATGCGCGTCGCAGGCGGCGAGCAGCGGGGCCTGCTCGGCAGCGGGTAGTTTGTCCGGCGTGACATTGCGCTTGCCCTCAAAGAAGGCCAGCGGGCAGTAGTTGGCGACGAAGTGATCCGCGAAGAAGGCCTCGGCCGTGCCGAAGCGCTCGGCGAACAGGCCCCACAGACGGCGGCCGGAAACTTCGGAGCGCTCGCAGGCCCAGCCCTCGATGGGGCGCGCCGGGGTTTCCTCGGCGGGTTTCACGACCGCTGCAGAAATGCCCATCCAGTCGCGCGCGGCGGCAATCTCGCCGAAGGGCACGCCGATCTGCACCATACCGAAGGGGCCGGGATTCATGCCGACGAAGATGATCTTCTTTTTGCCCTCGCCGAACTTGCGCAGATATTCCTCATGCGGCGCCCAGGCGTAATCCAGCGGGTTGTAGGCATGGGTGATCGGCGCGGCGAAGCGCATCGGGGCGACGGCAGCGGAGAGGGCGCGAGCTGCGGTGATCAGGGCTTGGGTGCTCATAACGTTTCCTTGGGCGCTTCATTCCAGGGCGCGAGTTTGAACAGCAGCAGCATGCCGGGCACGGCCAGCAGGGTGCATAACATGAAGAAATCGAACCAGCCCAGCGCCTCGACCAGCCAGCCGGCGCTGGCGTTGATGAAGGTGCGCGGCACGGCCATCAGGCTGGTGAACAGGGCGAGTTGCGTGGCGGTGTAGGCCGGGTGAGTGGTGCGTGCCATCCAGGCGACGAAGGCGGTGGTGCCCAGCCCGACGCCGGCGGCCTCGACGCCGATCACCGTGGCCAGCACGGCCAGCCGCGCCGCATCGGCTTCCGCCGGGCCCAGCCAGGCCAGCCAGGCAAAACCGAGAATGGCGATCCATTGCAGGAAGCCGAAGATCCACAGCGCACGGTTGATGCCGAGCTTGATCATCCACAGTCCGCCGAGCAGACCGCCAATCACGCTGGGCCACAGGCCGGCATTCTTGGCAACGAGGCCGATCTGCGTCTTGGTGAAACCCATGTCGAGATAGAAGGGCGTGGCCAGCGAGGTGCACAGCGAATCGCCGAGCTTGTAGAGCAGGATGAACAGCAGCACCAGCAGGGCGGATTGCACGCCGTGGCGGCCGAAGAACTCCTGAAAGGGCTCGACGATGGCGGCGCGAAGGGTGCGCGGAGCGCTGCTGGCGGCGGCGGGTTCGACGCTGAACAGGCTCATTGCCGCACCGGGCAGCATGAACAGGGCGGTGATCAGGAACACCGTGCCCCAGGGCAGATGGTCGGCGAGAATCAGCGAGATGGAGCCTGGCACCAGTCCGGCGATCTTGTAAGCGTTCACATGGATGGCATTGCCCAGCCCCAGTTCGACTTCCGGCAGCAGCTCGCGGCGGAAGGCGTCGAGCACGATGTCCTGCGTGGCGCTCAGAAAGGCGATCAGGCCGGTCAGCGCGAAAAGCGGGGCGTAGCGCTGCACGTTGAGCAGCCAGTCCGGCAAAGCGGAGTCGAGCGGCGCGGCGGCGGCCAGTTCCTTGACGGAGATCTGCCCGAGCAGGGCGATGCCAGCGATTAACAGTAGTTGCGTTACCAGCATCCAGCCACGGCGCCGACCCAGCAGGGGCAGGGCGTAGCGGTCCAGCAGCGGCGACCAGAGGAATTTCCAGGTGTAGGGAAACTGGATCAGCGCGAAGGCACCGATCATCTTGAGCGACAGGCCCTCGGTCTTGAGCCAGGCGGGCACCAGATTCAGCAGCAGATACAGCGGCAGGCCGGAGGAGAAGCCGGTGAGGATGCAGATCAGCATCCGGCGATTGAGCAAGGCATCCAGCCAGGCAGGGCGGTGGGTCACGTGAGGGGTCCGGAGAGGTGTGGGGCGATTATCGCTGATGCAGCCACGTTCGTCCGCCTGAAATGGGCTGGCCCGCACCGGCGCATGTAGCGGGCTTCTTCAGGCAGGCTGGCTGGAAAGCAATGACTGGCGAGGTCTGACAAGCAGGATGCCTGAAGAAGTCCGCCTGGAGAGGGTCTTCAGGCTGCCAGGCCACAGTTGTCGCCGCGCAGCACGAAGCCCGGAAACAGCACGCGCAGCTGCGCAAGCAGCGCCGGCCCAGGCTGCGCACTGGCCGGCAACGGGGTATCAACCCCCTCTTCGCGGAAGAGCTGGAGCACGAAATTCTGCGCGCCCAGATGCTGCGCGAAGTGTGCAGCGAGCAGGGCGGATTCCTCGCTGATCAGTTCGTGATGCCAGGTCAGGCGGAATTCATGTGGCACGCCGCTGGCGACCAGCAGCCTGGCGCTCTGCGTGGCACGCGCAGCGCTGCCGGGCGTGCCGGTGAGTTGCTCGTAGCTTTCGTAATCGCTCTTGAGATCGAAGCCGACCCAGTCCAGCAGCGGCAGAATGGCTTCGAGCCGCTCCGGGTAAGCGCCGCTGGTGTGCAGGCCGACCGGGAAGCCCAAGGCTTTCACTGCGGCGATGGCGTCCGGCAGGGTGCGATCGGTGGTTGGTTCGCCGCCGGAGAAGACCACGCCATCGATCTTGCCGCGCGAGGCTTCGAGCTTTGCGGCGATGCGCGCCCACGAGAGCATGGGAGCGGTGCCGCGTTTCTGCAGTTGCGGGTTGTGACAATAGACGCAGCGCCAGGGGCAGCCGAGCAGGTAGATCGTCGCCACGCGACGGCCCGGCCAGTCGTGATCGGATGCGGGCGTGAAACTGCCAAGCAGGATGCGTTCAGTCCAGGGTGGTTCGGCGTAGACGTGAGGGTGTTCAGTGCGCATGGGCGCATTGTAGCGGACGTAAAAAAGCCCGCCGGGTGAGGGCGGGCTTTGTGTGGTGACGCTGGATCAGGGGGTTGTCAGCGTCACGTTGTCGAAGATGCTGGTGGAAGTGACGGTGGTGCTGCCCGAAACCCCAGCCATGCCCACATACACGGTGTCGCTGAGCAGGGTGGCCCCGGCGGCGGTCGAAAAGTCTTGTGACTTCACTGTGGCAGGCAGGTAGGTGACGCCGGCGTCGATGGAGTACCAGACGCTGATGACTTGTCCTACGCGCTGCAGCTTGAGCCACACAGGTGCGGCACTGGAGGGTTGCGCGGCCAGAGAGACCAGAGAGGCTGAGGACTCACCGCCGCCGTCCGACAAGCGCTGCTCCCACTGCACACGCGGCACGCCGCGCACCATGATGCCGAAGAAGCGCGAGTTGTCTGCGAGGCTGTTGCGCAGCAGGAGGCCGGCGCGAACATTTGCTGTGGACAGCCCTGTCGGCAGCTCCAGCGAGGTCAGGCGGGCTTTGATCGTGAAGTCGCCGGTGACTTGCTTGTAAGCGAACTGCAGATTGTCATAGAGAATCGATGATGTACCGATGCTGCCTGCCGACACAAGCGTGAAGACGCCGTTGACGCTGTCGTACGTCGTTGTCACCGTGCCCGGTAGACCGCCCGAAGCGTAGGCACTGGTGAAGGTGCCGGAGCCGGTAATCGGAGTATCGGTACCACCCGAACTCGATGAGCTCGAACTGGAACCACCGGAGCTGGAGGACGAGCTGCTCGAACTGGATGAACTCGAGCTGGACGAGCTTGAAGAACTGCTGGAGCTCGAAGAGCTGCTTGAACTCGATGAGCTGCCGCCGCTGGTGGTCTTTTGTGCTTCGTCCCAGTTCAGGTATTCCGCCAGATAGCGCTCGGACGTTCCATAGTTGGTGCTGGCATTGTTAACCGTGGTGGCGTTCCACGGCCCGCTGGTCGTGGCGATGTGTTTGCCGATGACGGAATTGCGCACGATCATCTTGCCGACCGAGTTGGCATCGGTATCCCACTGACGGGCGAGGAAGACGCTGTCTGCCGTGGTCGCATCGTCGCCCACGAAAACGCAGCGGTTGAAGATGAAGCCATAGGCTTGTGCGGTCAGTGTAGACGGTGCTCCGTTGTATCCACCGGCAGGCTTGCGCGCGCCGGTGTAGCGAACAGCTGTGCCATCGAACACCGCGGTGCCTGCTCCGAAGATGAAGTCCACATCCCCGGTGATTTCGCCAGCGACGAAATACACGCGTGCGCCCGGGTTGTTGACATACAGGGTGTCCTGATTGGATATCAGGCGCACGCCGTCGAACATGACCTGGTCGGCTTTGTCGACCATTGCGGCCAGTGCCTGATTGTTGCCTTTCGCGTCAGTGTCTCCCCAGGTGTTCTGGAAGGTCAGGTTGACTGCGTTGAAGCCCTTGTTGTGGATGCGGATCGCGGTGGAACACTGCTTTCCAACGGCAGCCGCACGATAACAACCGTTGTAGTCGGTCTTGATCGTGCTGTTGGTGCTGGTGCTGTAGACCGAGGTGGCAAAGCTTGCGCCCAGCATCGTGGTGTAGTCGAGCGCCGCGCTGTTCTGGTACAGAGCGGTACTCACCACGACTTTGGAGGCGTCGCTTTCCATCGAATACAGGGTGATCGGCGTCGTGGAGTGGGCAACGATGAGCTGCTCGTTGTATGTCCCGGCTTTGACCTGGACATACAGGCGTGCTGCGCCCGACGTGTCGATGGAAGCAGCGTTCAGCGCGGCCTGGATGGTGGTGTAACCGCCCGTGCCATCTTGGGCCACGACGTAGTTCGGCGTCACGCCGGTCAGATTGATGCGGCCGACATTAGGCTGGTCGCTGTTCACCGTCTGGGGCGCCCAGGTGTCTGCTCCGGCCAAAGCCTTGGCTACGGTGTAATTGGTCGCGGAGGTGTCGTCCAGTTGCGGGCGTGTTGCCGTGGTTGCCAGGGAAACGACCAGCTTGCCGGCGCCGGCATTGGCGAGATTATGTTCGCGCACCTGTGCCGCCGAAGCGCCACGCGTGTAGCTGTAGGTAGGAGCCCAGCCCAGTTCGTTGGTGTAAGGGGCCAGGATGAACCCGCCGGATGTCCCTGCCTGAGCTGCCTGCGCCGAGGCCCAGCGCGCTTCCAGCGCCGCTTTGGCGGCAGCTTCCAGATCTGCCGAAGCGGGTACTCCGTTGAACCAGGATCCGACATCCTTGAACTGATAGCCGTTCAGATTCGAGATCACCTGGCTGACCTTGGCTTTCGAGCCGGTCAGGTCGAACACGTTGGCTTCGGAGAGGATCTTGGACTCGGCGCCCATACCAATGTAATAGCTGGTGCCGTAGCTGGTCTTGTCCGTGTCGCCTGTGTAGTAGTTGTTATAAACGTGCGCTTTGGCAAAGCGCACGCGCGGGGCGCGCTGCACGGAATCCTGCCAGATGTTGTTGCTGAAGGTCAGGTGGTTGAAGTCCCGCTCCTTGGCGTAGTTCTGATCTCCTGAACCGCCGACCATGTTGGTTTTGTCGTGGTTCTTGAAGACGGAGTAGGAAACTGTGATGTAGTCGGCGCTGTCTTCGATGTCGAGCAGGCCGTCGTGGCGCATCACTTCCAGCGTGTAGCCGTTGATGGTGCGGACCTCGGCCGAGTCGATATGGGCGCCGTCACTGAAGGTACAGTGGTCGATCCACACATGCTTGCCAGTGACGATGCCGAACGCCTTGTAGGCGGCGTTCCATTCCTGCTTTTTGGTGTCGTACTGCGTGGTCAGATCCTGAGGTGCCTGAAATTCAAGGTTGCGGACGACAATATTGGTTCCCAGGTCCTTGCTTGTTCCGCCATTGATCGAGAAGTAGCCGTCGATCAGTTTTGCGTCTGAGCCCACGCCCATGATGGTCGTATTTGACGGGATCTGGAACTGGATCTGCGCTTTCTGGAGGCGGCCCAGTGTGCTGCGTGCCGAGGACAAGGCGCTGACCTTGCTCTTGGTCGCAATGGCCGCAGCGTCTCCGGCCGCGACAGCGGTGGCCAGATCTGCGGCCCATTGGGTGTCGAGACTCTGGAGATAAAGCTCAAAGTCCCACTTGGCTGCGGTCGTATTAGTGGATTTGTAATAGGTCTCGTCTGCGAACTTGCCGTTACCCAGATCAGTGCCCCAGATGGTGCCGACGATGTAAATGATCTTGGCTTCTTTGGCTGCCGGTGCGCCCAGACCAAGGTTGGTCGCATTGGTAGCCGAGTAGTTCGGACTGTTCTTGTTGGCCAGGGCGTTGAGCAGTTCTGCCCGGTTGTGTACCACATAGATGTTGCTGGCTGGCGCACCGGTGCCGCCAGTCGTGCCGCCGTCTTCGGATGCCCAGCCCGTAGGCGTGGCGCTGACCGTCAGAACCGTATTGCCACCGGAACTGCTGCTGGATGAGTTGCCGGTCGATGCGCCGGAGTCGCTTGCGCCACCACCACTGCCACCCCCGCCACAGCCTGCCAGCAGAGCGAGCAGTACGGTTCCAAGACATGCCTTGCCCCAGGCACGACCAAGTGCGAATTTCATGAGAGTCTCCACCGGATGTGTTATTGCCGGGGGGGCTTCGCAAGTCTCCCCGGTGCTTGTGCAAGCATCAAACTAACGCAATATGGGACCGGGAACAATGAATGCCGCAGAAACGCGGGGAGATGTGTTGCGCAAACCACTAAAACGCGATGAATGGCGGGCGGCGCGTGTTGTCTGGCGCGACTCTTCAGACAGGGGGCCTGAACAGCCGCGTCAGGCAAGGCTCAGGCGGCAGTGCGCCCCAAGCGGTACAGCGCCACACTGGCGAAGTTGTTCGGGTCGATGTCAATGGCCCGGTCTTCGTCGAATGCGGCGCGCTCCAGCACGGCGATGCCGCGTTTTTCGCACAGTTGCTCAAAGTCCGCCATGGTGAAGAAGCGCACGTTGGGCGTGTTGTACCACTGGTGCGGCAGGCTGTCAGAGACGGGCATGTGACCTTCGTTGATCGACACGCGATGGCGCCAGTAACCGAAGTTCGGGAAGCTCACCACGGCCTCGCGACCGACACGCAGCATTTCGCTGAGGATGCCCTCTGTGTTGTGCACGGCCTGCAGCGAGAGGCTCATGATCACGTAATCGAACTGGCCGTCCTCGAAACCGGCGAGACCCTGTTCCAGATCGATCTGCAGCACGTTGATGTGATTGGCGATGCAGGCGGTAACGCGCTCGGAGTCACGCTCCACGCCATAGCCCAGGGTCTTGCGGGTGGCCGCCAGGTGCTGCAGTAATTCGCCGTCGCCGCAGCCGAGGTCGAGCACGCGGGCGCCTTCACGCACCCAGCCGGCGATCACGTCGTAGTCGTGGCGGTCTTGTTGGCCGGTTTTTACCATGAGAGTCTGAATCCGTAGTTGGGCGCATCCGGGTGGGGCGCGATGCTGTGCGCTGGCGAGGCGCGACGACGCTGCGGGCTGATGCCCGCTAGGAGGAGCAACGCGGCCAGCGTGCTGCAGCGCGCTTCAATCGGGTGCGTAGCGATCGTCCGGAAAGCGCGGAGTGATGTGGAGAGTCGAGCTGTCGACTGCGGATTCAGACTCATACTTCGATGTTCTGGAAGTACGCGCGCATCGCGGCGTGGTAATGCGGATCGTCGAGCAGGAAGGAGTCGTGCCCGGCACTGCTGGCGATTTCGGCGTAGCTCACGTCGCGCTGGTTGTGCAGCAATGCGAACACCAGTTCGCGTGAACGTGCGGGTGAGAAGCGCCAGTCGGTGGTGAAGGAGGCGAGGAAGAACTTGGCCTTGGCGCGTGCCAGAGCGGCTTTCAGGTCGCCACCGTATTCGTAGGCCGGATCGAAGTAGTCCAGCGCTTTGGTCGTGAGCAGATAGGTGTTGGCGTCAAAGAAGCCGGCGAACTTGTCGCCCTGATAGTTCAGGTAGGACTCGATCTCGAATTCGACATCAAAATGGTACTTGTGCTCGCCATGGCGCAGCTTGCGGCCGAATTTCTCGGCCATCGCGTCATCCGACAGATAGGTGATGTGGCCAACCATGCGCGCCAGACGCAGGCCGCGCACGGGCACCACGCCATGCTGATAATAGTTGCCGCCGTGAAAGTCCGGGTCGGTCAGGATGGCTTGGCGCGCGACCTCGTTGAAGGCGATGTTCTCGGTCGAGAGTTGCGGTGCGGCAGCGATCACCATGCCGTGACGCACACGTTCGGGGTGGCGCAGGGTCCAGGCCAGCGCCTGCATGCCGCCGAGCGAACCGCCGAGAACGGCAGCCCAGGCGTCGATACCCAGACGATCCGCCAGCAGAGCCTGCGAATCGACCCAGTCCTCGACCGTCACGAAGGGGAAGCTCGCGCCCCAAGGCCGGCCGGTCGCAGGATTGATGCTCTGTGGTCCGGTCGAGCCGAAGCAGCCACCGAGATTGTTGACGCCGACAACGAAGAACTTGTTGGTATCCAGCGGCTTGCCGGGGCCGACGAGGTTATCCCACCAGCCGGTACTTTTCGGCTTGTCGGCATAGGTCCCCGCGACGTGGTGCGAGCCGGACAGGGCGTGGCACACCAGCACCGCATTGGATCTGGCTGCGTTGAGGGTGCCGTAGGTTTCATACACCAGATCGTAGGCGGGCAGTACGCCACCGCTGCGCAGGGCGAGCGGCTCGGTGAAGTGTGCACATTGCGGCGTTACGATGCCGACACTACCTGATGGATTCTTTGTCATCGTCAAAAGCAAAAACCCGATCAGCCAAAGCGTGATCGGGTTTTGTGGTGCCCATCCGCTTTAGCCGTATTTGTTACGCGCCCGCAAGCTGAATCAAATCGGCGCAATGGAGTCGAAATTACTCGCAGAGCGCGAGAAAGTCAAACGGAGCGGCCGCCTTTGGTGACAGAGCCAAAGCACATGCGGAGTGAAGTTTACGCGGGCTTACGTCGGTGCAGGCCTGGCGGGAGGCGTGCTTGCTGTCAGAAACTACTCTTGCAAGGAATGCCCGGAGAGCCTCTTCTGGCGGACTTCTCCGGACAGTGGTGCTGCGAAGGATTGTCTGGCGCGGGTTTTGAGGTGGGTGTGCCGGTAAGCCTTGTCAGAAGCGGCTCTTCAGCCGCCGCCTGACGCGCTTCATCTTCAGAGTTTTTCCACTGCTTCGCGAATCTTGTCCGGCTCTTCGAGCTTGAGGATCTTGGCGACCTTGAGGGCGAGGTCCGCGCTGTTGGAGCGCAGGATTTCCTGCTTGACCTCCAGAATCTGGGTCGGGTGCATCGAGAATTGCTGCAGACCCATGCCCAGCAGCAGGCGGGTGAAGCTCTTGTCGCCGGCCATTTCGCCGCACACCGACACCGGAATTTCGGCCTTGATGCCGGCCTGGATGGTGGCCGAAATCAGGCGCAGGATGGCTGGGTGGAGCGGATCGTAGAGATGGGCAACGGCTTCGTCGGTGCGATCGATGGCCAGGGTGTACTGGATCAGGTCGTTGGTGCCGATGGAGAGGAAGTCCAGACGTTTGACGAAGATGCCCAGTGCCAGTGCGGCGGCAGGGATTTCGATCATGCCGCCGACGGGGATGGCTTCGTCGAACTTGATCTTTTCCGCGCGCAACTGGGCCTTGGCCTGCTCGATGGCGGCCAGCGAGGCGTCAACTTCGTGAGCATGCGCCAGCATCGGGATCAGGATCTTGATCTTGCCGTGCAGCGAGGCACGCAGCAGGGCCCGCAGCTGGGTCAGGAACATCTGCGGCTCGGCCAGGCAGTAGCGGATGGCGCGCAGGCCCAGTGCCGGATTGGTTTCTGGGCGTGGGCCACCTGAATTGAGGTTCTTGTCGGCGCCGATATCCAGGGTGCGGATGGTGACCGGCTTGCCACCCATGGCTTTGGCGACGGCTTTGTAGGCCTCGAACTGCTCCTCTTCATTGGGCAGCGTGTCGCGGTTCATGAAGAGGAATTCGGTGCGGAACAGACCGACCCCGTCGGCGTAAACGTCCTTGACTCCGGGAATGTCCCGGGGCAACTCGATATTGGCCTGCAGCGAAATCTCGATGCCGTCGAGCGTGGCGGCGCGGTTGGCTTTCAAGCGCTTGAGCTTGGTCCGTTCCAGTTCGATGGCACTGCGGCGCAGGCGATATTCTTCAAGGACGCGTTCGTCCGGATCGATGATGGCTACGCCGCGTGCGCCATCGATGATGATGATGTCGTCGTCGCGGGCGATGTGGCGGATGTGACGCAGGCCGACCACCGCCGGGATGCCCAGGCTGCGGGCGACGATGGCCGTGTGCGAGGTGGCGCCACCGACATCGGTGACGAAGCCGGCGACCTGGCTGTCCTTGAAGTGGATGGTGTCGGCAGGAGAAAGGTCGTGAGCGACGACGATGCTGTCCAGCCCGTCGTCCTTGCCGCGGCGCGTGGTGACATGGCCGGGATGCCCCAGCAGAGCCTTGAGTACGCGTTCGACCACCTGAATCACGTCAGCCTTGCGTTCGCGCAGGTAAGGATCGTCGATGTTGTCAAAGTCGTCGACGATCAATTCCATCTGTTGCACCAATGCCCACTCGGCGTTGCAACGACGCTCGCGGATCAGCTTGCAGGCAGTGCTGACCAGCATCGGGTCGTCGAGCAGCATGGTGTGCAGGTCGACAAATGCCGAGACTTCTGACTGCACATTGGCCGAGGCCTCGCGCAGCGCTCGCAGCTCGAAACGGACCTTGGCGGCAGCGTCTTCCAGGCGGATCACTTCGGCCTCCACATGGCGTGGGGCGATCAACAGGTGATCGACCTCCAGCAAGGCATGGGAAACCAGATGGGCACGCCCGATGGCGATTCCATGTGAGACAGGCAGTCCGTGGATGACGAAGGGCATGGGTCGAGACTGTCGCCTTATTCGCGCTCGCCGAAGCGGCTGGCAATCAGTTCGACGATGGCGGCGAGCGCAGCCTCGGCGTCTTCACCCTCGGTCTCTATGGTGAGTTTCGTGCCTTGTGAAGCAGCCAGCATCATGACGCCCATGATGCTCTTGGCGTTGACGCGGCGGCCTTCACGTTCCAGCCAGACATCGCTGCGGAACTGGGTGGCCAGCTGGGTCAGCTTGGCAGAGGGGCGGGCGTGCAGACCCAGCCGGTTGGCAATTTCAGTCATCGCGCGGGGCATTTCAGAAGCCTCCTTTTATGTGCAGCACACCATCGCAGCCGCCGGATATGGCCTTGTGTACTACGGTTTGAATATCGCTCTTTTCCCGGTAGGTCAAGACGCGCAGCAGCATCGGGATGCTGACGCCGGCGACGCCTTCGACTTTACCGGGGATGAGAAGTTTCATGGCAATGTTGGCCGGTGTTGCACCATAGATGTCCGTCAAAATCAGAACTCCCTCGCCGTCATCCACACTGGCCAGCAGCCGCCGGGCTTCATCCAGAGCATCTTGCGGCGCATCCTGCTCGGCTATGCCAAGCTGGGCGATGTGTGGCGGACGCTTGTTGATCACGTGGCAGATGCACTGGATCAAGGATTCGCCAAGGGTGCCGTGAGTGATGATGAGGATGCCGATCATGCGCGTGTGTGCTGCGTGGTGGGCAAGGCGGCCCTACTCTAGCACTTCCCCCGGTTCGACACCTTGAGCCCAGCGCAGACGTGCCCGCATGTCCGTGCTCAACATGATCTTTCCCTGTCCGTCGACCCGCAATACGTGGGCTACGCCGAAGCGTCGGGCCATTGAGCGCCATTCGTCTGCTGCGAGGAAAACCGGCTTGCTGGCTACGTCCGAAAGCATGCCGGCATCGGGGCGCGGGGTGATCAGCACGGTGACGGCCTGGGTGTGACGGGCAGGCTCGCCGGTGCGCGGATCGAGCAGGTGACTGTAGCGCTGGCCGTTCAGGTCGAAGAAACGCTGGTAATCGCCGGAGGTGCCGATGGCTTCACCGTCATACAGTGCCAGCGTGGCCAGCGGGCCGGAGGCACGCGGATGCTGGATGCCAACGGTCCATGGCTGCTTTCCCTTGCTTCCCAGCGCCATGACGTTGCCGCCGATGTTGATCAGGGCGTTGTGGATGCCATGCTCGCGCAGGATGGCTGCGGCCTTGTCCAGTGCCCAGCCTTTGGCGATACCGCCGAAATCAAGAGCGACCGCTGGATTGCGGCTGCGGATCTGGTTGCCGTCGATTTGCAGATCGCTCATGTGAGGCTGCGTGGCGACGGCCTGGCGTAGTGCTTCGGGGGCCGGCAGACGGGCAACGAAGGTGTCGGAATGAAAACCCCAGAGCTGGATCAGTCGGCCGATGGCCGGGTTGAACAGATGTTCGCCGAGTTCGGAATAGGTTTGTGCCGAGCGGATCAGACCGAGCATCTCGGGTTGCACGCTGGCGGTTTCTCCACGCGCCAGAGCCTCGTTCAGGCGGGTCAATTCGGAGGGCTGCCAGGCGTGATAGGTGCGGTGCAAACGGTCGAACTCCCGCAGCACGGCGGCGATGGCGTCACGAGCCTGGGCTTCCGGAGCCCCCTGGGTGACAACTTCCACGCGCGTGCCGAAGACGAACGACTCCTGCCGGACGAGCGGGCCGTCGCCGCAGCCAGCCAACAGGCTGATCAGGCAGATGCAGAGCAGATGACGCAGGATATGGCCGACGGAGAGGAGGGGACTGCAGGCAGGCATGCCCTAATGATAAGGCAGCCGGCCTGTTGCATTACAGCAAATTCTGCAGGGCGCGAATCCGCTCGTTGAAGTATTGCCGATGCGTGAGCGGGTCGCGCTGGATCTGCGCTGGACCAGCTGGTCCCTGACCATGCTCGATGGCATCCTGCAGCAAGCGTGCCGGCAGTCCGTTGGTCCGCAGCATGGACAGTGCGTAGCGATCCGCTTCCAGCACGTGCTCGCGCCCATAGTCAGCGTGCTCCAGTCCGTTGACCAGGGCGCGCACACTGCTTTCGCTGCTGCCGACAAAGGCCGCCGAGGCGAGCCAGAACAGATTGTGCTCGATGGCGCTGCGCAGGGCGTGGCGGTAATACAGATGACCCAGTTCGTGGCACAGCAAGGCCAGCTGTTCTGCCGGATCTGGCACGGTTTGCATGAACTGGTCTGTCACGATGATCTCGCCGCCCGGCAGGGTCAGCAGCATGCGGTCGGAAGCGAGGTTGCGCCGGAACAGCAGGCGGTATGGCGGGGCTCCTTCAGGAGCAGCATTCAGGGCAGCAAAGCGGTCGCGCAGGGCGTCCTGCTCCGCCAGAGGGCGTTGTGAAGCGAGCAGTGTGCCGGTTTCCAGATGAGCCAGGACTTTTTCAGAGCTGGTGCGGACCCAGCTGCCGGGAAGGCTGTCGGCCAGGGCTTCGGCCAGGTTGGGGGTCATCAGGCGCAGACCTGCCGTCAATGCTGCGGTACAGGCCAGCAGCAACAGCAGGATGTTGATGCGGTTACGGTGCAGCCAGCCATGAACCTCGGTGCGCTTGCCGGACCCGGGCAACAGGCTGGAGGCGGCCTTGTGCATCGCCCCTTTTTTGCGTGAGGCATGTGGAAGCTTGAATGATGGTATTTCAAGCCGACTGCGGTGTAGTTGTGAATAGAATAAACGCATATTCGTCGGGCTGGGGAAGGGGTTGCCGTTGCTCTGAATTATGCGGAGCAGGCAAGCACCGACGGACCAAACGCCCATTGGTCGGTAGGCCAAGAAGGGCAGCGGCTGGAGCGCCTACATTGCTGCGGCGCAAAGCTCCTACAACTGTTCCAGAGCCTGGATGAGCCGGGTTGCGATATCGCAGCCGGTCTGCTGGAATATTTCGACCATGCAGGTCGGGCTGGTGACGTTGATTTCGGTGAGATGTCCACCAATCATGTCCAGTCCGACGATGAGCAGACCCCGTTGCCACAGGACCGGAGCCAGCGCCTCGGCGACTTCACGTTCGCGGGCAGTCAATGGCATGGCGACGCCCTTGCCGCCTGCGGCGAGGTTGCCGCGTGTTTCGCCGGCCATGGGAATGCGGGCCAGGCTGTAGGGCATGACCTGACCTGCAATCAGCAATATGCGTTTGTCGCCCTCGCTGATCTGCGGCAGGTAGCGCTGCGCCATGATGGAACGCCGGCCGTTGTCGGTCAGGGTTTCCAGAATGGCGTTGCGGTTCGGGTCGTCCGCACGCACGCGGAAGATGCCTGTGCCACCCATCCCGTCGAGCGGTTTGAGGATGGCGTCGCCCATCTCGTCGATGAATGCCTGAATGCTTGTCGAATCCCGTGCGACCAGTGTAGTTGGCGTGAACTGCGGGAATTCAGTGATGGATACTTTTTCCGAATGATCGCGAATGGCCCGCGGATCATTGAAGACCTTTGCTCCCTGTGCGACGGCGCGTTCCAGCATCCATGTTGCTGCGATGTATTCCGCGTCGAAAGGCGGGTCCTGACGCATCAGCACGGCGTCGAAAGCGGTGAGTGGCTGCGAGGCGCTTGCAGCGGCGGTGTACCAGCAGGCATCGTCAAGACTCACGTCCAGTGCGGATGCCAGGGCATGCACCTCGCCGTCCCGCACCAGCAGCCCGTCCCGGGCGATGGCAAAAACAGAATGCCCGCGTGCCTGGGCGGCACGCATCATGGCTACGCTGGAATCCTTGTAGGCCTTGAGTTTGTCCAGCGGATCGACGATGAACGCGATCTTCATGCCAGCGCCACTTCTGCCGGAGCGGTCTGCTCCAGCTCCAGCGATGCGGCCAGCAAAGCCAGGCGTGCGACCACGCCATAGGCGTAGAAGCGGTTGGGGGCTGCGTCCGGCGCCTGTTTGCAATCCGGCACGTTGCAGCAGGTTTCAAACGCCAGTGGTTCGAAATGCATGCCCGGGGCGTTGAGGTTTTCGTCGCGGCCGCGTTCGCCATGCACGCGGTAGAAACCGCCCACCACGTAGTGGTCCATCATGTACACCACCGGCTCGGCCACGCCGCCATTAACGGTTTCCAGGGTATGCACGCCCTCCTGGATGATGACTTCGGAGACCTGCTGGCCTTCCTTGATCACACTCATCTTGTTGCGCTGGCGGCGGTTCAGCCCGGTCACTTCGGAGGCATCACGCACGGTCATCACACCCATGCCGTAGGTGCCGGCGTCCGCTTTTACCACCACGAAGGGGGTTTCCTTGATGCCGTACTCGGCGTATTTCTGGCGAATCATGGTCAGCAGCGAATCCACCTGTGCCGCCAGGCAGTCCTCGCCGGTGCGCTCGTGGAAATTGATCTCGCCACAACGTCCGAAATATGGATTGACCAGCCAGGGGTCGATATCGAGCAGGCGTGCGAAGCGTGCGGCGACCTGATCATAGGCCGCGAAATGGATCGACTTGCGCCGTGTGGCCCAGCCGGCGTGGATCGGTGGCAGCAGCCATTGCTCGTCCAGACCTTGAATGATGGCTGGAGCGCCAGCCGACAGGTCGTTGTTGAGCAGGATGGCACAGGGGTCAAAGCCGGCCAGACCGAGGCGGTTACCCTTGCGGACCAGAGGTTCCAGAATCAATTGGCTGCCGTCAGGCAGGTCTACTGGTGTGGGTGCAGTGATTTCCGGCAGCAGCGAGCCGATACGCACATTCAGCCCGCTCAGGCTAAGGATGTTGGCAATCTGCGCCACGTTCTGCAGGTAGAACAGGTTGCGCGTGTGGTTCTCGGGTATCAGCAACAGGTCACTGGCGTTCGGACACAGGCGTTCGACCGCTGCATGGGCGGCCTGCACGCACAAGGGCAGGAAATCCCGGTTCAGGTTGTTGAAACCGCCGGGGAACAGATTCATGTCCACCGGTGCCAGTTTGAAGCCGCTGTTGCGCAGGTCCACCGAGCCGTAGAAGGGTGGGGTGTGCTCCATCCACTGGCTGCGGAACCATTGTTCGATGCGACAGGCGTTGTCGAGCAGGCCCTGTTCCAGCGCGAGCAGGGGGCCGGAGAGGGCGGTGGTCAGGTGGGGCACCATGGTCAGCCTCTTTTCATGAAGGGTTGGGCGGCTTGCCGGGCAGGCGATGGTACTCCAATCGGCACAGTGCAGTCTTTCCCGGGCGGGGGGGCGTCGAATCGCGTAAAATCAAGCTTTGCAAGACAGGCCACTGGGTTTCTTCCTCTCGGGTACTCGGATGTTGTTGCGGTCGCCAACGCTGTTGGGCGTGCGAATCTGGTGGCCGGGGTGCTTGCCTTGAATGCGGGAGCTATCGGTGATAGCCGGCGCACGGGGGCATGGACACATCGGCAGCGCCGGCCTGGTGTTGACTAACTGGGTGCGGAAACCGGATTTTCAAGCCGTCAGTTTCTCCAGACCATGCGGACTGGCAGAAAGCGCCATTCTGGCTTGACCGGGGAGCCACCCACAGAGCTGTATGCAGCAATGAAAGAGTACGGAAAAATGAATACGAATCCAGCAAGCGCCAGCGTTCTTTCCCCGGTTCGCGACATCATCGAAGATATTCGCGCCGGCAAGATGGTCATCCTCATTGATGATGAGGACCGCGAGAACGAGGGCGATATCGTCATCGCTGCCCAGCACATCACGCCGGAGGCGATCAATTTCATGGCGCGCTACGCGCGCGGCCTGATCTGTCTGACGCTGACCGAAGAGCGCTGTCGGCAGCTCGGCCTGAACCCGATGGCGCGCGACAACCGCAGCCAGTTCACTACGGCCTTCACGGTCTCCATTGAAGCCGCCGAAGGTGTCACCACCGGCATCTCGGCGGCGGATCGGGCCCGCACCGTGCAGGCCGCTGTGGCTCGCAACGCCCGCCCGGCCGATATCGTGCAGCCGGGGCATATCTTCCCGATCCAGGCCAAGCCGGGGGGCGTGCTGGTGCGCGCCGGGCATACCGAAGCCGGTTGCGATCTGGCCGGGTTGGCCGGGCTGGAGCCGGCCTCGGTGATCTGCGAGATCATGAACGAAGATGGCAGCATGGCGCGTCTGCCGGATCTGGTGCCTTTTGCCCAGCAGCATGGCTTGAAGATCGGTGCCATCCGCGACCTGATCCACTATCGCTCCGCCGTTGAAAAGCTGGTTGAGCGTGTGGCCGACAAGCCGGTGCAGACGGCGCATGGAGAATTCCGTCTGGCGGCTTTCTCTGACCGTGCCTCCGGCGACCTTCATCTGGCCATGTATAAAGGCGAGATCAAGCCTGAAGTGGATACGCTGGTGCGCGTGCATGAGCCGATCTCGGTGCTCGATTTTCTGGATGCCGCCAACAGTCGTCACAGCTTTCCGATTGACGACGCGCTGGCGCGTATCTCCGCGCATGGCAACGGCGTGCTGATCATGCTGCGCCGCCCCGAGAGCAGCGAGGAAATGCTTGCCGCGCTGGGCATCAAGGCGGATGAACAAAAACCCGCAGCCAAGTGGGACCCACGCCTGTTCGGAATCGGCGCGCAGATCCTGCGTGATCTGGGGGTTGGCAAGATGCGCGTACTCGCCAAGGCGCGACACATCCCGAACATGACCGGTTTTGGTCTCGAAGTGACCGGTTACGAAGAACCCAAGGCCTGAGAAGGAAGACCATTCATGTCCCGTTTTGAAAACGTTCCCGAAATTTCCCAGAGTCTCGACGGCAAGGGTTTGCGCGTGGCCATCGTCGCCGGGCGCTTCAATGCCAACGTTGGCGAAGGCCTGCTCGGTGCCTGTGTCGAGGAATTGCTCGCCCGCGGCGTTGCCGCCAGTGACATCCTGATTGCCAAAGTGCCCGGCGCGCTGGAAATGCCGCTGACCCTGCAGACCCTGGCGCAGACCGAAGAATATGACGCGCTGATCGCGCTGGGCGCGGTAATTCGTGGCGACACCTATCACTTCGAGATCGTGTCCAACGAGATGGCTGCCGGCATCACCCGCGTGCAGCTCGACTGGGACATTCCCGTCGCCAATGGCGTGCTGACCACCAACACCGATGAACAGGCCGAAATCCGCATGGACGTGAAGGGCCGCGAATGCGCCCAGTGCGCCATCGAAATGGCCAACCTGCTGAGGACGATCCGCGCATGAGCGACGACAACAAAGAACTGATCCCGCAAGAAACTCCCAAAAAGACCCCGCGCCGGCTCGCACGCGAAGTCGCGATGCAGGGCCTCTACCAGTGGCGCATGAGCGGCAACTCCCTGCCGCTGATCGAAGATCATCTGGAGCAGGAAAGCGAAGAATGGGCGCGTGCTGATAAACCGTTGGCACTGGTGCTGCTGCGTGGTGCAGCAGCCAATGCGGATGCGCTGGAAACCGAAGTGGCCGGCTGTATCGATCGTCCGCTGACCGAAGTTTCACCCATCGAGCGCGCCATCCTGCTGCTTGGCGCCTACGAACTGGCGCATCGCATCGAGACCCCGTATCGCGTGGTGATCAACGAAGCCATCGAACTCGCCAAGTCTTTTGGCGGTACCGATGGCCATCGCTACATCAACGGCGTGCTCGACAAGCTGGCGCCCAAACTGCGTGCTGCCGAAGTCGAGCACGCGGCAAAACAGCGGAACCGCTAGGGAGTCGACAGTGGGAAGTCGGGCGTCGGAAACACGACGCCCACTCCCCACTTCTCACTCCCCGCTCCCTATGCCGGGCGAATTTGACCTGATCCGTCGTTTCTTCCATTACCCCACCAGTCATACCGATCTGGGCGTGGGGGACGATGGTGCGCTGCTGCGTCCGCGCCCTGGCATGCAGCTGGTGGTGTCGACCGACATGCTGGTTGCAGGCCACCACTTCTTTCCCCAGGCCGACCCTTTCCTGCTGGGCTGGAAAGCCGCCGCAGTGAACATCTCCGACATGGCGGCGATGGCCGCCGAGCCGCGCTGGATTACGCTGGCCCTGGCTTTGCCGCAGGCTGACGATGAGTGGGTTGGGGCACTGGCACGTGGCTTCCGTGATTGTTGCGAAGCCTATTGCGTGGACTGGATCGGTGGCGATACCACGCGTGGTCCGCTCAACCTGTGTGCCACGGTGTTCGGTGAAGTGCCTGCCGACGCGGCCGTGCGGCGCGATGGCGCGCGGCATGGTGACGACATCTGGATTTCCGGCTGGCCCGGCATGGCTGCGCTGGGTCTGGCTCATTTGCGCGGCGAGCTGCAACTGCTCGACGGCTGGAGTGAATCCTGTCTCGACCGCCTGCACCGCCCCATTCCGCGCGTGGCGCTGGGCATGGCGCTCCGCGGTGTCGCCAGCGCCATGCTGGACGTGTCCGATGGCTTGCTCGGTGACCTGGCCCACATCCTGGAGCGTTCTCAGGTTGGCGCGATGATCGAGGAAACCGCGCTGCCGCTTGACGCTCTGCTGGCCGCCTGCAAGCGCACCGAGCCCGCAATGGCCGCCCTGCTCGGGGGCGGTGACGATTATGAATTGCTGTTCACCGTGCCGCGTGAAAAACGTGGTCAGGTCGAAGCCCTTGGCCGCCACCTCGAATTACCCCTGCATCGTATCGGCCGCATCCTCGACAAATCCGGCCTGTGGCTGCAGCGCGGCGATGGGGTGGTGGAGGCTATTGCGGCGAGCGGCTTTGATCATTTTGCGTAGGGGGAGGGAGTGCAAACTCCGTCACTAAAATCAGCGTATGCGGTGGTCTATGAGTCAAATCGCTTGCAGGAGACAGTTTTAAATTCTCTGTGAGGTGGCAATGAGCTTTTCGGTAAAAATCCAGAAGGATGCGTTGGTCGTGCGTGTTTATTCCCGTCAAATCGCGATTTTTATACTGCTCGGTGTGCTACTCATCGTCTTGGGCGCCTTTGTTCTTTCCCAAGTGCCGGTCAGGGAAAATTGGGCAGGCGCATTGATGGGTGGGGCAGTGTTTATCTGCTTGGGATGCATCATGACCCGCTGGGCTGGTCTTCGCCCAACAGCCGTTGCCGTAGAGATAAGGCCTCAGCGTGATGCCTGTGTGCTTGCAATGACCAGATATTGCATGCTCGGGCGAAGGCAACGACAAGCGTGTACTTGTCAGCAGATCAAGGCACGAGCCATCCATATCGAGGAAGAGCGCTTTCCTGGCGAAGATCGTCAGATGATTGAGGCCGATGATTATTTTGAAGTGCTTGTGGATGGCAAGCGCGATCTGTGGGAAAAACTTTTGCCCGAATCGAGGGCTGACTTCTGCCCATTTTTTTCAAAAAATGAGGTTGATGCCTTGGTCAAGCTCATCAATACGTTTGCCAAAAAAGGCCGCGCAGCGACCAGCATGTTGAGTGCGGACGAATTGCGGATTTTGGGGATACAAGAGTAGCCAACAAATAGCGGATCGCACCTACGATCTGCGCGGGAACGATCAGACCTAAGCCACCATGCGCCCGACTTTCAAACTTCTTGTCGCCCATCCCGCCCATTTCATCTCGCTGGGCTTCGGCTCCGGTCTGGCGCCCAAGGCGCCCGGCACGGTCGGCAGTTTCGTGGCGTGGGGCGTGTATGCCATGCTGGAAAGCAGCGTCCCGCCTGTGTTTGCAGCATGGGTGCTCGTAGCCGCGCTATTGGCGGCATTCTTCATAGGGGCTGCCTGTATAGCAAGGACAGGGGCGGCTCTTGGCGAAGTCGATCATGGCGGGATCGTCTGGGACGAGTTCGTGGCGGTGTGGCTGGTGCTTGCCTGCATTCCGACAGGCTTCCTCTGGCAGCTTGCCGGCGTGCTGGTCTTTCGCGTTTTTGACATCACCAAGCCATGGCCGATCCATATCGCGGATCGTCGTTTCAAGAATGGCTTGGGCGTGATGTTCGATGATCTTCTTGCCGCAGGCTACACCTTGTTGTGCCTGCTCATGGTCGCGAAGGCGCTTGCGTGAAACCGGGCTCCGCACGGGACTGGCTGCCGTCCGTCGTGCTGTTGCTCTTCGTGCTGGGTTTCATGGTGCTGGCTGCCTGGGTCTATGCCCCGTTCTGGGAAGAGGCTTTCCGCTCCGATGATTCCCCTGTGTCCTGGCTGTCATCGGCATTGCTGATCGCCGGCGCGATGCTATGTCTGCGCCTGTGCTCCGAACGCGCCTTGCCCCTGAAGTGGGGGCTGCCTCTGGCGCTGGCGTTGTTGGCGCTGGCGCTCGATGAGCAGTTCATGCTCCACGAATGGTTCAAGCATGCCTTCCTGCCGGGCCTGCTGCATCAGCGTGCGCCGGGCGGGCTTGCTGATCTGCCTGTCCTGCTGGTTGGTTTCGGTGGCGTCCTGCTCGCCTGGGCTGCCGGCCGCTGCGGGTTTCCGCGCAGCACCACCGGCCTGCTGCGCGCGGCGGTTGGTGTCGGTCTGCTGGCCATCTGGGTCGATCTGGGCTCGCCGCCGGTATGGCTGGCGTTTCTGGAGGAAGGCTGCGAAGTCCTGGCTGAAGCCCTGTTCCTCTCGGCACTGTTGCAGTTGCGGCAATGATCGCGCGGCAGGTTCATGTGCAGTCTTCGTCTTCGTCCGCGCTGAGCAGATACCATTTTCCGTCGATGTTGGCGTAGACCGCATTCCAGATGCCTTCGGCGCTTACCTGCGGCTCATAGCGCCCCCGCCAGTTCGATAGATCGGCAACCCCGTCGCCATCCAGGTCGATGTCGTCCACGTAGAGCAGGGCGTACATGTCCTTGCCGCTGGATTTACGGGTGAGGATGCGTGCCTTGTCAGTGGCAGGTTTGCCGATCCAGCGCACGATGGCCTGCTTCACAAGGGGGGAGCCAGGCTCGGTGCGCACGAAAGCACTGCCGGGCAGCTCGGTGCTCCAGCCCCGACAGGCGAAATACTCGAAGCCGAAGCTCATCTTCTGGACGCGTGCGGTGACGGGGCGGGCTTGTGCAGTGATGCCCTGAAACAGCGCCGGGGTGTAGAACTCCAGCGCTAGTGCCGCGACATCCCAGTGGCCCAGCACGGCTTCCAGACCGGTGTCGACGAGGCGGAAACCGTCGAGCGGGGCATTGATGGCGTAATGTGCAGGTTTGAACTGCGCCACGCGCATGGGCGCCTTGTTCCAGGCCGACAATGCATCAGCCAGCCCGGCGGATTGCCAGTCCCTGATGCGCGGCAGCACGGCCAGAATGTCACCGGTATGAAAATACGATGGTTTCGCTTGCGGCAGCCCCAGACGCTGCAGGGCCAGGCCGGCATTGCCCTCGAAAGAAGAGGCGGCAGGCCAGTTGGCGTCTCCCGGCACGCTGGGCAGGCTGGCGACAATGCCTTCGGCAAGGCGTGCTTTCATCGCATCGAACTCGGCATTCCGGGGGCGCAGAGGTTTGGTCAGGCGGTATTCGCGTTCGCGGGTCTTGTCATCGAGCTGCCAGCCTTCCAGTGCGCGGGCGCTGGCCAGCCAGGCGCCGAGGGAGGGCTGCAGCCAGAAGGCGCGTGCGGTCCATTCAAAGCGGGCCGCCGGATCAAGCTTGTCGGCTTGCAGTGCCTTGCGGATCTCCTCGGCACTCAACGGTGCGGCGCGCAGTTCGGCACAGCGCATGAAGCTGGATTTTCCCGCGCCTTCCGGGCGGACTTCGCACCACTCGCCACGCCGGTTCGCCAGCTCGACACGGGTTCCGAGCAGCAAGGCGTCACCATTGGGCGTCTTGTCGCCAGCGTTTGCATAGACCGGGGCATGGGCACGAATGACATTCAGGGTTTCTGCATGCGCCAGCGCGGGCAGCGCTGTCACGAGCAGACAGGAAAAGAGGCGGTGAATCATCGGCGGGTTCCGGTCAGCGGGGTGGGGATGAGCAGCGAGCCATCGGGGCGCAGCAAGGCAAACAGGCGGTTTTCCTGAATGCCGACCTTGAGCAAGCCAGTATCCAGACGAGTGATCGAGCGCGGTCGTGGTGGCAATTCCAGCGGTCCAGACTTCGTGACGGGGGGGCTCTGCGGCTCCTGCGTGATGCGTGCGAGTCCGTCATGGAACGCTTCGGCGGAGCTGAAACGCGGCTCGATCTGCCAGCTGCCATCGCGCCGGATATAACCCCAGAAATTCCCCGATTGCGCTGGGGCGAGGCCGTTCACGAATGGCCCCGGCGCGCTGCTGAAGCTGAGGTCGCCGAGTTTGCCCTGGCGATTGATCAGGCGCCACTCAGGGATGGGCTCACCTTTCGCTGCCGGCATCGCCACCGCGGCCCAGCCTTCGTGCATCGGGCGGGTTTCCGCGAAGCGAGCCGCAATGACGAGCTTGCCACTGCTGTCGACGAAGCCCCAGCGCCCGCCGCTCTTGACTGCCGCAAGCCCTTCAGAGAAAGGTTCCGCGTCTTCGAAGCGTGGTTCGATCAGCCACTGTCCCGAGCTGTCTGCGTAGCCCCAGCGCGCGTTGAGGGCAAGCGGCCGGGGTGACGTGTCTGTTGTCGCTGCAGGAACCGGCGCAGTAATGCGCTGACCACGGCGATCAATGAAAACGGTGCGATTCTGTTTGTCGGTGACGCGCGCCAGACCTGCGTGGAAACTCTTGGCACTCTCGAAACGCTCCTCGCCGAGGGGGCGGCAGTTGTGATCGATGTAAGTCCAGCCTTCACCACCGATCATAACGGCCGCCAGGCCTTCGGAGAAGGAGCGCGCTTCCTGGAACGTCGGCGGGATTACCCAGTAGCCGTCCCGATCCACAAAGCCTGCTCCGCTTACGCGTGCCAGCCCTTCGCTGAAATCCTCGGCTTCCCATAGCTGCGGCCCGATCCGCATCCGGCCGCTGGGGTCGATGAAGCCGAAACGTCCGGGGCGTGGGTCATCTTCGCGGATCTGGGGGCGGGGCATCAGCGGTGTCGTGAGCGCCTTGCCCTGCGCATCCAGCAGCATCGCCTGGTCGATGTACCAGGCGATGCTGCTGCCCTCAGGCAGCGCCTCGACATCGGTGTAGCGCGGTGCCACCCGCCAGCCACCCTGCGCGTCAGCCAGACCGTACAGACAACCCTCGCGGCGGCGGGCCGGAAGGCTGGGCGCCTGATCAGCCACGACTTGTCCGCGGCGATCAACTTCATGCCAGTGCCCCTTGTCGTCGAGCACATTGAAACGGTCTGGTCCGAGTACCTGCGCGTCGCTGTATCGTGGGGGCAGTACCCAGGAGAGGCGATTGTCGATCAGTCCGACGCCCTTGTCTGTGCCGGCCCTGGCCAATCCGTTCAGGAAGGGTTCGACGCTGCGGAAATCCTTGCTGCGCAGTCTGCCGGTGAGATCAATGAGCTGTCCGTTCTCGTTGTCGAGGACCAGGCGTTCGCCGAGATAGGTCAGCAAATCACCGTTTCTCCGCGTTGCTGCGTCCTGTTTGCGCTGGATCAGCCAGCGTCCCTGATGGTCCGTCAGGCCGTAGCGCCCATCGTCGATCTGCAGGCTGACCACGCCGTCGGCGTGCACGATGCCATTGTCGACTTTGGCGCGAAACAGCTCCGGTGGCTTGAACAGCAGTTTGCCGTTCGCATCGGCAAAGGCCGCAATTTCGCCCTGGAACTCGTGCAGCACGTAGCCATCGCCACTGCGCCGGATCTCCGTGTAGCGTGGCTCCACACGCCACTTTCCATCCTTGTCGAGCAGCCCATGGCGGCCGCTGACGCGGAAAACCACCAGATCACCAATGAAAGCACCGTGCATGGGCTGGTAGGGCGGATTGCCGGCCGTGCTGAAACGCGCCAGCCAGCGCCCCTGGAGGTCAACCAGACCGATTTCATCCATCGTCCGGGCGATCACCCGGCCGTTCAGCTCCGGGCTGAGTTCCTCGAAGCGTGGTGCGACCAGAACCCGTCCTTGCCGGTTGATCAGCCCCCAGCGGAATTTGTCTCCTTGCCGGAGGGCTACCGTAGCGACTTCGCCAACAAAAGGGTTGATCTGCTGAATACGTGGGTTGGAGCTGCCAGCGCCCATCGCGATCAAGCAAACCCCACAAACCCTCCGGTGTTTTCACGGCGACCATGCGTCCCTGATCGCGCAACTCGATGTCCGAAAACGCAAAGGCCTGGGTGAAATCGGCAGGGCTGGCTTGCAGCCAGGGAACGCGGCGGGGGGAGAGGGGCTGGTTTGATGCTGCCTGGTCGGCGCCCTGTGCAGCGGCGCACAGGCCCAGCAGGAGGTGAGCAAGGCAGGCAAGGCGGATGCGCATGGGCGTGGCGGGCAGTCAGGGTTGCGGCATCATGCGCAAAGTTTATTCCGCTGGCAAGACAGGCTGCACGCCTGGCGTTTTCGGTGGCAAACTCGGGGCTCTTCTGTGCTGGAGCGAATGGTGAGTGCGACCCGATCCCTGCTTGATTTCATCCTGAACCTTGATCGCCTCAAGGCCGTCGAGCGGCGCACCAGCCCGGCCGGGCTGAGCCGGCGGGAAAACAGTGCCGAGCACAGCTGGCACGGCGCCCTGTGCGCGTTGCTGCTGGAGAGTGAGTGCGCCTTTGCAGTGGATGCGAAGCATGCGGCGCTGTTGTTCCTGATGCACGACGTGCCCGAGATCGAATGCGGTGACACTTTCGCCTACGCGGCGGCGCGGGCGGATGCGAGCGCGCTGGAGGCACAAGGCTTGCAGCATCTGCTGGCAACATTGCCGGCGCAGACTGCGGAAAGTCTGCGCAGCCTGTGGGAGGAGTTCACTGCCTGCGAGACGCCGGAAGCGCGCTACGCCAATGCACTGGATCGCGTGATGCCACTGCTGCACAACATTCATCATGGCGGCAAGGTCTGGCGCGAGAATGGCGTGACGCTGGGACAGATCATGGCCCGCAATGGCTTCATCGCCGAGGTGTTGCCACGCGTCTGGCAGATCGTGCTGCCACAGATTGAAAACGTTTTTGCAGGAGCCCGGGATGACACCTGAAATCCGTTTGCTGGCCGAACAGATCGGCCCTGCGTTGCTGGCGCAGAACTGGCAGCTGGCGACCGCCGAGTCCTGTACCGGCGGGCTGATTAGCGCCGCAATCACCGAGGTCGCCGGATCAAGCGCATGGTTTGACCGGGGCTTCGTGACTTATTCCAACGAGGCCAAGGTCGAGTTGCTGGGCGTTTCGCTGCTGACCCTGCATGCACATGGCGCTGTCTCGGAGCAAACCGTGCGCGAGATGCTGGCGGGTGCGCTGGCCCGGTCGGTGGCGCACGTGGCCGTGGCCATCTCCGGTATTGCCGGCCCGGCCGGTGGTACGGAAGACAAGCCGGTCGGTACCGTGTGCTTTGGCTGGCAGCGGCGTGGCTACCCGGCGCGTTGCCTTACCCTGCATCTGGATGGAGATCGTGCCGCCGTGCGCACGGCGGGAACCCGGGTGGCACTGGAAGGCATACTGAGCTTGCTGCAGGAGCACTGAGCAGACATGCCCTGAAAGCCGCGTCGGGATTGCCTGTACGGCACGCTGTGCTGCACAGGCAAGCTGCGTGCGATTCTTCAGGCAGGCGTCTTTATGTGCCTTTGGCCTTGCGTTTGTCGCGCAGGAATACGCCTTTGTCTTCACGGGTTTCCAGATCGAACAGTTCGCTGGCGCGAAACAGATCGACCAGTTTCTTGTAGCCATAGTTGCGTGAATCAAACGAGGCCTGATTGGCGATGTGACTGCCGACACGGCCCAGCGGCGACCAGCCGTCATCGGCTTCGGCGGCTTGCACGGCATTGCGCAGCAGGGTGACAAGCTTGGTGTCACTCTTGAGTTCCTTGACGCCCCATTTCCTCACGCTGACTGTATTGGCACTGCCGGAGCTGTTTTCCTGCGGTGCGGCCTCCATGTCGAGGTAGAGGAATTTCGAGCAGGCATTCACGAAGGGCGTGGGCGTCTTGCGTTCGCCGAAGCCCACCACAGTCTTGCCGTCGGCCTGCAGGCGGGTGGCCAGCGGGGTGAAATCCGAGTCGGACGAGACCAGCGCGAACACATCGACGCGGCGACTGTAGAGCGCATCCATCGCGTCGATCACCAGCGCGATGTCGGTGGCGTTCTTGCCCTTGGTCAGATCGAACTGCTGGATCGGTTGAATGGCATATTCATGCAGCAGTTTCTCCCAGGAACTCAGGCGATCGCCCTTCCAGTTGCCGTAAGCCCGGCGGATGCTGACCGTGCCGAAGCTGGCCAGCTCGTTGAGGATCACATCGACATGTGAAGCCGGTGCATTGTCAGCATCGATGAACAGGGCGACGAAACGGTCAGTGCCATTCATGGGGAATCCTGTTGAGAAAAGTGGCGGCTGCGTTCATTGTAGGCGCTCGTCCAGATTTTCTTCTGCACCATGCGCCCACTCATCTTCCTGATTCTTCTGGCTTCTTCAACCTTGCAGGCGGCGGGCCTGCCGGCCGTGCAGACCGGCGATCTGATCTTCCATACTTCGCGCTCCGCGCAGAGTCTGGCCGTGCAGCGAGCTACCGGCTCGCCGTACAGCCACATGGGCGTGATCCTGCTGCAGAACGGGCAGCCCTGCGTGTTCGAGGCGGTCAAGACGGTGCGCTGCACGCCGCTGGCAAACTGGATCGCGCGCGGCGAGGGCGGACATTTCGTGCTCAAGCGCCTGCGAGCCGCGCCGGATGCGGGGGCGCAGGCCAAGCTGCAGAACGCCGCGCGGGCTTTTGTCGGGCGGCCGTATGACCTGACTTTCGAGTGGTCGGATCAACGCATCTACTGCTCCGAGCTGGTGTGGAAACTGTACGACCGCGCGCTCGGCATCCGCATCGGTGAGCTGCAGCAGCTGCGCGATTTCAAACTGGACGATGCCGCCGTGCGTGCCAAGATGCGCGAGCGCTACGGCGAAAAAGTGCCGCTGGCCGAGCCGGTGATCTCGCCGGTGGCGATGTTTGAATCCGTGCTGCTGGTCGAGGTGCTGCGCCGATAGCTGTCTGAAGAGCCTCACCGCACCTGAGTCTTCACCCGTATGCACGCAAGATCCGCTCTACGTATTGCTGATAGCGGTGCATGGCTGAAGAAGCCCACCAGTGGCGGCTCTTCAGGACGCTCCGTCATTGGCCTGCCAGCGTCTGGCGCGCGGCCGCGTACTCCTGTTGCAGACGGGCGATGAGTTCCGCCGCTGGCAGGACAGCATCGATGCTGCCGACGCCCTGACCCGCGCCCCAGATGTCGCGCCACACCTTGGCGCTGTCCTTGGTGAGGCTCAGTCCGCCAGTGTCTGCGTCGGGCATCTTGTCAGGGTCCAGACCTGCGGCACGAATGCTCGCCTTGAGATAGTTGCCCGGCACTCCCGTGAAATACGGCGTGTACAAAATGTCACTGGCCTTGCTGGCAACAATGCAGTCCTTATAGGCCTGACTGGCTCTCGCCTCTTGAGTGGCGATGAAGCGTGTGCCCATGTAGGCCAGATCAGCGCCCATGGCTTGCGCCGCAAGGATGGCGCTGCCGCTTGAAAGCGCCCCGGCGAGCGCCAGCGGCCCGCTGTAGAAGCGGCGGACTTCGCTGACCAGCGCGAACGGGCTGAGCGTGCCGGCATGACCGCCGGCCCCGGCGCAAACAAGGATGAGCCCGTCCACGCCGGCTTCCAGCGCTTTTTCGGCATGGCGCACGCTGATCACATCATGGAAAACCAGACCTCCGTAGGCGTGGACTTTCTTCACGATCTCGCCCGGCGCATGCAGACTGGTGATGATCAGGGGAACGCGATGGCGGATGCAGACCTCCATGTCGTGCTCAAGGCGCGCATTGGTGGGGTGGATGATCTGGTTGACCGCAAAGGGGCCGATGCGCCGCTCCGGATTGGCCGCACGAGCCTGAGCGAGCGCCGCTTCGATGGTCTGGAGCCATTCTTCCAGAGCATGCTCGGGCCGCGCATTCAGTGCCGGAAAGGCTCCGACCAGACCGCCCAGACACTGCGCGATGACGAGCTCCGGGCACGACAGGATGAACATCGGGGCACAGATGACGGGCAGGCTCAGACGATTCTGCAGCAGGGGTGGCAGGCTCATGACGGCACTCCTTCCCGCAGGGCTCGGCGCAGGATCTTGCCGACATTGGTGCGCGGCAGATCTTCGCGGAATTCAACGTGGTGGGGCACTTTGTAGCCCGTGAGCTGGGTGTGGCAGTGCTCGATGATCATGGCTGCGGTGAGGCGCGGGTCGCTGCGCACGACGAAGATTTTTACCGCCTCGCCGGATCGAGCGTCGGGGACGCCGATGCACGCTACATCCTGGACCGCCGGAATCATGGCAACGACGGCTTCGACTTCGTTCGGATACACGTTGAAACCGGAGACAAGGATCATGTCCTTCTTGCGATCAACCAGGAAAACGAAACCCTTGTCATCAATATATCCGATGTCACCGGTCTTGAGAAAACCATCGGCGTGGAAGACATTCGCGGTCTCGCCGGGGCGTTTGAAATAGCCGGCCATGACCTGCGGTCCGCGCACGCAGATTTCACCTGATTTCCCCGCCTCGACTTCACCATCATCGTCGCGGATCGATACTTCGGTTGATGAAATGGGCAGGCCGATGGAGCCGGAGAAACCTGTTTCAGTGAAAGGATTGATGCACACCGCAGGCGAGGTCTCGGTCAGTCCGTAGGCTTGTACAAGCGGCACGCCCGTGACTTGTCGCCACTTTTCGGCGACGGGCGCCATGACCGCCATGCCGCCGCCGAGCGTGAGGCGCAGCGATGAGAAGTTCAGTTTTGCAAAATCCGGGTTCGCCAGCAGGGCATTGAACAAGGTGTTCACTCCCGTGATCGCGGTGAAGCGATAGCGGCCGAGTTCCTTGACGAAGCCGGGGATGTCACGTGGATTGACGATCAGCAGGTTGGTCGCGCCCAGCCTGAGGAACGTCAGGCAGTTCGCCGTTAGAGCGAAGATGTGATACAGCGGCAGCGCGGTGACGATGAATTCTTCACCGATTTTTATGACGGGATCGATCCAGGCGTCGGCCTGCAGTACGTTGGCGACGATATTGCGGTGAGTCAGCATCGCGCCCTTGGATATGCCCGTGGTGCCGCCGGTGTATTGCAGGAAAGCAATGTCCTGATGGCTCAGCTGCGGAGCATTAAATTCCCTTGCGCGTCCCGCTCTCAGGGCAGCAGCCAGGCTGATCGAACCTGGCAGTTGCCAAGTGGGAACCATTTTCTTGACCTTGCGGACAACGTAGTTGACCACGCGTCCTTTTACAACCCCGAGCATTTCGCCCAGTGATGTGGTGACCACGTGGCGCACCGCTGTATTCGCGACGATTTTCTGCAGTGTGTGAGCGAAGTTCTCAACGATGACGATAACTTCAGCGCCACTATCCTGGAGCTGATGCTCCAGCTCTGGTGCGGTGTACAAAGGATTGCAATTGACGATGGTGCAGCCGGCGCGCAAGGCACCGAACAGACAGACCGGATACTGCAGCAGATTGGGCATCATCAAGGCAACGCGGCTGCCCCGCTGGACGCCTGTAGATTGAAGCCAGGCCGCGAAGTTGCGACTTTGTCTGTCCAGTTCGGCGTAGCTCATGCTAGCGCCCATGCTGATATAAGCAGTCTTGTTTGAAAAGCGTTTGCAGCTCTCTTCAAATATGGCGACTACCGAGCTGTAGCGGGCAGGGTCGATTTCAGCAGGGACACCGGGCGGATAGCTTTCCAGCCATGTTTTTTTCATGTTTTGTCTCATCCTGATTCAGGGTCAAACAATCTTTGTCGTGAGGACAAGGCAAGACTGGTTTGACATCGAAGTTAGTTTCCGAGCAAGGCCTTCTTGAGTGAGGCTTCTACCGGTTTTTCTCCCAGCCAGATCTTCAGTAATGCGCGCCCGAGCGCCTCGCTTGCCACGGAGCCACGCGGATTTCCGTTTACCGTGACGACAAGACCCTCGTTATTTAGATCGAGGACGATGAGGTCGCCGCTTTTTGTGCTGCCGACAGTCGTGAATACCTTTTCAAGTTGCGAAATATCCGCTTGTAGTGCAGCGAGCTCTGCTTCGCTGTGATTGTCACGAAGGCCGTCTTTCAATGCGTTTAACAGAGTGCTTCCATCCAGATCACGCAGCATTCTGAGAGCCATCCGGCGAGGGGCTCTGCTCTGAATGATCGTGCCCGGATCACTGCTTTTCTGTGGCAGGTAGAGTGCTGCAACATAGATATTGAAAATGAGTCTGGTCCGAAGGCCGGCGCCGTTGAGCTGCATTTCGGTGCTGCCGGATTTGATACGATCATCGACCTGGATTCCGGCGATCTCGGCCGCTCTGCCTGCGTTGCCCGCAAGCAAGGCAGCCATGACCAAGGTGAGTACGATGTAACGGAGGGGGTTTATCTGGCGCATTGTCATTTCCTTGTTTCTCCCCGGAGCTTGCTCTTGTAATGGTGTTTGACTGCGATGTAGAGCGTGCGCTCGATAACTGCATGCACCTCGCCAGCGTCATCCTTGAGTTCGATCAGATACTGGCAGTCGAGCTCCGGCTTCTCTGCCAGCGCAGCGCGAATACGGGCGATCTCTTCGGGCGGGATACGGAAATCGCCGTACAGCGTGCTGCGTCCGGGTCTGCGGTAGCGGATGCTGGCGCTTTTGTCCCAAACGATGAAATCCGGCCCCAGTGCCCACATCAGAAGCGTGGGGTGTGGGCCGTCGGTCACGGCGAACAGGGAGCCACCAAAAAGCGAACCCACCACATTCCGTGTACGCCGGTTCAGTGGCAGGCGCACACGGATGTGGGTGATGTCCGGCGATACGTAATCGACCCGCCCGCCTGTCGCTCGATAGGCCGGGTGCAGATTGAAGCCCCAGCGGATCAAGCGCCCTTGCCATGCAGCAGGCATTCGGCGAATCCAGTCCGTTCTCATTGCATCAAACCCTTTCGAAGAGCCCCGCAGCGCCCATGCCCGTGCCAATGCACATGGTGATCAGGCCATAGCGCAGCTTCGGATCGTGCTGCATGGCGCTTGCCAGCGTAGCCACCCTGATTGCGCCGGTGGCCCCCAGTGGATGACCGAGCGCAATCGCGCCGCCCAGCGGGTTTACCTTGTCCGGATCAAGGTCGAGCGTCTTCATTACGGCGAGGGCCTGGGCGGCGAAGGCTTCGTTCAGTTCAATCCAGTCCAGTGCCTCCTGAGATATCCCTACGCTTTTCAGCACTTTTGGAATGGCCGCGATAGGCCCGATACCCATTACTTCAGGCGGGACGCCCGCTACTTCAAAGCCGCAGTATCTGGCGACGGGGGTCAGGTTGTAGCGTTTGAGTGCGGATTCGCTCATCAGCAGTACTGCTGCGGCCCCGTCTGACATCTGCGAACTGTTGCCTGCCGTGACGCTTCCTTTTACGGAGAAAATCGGCTTCAGCTTGGCGAGCCCTTCCGGCGAGCTGTCCGGGCGAGGGCCTTCATCGCTCTCGACCAGACGTTCGACCACGCGTACGGCGCTGCTGCCGAAGTCGGGCACATGCTCGCGCACCAGGTAGGGTGAAATTTCGCCGCGGAAACGTCCTGCTGCGATTGCGGCACATGCCTTCTGATGCGAGCGCATGGCCAGGGCGTCTTGCTCCTCGCGCGAGATTCCGTATTGTTGCGCGACCTTTTCGGCGGTGAGACCCATGCCGTAAGCGATGGCGATGTTTTCGCGGCGCTCGAAGAACGCCGGGTTCATCGCGACCTTGTTGCCCATCATCTGAGGCATTGCGCTCATTGACTCCGTGCCTGCCCCGATCATGACATCCGCTTCACCGAGCTGAATGCGCCGGGCGGCATCGGCGACCGCATTGACGCCGGAGGAGCAGAAACGATTGATGGTGATGCCCGGAATGGTGTCCGGAAACCCTGCCAGTAGAAGGCCGATGCGCGCCACGTTCATGCCTTGCTCTGCTTCTGGCATGGCGCAGCCGACGATGACGTCGCCGATTTCGTTCAAAGCCAGGCCCGGCGCTTTCTCGACAACGCTGCGCAATACGTGGGCCAGCATGTCGTCCGGGCGAACATTCCTGAAGGCGCCCCGGCGCTTGGCAACCGGCGTGCGCGCGACCGCGACAATGTAGGCGTCCTGAATCTGTTTGTTCATGCTTGATTCTCCTGATTTCTCGTCAAGGCCACTCAGTTGCGCAGCGGTTTGCCGACTTCCAGCATATGGATGAGGCGTGCTTTGGTTTCTGCTGTGTGCAAAAGATCGACGAAGAGCGAACGCTCCACGTCTAGAAGCCATTTTTCGTTGACCAGCGTACCGCTTTCAACATTCCCTCCGCATAGCGCTGTGGCGACGGATTTGGAAACGAGATAGTCGTGCGCCGAGATCATGCCGCCCTCACGCATGTTGACGAGCATCATCTCCAGCGTTGCGATTCCGCCGCGCCCGGCAACGGGTACGCCAGCGGGAGGAAGTCGCGGTCGGTAACCCGAGGCCGCCAGACTCAAGGCCGTCTTGCGTGCGACGTGCAGCAGCTCCTTAGGGTTATGAATGACGATGTCCTGCTCGCGAAGAAGCCCGAGTTCTTTTGCATTCCGTGCGCTCTTGGAAACGCTTCCCATGGCAATGGTCTGGAAGATTCCCTGTAGCCAGTTCATGGGATCGTTCGTGGCCGTGCGTGCCGCCATCTCCGCGCTGCGGATGGCGAATTCCTTGCATCCGCCACCGGCTGGAATCAGCCCTACGCCAACTTCAACCAGGCCGATGTAGCTCTCCAGCGCACATACGGCGCGCGTGGCGTGCATCACGATCTCGCAGCCACCGCCGAGTGCCAGACCATTTACAGCAGCAACAACGGGAACCTGTGCGTATTTGAGGGTTTGTGACATGAGCTGGAACTTGGCGACGATGCCTTCCAGGCCGACGAAATCACCTGCTTCGAGCAGGGGGCGGATCTGTTTGAGATTGGCCCCAACGCAAAATGGTGTGGTCGGTTGCCAGATCACCAGCCCGGCATGTTCGCGCTCCGCACGGTGAACGGCTTCGATGATGCCATCCAGCACGACAGGTCCGACGGCGCACATCTTGCTCTTGAAGGAGAGTACGGGGACATGCCGGCCATCGTCGTCGTCCAGCGTCCACATGCGGACTTCGTCGTTCTCCCAGAGCGTGCGACCCGGGTTCTCTTGTTCACCGGCGACTCGCTCCGGGAACAGCTGGCGTTGATAGACGGGCAGAGTCGAGCGTCCTTTGAGTGTGCCCGTTGCGGCATCAAACGAAGCGTGTGCGCCATGTACGCCACTGACTTCAAATACCCAGGGTGGCAAAGGGGCAGAACTCATTGCGCGGCCGGCTCGAATGTCTTCGTGAATGGCATCGGCGATTTCTTTCCAGCCGGCGGCTTGCCATGTTTCGAAAGGCCCATCATTCCAGCCAAAACCCCAGCGCATGGCGAGATCGATATCGCGGGCGTTGTGGGCGATATGCGCCAGATGTACAGCGACATAGTGGAATACGTCGCGGAAGACTGCCCACAGGAACTGGGCGTGCGGATGCTGGTTTGCACGGAGCAAGGCGAAGCGTTCAGCGGCGCTTTTATGTTTGAGGAGGGCAGCGACCTCGTCAGCCACCTCTGCATTACTGTCGCGATAGGCTTGCGTGGAAAGATCAAGAACCTTGATTTGCTTGCCTTCCTTGCGATAGATCCCGCCTTTGGTTTTTTGTCCCAGCGCGCCTTGGCCGATCAGCGCGGTGAGCCAGCCGGGGCTCGCGTAATAATGTGCCCACGGATCATCCGCAAGGTTGTCGGCCATGGTTTGTATGACATGGACCAGCGTGTCGAGCCCGACGACATCCGCCGTGCGATAGGTGGCACTCTTTGGTCGCCCGATGATCGGGCCGGTGAGCGCGTCGACCTCATCAAAGCCCAGTTTGAATTGATGCGTATGGTGCATGACCGCGAGCATCGAAAATACGCCAACCCGATTGGCGACAAAGTTTGGCGTATCGAGTGCGCGTATGACGCTTTTGCCCAGCGTCGAGGTGAGAAAGGATTCCAGGTGATCAAGCAGCGTCGCATCCGTGCCGTGGCAGGGGATCAGCTCGACCAGAGACATGTAGCGTGGCGGATTGAAAAAATGTACGCCGCAGAAGCGTGGGCGTAGCGATGCGGGGCAGCCTTCGGCGAGCTTGTTGATCGACAGTCCTGATGTGTTGGTTGCAAAGATTGCATCGCTGCGCAGGCACGGTGCGACTTTGCGGTAGAGGTCGAGCTTCCACTCCATTTTCTCTGCAATGGCCTCGATGATGAGGTCACACTCAGCAAGTTTGTCGAGATGCTGATCGTAGTTGGCTGCTTCGATGTGGTTTACGCGATCAGCTGTCGCGATCGGTGAGGGCTCGATTTTCTTGAGGCTGTCGATGGCCTTTCTTGCAATGCCGCTGGGGTCGCCATCCTTTGTCGACAGATCGAACAGCAGCACAGGAACTTCGGCATTTGCACAATGCGCCGCAATCTGTGCCCCCATGACGCCAGCGCCGAGAACGGCCACCTTGCGAACGATGAAATTACTCACAATATTCTCCTGCTGATGGGTGAGGCACTCCCCGGCTTGCCGCAAGCGGCACCCCGTATTTTTTTGGTTTCTGGAGTGGGGCTGCCCGTAACGAGCAGCCCTGGTTCAAGTGATCAGAACGACTGGGAGTACTGCACGCCAAGAATCGCAACGCTTCCGTCATAGCGACCGGTGACGCGGCCACGGCCCTTGGCCGACTGATCATTGTCGACGGTGGTTTCCTTGATCAGCAGGTAGGCGGCACCCACATCGATGGTGGACGTCTTGTTGAACTTGTACTGGGCGCCCAGCGACAGCCAGGTCCGGTTGTTGTCGGGGAGCGACACCAGACGGGTGTCCGCTCCACGAACCGGGGACTGGTCGTAAGCGATGCCGTACTTCATCTTCCATTGTTCGTTGAGTTTCTGGGTCGCGCCCAGGGCTGCACGCCAGGTGTTGCGGAAATGCACATCCAGGGTTTGTGCCGGTGTTGCTTGACCCGCAGAAGATCCGCTTGTACGCCAGACATCGACGTTCTGGATCTTGGCCCAGCCCGTGCGGGACAGATCGCCCAGCAGTTCCCAGTCAGGCCCCATTTTCTGTGCCACGCTCAGGATCCATGTATCCGGTAGCGTGATGTCCGCACGGGCGCTGACGTCAGGAGAGACCAACTGGTTGTCGGAAGTCAATGTTCCGGAAAGTTCGTGCTTGACGGCTGAACGATAGGAAATCCCCAGCTTTGTATCGGGACTCAGCGTAAACAATGCCCCTGCGTTCCAGCCCCAGGAGTCATTATCGGCATCAAGCGTGATCGTGGTGTTTTGAGCCAGTGAATTGATGACGGCAGCTTTTCGAACGTATTCGGCTTCCATCCGTTGCCAGTTCACCCCGGCACCCACGGACACCATGTCGTTGATGCGCCATGCCAGCGACGGGTTGATGTTGTAGGTTTTGATATCGAATTTGATGGACTGAAAGCGACCGACCCAGTCTTCGTCATACTCGGTCTTGAGGCCGAACGGTGCGCCGAATCCAAGACCCAGGTACCAGTCCTTGTTGAGAGCCCAGGACATGTAGCCGTTTGGCAGTGCTGCGATCGAACCGGCATCTCCGCCGTTGCTGCCCGTAGATGCCGGTGCGACGCTGGAGCCTTCGTTGGTGTATTTATAGCTCGGCCTGATCAGATTCAGCCCCAGTGAAAACTCTCGGTCCTGGAGTTTTGTCATGCCGGCAGGGTTGAAAAATATCGTGCTGGCGTTTTCTGCTACGGCAGCAGAGCCAGCATAGGAGTTTCCTAGCCCGCTGGCGTTTTGCTCCTGAAGCTGAAAGCCTGATGCGCTTGCTCCTTGCGCGGCCAACAATGCTGTTGCGGCAGTGATGGTGCGTGAAAGCATGGTTTTAGTCATTGCTCTGTCTCCGTGGTGGGTCGTGGTGGAATGAAGCGCATATCAAAGTGGCGGGAGGGGGCGCTTCTTCCCCGAGCCGTCGATGGCGACATAGATCAACGTAGCTTCCGTGACCTTGACGATTTTTGGATTGGCAGGATCTCTTTCTGCGTAAACCTCGACTTCTACGGTCATTGAAGTCGTGCCTTCCTTGGTGACCTGAGCATAAAAACTGACCAGATCACTGTTGAACATTGGTTCGCGAAAAACCAGTGAGTTAACCGCGACAGTCACGATGCGGCCACGTGCGCGACGCGCTGCCGGAATCGCACCGGCGATGTCCACGTGAGCCATGATCCAGCCACCGAATACGTCGCCAGCCGCATTCAAGTCCTTTGGCATCGGGAAGGTTCGAAGTACAGGTTCGCGTTGCGGAAGCTGAGTCATGCTGGATTTCCTTTTTGCGCCATATAGTTCATGGGGCCTCCCGTCCAGGGTGAAAATCCCGTGCCGAAAATGATTCCAGCATCGGCGAGATCAGGATCGTCCACTACGCCCACTGCGATACAGCGCTGTGTAGCCGTTAACAGTGGCTTGATGAGCCGTTGTGTCAGCCCTTCCGGGATGTCGTAAACCCTGGCTTTGATTGCCTTGCCTTCGAGCCATGTGTAATAGCCTGCCCCTGATTTTTTCCCGAGCTTTCCGGCCGAGACGAGCGCGAGCAACTGGGGCGGTGCATCGTCGCTGCCCGTCAGCGCTTTGCCGGCCGCCATGGCAATGTCGAGACCTACGGTATCGGCCAGTTCAATTGGCCCCATTGGCATGCCGAAGCGACTTGCCGCCGCATCCACGGTTGCGGCAGAGATGCCTTCCTCCACGCAGCGCATGGCTTCAAGCAGGTAGGGTCCAAGCACGGCATTGACGAGAAAGCCGGGGGCGCTCTTGACCGGCAGTGGCAGCTTGTCCAGTTTGTGGACGAAGCTGATTGCACGCTGAACCTGTGCCGGATCACTGGATTGACCCGCAACCACCTCGACCAGAGGCATCATCGCGACCGGGTTGAAAAAATGAATCCCCACCAAGCGGTCTGGTCGTTTCAGTGCCTGCGCAATATCTTCGAGTTTCAAGCTGGATGTGTTGCTGGCAAGCAATGCATCGGGACGGGCGCGTGATTCGATATCCTGAAACAGCGCATGCTTGGCATCCAGATTTTCGAAAATTGCTTCGATTATGACATCCGCCTGTCGAACGCCATCGCCACGCGGATCGGCAATCAGGCGGTCCAGAGCGAATCGTGCCGCTTTCCGGTCGCCCCGGAACTTCTTGCTGAAGGCTTCAGCTGCACGTCCGATGGCTGGCGCAATGCGTTCCGTCGTCTGATCCTGCAAGCTCACCGTCATTCCGCGTAGCACGCACCAGGCGGCAATATCGCCACCCATCGTGCCAGCGCCGATTACATGCACGTGCCTGGGGGCAAAGTCGCTGGGGTTTTCACTCTTTCCCAAGGCTTTTAGGCGTTGCTGCAGGAAGAAGACGCGTACCAGATTCGCTGCCGTGCCTTGTTGCAGGATGTATTCAAAGGACGATGGATGACCCGCCGGGACGGCCAGTGAATTACCCCCGAAGTTCTTCCATGTGTCGATGACGGCATAGGGAGCCGGGTAATGTTCCGGGCTGGCTTTCCCGGCGACCTGCTTGCGAGCTGCATTTGCCACAATCGCTTTCAGCGGGCCACACAACAGGGTTTGCATGAGGCTTAACTTGTGCGCAGCCTGACCGGAAAGAACAAGCATTCGTGCCGCGTTTTTCATCACGCGTGGAGGCACGCACTCATCAACCAGCCCCATCTTCTTGCCTCGTTTCGCATCGATCTGTTTGCCTGTCAGCATCATGTCAAGCGCGGCTGCTGGACCGATCAGACGCGGCAAGCGCAACATGCCACCCCAGCCTGGCACGATGCCAAGCATGACTTCGGGGAGAGCCATGCGCGTGGCTGGCTCGTCCACGGCGATTCGGTAACGGCACGCCAGTGCCAATTCCAGCCCGCCACCCATGCAGTGGCCACGGATCAGCGCCAGGGTAGGGAAGGGGAGCCCTGCAATACGGTTGAACAGATCCCAGCAGCGCTGAACGAGCACACGAACTGCCGAACCATCTGACAGCTTCGTAAACTCCTCAATGTCTGCACCCGCAATGAAGCCGGCATCCTTGCCGGAGTGGATGATGAGCGCTGAAGGCCGGTTTTTTTCCAGCGCATTAATCACTCGTGCCAGTTCGATGATGACTGCAGAACTCAGCGTATTGGTGCTGCTGTTCGCGCAATCGAGTGACAGCCATGCGATTTGCTGAGCATCGCGTTCGAGATGCCAGTTTTGCAAATTCAGTTCTTCAATACTGTTTGTCATCACAGCGCCTCCACCAGCATTGCGCCGCCTTGCCCGCCGCCGATGCAGATGCTTGCGATCCCGCGTTTGCCATTAGTGCGACGGAGGATATGCAGCAAATGTAGGACGATGCGTGCGCCACTGGCCCCCACCGGATGGCCGAGGGCGACAGCACCGCCATCGACGTTCAGGCGGCTTTCCTCCAGCGCGCCGAGAGCACCATTCAGGTCGAGCTGTTCGCGGCAATAGGTTTCATCTTTCCACGCGGACAGGCAGCCAATAACCTGTGCGGCAAAGGCTTCGTTGATTTCCCAGGCATCAAGATCATTGAGTCCCAGGTTGTTGCGCTGCAGGATCGGGGTGACTGCATGTACGGGGCCAAGACCCATCTGCTCGGGTGCGAGGCCGGCCCATTGGCTGTCTACAATCTTGCCGATCGGCTTCAGCCCGTGTGCATTGATAGCCTCTTCGGAGGCGAGAACAAGCCAGGTTGCACCGTCAGTGATCTGCGAGCTGTTGCCCGGAGTGATGGCGCCATATTTGCGGTCAAAAAAAGGTTTCAGTTTGGCAAGATTCGGCATCGATGAATCCCGGCGCACACCGTCGTCGGCGGAATATGGAGTGCCTTTTTCATTGATCAGGGGCACTATTTCTTCATCGAAATATCCGGCATCCTGTGCTGCAGCAACGCGTTGGTGACTGCGCACCGAGAAGGCATCCATGGTTTCTCTGGTGATGCCGAAGCGCCAGGCGATGTTCTCCGCTGTCTGCCCCATCATCAGACCTGCAACCGGGTCTGTCAGTCCTTTGACAATGCCGATGACGGGCGCAAGATAGCCCAGCTTGAATTGCATGAGTACGCCAAGCCGCTGACCCAGCCCCTTCGCCGCATACCAGCGAGAGAGCCAGCGGACCATTGCATCGGAAAACAGCAGCGGTGCACGTGACAGCGCATCCACGCCGCCGGCCAGAACCAGTTGCGAGCGCCCTGCCTGGATATTGGTGATGGCGGAGTCCAGGGCCTGCATGCCGGAGGCACAGTTACGCATCACCGTCCAGCCCGGCACTTTGTTGCCGCATCCCATGCGCAGTGACACCACACGCCCGATGTTTACTTCATCAGGCGAAGGCGAAGCGCAGCCCAGAATCACTTCATCCAGTTGTTCGGGCGAGAAAGGCTGGCGTGCCAGCAGGGCACGCCCGGTGATCGTCGCAATATCGGACGCCGAAAAGGGGCCGGGCGCATTCTTCGCCTTCAGAAAAGGTGAGCGCGCGCCATCAACAATATAGACAGGCTTGAAGGCCATCATGCCGCTGCTCGCTGGCTGATCTCGGGTGTCGACTCTGGGCGGATATGGGCATCTGCCTGACCGAGGCCAAAGTCCTGCGGGAAATCATCGACGCGGATTGCTTTCTGACGCAGCTCTTCGCGACGTACGAGGAGAGCCTGTTCATCCTTGCTGATAATCCCTTTGGCGCTGGCTTCCGCAATGAGTGCTTCCATGCCGCGCCCGGTGATCTGCCCGGCTTTCTGTGCTGCGCGGATGCGTCCTTCAACCGCTTCAGCCTTGATGGTGGCTTGCAGGGCAAGCTCCAGTACGGCAACCGGATCTTCTTCGTTACCGAAGTCACAGAAGCTGTCGGCAATCAGGCGGTCGCGGGTGGCCGAGGGGGTGATCAGCAATCGGGCCACTTCATGGCCCAGTTTGTCGGAGGGCACAACATACGGGCGACCCAGGGGGAAAATAATGCGCCGCAACAAGGCTGCGATGAAGCGATTCGGGAAGTTTGAGATCACTCCTTCGAAAGCATTCTGGGCTTTGAACATGGCATCCCATATTGCCCAGTGCATCAGCGGCGCGTCGGCGGCCTGACGACCTTCCGCTTCATAGCGACGCAGAGTGGCCGAGCACAAGTACATGTAGGACAGGATGTCACCCAGGCGTGCAGAAAGCTTTTCCTTGCGCTTGAGGTCTCCGCCCATGGTCAGCATCGACACATCGGAGAGAAAGGCGAAGGCTGATGAGAAGCGGGTAAGTTGCTGATAGTAGCGCCGGGTCTCTGGCGCTATTTGTGAGCCAATGGCAGGCGTGCTGGCCCAGTGTGATCCTGTCAGGCCCATGCCAAGGGTGCGCAGCGCATTACCGATGGAGAACCGGATGTGTCCCGACAGTGCACGATCGAATGCGGTCAGGCCGCGATCTGCATGATCATCCTGTGCGGCCTGCATTTCCTTGAGCACGTACGGGTGGCAGCGGATGGCGCCCTGGCCGAAGATGATCAGGCAGCGCGTAAGGATGTTTGCTCCTTCGACGGTGATGCCGATGGGAAGTTGCTGATAGGCCCGGCCAAGAAAGTTTTGCGGCCCCAGGCAGATGCCCTTGCCGCCAAGGACGTCCATGCCATCGTTGACTGACTGGCGGCCACGCTCCGTGACGTGATACTTGACGATGGCAGAGACCACCGAAGGTTTCTCGCCGAGGTCCAGTGCTCCTGCGGTCATGATGCGTGCCGCATCCGCCATGTAAAGGTTGCCGCCGATACGTGCCAGCGGCTCTTCGATGCCCTCGAACTTGCCGATAGGCATCTTGAACTGGCTGCGTACGCGGGAATAAGCACCGACAGCGCGCGCGGTGAGCTTCATCATGCCGGTATTGCAACCAGGCAGCGAGATTGAGCGACCCGCCGCAAGGCATTCCATGAGCATTCGCCAGCCTTGGCCCGCCATGGCCGGTCCGCCGATGATGAAGTCCAGCGGCATGAATACCTCCTTGCCCCAGTTCGGCCCGTTCTGGAACACCGCATTGAGCGGGAAGTGCCGGCGGCCGATGTTGACGCCAGGATGGTCGTGCGGAACCAGCGCGCAGGTAATGCCCAGATCTTCGGTGGAGCCGAGGAGTTTGTCTGGATCGTAGAGACGGAATGCGAGACCGAGAATGCTGCAGATCGGACCCAGCGTGATATAGCGTTTATCCCAAGTGACCCGCATTCCCAGCACTTCACGACCCTGGTATGTACCCTTGCACACCACGCCGAAGTCGGGAATTGATGCGGCATCCGAACCAGCCTGCGGGCTGGTCAGTGCGAAGGCCGGGATTTCCTCACCACGCGCCAGACGCGGCAAATAGAATTGCTTCTGTGCATCGGTTCCGTAATGCAGAAGCAGTTCGGCAGGGCCAAGCGAATTTGGCACCATCACACTGATGGCGGAGGCAGAACTCCGGGTTGCCAGCTTGGTAATGACCTGAGCATGACCGAAGGCCGAGAAGCCTTTTCCCCCGAACTCTTTCGGGATGATCATGCCGAGAAAGCCTTTTTCCTTTACATATTTCCAGGCCTCGGGTGACATGTCCTGATGCTGATGGGTGGTTTCCCAGTCATTCATCAGGCGGCACAGTTCCTCGGTTTCGGTGTCGAGAAAACTCTGTTCCTCGCTGCTCAGACGAGGCCACGCGTAGCCCAGCAGCTTCTCCCATGTTGGCTTGCCGGAGAACAGTTCGCCCTCCCACCACACCGTGCCGGCTTCCAGCGCGGTGCGTTCGGTGTCGGACATTGGCGGGAGGATCTTTTTGTATACAGCAAAGAGTGGCCGGCTGATCAGGGCACGCCGCAGAGGTGCGATGCCGAGCAGGGCGACTGGCAAAGCGATCACCAGAACGATCAGAACTATCAGTGTGTGCATGCTTGTCTCTCTTGGTTTGGATGGATGCGAGCCGTCATTGCGGCACGCTGTTATTTGGAATTGCTGGGCAGTGGTGCGCGCAAGCCTCCCAGCAGAAAAGACATCAGGCGGGGAAGCAGCAACTCGGGGCTGTGTGCTTTTTCACCTTCGGAAACTTGCCAATCGGTCACCAGATCCAGCGCGTCGGTGCCGGCAATGGCGTAGGGTGGCGCCGAGCATGAAGTGCAGGCGCCACACGATTTCGGCTTTCGGGACCTCCGGCAGCGACCGGTAGAGTGCGTTCTTGCAGCGTTCCAGCACATCGCTGTATTCGGCGGCGAAAAGGGTGCGGATCATGTCGCTGGGGTTGCTAAGGTTGCGCCCGAGCAAGCGCAGGAAAGTCTGGCCGCCCTGATTGGGTTCGTTGCCCATGCGCAGCAAGGTGCCGAAAAAAGCGTCGACAATCTGCGACGGCTTCAAGGCCTGGTCGCCAGCCTCTGCTTCCATGGCGTCGAGAACGCGAAGGCGCTCCCCATTCAGCCATTCCAGACGACGTTTGAAGACGGCTTGAAGCAGTGCTTCCTTGGAGCCGAAGTGATAGTTGGTTGCCGCAAGATTGGCCTCCGCCTCGCTGGCGATCTGACGCATCGAGGTGCCTTCAAAGCCGTTGGCCATGAACAGCCGTTCGGCTGCATCGAGGATGCGGATGCGTGTTTCGGTAGGAGCAGTGGTCATGTTGTGTGTTTGATTCAAACGTTCGTTTTAATTCTAGGAGGGTCATGTCCATAAGGCAATATTCAGGGAAACCCGAATACGGTTGCGTATGGATCCAGTACTGCGCGTCAGGTGCCACGAGTGCTATGGCGATCACGTGCCACGAGGTAAGCCGGTGATTTCACCTGCGGCGCTGTGGGCGTCTGGTTTTCTGGTGGAGGCAGAGCGGCGCTGGAGGGAGCTTAAAGCAGGCCCGATGCGATATTGATGGTGAGCGCCAGCACCGTGGTGTTGAAGGCATAGGCCAGCACGCAATGGCACAGGCCGATGCGGCGCAGATGCGGCGAGGTGAAACTCACGTCAGCGGTCTGGCCGGAGGTGCCGATCACCGCAGCGAAGTAGATGAAATCCAGATAGTCCGGATTTTCGGTATCGGGAAACAGCAGACCACTGTTGCCGTTCTGACCACGGTCGCTGTAGAAATCATGGGCGTAATGCAGTGCAAAGATCAGGTGCACGAAAGCCCAGGCGCTGGCCATCGTCAGCACGGCCAGCGCGATGTGGGCATACTTGAGCAAACCGTGCAGATCCCGTGCAAGGGCGAGTTGCACGAAGATCGCGACCAGACAGGCCAGGGTGGCCAGCACCACGCTGGCCAGAATCATCCGCCGCCCTTCGTCTTCGATCCGGGCACGCCAACGCATGTGTGCCGGAGTGGCGCGTGCGATCATGATCACCGCCAGCAGCAGATAGCTGCAGGCTCCGGCATTCCAGGCCAGCAGCAGGCGGGTGGTCGGGTGGGGTGCCCAGCTGGCAGGCAGCAGGATCAGCAGCAAACCGGCGATCAGTGCCGAGGAAAACAGGCGCGGACGAGCGTGTATTACCCGCAGTACGAGGCTGCGCTGGTGCAAGGAAGTTTTCGCACTGGATGGCTCGTTCATGATTTTTTCTCCGGGTGGCAGGCGAGCACCGCACAGGCCAGCACGCAGAACCCCGCACCTGCACTGAAGGTCAGACCGGCGCCGGACAGATCCCACAGCAGGCCGGCGATCACACTGGCCAGCAGCATCGTGAGACCGCTCATGAGGTTGAAGAAACCATAGGCGGTGCCGCGCAGATCCGCAGGCGCGGTATCGGCCACCATGCTTGCCAGCAGGCCTTGTGTCATGCCCATGTGAATACCCCACAGCGCCACACCGCCGAGCACCACGCTCCAGTGGCTGCTCGCCGCCAGCACGATATCCGCAGCGATCAGCATGAGCAGGCCCAGCGCAAGCAGGCGGGCGTGGCTCATGCGGTCGGAGAGCTTGCCGAAGGGATAGGCACTGGCAGCGTAGACCAGATTCATCGCCACCATCACCAGCGGCACCCATGCAATGGGCATTCCGCTCTGCTGGGCGCGCAGCACCAGAAACGCTTCGGAGAAGCGCGCCAGCGTGAACACGGCACCGACGCCGACGACCCACCAGTAGTCGCGGCTCAGCCGGCGCAGGTTGGCACGGCTGATCGGATTGGCGCGCCGCACGCCTTGATGCTCAGGCTCCTGCACACCGACGAAGAGCAGGGCAACGGCCAGCAGCCCCGGAATCACTGCCACCCAGAACACCGCCCGGAAATCATTGGCCCACAGCAGCATCAGGCCCACGCCCAGCAGCGGACCGAGAAAGGCGCCGATCGTATCCAGCGACTGGCGCAGACCAAAGGCGGCGCCGCGCAGTTCGGGCGGGGCGATGTCTGCCACCAGCGCGTCGCGTGGTGCGCCACGCACGCCCTTGCCGACGCGGTCGATCAGGCGGGCGCCCAGTACCAGTCCGACGCTTGGAGCCAGCGCAAACAGGGGTTTGGAGAGTGCGCCCAGCGTGTAACCGCACAAGGCCAGCAGCTTGCGCCGACCGAGATAGTCACTGAGCACGCCGGAGAACACCTTGACGATCAGCGCCGTGGATTCTGCCAATCCCTCGATGATGCCGACCGACAGTGCACTCGCCCCGAGCACTGTCACCATGAACATCGGCAGCAGGCTGTGGATCATCTCGGAAGACACATCCATCAGCAGACTCACACAGCCCAGCACCCAGATCCCGCGCGGAATCTGGCGCAGCGTGGAGTGGGCGGCAGACTTCATGACCAGTCCCTGAACCAGTAGACACCGGCGCAGAGGGCAAGGCCGATGCCGTACAGCAACCAGGTTTCGGACACGAACCAAGTGTAGGCCATCAGGGTGAGGCCGATACCGATGAGCGGAAAATTGACGACGCGTTTTCCGTACATGAAAACCGCAGCACCGATCAGGCCGAAAAGCAGGTTGGCAAACAGCGCAGACGGCGTGGGCATCCGTTTACTCGTCGGTCGGAGGCTCTGCGGGCAACGGGGCATCCGCGCGCGGTCCTTCCTGCTTGCGCAGCTCCAGCAGGCGGGCGTGCTCGGCGAGCATGGCGTCGCGCGTTTCCGGGGTTTCCAGGCTGACACGGCCGAGCTTGCCGTCGCGGTAATCCTGCAGGAAGACCAGCGCGGCTTTCTCCAGATCCAGCCCGCCGCCTTTCAGGCGCATGGCGCGGCGCTTGGCGACGGCTTCGATCACGGCAACGCCATCCATGCCTTTGATATCGAAGCCGTAGCGCTCGGTCAGGTGCGTCGGGTAGCGGGCGAGCAGCAGATTGGCGAGGAAGGTGGCAACTTCTTCGTCGATCACCGCGTTGCGACCGATGGCGTGGCTGGCGGCGAGCATGTAGCCGTCGCTGTCGTAAGCAATCTTCGGCCACATCATGCCCGGGGTGTCGACCAGCACATGGCGCAGGTCGATCTCGCCGCGCACCTGCGATTTGGTCACTGCCGGTTCGTCGCCCACTGCCGAAAGCTTGCGGCCGAGGAGCGCGTTCATCAGCGTGGATTTGCCGACGTTGGGGATACCCATGATCATCATGCGCAAAGGTTTGACGTTGTCGTTGCGGTGCGGTGCCAGCGGGCGGCACAGGCCGGGCACGCGGGCCACGTCGCTGGCTTTTTTGCACGACAGGGCCACCGCCTTCACGCCGGGCTGACGGTTGAAGTAGTCGAGCCAGGCCTGGGTGGCCGCCGGGTCGGCCAGATCGGCCTTGTTGAGGATCTTCAGGCAGGGGCGCTGGCGATGCGCACGCAGCTCCTGAATCATCGGGTTGCAGCTCGCAGCGGGCAGGCGTGCGTCGACGACCTCGATCACGACGTCGATGTTTTCCATGGCTTCGCCGGCTTTCTTGCGGGCGGAAGTCATGTGTCCGGGGAACCACTGGATGGCCATTATTTCGGTGCTTTCAGGAAATCAGGCCGGATTGTCCCACGCCGCGAGGGTTTGCGGCGGGCTGCCTGAAGAGCCGCGCGGGGCGGGCATCTTCAGGCGACCGTGCTGAAGAGGCTTGCCAGACGCGGCTCTTCGGCTCAGTGCTTGGGCGTGTCTTTGACCAGCCCAAGCCTGTGCTGCAACCAGTCAAACGACAGATACAGCGCCGGAGTGACGTAGAGCGTGATCATCTGCGAGAAGATCAGGCCACCGACAATCGCCACACCCATCGGCTGGCGGAGCTCGGCGCCGGCGCCGATACCCAGCGCGATGGGCAGGGCGCCCATGATGGCGGCCAGGGTGGTCATCATGATCGGGCGGAAACGCAGGCGGCTGGCGGCGCGAATGGCGTCGTGCGGCGACATGTGCTCCTTGCGCTGCGCTTCGAGCGCGAAGTCGATCATCATGATGGCGTTCTTCTTCACGATGCCGATCAGCAGCAGGATGCCGACCATGGCGATGAAGGTCAGCTCCAGCCCGGCGAGTTGCAGCGAGAGCAGCGCACCGACGGCCGCCGAAGGAATGCCGGCCAGGATGGTGATCGGGTGGATCCAGCTCTCATAGAGTACGCCGAGCACCACGTAGATCACTGCGATGGCGATCAGGATCAGCCATAGCTGGCTGGTTTGGGATTCCTGATAGACCGCTGCGTCGCCGGCGAAGGAGCCGAAGACGTTGGCGGGCATGGCCATCTCGCCCTTGATCTTCTTCACTTCGTCGATGGCTTGCGACAGGGTCACGTCGGGCGCGAGGTTGAATGACAGCGTGACTGCTGCGATCTGCCCCTGATGGTTCACCGAATTGTTCACGGCGGCCCGCTCCATGCGCGAGAAGGCGGTCACCGGTACGAGCTGGCCGGTCTTCGAGCGTACGCGCAGGAATTCCATGCCGCCTTCGTCGGCGCGGAAGGCTTCGGCCCATTGCAGGATGACGGGGAAGTTGTCCTGCGGGGCGTAGATGGTCGTGACCTGACGTTCGCCGAAAGAGGCATTCAGCACATTGCGCAGGCTCTGCATGTCCACGCCCAGCGCCAGCGCCTGATCGCGGTCGATGATCAGCTTGGCCTGCACCGCGCGGCGTTCGGCATCAGAGTTGATGTCCTTGAGCAGCGGCGACTCGCGCAGCTTGCGCTGCATCTGTTCGGCCCAGTTGGCGACCAGGTCGTAGTCGACCGATTGCAGGGTGTACTGGAAGCGCGCGTTCGAGCTGCGGCCGCCGATGCGCAGATTCTGGATCGCCGAGAAGGATATCTGTGCGCCGGGAATGTCCGCAGTGTCCTTGCGCAGTGACTCCAGTACGTCTTTCATCTTCGCGCGCTCTTTCTGCGGCTTGAGAGTGATGAAGATGAAGGCGCGGTTGTTGCCGCCGGCATTGGAGACGACATCGAGCACATTCGGGTTCTGGCGGATCCTGTCGTCGATCTTCATGGTCAGTTCGCGCATCGCCGGCCAGGAAATATCCTGTGCCGCGGTGATCGGTGCGCGGACCTGGCCGATGTCTTCCTCGGGGAAGAAACCCTTGGGCATGATCTGGTAGAGCGCGACGGTGGCGATGCAGGTCACCAGCGCCAGCAGCAGCATCAGCCAGCGGTGCTTGAGGGTCCAGCCTAGGCTGTGGGTGTAGGCGTCGAGCACGGCATTGAAACCGCGCTCGAAGGCGCGGCTCCAGGCGGGGGCATGCTCGGCTTCGTCCGGGTGATGGTGGATGAAGCGCGCAGCCAGCATCGGGATGATGGTCAGCGCAGCGACGGCTGACACCGAGATGGCCAGGGTGACGACCACGGCGAACTCGTGGAACATCAGGCCGATGGTGCCGGGCATGAAGAAGATCGGGATGAACACGGCGATCAGCGACACCGAGATCGAGATCACCGTGAAACCCACTTCGCGTACGCCGCGCACGGCCGCCGGGAAAGGCTTCACGCCGTTCTCGATGTGACGCACGATGTTTTCCAGCACCACGATGGCGTCATCCACGACGAGACCGACGGCAATCGTCAGGCCCATCAGCGAGATGTTGTCGAGGCTGTAGCCGAACCACAGCATCAAGCCGAAAGTGCCGAGTACCGAAGCGGGCAGCGAGACCGACGGAATCAGGGTGGCGGAGATCCGGCGCAGGAACATCAGGATCACCAGCATCACCAGCGCCACGGTCAGCAGCATGGTGAGGTTGACGTCGTGAATGGAGTCGCGGATCGAGATCGAGCGGTCGTTGAGGATGTTGATGTCGACCGAGGCGGGCAGCTGGGCCTGCAGTTTCGGAATCGCTGCGCGCACGGCATCCACCACGGCAACCGTATTGGCACTGGGCTGGCGCAGCACCTGCAGATTGATGCCGCGCTTGCCGTTCACCCAGGCCGCGTTCTTGATGTTCTCCACGCTGTCGATGACTTCGGCCACATCGGCGAGGCGCACCGGCTGGCCGTTCTTGTTGGCCACGATCATGCGCGCGAAATCGGCGGCGTTCATGAGCTGGTCATTGGCGGTGATGACCAGCGTCTGACGTTTGCCTTCGAGCGAACCCATCGGGGTGTTGGAGTTGGCGGCGGCCAGTGCCGTCGACAGCTCACCGATGGACAAGTCACGCGCAGCAAGTTTGGCCGGGTCCACCGTGACACGCACGGCGTAGCGCTTCTGCCCGTTGATGCTCACCTGGGCGACGCCTTCGAGGGTTGCCAACGTGGGCGAAATCAGGTTGTCGGCGAAATCGTTGAGCTGGTCCAGTGACAGCGAAGGCGAATCCAGCGTGATGAACAGCACCGGGTCGTCCGCAGGATTGACCTTGCGGTAACTCGGCGGATTGGTCATGTCCTTCGGCAGCTGGCGATTGGCACGCAGCAGCGCAGCCTGCACGTCGACGGCCGCGGCATTGATGTCCAGCGAGGGAATGAACTCCAGCGTGATGCGGGTGCTGCCGAGCTGGCTCGTCGAGGTCATCATCTTCAGACCGGCAATCGTCGAGAATTGCCGTTCGAGGATGGTGGCGACCGAGTTCGCCATGGTCTCCGGATTGGCGCCGGGCAGGCTGGCGCTGACTTCGATGATCGGCTGGTTGAACGAGGGCAGGGCTGCGATGGGTAGCTTGAACCACGCAGCGATGCCGCCGAGCATCACTGCCAACCACAGCAGGGTGGTGGCGACCGGGCGGTGGATACTCTGTTCCGTGAACTTCATTGTGCAGCAGCCTTGCCTGAAGAGCCGCCTGCAGCCTTGTTCTGCGGTATGCCTGCCTGCGGAGCTGCGCTGGAAGCGGCTTCGCGGGCTGCCTCTCCGGAGACGGGCTTCCCACCCCGCTTGCCACGGCTTTCTCCCTTGTCACCGCTTTTCGCTTCCGTGACCTTGCTGCCCGGGCGCAGGTTCTGGCCGCCTTCCAGAACCACCTTGACGCCTGCCGGCAAGCCTTTGATTACCGCCTTCTCGCTGGCAATGCGCAGCAGCTCGACCGGCTTGGCCTGTGCCGTGCTTTCTTCGTCGATGACGTAGACAAGGCGGCCGTTCGGGCCGTTGATCACTGCCTGGGCGGGCAGCACGGTGGCGTCCGGAATGCTGCCGGCTTCCACCTTCACCGAGACGTACTGGCCGGGCCACACGCTGCGTTTGCTGTTGTCCAGCTTCGCCTTGACCAGCAGCGTGCCCGAAGCGCGATCCACATTGCTGTCGACGAAGATCACTTCGCCCGGCAGCTTGTCCTGACTGCTCGTGCTGGCGCTGAGCTTGACCGGCCCCTTGCGCATGGCGTCGAGCAGGGCAGGAACATCGCGTTCCGGCAACGAGAAGGTGACGCCGATCGGGTTCATGCGGGTGAGCTTGACCAGTGATCCGGCGGTGGAGGTCGAGGTGACCAGACTGCCCGGGCGCACGTTGATCAGGCCAGCGCGCCCATCGAAAGGCGCATGGATACGGGTGTAGGACTGGCTGACCCTGGCCTGCTCCAGCGCAGCGCGGGCTTGCGTGAGATTGGCGATGGCCGTGTCAGCCTTGCTGCGCGTGGTGTCCAGCGCGGAAGGCGCAATGAAATTCTTGTCCGAGAGTTCCTGGCTGCGTTTCAGATCACGCTGCGCAATGCTCAGCGCGGCTTCGGCACTGGCCACACCTGCGGCTGCCTTGCCCACATTGGCCTCATCGTCACGGGCGTCCAGCGAGAAGAGCAACTGTCCCTTGCGGACTTCGTCGCCTTCCTTGAAATGAATCTGGGTGATCATGCCGCTCTTCTGCGGGCGCACATCCACCTCGTCGAGCGCCAGCACATTGCCTTGCGCTTCGAGCAGCAAGGGGACGTTCTCGATCCGGCTGGTGGTGGTGGTGACAATTTGCGGCCGGTTGCCGCGCCCGGCATTGCCTTTGGCCTCTGCCGCAGGCCGGGATTCGCCGCTGGCGGGGGCCGACGCCTCAGGGCCGGCAGGGGAGTTCTTGTTCTGGCAGGCTGACAGCAACAGGCATACAGCGGAAAGCAACAGGGCAAGCGTGTAGCGGGGCATCAAACTCGACTCGGCGTTATCCGCAGAGGCGCCATGGCTATGGATGGTCAGGAGACGGAGCAGCGGAAGCGAATCATCCTGCATGCACGCTATCGCGCCAAGAGGCTTTACCCACCTTAACCCGGAAATGTGAAGAATTCGGCATGGCATAGGGGCGTTCTGGATGTGGGTTTGAGTTTGAATGCGGAGTGTCTGTTGCGTCCTTCTTGCGCCAAAGTAAAGATGGTGTATATTTGTACAGTAATTAACGCAGAGCCTGCGGGCAAGCCGCAAACGCGTTGCAGCAAGCTCTGTGCCATAATCATTCCGACCATTCAGTGAGGTTATCCATGGACGACAACAAAGCCAAAGCGCTCGCCGCTGCACTGGCACAAATCGAGAAGCAGTTCGGCAAGGGCTCCGTCATGCGCCTGGGCGATGGCGAGGTGGAGGCCATCGAATCGGTGTCGACCGGTTCGCTGGGTCTGGACATCGCACTGGGTATCGGCGGCCTGCCGCGTGGGCGTGTGGTTGAGATTTACGGTCCGGAGTCCTCTGGCAAGACAACCCTGACCCTGCAGGTGGTTGCCGAGATGCAGAAAATGGGCGGTACGGCAGCGTTCATCGATGCAGAGCACGCACTGGACGTGGGATATGCCCAGAAGCTGGGTGTGAACGTATCGGATCTGCTGGTGTCGCAGCCGGATACCGGCGAGCAGGCTCTGGAAATCGCCGACATGCTGGTGCGTTCCGGCGGGATTGATGTGGTGGTGGTCGACTCGGTTGCCGCACTGACGCCGCGCGCGGAAATCGAAGGTGAGATGGGCGACCAGCTGCCTGGTCTGCAGGCACGTCTGATGAGTCAGGCACTGCGCAAGCTTACCGCCAATATCAAGCGTACCAATACCCTGGTCATCTTCATCAACCAGATCCGCATGAAGATCGGGGTGATGTTCGGCAACCCGGAAACCACCACCGGTGGTAACGCACTGAAGTTCTACTCTTCCGTGCGTCTGGATATCCGCCGTACCGGCACGATCAAGAAAGGCGACGAAGTCATTGGTTCCGAGACCAAGGTCAAGGTCGTCAAGAACAAGGTTGCTCCTCCGTTCAAGGAAGCCCACTTCGATATCCTGTACGGCGAAGGCATTTCGCGTGAAGGCGAAGTCATCGATATGGGCGTAGAGCACAAATTCGTCGACAAGAGTGGCGCCTGGTATGCCTACAATGGCGAAAAGATTGGCCAGGGCAAGGATAATGCGCGCGAATTCCTGCGCAATAATCCAGCCATCGCGGTGGAGATCGAGAACAAGATCCGCGAAGCGGTGGGTGTGATTGCCGTGCAAGTGAAGGCGGAGTAAGCCCCGCCTGTGAGCAAGAAGCCCGTTCCGTCGCTAAAGGCCACCGCCTTGCGTTTGCTCTCCATGCGGGAGCATTCGCGGGTGGAGTTGCGACGCAAGCTCAAGGCCAAAGCGCAGGAAGGCGAGGACGTGGAAGCCGTGCTGGATCGCATGGCTGAAACCGGTCTCCAGTCTGATCAGCGCTTCGCCGAAGGCTGGGTACGCACGCAAGGCGGACGTGTAGGCATTGAGCGCCTGAGGCGTGAGCTGGCAGAGCGTGGTGTGAGCAGTGAGGTGGCTGCCGCGGCGCTTGGCGAAGGTCTGATTGAAGACGAACTGACGCGTGCCCGTGATGTGTGGGCAAAGAAATTTGGAGTGCTGCCGCAGGATCAGAGTGACTGGGGACGCCAGGCGCGTTTCATGCAGTCGCGCGGGTTTGCGGTGGATGTGATCCGGAAATTGTTGAAAGAACCGTTTGATGAGTCTGCTTAGGGTCACCAGCCTGAAAAAACGCTACAAGTCGCGCACCGTTGTGCATGACGTGTCCTTCCAGGTGGGCAGTGGAGAGGTTGTCGGTTTGCTTGGCCCGAACGGCGCGGGCAAGACCACCTGTTTCTACATGATCGTCGGGCTGGTGCGTGCCGATGGTGGCAGCATCCATCTGGATGGCACGGACCTGACCCACTGGCCGATCCACAAGCGTGCCCACCAGGGGCTCTCCTATCTGCCGCAGGAAAACTCGGTTTTCCGCAAACTCACCGTGGCCGAAAACATTCTGGCCGTGCTGGAGTTGCAGAAACTCGGCAAAACCGAACAGGACCGGCGACTTGATGAACTCCTCGACGAACTGAACATCGGTCATCTGCGTGAGGCAACCGCCATGTCGCTTTCTGGCGGCGAGCGTCGTCGGGTGGAGATTGCGCGTGCGCTGGCGACCCGCCCGCGCCTGATTCTGCTGGATGAGCCCTTTGCCGGGGTAGACCCGATTGCGGTGCTGGATATCCAGAAGATCATCAGTTACCTGAAGGCGCGTGGCATCGGAGTGTTGATTACCGACCACAATGTGCGCGAAACACTGGGTATCTGCGATCATGCTTACATCATCAATCTGGGCGAGGTTCTGGCTGGCGGAACTCCGGAGGACATCGTGCAGAATGATCAGGTGCGTCAGGTCTATCTTGGCGAGCATTTCCGTTTGTAAACTCTTTCTCCGGGCTGGCAGGGTCTGGCCGGTCTTGCAGACAGCATGAAACCCTCGCTTCAACTTCGTTTCTCTCAGCAACTGGCCCTGACGCCGCAATTGCAGCAATCGATCAAATTGCTGCAATTGTCCACGCTCGAACTCAACCAGGAGATCGAGCGCATTCTGCTGGAAAACCCGATGCTGGAGCGCGAGGGAGGCGAGGAAGAAGAAGGCTCGAGCCCCTCCCTGCCTGATGCGCCAGAGCTCAGCATGGCAACCGCCGGCGAAGAGTATTCCAGTGAGCGCCTCTCGTCTTCCAGCGAAGAAGAGCACGACACTCCCAGCGTCACTGACATGCCGGACAGCATCAACGAAGCCTACGACAGCGTTTCGGACGATGACATCGGTGAGGCGGCAGAGTGGCGCAGTGAAGGCGGGACACGTAACAACGGTGACGGGGAAGACAGCGATTTCCAGGAGTTTCAGGCGGCAGCGACATCCCTGCGTGATCACCTGCTGGGGCAGATTGCGCTGATGCCCCTGGAGGATCGTGATCGGGCCTTGGTGATGCTGGTTGTTGAGGCACTCGATGATGATGGTCTGCTGCTGCAGGATCTTGAAGATTTGCTGCCGCTGATTCCGGCGGAATGGGACGTCGAGCTTGATGAACTCAGCATCGCTCTGCATCAGGTACAGAATCTGGACCCGGCGGGTATCGGTGCCCGCAATCTGCAGGAATGCCTGCTCCTGCAGCTGAAGAACCTGCCCGAGAGTGAATCGCGACGCCATGCCATGCTGATCGTCGATGGCAATCTTGAGCTGCTGGCTGCGCGGGATTTTGCCAAGCTCAAGCGCCGCCTGTCGTGTAACGATGATGCCCTGCGGGCAGCACAGGAGTTGATCTGCAGCCTTAACCCACGGCCAGGAGCGTCTTTTGCTCAGGTTGAGACGCGGTATGTGATTCCGGACGTGGTCGTGAAGAAGTATCGTGGCTCCTGGATGGTGAGTCTCAATCCTGAAGCGATGCCAAGACTCAGGATTCACCGGGTCTACGCCGATATACTTCAACAGAACAGGGGCGTAAGTAGTTCACTGTCCGGGCAGTTGCAGGAGGCTAAATGGCTGATCAAGAACGTGCAGCAGCGCTTCGAGACGATCCTGCGGGTTTCACAGGCAATCGTGGATCGGCAGCGTCAGTTCTTCGAGCACGGCGAGGTGGCCATGCGGCCGCTTACCCTGCGCGAGATCGCGGAGGAGTTGGAGTTGCATGAGTCTACAGTGTCGCGGGTGACTACCCAGAAGTACATGGCAAGTGCTCGCGGCGTCTTCGAACTGAAATACTTTTTCGGCAGTCACGTTTCCACCGATACGGGTGGAGAATGTTCAGCAACGGCGATACGTGCGCTGATTCGCCAGCTGGTTGCCGCGGAAGACGGGAAAAAACCCCTGTCTGATGCGCGGATTGCTGAATTGTTGGGCCAGCAGGGTATTGTGGTGGCACGCCGGACGATCGCGAAATACCGGGAGTCACTGAATATTCCGCCGGTCAGTCAGCGCAAGTCGATTTAACAGGAGAGGAGTGCTTTATGAATCTCAACATCACCGGCCATCATCTTGAAGTGACCCCCGCCCTGCGTGAGTACGTCACCTCCAAGCTCGATCGGGTGATTCGCCATTTTGATCATGTCACGGCGACCCACGTAACCCTCTCGGTACAGAAGCTCAAACAGAAAGCAGAAGTAACGGTGCACGTGCGAGGCAAGGATATCCACGTGGAAAGTGAAAACGACGATTTATACGCGGCCATTGATGCACTGGCTGACAAGCTGGATCGGCAAGTACTCAAACACAAGGAGAAGTCCGGCGATCACGGCCACGACTCGGCAAAGCGCCAAAGTATTGAAAGCGCGGGTTGATCCTGCGTGCAAGAGGATTGCAGTGCTGTACCAGACTGGACGCAGCAGGGCAGGCAGGGCATATAATGAGCTGCCTGACCGCAGGATGAAATCCTGACCTGTCAATTTTCAATCTGACAAGCGGCGGGCTCCGAAAGGAGACTCGCCGCTGTGCTGTAAGTGTCGCATGAACCTGATTTCCAAAATTCTTGATCCGCAACGCATTGAAGTCGACGTAGCGCTTGGCTCGCGGGCGGCCGTGTTTGAGCATATCGGTGTCCTGTTCGAGCAGCACAGTGGCTTGCCTGCCAAAAAGGTGGTTGATGCCCTGACTCAACGCGAGAAGCTGGGGTCTACAGGTTTGGGCATGGGTATCGCCATTCCGCATCAGCGCGTCAAGGGGCTCAAGGAAACTCAAGGTGCATTCCTGCGACTGAGTCAGCCGATCGATTTCGATGCGCCTGATGGCGCTCCGGTCAATCTGTTCTTCATCATGCTGGCACCTGAGCAGGCCAATGAAACCCATCTGCGCTTGCTTGCCGAGCTGGCGCAGATGTTCAGTGACCGTCTTTTCCGCGAAACCCTCTGCGTTGCGCCTGATGCAGCGAGCGTTGCAGCCGCGTTTGAAAACTGGAGCACCCATGCGTCGAGCGAGCGTAGCCCAGCTGTTTGAGGCCAATCGCACGGCTTTGCAACTACGACACGTGGCCGGGCGTCTGGATTCCTGGCTATCCGTTTCAGATAATCGTGTCTGGCCTGCCGACATGGTTGGCCACCTTAATCTGATTCATCCCAATCGTCTGCAGATCATGGGCGAGGCCGAATTTGCGTGGGCCCGTCAGCAGACCCGTGAGCACTTCGAACAGCATTTTCTGGGAATTCTTGCGTCTTCTCCGCCAGGAGTGATTGTGGCGGACGACTGTGACGTGCCCGACATCATCCGGCGTACCTGTGATGAGGCAGGAGTGCCTGTAATGGCTTCGCCGCTGGAGTCGGCACGGGTCATAGAAGTGTTGCGTGTCTACCTGTCGCGCAAGATGGCCGAGCGGGTGTCGCTGCATGGTGTGTTCATGGATGTGCTGGGCGTCGGCGTGCTGATTACCGGAGATTCCGGCGCGGGCAAATCCGAATTGGCGCTTGAATTGATCACGCGTGGTCACGGATTGGTGGCGGATGATGTCGTGGAAATCGCGCGGGTCGCATCCGGGGTACTTGAAGGGCGATGTCCTGAAATGCTCAAGGATTTTCTGGAGGTGCGTGGCCTCGGTATCCTGAATATTCGCACCATCTTTGGTGAAACAGCCTGTCGGCGCAAGATGAAACTCAAACTCATTGCACATCTGCAGCGACGTACTGGGGGGCATGACGAGCCGTTGCGCTTGCCTCTTGACGAGGATGATGCGCAGGACGTCCTGGGGGTGCCGGTGCGTCGGGTTGTTCTGCCAGTGGCTGCGGGGCGAAACCTTGCGGTATTGCTTGAGGCTGCAGTGCGCAACACCATCCTGCAGCTGCGTGGCATCGACTCAACCCAGGAGTTTGTTGTTCGCCAGCGCGGTATCCTGGATCAGGACGATCCTTATTACGATCGTTGAGTGCGGAGAACAAGCTGCCAACAAAAAAGCCTGCTTGAAGCAGGCTTTTTTGTTGGCTGACAAAATTCAGCGCTGGCCGATGTCGAAAAACACTACTTCGGCGCCTACTTCTGTCGGCGAATAACCGAAACCGATGCGGCCGCGCAAGGGCAGATCCGCCTCGCCACGACGCAGCACGACTTCATTGCCCGCATCATCAACCATGAAGGTGCCGTTGGTGCTGGTGTCGATCAGCACGAAATGGTTATGGCGCCATTCGATGCGGGAGTGATGGCGTGAGGCACGACGATCTGCAATCACGAGATCATTGCCTTCCTCGCGTCCGGCCAAAACCACGGGGTGATGGTCGGATACCGAAAGGTTGTTCTTGTTATGCCGCAGCATCAGGGATGTTCGCAAAGGGGCTGCAGCTGCTGGACTGAATGCCGGAGATTGGCTGTGACTGGCGGTGTCCAGTGCGGCCTGATTCAGGCTCAGCGAAGTGGACGTAGGTGAGAAAGGCTCTGCCGCCGATGGGGCTGCAGCCATGCTGCTTGTCGCTGTAGGCGTTATGCCCTCAGGGAATGCATAAACTGCATTGCTGTAACCAGGAACTGCTATCGAACTGGGTGGCTCAGCCACGAGCTGTCCGCGCATGGTTTCCGGCAGGCGGACGGAAGCTTCGCTGGTAATCAGGATCTGGTTGGCCGGGCTGACCGCAATCAGTTTGCTGACCAGGCCAAGTGTTGCGTCGTCCGGCTGGTTGCTGGTGGTTTCTACTGTGCCGGCATGCACAACGACATGGACGGTCAGGGCTACCCCCGAAACAGGAGGGAGTTGTTTGACGCGTGCGCGCATGTCGAAGGCTGCAAGCACCGCATTCTCTCCTCGCGGAAAGTGAGCGATCAGGCGACGACCGTTGGCTGACACGGCGAACCCTTGGTAAGCCTCCACCGAGCGTTCAGCGCGCTTGCGACTGCGCTCAACCGCGCGCTGGGTTTCCATCGCGCCGATCTTGTCCAGCAGCGGATTGTCGCCAGTGACTTCGGCGATCAGGACGCAAGTTTCAGTTGTGATGGGCGTGCTCGGCATTGTGTGTGCGGCTCCAAGGATTTGCGTCGAGAGAATCATCGGTGGTCATCCAGCGAACCGGTACGGCATCCTGCGCTGGCGGCTGTGTGCTGCTGACGGCCGGACTATCGAAGACAAGGTCTCCCTCGCTGATAATGCTATCCCGTGACAGCGTCTTGAAATCAAAGAGCTTGCCATCGGCGAGGTGGCTGGGCACTACGTTCTGAAGGGCAGTGGCGATCGACTCTACACGCCCGGGGAAATTCACCTCCCAGTCTGCAAGCAGCGCCTTGATCTGTTTGCGCTGGGCGGTTTCCTGCGAACCACACAGATTGCAGGGGATGATCGGGTAATTCATGGCCCGCGCAAATTTCGCAATGTCTTTTTCTGCGCAGTAAGCCAGTGGTCGGATCACCATGTGCTGTCCGTCGTCAGACAGCAGCTTCGGCGGCATGGCTTTGAGCTTGCCGCCGAAAAACATGTTCAGGAATAGCGTTTCCATCAGGTCTTCACGATGATGACCCAGTGCGATCTTGGTGGCCCCCAGTTCAAGCGCCGTGCGATAGATGATGGCCCGGCGCAGGCGGGAGCACAGGGAACAGGTGGTTTTCCCGTCCGGGATCTTGTCCTTGACGATGGAGTAGGTGTCTTCGCTGACGATGCGGTACTCGACCCCGATCGATTCAAAGTACGCAGGCAGAACGTCGGCCGGGAAACCCGGTTGACGCTGATCCAGGTTCATCGCGATGACGCGGAAATTCACCGGCGCGCGGGCGCGCATTTCCCGCAGCAGGGTGAGCAGGGCGAAGGAGTCCTTGCCGCCGGAGCAGCAAACCATGATCACGTCGCCCTCTTCGATCATGTTGTAATCGGCAATTGCTTGGCCAATCCCGCGCATCAGACGTTTTTTGAGGCGCAGAACAGTATTGGACAAATCTTCGGAGGCGGGGCTTGCGAGGGTCACGATGCTTCGGGTTCAGGGCTGCAGGCTGCCGATTATATCGGAGTGCCTCTGGATGACAGGCAAAACTATATGTCTTTGGTCATAAGTTCCGGGCCGTCCGGCACTCTTTTGCAGGAAAGCGTGAAATGCATCACGCATTCATGTTCAGGCCTCGGCGCGGCGTCCGACCTGAATGCCCAGTTGTTTCAGTTTGCGATACAGGTGGGTGCGTTCCAGCCCGGTCTTGTCAGCCAGTCGGGTGATGTTGCCATCCTCCAGTTGCAAATGATGCTCAAAGTACAGGCGCTCAAAAGTTTCGCGGGCTTCGCGCAGGGGCAGATCCAGAGGCAAGGCCAGTGCGGCAGTCGAAGCCCGGGCGACGAAGCGGACAACCTCGTCAGCAGTGATTTCTTCTTCAAGCGCGCCTAGCGCGAGAGATTTGACGGCAGCTTTCAGCTCGACGAAACCACCGCCCCACGGGCTGTTGCGCAATGCATTGAGCGCCCCGGTCGTCAGGGTACACACCGGGACTTCGCCGCTTTCGCTCAGATGCTGCAATAGCTGGGAAACCAGTTCCGGCACTTCATCCTTGAGTTCAAGCAGAGAGGGTGGCACCAGCGCAACATCGAACAGTCGGCGCACCAGCAGCGGGTCCCAGCCGTCCTGCAGCAGGGCCTCCGCTTGACGCGTCGTGGCGGCAAGCAGATGCAGGTCGTATTTGTCGAGGCGGTCGATGACGAAGGACAGGTTTTTTTGCTGCGAACGGTTCAGCTGAGCCAGGTCTTCAATGAATACCTGCCCGCCACGCGCGGCTTCAAGAGCCTGGACTTCAATGGGCTGCATCAAGACGCCCAGATCAAGCCAGGGCGTACCGGCTGTTTGCAAGCTGCGGGCGCACAGTTCGGCAAGCGAGCCAGGACCAACACGCAGCAGCAAGAGGCGGGATTTCTGGTTGATTTGTTCCAAGCGTTTGCGCAGGTCGCGCAAGGGGGTAGAACGGGTGAAGGCCGCCAGGGTCAGATGCGCCTGGGCCTTGTTGGGCTGGCGCTGCAAACCGCGTTTGACCGCAGCCAGCAGCTTCTGCAGGGCGATGGGTTTTTCGAGGAAATCCAGCGCCCCGAAACGGATGGCTTCAACCGCCGTATCAATGGTGCCGTGCCCGGACATCATGATCACCGGCATGGTCAGCAAACCGGATGCAGCCCACTCCTTGAGTACCGTGACACCATCGGTATCCGGCATCCAGATATCCAGCAGGACCAAATCCGGGCGTGCCGCCTGGCGCGCTGCGCGGGCACTCATGGCATTTTCTGCCAGCACCACATCGTAGCCTTCGTCACACAGGATCTCTCGCAGCAATTCGCGGATCCCGATTTCATCGTCCACTACCAGAATCTTTGCCATACCCGCCAAATCCAACAGAGTGTTGCTAATTTACCACGTTATCCACATGTGCAAGCCGTAGCCGCACTTTGACCTCGGCGCCACCTTCGCTGCGGTTATGCAGGCTGATGTCGCCACGATGCTCCTCGATGATCTTGCGCACGATGGCCAGGCCGAGCCCGGAGCCGCGTGGCTTGGTTGTCACGTAGGGCTCCAGGGCGCGGGCCAGGATGGCGGCTGGAAAACCCGTGCCGCTATCGCGAACCAGCAGTTCAACCCGTTTGCCATCAAGGCGGGTCAGCACGCTGATATTTGCAGGAGCGTGTTCAGCCACGGCATCTTGCGCATTCTGCAGCAGGTTGTGGATGACCTGACGCAACTGGCTGGCATCCGCCTGCACAAACGGCAGATCGGAGGCGAGTTCTGCACTGATCGGGACGGGCGAGCCTTCATACAGCACCAGGATCTCGCGCAGCAGGGCGTTCAGATCCACGCGAGCAAGTTGCGGTGGTGGCAGGCGGGCGTAGTCACGGAAACCATTGACCAGATTTTTCATCGCCTCAACCTGGTTCACGATGGTCTGGGTGGCCCGCGTGAGCATGGCCTGATCAGCCTCGTTGAGATGGTCGATGAGCTTGAGCTGCAAGCGTTCCGCCGACAGCTGGATCGGCGTGAGCGGGTTCTTGATTTCGTGAGCCAGACGGCGTGCGACTTCCGCCCAGGCCGCATTGCGTTGTGCTGAAATCAGCTCGCTGATGTCGTCGAAAACCACCACAAAACCACCGCCTGAACTGGCGGGCAGCTGTGAGCCATGCAGCAGCAGGGTCTGAATGACGCTTTCGCCGTGATCGATTTCGATCTGCTTGTGCCAGTAGTTCTCGTTGTCAGCAAAGCCGGACAGGATGGTGTCGCGGAACAAGGTGTGACCGGGCCATTCTGAGAGGCTCAAGGCCTCGTAGCCGCCCAGATCATCCTGCAGAATGGTCATGGCGCCCTGATTGGCCGCGCGAAGTTCGCCGCTGGCCGAGAAGGCCAGCACCCCGGCGGACAGGTTGGCCAGCACGCTTTCGAGGTAGGCGCGTGCTGCATCGACGGCGGAGCGGTTTTTCTCGGCCTGGGCGCGGGCATCCAGCAACTGGCGGGTCATGCGGTTGAAGGATTGGGTCAGCACTCCCAGTTCATCGCGAGAGGGCAGGGATTGGCGCGGCGAAAAATCGCCGGCCGCGACCGCTTGCGTACCTTCGGCAAGGATCGACAGCGGCGCCGACAGTGAGCGGGCAAACATGAAAGCCACCGCCATCGCCGCGAACATGCTCAGCAGCAGAGCCAGGGTCAGGGTGATCAGGTAGATCTGCTTCAGGCCCTGGCGTGCCAGCAACAGTTCCTGATAGTTCTGGTGCAGCTCCTGAATGCGTTCGGCGCTTTGCGCCAGTGCTTCGGGCACCGGCACGCGCACCTGCATCAGCAGAGGATCCGCCTGAAACTGGCGACTGGCAATCGGCACCACCACGCGCATGACCAGCTTGTCGCTGTCGCCCTCCACGGCGCGGAAGCCGCGCCCCTGCCGAGCCTGACGCAGCTGGAGCGAGGGCAGCACATCCGGGGCCAGGCCGTGACGCATGTCGCTGGTGGTTGCCACCACGCGTCCGCTGGTAGAAAGCACCGAGACTTCATCCGCATCCAGCTGCTCCCGGATGCGTACCAGCATGCCCAGGCTGGGCTGGCCTACGTCCCCCAGATCCAGCGCAATGCTGCGGCTGCGCTCGCCGAGCTGGTCCAGCAAGGCGTCCAGCGCACTGCGCCCGAGAGTCAGGCCGGATTCGAGTGCCGAGTCGACGCGCACGTTGTACCAGGATTCGATGGAGCGAACCGCGAATTGCACCGACACCGCATAGATCAGTGCGCCGGGCACCACCGCCAGCAGCACGAACATGCCGATCAGCTTGAGCTTGAGGCGGGAGCCGAATTTGCGCTGGCGGTATTCCCGCCACAGGGTTCGCAGCTGCACCCCGACCAGCACGGCAAGCCCCAGGGCAAGCAGGACGTTCAGCCCCAGCAACAACGGGTAATTGTGTGAAAACAGGGATGTGTTCGCACCCGCCGAGGCCAGCAGGAACAGCAGGATGGCCCCGAGTGTCGATACGACCAGGATCAGGCGTTTCATTGTGCGTCCGTGGCGGAGGCCACAAAGCTCCAGCGTGCCCAGCCGGTGCTCAGGTCCAGATCACGGTTGCCCAGCGCGGCGACCTGAAAGGGCTTGGGCAGCTGGCTCATGTCCAGCCGCAGCCGCAGGGCCGCCGTATAGGCTTCGCCATCATTCAGGCGGCTGCGATCCAGCACGGCCCAGTTGCGCAGCGTGAGCATGGCGCGCAGGGCCTCGTCGAAGCTGGCGAAGCTGCGGTGGATGCTGCCGATAGAGAGACGGTACTGACGGGTCAGCGCATGGTAGGCGAGACGGAAATTCATGGTCCGCTCCACGATGGTTTCATCCAGCCAGTACCAGCGCCCGCGCGTCAGCACGAATTCGGCCTGAAAGGGGATCGCCAGCCCGCTCTCCACCATTTCCTGCAGGCGTGGGTTGGGCTGCAGCTCGACCGACGCATTCAGCACGTAAAGCAGATCGATCGGCACCACCTCGTGGTAGCGGAACTCCATGCCACGCCCCGCCGCCCGGGCGGCCGGCAGTCCTCCCAGACACAGCAGGAGGGGCAGGAGCAGAACGAGTAGGGCGCGATACAGACGGCCGCTGGCGCACCTCGGCCGCAAGGGCTCAGGCGGTTTTCTCCAGCAGTGCAAAATAGAAGCCGTCATGTTGGGCGTCGGGCAGCCATTGTCTCTCGGTTGTTCCGTCTGCAAAGGCCGCGCGGCGGCAGTTGGCGTGGCGGGACGCGAAGCGGGCGACCTGCCGTCCATTCTCTTCAGCGAAGACGGAACAAGTCAGATAAAGCATTTTCCCGCCTGGCGCCAGCACTTGCCATAGCGCATCAAGGATTTCGGCCTGAACCGTTGCGAAACCCGCAACATCTTCCGCCCGACGCAGCCATTTGATGTCTGGATGGCGGCGCGCCACTCCTGAAGCTGAGCAGGGTACATCGGCCAGAATCCGGTCGAAGGGGCGGCCATCCCACCACGCATCGATGCGGCGGCAGTCCACCGTCTGCAGCTCGGCGCTCAGGCCCAGCCGACTGAGATTGTCGCGTACGCGCTGGCTGCGCGACTCCTCCAGCTCCAGCGCCAGCAGATCCACCGCGGCCAGCTCCAGCAGGTGAGCGGTTTTGCCGCCCGGCGCGGCGCAGGCGTCCAGCACGCGTTGTCCGTCCTGCACATCCAGCAGGCTGGCAGCCTGCTGTGCGCCCCAGTCCTGCACCGACACCTGTCCTTCAGCAAAGCCCGGCAACTGGGCAACCGGACGCGGATTGTCGAGACGCAGTGCCAGTGGCCCCAGCGGCTCAAACGCGATGTCCGCCGCCTGCAGTGCGGCGGTGTAATCCGCCAGCGCTGTGCGCTGCGGGTTGATGCGCAGGCTCATCGGCGGATGGTCGTTGTTGCCGGCCAGCAGGCTTTCCCAATGCTCCGGGTGCTGACTCTGCACTTTTTTGATCCACCACTCCGGGTGGCGCCAGCGGGCCACTGGGTCAGCGTTCAGGGCGGCAATGAGTTCCGGCCACTGGCGCAGGGCATTGCGCAGCACGCCATTCACCAGCGCCTTCAGGCGTCCTTCGGCCAGCCGGGCAGCTGCTTCCACCGCCTGATCGACCACCGTATGCGCCGTATCCGGGCGGGACTCCAGGCGGTGCAGGGCGATCAGCAGCAGCGCTTCGATGCGCGGCTCTTCCAGCGGTTTGCTGAGCAGGCGGCTCAGGATCGCCGTGCCGCGCCCGCAGTCGCGCAAGGTGCTGTAGATCAGATCCTGTGCCGCGCCACGGGTGGCCGGGCTGAGGTCCGGATACGCGCGCCACAGGCCGAGCAGGCCGTCATTCAGGGCATAGCCTTTCAACACGGCGGCCAGCGCATCGCTCGCCACCAGCAGGGCTTCGCCCAGTGAGCCAGCGGGCAGGGGTGGCAAGGCGCGTGGAGGCGGGCGGCGGGCGTGATCGGAGCGGGTGTTGGCGACGGTACCCGAGGACGGGTGAGCGCCGGGGCGGCGCGAGGAAGGTTTGGGATTCATGGGCGTCATTGTACGGCGCGCCAGCCGGATTGCCGCATGGCAAGATGCTTTCAGGCAGGCCGTTCCCGAAAGCCAGGCGGCGCGCACCTCTCCGGAGTGCATGGTTGCAGATCAGCGTCAGGCGCGGCTCTTCAGGCAGGCGTTGTTTTGAGAGCCTTTCCCCGTGACGATGTTAGAGTTTTGCCTCTGCCGGCTTGAGGAATGGAGAGACGCGATGGCTGCCCCCGAGAAAATCGTTCCCTTTGCCCGTCCTGCCGGGGGCAAGGAAGAACGGCTCGCCCACATGCGCCAGCGCTTCTCCGCCGCGACTCCGGCCACCAGGCCGCCGGTGCGCGAGACCGTGCCGCGTGATGTGCGGCGCATGCTGATGGCGGCTGTGCTGGTGCTGATTCTGCTCGGGGCGATTTTGCTGGGGAGCGGGGTTTTATAAGATCCAGGCTGGATAGCCGCATCTGGCGGGCTTCTTCAGGCCCCCTGCTGTGCAGCCCGCGTCCAGTCTTGCATTACCGGCAGCCCGGCCGGAAATGCCCGTCAGTGGCGGGTCTTCAGGCTCTGGCTATTCAAGCCTTGATCTCGACGAGTACCGGCGCATGGTCCGATGGCCGCTCCAGTTTGCGCGGGGCCTTGTCCACCCAGCAGCGCGCCACGCTCGGCACCAGCGCCTGCGAGACCAGCAGATGGTCGATGCGCAGGCCGTAGTTGCGGCGGAAGGCCATCATCCGGTAATCCCACCAGGAGAAGATTTTCTCCGGCTGTTCCAGCAGGCGGAATGCATCACTCAGGCCCAGATCGAGCAGCCCCTGGAAAGCGGCTCGCTCGGGGGCGGAGACGAGGATTTCGTCCTGCCAGTCCGGATGCACGTCGCGGTCTTCCGGCGCGATGTTGTAGTCGCCGGCCAGCACCAGTTTCGGGTGAGCCGCCAGTTCGTCCTGCAGCCAGCGGGTCAGCGCCGCCAGCCATTCGAGCTTGTAGGCGTACTTCTCCGAGCCCACCGCCTGGCCGTTCACCACGTAGGCGCTGATGACGCGCACGTCGCCGATGGTGGCGGCGATGATGCGCTTCTGCTCATCCGCAAAGCCCGGGATGTCGCGTTGCACCCCGGTGGCTTCAAGCTTCGACAGGATCGCCACACCGTTGTAGGTCTTCTGCCCGTTGAACACCGCCCGGTAACCGGCTGCCTCGATCTCGGCCAGTGGGAAGGCCTTGTCCTCGCACTTGAGCTCCTGCAGGCAGACCGCATCCGGCGCTTCGCTGTGCAACCAGTCGAGCAGGTGCGGCAGGCGCACCTTCAGCGAGTTGACGTTCCAGGTGGCGATCTTCACTTAGCGCTGCTCCAGCTGGCGGCGGATCTGGCGCATGTAGGCATCCTCTTCGCTGCGGTTCCGGGTGGGCTTGGGCGTGGCGGCCGGTTTCGCGGCCGCGCGCGGTGCAGCTTGCGGTTTCGGTGCGACGACGGGCTCGGGAACCAGTTCGGGCTCATCCTGCGTTGGCTCGGCAGCGGCCGCTGGCGCAGAGGCGGATTCGGCGGCAGCTCCGGACGCTGTTGCCAGCGGGGCCGATGCGGCGACCACTTCCGGTGCGGCGGGGGTTGCAGGCGCTTCGAGGGTCGGCGTGCTGTCGGCTGAGGCCGGGCGCTTGATCCAGGGCTTGGTCGTCATCAGGTAGCCCCAAGCGGCCAGCGCCAGGACGACACTCAGGATCACGATGACCAATTGCCGGATGGCCTTGCGCCGGCGGATGAGGTCTTCATCGGGCACGTCCTCCGGCTGGGGACCCAGCTCTTCCTCTTCTTCCTCGACGCGGGGCGGCCAGACCGGCAAGGGTGCGGAGCGTGGAATGGCGGTGGCCGGCGTCGGTGCGGGTGCCGGCCCTGGAGCCGCCTGGACGGGCTGTGGCGCGGGCGTGACCGGCGCTTGCGGCGGGGGCGCGATGTCCGCAGGGCGTGGTTTGACCGGCTCTGGCGTGCGTACCGGCGGAACGGGTGCGACAGCTTGCAGCGGAGCGGGTACCGCTTCGGGCACCGGCTCGGGCGCGGGTTCGCGTTTGGGCTCAATGAACAGAGGCGGCGGCGGGGGCACTTCGACACGTGGTGCCGTCACCTCTTCCAGACTGGGCAGGGGATCAAAGGCCTGCACACGCGATGCGGCCTTCTGCGCAATCACCGGTGCGGGCGGCGGGGGCGGAGGAATGTCGATGGCTTCGAGCTGGAAGCTTTCCAGAGAAAAGCTGGCCGCTTCATCCGGAGCGTCCGGGCTGGCCTCCGGGTCGGGAATGCGGAAGGTGGCGACGCTGGCGGCTCCGGACGCTGCAGGAGCGGGTACGGCGGTTTCGGGCACGGGCGAAAGGGGGGGGGCTGCGGGCGTCGGCGCTGGTGCGCCGGTGTTCGGCAAGGGCAAGTCTGGCAGCGCCATGCCGGCGTCACTGCCGGAGCTGCTGCCGCACTGCGTGCAGCCCTCTGCACCGGGCGGAATCGGCGTGCCGCAGAGCACGCATGGAAAACCGAGTTCCCCGGCGGACTTGACGGCTGTGCCGCATTGCCCGCAGACACTTTCGCCGGGTTTCAACTCACTTTGACACTTGCTGCAGATCATTACTTTTTCCCCCGATCATGCGCTGTCGCATGCAGCCCGCAACATATCACCAAGCGGCTGGCCGCGACATGCTCCCGCACGTCGTTACAGGCCGGGCGGTCATTCATGTTGCAGGAGCACCACCATGGCGGTGTGCGGGCAGGTTTTCCCCGGGCACCGATGCAGGATCGCTGATGTGCGCGTTGCGCGGCGCCGTGGTCCGCGACAGGATTTGCTGGTTTTCCGCGTCTCCTGAATCGACCCGGCGCCGAGCGCCGGGCCACCGCGTGTTTTACTTCGGGTAACCGGCCAGATCCAGTGCCGAGCCCCAGGCACCCGCTTCGAAACCTTCAATGACCTTGCTGCCTACGGTCAGGGTTGGCAGAAAAACCTGCTTGTTGCCGGTGAGTTGCTTGAGTGCGTCACCCTCTTCATTGGTCTTGACGAGCTTCTCGCTGAATGGTGCCTTGCGTTTCTGCAGCCAGGCGCGGGCGCTGTTGCAGTGCTCTTTGCAGTCATCGCTGACGTAAAGGGTCAGCGGGAATTTTTCGGCAGCCTTGCTGGTCTCGTAGGGCTGCTTGTCCTGCTCGATGCGGCTGTCGTAGAGGCGACGAGCCTGAGCGTCCGCTTCGGGCGGCGGGGCGTCGGAGTAATGCACCTTGCCGTTCTTGTCGGTCCAGCGAAAGACCTCGGCCTGTGCGCCCAGACTGGCGAGCAGGGCGGTGAGAATCAGGCCAATCCAGAATGTTTTCACTTTGAACTCCCTCATGTTGTGCTCATCCCGCTGTGACGCAGGAGGGCGTCGACCTGTGGTTCGCGACCACGGAAGGCCTTGAACGATGCCAATGCCGGACGCGAACCGCCGACCGACAGAATCTCGGCGAGGTAGCGGGCACCGGCGTCGCTGTCGAAGACGCTGCCGCCGGAGGGGCGGGCTTCTTCAAAGGCGGCAAACACGTCGGCGGAGAGCACCTCGGCCCATTTGTAACTGTAGTAACCCGCCGCGTAGCCGCCCGCGAAAATGTGGCTGAAGCTGTTGGCGAAGCGGTTGAATGGCGGTGGGAACACCACCGCGAACTCCTTGCGCACTTCGTCCAGCAGCGGCTGCACGCCCTGCGTTGCGTCAAACGGCCAGTCATGGTGCAGGCGCAGATCGAAAATTGAAAATTCGATCTGCCGGACGGTCTGCATGCCGCTCTGGAAGTTCTTGGCGGCGAGCATCTTGTCGAAGAGCGCGCGGGGCAGCGGCTCGCCGGTCTCGGCGTGGGCTGTCATGCCCTGCAGCACATCCCATTCCCAGCAGAAGTTTTCCATGAACTGGCTGGGCAGTTCGACTGCGTCCCACTCCACGCCGCTGATGCCGGAGACCCACAGCTCGTCGATGCGCGTGAGCAAGTGATGGAGGCCGTGGCCGGCTTCGTGGAACAGGGTCTGCACGTCGTCGTGGCTGAACGTCGCCGGTTTGCCCGCGACCGGGCCGGGGAAGTTGCAGACCAGGTAGGCGACTGGTGTTTGTGTGCCGCTGGCGGTGGCGCGGCGGCTGATCGGGCTGTCCATCCAGGCGCCGCCGCGCTTGGTGTCGCGCGAATACAGGTCGAGGTAGAACTGGCCGACGAGCTGGCCGGCGCGTTCGATGCGGAAGAAGCGCACGTCCTCGTGCCACACCGGCGCGCTGTCCTCGCGGATCGCCACGCCGAAGAGCTTTTCGACCACGTTGAAGAGGCCGGCGAGCACTTTGGGCTGCGGGAAGTAGGCTTTCACCTCGTGATCGGAATAGGCGTAGCGCGCCTGACGCAGCTTCTCCGAGGCCCACGGGATGTCCCAGGCTTCGAGCGTGTTCAGCCCGAGTTCCTTGGCGGCGAAAGCGCGTAATTCGGCCATGTCGCGTTCGGCGAAGGGCTTGGCTTTCGTGCCCAGATCGCGCAGGAAGGCCAGCACCTGTGCCGGCGATTCGGCCATTTTCGGCACCAGCGACACTTCGGCGTAGCTGGCGTAGCCGAGCATTTTGGCCGCTTCGCTGCGCAGGGCGATGATGCGTGCGATGTTCGGCGCGTTGTCCCACTCCGCGTGGCCCAGTTCGGCCGAAAACTCCGAGGCGCGAGTGGCGTTGGCGCGGTACATGGCTTCGCGCAGCGTCCGATCTTCGGCGTACTGCATCACCGGGAAGTAGGACGGAAATTGCAGGCTGAAGACCCAGCCCGGCTTGCCGGCACGCTCCGCTGCCGCTGCTGCGGCGGCTTTGGCATCCTCGGGCAGGCCCGCCAGACGGGCTTCTTCCGTCACATGCTGAGTCCAGCCATTGGTCGCGTCGAGCACGTTTTCGGAGAACTTGGCGCCCAGTGCGGCGAGCTCTTCCTGAATCGCCTGAAAGCGTGGTTTCTGGTCTTCGGCCAATTCCGCGCCGGAGAGGCGGAAATCGCGTACTTCATTGTCGAGAATGCGCTGGCGTGTGGATGAGAGCGTGGCGTATTCCACGCTCTCGCGAAGCTGCTTGTATTTCGCGAAGAGGGCTAGGTTCTGGCCCAGCTCCGAGTAATAGCGCGTCACCTCCGGCAGCAGCGCGTTGTAGGCCTCGCGCCAGGGGGGCGTATCCATCACGCTGTGCAGGTGGCCGACGATGCCCCAGGCGCGTGACAGGCGCTCGCCCGCGTCGATCATGGGCGCCACGAAGTCTGCCCAGGTCGCGGGAACGTCGTCGCTGGTCTGGCGGGCAATCAGGGTACGGCCATCGGCCAGCAGCTGCTGGATGGCTGGGGCCACGTCGGCGGGCTGGATGGCGTCGAAACGGGGCAGGCTGGAGAAATCGAGCAGGGGAGAAGACATTTTTATGCGACCTTGGGGCAGGAATGCAGGCGTGTGGGCTGAAGTTCAGACGTCATTGTGCCGTCAACGAAAGCAGTGCAGCAAAAATCACGGTGGAAGGTTTTGACTATGGCTGAGACGGGCGACCGTCGCGCGGCCTTCAGCGCGGCAATCGAAAAAGAGCTTCGGAGCGGGGAACTGGTGTTTCCGACCAGCATGCAGGCGGCGATCAAGATCAGGCGTGCCCTTGAAGACCCGGACTCCAGCCTGTCCTCTGTCTCCAAGGTCATCAGCCTGGAGCCCCTGCTGTCGGTGAAGCTGTTGCGCATGGCCAACTCGGCCTTCTTCAACCCCGGCGGGGTGGACGTCACCGATGTGCAGCGGGCACTGATCCGGGTGGGCGTGAGCAACGCTCGCACGCTGGCCCTTGCGGTGATCGGCGATCAGCTGGCCACCGAGCGGGAGTTTGCCCCGGTATGGCGTCTGGCGGACCAGCTCTGGCGGCACTCGCTCGACGTGGCTTCGCTGGCCTATTCCGTGGCGATCCAGCTCGACCATGCTCAGCCCGACACGGCCCTGCTCGCCGGCATGGTGCATGACATCGGCCAGTTCTACCTGCTCTCGCGCGTGCATGATTTTCCCGAACTGCTCGAAGAGCAGAGCGAGCTGGCCGAATTCATCCTGTACTGGGATCGTCGCGTCAGCCAGGCCGTGCTGCGTTCGCTCGGCACGCCGGAGCTGATCACTGCGGCGCTCGACGAGCAGGAGGAATGCTCCGGCAGCTGGCCACCGCGCAAGCTTTCCGACATCCTGTTCCTGGCCAACTCGGCAGCCGGTACCCCCAACCCCTTCAGCACGGTATCGCTGGAAGAGCAGATTGCCCGGCGTCAGGAGGCCTTTGCCGGTGTCGAACATGAAACCGTCAATCACCTTCTGGATGAGGCACGCGTGCGCCGCGCCGCGGCGATGGCGATGCTGACGGCCTGAACAGGGCTACCTGCAAAGCCGCTTCTGGCGGACTTCTTCAGCAGACATGCTCTGAGCTCAGCTCCCGACGGGCCTGCGCGCGATGCCTGCCTGCAGGTCAAGGCTGCGGGCGGCTCTCCGGCGTGCTCCAGGTCATGAACGAATCATCCTGATAAACCCTGGCCAGCAGTTGCCGGAAGGCGGCGGCATGGGCCGAGGGGGTTGGTTTCAGGATGCCCTGCTCCTGCAGGGCAGCGATCAGCTTCACCGGTGCGACCCGCTTGTCGCCGACGATTTCCACATGCCCGGCGCGCAACTCCAGGCGCTGCGTGCGCGCATCCGCTTCGATGCGCTGATTGCGCTGCTCGGCCACGCTGAAAATGTCGTCACTCTCGACGCAACGCGAACCCTCAAAGCGTCGGCAACTGCCGCGTTCGTCAGTGTCAATCTTCAGATAACGGCTGACCCCGGGGGTCAGCGTTCCGGGCTGACGAATGAAGCGCGAGGAGAAGGTGATGTCGCTCCATTTCGAGCCAGTCACCAGCTGGCAGGTCGCCGGCAGCAGCCCGAGACTCAGGATGTTCAGCCAGTCGCGGCCACATGTTTTCGCTGCAGCGATGCCGTCGAACGGTCCGGAGACCGTGACCAGGCGCAGATCCGTTTCAGGGCGCGGTGGCGCCAGTGGCAGATCCGCCAGTGATTTGCGTGAAATCAGCGCCCCCTGGCTGTGCCCGATCAGGGTGATCTGCGGGGCGCGGGTCTGCTCGGCGAGCAGATTCAGGGCGTGACGCAATTCGGTGGCACTGTGGGTCAGGCCGGCGCGGTCGTCGTAGGTGAAACAGGCGGTCTGCTGACCGTGAAAGGCCAGCACCTGGGCCAGCCCGCGGAAATTGCCGGAAGAGCCGAAGCAGCCATGCACCAGCACGTTGACCGGCTGACTGGAGTCCAGATGCAGGCTGCGGTCCGGATTGTCGGTGCAGGGGCCGAGGCCGGGGATGTTCAGTGTGACATCCGGTCTGGGCAAATGCCCTGCGTCGATTTCGTAATACGCCGGGTCTGGTTTCTCGCGCGTGGCACAGGCGCTCAGGGCCATCACGAACAGCAGGGAGATGATGCGCAACATGGCAGGCCTCTGCAGGACGAGGAGTCCGCAGTTTAGCGGTTTGCACGGCACGGAGGGTGTGCCCTGAAGAGCCTGAGTAAAACAAAAAAGGGCTGCATAAGCAGCCCTTGGTCGATCCGCGAAGCAGAGTCTCAGTACGCCAGCTTCTTGCCTGTCAGGCGTTCATAGGCTTCCACGTACTTGGCGCTGGTTCGTTCCAGCACGTCGGCCGGCAGGCGCGGACCCGGAGCGGTCTTGTTCCAGTCCAGCGTCTCCAGATAATCGCGTACGAACTGCTTGTCGAAGGACGGCGGCGAGATGCCTTCCGCATAGCTGTCGGCAGGCCAGAAACGCGAGGAGTCCGGTGTCAGCGCTTCGTCGATCAGGTGCAGGGTACCGGCGGCGTCCAGACCGAATTCGAATTTGGTGTCGGCGATGATGATGCCGCGCGCGGCCGCGAAGTCACGCGCTTCCGAATACAGCTGGATGGCTGCATCGCGGGTCTTGGCGGAGAGTTCTTCGCCCATCAGCTCGACGCACTTGGCATAGTCGATGTTCTCGTCGTGCTGGCCCATCTCGGCCTTGGTTGACGGGGTGAACAGTGGCTTTTCAAGCTTGGCGGCCTGCTGCAGGCCGACCGGCAGGACATGTCCGCACACCTGGCCGGTCTTCTGGTAATCCTTCCAGCCCGAGCCAATGATGTAGCCGCGCACCACCGCCTCGATCGGCAGCGGCTTCAGACGCTTTACGACCAGCGCACGGCCACGCACCTGATCGCGCTCGTTCGGGGCTACCACGTCTTCCGGGGCAATGCCGGTGAGCTGGCCCGGCAGGATGTGGGCGAGCTTGTCGAACCAGAACAGCGCGGTCTGCGTCAGCACGATGCCCTTGAGCGGAATCGGGTCCGGCAGGATGACATCAAAGGCGGACAGGCGATCCGTGGTGACGATCAGCAGCTTGTCTTCGCCCACGGCATAGATGTCGCGCACCTTGCCACGGCCGAGCAGCGGCAGGCTGGTGATGGAAGATTCGTAGAGGGCTTGGCTCATGGGTAAAACTCCGGAACGGGGTACTGGGAACTCGGGGCAGGGAACAACAGGCGTGGCACCGAGGGGTCTCCCAGTGCAGTCCCGGTTCCCGGCTCCGGATTTATTGTGCGGGCGGAACGTAGCCCGTGGCTGCGTCGGCGCCGGTGCCGAAGAAATGGCGCTCCATCTGCTCGGCCAGATATTTGCGGGCTTTCGGGTCCATCAGGTTCAGGCGGTTCTCGTTGATCAGCATGGTCTGATGCTTGATCCACTGTTGCCAGGCTTCCTTGGAAACGGTCTCCCAGATCTTCTTGCCCAGCTCGCCGGGGATGGGCGGGAAGTCGAGGCCTTCGGCTTCGGTGCCGAGCTTGATGCACTTGACCATGCGTGCCATGAGGGAATTCCTGTGTTGCGTTGGGGAGGCGTGATTGTAGAGGAAAGCCGGGCGGGCTAGGGCATGCCTGTAGAGCCGCGCTGGAAGCCGCTCTACAGGCAGGGGTGCGGGAGACGCAGGCGGGGCGCAGATTCTGGCCGGGTCAGTTGCTGGGATATGCTAGAACAAGCGCAATGCACAGGATGATGGCTGAGCTGGCTTCAAGGATGAGAAAGCCGCGATTGAACTGCTCTTTGGCGAAACGGCTACTGAGCACATTCAGGAGCGCCAGCGCAGCGAAAAACGCTGGAAACTTCTCCCCGCTCAGCGTGAGTGCGCCTGCCGATAAAGCGAACAGGATGCCCAGCACAAACGCAGTGCGCGACCATTCGCCCGATGGAAGAAAGTTCATTGCGTGGTCCACCCGCCATCGATCGACAGGCTCGTGCCGGTGATGGAGCGTGCACCTTCCGAACACAGGTAGAGCACCGCCTCGGCGATTTCCTGCACGCTGACGAATTTCCGGGTCGGCTGGGCCGCCAGCAGCACGTCGTGGATCACCTGTTCCTCTGTCAGGCCGCGTGCCTTCATGGTGTCCGGAATCTGCTTTTCGACCAGCGGGGTCAGTACGTAGCCGGGGCACACGGTATTGGCCGTGACGCCATGCTGAGCCAGCTCCAGCGCCACGCTTTTTGTGAAGCCATTCAGGCCGTGCTTGGCAGCGACATAAGCGCTCTTGAATGGCGATGCGATCAGCGCGTGGGCCGAGCCGATATTCACGATGCGGCCCCAGCCGCGCGCCTTCATCTGTGGTACGGCCAGCCGTGTGGTGTGGAAGGCGGCGGTGAGGTTCAGCGCGAGGATGTCGTTCCATTTCTCGACCGGAAAATCCTCGACCGGCGAAACATGCTGGATGCCTGCGTTGTTGACCAGGATGTCTATGTCGCCGAGTTCGGCGTGTGCCTGGGCGAACAGGGTCTCGATCTGCGCCGGGTCGCGCAGGTCGGCGGCATTCAGACCGATGCGCACGCCATGACGATTGGCCAGTTCGTGGCACAGGGCCCGATTGGCTACGGGGTCGCCGAGCCCGTTGATCATGACGTTTGCGCCGCTGCGGGCAAGAGTATCTGCAATGGCCAACCCGATGCCGCTGGTGGCTCCGGTGACCAGCGCATTCCTGCCGTGCAGCATGACGAACTCCCTTTGTCAGATCGGTGAGGCCGAGCTTAGCACCGGGGCCGGGATGCGCGAGCCGACTTTCCCCAAGGAGCAGATCTGGCTACAGAAACATTTCCCGGGCCGTGGCCTGCGCCTGCAGCAGCCAGTCGGAGCGTTGCTCCGGCGAACTGACGATCACCGGGCTGAAACTCAGTCGTTTGAAGCGGGTGATACCGAAGAAGCCGAAGACGCATTTCTGCCAGAAGTTTTCGAGCGGATCGCCGTATACCGCGCGATCCACTTCGTCCGGGGTGTTGGCGGTGGTGATGACGAGTCCGGCCTGGGCGGTGATCAGGCCGTGTACGTAGCCCTTGCCGTCGGCGCCGGTCTGGAAGCGGTAGCACACGCCGGGCCGCAACACGCGATCCAGCCAGCCCTTGAGGATGGCGGGCGGCCCGCTCCACCAGTTCGGGTGGATGAAGATGAGGCCCTCCGCTTCAATGACCTCGTGAGTGGCTTGTGTGATCGCGGCGGGGACGCTGGCGTCGCGTGGCATTTCCTCGGCCGTATAGACCGGATCGAAGCCCTCGGCCTGCAGGTCGTGCAGGATGACGTCCTTGCCTGCGGCCTGCAGGCTGTCGCGAATCGCGCACGCAATGGCGTGATTGAAGCTGCCCGGTTTGGGGTGGGCGAGGAGGATGAGAATGCTCATGGCGGAGGGCTGTTTGCGAAAAGATGATCTCCGATTCTTGCAAGGGGCATGCCCGCACACGGGCAAGTGGCGGCCTTCTTCAGGCAGGTATGTTGCAGAGCCCCATGCGAAAAGGCCTCCCGAGGGGGAGGCCTTGAAACCTTTGCCACACGCGGCTCTTCAGCCGTGTCGGGTTTACTTCACCTGTTGTGCGAATTCACCGGTTTTGTACTTGGCGGCGATCTTGTCCAGCGACAGGGCCTTGATCTTGCTGGCCTGACCGGCGCAACCGAAGGCTTCCATGCGGGCCTTGACGATGGCCTGGGCGGCGGCGCGGGCGGGCTTGAGGAAGTCGCGCGGGTCGAACTTGGAAGGATTCTCGAACATGAACTTGCGCACCGCCGCGGTCATCGCCAAGCGGATGTCGGTGTCGATATTGACCTTGCGCACGCCGTACTTGATGCCTTCGACGATTTCTTCGACCGGCACGCCGTAGGTTTCCTTCATGTCACCGCCAAATTCGCGGATGATCGCCAGCAGCTCCTGCGGCACCGAAGATGAGCCATGCATCACCAGGTGGGTGTTGGGCAGGCGGGCGTGGATTTCCTTGATGCGCGAAATCGCCAGGATGTCGCCAGTGGGCTTGCGGGTGAACTTGTAAGCGCCATGGCTGGTGCCGATGGCGATCGCCAGCGCGTCGCACTGGGTCTGCTTGACGAAGTCGGCAGCCTGTTCCGGGTCGGTCAACAGCGAGCTGTGATCGAGTTTGCCTTCGGCGCCATGGCCATCTTCCTCGCCGGCCATGCCGGATTCGAGCGAACCGAGACAGCCCAGTTCGGCTTCAACGGTCACGCCGATGGCGTGCGAGAACTTCACCACTTCGCGGCTCACCGCCACGTTGTAGTCGTAGCTGGAGGGGGTCTTGCCGTCTTCCATCAGCGAGCCATCCATCATCACCGAGCTGAAGCCGGAGCGGATCGCTGCCATGCACACCGCCGGGCTCTGGCCGTGATCCTGGTGCATTACCACCGGGATGTGCGGGTAGGCTTCCACGGCAGCGTCGATCAGGTGGCGCAGGAAGGCTTCTCCGGCGTATTTGCGGGCGCCGGCCGAGGCCTGCATGATCACCGGGCTGTCCAGCTCGTTGGCGGCTTCCATGATGGCCTGGACCTGCTCAAGGTTATTGACATTGAACGCGGGCAGACCGTAGCTGAACTCGGCGGCGTGGTCGAGGAGCTGGCGCATGGAAACGAGAGCCATGATGGGATTCCTTCGGAAATTGGGGTGATTTTCGACGCAGCCGCGTTGCGGTTTCGTCATTCCGGGCGCGATTCTACCCTGTGCAGTGGGCTGCTGCATGTGCACAAGTGTCACAAGGCGCAAGAAAAACGGCCTGTCGCAGGTGCGACAGGCCGTTCTCAGGCTGTATGGCGACGATTGGCGGCAGGCGCCGGAATCGTCGCGCTGCAGTCAGGCGCTCAGCCGCCGATCTTGACGATCTTCAGGCTGTTGGTGCCGCCGGACTGGCCGAGCGGTTCGCCCACAGTGACCACCACGACGTCGCCCGGCTGCACCAGCTTGTGCTTGATCAGCGCCAGCTCGGCTTCGTGCAGCAGGTGTTCGCTGCTGTCGGTGATGCGGGGCATGGCGATCGGGAACACGCCACGGTACAGCGCCGTCTTGCCGATGGTTTCCGGCTGCGAGGTGAGCGCGTAGATCGGGGTCGGCGAGTGCAGACGGCTCATCCACAGGGCGGTCGAGCCGGACTCGGTCAGTGCCACGATGGCCTTGGCGCCAAGGTGGTGCGCCGAGAACAGCGCTGCCATGGCGATGGACTGGTCGATGCGCGTGAAAGTGCGGTTCAGGAAGTCCTGATCCAGCGTCACAACGTAGGACTTTTCGGCTTCTTCGCAGACGCGGGCCATGGTTTCGACCACTTCCACCGGGTACTTGCCGGCTGCGGTTTCAGCCGACAGCATGACGGCATCGGTGCCATCCAGCACGGCGTTGGCCACGTCGGATACTTCGGCACGGGTCGGTACCGGGCTGGAGATCATCGACTCCATCATCTGGGTCGCGGTGATGGCCAGCTTGTTCATCTCGCGGGCCAGCTTGATCATCTTCTTCTGCAGGGCCGGCACAGCGGCTTCGCCCACTTCAACCGCCAGGTCACCACGGGCAACCATCAGGCCGTCAGAGGCTTCGAGGATTTCGCGCAGGGTCTGCGGTTCGACAGCTTCGGTACGTTCGATCTTGGCGATGGTCAGGGCATTGGAGCCTGCGGCGCGCAGCAGAGTGCGGGCCATGTACATGTCGGCTGCGTTCTTCGGGAAGGAGACGGCGATGTACTCGATACCGATCGAGGCTGCGGTCTTCAGGTCTTCCATGTCCTTGGCGGTCAGGGCCGGAGCGGTCAGGCCGCCACCCTTCTGGTTGATGCCCTTGTTGTTGGACAGTTCGCCGCCGTGACGCACGCGGGTGTGGATTTCTGCGCCAACGACCTTTTCGACGTCCAGCACGATGGCGCCGTCGTTCAGCAGCAGGATGGTGCCCGGCTTCACGTCATTCGGCAGTTCCTTGTAGTCCAGGCCGACGCGTTCGTCGTTACCCATCTCGCATTCGGCGTCGAGAATGAAGCCCTGACCTTTTTCGAGGAAGGTCTTGCCGTTGGCAAACTTGCCGACGCGGATCTTCGGGCCTTGCAGGTCGGCGAGGATGGCGACCGGCTTGCCAACGCGCTTGGCAGCTTCGCGCACCAGGTTGGCGCGGTTGGCATGGTCTTCAGCCTTGCCGTGGGAGAAGTTCAGGCGTACGACATCGACGCCGGCGCGGATCATGCGCTCCAGAACTTCTGCATCATTGGAGGACGGGCCGAGGGTGGCGACAATCTTGGTGTGACGTTGCATGCTGATTCCTTTATAGGATGTATTGGGCATGGAGGAGGATTCGATGGCAGCAGCCTTGGTGCTGCGAACAGTCGGGGAGGTTTTCTTGGGGGCCTTGGTGGCCGGTGCAGCAGATTTGGTCATGAGAGAAAAACGGATCCGGTCTTAGTTGCTGGCACGTTGGGCCAGTGCCTCGACGGCAGGCAAAGGCTTGCCTTCGAGGAATTCGAGAAAGGCTCCACCAGCGGTGGAGATGTAACTGATGTGCTCACCAATACCGAATTTTGCAATCGCGGCAATGGTGTCGCCGCCGCCGGCCAGAGACATGGCAGAAGAGGCGGCAATGGCTTCGGCGACCATCTGGGTGCCCTTGGCAAAGGCGTCGAATTCAAACACGCCCAGCGGGCCGTTCCACACGATGGTGCGGGCCGCCTTGAGCATGTCGGCCAGATGCGCCGAGGTCTGTGGGCCAATGTCGAGGATCATCTCGTCATCCGCCACCGCAGAGGCGGGCTTCACGATGGCTTCGGCCTGGGCCGAGAACTCCCGTGCCACCACAACGTCTGTCGGAATCGGCACCGACGCTCCGCGTGCGCTCATCTTGGCGATGATGCGGCGGGCTTCGGGCAGCAGATCTGTTTCAACCAGCGATTTCCCGACATTGAACCCCGCTGCCAGCAGGAAGGTATTGGCGATGCCGCCACCCACGATGAGCTGGTCAACCTTGTCGGCAAGACTGTCGAGAATGCTCAGCTTGGTCGACACCTTTGATCCGCCAACGATGGCGATCAGTGGCTTTTCGGGAGCAACGAGGGCACGCCCCAGCGCTTCCAGTTCAGCCGCCAGCAGTGGCCCTGCGCAAGCTACCGGCGCGGCGAGAGCCAGCGCATGGGTGGTGGCTTCAGCGCGGTGTGCCGTGGCGAAAGCATCGTTGACGTAGATATCGCACAGGGCAGCCATCTTGCTGGCCAGCTCTGTACTGTTTTTCTTTTCGCCCTTGTTGAGGCGACAGTTTTCCAGCACGACGATATCGCCAGGCGATATCCTGAAACGGCCTTCAACCCAGTCCTGCGCCAGACGCACGGGCTTGCCGAGCAGTTCGGCGAGACGTGCCGCGACCGGGGCCAGCGAGTCCTCAGGGCGGGATTCGCCCTCGGTCGGTCGGCCCAGATGCGAAGTCACCATCACGGCAGCGCCCTTGTCCAGAGCCATCCGGATGCAGGGCAGGGACGCGCGGATGCGGGTGTCGTCCGTGATTGTCCCGACATCATCCTGCGGCACGTTCAGGTCGGCGCGAATGAATACGCGCTTGCCGGCCAGATCGAGATCAGCGAGTTTGCGGAATTGCATGGAAGAGCCCTGTAATGGCGGCAACTGGGGAATGAAAAAACGAGCCGCAACGCGCTGCGCTGCGGCCCGGATCTTTCACTTACTTGGCGACGACCTGGACCATCTCCAGCACCTTGTTGGAGTAGCCCCACTCGTTGTCGTACCAGGACACGATCTTGACGAAGGTCGAGTCCAGCGCGATGCCGGCGTCGGCGTCGAACACGGAAGTGCGGGATTCGCCACGGAAGTCGGTCGACACGACCTTCTCGGTGGTGTAGCCCAGCACGCCCTTCATGTCGCCTTCAGAGGCGGCCTTCATGGCGGCGCAGATCTGCTCGTAGCTGGCTTCCTTGTTCAGTTCCACGGTCAGGTCGACCACGGAAACGTCGGAGGTCGGCACGCGGAAAGACATGCCGGTCAGCTTCTTGTTCAGTTCCGGGATCACCTTGCCGACTGCCTTGGCAGCGCCAGTGCTGGACGGGATGATGTTTTCCAGGATGCCGCGACCACCGCGCCAATCCTTGTTGGACGGGCCGTCAACGGTCTTCTGGGTGGCGGTGGCAGCGTGCACCGTGGTCATCAGGCCGCGCTTGATGCCGAAGTTGTCGTTCAGCACCTTGGCGATCGGGGCCAGGCAGTTGGTGGTGCAGGACGCATTCGAGATGATGGTTTCGCCAGCGTAGGACTTGTGGTTCACGCCGTACACGAACATCGGGGTGTCGTCCTTGGACGGGGCCGACATCACGACCTTCTTGGCGCCAGCGACGAGGTGCTTGTCGGCACCCCACTGGCCGGTCTTCTCGAGGAACAGGCCGGTGGATTCGACGACGATATCAGCGCCGACTTCGTTCCACTTCAGGTTGGCCGGATCGCGTTCAGCCGTCAGGCGGATCTTCTTGCCGTTGACGATCAGGGTGTTGCCTTCGACCGACACTTCACCCTTGAAGTGGCCATGCACGGAGTCGTGCTTGAGCATGTAGGCGAGGTAGTCAGGCTCGAGCAGGTCGTTGATGGCAACGATCTCGATGTCCTTGAAATTCTGCACGGCAGCGCGGAAAACCATGCGGCCGATACGACCGAAACCATTGATACCGACTTTGATTGTCATCTTCTTTTACTCCTGATTACCAAAAAACGTTATTGAACAATCCAACATCATCGCGCGCTGCGCTCGGTATGGCTTTGTGCGCAAGCGGTGCCCGGCCGGGGGAGAACCGGGCGTGCGAAAACAAGCAGTCTAAACCAGCTTTGTGACGGCTTCGACAACCCGCTCGGGCGTAAAGCCGAAATGCTTGAACAGCGTGCCGCCGGGGCCGGACTCGCCGAAGCGGTCCAGACCGATGACTGCACCCTCCAGCCCCACGTACTTGTACCAGCCATCCGACACGCCTGCCTCGATGGCGACACGCGGCAGGCCCTTGCCCAGCACCCCGGCCTTGTAGGCCGCATCCTGCAAGTCAAACAGGCGGGTGCAAGGCATGGACACGACACGAACCGGCAAACCGGACTCTGCGAGCAATTTCTGTGCCGCCAGCGCCACGCCGACTTCCGAGCCGGTGGCGATCAGCACCGCTTTGGCGCCCTCGGCATCACTCAGGATATAGCCACCCTTGCGGATATCGGCAATTTGCTGAGCCGAACGGGCGCTGAAGGGCAAATTCTGACGGGTCAGGGCCAGCACGGTCGGGCCGTCGGCGCGTTCGATGCCGTCAACCCAGGCGACCGCCGCTTCGGTTGTGTCGCAAGGCCGCCAGACATTCAGGTTGGGAATCAGACGCAGCGAGGCGGTGTGCTCGATCGGCTGGTGGGTCGGGCCGTCTTCACCCACGCCGATGGAATCGTGCGTGAATACCATCACCTGACGGATGTGCATCAGCGCGGCCATGCGGATTGCGCTGCGGCAATAGTCCGAGAACACCAGGAAGGTCGCGGTGTAGGGAATGTAGCCGCCATGCAGGGCCATGCCGTTGGCAATCGCCACTTCGGCGAACTCGCGTACGCCGTAGTTGATGTAGTTGGCGTCGGCGACGCCCGGCATGAAGTCCTTCGAGCCGGACCAGTGGGTCAGGTTCGAGCCGGCCAGATCGGCGGAGCTGCCGAGTAGCTCGGGCAGGGCCGGCGCCAGCGCTTCGATGGCGTTCTGCGAAGCCTTGCGGGTGGCGATGGTCTCCGCCTTGGCCTGCACCTTGGCGACGAAATCTTCGGCGGCCTTGGCGAAACCTGCGGGCAATTCGCCCTTGAGGCGGCGCGTAAACTCGGCTGCTAGCTCGGGGAAGGCCTTGGCGTAGGCGGCAAACTTGTCGTTCCAGGCAGCTTCGCGAGCTGCACCAGCGACCTTGGCATCCCAGGCGGCGTAAATGTCGGCCGGAATTTCAAACGGAGCATGTTCCCAGCCAATGGCTTTGCGAACTTCTGCAATCTCAGCGGCGCCCAGCGGGGCACCGTGGGAGTCGGCGGTGCCAGCCTTGTTCGGCGAACCGGCGCCGATCGTGGTGCGGCAGATGATCAGGGCCGGGCGCTCGCTGTCGGCGCGGGCTTCTGCCGTGGCGGCTTCCAGCGCAGCGGTGTCATGGCCATTGATCGGGCCGATCACTTGCCAGCCGTAGGCTTCGAAGCGTTTTTTCGTATCGTCGGCGAACCAGCCGGCAACTTCGCCGTCAATCGAGATGCCGTTATCGTCGTAGTAAGCGGTCAGCTTGCCCAGCTTCCACAGGCCGGCCAGCGAGGCAACTTCGTGGCTGATGCCTTCCATCAGGCAGCCGTCACCGAGGAAAACCCACGAGCGGTGATCAACGATTTCATGGCCCGGGCGGTTGAACTGGGCGGCGAGCATCTTCTCGGCCAGCGCGAAACCCACGGCATTGGCAATGCCCTGACCCAGCGGGCCGGTGGTGGTTTCGATACCCGGTGTGTAGTGCACTTCCGGATGGCCCGGCGTTTTCGAGCCGAGCTGGCGGAATTTCTTCAGCTCGTCGATCGGCAGGTCGTAGCCGGTCAGATGCAGCAGCGCGTAGTGCAGCATCGAGCCGTGGCCGTTGGACAGCACGAAGCGGTCGCGGTTGGCCCAAGCCGGGTTGGCCGGGTTGTGGCTCAGGTTCTTGCGCCACACCACTTCGGCGATTTCGGCCATGCCCATGGGCATGCCGGGGTGGCCGGAGTTGGCTTGCTGGACGGCATCCATGGCGAGGGCACGGATGGCGCCGGTGATGGGAGAGAATTCGATGCGAGGAGCGCTGGTATTCATTGTTTCTGTCGGGGGGCGAGCCACGGGATGAAGTCGGGAACCCGCGATTATCTGTCAAATGCGAACTGCCGTGCCAGCGGGGAACCCGCGGCCGGGCGAAGTTGGCCCGGATCGCACCATACAGATAGCCGGATGACAGCCCCTTGATGAAGCGCAAGATTCAGGGTTTACCGGGCCTGGCGAGGTTTCGTGCCTCACCCGGGCGATGGTGACGGGTGAGGCAGTTGCCCGAGTTCGGGAATTGCATGCGACAAGCCTGTGCAAGGGTGCGTCGCAAAGCCGCATGCAGCCTAGTTGTGCGGGAATGGTAGCGGGAGAGCAAGGCGGGGCGCGGCTCTTCAGGCAGGCTTATTCGACGGCTGCGCGGCGCGCCAGCAGTGCCTTGATGCGTGGAATGAGGATGATCTGCAGCGACAGTTCCAGTTCGCTGCCCGGTACAACCAGTGTGTTCGGCCGGGTCATCCAGGAGCCTTGCAGCATCGCCAGCAGGCTGGGAAAGTCCACGCCGGCCGGGTTGCGGAAGCTGATGACGACCAGCGTTTCATTGGGCAGCGGGATGTCCTTGGCGACAAAAGGGTTCGAGGTGTCGACGATGGGTACGCGCTGGAAATTGATATGGGTGCGCGAAAACTGCGGCACGATGGTGTGCACGTAGTCGTCCATGCGCCGCAGGATCGTGTCCTGCACCGATTCGACCGAGTAGCCGCGTTCCTGGGTGTCGCGCATGACTTTCTGGATCCACTCCAGATTGATGGTCGGCACCACGCCGATGAGCAGATCGACATGGCTGGCCAGATCCACCTCGTTGGTCACCACGCCGCCATGCAGGCCTTCATAGAACAGGAGTTCCGTATCGGCCGGCAGCGCCTGCCAGTCCGAAAAGCTGCCGGGCTCGCGACCATGCAGGGCGGCTTCGTCGTCTTCATGCAGGTAGTGGCGGGTGCGACCGCTGCCTTGTGCGCCATATTCGGCAAACAAGGCCTCAAGATCGGCGAACAGGTTGGCGTCCGGGCCGAAGTGGCTGGGGCCACGCCGGCCGTGCTGCTCGGCTTCGGCAATCAGCTGGCGCATCTCGGCACGGGTGTAGCGGTGAAAGGCGTCGCCTTCGACGCGGGCCGCACGGATGCCTTCGCGGCGGAAGATGTGGCCGAAGGTTCGGGAAATGGTCGAGGTGCCGGCGCCCGAGGAGCCGGTGACGGCGATGATGGGGTGACGGGCGCTCATCAGCGATGCGCCTGCAGCCAGCCCAGCCACTCGCCGTACAGTGCCGGGTTGGAGGCGATGACCACCGCGCGCTTGGGCAGCGGGGCCGCTTCCAGCGGGCCGCCATCCAGTACGCCATACACGCCGCCTGCCTCTTCCAGGATCAGGCGCCCGGCGGCGTAATCCCACAAGGCCTGACCGCCATGCAGATACACGTCGAGCCGGCCGGCGGCGACGAAGCACCACTCCAGCGCGGAAGAACCGAAATTGCGCTGCGAGTAGTACGGCGGCGTCATCACCAGATTGGCCGCAAGCTTGTTCGGGATGCGTTTGAAGTCGATGCCGGCGACAGAATAGGCCAGACGGGTGGCGGATGAGCGCAGGGGCAGGCGCTGACCGTTGAGCCAGGCACCGGCGCCGCGTGCGGCGTAGAAGGATTCGTCGGTCGTGGGGTTGTACACCACGCCGAACTGGGTTTCGCCGCCCACAAGGAACGCCACGGAAACGGCGAACAGCGGCACGCCATTGGAAAAATTGGTCGTGCCGTCGATGGGGTCGATGCACCACACGCCTTCCTGACCGGCGTTCCAGCACTCCATCTGCTGCTCGGGCGTCATCTCCTCACCGATCACCGGGGCCGACAGCACTTCCGGCAGGCGAGCTACGAGCGCTTGCTGTGAGGCCTGGTCGGCATCGGTCAGCGAGCTGCCGTCAGCCTTGTACTCCCGAACGGCGCGCAGGAAGTACGGCATGATGGCTTCGCGGGCAACGTCGCGAACGACGGATTCCAGGGCGCGAGCGCGGGCAAGCAGGGGCATGGCAGGTACTCGATGATGAAGGACGTAAAGCCGGGTCGGCAACAGGGCTGTGCACCATATAATGGCCTCCGTCGCGCGCCCTGATCATAGCACCATGCCCTCTCGCTTCTATTGCCCCCTGCCGCTGAGTCTGGCCCAGGACCTGCCTTTGCCTGTCGAGGTGGCGCACCATGCCGTGCGCGTACTGCGCCTGCGCTATGGCGAGGCGGTGGTGGTATTTGATGGTGCGGGCGCGGAGTATCTGGGCGAACTGATCGAGATCGCTGGCAAGCCCGGCGTACATCTGCGTGAGCGATTGACAACGGAGCGCGAAGCGCCGTTGCGGATCACCCTGGTGCAGGCCCTGGCTGTGGCTGACAAGATGGACTGGATCGTGCAGAAGGCTGTTGAGCTGGGAGCCGCAGCGGTGCAGCCCGTCGAGGCCGAGCGCTGCGTGCTCAAACTGGCCGGGGATCGTATCGGCAAGCGCATCGAGCACTGGCGACAAGTTGCGGTATCCGCTGCGGAGCAGAGCGGCCGCAGTCAGCTGAGTGAGGTTGGCGAGTTGCAGAAGCTGGCCGCCTGGCTGGCGCTGCCGGCAAATGGAGAGCGCTGGATTCTGGCGCCGGAGCAAGGCGCGGCTTTGTCGGCCATGCCGCGGCCGACGGGGCCGGTGAGTCTGCTGGTCGGGCCGGAGGGCGGCTGGAGCAACAAGGAGCTGGCCGTCGCGCAGGCTGCAGGCTGCATTCCCGTCCGGCTCGGACCACGTATTTTGCGTACTGAAACAGCGGGTCTGGCGGCGATTGCCGCTATGATGGCCCTGTGGGGCGATTACTAGAGATGACAACGAAAGACAGCATGAATCAGGACAGCCGGGTACTCAGCGCAAATCTGTCGGCCGCCGTGCGCATGGGCGATGACGAGGCGATCCGCTTCGTAGACTGGGTGCGCGGTGCGGCCCCGTATTTCCACGCGTTCCGCGGCAAGACCTTCGTGCTCGCCTTCGGCGGCGAGGTGGCTCACGGCGAGTTGATGGACGACTTGTGTCACGACTGCAACCTGCTGGCGGCACTGGGTGTGCGCCTGGTGCTGGTGCATGGTGCGCGGCCGCAGATCGAGGCCGAGCTGACGAGGCGCGGTCAGGAGTCTCACTACCACAAGGGTTTGCGCATTACCGATGAAGCTGCGCTGGAATGTGTCAAGGCGGCTGTCGGGGTGACCCGCATCAATCTTGAAGCGGCTCTGTCACAAGGCCTGCCGAATACGCCCATGGCGGGTGCCTACATGCGCGTGACGGGCGGCAACTTCGTCACGGCGCGGCCGATCGGTGTGGTTGATGGCATCGACTTCCAGTACACCGGCACGGTGCGCAAGGTGATCGCCGAGGAAATCAAGGCCGATCTGGATCAGCAGAACGTGGTGCTTATCTCCAATCTTGGCGTGTCACCGTCGGGCGAGATTTTCAATCTGGTCATGGAAGAGGTTGCCGAGGCGGTGGCCACTGCACTGCAGGCCGAGAAGCTGATTTACCTGTGCGATGCGCCGGGCCTGCTCGACGAAGAAGGGCGCCTGATCGAAGCCATCACCGCCGATGAGGCCGAGCGCAAGCTCAATGCCGGAGTCGGACTGACCGAAGATCTGCACCTGTTCCTGCCGCGTGCCATCAAAGCCGTGCGCAAGGGGGTGGCGCGTGCCCACCTGATCGACCGCGACAAGGACGGTGGCCTGCTGCTGGAATTCTTCACCCGTCAGGGGGTTGGCACCATGGTCAGCCGGGAGCCCTTGTATCGTTTGCGTCAGGCGTCCATTGACGACGTGGCGACCCTGCTGCAGTTGCTGGGGCCGCTGGAGTCGGATGGCACCCTGGTGCGGCGTGGCCGCGAGCTGATCGAAATGGAGATCGACCGTTTTACCCTGGCCGAGCATGATGGCGTGGTGGTGGGTTGCGCTGCGCTGTATCCGTTTGCCGAAGATGGCATGGCGGAGATGGCCTGTCTTGCAGTGACTCCGGAATTCCGCCGCGCCGGGCTGGGTGAGCGCCTGATGCAGCACATCTCTGATCGCGCCCGGCAAGCCGGCTTCAAGGAGTTGTTCGTACTCACGACGCGTACCGAGCACTGGTTCCGCGAGCGTGGTTTCCGCGAAATGGGGCCGGAGGAGTTGCCTGAGCGCAAGCGCGATCTCTACAACTTCCAGCGCCGGTCGAAGATTTTCATCAAGCCCCTGCAAAACAACTGACGGAACGCGACGTGCTGAGCGAGCGCCTGCGCAGACGGCTGTTCCCCGAAGAGCTGGGCTTTAGCCGCTGGATGCTGATGGTCAGGCTCTATGCACTCGTTGCAGGCCTGACGGCGGGGTCGATCGATCTGGTTCTCGATGTCCTTCATGGGCATATGGGTTGGGAGCCTGTGCTGGTGAGTGCCGGGATCGCGGTGGTCGTGTTTCTGTTTGTTGTCGGTGGCCTTCTGGCCTCACGCGAAGTCGCTACCAACAATGCTCGCCGGATGATTTCGTCACTTGAAAAGTCGGTGATTGACGGCAGTATTCCGAACCTCCCCAGTCTGGGATGGAAGCTGTTTGATCGTGGCCGCGACGCCACGATCCGGCTGCTGACCCTGCGCGACGAGAAAATCGCGGCCTTGCAGCACGAACTGGATTTCTACGCGCCGCTGGCAGAAGACATGCCCGGTCTGGAATTGGTGCTGGACCTGACTGGGCGACTGCTCTGGATCAATCCGGCCGCAACGACACTGACCGGGTTTTCACGGGAGGAAAGTCGTCTGGCGGTTGATCCGGTCGAACTGTGGATCTACGCAAAGGACCGGCCAACCTTGCGCGAAGGCATGGCGCGGGTGCGGCAGGGCGAAGCCCTGGAAGGGCTTGAACTGCGTGTGCAGCGCAAGGATGGCCGCACGTTCTGGGTGATTTGTCGTTGTTATCCGCTCAGGGATGCAAGCGGCAAGGTCAGCGGGCTGCGGTTTTCCGCGCAGGACATCCAGGCGCGCAAGGATACGGATCTCAAGCTGCTTGAAACCGTGGCCGCCTTGCGTCGGGCGCAGGCACTCAAGGAGCACTATCTCGATCGCAGCAATGACGAAAGGATGCGACTGAGCGCCTTGCTGGAAATCCTGAGCGTGGGCATCCTGTTCGTTGACCGGGACCGTCGCGTGGTCTACATCAACCAGCGCTGCGCCGACATCTGGCAACTGGGTGAGCGCGCGGCGGTGGTTGGCATGCGCGACAGCGCCCTGCTCGCAGCGACGGCAGCGCTGCGCATTGATGCAGATGCCTATCACCAGCACGTCGAACACGTCATCGCCAACCGCAGCCAGGGCGCCCAGTACGACATCCACTGTTGCGATGGCCGGGTTGTGCGTGAAGTGTCGTCGATAGTGCCTGCCTCGGACGGGGGGCGAGCTATTGGTCGCGTGTGGATATACGAAGACATCACCGCCAGCCTGCAGGCACAAGAGCGTCTGGCAGAAATGGCGGAGCGTGACCCGCTCACCAACCTCTACAATCGCCGCCGTTTCCACGAAGACCTCGGGCGCCAGCTGGCAGAGTCCGTGCGCCGCAATGAACACCTCGGGTTGCTCCTGTTTGACCTCGATGGTTTCAAGGAAATCAACGAAGCATTTGGTCATCACTCTGGCGATGAAGTGCTGCGCCGTGTGGCGAGCGAAATCAGCGGAGTCATCCGTCGTAATGAACTGCTGTTTCGCCTGGGCGGCGAAGAGTTCGCCATTCTGGTGACCCAGCCCAGTGTCGAAAACCTGGCGCATCTGACCCGTCGGGTGTCGGCTCAGGTAGCCGCCCTGGAATTCTGTTTCGAAGAGGTCAAGGCGCGGGTCGCTATCTGTGCGGGCAGCGCCATGACTCCGGTCAATGGCTATGATGCCGAAGCCCTTATCCTTGCGGCGGAACACGCCATGCGTCAGGCCAGAGGTAAAGGGCTACAAAGTCCCCGCGCCTGAATCCACCGCACCCCTGAAAGAGATTGTCGTGACCACGCCCAAAGCTCCCTCCCCACGCCTCGTTTCCTGTCCGCATTGCGGCAAATCCGTCCTCTGGACCCCCGAGAGTCGCTTTCGCCCTTTCTGCTCCGAGCGCTGCAAGCTGATCGATATCGGCGCATGGGCGTCCGGTGCATATGTGGTGCCAGGGCAGGAAACGCCCTTGCCGGATGAAGAGCGCGAGTAACGCGCGAGACGTCAAAGTGGATGGATGTTGCGCCGGCTCTGCCGGCGTTTTCTTTTGCGGGCGTACATGTCCGTACAGGCGCTTCTGAAGAGGCTCTTCAGGTAGTCGGCCCGGGAAGCATTGAGTGCTGTGGCTCTCAGGAGCGCCTGCGTGCAAACGCCCGCCCAGAAAGGGTCTTCGGCTTGCTGGGTGTAGAGCGAGCATCTGCCACCCTTGTTGTTATGCGAAGCATTTTCCTGGCTTATCGGGCGAGAGAGGCTTCGACAAAATTCTCGACCAACACCACCTGCCAGAGCATAATTCAGCGCGCCCAAAATTTACGTTTCCAGAGGTTTTGTGGTTTTTTTTCGTGTCGTGCAAGGGCGGAAAAAACTCCTGACCTGCTGCGCCGACGGTGCAAGCCATGATCCTGCCGATCATGGCAGCGATGCTGATCCGATTGATGCGGGTACAAGCATTCGCCCCTGTGCGGGTACCGTACTTTCGGGCAGGTTGTCTCATCACAAGGAGACGTCAGCCCTTAGCCCGGATAATTCCTGATTACGTTACCCGTGTATCACCTTGGTCCAGCTTGGGGCGTCTTTAGACTATTGCGGAGGGTTTGCTGTTGAGGGAATTTTCAATCTCGCCGCGCGAGATGTTTGTCTGCATGTGGCGCAATCGCAGTCTGATTCGCGCGCTCGCTGTCCGGGAAGTGCTAGGGCGCTACAAGGGCGCAATGCTGGGCGTCCTCTGGTCATTCTTCAACCCGATGCTGATGCTCGCCGTGTACACATTCGTGTTCAGCGAAATTTTCAAAGCACGCTGGAGCGCCGGTAGCGAATCGAAAACCGAATTCGCTCTGGTGCTGTTTGCGGGGCTGATGGTGTTCAATCTCTTTGCAGAGTGCATCAACCGCGCGCCAGGCTTGATTCTCGCCAATGTGAATTACGTCAAGAAAGTCGTGTTCCCGCTTGAGATCCTGCCCGGAGTTGCCACGGCATCCGCCCTGTTTCATGGGCTTATCAGTCTTGGCGTGTGGTTTGCAGCGTATCTGGCCTTGTTCGGCATTCCGCACGCTACCGCGCTCTATCTGCCGCTGGTGATCACCCCTTTGCTGTTCTTCATCCTCGGCTTGAGCTGGGTGCTTGCCTCGCTGGGCGTATTCCTGCGGGACGTCGCGCAATTCATTGGGATCGTCACGACAGTGCTCATGTTCCTCAGCCCCATTTTCTATCCTGCTACTGCGCTGCCTGAGAACTATCGTCACCTGCTCTACCTGAATCCGCTCACCCCTGTCATTGAGATGACACGTGATGTGCTGTACTGGGGGAAGGCGCCAGACGTGATGATGCTTTGCATTATCTGGGGCGTTGGCTGTTTGACCGCATGGCTTGGCTTTGCCTGGTTTCAGAAGACAAGGAAGGGTTTTGCGGATGTCATCTGATACTGCAATCAAGGTCGAAAATCTCAGCAAGTGCTACCAGATCTACGCGCAACCGAGAGATCGACTCAAACAGTTCGTCATGCCACGGCTGCAAAAAGGCCTCGGTCTTCAGCCCAGACAGTATTGCCGTGAATTCTGGGCTTTGAGGGATGTTTCATTTGAAGTCAAAAAGGGTGAAACCGTAGGGATTGTCGGCCGAAACGGCAGCGGAAAATCCACGCTGCTGCAGATGATTTGCGGAACGCTCAATTCGACACACGGGAGTATCCAGACAAACGGACGTATTGCTGCCTTGCTGGAGCTGGGCTCGGGATTCAATCCAGAATTTACCGGGTGCGAAAATGTATATCTTAACGGTGCGATTCTTGGATTGAGCCGAGCGGAAATCGACGAACGCTTTGACAGCATCGCCGGGTTTGCAGATATCGGCGAGTTTATTGAAAGGCCGGTTAAAACATACTCCAGCGGGATGTATGTTCGATTGGCCTTTGCCGTTCAAGCGATGGTAGATCCTGAAATTTTTGTTGTTGACGAGGCTCTGGCCGTTGGTGACGAGAAGTTCCAGAGGAAATGTTTTGCCAGGCTCGAGGAGCTGAAGAGCGAGGGGGCTGCGATCCTTTTCGTGTCGCACTCGTCCGGGAGTATTGTTGAACTGTGTGAAAAGACACTGTTGCTTGATCATGGGAGGCGGCTCATGTTTGGACCGGCCCCTGACGCAATACGTGCGTATCAAAAGCTGCTCTATGCTTCTGCAGATACGCAGGAGCGCTTGGTCCGGGATCTTCTCGCTGAAGATCTGGCCGATCACAACCTGCGGGATGAGCCGAGTGCAGTGGAGGAGGTGATTGAGGGCCCTGACGCCAGTTCGTGTCAGGCCGAACCTTTGCTCGCGCCGCATGGGGTCTCTGACGAGGCTTTTGACCCTGGCCTTGTCCCTGAGACAACCACTGTTTATCCAACGCAGGGCGCGATCATCGATTCTATCCAGATAATCAATGCAGACGGGTTGATTGTTAACGTGCTGCAGTCTGGTGAAGACTACAGATTTGTCGTGTCTGGTCGGTTTTTTAGGGACTTTCCAGGCGTTTATTTTGGAATTCACATAAAGTCAATTTCAGGCATCGTTATTACCGGGCAGCGCTTCCCTGAAGAAGGGAGCTATTTGGAAAATGTGCTTGAAGGCCAGGAGTTTAAGACAAGTTTTTCATTCCGGATGGACTTGTTGCCCGGCGCCTATTTTGCTGGAAGCGGTGTCTGGTCGAGCCGCGAGCCTAGCTGTGCTCATCGCATTGTTGACGCCATCATGTTCAGGGTTAATCCGGTAAAGGCGATCAAATCATTTGGATGTGTTGATCTGATGTCAGAAGAGCCTGTTGTTAAATTTGACGGTGTAGCGAATGAAGATTGATGGTGTCGACGTGGTTGGATTTTTGTGCGAATCCGCCTCGCGGAGCGAGTTGTGGAATAGATTCCTTCACATTCAGCGCACAAGGGTGATGGCCGAAATTGGAGTCTGGAAAGGCGATTTCGCAGCAGATGTACTGAAGACGGCCTCTGATCTCGAGATCTACTACATGATTGATCCTTGGGCAAACTTGCCTGATTGGAACAAACCTTTCAATGTAGGGCCGGAGGTCTTTGATGACATCTATCGTGAGATGGATGTGAAGACCGCGTTCGCGGCCCATAAACGAAGGATTTTGAGAGGTCGCACCAAAGAAGTCATTGATAAGATACCGGATAAGTCTCTTGATTTTGCATATATCGATGGCGACCACACTCTCCGCGGGATTACGATTGATCTGATCAAGGTATGGGGAAAAGTAAAGCCGGGGGGGTTTATAGGTGGCGATGACTTTACAACCACGCCTTGGCAGCATGATGTGAAGTTTGAGCCAACCATGGTTTGTCCTTTCAGCGTTTACTTTGCTGAGGCCATGAATGTGCCGATCATTGCATTGGGGTATGGGCAGTTTCTTATTCAGAAGGACGAAAGATCCGGATTCTCTTTTCGCGATTCGACAGGAGAGTATGGTGATCTGTCACTGAATAAGTTTCCTCCGTCCTTGAGCTTGTAGTCTTTGCTAATAGGGTTGCGCCTTGAATATTAATGATTGGTCTGAAGAAGACAAAAAAAGCCTTGGCAATTACTTGCAGTGGAACAGTTATCGTTCTGAGTGCCATCGATTTTTTTATGTAGCAACTCCCAAAGTGGCCTGTACTACCCTCAAGTGGTGGGTTGCTGCCATGGAAGGTTATGCAGAAGAGTTACGGAACGTTACTGACAGTGCAGAGAGTGATCGCGATCTTGTCGTTCACGAGTCTCATCGGGTTGCGCCAAATGTAACCGGTTTGAAACTGACCGACCTTTCTGAGGCCCTTGCGTCAGACGCCTATTTCAGATTCGCCGTTGTTCGCAATCCCTACAAGCGGATATTCTCGGCCTGGCAATCCAAGCTTATGCTGCAAGAGCCCTTGCAGTCTGCGCCTTACGTTCAGGAAGAGTTTTTTAATCATCCGGTCCGAACGATCTCGGATGTAGCGATGGCATTTGAATGCTTTCTCGAGCATCTCGCCGAAAATGAGGCACCTTCCTTTTGGGATCATCACTGGACGCCACAGGCTAAATTGCTACGTCCGGATTTGATCAATTATTCTTGCGTAGCCAAAATTGAAGAAAGAGAAACGCTTACCCAGGCACTCGTTGAGTGGCTGGGTTTCTACATTCCCAGCCCGTTTCAAGGGCGTCGTGCTAACGAAAGCCTGATTCCTTACGTTTCTGATTTCATCACGGTGCGAAGCGCCGAATTGATTCGCACGCTGTATGCGCATGATTTTGATGTATTCGGATATGACAAGCAGCCACCTGAGGCTAAAGACGCATTCTCTGCGGACCAATTCGACATCGCTATCAAGGCAATTAAACTCATTCGGGGACGGCATCAGCGGCTAGGTGAGCGTAATGAGCGGATCACTGTGCTTGGCCAGAACCTGGCTGAGCGCGATGCGCAGGTCTCAGGGCTGAATCAGGCGCTTGCCGTGCGTGACGGGCAGATTTCTGGCCTCAACCAGACGCTCGCGGAACGCGATGCGCAGATATCGGAGCGGGAGCAAGAATTTGCTGCACGCGACGGACAAATTTCCGGGCTCCAGCAGGCGTTTGCCGCACAGATCGCCGGATTTTCCCAAGAGTTTGCAGTACGTGACGGACAGATTTCCGGTCTCAGCCAGACGCTCGCGGAACGCGATGCGCAGATATCGGGGCTGGATCAAGAGCTTGCTGCACGCGACGGACAGATTTCCGGGCTCCAGCAGGCGTTTGCTGCACAGATCGCCGGATTTTCCCAAGAGATTGCTGCGCGTGACGGACAGATTGCCGGTCTCAACCAGACGCTCGAAGAACGCGATGCGCAGATCTCTGGGCTGGATCAGGCGCTTGCTGCGCGCGACGGACAGATTGCCGGTCTCAGCCAGACGCTCGCGGAACGCGATGCGCAGATATCGGGGCTGGATCAAGAGCTTGCTGCACGTGATGGACAGATTGGCCGGTTTGAGCAGACACTTGCCGGGCGTGACGCGCAGATCAGCTATCAAGAGCAACGAATTCAGGCGTTGCTGCAATCGCACTCATGGCGCTGCACCCAGCCCCTGAGGCTCATTTCCAGCCATGTGGGGGCGGGCACCCGGCCAGTGCGGGCTATTCTCAGCCGTCGTTTGGCACGCATTCCGCTGCTTCGGCAGTTCGCCATCCGCCGTGTCCGGCTGAGTCCGCTGTTCGATCAAGCATTCTATGCCGAGCAAAACCCAGACGTTGGCGCTGCGGGGATAGACCCTGCGACGCATTACTGTCTTTCCGGATGGAAGGAGCATAGAGATCCGTCGGCGCTCTTCAGTACGCGTCGTTATCTGGAGCTTCATCCTGATGTTGCCGCTGCGCACATCAATCCATTGCTGCATTACATCGAGCATGGTCAGGCCGAAGGCCGGCCGATCCACCGTGCTGCGGATGAGCCTCAGCGGGCATTCTGTGCTGGCGGCGCAGGCCAGGCTTCCGGTAGCGTCGTGCTTGTTGCCCCCTCCGTGGAGCAACTCGACGACAAGGGCATGGCGCCGGCCGAGGCTCCATTACAGGCGGGCGAACCTGTTGTTGTTGATCCCCGTCGCATCGATGAAGAGGTCCAGGCCATTGCCCAATCGGGGATGTTTGATGTCGCCTATTACCTGGCGATGTATCCGGATATCCAGCCGTCACCTGCAGATCCAATACGCCATTACTGCGAACGTGGGTGGCGTGAGGGGCGCAACCCTTCGGATGATTTTGACACGCGTGGTTACCTGGATGCGTACCGCGATATCAAAAACGCGGCGCTCAACCCGTTCTGGCACTACGTTGTCGCTGGCGCGTCAGAATCAAGGCAGGCCACGCCAGACTCGAATAGCCGATATGAAGACGACGTATATTTCGGTCAGCTGAACAGCGACATTCAGCTGGTCGCCTATTACACCCGTCCGGATTGGCTGGGCGTGCAGCAAGCCCGCAAGGCGGCCAAAGGCGTCGGAAAAATGCTGATGCCCCACGAAGACCTTGGCTTTTATGCGGCGTCCAGCTCCGATACGCTAGCCAAACAGGCGCTGATGGCCAGGCGCCACGGTGTGTCGGCATGGTGTTTCGCTTTGGATGCGAGTCAAAAACCGGCGCAAGAGAACCCGCTGGGTGTTTTTCTGGCCAGCCGCGAGCTTGGCATGAAATTCATGCTGGATATCGATCTGCGTTCGTCAAGGGTTGATGAGCTGTTCGCCGCTCTTCTGAAGCGCGCACTGGCGGATGAGCGTTACCTGCGCATGGATGGACGCCCCGCCCTGGTGATGACTCTGCCTGATGACGAACATGATTGCGTGGCGGCGCTGGCGACGTTTGATGCCCTGCTGAAGCGTGATCGAATCCCCCGGCCCTACCGGGTAGGCCGGCGTGATGGTTTGTCGGAGCGAATGAGCGTGGCGGCGAGCGGGATTGAGCTTGATGCCATCCTCGACTTTCCGGTTTCCCCGGTTCCCGGAGAGACCGGAAATTTCACGCCACTTCACAAGAATGGCATTGTTTCTGTGCCATACAGCGTGATCGTTTCCCAGGCCATTGCGCGCATGGGGGCACGCGATGAATATGCCATTCCGTGTTACCGCTCAGTTACGCTGGGGCGTGACGACGCGCCACTGAAACCGGACGTAACCCTGCGCTATTCGCGGTACAACCAGAAGGAATGCCGCCGCTGGCTTGACGCCGCGATCGCTGACGCGAGAGCCAGACACGCTCCGGGGCAGCGACTGATGTTTGTCAATGCCTGGAACGACTGGAGTCGCGGGGCTGTGCTGGAGCCGGACCGGCTTGCCGGCTACAGCAAGCTGAATGAGATCAGTCGCGCGCTGCTCGGCTTGCCTTCAGGGCTGCCCCTGCCCAAGGTGTCAGTGATCGTTCCGAACTACAACCATGCCGCGTATCTGCGGCGTCGCCTTGACAGCATTTATCAACAAACCTACACGAATATTGAGGTTCTGCTGCTGGACGATTGTTCAACCGATCAAAGCCGTGACGTGCTCACGGAGTATGCGGACCGGTATCCGGACGTCACCACGCAGCTGTTCAACCATCAGAACTCCGGGAGCGTCTTCCGCCAGTGGGCGAAGGGCATCAAGGCCGCGACCGGCGATCTGATCTGGATTGCCGAAAGTGACGACTATTGCGACCCGGATTTTCTGGCGAAGCTGGTTCGCTGCTTCGATGATGAAGCGGTGATGTTGGCCTATTCGAAAACCGAATTCGTGCGTGCCGATGAGTCTGTCATGCCTGATGAATTCATGCATCATGTGCGGGATCTGGCGTGTCGCGACAAGTGGGCGCATTCTTACGTAAATACAGCCCATCGCGAGGTCTCGGAGGCGCTCGGGATCATCAACACCATCCCCAATGCCAGCGGCGCAGTTTTCCGGCGGCCGGTGGACATGCCCCTGCTGGACGACGAAGCCTGGCTGTCGATGCGGGTAGTGGGGGACTGGATTTTCTATCTGCACCAGTTGCGTGGAGGGAAGCTTGCCTACTCCGCGGAGACGACCAATTACTTCAGACGGTATGAAGGCAGTACCGCAGCGAATACCTACAAGAAAGAGGCTTTTTATCGCGAGCTAAACGTAGCCGCCCGGGCTGTTCAGTCTCTTTATGATGTTCCATGCAGCGTGATCGAAAAGTTCCGCAAAAAAGTCAGAGAGTATTACGACTGGCATGGCGGGAAGAGTGACGATGAGTTCATGGCCTGGTGCGATGAAGGGGCAATACTCGATGCGCGTCGTTCTCGTACCCCTTGTATTGCTGTGTCTACGATGGGTTTCTATCCTGGCGGTGCAGAAATACTTCCCATACGGATGGCCAATGAGTTCAAACGACAGGGCTATTCGGTCGTTCTTCTGAGCGCCGGGCATGGTCAGCGCGAGGACGGTGTGCGACGCATGCTGCGGAAGGATATTCCCTTGATTGAAACGCCAGATATTGAGGCCACAAAACACCTTGTGAATGAGTTTGGAATCGAAGTTCTCAACTCCCACCAGTGGCACGTTCAGAAGTACCCGATTTACGTTTCCGATGTATTCAGCGAGCTTAAAGCCCATGTCGCATCGCTGCATGGAATGATCGAGCATGGTGATGCATTTGGCGTGACCGCTGAACAACTCAAAATCGCTCATGAAAATGTAACTACCTGGGCATATACCGCAGACAAGAACCTGGGGCCTTTTATTGAGCATGGGCTCTACGAAGAAAATTCGCTTAAGTTCATGAAGCTGCCGAACGGGATGCAGCCGCCAGTGATAAAGCCGGTACTTCGGGCAGAGATCGGCATGCCTGAAGATGCCTTTGTTCTGTGCTGCGTGAGCCGGGCAATCCCGGACAAGGGCTGGGCCGAAATGATTGAAGCGGTGACGCTGGCGCGTGACGTCAGCGGCAAGGACATTCGCTTGATCCTTGTCGGGAACGGGCCGGTTTATGACGAATACTGTGGGTCAGGCGGGGTGCCGGCGTTTGTGTATCTCGCGGGATTCAGTGAAAACTCGGTTGGCTTCTATTCGGCGGCCGACATGGGCATCATGCTGACGAAGTTCAAGTCTGAAAGCTTCCCCCTGACGATTGTGGATTGCTTGTTTGCGGGCCGGCCGTATATTGCGACCGCCGTTGGCGAGATCAGGAACATGCTTGACACGGGCTGTGGCCTCGCAGGAGAGGTGATTGAACTGGATGACTGGGAGGTGCCGGTAGCGCAGGCGGCTCAGGTCATCGCGTCTTACGCAACGGACGCGGATGCCTTGCGACGGGCCAACGAAAAGGTGGCCGAGGCGGCCAACAGATACAGGATTGACGTGGTCGCCAGGCAATACATCTCAATCATCGAACGTACCATCAAGGCTGCCCACGAGCCGAATGAGGCCGTGCAACATTAATCCCCGGCAGGCCGACTTCGCGGGCTTTTCATCCAATGATTCACTCAGAAACCATGCGCCAGCGGCTCGCTGAAATCTCTGGCCTGTTCCGCGCCATTCCGCGGGCGCTTGCTTTTTATCAGGGCTCGCCCGTGATGGCGCTTCAGCGCGCCTTTCGCATCTGGCGGCGAGAAGGGATTGGGGGGATTCGGCGCCGAGCCGGCATCCTGCTGGGAGGGCTTGCTTCAGGGGGCGCGTCTCGCTTCACTGGATTCGATCTCTACGGTGATATTCCTGCCGCGAATCCGGGATTCAGCCCAAAAGTTTCGGTCATTGTGCCGAACTACAACCATGCGCCGTATCTGCGCCAGCGCCTGGAGTCTATTTACCGGCAGACGTATCGCAACTTCGAGGTCATCCTGCTCGATGATTGCTCCAGCGATGACAGTGCAGAAGTGCTCCTGGAGTTTTCACGTCGATATCCGGAACAGACCCTCTGCAAGTTCAACGATGCAAACTCCGGCAGCGTTTTCCGGCAATGGAAAGCCGGGTTCGAAATCGCCACGGGTGAGCTGGTCTGGATCGCCGAAAGCGACGATTTCTGTTCGGACAACTTTCTCGCCGAGCAGGTGAGTGCTTTCCAGAACCCCGCTGTCATGCTGTCTTTCTGCAATACAGTATTCGTGAAGGGTGATCCAGCTGCCGAAGTCTGGACCCTCAACGAGTATCTTGCGGAATTGAACATCGCCGACTGGAATCGTCCGTTTCTAGGCTCTGCGCACGCGCTGGTCTGCTCAGGGTGGGCTGTCAAGAATATCGTGCCGAACGTGAGTGCCGCATTGTTCAGGCATCCGCGCGGCCTGCCGCTTCTTGAGGACCCGCGCTGGCTCAATCTCCGGATGTGCGGAGACTGGATCTTTTATCTGTCGATTGTTCGTGGCGGATTGCTGGCCTATACGCCACGCGCCACCAATTTCTATCGCCAGCACGACGGCAGTACCTCACAGAGCGCCCAGAAAGCGGATCTCTACTATGCCGAACATGAGGTCGTTGCTTCTTTTCTGACCGGGCTTTTCCGTCTGGACCGAAGCATTCTCGATAAGCAGGATCGTGCGCTTTACCATCACTGGTGTTGTCACCGGGGGAGCTCACGACGGGCCGAGTTCAGGCGTCTTTACGATCCTGATCGTGTATGGGGCAAGGCGGAGTACCGACACCCTAATGTGGTCATGGCGGTGTACGCACTGACCGCAGGTGGCGGAGAAACCTTTCCGATCCTCCTGGCGAACCTTTTGCATGAGCGAGGGTACGCCGTCACGCTTCTGAATTGTCTTGAGCGCCCTACGGAGCCCGGGGTGCTGAACATGCTCTCCCCCCGGATTCCGCGGCTGGAGTTGCCCAGGCTCGACTTGGCAGGTGCTGCTCTGGCAGACATGGGGATTGAACTGGTGCATTCGCATCACGCGTGGGTGGACCTGACCTTGGCCAACCTGCTGATTGCCAACAAGGCGATCAAGCAGGTTGTAACGATGCACGGGATGTACGAAATGATGTCGCCCAGCCAGCTTGATGCTGTGCTGCCCTTGCTGACCCTGCGGATCGACCAGTTTGTGTTTACGGCAGACAAGAATGTTGCCTGTTTTACCGAATCATTCCGCCGGTTGAAGAATTTTTCAAAAATCAGTAACGCCCTGCCAGCAATGCCGGTGAATCCTGTGGACCGAAACTCCATGCATATCGGGGCGGATGATTTTGTGCTCTGCCTGGTTGCGCGGGCCATCCCGGAAAAAGGCTGGGCGGAAGCCATTCAGGCGGTAAACATGGCGAATCTCCGTTCCGAGCGCCGGATTCACCTTCTTCTTATCGGTGACGGGCCTGAGTTCGATCGCTTGAGCGACGCCGAACGCTCGGACCGGGTGCATTTCCTGGGGTTTCGCCAGAATATCCGCGACTATTTTGCGGTCTGCGACATGGGTTTTTTGCCCTCGCGCTTCAAGGGCGAAAGCGCGCCGCTGGTGTTGATCGACTGCCTGCTCGCTGGGAAACCCGTTCTCGCCAGCGAGCTGGGCGAGGTTCGCCAGATGCTCGAGAGCAAGGACGGATTGGCCGGTTATTTGTTTCAGGTCATGGACTGGGAAATCGATGTCGGCGCTCTTGCGGGTATCATCGTCCGCCTGTCTGATGACAGGTCACTATATGAGGCGCTGCATGCAAGGGTTGCTTGTGCCGCCGAGAAATACGATGCGTCAAAAATGATCGACAGGTATGAAGAGGTTTATCGCCGTGTTTTGTGACGTAAGCACCAATTCAGCCGCATTCAGGGAGAGCCGGGATTGATCGATAGTGCCAATAAAAGTGAGCCCATGCGGGGCAAGTGTCTGGTTCTGGGGGGGAGGGGATTCATTGGCTCTCATCTGGTCGAAGCACTGCTGGCACAAGGGTATTCCGTGCGCAGTTTTGATCGGCCCAATGTGACCTCTCCGTTACATGGCAGCCATTTGAAACACCCGAATTTCGAGCTTTGCGAAGGAGACTTCGTTAGCGAGGCAGAGGTCGCAAGCGCTCTGGAGGGGTGTGATTTCTGTTATCACCTGGTGTCCACGACCCTGCCAAAGTCGTCGAATGCAGACCCTGTCTTTGATATCGAGAGCAATGTGCTCGGGTCCGTCCGCTTGCTGACCCATGCCGTCCGGCTGGGCTTGAAGAAGGTCATCTTTGTTTCGTCAGGTGGTACGGTCTACGGCGTTCCGAAGAGCGTACCGGTTACGGAAGATCATCCCACTGATCCAATCTGCTCCTACGGGATCACGAAGCTTGCAATCGAGAAATATCTGCAACTGTTTTACGAGCTGCATGGTTTGGACTATGCCGTCCTGCGGTTGGCAAACCCGTTTGGAGAGGGGCAACGTCTGCATGCAAGCCAGGGGGCTGTCGCGGTATTCCTGGGCAAGATCCTGATCGGAGAGCCGGTAGAAATATGGGGCGACGGTTCCGTTGTTCGCGACTTCATCTATATCTCGGATGTGGTCGATGCCTTGCTGGCAGCCTTGGTGAAAACGGAAGGCGAGCGGATATTCAATATCGGGTCGGGGCGTGGGCACAGTCTGAATGAGCTGATTCGTGCTATTGAGAAAGTGACCGGGCGCGTGGCTGATTGTCGATATTTACCTGGCCGAGCATTCGATATTCCGTCAAATGTGTTGTGCAATGCGCGTGCGAGCCAAGGCTTGGGCTGGTCGCCTGAAGTAGGCTTTGAGGAAGGCCTGGAAAAATTTGTGACGTGGCTACTGAATCATCCTGAGAAGAATGCTTGAGCTATTTGAGCCTAAAGAAATAGCCTGAGCCGACTGCTATCCCCGTCAATTTTGGCGGTGATATTTCGAACGATCTTTCAAACCTGATAGAGGGCGTTGACGATGAATACAACTCCATTGAACTGGCTGAATGACACCGATTTTGAGATTGGCGGGTATGTGATGGCTTTGGACTACGCTCATGGCGGCAGCAAAGTGCTGTCTAATGATTCGCGTTTTCTTATGATGAAAGCAAAGAATTTTTTGGGTCACTACACCTCTTTAGTTCCTGAAGAATGCAGAAAAATACTTGAGCTCGGTGTCTATCAAGGCGGGTCGTTCGTTTTCTTGGATCAACTTCTAAAGCCAGATAGGATTTCAGCGATTGAGCTATCGACTAATCCGATTCCAGCTCTAGATAAATACATTTCGGATAACTCAGATCGAGCTCGTCTTTATTACGGAACGTCGCAAGATGATGTTGAGCAGCTTAGAGAAATTGTTGGCCGAGATTTTGACGGTCATTTGGATCTTGTAGTGGACGATGCTTCGCACTTTTACGAGCAGACCAAGACGTCATTCAAGACGCTCTTTCCTTTGGTGCGGCCGGGCGGAATGTATATTATTGAAGATTGGTGCTGGGCATTTCAGGATGATTTTCAAGATCCCGCCAACGGTTGGTATTCAGTGCCATCTCCGGCCAATCTAATCATAGATCTTATGGAAGATATGACGCGCAGCGGCCTTATTCTGGATATCCAAGTGACCAGAGAGCTACTGAAAATTCGCCGGTCAAACCTCACCGAAGGCGAAGTTATGGCTACGACAGCTCGTCGAGGTAGAACTTACAATTTGCTTTGATTGCGAGGACTAAAAAATAATTAACTGCAGAGTCTTTGTCGTTATTGGGCCAAGGCGAAAGCAAGCGAACGACTGATTGAGTCGATTGTCGTGCGTGCGCCTCGGTTAGTCCGAAAGATCAATGTAGAAGCCTGGCAACATTCATTTCTAATGAGTTCTCTGAAGCAGAGGGTATTCGGCGAATCGGCTGCATATGTAGCTATGGTCCTGAACAGAGCTGCTTAAGTACGATTATTTGACAAGAGCATTGAATGAAAATTCGCTTGCCGAAACGCTCTTTAATCCTTCATACGCATCATCCTGTTTAATGCCAAAACATCAAATTTCCCAGTCAATGCAGCGGATGCTTTATAAGATGATCCCCGCCGGACTCGACCGCTCTGGCTGGCTCCTGCTTGCGATACTTGCGCTATTCCTGGCCATAATCTCCGCCGTGGCATACCCCCTTAACTGGGTGGAGAACCGCGTTGACCTGGAAATTGCTGCAACAGGCCAGACAAATCCGCAGTCGCGCGGCGCTCAGGTATGGATTCCGGTATTTGGCTCGCATTCTGCAAGCGCTGATGCCAAAGAACTGATTGATGGAGCGCATTATGACTCCAGCTGGGGGGCCGAGAGTTCGGTCTTGCGTCATCTGGTCGGCCCGGCGAAACTCCAGTGGTCTGGCCGCGTGGGACCAGGCTTCGTTATTGAATTTGTGCGTCATCCCTGGTCCGGGATCGTGGACGTATCGGTCAATGGACGCGTTCGCCGCCTGGATCTTTACAGCGAGCAGAATGCGTCCTTGCGTCTCACCTTGCAGGACTTTGCCGGGGTTCAGACGGAGCGGGTACAGCCGGATCTTGTCGCTCGGAATCTTGCCATCATTGCCGGCCTGACGATGCTCTACATGACCTTGGGACTGGTGCTGGTGCGATGGATGTGTCACCGTTCCGTCACACACCCGTCTATCCTGCGACGGATGTCCGCTCTGCTCGCCCAGTCAGTGCAGCGGACGTTTTACAAGATGATCCCCGCTGGACTTGACCGTACAAGCTGGCACCGACTGGCGATACTCGCGCTGTTTCTCGCCGTAATCTCCGCCGTGGCGTACCCCCTTAATTGGATGGAGAACCGAGTTAACCTGGAAATCGCTGCGACGGGTCAGGCAAATCCGCAGTCGCGTGGCGTTCAGGTGTGGATCACGGTTTTCGGCGCGCACTCAACTCGCTTTGATTCCCGGGAACTGATTGATGGCGCGCATTTTGACTCCTCCTGGGGGACAGAGAATTCGGTCTTGCGTCATCTGGACGGCGCGGCGAAGCTCCAGTGGACTGGCGATGTGGGGCCCGGCTTCGTTATTGAATTTGTGCGTCACTCGTGGTCCGGGATAGTCGACGTGTCCGTCAATGGACGTGTTCGCCGACTGGATCTCTACAGTGAGCAGAAGGGGGCCTTGCGGCTCACATTGCAGGACTTTTCCGGGGTTCAGGCTGAGCGGGTATGGCTACCGCTTGCCGCTAGAAATCTTGCCATTATTGCCGGCTTGACGATGCTCTACATGGCTCTGGGATCGGTGCTGGTGGGGTCAATGCGTCGCCGTTTCGTCGCCCGCCCGCCGCTGTCGCGACGGATGTACGCGCTGCTCGCGCTTCCCAGTGTTATTGCATACGGGATATCTCACCTGGCTTTTTGGCCAGCGCAGATGACGTCTGACTCGGACGGAACCTGGCAGGAGGCTACGACTGGAGGCTTTCGGGATCTGATGTCGGCCTTTCATTCTGGCCTCGCCTGGATATCTGTTCAACTGTGGAACAGCCCCGCATCCCTCATTGTCATTCAATACCTGTTGTTGACTGCCCTGCTGATGCTTGTTATTCGCGAGCTGGATATCAGCGGTGTGCCACGGTGGGCTATTTACGCGTTGGCAGTTTTCTTTCCCGTGTGTCCTGCCAATTTTGTCATGGCAACGACTTACCTTAAAGACCCGTTTTATACAATTGGAATAATTTTGATTGTGGTGGCGTTCGTTCGACTACTGCGCGCTGATGACGTTCGACTGCCGCGTGATGTTTCCATCTTGCTTGCGATGGGATTGCTGGTCACCGGGCTGGCACGCCACAATGGCATGCTTGTTGCCCCCGCTCTGGCGGGGATGGCTGTGGCATTTTTTTGGCGCCGACCTCAGGTGCGTGGGCTTGCGAGTATTGCATTGGGTTCGACTGTTGTACTGCTTTTCATCAAGCTGGTGATGTATCCGGCGCTCGGCATCTCTGGTATTCCAGAGCGGTATCGGGCCATTGTCCCAATGCATGTATTGGGCGCTTATGCTGCAGCTGGAGCCCAATTTAATGAAAAAGATGCAGCCGTAATGTTGTCTGTGTTGCCGCTTGAGAATTGGCGTAGCGCGTACTATTGCCCTTCCGTTGTTCCTTTGTTCTGGCATAAGCAGATTAACTGGGCCGCTCTTTCCAAGAATGCCTCAGAGGTTATGGATATAACGTGGCGCCAGATCCAGCATGACCCCCAGATAGCGATTGATCATGAGTTGTGTGTGACCAGCATGCTCTGGCGAATTCAATTCAAGAATCAGCCACTGGTTACCGCGCCTCTATCAATTTACAGCGACGAGTTTGTTCAGCGACTCAAGATTGACAGATTTCCTCTGATTCCGAGCCTTCATGACAGAACGAAAGCCTTGGCGCTAAAAACGATGGAGTACCCATGGTCAATGGCGTTTTGGAATTCCGCAATTTATCTCTATCTCACGCTGTTCATGGTTGGCTGCCTTGCTGTCGCGCGTCGTGACCGGCGCTGGTGGTTATTGGCCACCCCGTCAGTGTTCAATACGCTGTCGCTGGCTCCATTGATCGGTGCCCCGGATTTTCGCTATCAGTATGCCGTGGTGGTCATACCGTTGTTACTGTTGCCGTTGATGCTGGCGCCCGCACCGTCTCCCGCGACGCCAGGCCCGTGTGAAGGCGATACGGCCTGATCTTTTATCCACACGAGAACGCCGTCAGCACGATGAGGCGGCTAAAGACAAGGTGCTTGAGCATGAGGAATTCCGTTTCCAGTCTTTTGGGTTCTCTCATGATTCAGCCCAATGGGCCGGAGTGTTGTCCTGTGTGGGTGCGAAGGGCTCAAGCTGCTGCGCTGGGGCAGAGGTGCAGGTTGTTGTCTGTGCGGATGGTGCATATATGTTTTGGGTTGTGGGCGAAATTAATTCACAACGGCTTGCTTATCATTAAGGTGTTTTAATCCTAGTGTTCCCTGCTGAATTTTGGTTTGGCCCGGCGGGCGATCGGGGAAGGATGGAATGTTGCTGTCGAAGGGACGAGCCTTGAGCCGGATTTACTTTGATTTTGTTGCCTCACAGGGGTGGGGGGAGATTCATGATTAGCGTTGTCATACCCTGCTATAAGGTTTCGGCCCATATCCTGGGGGTGATTAAAAGCATCGGTCCCGAAGTGGACGCCATATTTGTTGTCGATGACTGCTGTCCAGAGAAGAGCGGTGCGCTGGTGGAGAGCGCCTGTACTGACCCAAGGGTAAAGGTGGTTTATCACTCGATCAATCAAGGCGTGGGTGCTGCAGTTATGTCAGGCTATAGCGCGGCGATTGGCGCGGGGGCTGACGTAATTGTAAAAATAGATGGTGATGGGCAGATGGATCCCCGCTTGATACCCGCCTTTGTCGATCCCGTCATGACGGGAGTGGCTGATTATGCGAAGGGCAATCGTTTCTTTGATCTTGAGGAAATTCGCGCCATGCCAAAGATACGTCTTTTTGGTAATGCGGTATTGTCCTTCATGACCAAGCTTTCATCTGGGTACTGGGATTTATTCGATCCCACCAACGGCTATACCGCAATTCACGCGGACGTTGCACGGCATCTGCCATTCAAAAAAATCAGCAGCCGGTATTTTTTTGAGACGGACATGCTGTTCAGGCTGAATACACTGCGTGCGGTGGTGGTGGATGTGCCGATGGATGCCAAGTATGGTGATGAGGTGAGTAGCCTGAGAATATCTAGAATTGTTGGCGAGTTCCTTGTTAAGCACGCGCGTAATTTCATAAAAAGAATATTTTATAATTACTATTTGCGCGACATGTCGCTGGCCTCGATAGAGTTGCCCCTGGGGTTGCTGTTGTTCGCTTTCGGGGGGGCTTTTGGTTTATATCATTGGGTCAAGTCGTTTTATGAGGGGGTTGCAACGCCTGTCGGGACGGTTATGTTGGCAGTGCTACCTATCCTGATGGGAACGCAATTTATATTGGCCTTTTTGGGTGGCGATATTGCAAGTGTTCCACGCAGGCCGTTGCACAAGTTGCGTCAGTTATCAAAGATACGAACCAAATATCAGTAGGGTGCGCGATGAATAATGAAGATAAGGCATGGCTGGATTATCGAGCTAGATTTGCTGACGTGTACGATGAGTCTAACTATGCAAGTCCATTGCAATCCGCAGTGATGAGAGCTAGTCACAGGCTCACCGAAAAGAAATTTAATGAGCGCGACCATTTTGCAAGAGTGCTGGAAATTGGTGCGGGGACCGGTGAGCACCTTAGTTTTGTTCGTCATGGGTTCGATGAGTATGTGCTTACCGACCTGGACGCAAAAACACTTGATGTTGCAAAAAACAAATCGGACAACAAGTTCAGCAATAAGTTGAAGTTTGAAGTGCAGAGTGGTGCGACATTAAGTTATTCCGACGACCGCTTTGATCGTCTGATTGCAACTCATGTACTCGAACACATCTACCAGCCTCACCTGGCGCTTAAAGAGTGGCAGCGTGTGATCAAAAATGGGGGCGTTCTTTCCATACTCATTCCCACGGACCCGGGGGTGGCGTGGCGATTAGGTCGACATCTGGGGCCACGCAAGAACGCAATCGCGCAGGGGATTGCTTACGACTATGTAATGGCGAGAGAGCATGTAAATTCCTGCAACAATCTGATCGCTTTGCTCAGGCATTATTTTCCAGAGCGCACTGAGGCATGGTGGCCGCTGCCCGTGCCGTCCATGGATTTGAACCTGTTCTTTGTCTGCCACGCGCTTGTCAAGAAAACTGAAGCCTGAAATATGCTGGTTCAAATTATTGCGGTACTGTGCGTTATTGGTTTGGCGATAGGCCAAATTCTTTTCAAAGTCAGTGCTACTTCGCTGTCAGAAACGGGAAGCTTCCTGGCCCTCAAAACCGCCACGACGCTTTTTGCTGCGATGGCGATTTATGGAATTACTTCTTTAGCCTGGGTCTGGGTGCTTCAGAAAATTGAGCTTGGCCGGGTTTATCCATTGATGGCGCTCGCTTTTGTCCTTGTTCCTGTAGGCAGCCATTTTGTTTTTGGCGAGCGTTTTCAGCCGCAATATTTTGTGGGTGTGGCGCTGATCATGATCGGAATTGTAGTGGCGGTAAGGGCTTGAGGACGAAATCGGGGTTGTCACTGCCGTTATTGAACGTTGGAAACGTGAACGTGTTTTGGCGATGACCGCAGCGTGATGATGCGGATGATTAGGCGGGGCGAAATCAAGTTGCTGCTCAGTGTTGGTTTGACGGTGGTTTACCACGTGCGGTGGTTCAATCTCAGCATGGGGTGAAAACAAGCGCGAACTAGTTTATCCCTGTGCTGCAGCATTTCTTTTCCGACGAAGCGCATAGGGAGTCTTGGGCCTGGTGAGCAGAGCCTGCTTCTGCATGACCAAGGCACAGTGATTTTCACTTTTTCAAAGCAGTGCTCGATCATGTAGATGATCAGGCGTCTGTTCGCATTCATACTCAATCAGTTTTATATCTAAAGGCATGGCATTCGATTTATGGTTGTAACCCAGCGAAGCCCTCGGGTTGCTGCACTGATTGTCAATTGGCGCAGTGCGGCAGTACTGCAGCGCTGTTTGGCCGCACTGGCCGGGCAGATGCGACCGTTTGATCGGGTGCTGGTCGTGGACAATGACCCTGACTGTGCCGAGCCACTGCCAATCTGGTCAGGTGCGAGTGCTTTCATGGTCTTGCGCATGGAGGCCAACCTTGGGTTTGCTGCGGCGAACAATCATGGCTTGGGTCTGTGCGCGGACTGTGATTACGTCGCGCTCATTAATCCGGATGCTTTCCTGGCGGCGGATTGGCTTGAGCGCATGCTGGATGCTGCAAATCGTTACCCGGGGGCGGGCAGTTTTGCGTCTCAGCTGGTCCAGGATGGTGATCCGTCCCGGCTGGATGGGTTGGGCGACGCTTTTCACTTCAGCGGGGCAGCGTGGCGGACCGGGCATGGGGAGCTGGTTCGCGAGGCGGGCGAAGAAGAAATCTTTTCGCCCTGTGCTGCCGCTGCCTTGTATCGGCGTCAGGCTGTGCTTGATGTTGGCGGATTCGATGAGCGCTTCTTCTGTTATATGGAAGACGTCGATTTGGGCTTTCGTTTGCGTCTCGCTGGCTGGGCAAGTGTTCTGATTCCTTCCGCAGTAGCGAATCATGTCGGTTCGGCGACTACGGGCGGCAAGCGCAGTCCGTTTGCGGTGTATCACGGGCATCGCAACATGGTCTGGTGCTACGTGAAAAACATGCCTGGCCCCTTGCTCTGGCTTTGTTTGCCTGCGCACCTGCTGATGAATCTGGCGGTGGTCTGTCTGTACGCCTTGCGTGGGCAGGGCCTCAATATATTGCGGGCCAAGCGGGATGTTCTCAGGGGTATTCCGGCGATATGGCGTGAACGCCGGGTGATACAGTCAAAACGAAAGGTGTCTTGCCGCGAGATCTGGCGCGTGCTGGATAAACGACTATGGTTCCGGACTTGATTTGATGACAGGGAATGGTAATGAGTGCGCCTGATGAGGCTGGCCGAAGGATGCTGATGCCCGCAGCAGCAGGTTTGTCGTCGGTTTCGGTGATCGTGGTGAATTACCACGCCGGCTCCTGTCTGCTTGATTGCGTGCGCAGCCTTTTGTCGCAATGTGGCGAGGTGGTGATTGTCGATAACTCGGCGAGTGACGCAGCGGACAGCAGCGTACAGAACGTACGCGAGATCTATCGCGGCGACGCAAGAGTGCTGTTGCTGCCACAACTGACCAATCTTGGCTTTGCTGGGGCCTGCAATATCGGCGTGGGTGCTGCACGGGGGGATTGGCTGCTGTTCCTGAACCCGGATTGTGTGCTGCATGAACATGCGGTGAGCGAGCTGCTCAAGGCCCTGCACGCCGCCCCGGACGCAGGCATGGCTGGTGCTCTGCTGCTCAACCCGGATGGCTCCGAGCAGGCGGGCGGACGGCGGGCGGTGCCGACTCCCTGGCGGTCTTTCGTACGGGCCTTTGGTTTGGTCCGTTTTGAAAAGCGTTATCCGCGCCTGTTCTCGACCTATGATCTGCATGCTTTGCCACTGCCGATGGGGCCGGAACCGGTTGAGGCGATTTCGGGGGCCTGCATGCTGGTGCGAAAGTCTGCACTGGAAGATGTCGGTTTGCTGGATGAGGGCTATTTCATGCACTGCGAGGATATTGACTGGTGCATGCGTTTTCGCGCTGCGGGCTGGCAGGTGCTGTTCGTGCCGGATGCCCGCGTGGTGCATGCCAAGGGGGCTTGCAGTCAGGCCCGGCCGGTGTTTGTGGAGTGGCACAAGCACAAGGGTATGGTGCGCTTTTATCGGCGCCACTTCCGTCACCAGTACCCGGGCGTTTTGATGCTGCTGGTGATGTTGGGCGTGTGGGCCCGGTTCTTGATGGTGGCGGGGGCCAGCCTGCTGCGTGGTGTGCTGTCTCGATTCAGGGCAGGGCGTGCCTCCGGCTGAGATTGGTCTGCTGGGGGCGAGCAGCCCGGTGGGCGCCTGTGTGGTGGCGCGGCTGCGATCTGCGGGCCGGTCAGTACATGCGTTTTCGCGTCAGAGCGCGCGTCCGGAGCTGCCTGGCGTTTGCTGGAGTCAGCCGGGTGCTGCGGGGCCGTCGCTGGCCGGCTGGATCAGTCTGCTGCCGTTGTGGGTGCTGCCGGAGTATTTCCCCTGGCTCGAACAGCGCGGTGTCCGGCGCATTGTGGTGCTCTCTTCCACCAGCCGCTTTGCCAAGCTGGACTCGGCTGACCCTGCCGAGCAGCGTGTCGCCCGACGTTTGATTGCCGCCGAGCAGTCCTTGCAGGACTGGGCTGACGCGCGTGGTGTTGAATGGGTGATCCTGCGTCCGACTCTGATCTACGGCAGCGGACGGGATCACAATGTGGCAGAAATTGCCCGGTTTCACCGCCGTCATGGCTTCTTCCCCGTGTTTGGTGCTGCGTGCGGACTGCGCCAGCCTGTGCATGTCGAGGATGTGGCGCAGGCGTGCTGCGCTGGGCTGGATGTTCCGGGAGCTGCAGGGCAGGCTTACAGCCTCTCCGGGGCTGAAGCCCTGAGTTATCAGGATATGGTCCGGCGTACGGTGGCGGCTGCAGGATTGAGGCCGCGCGTGCTGCGTCTTCCGCTCTGGGCATTCAGGCTCGGTTTGCGTGGCCTGCGCGTGCTGCCACGCTGCCGCGACTGGAGTCTGGGAATGGCCGAGCGCATGAACCACGACCAGACCTTTGAGCATGCCGAGGCCGTACGTGATCTGGGCTTTGCGCCACGTAGCTTCATGCCCTAGGTGCTGCTTCTGTTCGGCAGGGGTATTTCGGGGAGGATGTGCCTGTGAGGCTGTTCATGATCTTACTGCGAGGCCGTGATCAGGGCTCATGCGCTGCTCGGAATCCTCATTTATCAACATAAACTCCGGTTCCTGTGCTGCTCTTCACTCTGCTGACGGCCTCTCGCTACAGATCGTGAACAGCCTCTGAAGAGCCGCATGTGAAGCAGGTCTTCACGAGGGTGCTGCGGAGAGCCTTCAGGGGCCTTTGTCTTCGGGATGTATGCCTGAAGATCTTTGCCGGGTGCGGGTCTTGGAGGGTCTACTTGCGCGCGCGCAATGCGGCGGCCAGGGCGTCGCGGGCCCAGGGCTGCATCAGCGCGGGGGATTCGAGCGCTTCATCCGGTGCGCGGTAGTAATTCATCTGCATCAGCTTGCCTTTGGCTTCGTAGCGGAAAGGTTCCAGCCCTTCCGCTTCAAAGGCTGCGCGGCTCTCGTCATCCACCTTCAGGTAGAGCACGTCATCAATCACGATGGCGAAGAACAGTTCCTCGCAATAGATGCCGGCGCCGCCGAACATGCGTTTGGTGCGGATGCGCCCGAGCGGGGCGAGCAGTTCCGCCAGATAGGCCAGATATTCGGCAGAGGCGCTCATGCGCGGCCCGTGAAGGGGTAGTTGATGGCGGGCTGGCGGCCATCGATGATGTCGGCCAGAGCGTGCGCCGAGCCGGCGGCGAGCGTCCAGCCCAGGGTGCCGTGGCCAGTGTTGTAGAAGAGATTGTCAAACTTGCTGCGGCCGATGATGGGCAGATTGCTCGGGGTGGTGGGGCGCAGGCCGGCCCAGTAATTGGGTTCGGCCGTGTCGCAGACACCGGGGAAGACATCTTCCGCCCAGCGTAGCAGGGCGGCGCAGCGCTCTGGGTCCAGATCGGTGTTGTAGCCGTTCAGTTCGGCGGTGCCGGCGATGCGCAGGCTGTCGCCCAAACGCGAGCAGACGATGCGCCGGGATTCATCGGTCAGGCTGACGGCCGGGGCGCGCTGCGGGTTGCGCAGGCTCAGGGTGGTGGAGTAGCCCTTGACCGGATAAATCGGCAGGCGCTCGCCGAGCGGGCGCATCAGTGGTGTGCTGTAGCTGCCGGCGGCGATCACGTAGCGGTCTGCAAGCAGGGTTTCGTGTCGCCCGCCGCGCAGGACTTTCAGGCCGCCGATGTGGCGTTCGTCGCGCAGGAAGTTTTCCGCTGAGGTGTCGTAGAGGAATTCAACCCCGGCGTCCCGGCAGCGGCCGGCCAGCTCGGTGACGAAGCGTTGTGCATCGCCGCTTTCATCTTCGGTGCCGAACATGCCGCCGACCAGACGCGTTTCCACATGGGCCAGGCTGGGTTCGGTATCGACGCATTGCGATGGCGTGAGCATGCGCGAGCCGATGCCGAGCTGGCTCAGCACGCGCTGCTGGGCTTCGCCGTGGAGGTAGTTTTCCTTGGCGAAGTAAAGGTGCAGCACGCCCCGCGAGAGGCTGTTGTAGTGGATGTCGGTGGCTTCGCGCAGGGCCCGCAGCTGCACGCCGCTGTAGGCAGCCAGATTGGCGATGGCGAGGGTGTTGCGGCGGGTCCGATGCGGCAGGCATTCCCGCAGGAACTGCAGACCCCAGGCGATGCGCGCTGCTTCGGCAGGCCAGCGGAAGAGCAGCGGGGCGTCGTTGCGCCCCAGCCATTTCAGCACGGTTAGCGGTGCGCCGGGATTGGCCCAGGGCTCGGGGTGGCTGATGGAGATCTGGCCGCCGTTGGCGAAGCTGGTTTCCAGAGCGGGGCCGGCGTTGCGGTCGATCACGGTGACGGTGTGGCCTGCGGCGCGCAGGTACCAGGCGGCAGTTACACCGGCCAGACCGGCGCCAACAATCAGGATGTGCATGGTGTTTTGCGTAGAAGCGTGTGTTGCGCAGAGCGGAGAGGGAAGGCATTTGTTGCAGTACAGAGCGGATTATTCTCCGATTCGCGTGCCTGCGGGATGACCTGTGCCAATCAGGGGCTTTGTACCCTTGGATGCTGTTCATGACTTTTGTTTGTCACTCAAACCCCTCCCCGCCCCTCCCCTTGACAGGGGAGGGAGATCAAACTGGCCGGATCCGGGGTGCTCCTCCCCTGTCAAGGGGAGGTTGGGAGGGGTTGAAAGCGTTCGATAACTGCCTTACTCAAGGCATCTGGAAGACCATGGACAGACTTTAGGGGATTGATGGTCAAGCTCTTGCCTGTGTCGGCCGTAAATTCCCGGTGAGCGCATGTACGCGCCTGGAGGAGTGGACATGAAAATCAGGACCAAGCTGCTGTTGCTTCTGCTGGTCGGTGGGCTGACGATTCTCGGCCAGGGGTTGTGTGGTTTGTGGCAGATGCAGCGCTTGTCTAGCCGGCTCGACGCAGGCCTGCAGGCGACGCTGGCGAGCGGCGAACTGGTGATGACGGTGTCGCAGGCCCAGATCAGTTTCAAGACCCAGGTGCAGGAGTGGAAGAACATCCTGATTCGCGGGAGCGACAAATCCCTGTTCGACAAGCACCTCAAGCAGTTTGGTGAGGAAGCCGGCAAGGCTGATGCGGCGCTTGCCCGGGTTGTTCAGGGCATGCAGGCAGCGCAGCTTGATCCGGCGCCGGCGCAGAAGGCGCAGGCCGAACTCAAGACGCTGGACCAGAAATACCGGGCGGCCCTGCAGGTTTTCGATCCGGCTGATCCGGAGGCTGGCCGCAAAGTGGATGTGGCGGTGCGCGGGATGGACCGCTCGCTGGCACTGGCGCTGGATGAACTGGAAAAGACCATCCGCCTGTTCCAGGAAACGCAGGCGACCGGTTACACCACGGAAGCGGCGGCCGTGATGCGCAATGCTGTCTGGCTGACGGTGCTGGGGGTTGTGCTGGTGCTGGTGGTGATGATCTGGGCGGGCTGGATGCTGGCGCAATCAATCATGCAGTCGGTGTCGCAGTTGCGCCAGACCGTGCTGGATGTCGAACACGATTGGGATCTGACCTTGCGGATGCCGCTGCATGGGCGTGACGAACTGGCCCAGTGTGGTCAGGCGCTGAACCAGATGCTTGAGCGCTTCCAGCTGATCGTGCAGGAGATCCATGTCAAAACCGAAACGCTGGCACAGCAGACCGGATCGATTGCCAGTGCACTGGTGCAGGTGAGCCATGCGGCGGATGCGCAAAGCAGCTCGGCAACTGAAGTCGCGGCGGCGGTCGAAGAGCTGACGGTCAGCGTCGGGCAGGTCGGCGAGGCGGCGCAGGAAGCGCAGCTGCTGGCTGGCGAATCGCGGCGCAATGCCGACACCGGACAGCACGCGATGGAGCAGGGCAACGCCCAGTTGCGGCGGACCTCCGAACGCATCAACGAAACGGCGCAGGCGCTGGAGGAACTGGGAACACGCTCGAATGCCATCTCCGGCATCGTGCAGACCGTCAAGGAGATTGCCGATCAGACCAATCTGCTGGCCCTCAATGCGGCCATCGAAGCGGCGCGTGCGGGCGAGCAGGGGCGCGGCTTTGCGGTGGTGGCCGACGAGGTGCGCAAGCTGGCGGAGAGCACCACGCGCTCGACCGAGCAGATCAACGAGCTGGTCAAGCTGATCCAGGAGAGCGCATCCCGGGCGATCGCCGATGTGCAGGGTGTGGTGGGGGAATTCAGCGAGCAGCTGGTGCTGGCGCAACAGGCCGATGGGGCGATCGGGCAGATCCGTCAGGCGGCGGACCAGACCAGCGAGGCCAGCACCCGCATCAACGATGCACTGCGCGAGCAGTCGGCCGCCAGCCAGTTGATTGCGCGTCAGGTCGAGCAGATTGCCGGCATGAGCGAGGAAAACAAGCGCGCCGTGAGTGGTGTGGATCAGAGTACCCACAGCCTCAACCAGCTCGCCGACGAGCTGGCCGGCGCGGTGAAACGTTTCCGGGTTTGAGGTTTGCGGGGGGGGGGCTGAAAAGCCGCTTCCGGCCTTGTTCTTTAGGGTGTCTGTCTGCGAAGCCAGACGAGGCGCTAGTCTTCGGGGTGGCGGCCTGAAGAAGCCCGCCACATGCGGCTCTTCAGCGGGTCAGCTGATCCGCGCCGGTGCGGGCTCCAGGGCTTCTGCGGGGCCGCGCGCCGCGCAGTCCATGACCTGCTCGCCCGGATTCAGCAGCAGTCCCAGGTCGAGGGCAATGGCCGTTTCGCTCAGGCGTGCCAGTTCGCGGCGCTCGTCTGCTGGCGCCAGCGCGTCCAGAAAGCGCAGCTCGGCGCGGATGCCCGAGGCGCGCACGATGTTCAGCATCGACTGGCCGAAACTCAGATCGCCGTCATAGGCCGGCGCGGTGCAGGGCGCCCCGTTCGCGTCGCGGTAACGCAGGCTGGCCGGCTGTACCAGTGCCTGTGCATCAATCGCCGCCTGGAACAGTGCCGCCCGGAAAGGCAGCATGGATGTGCCTTGCGTGGTGGTGCCCTCGGGGAAGACCGCCACGCGCTCCTCTCCCGCCATGCGTGCGGCCATCGCCTGTGCCGAGCGGGCCGCAGCGGTGCGGCTGCCGCGCTCGATGAACAGGGTGCCGGAGTGTTCGACCAGCCAGCCGATGGCCGGCCAGTCCTTCACATCGTCCTTGCACACGAAGGTGGTGGGGGTGATCGCGTTCATCACGAACACATCCAGCCAGGAAATATGGTTGCACACGATCAGGATGCCGGCAGGCAGCTCGGTGCGGTTCGTCGCGAAGCTGACGCCGAGTGCTTCAACCAGCCGGCGTGACCAGTCCTGCTTGCGGGCACGGCGCTGATCCGGGCTCCAGTGCTGGAAGCGGAAACGCACCATGAAAATGCCGCGCAGCACCAGCCCGACCACACGGGTCAGGCGCCAGACAGCACGGAGTTCGCGGAAGACGGAGATGGGCACGAGAGCATGCAGAAGCCGCAGGAGCGGGCGAGTTTACACCCGCTGCCGTGCGCGCAGGCGCAGACGATTTGCTTTCAGGCGCCCTGGCGTTCGACGAAGTGCCTGGCGTAGCGCGAATCCACGCGTGCCATGTTCAGCAGGATCAGCAGGTCGGCCGTGTTGAAATCATGATCCCAGGCCGGAGCGCCGCAGATCTGGGCGCCGGCACGCAGATAGCCCTTGAGCAGCGGCGGGATTTCGGCCTTGACCTCGGTGGCCAGATGCTCGATCGGCAGCGGATTGCGCGGGAAGACGTGATATTCCACCGGCGCCAGCTTGTCCTGCAGTGCGTTGTAGATGTTGGTGGCGTTGTGGCCGCCGTCGGCCATGCCGATGCTGGCGCAGCCCATCATGTATTCATAGCCGTTGGCCAGCATGAAGCGCGACAGGCCGTTCCACAGCAGGGTGATCACTGCGCCGGTGCGGTATTCCGCGTCGATGCAGGAGCGGCCGACTTCCACCAGACGCTCGCGCAGATGCTGGAAGCGGGTCAGGTCGAATTCGGTTTCGGAATAGTAGCTGCCGATCCTGCGGGCGGCTTCAGGGGTCAGGATGCGGTAGGTGCCGACGATGCGGCCGAGATTTTCGTCGCGCACGATCAGATGCTGGCAGTGCGCATCGAAATGATCGTGATCCACACCGGGCGTGCGCGGGTTCAGGCGTGCGCCCATTTCCTCGCCGAACACGCGATAGCGCAGCTTCTGGGCTTCAAGGATTTCGGATTCCGAGCTGGCCAGCCCGACCCACAGATTGCGGGATTTCTGTTCGACGACTTGTGAGGCAGCGTGCAGCATGGCGTGTCCTTGGGTGGCGAGGGGGAATCCCCGTTGGCGCCACTCTAGGAGTTGCGTATTGCGCGTCGGTTACGTGTTTGTTGCAGAGGGGTGACACCCGCTGGCAGGGCCGCCAGCGGGTGGAAGTGGCTCAGAGCCGGACTTCACCATTGCTGGCTGCCGGCGCCTTGCCCGGACCGGCCGGGGCGGCTGCCGGGGCCGAACTGGCGGGAGCCGGAGCCAGCGGCGCGGCCGGCGAAACGCGGGTCTTGCCGCTGCTTTGCAGGACGCGGACGCGGTCACCGACGGCAAACTTCTCGTTCTTGCCGATTTCCTGCACCACCACCATGGCTTCACCGCTGTTCATGCGGACCGTCAGTTCCCAGGCGTCTTCGCGCGTCAGGCCTTCTTCGGCGGCGGCACCGGCGATGCCACCGACCACCGCGCCCACCACCGCGCCAACGATGGCGCCACGCCCCTGGCCCACGCTGCTGCCGGCCACGCCGCCGACGACTGCGCCGGAGCCCAGGCCGATCTTCGAGTCGGTGCCCTGCAGGCGCACCTTGCGGATTTCAATGAGAGTGCCTTCGCGGAAACTGATCGGGCGCTGGGCTTCTTCGCGGGAATACGAATCGCCAGCCAGGCTGCGGGCGCAGCCGGTGGCAACCAGGGTGCTGGCCAGCAGGCCGAGAAGGATGAGGAGTTTTTTCATGACGTGCTTCCTTTTTACCAGGGCTGCGCCCCGAAGGCCGCAGCAAAACGCGCAGCGATGTCGTCGCGCGAGGGACTGTAGTTCTGCCCGCCGCGGTGGGCGATTTTGATCGAACCCATGACCGAGGCGAGCTGCGCCGATTTCTCCAGCGTCCAGCCGTGCGACAGGCCGTAGAGCAGGCCGCCGCGGTAGGCGTCACCGCAACCGGTCGGGTCCACGATCTCATTGGCCGGCGGTGTGGCAACCTCGATCACCCTGCCTTCAGTGTAGATGCGCGAACCCTGTGCGCCGAGTGTGACAATCAGCCCCTGCAAACGTTCCGCGAGCACTTCCAGGCTCAGCCCGGTCTTTTCGCAGACCATCCGGGCTTCGTAATCGTTGAGGGTGCAATACGTGGCCAGATCGATGCATTCGAGCAATTCAGGGCCGGAGAACATCGGCAGCCCCTGACCCGGATCGAAGATGAAGGGCAGCCCTGCCGCCGCGAAACCGTGGGCGTGCTGGAACATGCCGTCGCGGCCGTCCGGCGAGACGATGCCCAGCTTGATGCCGTCGGCGTCACGCACATGGTTCTTGTGCGAATAGCTCATGGCGCCGGGGTGGAAGGCGGTGATCTGGTTGTCGTCCAGATCGGTGGTGATGAAGGCCTGGGCGGTGAAGGTGTCGCCGATTTCTCGGATGTAGCGTGTGCTGATGCCGAGTTTCTCGAGGCGTGACAGATACGGGCCGGCGTCGTCGCCGACGGTGGCCATGATCTGCGGATCACCGCCGAGCAGCTTGAGCGACCAGGCGATGTTGCCGGCGCAGCCACCGAAATCGCGACGCATCTCCGGCACGAGGAAAGACACATTCAGGATGTGAATCTGCTCGGGCAGGATGTGACGTTTGAACTGGGAATGGAACACCATGATGGTGTCGTAGGCCATCGAGCCGCAAATCAGAACTGACATGGTCGGAAACCGGATGAATTGGGGAAGCCGGCATTGTAGCCGAGGGGGCGGGCACCGGGCCGGCTTATGAGATCCGGGTTGGCATGCCTGAAGAGGCGCATGTGGCGGGCCTGAGCGGGCCATCCGGCTGCACAGGTCCGCCAGTATTGGCTTTCGCGGCTGGCGTGCTGGAAAGACCCGTCAGGAGCGGCTCCCGGGGATGCCCCGGGCAGGCTGTCGGGCTCTATTCCTGCGTCAGCAGATCGTTGCGCAGCTTGACCCGGTTTTCGTGTGCGCTGAGAGTCTGTTCCAGCACACAGACTAGGCGGTGCACGACCGCCTGCCAGTCGATCTGCAGCACGCTGGTGCGGGCCCGGGCCTGCATGGCGGCGAGCAGTTGCGGGGTCTGGACCAGGCCACTGGCGGCTTCGATGAAAGCAGCTTCGTCGCCATAGGGCACCAGCAGGCCGTTGTGGCCGTCGCTGAGCAGTTCGGCCGCCGCGGCGTAATTGAAACCGAGCACCGGCAGGCCGCTGGCCAGCGCCTCGGTGATCACGTTGCCGAAGGTCTCGGTGAGGCTGGGGAAAATGAAGCAATCGGCCGATGCGTAGTGCGCCGCCAGGTCTTCACCGTTGCGCATGCCGGCATAGACGTGTTCGGGGTAGCGGGCCTGCAGCGGTGCACGGGCCGGGCCATCACCGACGAAGATAAGGCGTGCATCGGGGCGCCGGGCGCGGATGGCCTCGAAGGCACGGATGCCCAGCTCCAGATTCTTCTCCGGGGCGAGGCGGCTGACGATGGCGCAGACCAGCGTATCGTCGCTGGCGCCCCAGCTCTGGCGCAGGGCCGCGCTGCGGCGTTGCGGGTTGAAGAGCTGGGTGTCCACGCCGCGGGCGACGACCTCAACCTTGCTGTAGCCGATGCCTTGCAGCTCGGCACGCAAGGATTCGGTGGGGGCAAGGCACAGGTCGCCCTTGTTGTGGAAGCGCCGCAACCAGGCGGCCAGCGGCTGCTTGAGCCAGCCCACGCCGTAGTAACGCGTGTAGCTGTGGAAATTGGTGTGGAATTCGGTGATCACCGGCAGCTTCAGCTTGCGCGCCGCCGCCACGGCAGACCAGCCCAGCGGCCCTTCGGTGACAACCTGCACGACATCCGGCCGGCGTGCTGTCCAGGCCCGGATCAAGGCCTGACGGGCCGGCATGCCCATCTTCAGATGCTCGTATTTCGGGATCGGAATGCCGCGCGCCAGCATCTCCTCGAAGCTGCCGCCGTGTGCGGGCTGCTCTGCGGCGCTCTGCCGCGGGCGGATCAGGTGAACCTCATGGCCCAGCGCGAGCAAGCCATCCACCACGCGGCCAGTGGTCATCGCCACGCCATTGACTTCGGGCGGATAGGTTTCGGTGACCAGCGCGATGCGCAGCTGGCGGCGCGCCGGGGCAAGGGTCTGCATGAGCAAGCGCGGCGTGTCCATCGACAAAGGCCCTCGGTGAAGGTCTGTGCGGACTCACCGGAGCCCGCTGCGCCGGGATGCTGCGCCTGCCGCATGACAGGCGTGTGACGACTCGCTGCGCCGGCTTTCAGCCGAAAAAGATCAGCCCCCAGACGGCGGCCAGATTGATCAGGGTGAGCAGCACGGCGGCGCTGCCGATGTCCTTGGCGCGCTTGGCCAGCTCATGGCGCTCCAGCGAAACGCGGTCGACCACGGCTTCCACGGCCGAGTTGAGCAGCTCGACGATCAGGACCAGCAGCACGCAGGCGATCAGCAGGGCTTTCTCGACGCCGGAGTGCGGGTAGAGCACCGCAATCGGCAGCAGCACAATGGCCAGCAGGACTTCCTGGCGGAATGCATCCTCATGCTGCAAGGCGGCGCGCAGGCCGGCCAGTGAATAGTTGAAAGCGTTCCAGATGCGGACGAGGCCGGTCTTGCCTTTGAAGGGACTTTCCATGAGGGCACCAGTGGAGGGTAACGTTCAAGTATCGCGGGTCGATATTGCAGCGACGTGAATCGGGTGGTGGCCGTCTGCTTCAGGCCAGGGCGAAGTAGATCTTTTCGACCTGCCCGGCAATCGTGCGCCAGTCGTAGCGCTTGCGGGCCTGCTCACGGCCGGCGGCGCGCATGGCCGCGTACTGCTGCGGGTGGGCGGCGATGTCGAGAATCCGCGTTGCGGCTTCCTGTGCGTCGCTGGCATCGTCCAGCAGCAGGGCGTGTTCCCGGTCCGTCACGGTTTCGGTGATGCCGGCGAGCCGCGAAGTGATCACGGCGCAGCCCGTAGCCAGCCCCTCGATCAGCACCAGCGGGTGTTGCTCGCCCTTGAAGCGGGTGGCGAACAGCAGCACGTCGGCCACCCGATAGACGTTCACCAGCTGGTGATGCGGCAGGGCGGGCAGGTCGATGAGCAGGCCGTCGGCAATCAGCTTGCGGCGCAACACTTCGCGTTCGGCATAGCCTTCTTCCTTCAGGGTGTCAGCCGGGGTCGGGCCGGCACACACGCCCTGCACCTGCAGGCCGCGGGCGGCCAGATTCTGCAGGGCCTGCAGGAAGGTCACAAAGCCCTTGGAGGCCTGCTTGCGTCCCACATAAGCGACCACAAAGCTCTCCGCCGGGATGCCCAGCGCGATCCGCAGGCCGTTGCGCGTGGTGGGGTCGGCCGGCGAGAACAGGTCGGTGTCGGCACCGTTCGGGATCACCTCGATGCGCTCGGCCGGGAAGCCGCGTTCGATCAGGCTTTCGCGGGTGAACGACGACACCGCGATGTAGCGATCCGCCAGCCCCAGTTCCGGGCTCCAGCTGCGCACCGAATGGGCGTGGATGACGACCGGCATTTCGCGGCCGACACGGCGACGGAAATCTGCCACCGGGAATTCGATCTGATGTGCGTGGACGAGATCGATCTCGTTCGCCTGGCAGAGGCGCGCAAGCCGCGCGTGCAGTGGCTGTGGATCGAAGCGGAAGGTCTTGCGCATGCGGGTGTAAGCCGCTCCTTCGGCAATCCGGCGGATCTCGCCCAGTTCCGGATGCAGATCAAATTCGCCCAGACCGGCCTCGCGCGCCGTGACGTGGATGTTGCGGGTGAAGCCCAGGCGTTTCGAGATCTCCGCCGCCACGATGGCCGGGGCGAAACCGCGCAGATCCGGCAATGCGCCGTGGGGGGTATAGGTGACTGCTTTCATCAGGGCCTCACATCAGGATTCGGCTGCCGGACAGGCATGAGCACTGTCCGCTTGCGCCCGCATGCTACCTGTTATCGCGTCGCCCGGGGCGTGCCGCGGGCGCGTCGGGATTGCGCGTATACTGGCGCCCTTCCTGTGTATGCCGGTCTTTTCCGGCAAGTATCCATGTCCAGTCTTCAGTCGTTTCTCTCTGCTCTGAGCGCTTCTGAACGGCGCCTGCTTCTTGGCGCCGCACTGCTTGAAGCGGCCCTGATGTTCGTCTGGTCGGTCACCGGCACCATCGCCTTGCGCCATGGCTTGCTGCTGCTGCTGATCAGCATGCTGCCGTTCATCCGCCTCGACCTGCCGGCACTGCGCCGCGAGTTCGGCCATGGAGCGATCCTGCTGCTGGGCATGCTGACGCTCTGGATCGTGCTGCACAACCTGTTTTTTGCATGGGATGCCGGGCGTGCCTGGTATGAGTCCGTGCAGTGGTTCAAGGCCATGCTCTGCCTGCTGCTGGGGCTCGCGCTGGTGTGCGCGCCGCGATCGGCCAGGCCGGCGGCGCGCTGGCGGTTCTGGCTGCTCGGGGTGGCCGCGGCCTGGGCGCTGCACCTGATCCTGAATGTGCTGCTGAAGGACTGGTCGCAGCCGCTGGTGACCGTCATGCAGGCGGCAACCCGGGTTGGGTCGCGCGACATGGTGAGTTATCTCGGCACCGGTTTGCTGGCGCTGTTGCTCGCCGATGGCGTGGCGCGCTTTGCCGGTGGCGTGCGCCTGCTGCCTCTGGCCACACGCTGGCTGTGGGTGAGCGTGCTGGCCTGCATCGCCTTGACCGTGGCAACCATGACCCGCAATGCCCTGCCGGTCATGGCCGTGGAAGTCGGCCTGGCGATTGTGGCGCTCATCGGGGCTTCGGCGACCCGGCGGCAGCGCCTGCGTCGCGGAGCTCTGGCGACACTGGTGCTGGCACTGGTGGCCGGGGCCATGGCAGCGAATCTGGCGCTGGATCAGCGCTGGACGAATTTTGCCGATTCGGCGCGCATCGCCTGGGATACCGAGCACAACACCTGGTGGATTGATCAGGTGAAGAACCCGCGCCCGGTGAATGCGCAGGGCGTGCCGGTGGATCATTCCGCCTATAACCGGATCGCCTGGATCAAGGGCGTGTGCAGCATGATCGCCGAATACCCGCTGGGTACGGGTTATGACCGCAACGCATTCCGGCGAGCGCTGATGAAGCACTACGGTGCTGACAATACCGCTACCGGCCACGCCCACGCCGGCCTGTTCGATTTCACCATGGCCACCGGCATTCCCGGCGGTGTGATGTTCATTGGCGCGCTGCTGTGGCTGAGCCTGCATGGCTGGCGGCGCTGGCGCGCCACGCGTGATCCGGCCGGGCTGGCGCTGGCGATCTTCACGCTGAGCTACCTGCTGCGTGCCGCTGTGGATGGTATCGTGCGGGATCACATGCTGGAACAGGCCATGTTCGTCATCGGTCTGCTGTGCGCCGCCAGCATGGCCGACCATCAGGAGTCCAAAGCGTGAAGCGCATCCTTGTCATCCGTCGCGACAACATTGGCGATCTGGTGTGCACCACCCCGCTGATCCGGGCGCTGCGCCTGCGTTACCCTGCCGCGCAGATCGATGCGCTGGTCAACAGCTACAACCTGCCGGTGGTGGCGCACAACCCGGATCTGAACCTCGCCTGCGCCTACACCAAGGCCAAGCATCGTGCCGCGGACGAAAGCCTGATCGGGGTGACCTGGCGACGCCTGCGCCTGATGTGGCAATTGCGCCGCACCCGCTACGACCTGATCGTGCTGGCCAATGGGGGGTGCCTGAAGCGCCCGCTGCGGCTCGCGAAACTGATCGGCGCACAGCACGTGCTCGGCTTTTACGACGCCAGTGTCGCAGGGGCGGATTTGATCGACCTGCGTGTCACCGAGCCCAAGCCGCGCAGCGGGCACGAGGTGGAGCATCTCTTCAGCTTGCTGGCTCCGCTGGATATCCAGCCGCCGGCCGGGCCGGAAGTCCTGCGGCCCGATCCGGCCGAGCAACAGCGCGCATGCGATCTGTTGCAGGCCCAGACCTGGTACGCCACGCGCCCCACGCTCGCCGTGCATATCAGCGCGCGCAAGCCCAGCCAGCGCTGGCCGGTGGAGCATTTTATCGAAGTGCTCAAGACGCTCGCCGCGCAGCGCGACGTGCAATTCATGCTGTTCTGGTCACCCGGCGACGAGCACAACCCGATGCATCCCGGCGACGACCGCAAGGCGGCCGCCATCCGTGCCGGCCTGCCTGCGGATTTCCCCTTGCTGCCCTGGCCTACCAGCCATCTGCAGGAGCTGATCGGCGGCCTCTCGGTGTGCGAGGGCATGCTCTGCAGCGACGGCGGCGCCATGCACATCGGTGCCGCGCTCGGTTTGCCGATCGCCTGCTTCTTCGGCCAGTCCGATGTCACCACCTGGCGTCCTTGGGGCGTGGAGCATCGCGTCATGCAACCGGCGTCGCGAGAGGTGGCGGACGTGAGTTGTGCCGAGGCTCTGGCCGCGCTCGATGCGCTATGGCCGGCAATTTCCGCGCGGCGGGCAGGCTGAAGAGCCGCTTCCCGCCTTGATTTCAGGCGTGCCTGTCTGGAAACTAAGGCGGGGAGCGCTTCTCTCTGACGAGGGGCTGAAGAAGCCCGCCAGATGCGGCTCTCAGCCCGGCAGAGGGATATTGCAGGCTTCCAGCAGGCGGCGCATTTTCTGCGGATAGGTTTCCAGCTGCCGCACTTTTTCCCAGCCAGCGCGCGCAATGCGCTCGCGTTCGGCGTCATGGGCGAGGTAATACAGGGCCTTGTCGCGCATTTCTGCGGGCGAATGGGCGACCACCACTTCCTTGTCCGGCTCCAGATATTCCTCGATGCCCGGCGCGTAGTCAGTCAGCAGCAGGCTGCCGGTGGCCGGTACGTCGAAGATGCGCAGGTTCAGCGCGCTGCCGCCGGTGCCGCCATTTTCCCAGGCGGAGACGTTGAGCACGATTTTCGCCTGGTTGTAGAGCAGGTTCAGCTCGTGTCCGAAGACCCCTTCCGACACCTGATGTGCGGCCAGCGGAGTGTGGCCCCACTCCGGTCCGTACACCTTCAGGCTCAGCTCTCGCAGGGGCATTAGCCATTCCACCCGGCGCTTCTTTTCGCGTCCGACGAAAACCAGATCGTGCATCTTGGCCTGGCCTTCAAGCCGGGAGTAGGCCGAGGCATCGAAGCCCAGCGCCGGCAGGTACCGAATTTTCGGATTAGTGATGCCGCTGCGGTGGATGCAGAAGTAGTGGTCGTAGAGTTCGGCTTCGCGATTGGGTTTGCCGATCCAGGTCGGCCCCTCTACGCACCAGCCGATGGTTTTCTTCACGCCAGCCTCCTGCCGCAAGGCTTCCAGAACGCGTTGCGGATAGGTGAAGGTACTGATTACCAGCAGATAGTCCGGGCGCAGCGCATGTGCTTTGGCTATCAGTCCGTCGAAGCGTTGTGCTTCCTCCAGCCAGGGCAGGCGCGACTTGGTGTCTGCCTTCGAGCGGCCGATCAGCCGACCACCGAGTACGGCGCTGCGCTCCAGCATCTTCCAGCCGAAGCCGCGCCTGGCCTCGACGACCGGATTGAACATCCCGACATTGAAGCCGAGACCTTTCAGTGCTTCAACGCAGGCGCCACCCAGGGGGATGTGCCAGGCACCACCACCTTCTACAAAGGGGAAGCTGATGAGGATCGTGGGTTGGGACATGGGGAAGTATGAGGCGTGGTGAGTGAGGTGCTGGAGCGGGTACGTTGTGCGATGTTTTTCCGGCTTCCCGCTCTTCGTTTTCAATCAATCTGGCAAGCCAGACCCTTGAGGTATTCGCCTTCCGGCACCGCGAGGCCGATCGGATGATCCGGTCCGGCCGAGAGGCGATGGATGATGCGCGCATCGACGCCGGCATCCACGGCCGAGCCGGCGACGATCTGCTGAAACAGCTCCTGGCCGATGCCGCCGGAGCAGGAGTAGGTCATCAGGATGCCGCCCGGGTTGAGCAGGCGGAAGCCGAGGATGTTGATGTCCTTGTAGGCGCGGGCGGCGCGCTGGGCGTGGGCCGCCGAGGGCGCGAACTTGGGCGGGTCGAGGATGATCAGGTCGAACTTGCGTTCTTCCTTGCGCAGCGCGCGCAGGGCTTCGAACACGTCGTCTTCGCGCCATTCGGCGCGGCCGGCGTCGAGTTGCGGATTCAGGGCGAGGTTGCGCCTGGCGGCTTCCAGCGCCGGGCCGGAGGAGTCGATGGACAGGGTGCTGGTCGCGCCGCCCGCCAGTGCCTGCAGCGAGAAACCGGCGGTGTAGCAGAAACAGTTGAGCACACTGCGGCCACGGCTCAGCTCGCCGGTGAGCAGGCGGTTGTCGCGCTGGTCGAGGTAGAAGCCGGTCTTGTGGCCGCTCACCACGTCGACTTCCATGCGTACGCCGTTTTCCACGATGGTCAGCGCGCCCTCAGGCAATGTGCCGTAAGCCACGCCGCTGCGCGGTTCCAAGCCTTCGAGCTTGCGTACGTCGGAATCCGAGCGTTCGTATACACACTCGCAGCCGGTGGCCTGGACGAGGCCGGCGATGATGGCGTCCCGCCACTTCTCGCCGCCCGCGCTGGTCAGTTGCAGCACCACGACCGGGCCAAAGCGGTCGGCGATCACGCCGGGCAGACCGTCGGACTCGCCGTGGATCAGGCGTACACCGTCCTGTTGGGCGAGATGTGGATGGGCGGCGCGGCGCGCCACGCAGGCCGCCACGCGGCGCTTGAAGAAGCCGTGGTCGATGGATTCGTCCGCATCGAAGCTCCACATCCGCGCGCGGATCTGCGATTCCGGCGAGTAGGCCGCACGGCCCATCAGCTGGCCGCGCTCGTTGTATACCTCGACGGTGTCGCCCGGTTTGGATCGGCCCGCCAGCTTGGCTACCGAGCCGGCGAAGATCCACGGATGGCGGCGCATCACGGAGCGCTCCTTGCCGGGGGCGAGAATCAGTTCGGCCATGATCGGGGTCCGGGGAATGTGTCTGGAAGGGTGCGAATCGTAGCGGAAAACACTGATGGGGGTAGTGTTCCGCCTCATGCAATCATCTGCCACCCTTTTCTGAACGCGAATCTCATGCTCCAGCCGCCTGCCATCATCGATGTGGAAGCCTCCGGCTTCGGTGCTGGCAGTTACCCCATCGAGATTGGTTGCGTACTGGCCGATGGCCGCAGCTACTGCGCCCTGATCCAGCCGGTGGCGGAGTGGACGCACTGGGACCCTGCGGCTGAGGCGATGCACGGGATCAGCCGTGAAGCCCTTGCGCAGCACGGGCTGCCGCCACTGTCGGTGGCGATCCGGCTGAACGCGCTGCTGCATGGCCAGACCGTCTATTCCGACTCCTGGGCGCATGACTACGCCTGGCTGGCCACCCTGCATGAGGCGGCCCGGGTGCCACCGACCTATCGGGTGGATCATCTGGCACGGATCACCCCTGAAATCGAAGCCCGCCGCTGGAAGGACATCCGCGACGATGTGCAGCAAAGCCTGCAGGTTGAGCGCCATCGGGCCAGTGCTGATGCCCGCGTGCTGCAGATGACCTGGATGTGCGTGATGGGCAACGCCGACCTGCCCGCCGCAGGGATTTGAACGCCTGCCTGGAAAGCCGCACTGTGACGGCCTTTCCGTGTGGCATGTCTGGAGAGCCGCGCCCCGCGGCCCTCTCACCGCAGGGTGTCTGCAGAGGCAGGCGGGAGGCGCTTCTTCAGCAGATGGGCAGGATTTAACGCGGGTGATACGGCGGAATCAGTGTGCCGCCAGGAATACCGCGCACCCGGCCCTGCTTTGCGGGCGGTAGCGGGCCCTTGCTGCAGTGCTGCAGATAGCGGCTGATGGCGTAGTCGCAGTGAAAGCGGCGCAGCAGCGCGTCGGAGATTTCCGGGTAACTGGTCAGCGCAGCATCGATGCGATCTGCCAGATCCGCTGGGTTGTCGCGCGGGCACAGGAAGCGTGCCAGCTCGCCGGTCATGATTTCGCGCGGGCCGGTCGGGCAATCGGTACTCACGACCGGTGTGCCGAGAATCAGTGCTTCGATCAATACTGTCGGCAGGCCTTCGCTGTCGGAAGACATGGCGAACAGGGCGGCATGCCTGATCCACGGATAGGGATTGGTCTGGAAGCCGGGCAGCACCACGCGATCCTGCAGACCCAGTTCCTCGATCAGGGCCAGCAACTGTTCATACCAGCCGCGTTCATGCTGGCTGTAGGTATCGCCGAGCAGGACCAGCTTGTGCGTGTGACGTGTATGGCTGCGGGCAAAGGCGCGCAGCAACAGATCCTGACGCTTGCGCGGCGTGAAGCGCGCGGCGTAAACCACGTAGGGCTCGGTCAGCGGCACGGGGTAGGCAGCGCCCTGGGCCCGGATGCTCTCGAAATCAAAGGGGTTGTAGATCGTGGCAATGCTGGCAGGCTGCAGCCCCATCTGCCCGACGATCTCTTGCTGCAGTGCCTTGGCGACCGTGATCAGGCGTCGCCTGTCGTAGAACAGACGCAGGATCAGGCCCCATTTCAGGCGGCGAAACAGGCGTTTGATGCCTGTCCGGCTGGCCAGCTTGTTGCGATAGAACTCGACCATCGAATTGCGATAGCGGATGTACACGTCGTGCAGGCCCGCCAGGGCCGAGAGGTGATCCATCTCTTCCGCGCTGGAAATGAAGAAGGCGAAAGGCTCGCCGTCTGCCTCCAGACGCTTGACCAGCGTGCGAAGGCGCCAGGCCATCTGCAGCTTGTTGAGCAGACGATGGCGGCTGGGGGCCTCGCTTCCTGACAGGGCGTGCACCGGCAGATCTGCCGGCAGGGCATGCTGAATCTGGTCGCGCAGAAGAATGAGGTGCGGCTCATGACCCTGACGCAGGAAGCCTTCGGCCAGATTCAGCGAGACGCGCTCGGCGCCGCCACCGATCATGGAGTCAATCAGCAGACCTATTTTCATATGTGCTCCCACTGGCCGGATTTCTGGCCCGAGGTGGTGGCAACGCTTGGGGGGGATGTAATAATAGTAGTCAGCAAAGGCGTGCTTTCTGGCGTGCTCTTGCCCGATTGAACGCTGTGAAAGCGTGAGCGGGGTTAGCCAGAAACGAGAAAAGCGTGAATTACATCACAGTTTATTGCGCCGCAGTATGGGCCTTTACACATCCTTGCGATGTTCTCGAAAACACCGGAATTTCTTCCGGTGCCTGACCCCCGGCAATACAGTTTTCGCGTTGTTCCGCCGAGTGCTTGTCTGACCGTCATCCCTGCCCATGCCCCGTTTTCTGCGTCTGTTCCTGCTGAGTTGTCTGTGTCTGGGGGGCCTGCCGTTCGGCCGCGCCGAGGTGCTGCCCCAACTGATGCTCGAAGCGAGCATGCACAGCGCGCGCATTGTTGATGCGGCGGCCGATGCCGAGGGGCGCTGGCTGGTGACTGCTGGCGAGGACAAGTCGGCGCGGGTCTGGAATCTCGAGGACAGCCGCTTGCTGTCAGTCCTGCGGGTGCCTGCGCGCGAAGGCACCGAGGGGGCCTTGCGCGCCGTGGCGATCTCGCCGGACGGCGAGCGGATTGCATTGGCTGGCCTGACCGGGCGCAGTTTTTCGGCGGCAAAACACTACTCCATCTACATCTTCGAACGCAGCACGGCGCGCTTGCAGCAGGTTCTACCCGGTCTGGAACAGGGTGTGGAGACGCTGGCCTGGTCGCCGGATGGTCGCTATCTGGCGGCGGGCCTCAATGCCAAAGGGGGGGTGCTGCTGTTCGACATGCGCAGCGGGGCCTGGTTTGCGGCCGATGCGGATTATCGTGGCACGGTGACGGGGCTGGATTTCAGCCCGGACAGCAGTCAGTTGGCCTCTGCCAGTCTGGACGGCCGGGTGCGGCGTTACCGGCTTACCGACAGCGGCCTGCAGCGTGACAGCCTGCGCCAGATTCCTGGCGGAGCCCGGCCTGGTCATCTGCGCTTCTCGCCGGATGGACGCCATGTTGCCGTCGGTTTCATGGATACGGCGATGGTGTATGTGCTGCAGGCTGCGGATCTGCTGACTGCCTGGGTGCCCAATAGCGAGGGTGCCGAGCGGCGCAGCAAGCAGGATCCCAGCAATCTGCAGAATGTGACCTGGTCGGCCGATGGCGGCCGGCTGTGCGCGGGCGGGCGCTGGATGCGCAGCGGGCGCAGCATGCTCCGCTGCTGGGAGCACGGCGGGCGTGGCGGATTTGCCGATATCCCGGCCTCGGCGAATACCGTGGTGGCCTTGCAGGCTCTGCCGGATGGGCGCCTGGCGGTGGCAGGCATGGATCAGACCTGGCTGCTGCTGTCAGCCGAGGGGAAAACTCTGGGCGAGCGCCGCTCCCCATTGACCGATTTCCGTGCTGGAGGCTTGCAGGTTTCGCCTGATGGACGCCAGGTGGCGATCGCGCTCAAGGCCGGTGCTGCACCGACGGCCTTTGACTTGGTGGCGGGGCGGCTGGATCAGCTGCCGGCAGACTTGCAGAAAGTACGCAGCAGTGTTGCAGGTCTGCGTGGTGAGTGGCGCGGCGAGAACCGGCCGGTATTCAACGGCCAGCCGCTGGCCTTGTTTGATCAGGAGGAGGCGCGCGCGGCAGCGGTCAGCGAGGATGGTCAGCGTGTGGTGATCGGAACGGACACCCGTCTGTACAGTTTTGATGCCGAGGGCAAGCGCCTGTGGAGCAATACGGTTCCTGGCCCGATCCGTCAGGTAGCCTGGTCTGGCGATGGGCAATGGGTGGTTTCGGCCAATGGTGATGGCACCCTGCACTGGTTGCGGGCGCGTGACGGGCGTGAAGTGCTGCGCCTGTTTCCGCATTCCGATGGCAGTCGCTGGGTGATGTGGACGCCCGCCGGGTACTACAAGGCCAGTGAAGGGGGTGAGAACCTGTTCGGCTGGCTGCTGACGACGCAAGGTGATGTGGCCCCGGATTTTTTCCCGGCCAGCCGCTTTCGCGACAAATTCCGGCGCGCTGATCAGGTTGAGCGGGCTCTGAATCCGACGCCGCCGGTTGCGCCGGCGGCGACCAGCATCGAGCAGATTGCGCCGCCGGTGGTCGCCATTCTGGAGCCGGGACGGCAGGTTGAAACCTCCTTGCCGGTGGTCCATCTGCGGCTGGCGATCCGTTCGCTCGGCGATGCGCCGCCTACCGGTTTGCGTGTACGCGTGGCGGGGCAGGCGGTGGAGGTGGCCCTGCCACGTTTCGATACCCTGAGCGGGCGCACACCGGAGCTGATCCACGAAATCGATGTGCCGGTGCCGCGGCATGACAGCGAAATCCTGGTGTTTGCCGAGAACCGTAATGGCGTGTCCACACCTGCGCCGGTGCAGGTGCGCTGGCAGGAGCCGTCCTGGGCACAGCAGACCGTTCGCCCCAAGCTTTACGTGCTGGCCGTTGGTATTTCGGCCTATCCGCAGGCGGCCCTCAAACTCGATTTTGCGGCCAAGGATGCACGCGATTTCGTGACGGCCCTCAAGCGCGGAAGTGGTGTGCTTTACCGGGATGTCGAGGTGCGGGCGATCAGTGATGAAAAGGCTACGCGCGATGAAATCCTCGATGGCCTTGAATGGCTGCGTCGACAGGTCACGCACCGAGATGTGGGCGTGATGTTCCTCGCCGGTCATGGCGTGACGGACAACGATGGCACCTACTACTTCCTGCCTTGGGGAGGCGACCCGGAGCGCCTCAAGCGCAGCGCGGTGATCTATCACGAAATCCGCAACACCCTGGCGGCCTTGCCGGGCAAGGCGCTGTTCTTCATCGACACCTGCCATGCCGGCAGCGTGCTGGGGAGCGCACGCCGCGCCGGGGTCGGTGACATGGCGGCAATGATCAACGAACTGGCCAGTGCCGAGAACGGTGTCATCGTATTTTCGGCCTCCACTGGCCGGCAGTATTCGCTGGAGAATCGGGATTGGGGCAACGGCGCGTTCACCAAGGCGCTGGTCGAAGGACTCAACGGCGCGGCAGACTTCCAGAAGACCGGGCGCATCACCCACAAGATGCTGGATTTCTATGTCTCCGAGCGAGTCAAGGCACTGACCGGGGGCAAGCAGACGCCGGTCACGATCATTCCGCAGGGGGTGCCGGACTTCCCGGTTGCCGTGCTGCCGCCTGCGACACCCTGACCCCATTGACCGTTACGCTGCGTTGAACCGGCAAGAGCACTTACGAAAGAAGCATCATGGCTGTTGAACCTGCAGAAGCTGAAATCCCTGAACTGCCTCCATTTGCTGCGCAGTATCGGGAGGCGTGCCGGGCCGTGGGAAGTCCGGCGGCGCTGGATGCGCGGGTTCTGGCGGCCGCCCGGGTGCACTCCGACCGGCGTCTGGCGGCACGTGAGCATTCCCGGCGACAGCGTTTCTGGCGCATCGGTGGCGCCTGGCTGGCGGTGAGCGGATTGCTGCTGGTGGTCATGAACGTGAGCGGTTTGCGCGGGCAGACCGGTGCAGACGCCAACCTGTTGCAGCCGGCAAGCCTGAGCGAGCCCGCGGTGCAGGGTGATGTGTCGCCCTTGCCCGTGCTGCAAGTACCGGCGCAAGCTCCTGCCAGCACGCAGGCGACAGATCCCTGCCGACTGCGTGTGACGCCGGAGACGGCCTCTGCCCAGGCCCTGCAGGATGAGATTGCGCGACTTGGGCAGGCTGGTTGTGCGGCAACCCTGGCAGGCTTGCCCGGCGTGGCGCCCAGATGAGGACGGCAGTGACTCCTTCCCCCGCGGAACTGAGCGATGAGACTCTGATGCTGGCCTTCAGCGCCGGTGATTTTGCCGCATTCGAGCTCCTGTATACCCGCCACAAGAATGCGGTATACCGGATGACGCTGCGGCAATGTCGCCATGCCGGCGTGGCAGAAGAGCTGTGTCAGGAAATCTGGATGAAGATCATCGCGGCGGCGGAGAGCTACGTCGTCAGTGCACGCTTCACGACCTGGCTGTATCGCATCGTGCAGAACCGGGTCATCGACTACCTGCGCAGTCATGGCAAGCTGGCCGGGATCGAGCAGAGTCTTGAAGAGGATGAAACCGGCGAGGCCTTGCAGGTCGCCGCAGCGGCAACCTGGCAGCCCGAAGTGCATGCTTTGCGCCGCGAAAATGCCGCCTGCCTGATCGACGCCATCGAGGCGCTGCCGGGGCCGCAGCGGGAGGCCGTGCTGCTGCATTTTGAAGGCGAACTCACGCTGGAAGAAATTGCGCATCTCACCGAAACCAGTCGCGAAACCGTGAAGAGCCGTCTGCGCTATGGCGTGCGCAAGATCCGCGAAAGCCTGCTCGGACTGGCCACCGCGGGCGAGGCTCCGGCATGAAGTGCGTGATTGCATGCGTGCTGGTGCTGCTTGGCACGCTGGCCTGGGGGCAGGAGGCCTCATGGCCGGTGCCGGATGCGGTATTGCAGGCCGCGCGCAGCATCGAGGCGCCTGCTCCGCTGCTGCGCCGTGCGCCGCTCCGGGCTTTGCCGCGTGTCAGCTCCGCTCTGACCGAGATTCTGGACCAATACACCGGCGCGCTGGCGGCAGAGCCGCTAGCCGTGCGGATTACCTTGCAAGGCGAGGCGAAGCCGGCATGGCTGGCTGAGCTGCAGCGCATGGGAGGGATGCTGGAGGTGCAGCAGGGCAAGATGGTGTATGCCAGTCTGCCCGCCAACCAGATTGAGCGTCTGGCACGCACCGGCAAAGGCATCCGTCTGATCGAAGCCCAGGCGGTTCTCAGCGGGCAGGCGCTGAACCGGGAGGGCGGGGCGGAGCCTGCTGCCTTGCCTGAGGCCCTGCTGGCGCTGCAGCAACGTGCCCGCAACGGGCGCGGGGTGCGTGTCGGAATCATCGATTTCGGTTTTGCCGGCTATGCCGCGGCAGGCCTCGCGCCGCCTTTGGCACAGCGTGCCGGCAAGCCCGGCGCTAGCGTATTCGAGGGCTCCGCTCACGGCATCGAATGCGCACGCCTGATCCAGCAGATGGCCCCTGAAGCCTCACTTCTGCTGGCCAGCGTGGGTGATGGCCGCAATGCCGGTGAAGGTCAGGTGCTGGCCGCTGCACAGTGGCTGGCGGCGCAGGGCGCACAGCTCATCAACATTTCAGCCAGTGGCTATCTGTCGGCGCTGGATGGCTCGGCGCCACTGGACCAGATGATTGCCCGGTTGGCACGACAAGGACACACCACCATCGTGGCGGCGGGCAATCATGCGCAGCAGCATTGGCGCGGGCGGATTGCGGACACCAATCGCAATGGCTGGGTGGATGGCGGCGTGGCAGGACAGGGCGATCTGCTGGTGTTTGAGGTGACCCAGGCCGGGCCCGTCAGCATTGATCTGAACTGGACGCCCTGGAACGGTTCGGCGGCCGATCTGGATGTGTTTCTGTATGCCGTTGCGGCGGATGGCCGCAGCGAACTGCTGGCGCAAGCCGATACCGTCCAAGCGGCTGGTGCGGTGCGCCCGGTTGAAGTGCTGGGGCGCGTTCTGCAGCCCGGCCATTACCTGCTGGGGCTGCGGGCAACCCGCCTGGCCGCACCGGGCGATGTGCATGTTTTCGTGCAGGGAGCCGCACGCATGCGGCCTTTCCAGCGCGAAGGCAGTCTGGGCTCGCCGGGCACCGCTGCGGCGGCCGTGACGGTCGGGGCGGCGGCTCCGGACGGATTGGGCAGTGCGCCCTTCAGCGCCCGGGGGCCGACCGAAGACGGGCGTGCCAAACCGGAGTTGCTGGCGCAGATTCCTGTCAGCGGGTTCATCGGGACTTCGGCGGCGGCACCGCTCGTGACAGGGTTTGCCGCGCTCTTGCTGGGGGCTGATCCGGCCTTGCAGGGCGAGGCTTTGCGTCAGGTACTGCGTCAGGCGGCAAGACCGGCTGACGATGCCTCGGCCCGCTGGGGTGTGCTGGATCTGACCCGGAGCAGGCGGGTGCCAGGCGCGGCCGGTGCAGAAAAAGAGGGGATGACAAGATGAGTGCAGTGATCAGGAGGGGAGGCCGCATGAACACGGGACTGTCGGGATTGATGGGGCTGCTGTTGCTGGTGTGTGCCTTGTTCGCGGGGCCGGCCGAGGCGATGGTTTTCTTCAAGCGCTCGGGGGTGATGATCATTCACAGCGCCTATGCGAGCGGGGATGAAGCACGCCTGCGGGAGGCGCTGACTCCGGAGATCCAGACCGTGATCCTGCGCGGCCCGAGTGGCGGTGGCTGGAGCCGGGGGCGCGAGCTGGCCGGCATCATCGAGAAAGCCGGGGTGAGAACCGTGGTGCATGGGGTTTGCGCCGGTCTGGTGTGCCCGATGATGTTCATGGCGGGCAAGGAACGCCTGTTCAGCGGTGAAACCCGCCCCGAGGCCACGTATGTGCGCCTGACCATTGCCGCGGGCGAGTTCCCGGATACGGCAGGCGAGGATCGTGGTGAATCGTGGTCGAACCTGATGGACTGGTGGCGCAATCACTCGAAGCTGTCGTATCCACAGACGCGTCCGCAGCACCAGCCGCTGCTGCAGAGTACGAGTCCGGCGACGGAAAGTAAGATGATCTTTCATCCGGCCGCCAGAACATCCAAAGGCTCGGTGATGCATTGCTGGGGGGAGCGCCAGACCGTGCCTTACTGTGAGGCGGTGACCGATACGGACGCCCTGCAACTGGGCATCATCACCAGTGCCGAACTGTTCCGTGACGGCGAAGTGCTCAAGGAGCGGCCCGACATGGCCCGGCCGAAGGCGGTGGAGGGGCGCGTCAGTGATGCGCCCGGCACGAAGGTGAGTGACGGTTGCAACAGGCTGTACGCGGAGTTCCTGCGCTTTGACAGCCCGCGAGCCTTTGCCATCAGCAGTAGTGCTGGCTGTTCCTATCGGACGGCCCAGTCCCTGCGCCCGTATGCCGAAGCGCTGGCCGCGTGCACGAAGATCAACCATGGGGGCGAATGTCGCCTGTACGCGGTGGACGACGACCTGGTGTTCGTGGATTTCAAGCAGCCCCTGGCGCCGGATGAGGCAACGAAGTAGGCGAAACTGAGCAACTGCTGTGGGGCGACCGGCTCGCTTGTCGTGTGCCCGCAAGCCGCGTGTGGTGGCGGTCTTGAGGCGGCCATGCTGGACAGCCGCTCGTGGCGGCCTTCTTCAGGCGTGGTGCCCGAAGAGGTCCGCCGGGAGCGGCTCTTCGGGTATTGCCAGAACAGATGCCGCTCAGGCCGCTTCTTCGCCCAGATAGGCGCTGCGCACTTTCGGATCGTTCAGCAGATCCTCGCCGCTGCCGGCCAGGGTGATCTTGCCGCCGTCCATGACGTAGCCACGCTGCGAGAACTCAAGGGCGAGATTGGCGTTCTGCTCGACCAGCAGGATACTCATGCCTTCCTTCACCACGGTCTGCACGACTTCGAAAATCTTTTCCACCACCAGTGGAGCCAGCCCCATCGAAGGTTCGTCCAGCAGCAGCAGTTTGGGGCGCGACAGCAAAGCGCGGCCGATCGCGACCATCTGCTGCTCGCCACCGGAGAGGGTGCCGGCGACTTGCGCCAGACGTTCTTTGACGCGCGGCAGCATGGTGTAGACACGCTCCAGATCGGCCTCGATGCCGTCCTTGTCGTCGCGGGTGTAAGCGCCCATGCGCAGGTTCTCTTCCACCGACAGGCGGGTGAAGATGCCGCGACCTTCCGGCACCAGCGCGATGCCCGCGCGCAGGCGCAGGTGGGCGGGCAGGGAGGTGATGTCCTGCCCCTGGAATTGCAGGCTGCCGCCGCGGATGGGCAGAGTGCCGGAGATGGCGTTCAGGGTCGTGGTCTTGCCGGCACCGTTGGCACCGATTAGGCAGACGAGTTCGCCGGCATAGACGTCGAGGGCGATGCCCTTGACGGCCTGGATCTGGCCGTAGGCGATCTGCACGTCGTGCAGACGCAGAATGGGTGCTTTGATTTCAGTGGGCATGGCTGCTTCCCAGATAGGCTTCGATCACATCGGGGTTCTTCTGCACCACGGCCGGCACGTCTTCGGCGATCTTCTTGCCGAAATTCAGTACGGCGACGCGGTCGCACAGGCCCATCACCAGTTTTACATCGTGTTCGATCAACAGCACGGTCACGCCATCGTGGCGGATCGTCGAGATCAGCTCGCGCAGCTGCGCGGTCTCGGTGGCATTCATGCCCGCAGCCGGCTCATCCAGCGCCAGCAGCTGTGGCTCGGTGGCCAGCGCGCGGGCGATTTCCAGACGGCGCTGGTCGCCGTAGGACAGATTGCGCGACAGGGTCGTGGCGTGATGCTCGATGCCGACATAGCGCAGCATCTCGAAGGCACGCTCGGTAATTAGGCGCTCTTCCTCGCGGGTGTGACGGTTCTGGGTGAGGATGCCCCACAGGCTCGAATCCGAGCGCAGGTGGTGGCCCGCCATCACGTTCTCCAGCGCGGTCATTTCGCGGAACAGGCGGATGTTCTGGAAGGTGCGCGCGATGCCGCGCTCCACCACCACGTGCGGGGTACCGGTGGGCAGCTCCGAGCCGGCAAAGATGAATTCGCCACCATTCGGCGTATAGGCGCCAGTCAGCACATTGAAGAAGGTGGTCTTGCCGGCGCCATTCGGGCCGATCAGGCCGTAGATTTCGCCCTTCTTGATGGTCAGTGACACATCGGTGAGGGCTTGCAGTCCGCCGAAACGTTTACTGATGTTCTGGGTTTCGAGAAGGGTGATGCTCATTGCTTGCCCTTTCCGGCAGAGGCCAATTCCGGGCGTGAGTAGCGTGCGTGGGCGGGCAGCATGCCAGCCGGGCGGATCAGCATCATGAGGATCATGGCCAGCGACAGCAGCAGCATGCGCAGCACTTCGGGGTCAAGGATCACATGGCCGAAGATCGCATGCTGCACCGGCAAGGCCACGCTGCGCAGGATTTCCGGCAGCAGCGACAGGGCTATCGCTCCGATGATTACGCCCCCCAGATTGCCCATGCCACCGAACACCACCATGGTCAGGATCGCAATGGACTCCATCAGCGAGAAGGATTCCGGCGACACGAAGCCCTGGAAGCTGCCGAACAGACCGCCGGCTACGCCGCCGAAAGTGGCGCCCATGGCAAAGGCCAGCAGTTTCATGTTGCGGGTGTTGATGCCGATGGCCTTGGCGGCCAGTTCGTCATCACGGATGGCTGCCCAGCCGCGGCCGATGCGCGAAACCTGCAGGCGGCGGATGACGATGACCGAGCCGACCACGAAGAGCAGGAACACGTAGTAGAACATCACCAGCGAGTTGATCTTGAAGTTGTCGGTGATCGGGATGTGGCGCGAAACATCCCAGCCGAACAGGTTCAGCGAGTCCAGCATGTTCACGCCCTGCGGCCCGTTGGTGATGTTGATCGGGTAGTTCAGGTTGTTCATGAAGATGCGCACGATCTCACCAAAGCCCAGCGTCACGATGGCGAGATAGTCGCCACGCAAACGCAGCACGGGGGCGCCGAGGATCAGCCCGGCCAGTGCCGCAAAACCGGCGCCGGCAGGCAGCACCAGCCAGAACGGCAGGTGCAGGCCAAAGTGCGGCGAGGCGAGGAAGGCCCAGGTGTAGGCGCCCACGGCATAGAAGGCGATGTAGCCCAGATCAAGCAGGCCGGCAAAACCGACGACAAGATTCAGGCCCAGAGCCAGCATTACATAGAGCAGCGCAAAGTCGAGAATGCGCACCCAGGTGTTGCCACACAGGGCGGCAATCAGCGGGGCAATCAGCATCAGCGCCAGCACCACGCTGCGCGCGGCCTTCGGGTTGCGGCTGCCCAGCCAGGGGATTGCTACGGCGAGTTCGTTCATTTATGTCTTCCGGAAAAATTCGTCTCGGCCAACCGCGTCATGCACGGTCGGAAACCCGCTCGCCGAGCAGGCCGGTGGGGCGGAAAATCAGCACAATGCCGAGAATGACAAAGGCGAAAATGTCCTGATAATTGCTGGAGAGCAGCTCAAAACTACCCCCGTTGGCGCAGGTCGCCTGCAGTGAGGCCGATTGGGCCCACAGCGGCAGGTGGCACAGATCGGTGGCCGAGCCCAGATAGCCTGCGCCGATGGATTCCACCAGCCCGAGCACGATGCCGCCGACCATGGCTCCACCCAGATTGCCGATCCCGCCCAGTACTGCCGCGGTAAAGGCCTTGATGCCCGGGGTGAAGCCCATCGCGTAGTGCGCCACCCCGTAGTTCGAGGAGAACATCACGCCAGCAATGGCCGCCAGCCCAGAACCGATGATGAAGGTGATGGCGATGATCTTGTTGGTATCCACGCCCATCAGGCTGGCAACCCGGTGATTCTCGGCCGTGGCGCGCATGGCTCGCCCCAGCCGGGTCTTGTTGACCAGCAGGATCAGCGCCACCATCAGCAGGGCCGAGCTGATCAGGATGATGATCTGCACCGGGGTGATGAATACGCCATCCACCGGCTGCAGTGGCGCCGTGGAGATCAGTTGCGGGAAGCTGTGGTAGTTGCGGCCCCAGATGATCATGGCCAGGGTCTGCAACAGGAAGGAGACGCCAATCGCGGTGATGAGCGGAGCCAGCCGGGGAGCATTGCGCAGGCGCCGGTAGGCGGTCCGCTCGATGATGTAGCCCAGGGCCATGCACACGATCATGGCAGCACTGAGCCCGATCAGCAGCGTGGGGATGGTGCCCAGTGCCGGCCAGGTTTTCTGGACGAAGACAATGACCTGCAGCGCCACCAGGGCGCCGACCATCAGCACGTCGCCGTGGGCGAAGTTGATCAGGCCGAGGATGCCGTAGACCATGGTGTAGCCCAGCGCGACCAGCGCATACACGCTGCCGACGACGAGGCCATTGACGATCTGTTGGAGCAAGGTTTCCATGGTTTGCGGGGGTACGAAAGCGTTAAGGTGGCGGATTGTCCGGGGGGCGAACAAGGCGGTCAACAACCTGGATCAAGAGTGCACTGCACAAAAAACGGGGCGCAGGTTCAGGCGCGCCCCGTTCTGTGCTGCCCGGGCCTTACTTCAGGGCGACCCAGTTGCCTGCCTTGAACTGGTACATGGTGATGGCGCCAAACTTCGTGTCACCCTTGTCGTCAAAGGCCACTTCGCCCGTGACGCCCTTGAACTGCACCTTCTTCAGTGCCGGCAGGTATTTGGCGGGATCCGACGAGTTGGCGGCCTTCATGCCTTCGATGAGCGCAGCGGCGGCATCGTAGGCATACGGTGCGTAGATCTGCACGTCGGCGCCAAAGCGTTTCTTGAAACGATCCTTGAAGCCCTTGTCCGCTATCTGGTCCAGCGGCAGGCCCGCCTGGGTGCAGTACGCCGCATCGCTGATCGAGTCTCCCGCCAGCTTGATGAATTCCGGCGTGCAGCCGCCGTCACCGGTCACGAACCTGGTCTTGATGCCCAGTTGCTTGATCTGCTTGAGCATCGGGCCGCCTTGGGCGTCCATGCCGGTGTACACGATCACGTCCGGGTTCTGTGCCTTGATCTTGGTGAGGATGGCCGAAAAATCAGTGGCCTGATTGTTGGTGAATTCGCGCGAACTGACTGTGCCGCCATTGGCCTTCACACCCTTTTCGACTTCGTCAGCCAGCCCCTGGCCATAGGCGGTGCGGTCATCGATGATCGCGACCTTCTTGCCCAGCTTGGTGGCTGCGTATTTGCCAATCACGCTGCCTTGCTGCGCGTCGTTGGCCATGGTGCGGAAGATGTAGGGGAAGCCCTGTTGGGTCAGCGTCACATTGGTCGACGAGGGAGAAATCATCGGAATGCCGGCGCTGTTATAAATGCGTGAAGCCGGGATGGTGGTGCCCGAATTCAGGTGGCCGACCACGCCCTTTACCCCGGCATCGACGATGCGCTGAGCCACGATGTTGCCGGTTTTCGGATCGGCGGCATCATCTTCGCCGATCAGCTCGAACTTTACCTTCTTGCCACCGATGCTGACGCCTTTGGCGTTGTATTCCTCAACAGCCAAGCGTGCGCCGTTTTCGTTATCCTTGCCAAGGTGAGCGATGTTGCCTGTCAGGGGGCCTACGTGACCAATCTTCACGACGACTTCCTGGGCTTGGACAGTTCCAGCCATCAGCCCCAGCACTGCTACAGCAATCAAAGTCTTCTTCATTGGATATGTCTCCGCAAGATGCGATAGATGAAATCCGGTGCGTTGCGCGCGCCGGTCGGGCTACTCCTGAAGGCGGATGTTACGGAAATCTCCACCTGGTCTACGGTGGCGTATGGCCACCGTGGGAGATGGCAAAGTAATGCAAAATCCGAGCCAGAGCAGGGCGGGATAACCGCAATGTACTCCTCCCGTACGCTCAGGCACGCTGCATCGCATCTTCCCGGCCTCCTTCATCATGAAACGCTGTTGTTTTGTCCTGCTGCTCTCCGGGGTGCTCGGTGCCTGCGCTCCATCGTCCGGGGTGCTTGAACCGGGCAAGAGCGCGCTGCCGCAAGTGCTGGCGCAGATGGGGCAGCCCAGCATGGTCTGGGCGGGTGATAACGGCGCATTGCTGATGGAATTCGCCCGGGTGCCGCCAGGCTATGAGAACTTCATGGCCCGGATCGGCCCGGACGGTGTGCTGATCAGTCTGCGCCAGGTTCTGACAGAGGAAAGCGTGGCGGCTTTGCGGGGTGGTATGACCCGTGATCAGGTGCGCCAGTTGCTGGGACGTCCAGCGTATGTGGATGCGGCGCTGGATGCCGAGGGTGTGGAAACCTGGCATTGGCCGCTGGATGCCGTGCACCCTCCCGTGCGCCAGCTGGATGTCCAGTTTGGTGCGGGGGGCACTGTTCTGGGGGTCGGGCGCAGCCGGATCCTGCTGCGCAGGCATTCCTGATCTGTCTAGGGCGTGTTCACAGTAGGCGAGGGGATTGCGTTGAGGCATGGAGCTTGCGGGACAAGGCACGCGCCGCAGTACGGGGTGGTTCCCCCGTACAAGAAGCGTAACGCCGTAGCGCGGGCTCCATGCCTCAACCCGGAGGGCGCGCAGGAAATGACGCCCTGGCCGCGTTACAGCTCCTCGTCAGGGGGCCACCCTGTCTTCGTCACTGTGCCTTGCCACGCCGCCATTTCGTGCACGCGCAACCCCTCGCCTACTATGAACACGCCCTAGTCTGCCGGCCAGACTGGCCTGGCCGGGATAAATCGCTATAATCACGGCTTCCGAGGAGCGCTGCGAGGTCATTCCCACGACCCCAGGCTCGGAACCTGGGTTTGCTCAGGCCAGATTCAACGGCGCTCACCGCTTCAGCAGATATCGTGCGGAACGCCGGTGAGCCAGAAACTCCCCGCCCCCAAGTCTGCCGAAGCGTTGATTGCAACGCCCCGGAGACCTCCCATGCAAGTCGATCGCACCGCCGAACTCAAAGCCCTTCTCGCTCAGCGCATCCTCGTTCTGGATGGCGGCATGGGCACCATGATCCAGCAGTACAAGCTTGGCGAGGCGGACTATCGGGGGACGCGCTTCGCGGATTTCAACCGCGACATCAAGGGCAACAACGATCTGCTGGTGCTGACCCGGCCCGAGGTGATCAGGGCCATTCACCGCGACTACCTCGAAGCCGGTGCCGACATCATCGAGACCTGCACATTCAATGCCACGCGCGTGTCACAGGCGGAGTACGGGCTGGAGGATGTTGCCTACGAGCTGAACGTGGAAGGTGCGCGTCTGGTGCGCGAACTGTGTGACGAATTCACTGCCAGAAACCCCGCCAAGCCCCGCTACTGCGCCGGCGTGCTGGGCCCGACCTCGCGCACGCTGTCGATCTCGCCGGACGTGAACGACCCCGGTTTCCGCAATATCAGCTTCGACGCGCTGGCCGAAGATTATTACCAGTCCGCCAAGGGCCTGATGGAAGGTGGCGCGGACATCCTGCTGATCGAAACCGTTTTCGATACGCTCAATGCCAAGGTAGCTGTCTTTGCCGTGCAGAAGCTGTTTGCCGATCTCGGTCGAACGCTGCCGGTGATGATCTCCGGCACCATTACCGACGCCTCGGGGCGTACCCTGTCCGGTCAGACTGCTACTGCCTTCTGGAATTCGCTGGCGCATGCCCGGCCGATCTCCTTCGGTCTCAACTGCGCCCTGGGCGCCAAAGAGCTGCGTCAATACATCGCCGAGATCTCGGGGGTCTGCAACACTTTCGTTTCAGCGCATCCGAACGCGGGCTTGCCCAACCCGCTGGCAGCGACCGGGTACGACGAAACACCCGAACAGCTTTCTGCCGACATCCGCGAATGGGCCCAGAGCGGCTTGCTCAACATTGTCGGTGGCTGCTGCGGCACTACTCCGGCGCACATCCGCGCAGTGGCTGAAACGGTGGCGAGCATCAAACCGCGTGTCATTCCAGAGATCGAGGTGCGCCAGCGACTGTCCGGGCTTGAACCCTTCACCATCGGCCGCGACAGCCTGTTCGTGAACGTTGGCGAGCGCAACAACGTCACCGGCTCGCGCGCCTTTGCCAGGATGATCATCGAAGGCCGTTTCGACGACGCGCTGGCGGTGGCCCGTCAGCAGGTGGAAAACGGCGCTCAAGTCATCGACATCAACATGGACGAAGCCATGCTGGATTCGAAGGCGGCGATGGAGCGTTTCCTCAAGCTCATCGCTTCCGAACCGGATATCTCGCGTGTGCCGATCATGATCGATTCCTCCAAGTGGGAGATCATCGAAGCCGGCCTGAAATGTATCCAGGGCAAGGGCATCGTCAATTCCATCTCGATGAAGGAAGGCGAAGCTGCGTTCCTGCATCACGCCAAGCTGTGCATGCAGTATGGCGCAGCCGCCGTGGTGATGGCTTTTGACGAGCAGGGTCAGGCGGATACCTACCAGCGCAAGATCGAGATCTGCCAGCGTGCCTACGATCTGCTGATGACAATCGGCTTCCCGCCCGAAGACATCATCTTCGACGCGAACATCTTCGCCATCGCCACCGGCATCGAAGAGCACAACAACTATGCCGTCGACTTCATCGAGGCCGTGCGCTGGATTCACCAGAACCTGCCGCACGCCAAGACCAGCGGTGGCGTGTCGAACGTGAGTTTTTCCTTCCGCGGCAATGATCCGGTGCGCGAAGCGATCCATACCGTGTTCCTGTACCACGCCATCAAGGCCGGTCTCAGCATGGGCATCGTCAACGCCGGCCAGCTCGGCGTGTATGACGATCTCGAACCGGCGCTGCGTGAAAAGGTCGAGGACGTGGTGCTCAACCGTCACCCGAATGCCGGCGAGGCTCTGATTGAGATCGCCACCACGGTGAAGGGGCAGGCCAAGGAAAACGTGCAGGATCTTGCCTGGCGCGAGTGGCCGGTCGAGGAGCGCCTGTCGCACGCGCTGGTCAAGGGCATCACCCAGTTCGTAGTCGAAGATACCGAAGAAGTGCGTGCCAAACTGTTCAGCGAGGGCAAGCCTCCGTTGGCCGTGATCGAAGGTCCGCTCATGAACGGCATGGGCGTGGTGGGCGATCTTTTCGGTGCGGGCAAGATGTTCCTGCCGCAGGTAGTGAAATCCGCCCGGGTCATGAAGCAGGCCGTTGCGCATCTGATTCCGTACATCGAGGAAGAGAAGAAGCGCACCGGCGCTGCCGCCAAAGGCAAGATCATCATGGCTACGGTAAAAGGCGATGTGCATGACATCGGCAAGAATATCGTTGGCGTGGTGCTTGGCTGCAACGGCTACGACGTCATCGACCTCGGCGTGATGGTGCCCTGCGAAAAGATTCTCGCCGCCGCGAAGGAGCACGGTGCGCAGGCCATCGGCCTGTCCGGCCTGATCACCCCTTCGCTCGAAGAGATGAGCTTCGTTGCCGCTGAAATGCAGCGTCAGGGCTTCACGGTGCCGCTGATGATCGGTGGCGCCACGACCAGCCGCGCACATACCGCGATCAAGATCGCCCCGCACTATGAACATCCGGTGGTTTACGTGCCGGACGCCTCGCGTGCCGTCGGCGTGGTGACCAGCCTGCTCTCCGAAGGGCAGCGCGAAAGTTACGCGGCTGAAATTGCGGCAGACTACGAAAAACTGCGCCAGCAACATGCGGCCAAGACTGGCGTGAAGATGGTGTCGCTGGAGGCCGCGCGTGCCAATCGCTTCAAGTGGAATGCTGACGCCAGCTATGTGCCGGCCAAGCCTTCCCGGACCGGCATCCAGCGTCTGCGCAACATCGATCTGGCCACGCTGGAGCAATACATCGACTGGGGTCCCTTCTTCCAGACCTGGGATCTGGCGGGGGCCTACCCGGCCATCCTCAGTGACAAGGTGGTGGGCGAGACCGCGACCAATGTGTTCAACGACGCGCAGAAAATGCTCAAGCAGGCCATTGCCCAGCAGTGGATCGAGGTGCATGCCGTGTTCGGCCTCTATCCGGCGGCCGCGCAGAACGACAGTGTGCTGATCTACAAGGACGAGTCCCGCTCCGAGGTGATCGCCCAGTGGCACGGCCTGCGCCAGCAACACGAGCGCCCGGCCGGTAAGCCGAACTACTGTCTCAGCGATTTCATTGCCGATGCCGACTCCGGCGTGCCGGATTACATCGGCGCCTTCGCCGTCAGTGCCGGGCGCGGCCTGGAGAAGAAGATTGCCGAATACGAAGCGGTGCACGACGACTATCACGCCATCATGCTCAAGGCGATCGCTGACCGCTTCGCCGAAGCAGCTGCCGAATGGCTGCACCAGCGTGTGCGTACTGATTACTGGGCGTATGCTGCCGACGAAAAGCTGGATGTCGCAGCCCTGATCAAAGAGCAGTACCGCGGCGTGCGCCCGGCGCCCGGCTACCCGGCCTGCCCGGACCACACCGCCAAGGGCGAAATCTTCAGGCTGCTCAACCCGCAGGAAGCCATTGGTCTGGAACTCACCGAAACCTTTGCCATGTACCCGGCTGCGGCCATCAGCGGTTTCTACCTTGCCCACCCGGATGTGCAGTACTTCGCGGTGAGCAAGATCGGCGAAGACCAGTTGAAGGACTGGGCGCTGCGGGCGGGGTTCTCGGAGGCCGAGGCGAAGCGCTGGCTGGCACCTGTCTTGTAGGCCACGTGTCGGGTTGGCTTCGGGCGGAACTTCTTCGGATCCATCACCGGCTGCGCAGCCTCAAGACTTCCAGACTGCGCAGTCGTTTTCCCTCGTGAAACTGGGGGGCTAATGCCCTGCTGGTCTTCGCAAGGCTGACTGTCCTCATCAACGCGATGAAGCTGTTAACGACACAAGCCCCTCCCGAATTTCCCGGTGAGGGGCTTGTCGTTCCGATCAGATTGGTACGTTTACTTCAATGCGGTGACGTCTGCAGGGGTGACCAGGCAGCTCTTGCTCTTGTCTTTCCAAGCCTGACCGATCTTTGGCGAATCCACTCCGCTGCCGTCTTTCGCCTTGTCAATTCCTTCAAACTCTTCGCAGATCGGAGGGGTTGATTCGACCTTGCCGCTTGCCGGTGCCTTGTAGCCTTCTACTTGCAGGCCGCTGATCGTCACTGTGTCGATGGTCGAGTTGTAACGATACTTGGAGTTCACCCCGGCAATCGAGCTGAACGGGCCATGCGCGTAGACATTGCTCATCGTAATCGTGCGTGGGCCGATGTTGCCGGAGCAGTTACCGCAGGTGCGGACGATCTTGCCAGCCTTGCCGGTAAGCGGCTTTGGAGTGGAGGACGTGGCGGGCACGATGTAGAAATGCGAGTTCGAAATACTGACTTTGACGTTCTTCTGATTCACCTGGATGAATTTATCCGGCTTCTTGCCATAAGCCAGATCAGTGCTCATGGTGTTCTTGAAGGTGCTGCCCTTGATGTTGAGCGTGACACCGTCTGCACGGGTGCTGATCGCGTCTTCACAGACTTCATCAAACGTCACGTTTTCGACGGAGCAGGTGCCTGACCAGCACTGGATGCCCTTGCCCGCTTTACCCTGTGCAAACTTGGCATTGATGATCTTGGCGTTGTAGAGCTTGATGATCGGCGCCTGATTGTCATCGTCGCCGTTGCACCAGCCGCCACTGATGTACTGCCCACCGCAATCCACGGTTTCATTTGTAAAGGTTGCACCAGCCACGCAGCGGGAATTGGCGGCCTGTGCCATACCTGTGCCCAGAAGCATTGCACACAGCAGTGCCGCTTTTGAAAAACCATTCATTTTGTCTACTCCAGCTTCAAATTTATAGATAATTGTCGTTTCGAACAAAATGGGCGTTTTAATAAAGGCTCGCCCGTTTTGTTCGCGATCAGTTTTCCCTGAGTAGTGAATCGGGTCAACATCCGAATCAAAAAGTGACATCTTTTTCTGTTGAGAAGGAGCTATCACTTTGTGCTTATTGAGCGGATTTTGTTGGATCAACAGTAACGGCTGGATGGCGGACCCTCGTTGCCCCGAGAGCGATGACATGGCATCGTTGCTGCATTGGCAGCGCGGCTGCCGAATGCCTTGCCATCTCCCGGAGCGCTGGATTGACTGCTGCCATGACCCGTCAGAATCAGTTGCTGAGCCGTTTGCTGGATCTCATCCGGCAGCACGATCCCCTGCCATGCCTGTCCTTGCGGGCGGTGCATGCGCACACCATCAAGGCTTTCGAGGTCACCGAGCCGGTGATCGCGCTACCTTTGCAGGGGCGCAAGCGGGTGCTTGACGGAGACCGCTGGATTTCGGTGGAGCCGGGCGAGATCTTCCTGGCAACCGGGCCGCGTTCGGTGGATGTGGAGAACATTCCGGATGCGCAGACCGGGGAGTATGTGGCAATCGGTATCGGGCTCGACAAGGCGGTATTGGAAGCCGCGCGGCACCTGATGCGGGAGCGGCCGAAAGGCGAGCCGGGGCAGATTGCCTCGGTGCCCATCGGAGATCTGTGCGAGCCGCTGCTGGCGTGGTGTGACGCCTTGCGTGCTGGCGAAATCGCGATGGCCTGCCATGCGATGCAGGGCGTGGTGATGCGCCTGCATGCGATGGGTTATCACAGCCTGTTGAGTGTCAGCCCGCCGACACTGGCTTCGCGGATTCGCGGCATGGTGCTGGAAAGCCCGGCGCGGGAGTGGAGTTCGAGTGATATCGAGGCGGCGCTGGGCATGAGCGGCGCCAGTCTGCGCCGACACCTGGCCGCCGAGGGCGCCAGCCTGCGCGAGATCATCGTGGATGCGCGTCTGGCGCATGCGCTGAACTTGTTCTATACCACGCGTCTACCGATCAAGGCGGTCGCGCAACGCGTAGGCTATGCGTCGGCGACGAGCTTCAGCAAGCGCTTTACCGCGCGTTACGGGGTTGAGCCTTCGCGTGTCGGTAATGCCTGAGCGATTCGCGAGCGAGTCTGAGCGTTTCGCGTGAGGGTCGGGCTGTATCTTTCACCTGTACCGGACACCTTCGTTCCGGACAATCCCCGAAGGAGATTCACGTGACACTGTATTCAATCCTCACGCGCTCACGCAAGACCCTGCTTGTCGCCGCGGCGCTGCTGGCTGTTGCCGGTCTGACTGACGTTGCCAGCGCGGCTGCACCGGCGGCACAGAAAACCCAGGTGCCCGGTTACTACCGTTACGCCGCAGGTGATCTGGAAGTCACCGCACTGTATGACGGTTATGTCGATCTGGACGCCAAGCTGCTCAAGGGCATCAAGGCTTCGCAGGTGCAGACCCTGCTGGCGCGCATGTTCCTGGCCGACATCAAGGGCGTGCAGACTGCCGTCAATGCCTATCTGGTGAATACCGGTGAGCACCTCGTGCTGATCGATGCGGGCGCGGCGAGCTGCTTTGGCCCCACCCTGGGCAAGGTGGTCGATAACATCCGCGCCGCCGGTTACAGCCCGGACGCGGTCGATACGGTGTTGCTGACCCACCTGCACCCTGATCATCTGTGCGGCCTGCTGGGTGCGGATGGCAAACCGGCCTTCACCAAGGCGACGGTCTGGGCCGCGCAGGAAGACGCAGATTTCTGGCTCAGCGAGAAAATTGCGGCGGCTGCGCCGGAGGGTAATCAGCCCTTCTTCAAGATGGCGCGTGACACGCTGGCCCCCTATCAGGCGGCGGGAAGCTTCCGTACTTTCAAGGGCGGTGATACGCCGCTGGCAGGTGTGAGCGTGCTGCCCACGCATGGACATACGCCGGGTCACACGTCCTACCTGTTCAGTTCGAAGGCGCAGAACCTGCTGATCTGGGGTGACATCGTGCATAGCCATTCGGTGCAGTTCCTCCATCCGGAAGTGTCGATCGAATTCGATACCGATCAGAAGGCAGCGATCGCATCGCGCAAGGCGCTGTTCCAGAAGGCCGCCAAAGCAGGCTGGGGAATTGCCGGTGCACATCTGCCCTTCCCGGGGCTGGGGCACATCCGCAAGGATGCGCAAGGCTATGCCTGGGTGCCGGTGGAGTTCGGGCCGATCCGTACGGATCGCTGAGGCATCCGCCCTGCAGGGTGGCCGGTGCGCCACCCTTTTTTCGCCTCGACAACCGGAGAGCATTCCTGATGAAGCAACACCGCTATCGCATTACCGTTGAACATCTGGCCGACGCGAAGGGCGAGCCTTCCACTTACGCAGCGCCCTTGCAGTTCGAGGCCGGCAACCATGATGACCTGTTTGCCATTGTCGAGCGCATGCGCGGGCGCGGCGATTTCGATGCCGACACGGCGGCTGCGCTGGCCATTGGCCTCAAGCTGTTCAGCGAGGTGATGCTGGAGAACAAGGCACACCCGCTGTTTGCAGGTTTCAAAGAGCATTTCGGGCAATTCATGCAAACGCTGAAAAAAGGCCCCGCTGTGGATTGAGTGCTTCTGCAGCAGGCTGTCCGCCAAGCCGCTACGGGTGTGCATCTTCAGCTGCATGCCGTGGATCGTCGCGCGCTGCCTTGGTTTGCGGCGGGGCTCCTTGCAGATCAAGGCTGGAAGCGGCTTTTCAGCGAGGAGGCAGGGCAGGCGGTGAAGCCGCGTCTTTGCGGCACAATGGCGGCCTTTGTGTCTCCGGATTGGCTCCTCATGCTTTATGTTCTGCTGGCTGCCTGTTGCAGCGTGCTGGTCTCCGTGCTGCTCAAGCTGGCGCGCCGTCATGACATCGATGTGGCGCAGGCCGTTGGCTGGAATTATCTGGCCGCCTCGGTGTTGTGCTGGTTCCTGTTCAAGCCGCAGTTTGGCAGCCTGATCGAGCCTTATGCACCGAAGCTTTCGCTGCTCGGGCTGGGCGTGATGCTGCCGACGCTGTTTCTCGTGCTGGCGGTCAGTGTGCGCAGGGGCGGTATCGTGCTGACAGATATTGCTCAGCGCCTGTCGCTGCTGCTCTCGCTGCTGGCCGCTTTTCTGCTCTTCGGTGAAACCGTCAGTGCCCTGAAGCTGGCAGGGCTGGCGCTGGGGCTGCTCGCCGTGCTGGGCATCCTGTGGCGGCCGCAGGTGGCCGGGGCGGCGGGTGGCGCAGTCTGGCCCGCGCTGCTTGCAGTGTGGGCGGGCTTCGCGCTGATTGATGTGATGCTCAAGCAGATCGCCGCGGCCGGTACGCCGTTTGCGGATTCCCTGCAGGTGAGTTTCGGCATTGCTTTCGTCGGCATGGCGCTGTGGCTGGGAATCCGTGCCGCGCTGGGCCGGGGGCGGCTGACCTTGCGCAGCGCGCTGGCCGGGCTGCTGCTGGGCGCAGTCAATTTCGGCAACATCCTTTTCTACGTGCAGGCGCATCGCGCGCTGTCCGCCCAGCCGGCGGTGGTGTTTGCGACGATGAACATCAGCGTGGTGGTGCTGGGTACGCTGGTGGGGGTGTTCGCCTTCCGTGAGCCGCTGTCGCGCCTGAACCGCGCAGGGATTGCGCTGGCCATCCTCGCCATCGGCCTGATCGCGCTGGGACGGGCCTGATTCAGCGGCGTGCCGTCATCGCCGCGCCAGCCGAGGCGGCGACGATCATCGCGATGGCGAGCATCTGTAGCGTCGTGAGCCGCTCGCCGAGCAGCACGGCGCCGGCCAGAGCGGCGATGGCCGGTGAGGCGCTGACCACGATGCCGAACACGCGGTGTGGCAGGTGGCGCAGTGCGCGCATCTCCAGTGAAAAAGGCGCCGCACTCGACAGCACGGCGACCAGCAGTCCGCTGGCCAGCGTGGCTGGCGCAAGTAGCTGGCTGCCGGCGCTGGCGATGCCCAGTGGCACGGTGAACAGCGCGGCGGTCAGCATGCCGCAGGCGACCGCTTCACCGCTGGGGATGTGGGCGACGCGCTTGCCGAACACGATGTAGGCGGCCCAGCAGACTGCCGCGCCGAACGCCCAGGCCACGCCGAGCGGATCGAGGGCGTCGGCATGCTGGCGGATCGGCAGCAGGATGGCGAGGCCGGCCAGCACGCAGGCGAGCCAGGCGAAGTCCGGCAGCCGGCGCGAGGCGCAGAGGCTCACGACCAGCGGGCCGGTCACCTCGATGGCGACGGCGAGGCCGATCGGAATGCGGGCGAAGGCAAAGTAGATCAGCAGATTCATCCCGCCCATGCACAGGCCATACAGGGCGAGATTCATGCGCTCGCTCCATGTGCGGCGGATGCGCCAGGGCCGCCACAGAGCGAGCAGGATCAGTGCCCCGAGGCCGACGCGCAGCGCAGTCATGCCCGGAGCACCGACGCTGCTGAAAAGCTGCTTGGCGAAGGCTGCGCCGGTGTTCACCAGAACCTGAGCGAGGGCGACTTCACCGGCAGCGAGAAGTGGGGCGCGGGAGTGAGACATGGCTGCTTGAAGAGGCGCACAGGGCGGGCCTGTGCGGCAAGGGTGGCTGGAGAGGCCCGCCGGGCGCGCCTCTCCGGAATGCTCAAGATTTGCTCTGTGCGCTGGCGTCCTGCGCCGCCTTGCGGGGTTCCGGCAGCTGTTCGCGCGCCGGTGCGCCGGCGCTGAGCCCGGCGAGATCGCTGGCGACGACGCGGGTGCGGGCTGACAGGCCGCCGGTGATCTCGCACTTGCCGTCCTGGTTGCGGCCCAGCTCCACCTTGATCGTCTGCAGCGTGCCGTCGTTGCCCAGGGTGAACACCCGGTCGCCATCCGTGTCATGGCGGATCGCCGTGGCCGGGAGCACCAGTGCGCGGCGCTTCAGGGTGAGGGTGCCGCCCACGCGTAGACCGGCCTTGAACGCGGTGTCGACAGGCAGGTCGATGTAGACGACGCCGGTGTGGGTCTTGATGTCGACCGTCGGCGAGACACGCCGCACGCGGCCCTTCACCTCGTCGCCGAGCGGGCTGTCGATCAGCGCTTCCTGGCCCGGCTCGATCTTCAGCAAGGTATCGCCCTTCACCTCGGCACGCCATTCCAGGCGGCCGCCGCGAATCAGGCGGAACAGTTCGGCGCCGGCGCGCACCAGATCGCCCTCGTCAGCCGCGCGGGCAGAGATCAGGCCATCCGCCGGGGCGACGAGTTGGGCCGAGGCGAGCTTGATCTGCTGGGCCTTGACCTTCGCCTGGGCGACGGCGAGGCGCGCGGTGGCGGTCTGTTTCTGTGTCTCGTACTGAGTCAGGTCCTGCTGGCTGACGCCGCCCGAGGCGGCCAGGCGCTTGGCGCGGCTGAGCGTGGCCTCGGCCTGGGTCAGGGTGGCCTGCGCTTCCATCAGCTGGGCGTTGATGCCTTCCAGTTCTGCTTCGACGCTGGCGGTGTCGAGCACCGCCAGCACCTGGCCTTTCTTCACCATGTCGCCAACATCCACTTCGACGCTGAGCAGGCGCAAGCCGCCGGAATCGGTGGTGACGCGCACCTCCTGCCAAGGCATCACATTGCCTTCCATCTCGATACGCTCCGGCCACACTTCCACGCGCGGGCTGATCAGCACCACGCCGGGCGGCAGGGGCGCGGCGGAGACGACCGGTTCGGCGGCGCCGGCGGAGCCAAGGCTGCATGTGGCGACCAGGAGGGCAAGAATGGATTTCGGGATGCAGGGAGACATGGCGGGGCTCATGAACTGACGGGCTGACTTGCAGGAGGTTTGGCGGGCGTGCCCGGGGTGGGCTCGGGTGCGTATTGCGCCGCGCCACCGGTGGCGCGGTTCAGGGTGATCCAGGCCTGCAGCCGCTCCTTCTGCACGCCGAGCAGGGTCTGTCGGGCGTCGAGCATGGTGCGGCGGGCGTCTTCGAGTTCGAGCAGGTTGCTGGCCCCTTCACGGTAGCGCTGTTCAACGGCTTCGAAGAAGTGCTGGTACTGGCTGGCCGCGACGCGGGCATTGTCGGCTCGTTCATTGGCAGCGGCGTAGCGGGTCAGGGCGTTTTCGATTTCCTGGATCGCGTCGCGGGCTTTGGCCTTGTAGGTCGCCAGCGTTTCGTCATAGCGTGATTCGGCTGCCTTGACGGCGGCGGCGCGGCGCCCGGCATCGAAGACCGGCAGGCTGATGGTCGGGCCGAAGGACCATGAGCCGAAGGACAGGTAACCCGCACTGTTGCTGCCGCTGGTGGAGTAGCCCAGCGAGCCGGCCAGGGCCAGACGCGGGAAGCGGTCGGCCACCGCCAGACCGATGTCGGCCGAGGCGGCTGCCAGGCTGCGTTCGGCGAAGCGCACGTCGGGTCGCTGCAAGACGGCCTGGGTCGGCACGGCGATGTCGAAGCGCTTCGGCTCCGGCAGGCGGTCCAGCCCGGTTGGCCGCACGGCCAGCACCTGCGCCAGCGCCGGGCGGAGAATGCCGGTCAGCCGCGTGATCAGATTTTCGAGTTGCTGGCACTGCGCGCGCGTCTCGGCCAGCCGGGTGCGCGCTTCTGCCACCGACGCCGCGCTGCGGATGCCCTGATAGGGCGCGGTGAAGCCGACCTCGATGCTGTCGGCGGTGAGCTTGCGGGTCGCCTCGCGCGAGGCAACGTCCTGCTCGCTCAGTGCGAGGTTGGACTGGCAGGCGCGATAGCTCAGGTAAGCGTCGGCCACGTCGGCGGCGAGGCTGACGCGGGCGTCGGCCAGGGTCGCGCGCTTGGCTTCCTCACGGGCGGCCGCGCCTTCTTCGCCGCGTCGTACGGCGCCGAAGAGATCCAGTTCCCAAGACGAATTCAGCCCCAGCCAGCGCTGGTTGCCCGGGCCGCTGTCATCCGACGAGGAGCGTCGCGTGCCGGCTTCGGCGTCCGCGCCCGGCAGGGCTGCGCTCCTGGCTTCGCTGTGCAGCGCGCGCGATTCGTTGAGGCGGGCCAGGGCTGCTTCCAGCGTCGGGCTGTTGTTGAAGGCTTCGGCGACCAGACGGTCGAGCGTGGCGTCACCGAGCTCACTCCACCACTGTGTCGCCGGTGCCGTGCTGGCCGTCGTGGCGGCGCCGGGCGCGTCGATGGGCGAGGTCCAGCGTGCCGGCACATCGTGGGTGGATAGTTGCGGCGCTTTATAGTCCGGGCCGAAGGCCTTGCAGCCGCACAGCAGGAGGGTGAAACACAGCGCGCCCGATCTGCTGCGGGGCGCGATACGACTGAACATGCGTGATCCTTTGGGTTGGCGTGGCTGGGCTGCGGCGCCGGGAACAGAAGCTGGTTGGTCTGCGCGGATGGGGCAGAGTTCCCCGCCGGGGCAAAACCGTCCTGCAAGATGCGACCTTGATTGCGGAGTGTCAAGCCGGACAGGTCCGGTGGTGAAACGGGCGAGGCGGCGGGATGGGGTTGCGGAGGTCTTGCACGGTTCGCGCAGCAGCTGTATCGACACGGCGCTGGAGAGACCGGTCAAGCCTGTCTGTCCGGAATGCCGTTTGCTGCAGGCAAAAAAACGGGGCCGCTTGCGCGACCCCGCCAGGCGCAGCGATTCGCTCAGAGGGCCTGCAGGAAGTCGCGGACTTCGAGCAGGATGAATTCGTTGTCGTCGGCCTTGTTCGGTTCGCGGCTGCTCGAGAAGGGCAGGTTGTTGTCGTTGCCGACGATGATGTGGGCCGCATCGACGACGTCGACGTTCTCGATGGTGAAGAAGGGGAAGGCCAGCGCGCCGTTATCCAGCGGCTTGCGGGCGAGCTTGCGCGGATCGGCGATGTTCAGGAGATCGATGTAGCCGATCTTGCGCAGCGGGCCGCCGGCGTTTGCGTCGCTCAGCTCGATCTTGTAGACGCGCTTGAATTTCGCCGGATCCTTGAAGCAATGGGTGGTGTCCATGCTGCCGGCCGGGCAGGCCTGCATGCCTTCGCCATTGTCGCGCTCGATGATGAGGCCGGTGCTGGCGTCGATCATGTTGAAGTCGCCGATGGCCAGCCCGTTCTGCTCCAGCACGTATTTCCAGTGGCGACCGGTCCACTTCTGGGCGGCTACGTCGAATTCCAGCACGCGCAGGGTGTCGCGGCCGTCGAGCTTCTCGAAGTCCCTGGTGCTGGCGTCCCAGACCGGGCCTTCGAGCAGGGCGTAGAGCTTGCTGCCATCGGGCGAGGCGGCCATGCCTTCGAAGCCCTTCGAGCGACGGATCTCGAAACCGCCGCTGGCGTTCGGTGCTGCAGGCGAGCTGACGTAGGGATTGTCGGGCGAGCGCACGGGTTTGCCGTCGACCAGGGTTTCGAACACGCCGAGAACCTTGCCCTTGAGATCGGCCTTGATCAGCCAGGGGCCGAGTTCATCACCGATCCACAGTGCGCCGCCGGCGAACTGGAAGCTCTCGGTATCGAAATCGGCGCCGGTGAGGTAACGCTTCGATGTGCCTTCATGCACGATGCGGAAAGGTACTTTCTTGTCCGGATCGTGCAGGAAGATGGTGCCCAGATGCCGGGTTGTGCCGTGCGCGAAATCGAGGCGGTAATGATTCAGGTAAAGCATGCTGTCGGGCGAGTTGGCCTTGCTGCCAAAACCGTTGTCGGTGAGCACCCAGTAGCTGCCATCCGGCATGTGCTTGATGCCGGAGTGGCCTTGCAGTGGCTGGCCTTTGAAGGGCAGCGAGAGACCGGTCGGGCGGTTGGCCGAGAGCCCCTCGATACTGCCGACCTGCTCGACGCGTTTGCCGGTGGTGTATTTGCCTGAAACCTTCAGGTCGGCCGGGGCGTCTGCGGGTGCGGCGATGAAGCCTTGCGCCGGCATCACGACATGACCGGCGAGGGTGGCGGGGAAGGCTGCGTTGTCGGCGGCGTGGGCCGCGCTGCCCACGCAGAGGCAGGCGAAGAGAGTGCTCAGGATCGGGCGCATGATGGTGTGCAGGGTCGGAGAATGCGGAAGCCGCATTCTCCGACGCCGACCGTGACGCGCAGATGACCGGATAATGTCGTCTGGATGACGCCATGCGCGGCGTCCCGGCAGACGTGGCCGATGTGAAGCGGGCCGGACTTACTCCGTCAGGGCGACGTAGACGTTCTGCACGTCATCGTTCTCGTCAATCGCGGCGAGAAAGGCTTCGACTTCTTCCAGTGCCTCAGGGCTCAGGCTGGCGGCGCTGACCGGGTTCTTCGGCCTGTAGCCGAGCTTGGCGGAGAGCACGTTGAAGCCGTGAGTGCCGAGCGCCTTGCTGACCAGATCCAGCTCGGTCGGGTCGGTGTAGAAGAGGGTCGTGCCCTCTTCGTCGCCGGGTTCCAGATCCTGCGCGCCGGCTTCGATGGCGGCCTCTTCGGGGTCGGCACCGGCGGCGAGCGGGGCGGCTTCGATCATGCCGAGATGGTCGAAATCCCAAGCGACGGAGCCGGAGGTGCCGAGCTGGCCCTTGCGGAACAGCACGCGCATTTCAGGCGCGGTGCGGCGCACGTTGTCGGTGAGGCATTCGACCATCACCGCGACCTGATGCGGTGCGAAGCCTTCGTAAATGACGTGCTCGAAATTGACCGGTTCGTCAGTCAGGCCGGCGCCGCGCTTGATCGCGCGCTCCAGCGTGTCCTTGGGCATCGAGGCCTTCTTGGCCTGCTCAACCGCTAGGCGCAAACGCGAGTTCATCGACGGATCGGCGCCGCCGCGTGCGGCCACAAGGATTTCCTTGACCAGCTTGCCGAAGACCTTGCCTTTGATGTTGGCGGCGATGTCCTTGTGTTTGGCTTTCCACTGTGCGCCCATGACGCGTGCTCCTGGCTGTAAATGATTGAAGATGTGTGTAGAGGGGGCCTGAAGACCCGCTACCGGCAAGGCTTTTCAGGCATGTGCCGCGCGCTGCCGCTTGCCGTCTGCCTGTACAGCCAGGCCGCCCCGGGAACGAGGCGCAGCGCGGCTGTACAGAGGAGGTTAAAACGTCCAGCCGTACCAGCCGTCGCGCAGCGGGCCGGGGGTGACGGCGGCGATTTCGGCGCGGGCCTGCAGCCAGGCGACCAGTGCGCTGCGGTCTTCTTCGCTGGTCGAACCGCGCTGGGCGGTCACCAGTCCGTCGGTCTTGCTGATTGGCAGGCGGCCGCCGAAGGCACTCAGGGCCAGACCACGGGCTTCGGTGAAATCAATGAAGGCGTGGATGAATTGCTCATAGGCGGCGTCTTCCACCGGGGCCTTGAATTCCAGCGCCAGTTCAAAGGCGAGTTCCTGGAACTCGGCAACACAGAGTTTCTTGCGCTGGCGGGTGTTGAGGCGGCGGATGCAGCGGCGCGAGGTAGGCTGAAGGCGAGACATGCTGAGTTTCCTTGAAGGTGGACTGCTGCGCATTCTGCCACGCATCCCGCCTCACCCTTCAGGCAATTGCGCAGGAAGAGGCCCGGCTGGCTCGCCACGCCTGCGGGCGGCATGGGATAATCGCGCCTCCTCCAGAGTGGCTGTCCGCCACGGGCGGCGCTTCCTTCTTGCGGGTTTCCGGGGGCGCGGCTTGATGATTCATGAGCCCAGCCTTTCTCTTCAGGAGCATGCATGTTCAGCTATTGGCTGGTCCTCGCCGTGGCCGTCGTCACGGAAATCCTCTGGGCCATGAGCCTCAAACTCATTCAGCAGCAGCCCGGCCAGTGGTGGCCGATCGCTGCGTCCGTCTGCCTGACCGCAGTGAACATGACGCTGCTGTCCTTCGCCATGCGCGGGATTCCCGTCGGCGTGGCCTATGCCGTATGGACCGGTCTGGGCGCGGTGGGTGTGGCAATCTTCGGCGCCGTATATTTTGGCGACAACCTCAATGCCGGCCAGATCGCCTCGATGGCGCTGGTGATCATCGGTGTGGTGGGCATGAAACTGACAACCACCTGAGTGACGACCACCCGAGTGACGACCACCCGAGTGACGACCGCCTGAACCGCCCGGCGCGCGCCCGATCCGCCTGTGCGAAGATGCGCGTGACAACAGGCGCCGGACATTTGCCGGCAAGCCGGAAGAGGAGACGGGGATGCGCAGGATCATCGTGGTGACGCTCGCGCTGTTGGCGCTGGCCGGGTGCAGCAAACCGGCCGACCCGGATCTGGCCGAGCAGGCCGTTCCGCAGTTTCACATGGCGTTGATCGACGGGGATTTCGACGGCATTTACAGCCGCGCAGCAGGTGAGCTGAAGCGCAGCCAGTCACAGCAGGAATTCGTGCGTTACCTGCAGGCAGTGCGGCGGACGCTGGGCGAGGTGAAGGGCGCGGAACGCACGGCAACGAAGGTGGCCGGCCGGCTGGTGACTCTGACCTATACGTCGAACTACGCCAACGGCCTGGCTACCGAAGAGTTCGTGATTCGTGCGGACGAGAATCAGGAGCCGGTGCTGGCCGGCTATCGCGTGCTGACGCCGGCGCTGAAGTAGCGTGGCCTAGCGGTTGCTGGCCGCCAGTTTGAGTCCGAAGCCGATCAGTGCCAGCCCGGCGAAGCGGGTTGCCAGCCGGCGGGCAAACGGCCAGCTGCGCAGCCGCCCGGCGATTGCGTTGCCAGCCAGCACCAGCAGGCTCTGGTAGGCCAGGCTGATCAGGGTGACGTGAGCCATCATCGCTGCGAGCGTGCTGGCGGGCGAATCCGGACGCAGGAACAACGGGAAGAAGGCGACGAAAAACAACACGACTTTCGGGTTGGTGAGGCTCACGGCGAAGCCTTGGCGGAAATATATCCAGGCGGAGCGGAGGGGCTCGGCTTTCTGTGCCGTTTCGTCGATCCGGGCGCGCAGCAACTGCACGCCCATCCACACCAGATAGGCGGCACCGAAGGCTTGCAGGGCCTGAAACAGGATCGGATTGGCGTTCATCACGGCGGCCAGCCCGGCAACGGCGGCGAGCATGAACACCATGTCTCCGAGCAGGGTGCCAAATACCGCGCCAAAGCCGGCGCGGATACCGTTGCGTGCCGTGGCATTCAGGATGGCGATGGTGCCCGGCCCGGGAATGAGCTGGAAGACGAGTATGGCGGCGATGAAACTGAGGTAGTTGTGGATCTGGAACATGGGCTCACTCTCCTTGCCTGCCGGATCATGCTCCAGTCCGCGCCGCTTGACTACATTTCAGGGCGTCCTGCTTGCACAGCCGCATGGGGTGAGCCTGGGCGCGATGCCTGCTTGCAAAGCGTCGTCAGAAGCGGTTCTCCGGCATGCATAAATAAAAAAGAAGCCCCTGATGGGGCTTCCCGGATTCCGTTGGCGGTTCATCAGGCGGGCCGCTTGATGTGCTTGTAGTCGTGGCTGCCCAGGCGGGCGTAGCGATGCAGGATGAAATCGGCAACGACGACATCGCCGGTTTCTTCCTTGGGCGGGCGGGTGACGTTGAGGCGTTCCGCGAGGAACAGGCGCCCCAGCATCAGGCTGCGCCATTCTTCGCCGCCCATCATCGCGTAGAAACGCGTGCGTTCCAGACGGGCTTCGCGCAACAGACGGATCGCTTCGCGGGGCGGGCCGCTCATGATGCTGGCCAGGGTCATCCGGTTGACGACGGCAGTATCCAGCGCTTCGTAGAACGCGCGGGTCTGGGCGCCGCTGAAGGATTGGTAGTGACTGTGCCAGTCATTGCGATGCAGGGGGATCAGATCAGTCTGTGGCTGGCTCAGCCAGTACAGGTTCCAGGCCTGAGCATCGCCGTACTTGTGCATCAGGCGGAAGATGCAGTGCTCCGTGTCGGGCAGGGCGTAATAGTCCGGCGAACGCGGTGCGTACATCACGATGCCATTCCAGAGTCTCATTGCCGTGCTCCCGATGCCGGCAGGTGGCCAATCACCTGCGCTTGAGTCTGTTAACGGCCGGAAGGCGGATGGGTTGAGATCGAAAGGGGCGGGAACGGTAGTAATTTGTTACGAGCGCAGCGTGTCAGACCGGCCTGACGGGCTTGTTGCGGTGCAGAACAACAACCTGGCTGTCTTTGGCGGAGCTTGGGCCACAGCTGTTGCAGCTGCCGCAGCCGCTGGAGCAGCTGGCCGGATCGCCGAGAAGCTTGCCGCCCAGCGTCTTGAACCAGGCAGGCAGGAGGGTTGCCTGCAGGCGATTGCCGAGGCGCGCGAACAGACGCGGAGCGGCACGGCGCAGGGCAAAACCGATGCTGGCGGCGATGATCAGGCCGACCAGCACGGGTTCGATGAAGGCGTAGGTGCTCATGCCAGAATCAGCGTCAGGCGATACACGATCAGGGAGGCCAGATAGGCCAGCCCGACGAGCAGCGCGGCCCAGAAAGCGGTGGCGCGCCAGGAGTTGGTTTCGCGGCGGACGACGGACAGGGTCGCCAGACACTGCGGTGCAAACACGTACCAGGCGAGCAGCGAGAGAGCGGTAGCCAGCGACCACTGGCTGGCGAGTGCGGCAGAAAGCAGCTGTTCGGCCTGACCTTCCGGTGCGCTGATGGCATAGACCGAGGCCAGCCCTGCCACGGCGACTTCGCGAGCGGCAAGGCCGGGAATCAACGCGACGCAGATCTGCCAGTTGAAGCCGATCGGTTCGAAGATCACGGCCAGCGCGTGTCCGATGTGGCCGGCGAAGCTGTACTCGATGGCCGGGCGGGTCCAGTCGGCAGGGGGCGTCGGGAAGGTGGACAACACCCAGAGCAGCACGGAGAGGGCGAGAATCAGGGTGCCGGCACGGCTCAGGAAGATCATGCCGCGCTCTTTCAGGCCGATCAGCACGTCAAGCGGGTTGGGCAGACGCCAGGCCGGAATTTCCAGCATCAGCGCCTGTTCTTCGTTGTGACGGCCGAAGAAGCGGGCGATCCAGGCCACGCTCAAGGCGCCGAGGATGCCGGCCATGTACAGGATGAAGAGCGTGAGGCCCTGCAGATTGAACATGCCGCCGATCGTGCGATCCGGAATGAATGCGCCGATGAGCAGGGCATACACGGGCAAACGGGCCGAGCAGGTCATCATCGGCGCGACCAGGATAGTCAGGAAGCGGTCGCGCTGGTTCGGAATGCTGCGTGCCGCCATGATGCCGGGGATCGCACAGGCGAAACTGGACAGCATCGGGATGAAAGCGCGTCCGGACAGACCTGCGCCAACCATGAAGCGATCCAGCAGGAAGGCTGCGCGCGGTAGATAGCCTGACTCTTCGAGCACGAGAATGAAGAAGAACAGGATCAGGATCTGCGGCAGGAAGACCAGCACCCCGCCGACTCCGGCGATGATGCCGTCGACCAGCAGGCTGCGCAGCAGGCCCTCCGGCAACTGGCCAGCGAGGCTTTGTCCGAGCCAGCCGATGCCGGACTCTATGCCGTCGGAAAACGGTCCGGCCCACGCATAGACTGACTGGAATACCAGCAGCATCACGACCGCAAGGATCATCAGCCCCATAACCGGATGCAGTACCCAGCGGTCAATTGCCGCATCCAGCGGACTGGTTGGATCCGGCATGTGCACGGCGCGGGCAAGCAGGTGGCGTGCTTCGGCGTGCAGATCCGTTTCCGCGGCAGAAGAAGCCGGCGGCGTGATGGGGTGCTGTGCGTCCAGTGCGGCGATCAGTGCAGCGGCGCCTTCGCGGCGTACGGCGATGGTCTCGACGACCGGGAATCCGAGTTCCTGCTCCAGCACTTTGGCATTAATCGTGATGCCGCGTTTACGGGCGGCATCGGCCATGTTCAGGGCCAGCACCATCGGTCGGCCAAGACGCTTGAGCTCGAGAACGAAGCGCAGGTGCAGGCGCAGGTTGGTGGCGTCTGCCACGCACAGCAGAAGATCCGGCTGGCGTTCATCGGGATGCAGACCAAGGCAGACATCACGCGTGACGGCTTCATCCGGGCTGGTGGCATTCAGACTGTAGGCGCCGGGAAGATCGAGAATGCGGATTTTTCGGCCGGACGGCAATTCCAGCCTTCCTTCCTTGCGCTCGACCGTGACGCCTGCGTAGTTTGCGACCTTCTGGCGACTGCCGGTCAGGCGATTGAACAGGGCGGTCTTGCCGCAATTCGGGTTGCCGACCAGCGCGATCGATTTGGGCAGGGCGAGAACGGCTTCAGACATGTTGTACCTCGATCCGGGCTGCTTCGCTGCGGCGCAGCGCAAAGCGCGTAAAACCGATCTGCACCAGGATCGGATCCGCTCCGAACGGCCCCAGCGCGACCAGACTAACGGGCTCGCCAGCGACAAAGCCGAGGTCACGCAAGCGGGAGGCAATGGGATCCGGCTCGGTCAGGTTGCTGACCGCAACAACGGTGGCACGGGTGCCCAGAGGAAGATCGGAAAGATGCATGATGCAGCGCCTGATGGTTGTTGCAGATGAGAATACTTCTCAATGACTGTTTTGTGAAGAGGGATTTCTCATGTGTTTGCGAAAATCTGTTTCTCCGTCGATAATTACTGACCGGTTAGTTATTATTTGTAGCCTTTGCTACACAGGACGTTTCGCCCATGCCCGCTCCCCCGTCAGCACCCCGTCAGCGCCGCAAGGATGCACGTCCTGCAGAGTTGCTGGCGGCTGCGCTCGACGTCTTTGTCGAGAAAGGTTTTGCGGCCACCCGCATGGACGAAATCGCTCAGCGTGCCGGTGTTTCCAAAGGCACCGTATTTCTCTATTACGAGAGTAAGCAAGCGTTGTTCCGGGCTGTTGTGCAGGAGGCGGTGGTACCGCATCTTGCTGCGGGCGAGGCTTTGGCCGAGGCGGCTGACAGTGACCCGGCGCAACTCTTGCGAGAGCTGTTGCGTCGCTACTGGCAGGTCCTGGGCGATGCGCGGCTGGCCGGAATTCCCAAGCTGGTGATGGCTGAGGCGGGCAACTTCCCGGAGGTTGCGGCCTTCTATCACGAGAATGTGGTGGAGCGCGGCCGTGCCTTGTTCATTGCAGTACTGGAGCGGGGTATCCAGGCGGGGGTCTTCCGCCCCTGCAACCCACTGGTGATATGTCATCTGGCAATTGCGCCATTGATGTTCAGTTGCATGTGGCGGCAGACGCTTGCGTGCTGTGATGACCGCCAGATTGATCCTGAAATTTTCGTCCAGACGCATCTGGATATGTTCATGCGTGGTTTGCTGGCCGTACCGGCCGGCGGAAGGAATGTCGAATGAAAACAGTCATGCTTGCTCTGGGGAGTTCCCTTGTCCTGCTGGCCTGCCACAAGACCGAAGCACCGGTTGCTGCGCCACGGCCGGCCGTGGTCATGACGGTCAAGGATGGTGCCGACGGCAATCTTCTGGCGTACTCCGGTGAAGTCCGCTCGCGTTATGAGGCAGATCTGGGCTTCCGGATCGGGGGCAAGCTGATTGAACGTCAGGTCAATCTGGGGGATACGGTTCGCAAGGGACAGGTGCTTGCGCGGCTGGATGCTCAGGATGTCCGGTTGAGTGCCTCCAGCGCCGTGGCGCAAGTGGCCGCTGCACAGGCCGATCTGGCATTGGCGAAGGCCGAGTACGAACGAGCCCAGAACCTGTTTGCCCAGAAGTTTCTCAGTGGCAGTGCGGTGGATAGCCGGCGTACCCAGTTCGAGGCGGCGCAGGCGAAGCTCCGGCAGGCGCAGGCGCAAAACAGCGTGTCGGACAATCAAGTGGGCTATGCCACCTTGCTGGCCGGGCGTGATGGTGTCGTCACGTCGCTGCCGGTAGAGGTTGGTCAGGTGGTGACTGCGGGACAGCTGATCGTGCGGATAGCCGATCCGGCCCAGCGTGAAGTGCTTACCTGGATTCCGGAATCGCGCGCACGCCAGTTCAAGCCGGGACAGCAGGCGCTGGTGCAAGTATGGGGAGACATGAGCAAGACCTACCCGGGGGTATTGCGCGAGATCGCAGCCAGTGCCGATACAAGCACCCGCACATATGCCGCCCGGGTCAGTGTGCCTGCGGCAGATGAGACGCTGAGCCTGGGGGCTACAGCCGCTGTGGGTTTTGTGCAGCCTAGCGCGGCCAGTGCCGTGCGCGTGCCGCAGGCTGCCGTGGTGCGTGGCGGGGATGACAAGGCGCAGGTCTGGATCGTGGGGGGCGACAATGTGGTGCAGGCGCGTCAGGTCGAAGTGGAGAGCTATCGCGATGAGGTGGTCGTGCTGCGCAGCGGTCTGAATATCGGCGAGCGCATCGTGACCGTGGGGGCACATACATTGAGTGCCGGGCAGAAGGTCAATCCCGTTGAACAGACGGCGCCGGTCGTTCTGGATGCGAAGCGATGAAAAAGTTCAACCTCTCGGATTGGGGCTTGCGTCACCCGCAACTCGTGCTGTTCATGATGCTGGTGCTCACCCTGATTGGCATGGGCGCCTACACGCGCCTCGGGCAGAGTGAAGACCCGCCCTTTACGTTCAAGGTCATGGTGGTGACGGCCAACTGGCCGGGGGCGACCGCCCGCGAGGTGGAGTTGCAGGTCACCGATAAGCTTGAAAAAAAGCTGCGTGAAATGAACGAGATCGAGACCCTGCGCAGTTTTTCGCGCCCGGGGTATTCGCAGATCATTGTGGTAGCGCGTGATTCATTGCACTCCAGCCAGATGAAAGACATCTGGTATCAGGTGCGCAAGAAAATCGGTGACAGCCGACAGAGCCTGCCGAGCGGCGTGAATGGCCCGTACTTCAATGACGAGTTCGGCGACACCTTCGGCAACATCTTCGCTTTGACCGGGGATGGTCTTTCCTATACTGAACTCAAACGCTATGCCGAAGCCATCCGCCAGGAATTCCTGAATGTGCCGGATGTGGCCAAGGTTGAGTTTTTCGGCGAGCAGGAGCAGCGCGTTTACGCCGAATTTTCACCGATGCAGATGGCCGCTCTGGGGATCGATCCGAAAGTCCTCATGGCCGCCATCGCCGAGCAGAATTCCAAGGTTTCCAGTGGGTATTTCGAACTTGCGGACGAACGCATCTATCTGCGCCCGGCCGGCGAATTCGGTGATCTTGAAGCGATCCGCGCGCTGCCCATCCGCGCCGGAGGCCGCACCATCCGCCTGGGAGATGTAGCAGAAATCAAGCGCGGCTATATCGATCCACCGGCAACGAAGATGCGGTTTCAGGGTCATGAGGCGCTGGGGATCGGCATCTCGATGCGCGAAGGAGGCGACATCATCGCTCTGGGCAAACACCTGGATCGGGTGACCCGGCGTATTGATGCACAGTTGCCGTTGGGCGTGAAAATGGAACGGGTCGCCAACCAGCCGCAAGCGGTGACGGCGTCGGTGCAGGATTTTGTGCATTCGCTGACCGAGGCAGTGGTGATCGTGCTGGCGGTCAGCCTGCTGTCACTGGGGTTCCGTACCGGTGTGGTGGTGGCGATCTCGATCCCGGTGGTGCTGGCGATCACTTTCCTGTTCATGTACCTGTTCAACGTCGGGCTGCACAAGATTTCGCTGGGGGCCCTGATCCTTGCACTCGGCTTGCTGGTGGATGATGCCATCATTGCGGTCGAAATGATGGCGACCAAGATGGAGCAGGGCTGGGAGCGTGCGCGCGCCGCCGCGTTTGCGTATACCTCGACATCGATGCCGATGCTTTCTGGCACGCTGGTTACGGCGGCGGGTTTTCTGCCAATTGCTACCGCGGCTTCGTCGACTGGCGAATACACGCGCTCGATCTTTGAAGTGACGGTGATTGCGCTGCTGGTGTCCTGGGTGGCTGCGGTATTGTTCGTGCCTTTCATTGGCTACTACCTGCTGCCTGATTTCAGCAAACGCTCCGGCAAGACCAGTCTGCTGGTCCGCGTGCTGGCGAAGATAGCGCCACGTCTGGCGGTACGTCTGATCGAGCGCTCGACGCATGTGCATGCCGAGGCGGCGATTTACTCCACTCCGTTCTACGATCATTTCCGGCGCGCAGTGGCTTGGTGCGTGCGACATCGCTGGCTGGTCATCGGCGCCACGCTGGCGAGTTTTGCCGTGTCGATATGGGGTTTCCGTTTCGTGCCGCAGCAGTTTTTCCCTGATTCGGTCCGTCCTGAATTGCTGGTTGATCTGCGTCTGCAGCAGGGAGCATCGGTCAGCGCGGTGGAACGTTCGGTGAAGCGGGTCGAACAATATCTCGCCAGGCAGGACGGTATCGAAAACTATGTAGCCTATGTGGGCGGTGGCAGCCCGCGCTTCTACCTGCCGCTGGATCAGCAACTGCCGCAGGCCAACTTCGCCCAGTTCGTGATCCTGACCAAGGGCTCTCCGGAGCGCGAGGCATTGCGCAATCGCCTGATCCAGCTGTTCCAGACCGACTTTCCGGAGTTGCGCGCCTCGATCAACCGGCTTGAGAATGGCCCGCCAGTGGGCTTCCCGGTGCAGTACCGGGTGAGTGGCCCGGATGAGGGGCAGATCCAGCAGATTGCGGACCGGATTGCGGTGCTGATGCGGGGCAACGTCCATCTGGCAAACGTGCAGAAAGACTGGGATGAGGCCTCGAAGGTCGTGCGTATCCGGATCGATACCGAGAAGGCCCGGATTGCCGGTTTGTCGCGGCAGGAGGTGCAGAACTTTCTCGCGACCGCGCTGAATGGGGGCTCCGTCACCCAGTTCCGCGAGGGCACTGAAACCATCGAGGTGTATCTGCGTGGCCGGCGTAGCGATATGAGTATTGATCGCCTGTCCGAGATGAACATCGCCATCGGTAACGGACGCGGGGTAGCGTTGTCGCAGATCGCTACCCTGGTCTATGACTTCGAGCCGGGCCTGATCTGGCGGCGTAACCGGGTGCCCACCGTCACGGTGCGCGCCAGCCTGTATGGCTCGGTACAGCCCTCCGAGGTCGTCAAGGCGCTGGCACCACAGATCGCACAGATCGAGCAGAGTTTGCCGCTGGGCTACCACCTGGCCGTCGGTGGTTCGGTGGAGGAGAGTGCCAAGGGAGGGACTTCGGTGGCGGCAGGTGTGCCCCTGTTCATTCTGGTTGTTCTGACCATCCTGATGCTGCAGCTGCAGAGTTTCTCGCGGGTCATCATGGTGGTGCTGACGGCGCCGCTCGGCATGATCGGGGTGACGCTTGCCCTGCTGGTGTTTGCCCAGCCTTTCGGTTTTGTCGCGATGCTCGGCACGATCGCCCTGTCGGGCATGATCATGCGCAATTCGGTCATTCTCATTGATCAGATCGATCAGGACGAGAAAGCCGGCGTGGAGCCCGTCAAGGCCATCATCGAGGCGACCGTGCGGCGTTTCCGCCCGATCATGCTGACGGCAGCAGCGGCCATCCTGGCAATGATTCCGCTGTCGCGTTCGGCTTTCTTCGGCCCCATGGCGGTGGCGATCATGGGCGGATTGTTGATTGCGACCGTGCTGACCTTGCTGTTCCTGCCGGCGCTCTATGCCGCCTGGTATCGCACGCCGGTCGTCGGCCGAAGCGGTTAGAATCGGACACCCCTGCCGGGAGCTGAGGACAAGAAAATGGATATCGAGCAAGCCCGCTTCAACATGATCGAGCAGCAGATCCGCACCTGTGGCGTGCTGGAGCCGGGCACGCTGGAAGCGCTGGCGGCGGTGCGGCGTGAACGTTTCGTGCCCCCGGCGCTGCAGGCGCTCGCCTTTGCCGATCTGGCACTGCCGATAGGCAAAGGGCAATTCATGCTGGAGCCGAAAAACGAAGCAAGGGTCCTGCAGGCGCTGCAGATCAGGCGCGGCGAGAACGTACTGGAGATCGGCACTGGCTCCGGATTCATGGCCGCCTTGCTGGCGGCACGTGGGGCGCTGGTGCGCTCGCTGGAGATCGAGCCGACGCTGGCCACGCAAGCGCGGATCAATCTGGACCGGGCGGGTGTGGACAATGTGCTGGTGGAAGACGCCGACGGCGCTGCGGGCGAGCCTGAATGTGCTCCCTATGATCTGATTCTGGCTTCGGGGTCGGTCGAGCATATTCCGCAGGTCTGGCTGGAGCAGCTCAAGATGGGTGGCCGGGTGTTTGCCTTTGTGGGCACCGGGACGGTGATGAAGGCGCGCATGCTTACGCGGGTGAGTAACGGATACCGTGAGAGGGATGTGTTTGAAACCGTGGTGCCGCCACTCCGGCTGGCACGGGCAACGCAGTTCAGGCTGTGAGCGCAGGCTTGATGAATAGTTTGAGTGTCGTGGAGTTGCAGGCCTGGCTAGCCGATCCGGCCCGGCCGGCGCCGCTCTTGCTGGATGTGCGGGAGCCTTGGGAGCATGAGTTCTGTGCGCTCGAAGGCGCCGTGCTGGTGCCGCTGGCGTATGTGCCGGCGCAGAGTGCGACGCTGGATCGCGAGCGTGAAATCGTGTGCATCTGCCATCACGGTGTGCGCAGCCAACGCGCGGCGGCTTACCTGGCGCAACAGGGGTTTGAAAAAGTGTATAACTTGAGTGGTGGCGTGGATGCCTGGGCCAGGCAAATCGATCCGTCAATGCCGACGTACTAGAGATTCATCAGGAGAAGTAAATGAAACGTGCAGTTGTGGTTCTGGTGGCGGCGTGTGCCGCCGGTGCTGTGCAGGCAGCGGATCTGCTGGATATCTATCGTGATGCCACCTCGAGTGACACCAGATTTGCCAGCGCCCGCATGGCCCTGGAGGCGGGGCGCGAGAAATACCCGCAGGCGCGCGCTGCGCTGCTGCCGACCCTGAGCCTGACGGGGTCGAGCACCTATACCAATCTTGATGCCAGTCTGGCTGCGGTGCGCGAGTATGGCTACAACACCAACGTCGTCACGCTGCAGCTGACCCAGCCGCTGTTCCGCCCGCAGAGCTGGATTGCGCTCAAGCAGGGGGAATTGCAGGTCAGTCTGGCCGAGGCACAGTACGCTGCCGCGCAGATGGATCTGATCCAGCGCTCGACGCAAGCCTATTTCGATCTGCTCAACGCGCAGGATGCGCTCAATACCGTGAGCCAGCTCAAGACGGCCGCCAGCGAGCAGCTTCAGCTCTCGAAGAAGAGTTTTGAGGTCGGTACCGTCACCGTGACGGACGTGAATGACGCGCAGGCCCAGTATGACCTGGCTTCGGCCCAGGAAATCGCGGCCAGGAACGACGTGAACGTCAAGCGCGAAGCCTTGCGCGTGCTGATCAACAAGGAGCCGCCCGAGCTTGCCCGTCTGCGCCAGGGCGTGACCCTGGCCCTGCCGCAACCGGCGGATGCCGAGCAATGGGCGCAGGCCGCCGGGAAGGACAATCCGGATGTGCAGGCGCAGGAAATCAATCGCGAAATCGCCGCGCGCGAAGTACAGCGTAGCCGGGCCGCCCACTTGCCGACGGTCGATGCAGTGGGTTCCCTCTCGCGCACGCACTCGACGGCTTCGACTTCGTCGCAGTCCGAATCCCTGTCCCGCAACTGGCAAGTCGGTGTGCAGGCCACGCTGCCGCTGTTTGCCGGTGGCGGCACCCAGTCGAAGGTGCGTGAGTCGCTGGCCTTGTCGGAAAAAGCCAAGGATGACGCCGAAACCGTGCGCCGCACGGCAGCCCAGCTGGCACGCCAGTCCTATCTCGGGGTGACCAGCGGAGTTGCCCAGGTCAAGGGTTATGAGGCGGCGGTGGCCTCGACCACCAGCTCGCTCGAATCCAACAAGCTCGGTTACCAGGTGGGTGTGAAGATCAACAAGGACGTGCTTGATGCTCAGTCGAAACTGGCGGATGCGTCGCAGAAGCTGGCCAAGGCACGCTACGACACGATCCTCGCGCAGGTGAAGCTCAAGCAGGCAGTGGGTGTGCTGTCGCTGAAGGATCTGGAAGAAATCAACGCCTTGCTGGATCACTGAGCGGCGGAATGAGTTGCACAGAAAAAAGGGCGCGGCAAGCGCCCTTTTTCATGCTCTTGAAGACCGGCCACGGGAGCGGATCTTGCGATAGAGGGGCTGAAGATGACCGTTGCGTGCGGTTTTTCAGGCAGGGGGCTTGAAGAAGTCCGCCACAGGCGGCTCTTCAGGAGGCGTCAGGCTGGAAGTGCCTGGCTGATCGCCTGCACCGTGCGGGCCGTGGCGCCGCGGTTGCTGTCGGCGAAGTGCTTGCCCGTACGCCCCATCGTCTGGCGGGCGGCAGCATCGTCGAGCAGCTGCACGCAGCTCGCCAGCGCCGCATCCAGATCGGTACAGCGCAGGGCGGCTCCCGCCTCGATGGCCTTGGCGGCGGCTTCGGTGAAGTTGAAGGTATGCGGGCCGACCAGCACCGGCGTACCGGCGGCACAGGCTTCGATCAGGTTCTGCCCGCCCAGCGGCTGCCAGCTGCCGCCGATGATCGCCACGTCGGCCATGCGGTAGTAGGCCACCATCTCGCCCATCGAGTCGCCCAGCCAGACGCGGGTGTCCGCCGAGATCGGCTGCAGACCGGCGCTGCGCCTCGTGCTGGCGAGACCCTGCGCGGAAACCATTGCCGCGACGGCATCAAAACGCTGGGGGTGGCGCGGAACCAGCACCAGCAAGGCTTCCGCTGGGGCATGCCTGGAGAAGGCCGCCAGCAGCGGCTCTTCCTCACCTTCGCGGGTGCTCGCGGCCAGGATGATCGGCCGCCCGTTTGCTGCCGCCTTGAATTGCTCGCCCAGCGCGAGCAGGGCCGGCGCCAGCTCCACATCGAATTTCACGTTGCCGCTGACTTCGATTGTCTTTGCGCCGCAGGCGACGAGGCGCTCAGCGTCGTCCTGCGTTTGTGCCAGCACCTTGGCGAAGCGGCCGAAGGTATCGCGGGCGAGGCGGCCCAGCTTCTGATAACCGCGCGCCGAGCGGGCCGAGAGGCGGGCATTCACCAGCAGCATTGGGATCTTGAGCCGCTCGGTGGCGGCCATCAGGTTCGGCCAGACCTCGGTTTCCATCACGACGCCGAGCAGTGGTTTGGCGCGGGCGAGGAAGCGGCGCTGCGCCCACGGGAAGTCGTAGGGCAGATAGCAGCGCGTGACGCGCGGCTCCTTGCCGAACAGCTCCTCGCTGGTGGCGCGGCCGGTCGGCGTCATGTGCGTGAGCAGGATTTCGTGCTGCGGATAGGCCGCGAGCAGCGCCTTCACCAGCGGCTGGGCGGCGCGGGTTTCGCCGACCGACACGGCGTGCAGCCAGATGCGCGGGCGTGCATTTGCGTCAGTTCCGGCCAGCGGCGCGGCACCGAAACGTTCGGCCAGATGTTGCAGATATTCCGGCTGCTTGCGCGCCCGGTAGAGCAGGCGCAGGCCGATCAGGGGCAGGCCGAGGTGCCACAGCACGGAATAGAGCAGGCGATTCATGACTTCGCTTTCGCGAGCAGCGCTTGCAGGCCGGCGAGCACGGTATCGGGTGCGGGAATCTGCCCCTTGCCACCCAGATTGACGGCTTGCGGCCCGGCGAATACGCCCGTCAGGCCAGGCTCGGTCGCGACGTACAGTGCCACCACCGGGCGATCCAGTGCGGCGGCCAGATGCGTCAGGCCGGTATCCACGCCGACCACGCCGGCAGCACCCGCCAGCAAGCTCGCCAACGCGTTGAGTGAGGAGGGTGGCGCGACTTCGGCGCCGGGGATCGTGCTGGCGATGCGCGTGGCGCGTTCGCGTTCGCGTGGCGAACCGGCGGGCAGCACGCAGCGCAGACCTTGGGCGGCAAGCAGGCCGCCCAGCGCCTGCCAGTGCTCCTCCGGCCACAGTTTGTCGTCGCGGCTGGTGGCCGTCAGCAATACACAGTAGGGTGTCTGGAGAGCCGCGCCGGGCGCGGTTTGCGGGGCATGGATGCCGTAGCGCAAGGCGGCAGGCTGCTCGTATTCGCATGCTGCTGCAGAGAGCCAGCGGTTGCGCTCCACCGCGTGGGCATTCGGCGGGATGGCGTATTTGCAGTCGTAGAACAGCGCGGCCAGCGGTTCGCGTGCCACTTCGCGGCTGTAGCCGCAGCGCAGGCCATCGGCCAGCCAGGTCAGCACGCCGCTTTTCACCAGCCCTTGCGTGTCGAGCACGATGTCGTAGCAGTTGGCCCGCACCGCGCGGCGGAAGGCGGCGATTTCCTGCCAGGTCGACTTCTGCCCGAGCGCCTTGCGCCAGCGCCGGATCGCCACTGGGAACACGGTGCGTACGCCCGGATGCAGGCGCGGAATCTCGGCGAAGTTCTCTTCCACCACCCAGTCAATTGCAATGTTCGGCCAGATGCGGCGCAGATCGCTGACGACCGGCAGGTTGTGGATCACGTCGCCGAGCGAAGAGGTTTTGACGAGCAGGATGGAACGCATGCGATGAGGAGATCGGCCGGGTCTGGCTTAGAATGTGGGCCGGATTGTAACCCTTGGCCTCCTTCATGACTGCACGCCTGCCGTTGTCGGCCGTTCTGATCACCCTGAATTGTGTGAACTCGCTGCGTGCGACGCTGGAGTCCCTGAGTTTCTGCGACGAAATCGTGGCGGTCGACTCGGGCAGCACCGATGGCACGCAGGAACTGCTGCAGGAATTTGGCGCCAAGCTTGTCGTAGAGCCTTGGCGCGGTTTTGGCCCGCAGAAACAGTTCGCCATCGAGCAGGCGGCGCATGACTGGGTGCTGTGCATCGACTCTGACGAGATCGTGTCCGGCGAGTTGCGCGCCAGCATCGACACTGTCTTGATCCAGCCGAGCTTCCAGTTCTACGAATTTCCGCGCTGCAATCGTTTTCTCGGTCGTTATCTGAAGCACGGCGAAGGCTATCCGGATCTGTCCCTGCGCCTGTTCGACCGGCGCCAGGCGCGCTGGTCTGACGACCTCGTGCACGAAAAGGTCATAACCCTCGGTATCGTCGGGCGCTTGCAGGGTGATCTGCTGCACCATTCCGAAGACAACATCGAGACCTATCTGGCCAAACAGAACCGCTACACCACCCTGGCCGCGAAGGCGCTGATTGCCGAAGGCGTGCAGGCCCCCTTCGGCAAGCTTTTGCTCAGTCCCTTCTTTCGCTTCATCAAGTTTTACTGCTTGCGCGCAGGCTTTCTGGATGGCCTGCCCGGCCTGATCCACATCCTGATCGGCTGTTTCAACAGCTTCGCCAAGTATGCGAAAATGATCGAGTTTTCAAGGCGTTGATGCGCGCCTTGTCATTCTTCACCGCGTCGCGGTGACCCGAGAAAGTCTGCTCCCATGAAAATTCTGGTAACCGGTGCGGCCGGTTTCATCGGTATGCACACCTCGCTCCTGCTCCTGCAGCGTGGCGACGAGGTGGTCGGCATCGATAATCTCAATGATTACTACGATCCGCAGATCAAGCGGGATCGCCTTGCCCAGTTGGCACCCTTCGCCAACTTCCGCTTCATTCAGCTTGATCTGGCGGACCGCGAAGGCATGGCGAAACTGTTTGCTGATGAGAAGTTCGAGCGCGTGGTGCATCTGGCGGCGCAGGCCGGAGTACGCTATTCGCTGCAGAATCCGCATGCCTACGTGGATTCGAATCTCGTCGGTTTTGTGAACGTCCTCGAAGGCTGCCGCCACAACGCCGTGCAGCATCTGGTGTATGCCTCCAGCTCCAGTGTGTACGGCGGCAACGAGAAGACACCGTTTTCCGAGCAGGACCCGGTGGATCATCCGGTGAGCCTGTATGCGGCGACCAAGAAAGCCAATGAGCTGATGGCGCACACCTACAGCCATCTGTACGGTATCCCGACCACCGGCCTGCGCTTCTTTACCGTGTACGGGCCCTGGGGGCGGCCGGACATGGCGCCCTGGTTGTTCACCAGCGCCATCCTCGAAGATCGCCCGATCAAGGTCTTCAACCACGGCAAGATGCTGCGCGACTTCACCTATATCGACGACATCGTGCAGGGTGTGCTGCGCACGCTGGACCGCCCGGCTGAACCGGACGCCGCCTACGACGGCCGCAACCCGAATCCGGCAACGAGCCGCGCGCCCTATCGCGTCTTCAACATCGGCAATCAGGATCCGGTGCCGCTGATGGACTTCATCGCAGCCATCGAAGCCGCTACCGGCAAGACCGCCGAGAAGGATTTCCAGCCCATGCAGCCGGGCGACGTGCCGGTCACCTCGTCAGACGTAAGCGCACTGACCGCCTGGACCGGCTTCACACCGGGTACGCCACTGCCGGAAGGCGTGAAGCGTTTTGTTGAGTGGTATCGCGGGTATTTCAAGCTGTCGGCATGACCGGGGTGAAAACCAGTCCGGGTCGCAGCATTCTGCGCGGCATGCTGTGGGTGAGCGGTTTTGTATTCCTCGCCAAGCTTGCCGGGGCTTTCAAAGAGATGGCCGTCGCTGCCGGGTTTGGCACGGGGCCGGTGGTCGATGGCTATCTGGTAGCCTTCAATGTCGTGAACTATCCGGTGGCGCTGGCGCTGGGGGTTGTGAGTCTGGTTCTGGTGCCGCTGGCGGCGCGGGCGCAAGGGGCGCCTGAAGCCGATCTGCGCCGGTTTCACGGGGAGCTTCTAGGCTGGACCTTGCTGGCGGGTTTGCTTATCGGTGCCGGTGTTGTTTTGTGTGCGCCGCTGCTGCCTGTGCTGGTGAAAGGCCAAGGGGGGCTGATGGGCCAGGAGATGCTTCGTACTCTGGCACTCGTCGTGCCTTTCGGTCTGGTGTCGAGTTTGCTGGCATCCTGGATGCTGGCTGCTGGACGACACCTGAATACCCTGCTGGAAGCGGTGCCTTCGCTGCTGTTGCTGCTTGCCTTGCTTGTGGCCGGATCGCGGGTGGAGGTGCTGGTTTGGGGGACAATTGCAGGTTTTGTGTGTCAGACCGTCTTTTTTTCGGTATTGCTTGGGCGTGGTGCTGGCCTCGCAAGGCCGCGTTTGTCTCTGCGCGCCCCCCTCTGGGTGGATTTTCGCCGTGGCCTGGGGATCATGATCTTCGGGCAGGCTCTTACCGCCCTGTTGCCGATGCTCGATCAGTTCTTCTGTGGCTCTTTGGGTGAGGGGGCGATTTCTACCTTGGGGTATGCCAGCCGGATCATGGCGTTGATTCTCGGCTTGGGGGCAACCAGCCTTGGACGGGCCAGCCTGCCAGTGTTGTCCGCCATGGTGGCAGGCGGGGGTGATTTGCGTGGCGGGCTGCTGCGCTGGACCGCGATGATCGTTGCGGCTGGCGCGTTGCTGGCGTTGCTGGCTGCGCTGTTCGCGCCTGTGGGCGTGCAGGTGCTTTTTGAACGAGGGGCTTTTTCGGCGCAGGATACCCGGCAGGTCAGTGAAGTGCTGCGCTGGAGTCTGCTGCAATTGCCGGTGTACTTCCTGTCGACCTTTTTTTCGATGGTGCTGGCTGCAAGGCAGCAGCATGGCGTCATCGTAGCCATCACCGCAGCGGCCATCGTAGCCAAGTGTCTGGCGTACCTGGCGCTGGTTGATTGGCTCGGCGTGCGTGGCGTGGTCTTGTCTTCGGCTGTGATGTACGGGGTGGTTGTGGTGTTGCAGGGATGGGTATGTCTGGGCAGGGGGCGCAAATGAGTGCTGAGCAGGAAGTCGTTCTCGAAGATTGTGCTTGTCCGATGGGCTGCGTGCGTGCGGATCAACGTCTGTTTTCCGGGGCGGATCGGTTGACCGGCCGCGCGGGGATTTTTGATGTCGTGCAATGCCACTGCTGCGGGCTGCTCCGCACGAATCCGCGCCCAGTGCCGGAGAGCATTGGGTTGTTCTATCCAGATGACTATGGTCCTTACGTGGGTACGCGGATCGTGGCGCCGCGCCAGCGTTCTTGGTGCAAACGGGCGCTGATTCGCCTGCTTGAACACAATGGTGAACGGGTGCCAACTCTGCCACCAGGCAGGATGCTTGAGGTGGGGTGTGCTTCGGGGCGTTTTCTCCGGAAAATGGCCGATCAGGACTGGTCCGTGCAGGGGATTGAGTTCTCCGCGTCCGCCGCGGCGGCGGCGCGGGCAGGTGGTTTCGAGGTCCATGCTGGCAGTTTGGAGGACGCACCGACACCTGCCGAGCGCTTTGACCTGATCGTGGCCTGGATGGTGATCGAGCACCTGCACGATCCGTTGGCCTGTCTGCAGAAGTTGCGGGAGTGGTCGCAACCCGGCGCACACCTGGCTCTCTCGGTGCCGAATGCCGGCGCACTGGAATTCCGTGTGTTCAAGGATCGCTGGTATGCCTTGCAGCTGCCGACACACCTCTATCACTTCACGCCTGAAACGATGACCGCCTTGCTGGAAAAGGCGGGCTGGCGCGTCGAGCGCATCCTGCATCAACGCCTGCTGACCAATCTGTTGCTCAGTCTCGCGTATGCCGCGCATGATAAAGGCCTGAGTCGGTTTGCCCGCCTGATCGAGCGCTTCTGCGCCAGCCGCCTGTCTCTGTTGCTGCATCCATTGGCCTGTCTGCTGGCACTGTTTGGCCAGACGGGGCGCATGACTGTCTGGGCGCGAGCGGCTGAAAAATGAGCGCACGTCCCCTCGTGACCGTCATGATTCCCACCTACGCGCAGGCGGGATTCGTCGAGCAGGCGGTCGAATCGGCGCTGGCACAGACCTGGCCGAATCTTGAAGTGATCGTGTGTGACGATGCGTCGCCGGACGATACCGTTGCGCGGCTGGCGCGTTTCACCGATGCGCGCCTGAGGGTTGTCCGGAATGAGTGCAATCTCGGGCGGGTGGGGAATTACCGTCGCTTGCTCCACGAACTGGCTGGCGGGGATTATGTCGTCAATCTCGATGGTGACGATTATTTCCGTGACCCCGGCTTCATTACGGAGGCCATGTCCTTTATTGCCCGGGATCCGGAGTGCGTGCTGGTTGCCGGGCATGCTGCTACCGATGAGGGCGGAAAGGATTTTGGCGTGACGGGTAGTGTACGGTGCTTGAGTGGCTTGAGGCTGCTGGCCGAATTACCTGCTGCGCAGCAGCTTATGCACATGGGGGTGGTGTACGACCGCAAGCGGGCGCTGGCCCTTGATTTCTATCGCTCCCCTGCGATCAGTTCGGACTGGGAGTCGCTCTATCGACTGGCGACGCAGGGAAGTGTGGTACTGCTTGATCGCTGTGTTGGCGTCTGGCGCCAGCATGGCGGTAATACCACGGCCACGGCCAAGCTCACTCAGCAGCTCGACAATTTGCGGATTTGGGCGGCGATTGCCGACGCGGCGCGTGCTGCGGGCATGGCGGTGTGGCGTGTAGCTTGGTTGCGCCTGTGCTGCGAGGCGCATGGTCTGTCTGCGGTGTGTGTGGCCTGTTCGCGCGAAGGCGCGCTTGCCGTGCCGGAGCTCTTGTGCAGGGCGTGGGCAACATTTGGCGTCCGGATGCTGGCTTGGGTCTTGTATCTGCCGGCAACTTTGCGGGTAGTTGCGAGCCTTCTTGGTTACTATCGCTGGCGTCATCCGGCAGGGGAAGGTCGGGCATGAACGGATCCCATCGGTCTTTGTTTACGGTGTTTACTCCGACCTACAACCGTGCCGCTGTGCTGTATGACAGCCTCTGTGCCCAGACCTGCCGCGACTTCGAATGGCTGATCGTTGATGATGGCTCGACGGATGACACACGTGAGCTTGTTGCTCGCTGGCAGTCTGAAGCAGGTTTTTCGATACATTACGTCTGGCAGAAGAACGGCCACAAGAAAACCGCGATGAATCGCGGCGCAGCCGAGGCGCGTGGCGAGCTGTTTCTGACGCTCGACAGCGACGACGCTTGTCTGCCCGATGCGCGGCGCAATGCTGCAGGGCTGGCTTGCTGGGCGCGTCAGGCTCTATCGGATGATTTCGGCTGGTTTCGTTTCGCGCCGCAGTGGTTCGTGCGGATGGCAATTAACTGGGGGCGCTTCAGTCTGCATGATCTCGCCGCACGTGGCGTCGCACTGCTCTGGCCGCAAGGCATCGCTGCGTGGACGTTGTGTGCACTGTGTTTCCCTGTGGGCGCCGCGCTGGCCTGGCGTGACCGGGCGTGTTGCGGAGGCGCGGCGTGAAGACCGTGCTGTTCGTGATTCCGTCGCTGCACGGCGGCGGGGCCGAGCGGGTGATGTTGACCTTGCTGCAGCATTTTGATCGCGCGCGCATCAGGCCGGTGCTGGCCGTGGTTGATATGCGCAATGCGGCGTACCGCGATGCGGTGCCGGCGGATGTGGAACTGATTGATCTGGGATGTACGCGGGTGCTGGCCGCTTTGCCCAAGATCATTCGCCTGCTGTGGGCGCGGCGGCCGGATCTGCTCTTCTCGACCCTGGGCCACCTGAATTTGGCGTTGAGTCTGGTGCGCAGCCTGTTTCCGTGTGGGGTGCGCCATGTGGCGCGCGAGACGATGGTGGTCAGTGAATACCTGCGCGAATTCCGCCGCCCGCGCCTGTGGGCGCTGCTGTACCGGCATGCCTATCGGCGTGTTGACCGGCTGGTGTGCCAGTCTTTCGACATGCGCGATGATCTGGTTGGGCGTTTTGGTTTTCCGCCGGACAAGACCCGGGTGATCCGTAATCCACTAGCATTGGCGGTGATTCGGGCGCGTTGTGCAGAGCCTTTGCCTGCCGAGTTCGCAGCGCGTGTGGCGGGGCGTTTGCGCTTGGTGGCGGCTGGTCGGCTGGTGGCGCAGAAAGGTTTTGATCTGCTCGTGGCGGCGTTGGCTCAATGCCCGGCGCTGGATGTGCAGCTCGATATCTTGGGTGAGGGGCCGGAGCGTGCGGCGCTGCAGACGCAGATCGACGCTGCCGGGCAGGGTGAGCGCATTTGTCTGCGCGGTTTTCAGGCGAACCCGTATGCATGGTTCGCGGCGGCGGATGGTTTTGTGCTGAGTTCTCGCTACGAAGGGTTCTCGAATGTGGTGCTGGAAGCGCTGGCGTCCGGCACGCCTGTGGTCGCCCTACCGTGCCCGGGTGGCGTGCGCGAGGCGCTGACGGGCGTACCGGGCTGCGAGATCGCAGGCGAGGTCAGCGCAGAAGCTCTGGCGGATGCGCTGCGACAGTGGGCAGTACGTGGTCCGGCGCGAGTACCGGCGGAGGTGGTGGCGCCGTATGCGGTCGAGGCTATTGTGGGACAGTACGAGGAATTGTTGCTGGCGGCGGGGGGGCAATGAGAAGCGGAATCGGAGTTAGGCGGAAAATGGCGTGCAGACTGCCTGAAGAGCCTCGCGGGACAAGGATCTTCAGCAATCCTGTCCGAAGATCCTTGTCCGGTGAGGTTCTTCGCGATGCATGCCTGCACAGGGTTGTCCGGTGCGTCTCTTCGGGTGGCTGGATGAGCAGGATTTACCCCTCGCCCGTGTTCCTTCACTCATGAAAGTCGTATTTGTCATTACCGGCCTGGTTGCTGGCGGCGCCGAAAACATGCTGCTCAAGCTGTTGTTGAACGGCCCGCATCTGAAAAACGCGACGGTGATCACGCTCAAGGCGGGTGGCGATCTTTTGCCGAGGTTTCAGGCGGCAGGCATCAGGGTGGAAACGCTGAACATGCATCCGGGTCGGCCCAATCCCCTTGCGATCTGGCGACTGGCGCGGCGCTTGCGCGCGCTGAACGCGGATGTGGTGTCGACCTGGATGTACCACGCCGACCTGATTGGCGGCCTGGCGGCTCGCTTGGCTGGCATTCCCGTGGCCTGGGGGATTCGCAACTCGGCGGTGGATGAACGCCTGACCAGTCGGGCCACGCGCGCGGTGGTCAAGTTGTGCGGCAGGCTTTCGCGTTTCGTGCCGGATGCGATCATCAGCTGTTCGGTGCGGGCGCGTGATATTCACGTGGCAGAGCACTATGCGTCGGACAAGTTTTGTCTGATCCAGAATGGTTTTGATCTCGATGCCTTCAAGCCGGACCTGGAGGCGCGCCTGTCCCTGCGTACTGAATTGGGGCTTGCGGCGGACGTGCCGCTGGCGGGCATGATTGCGCGCTATTCACCGCAGAAAAATCATGCAGGTTTTCTCGCAGCGGCGGCGCAGGTCTTGCAGCAATGTCCGGCGCAGCATTTTCTGCTCGCTGGCTTGGATGCTGGGCCTGATAATGCCGAGCTTGCTGCGCTGATCCGCGCGTATGGGCTGGAGGGGCGTGTGCATTGCCTGGGCTTGCGGCAGGATGTGCCCCGGATCACGGCAGCACTGGATCTGGCTTGTCTGTCCTCCATTTTCGGCGAGGCGTTTCCGAATGTGCTGGGCGAGGCATTGGCCTGCGGCGTGCCTTGTGTGGCGACCGACGTGGGCGATTCCGAGTCAATCGTTGGCGACTGCGGCCGGGTGGTGGTGCCGGGCGATGTGGCGGCGTTTGCCGGGGCGATGCAGGCCATGCTGACTTTGCCGGCGGCGGAGCGTGTCCGTATGGCCTTGCGTGCGCGCCAGCGCATGCTGGATGGATTCGAGATCCGGCATGTGGCGAGCTTGTACGAAGAAATTTTTGAGCACCTGGCGCATTTGCGGCAGGCGTAAGGATGGAGCGGGCGATGTGTGGATTTGCGGGCTATCTGACGGTGGGGCGTTCCGGCCTGGTGGCGGAGGCGGTGCTGCGCGCGATGAACGATCGCATCGTGCATCGCGGGCCGGATGATGCCGGGTATTGGTGGGACGAAGAGCAGGGGATTGCGCTGGGGCATCGGCGGCTTTCGATTCTGGATCTTTCGCCCGCCGGGCACCAGCCGATGGTTTCAGCTTGCGCACGTTACGTGATTGCCTTCAATGGCGAGATTTATAACCATATGGCATTGCGTGCCGAGCTGGAGGCGGCAGGCGCTGCGCCGGCCTGGCGCGGGCATTCGGATACCGAGACCCTGCTGGCCGGCTGCGCACACTGGGGGGTGAAAGCAACCCTGCAACGGGCCACCGGCATGTTTGCCTTGGCCCTGTGGGATCGCGAAACACGCGAACTGGTGCTGGCGCGGGACCGTATCGGCGAGAAGCCGCTGTATTACGGCTGGCAGGGGGACTGCTTGCTGTTTGGCTCGGAGCTGAAGGCGCTCAAGGCGCATCCGGCGTGCGTGGGTGAGATCAATCGCGATGCGATCACGCTGTTGCTGCGTTACAACTACATCCCCGCACCGCATTCGATTTACGCCGGGATCAGCAAATTACGCCCAGGTTGCCTGCTGAGCCTGAAGACAGGCGAACGGGTTCTGGGCGAAGAGTCTTACTGGGATCCGCGTGAGGCGGTGGCTGGCGGGCTGGCCGGGCTGGATCACCGCGCGCACGAAACAGCGGTCGACGAACTGGAGCGTCTGCTCAAGGATGCCGTCGCGCAGCAGATGGTGGCCGATGTGCCGCTGGGGGCTTTCTTGTCTGGCGGGGTGGATTCCTCGCTGGTCGTGGCGCTGATGCAGACACAGTCTGCCCGCCCGGTGAAAACCTTCACCATCGGCTTCAACGAAAAGGAATACAACGAGGCCGAGCACGCCAAGGCCGTCGCCCGTCATCTGGGGACCGAGCACACCGAGCTGTACGTGACGCCGCAGCAGGCGATGGATGTGATTCCGCACTTGCCGGAACTGTATGACGAGCCGTTTTCGGACGCTTCGCAGATTCCGACCTATCTGGTTTCAAAACTCGCACGCCAGCACGTGACCGTTTCGCTCTCCGGCGATGCGGGCGATGAATTGTTCTGTGGCTATACGCGCTATCTACTGGCGCTGCGCATGTGGGGCAAGCTCTCACGCCTGCCGGGCTTTGCGCGCAAGGCGCTGGGCGGGGCGATTCACGGCCTTTCGCCGCGCGTCTGGAATCGACTGCTTGGCCCGCTCACGCCCGTCATGCCGCGTGCGATGCGCCACGGCAATATCGGCGACAAGCTGCACAAGGGCGCGCGCGTGCTGGCGGCGGATTCGCCGCTGACCCTGTACCAGATGCTGATTTCGCACTGGCATGATCCGGCGGCGCTGGTGATCGGGGCTCATGAGCCGCCGGTGCGCATGACCGATGGCAGCATGATCGTTGGCGAAGCAGGCTTCGTTGAACAGATGATGGCGCTCGATCTGGCGGGCTATCTGCCGGATGACATCCTGGTAAAGGTCGATCGCGCGGCGATGGGGGTGTCGCTCGAAACCCGCGTGCCGATGCTGGACCATCGCGTGGTGGAGTTCGCCTGGCGCCTGCCGATGAACATGAAGATCCGCGGCCATGACAGCAAATGGGCGTTGCGCCAGGTGCTGTATCGCCATGTGCCGCGCGAGCTGATCGAGCGCCCGAAAATGGGTTTTGGCGTGCCGATTGGCGACTGGTTGCGCGGCCCCTTGCGCGATTGGGCGGAAGACCTGCTGGACGAGTCGCGCCTGCGCCGTGAAGGTTATCTGCGGCCAGAAGAAATTCGCCGGCGCTGGACCGAACATCTCTCGGGCCGGCGCAACTGGCAGTATCCGCTGTGGGATGTGTTGATGTTCCAGCAATGGCTGGCTCACGAAGGGGTGAGCTGAGCGTGGGGTCTCGCAAGCTGCTGTTTTTCGTGACGGAAGACTGGTACTTCTGCTCGCATCGCCTGCCCTTGGGTGTGGCCGCGCGTGCGGCGGGTTATGACGTGGTGGTGGTGACGCGAGTGCGCGAGCATGGCGAACGCATCACTGCAGCAGGCTTGCGTTTGATTCCGTTCGAGATGAGTCGACGCAGTGCCAATCCGCTGGCCGAGCTGGGCGTGCTGTGGCGCTTGTGGCGGGTTTACCGGACAGAGCGGCCTGACATCGTGCACCACGTCTCCCTCAAGCCGGTGCTGTACGGCAGTCTGGTGGCGAAGCTTGCCGGGATGCGTGCGATCGTGAATGCCATGGCCGGATTGGGGATATTGTTCAGTTCTGACTCGTCCAAAGCACGCCTGTTGAGGCCTCTGGTCAAAACGGTGTTCCGGTTGCTGCTGGGCGACCGGCGGGAGCTTCTGATCCTGCAGAATCAGGATAACGTGGCTGAGATGACCGAGGCCGGTATCGTGCCGGCTGAACGGATACGCCTGGTTCGAGGGGCAGGGGTCGATCTGGCCGAATTTGCCGTACAGCCGGAGCCCTCCGGTGTGCCGCGTATCCTGCTGGTGGCACGCATGTTGTGGGACAAGGGAGTGGGTGATTTTGTCGCGGCTGCACGTTTGCTGCACGAGCGTGGGGTTGTCGCAGAGTGCGTGCTGGTCGGTGAGCCCGATGTGGCAAATCCGGCGGCCATTCCTCTGCAGCAATTGCGGGCTTGGCACGCAGAAGGTGTCGTGCGCTGGCTGGGACGGCGTGAAGATGTGGCTGCCTTGTATGCCGGTTGTCACATAGCGTGCCTGCCTTCGTTTTATGGTGAAGGCATCCCGAAGTCATTACTTGAAGCGGCGGCGTCAGGGCGAGCCATCGTGACGACAGACGCACCGGGCTGCCGCGAGGTGGTGCAGCATGAGGGCAACGGTTTGCTGGTGCCGGTGCGGGATCCGGCAGCATTGGCTGATGCGTTCGCCCGGTTGGTGAGCGATGCGGAGCTGCGTCAGCGCATGGGCCGGGTCAGCCGCGAGCGTGCTGAACAAGAGTTTGCGCTAGCCTTGTCCGTGCAGCAGACGCTGGACGTCTACACGGAGTTGTTGCCAGGATGAAGATTCTCGTTACAGGTGCGAGCGGTTTTGTTGGCAGAGTGTTTTGCGAACGAGCTGAGGCTGCGGGTCATGCCGTGAGGCGAGTGTTCCGGCGGGCGGATCAGTCGGAGGACGCTTGTTTTGTGGGTGATCTGGCCTCTACACAGGATTGGTCTGCTGCGTTTGTAGGTGTCGAGGCTGTTGTCCACCTGGCCGCACGTGTGCATCAGATGCGTGAAAACCCCAAGGAGGCCGTACGAGCCTATCAGCAGATCAATGTGGATGCTACACGACGACTTGTGCAGCAGGCCGCCGAAGCCGGCGTGAAGCGCTTTATCTTCATCAGCAGCATCAAGGTGAACGGGGAGCGCACGGTGGGTGGGGCATTGACGGAAAACGATGAACCAGCCCCTTGTGATCTGTATGGCCGCTCGAAATGGCTGGCTGAGAAAGAGGTGCGCGAGCATGCCGAGGCCTTGGATATGGAGTGGACGATCATTCGACCGCCTCTGGTATATGGCGCGGGCGTGGGCGGTAATTTCGAGCGTCTGATGGGCCTTGTCAAACGTGGTGTCCCCCTGCCGCTGGGGCGGATGCGTGCACGGCGCAGTTACGTGAATGTGTGGAACCTGGTGGACCTGATCCTGCTGTGCTGCGAACACCCGGCCGCCAGCCGCCAGGTTTTTCTGGCCGAAGATGCCACCCTGACGACATCTGATCTGGTGAAACGGATTGGGCAGGCGATGGGCGCGCGCGCGCGCTTGCTGCCGGTCCCGCGCTGGCTGATGACGTGTGGCGAGCATCTGCCTGTTGTCGGGGCTGCGGTGAGCCGTCTGACGGGCGAGCTGGAGGTCAGTGCCGAGAAGGCACGTACAATGCTGGGCTGGCGCCCGGCTATCGATCTCGACGAGGGGCTGCGGCGCACCGTTTCACGCTATCTGAATCCTCCGGAAGATTGAGCACATGCAGATCGCCTTGTGTTCGCTGTCGCTCTTGTTGAGCGTCATCGGAACTTTCCTGCTCCGTCGCTACGCGCTGGCGAAGAACATCATTGATACGCCCAATGCCCGTAGTTCGCATACGGTGCCGACACCGCGCGGCGGCGGCTTGGCCATCGTGCTGACGTATCTGAGCGTGCTGCTGATCTGGCAGTTCGTGCACGGAATGCCCTCAGGTTTGTTCTGGAGCCTGTTAGCGGGTGGAGGCCTGATTGCCGTGGTCGGTTTTCTGGACGATCTTTTTTCGTTGTCGGCGCGCTGGCGTTTCGGTTTTCACCTGCTGGCGGCTGCTTTTTCTGTGTGGATGCTGGGTGGCTGGGAGCATCTTGATCTGGGTTTTGCGGTACTGGAATGGGGTTGGTTGGGGCATGTCAGCGCCACGCTGCTGCTTGCCTGGGCCATCAATTTCTACAATTTCATGGACGGCATCGACGGCTTGGCGGGCTCTGAAGCGGTTTTCGTGGCCGGGGCCGGTGGAGCCCTGTTGTGGCTGACGGGCGCTGATGCGATGCCACTGTGGCTACTGGCTGCAGCCAGTACCGGTTTCTTGATGTTGAACTGGCCACCTGCCCGTATTTTCATGGGGGATGCCGGGAGTGGCTTCCTTGGTTTTGCATTGGCCGTGCATGCCTTGCATGCAACAGTCTCCGGGGCTACCACGATCTGGCCCTGGCTGATCTTGATTGCTGTGTTCTTTGTCGATGCCACGCTTACACTACTACGCAGAATGGCGCGTCGCCTGCGGGTGACCGATGCACATCGTACGCATGCCTACCAGTGGGCCTCCCGGCGTGCGGGTGCGCATCGGCCTGTGACATTATCCGTGCTGATCATCAATCTGTTTGCCTTGTGGCCCCTGGCTTTGTCCGCTCAGGCTTGGCCTGTCTGGGCCATTCCTGCAGCATTGGTGAGTGTGGCCGTACTTTCTGGTCTGGCCTGGCATTGCGGTGCCGGGGTGCCGGAAGCTCCAGTTGAATACAGAAAACCGGATATTTCGTGATGCACAGAATCAGTCGTAAATCCCTGCTGGTATTCGTGTTTGATCTTGCGGCTGTCGCTCTGGCCTGGACGGGGGCATTCTGGTTGCGCTTCAATTTTGCCTGGCCGGACGACTATGCCCACACCATTGCGACAGGGCTGTTGGTCATCGTGCCTGTACACGCACTGGCTTGCTGGCTGGCCGGTTTGTATCGGGGGCTGTGGATTTTTGCCAGCCTGCCGGACCTGAAACGGGTGCTCAAAGCCGTGGCGGGAGCGCTGGCCGCCATGGTTGCCTATGCGCTGCTCTTCAACCCGCAGCCGTCGGTGCCCCGCTCTTTTGTCGTGCTTTTCCCGCTGCTGCTCACGGTCATGATGGCGGGCGGGCGGGTGGCCTACCGGATGTGGAAAGAGCATCGCATGTTTGGTGCTCTGGTCGGCCAGGGCAAGCCTGTGATCCTGATCGGGGCGGGGCGGGCAGCTTCCATGCTGGTGCGGGACATGGAGCGCAGCCCGGACTGGCGTGTCGTGGGCATTCTTGACGACAACGTTAACAAATGGGGGCGCGAACTGGGCTGTCATCGCGTGATTGGTGCCATCGATTCCTTGCCTGACGTGGCAGGGGATCTGAAAGCCAGACATGTCATTCTGGCGATTCCTTCGGCATCGGTCGGCCTGCGTCGCAAGGTCGCTGATCTTTGCGCCCAGGCCAGCCTGCAGTTGATGACCGTGCCGGCGTTGGAAGACATCATGTCCGGCAAGGTCTCGGTCAACAGCATTCGCCGGGTCGAGATCGAGGATCTGCTTGGGCGGGAAGCTGTTTCGATCGATTGTGCCGAGGTCGCTGCCCTGCTTTCCGGGCATACGGTGCTGATTACCGGGGCCGGGGGGTCGATCGGTTCCGAGCTCTGCCGCCAGTTGGCGCACTTTCTGCCTTCACGTCTGGTTCTGGTTGAACAGAGTGAATACGCGCTGTACACCATCGAGCAATGGTTTTCGAGCCACTACCCCGAGATGGAGGTTGTTCCGCTTGCTGCCGATGTGAAGGACCGGGGCCGTCTCGACGAGATATTTGCCGCCTACTCGCCGCGTGTCGTGTTTCACGCGGCAGCCTACAAACATGTGCCCTTGATGGAGGTGGGCAATGCCTGGCAGGCGGTGCGCAACAATGTGCTCGGCACCCTGAATGTTGCACGTTGCGCGCAAAAGCATCACGCCAGTCGTTTCGTACTGATCTCCACCGACAAGGCCGTCAACCCCACCAACGTGATGGGAGCAAGCAAGCGTCTGGCCGAAATGCTGTGTCAGGCTCTGACTGCCGCTGAGCCGGGGACCCTGTTTGAAACCGTGCGCTTTGGCAATGTGCTTGGCAGCAATGGCAGCGTCATTCCGAAATTTCAAGAGCAGATAGCCTGCGGTGGGCCGGTAACGGTGACACATCCGGAAATCACGCGTTACTTCATGTCCATTCCCGAAGCCGCGCTGCTTGTTCTGCAAGCGGGCGCGATGGGCGAGGGAGGGGAAATTTTCGTGCTGGACATGGGCGAGTCGGTCAAGATCGTTGATCTTGCGCGCAACATGATCCGGCTCTCGGGATTTACCGAGGAGGAGATCCGCATCGAATTCACGGGTCTGCGCCCTGGCGAGAAACTCTACGAAGAGTTGCTCGCAGACGCCGAGCAGACCCGTCCCACCCACCACCCCAAGCTGCGCATTGCGCGCTCTCGTCCGGTCGTGACGGACCTCGTGCAGGAGCTTGATGTCTGGCTGCATACGACGCCCAGTCCGAGCGACGAACAGGTGCGTTCAGAGCTGCGCCGCTGGGTGCCCGAGTACCAGCCCATGCCGCTGGAACATCCGTGTCGCGCAGAAAACCGCAACGGCGTGCTGCGCAAGGGATAACAGGCGCCGTGCTGGCAACGCGCTACCGCTACGTGATTGGCGATATTCAGGGCTGCCATGCCGAGTTCGTGGCCCTGCTCGAAAAAACAGCCTTTGACCCGGCCCGGGATCGCCTCTGGATCGCCGGTGACATGATCAATCGTGGCCCGGGCAATGTCGCCGTATTGCGGGATCTGATGGCGTTGGGCGAACGTGCGACCTGCGTGCTGGGGAATCACGATTTCTTCTTCCTGGCCGTGCTTGCCGGAGCGGTCGAGCCAAGCCCGGGCGATACCTTGCAAGACCTGATTTCTGCGCCTGATCGTGACGAACTGGTCGAGTGGCTGCGCCGGCGCCCCCTGTTTCACGTCGAAGACGGTTTTGCCATGGTGCATGCCGGCCTGCTTCCGCAATGGACAATCCAGCAAGCGCAGGCCCTGGCTGCAGAAGTGGAAGCCGAGTTGCGTGGCGAACACTGGCAAGCTTTTCTGCGTGGTCTGTGGGGCGGCAAGCCTGTGCTCTGGCGTGACGATCTGGCGGGCGCGGATCGCCTGCGCATCATCGTCAATGCGCTGTGCCGCCTGCGCTTCCTGCGTCCGGACGGGAGTATCGACCTCAAACCCAAAGGCCGCCCCGAGGACACGCCTGAACTCATCCCCTGGTACGACTTTCCGGATGCGCGCTGGCGGACCCATGCCGTGTTCCACGGCCATTGGTCCGCGCTGGGCTTTCGGGAGATGGGAGACGTGGTGGCACTGGACTCCGGATGCGTCTGGGGCGGCAGTCTGACAGCCTGGCGCCTGGAAGATCGTGCGGTTTTCAGTGTTCAAGGGGCGCCAGCGGCGCAAGGACACTTCGCCGGCGACTGAGGCGGTGGGCCACGTCATCTCGCGGGCGTTTGCATGAACTCCTTTCTGCGCCGCGGCGGAGGTGACTCACGATCACGCCGTGAAGCCTGAACACGGCTTCGTCTGCTGCGGGTGATCTGCCCGGAAATTCTTCAAGTTTTTGACCATGCCCCGGAGAGTCGCATCTGGCGTGCCTCTTGGGCAAGGCATGCCCGTCCGCCTTGCCGGGCAAGCCTGTGCAGGGCGGGGGGCTGAAGAAGTCCGCTGCATGCGGGTCTTCAGAGGGGCTGCCGTAAACAAAAAAAGCCGTCACTCGGGGGAGTGACGGCCGCAACGGAGGGCAGATTTGGAGACAGACCTCGTAGCGGTCTCTGCAAAAACCGTTACGACAGCAAGACGGACAGGGTTTGCAGGGCAAGCGCCTGTCTGTACTTTGCTTTGGGTGCACTACAAAGTGCATTGGTGCATTGTACGAACTTACCCCCTGCTGACAATAGGGGGTTGCCGCTTTGTAAGACAACCTGATGAACGGTTGTCCTTTTGGCGCACTTCGAGCACAGAAAAAAGGCCGTCACCGGAGAAGGTGACGGCCCGAAGGGGAGGAGCAGATAAGTGACTACAGCGCAGCAGCCTCCGCAAGAGCCGCAACACCCGCAGCAGCACACGCCCGGGGGCGCGTACCCTACTTCTTGACCCCGAACTTGTAGACGATCCTGCCGGTATAGAACTCGCCGGGCTTGAGGGTTGTCGTCGGGAAGTGCGCCTTGTTGGGCGCATCAGGGAAATGGGAAGGCTCCAGGCAGAATGCGCCACGGAAGGCAAACAGCCGGCCGCCCTTGCCTGCATCCAGTGGCGCCTTGGCGGCCAGATTGTTGCCGGAGAAGAGCTGAACGCCCGGCTCGGTGGTCCACACCTCAAGGCTGCGGCCGGACTTGGGGTCCACCGCGCTGGCGGCAAAATTCAGTGCGCCGGCAGTGGCAGGCGCATTGAGCACGTAGTGATGGTCGTAGCCGTTGCCGAGCTTGAGTTGTTCGAAATCGGCCCCGATATCCTTGCCGAAAGCCTTGGGTTTGCGGAAGTCCATTGGCGTGCCAGCCACTTCGGCTGCTTCGCCGGTCGGGGTGAGGTTCTTGTCGACCGGCAGGTAACGGTCCGCATTGACCGTCATCACGTAGTCGGTATTCAGCGTGGTCGGATCGCCGGCGAGATTGAAGAAGGTATGACCGGTGAAATTCGCCACCGTGGCCTTGTCCTGCGCCGAGGCGACCCAGTCGATGCTGAACTCGTTCTTGTCGTTGAGCGAATACACCACCGTCACGGGCAGGGTGCCCGGATAGTTCTCTTCACCATCCTTGAACACGTAGCTCAGCTCGACGGCGCTCGGCGACAGCTGGCGGGCGTTGAAGACCTGGAAGCGCGAGCCTTTCGCGCCACCGTGCAGGCTGTTGATGCCATTGTTGGCGGCGAGCTGGTATTCCTTGCCTTCCAGCGTGAATTTCGCGTTGCCGATACGATTTGCGTAGCGGCCGATGAACGCGCCCATCGAGGGCTGGCCGGCCATTACCGAATCAATGCTGTCAAAACCCAGTGCAATATCGGCGAAAACGCCCTTGCGATCCGGCACCAGGATCTGCTCGACCTTTGCGCCGTAGTTGGTGACCTTGATGGTCACACCGTTCCGGTTGCGCAGGGTGTAGAGATCAACCGGCTTGCCGTCGACCACTTTCTGGAAATTCTCGCGCTTGAGTTCGACCACGGTCGGGGCATACTTGACGCTGGCGGCCTGAACGTTCGGTACGGCCATGGCACTGACGGCCAAGGCGACTGCAACAGCAATGGATCGCATGGTTTCCTCCTGATGACGGGTTGTCTGGATGGTGAAACTGCCAGCGCATTGTACGAATCTGAAATCTGACAACATCATGGGTTTTCCCGAATATGTCTGACAAACTGACCGATGGCGTAGCGGCTCATTCCGGATTGCCTGTAGCCGTGCTGTCTGGCGGCTGTTTCTGGTGCCTCGATGCCGTTTATCGGGAATTGCGCGGAGTTCGCGAGGTGACTTGCGGATACATGGGCGGGCATTTGCCTGCGCCGGACTACGAAGCGGTGTGCTCCGGCACGAGCGGACACGCGGAAGTCGTGCGCATCGTGTTCGATCCGGTACAGATCAGTTTCCGCGATCTGCTGGAGGTGTTTTTCGTGATCCACGATCCGACCCAGCTCAATCGCCAGGGCAACGATGTGGGTACGCAATACCGATCAGCGATCTTCTGGCTGGACGAAGCACAGCGCAACGAGGCCGCGCAGGCGCTGACCGGGCTGGCGGGGGCATTTGCCGTGCCGGTGGTCACTGAACTGAGCCCGGCGACGCTGTTCCACCCTGCCGAGGACTACCATCAGGACTACTACCGCCAGCATCCGGGGCAGGGCTATTGCGCCTATGTGGTGGCGCCGAAATTGGCGAAATTCCGGACGAAATTCGTTTCTTTGCTGAAGCAGGACGCATGAACGAGATTGAACATATCGGTGCCGGCATCTGGGCCATTGACAGCGGCTACCTGCGCCCGCGCATGGATGCGCTGCATCTGATCGTCCAGGACGGCCGTGCGGCACTGGTCGAGAGCGGCACCACGCACTCGGTGCCGCGCGTGCTGGCAGCGCTGGCTGAAATCGGCATTGCGCCCGAAAACGTGGACTGGTTGCTGCTGACGCACGTGCATCTGGATCACGCCGGCGGTGCCGGTGCGCTGTTGCAGGTGCTGCCAAATGCGAAACTGGTGGTGCACCCGCGTGGCGCGCGGCACATGATCGAACCGGCGAAGCTGTGGGCCGGCACGGTAGCGGTGTATGGCGAGGCGTTTGCGCGTGAGGCCTATGGCGAACTGGTGCCGGTGGCTGCGGAGCGCGTGGTCGAGGCGGTGGACGGGCTGATGATTGATCTGGCCGGACGCTGGATCGAGGTACTCGATACACCGGGCCATGCACGGCATCACGTCTGCTACTTCGATACAGCTTCGCGCGGCTGGTTTACGGGTGACGCGTTCGGGCTCTCGTATCGTGAAGTGCATGCTGGCGGGCGTGCCTTCGTGCTGCCGACAACGACGCCCGTGCAGTTCGAGCCCGCCGCGATGCATGCGAGCATCGACAAGCTGATGGCGCGTGAGCCGGCCTGCATGTTCCTGACGCACTATTCACGGGTGACGGATGTAGCGCGTCTGGCGGCCGATCTGCATCGTCTGATCGATGCTTTCGTGGAGATAGCCAACGCTGCCGGCAACGTGGCGGAAGACATGCAGGTGGCGCTGATCCGGGCGGCGCTGGAAGCGCTGTTGCGACGTGAAGCGGCAGTGCAGGGCTGGGGTTTGCAGGGTAATGAGGTGGTGGCGCTGTACGCCGCCGATCTGGAACTGAATGCACAGGGTTTGCAGGTATGGCTGAAGAACAGGGCGTGAAGCCCGATTTTGAACGACGCTTTGGTGGTGTCGGGCGTTTGTATGGCGCGGCGGCCGCGCAGCGTTTCGCGCAAGCGAAGGTCTGTGTGGTCGGCATCGGCGGGGTGGGGTCCTGGGCGGCCGAAGCCCTGGCGCGTAGCAGCGTGGGGCAGATCACCCTGATAGACCTGGACATGGTGGCCGAGTCGAACACCAACCGGCAGATTCACGCGCTGGACGATGTGTGGGGGCAGGCCAAGGTCGATGCAATGCGCACGCGCATCCTCGCGATCAATCCGGCCTGTGCGGTGCATGTCGTCGAAGATTTCGTCACGGCCGACAATCTGGACGAATTGCTGACGGGGCACGACGTGGTGGTTGATGCGATTGACCAGGCCCGTGTGAAGGTCGCCATGGCGGCCTGGTGTCTGAAGACCCGCACCCCGCTTGTGATGGCGGGCGCTGCCGGTGGGAAGCAGGATCCGGCGCGGATCTGCGCGGATGACCTCTCAAGAACCACGCAGGACGCGCTTCTCGCGAAGGTGCGTGCGCAGCTTCGCAAGGAGCACGCGTTTCCGAAAGACCCGAAGCGCAAGTTCGGCATCACGGCGATCTATTCGACCGAACCGATCCAGCGGCCGGCTGTCTGTGAGACGGTAGACGGGGTGGAGGCGCCACAGGGGCTGTCCTGCGCCGGCTATGGTTCGGGCGTGTGCGTGACGGCGCCCTTCGGTTTTTTTGCCGCAGCGACGGCGCTGCGCATCCTCTCGCAAGGTTGAATCATGCACTCCATCGTCCTGTTTGCTCACGGCGCCCGCGATCCGGAATGGGCGCGCCCGTTGCAGCGTCTGCGCGAAGTCGTGCTGATGCGCAGTCCGGAAGCGGATGTGCGCCTAGCTTTCCTCGAGTTCATGAGGCCGAGCCTGGCCGAGGCCGTGGATGCCTGCGTTCATGCTGGGGCGACGCGGGTCGACATCGTGCCGGTTTTTCTTGCGCAAGGCGGGCATGTGAGGCGCGATGTGCCCTTGATTCTGCAGGCAGCACGCGAACGTCATCCGGAACTGACACTCGAATTGCGGGCCGCGCTGGGTGAAATGCCCGAGGTCATCGAGGCAATGGCGACGTGCGTGCTGCGCGGGGGCTGAGCCTGCCTCCCTTGGGGGCAGGTACATTCCGGCGCATATCTGCCGTATAAGCGGGTTGCACCCTTCATTTGTAAAACCCGGCATGCACTCGAACCCGAAGCCCGACCGTCCTGCGCAGGCAGTCCTTGCCGGAGCTGGAGGCTGGTCGTCGGGGATCCGCGTTCTGGCCAGCGTGCTGGCGGCTCTGCTCAGTCTTGGCGGTGTGTTGCTGGTGCTGGGGGGGCAGGTCTGGGGGCTTGCTGCGCTGGGGCTGGGGGTCATCTTCATCCTGTCCTGGAGCCTGTTTGATCGTCAGCACTGGGCCGAGCAGCGCGCGCGCGAGATGACCGAGGGGCAGATTTACAGCCGGGCGCGTCTGGAGCGGGCGCTTGAAGCGACACAGGACGGGGTGTGGGAGTTCGATGCCCGTCGCCACAGTCTGTTCTGTTCCGATCACTGCCTGAGATTGATGGGCAAGACGCACGCCAGCGGTTCGCCGTTGCGCTGTTTCCTGCGGTGCCTGAGCCGCGAGCAGCGTCGCCGCCTGTTGCGCGCTTTGCGTGAAGCATGGAATGAGGCCGGGCGGTTTGATGAACTGGTCTCCGTGAGCATGCCGGATGGCAAAAAACGCTGGCTGCGGGTGCGCGCCAGCGTGACGCCGGACCGCAGCTTCGTGACCGGTGCGTTGTCCGATGCGACCGATGAGGTCGAGCTGACGCGTGAGCGCGCGCATTATCAGAGTTTCATGGAGGGCGTCATTGATGCCTTGCCATTGCCCATGTCGGTAAAAAACACCGCAGGTGTGCTGGTGCTGGTCAATCGTGCCTATTGCCAGGCCATGCACATGCAGGCCGGCGAAGCCATCGGCAAGCGTGCTCACTACATGGTGAACAGTGAAATGGCCGAACGCCTGGAGGCTCTGGACCGCCTGACTCTGGAAACCGGCAGCCCCCATGTTGTGGAAGACTGGTTCGACATCGCGCGTGCGCAGCGCCGGGTCTTTCTGCGGATTACCAAAAGCCGCTGCATTGACCGCAACGCACAGCATGTGGTGGTCTCTACCTACGAGGATCAGAGCGAGGTACGTGATTACGCCCGGCGCATGGGGCAGTTGTCGATGAATGTAGAAGCCTTCATTCAGCGCCTGATCCGCACGATTCCGCATCCGATCTACGTGAAAGATGCCGAGAGCCGTTACCTGATGGCCAATGCGGCGATCGCCGAGCAGTGGGGCTTGCGGGTGGAGGACATGATCGGTCTGTCTTCGCGTGAATTGTTTGGTGACGAGGTCGGGCTCGCCATCGAGGAGGAAGACCGGCGCATCTTTGCCGGCGAGGTGATCAGCAAGGAAGACTGCGTTGCGGATCGCAAAACCGGAGAGTTGCGTTACTGGGCCGTAACAAAGGCGGCCTGCACGGATGTGGACGGCAAGAACATCATCATCGGCTCGAATTTCGAGATCACCCGGTTGCGGCGCACCGAGCTTGATTTGCGCGAAACCCTGTCACGCCAGACACGCTTGCGCCAGTTCCTCCAGCAACTGTTTGACGCTTTGCCACACCCGATGTTCGTCAAGGACCGCCAGCATCGCTATGTGATGACCAATCGGGCGCATGCCGATTTTCATGGCTGCAGCGCCGACAGAATCATCGGTACCACTTCTTTCGAGCACGCGGATCCTGAGGTGGCCGAGGCGGTGGAGCGGGAAGAGGATTCAATCTTTGACGGGTTTGCCGGCAATGCTGTCATCGAGAGCGAGCATGTGCTGCTGGACGCCGCCGGAAATGCGCATCAGACCCTGATCCGCAAGGTCGCCTGTACCGGTACGGATGGTGAGCGCGTGGTGATCGGGGTGACCCTGGATGTGAGCGAGACGCGCGCACTGGAGCGTGAGTTGCGCGATACGCTGGCACGCCAGACGCGCAACCGGGCGTTCCTGCAGGACGTGTTCGATGCGATTCCGACACCAGTGGGGGTCAAGAACGAAAGTCATGTTTATGTGATGGTCAATCGCGCGCTGGGCAGTGCATACGGCATGACCCCCGAGCAGATGATCGGCAAGACGACCTGGGATTTCAATTTGCCCGAGGTCGCGCAGGAAACGGTGCAGGCCGATGATCGTCTGTTTTCCATCGGGCCCGGCGTGATGAGCGAAAGGGAGGTTCCCATCCGCTATGCCGATGGCAAACTGCATCGGGTGCATCTGCGCAAGGTGGTATGTCTGGACCCGGATGGTGCGCGCCTGATCATTACCTCCAACAGTGACGTCACCGAATTGCTGGAGAAAGAGGCGGCTTTGACCTCCAGCCTGCTGCGTCAGACGCGTACCCGGGAGTTTCTGCAGACCGTGTTTGACGCCTTGCCGTTTGCCACCTATGTCAAGGACGAAAGCCTGTGCTGGGTGTTGGCCAATACGGCCCTCAGCGATTTTCACGGCGTGTCCAAGCATGCCTTCAATGGTCGGCACATGGCTGAATTCGTGCCTGAGGCGGCGGCTGCACAGATAGAAGCGCTGGATCGTGCCTTGCTGGAGCGGGACGATGGTGAAGTGCTCAGTTGCGAGCTCCTGCTGCGGGACCGGCTGGGAAGCGAGCGTTACATTGTCCTGTATGAAAAACTCGTTCGGGATGCCGATGGCAAGCGCGTGCTCATCGGCGTTCACCACGATGTAAGCGCCCTGCGTGAGGCCGAGCAAGCCCGGCGTCACGCGCTGGAGCGTCTCGATACGCTGGTTCACAACGCGCCACTGGGGATCACCTTGCTGGGGCGTGATGGTCAGTTCCTGCGCGTTAATCCATCCCTGCAGCGCTTGCTTGGACGCAGTGAAGAGTGCTTGCAGCAGATGAACTATCAGGACCTCGTGCTGCGGCGGTTTCTCGTTCAGGGCGAAGCAAAGGTCGAAGAAATCCGCCGCACCGGGGTGATGCAGCCTTTCGAGATGTTCATGCTCGGGGCCGAGGGGCAGGAACTTCCGGTGATGGTCAGCGGGGTGATGGTCGGGCAGGGTGAAATGGCGGAAGACGGTGTGGCGTATTGGTTGCTGGTGCAGGATCTGGCCGAGCAGAAAGCGGCCGAGAATGAACTGCTGCGACATCGCGACCAGCTGCGTCTGCTGGTGCTGGAGCAGACTTCTGATCTGCTCCAGGCCAAGGAGAACGCGGAGCGCGGCAGTGCGGCCAAATCGGATTTCATCGCCCAGCTGTCGCATGAGTTGCGCACGCCGCTGCATGCCATCCTGAGTTTCGCCCGCCTCGGGGTGGATCGCGCCGAGCGCCTGACGCCAGACAAGGTGTGCGACTACTTCACGCGGGTGGCGGACAGTGGTGAGCGCCTTCTCGGCATGCTCGATGAATTGCTTGATCTGGCCAAACTGGAAGCCGGGCGTATCAGTTTGCGACTGCAGGCGGCAGATCTGCCTGCTTTGCTTGATGACGTGGTACGCGAATTTGAAGCCTTGTTCGTTGCGCGTCAGCTGGCGCTGAGCCGCATTGATGCGGCCCGTCTGCCGGCCGTGTGGATGGATGTGCCCCGGATCGGGCAGGTCCTGCGCAATCTGCTATCCAACGCGGTCAAATTTGCACCCGCAGGTAGTCGGGTGAGCTTGCAGACCCGGATCATCGATGATGACGGCGGGCGGCGGGCAGGCGAAGTGCCTGCCGGCGGGATGGTTGAAATCACGCTGATCGATGAGGGGCCGGGTATTCCGGCGGCAGAGCTGGAGCAGATCTTCGACCGATTCACCCAGAGCAGCCTGACCCGATCAGTGGCTGGCGGAACCGGGCTGGGTCTGGCAATCTGTCGCGAGATCGTATTGGCGCATCGCGGCCGCATCTGCGCGCGCAACCGCCCCGAGGGTGGAGCCGAATTCGTGGTGCGCTTGCCGCTGCAGCCATTACCCGGCAGCGCTACCGAATCAATTGATGTGAGGAACGATGCATGAGTGCATCCCTGCTGGTTCTGGATGATGAACCGCTGAATCTTGAGATCATCGGCGAATACCTGTCGGACACCGGCTATCAGCTGACCTTCTTTGAAGATCCTGAGCTGGCCTGGAAGACGCTGGATGCACGCCCCTACGATTTCGATGTAGTGGTGATGGATCGCATGATGCCCAAGCTGGATGGCTTGTCCATGCTCAAGCGGATCAAGGCGGATGCGCGCATGAAACACCTGCCGGTGATCATGCAGACGGCTGCGGCCAATCCCGAGCAGGTCAGCGAAGGCCTGGCCGCCGGCGCGCATTACTACCTGACCAAACCTTTCCGCTCCGAGGCGTTGCTGTCCATCGTACGTGCCGCCTTGCATGATCGCGCGCGCTGGGCCGATGTTTCGCAGCGCATGGCGAATCACTCGCGGGCGGTGCTGCTGCTCAGGGAAGCGCAATTCGTGCTGAGTACGCTGGACGAAGCCGAGGCGGTGGCCGGTTTGCTGGCTTTGTCGGCACAGGATGGCGAGACCGTAGCGATGGGGCTGGCCGAGTTGCTGGTGAATGGCATCGAGCACGGGAATCTGGGAATCGACTTTCAGACCAAGGCGCGTCTCAAAAGCGAGGAGAGCTGGCTCGACGAAGTGCAACGTCGTCAGGCCCTGCCTGAAAACCGTGACAAGCGGGTGTCGGTCAGCGTGCGCTGTGATGCCAGGGTGATGAAGGTGGTGATCGCAGATCAGGGGCCTGGTTTCGAATGGCAGCAGTTCCTGACCATTTCGCCGGACCGGGCGTTTGCTCCGAACGGCCGGGGAATTGCGGTTTCACGCCAGATGGCGTTTGCCGATCTGAGCTACAGGGGCAATGGCAACACCGTGGAAGTCAGCTTCCTGCTTGGGGAGGATGTTGCGTGATGCGATCTGGAATGGAGAGTCGCAAGTGAGTTTCCGCAATTTCCGCGTACTGGTGGCCGATGATACCCAGGCCAACCGGGCACTGTTGCGTGCTTATCTGAACCGCCTCGAGTTCCAGATCCTGATGGCTGAGGATGGCGAGGAGGCGGTCGCTCTCTGCAAAACGGAGCGGCCCGATATTGTGCTGATGGATCTGATGATGCCGAAGATGGATGGCTTTGACGCCATCCGGCAGATCCGTGCTTTGGGCGGTGACCGCTGGGTGCCGATCGTCATCGTTTCGGCCATGGATGCCGAGTACGACGTGGTGCGCGGGCTGGAGGCCGGGGCGGACGATTACCTGAACAAGCCTTTGTCCTATCAGGTGTTCGCCGCCAAGATGCAGAATCTGGCGCGTGCGCTGGAGTTCCAGGTCAGCCGCGAGGAAGCGCGGCAGCGCGAAGCCGCGGTGTCCGACGCCGTGGTGGATGGCATTCTGACCTTTGACTCGGTGTTTCGCGTGGTTGGCGCCAATCGCTCGGCGGCTGGCGTATTCGGTTGTCGCGAGAGCGAGCTGCAGGGCATGGATATCCGCGGCCTGCTGCTTGATGCAGCGGTGGCTGACGGACGCTGGGAAGATGCTTTCAGTGCGCATCTGCATGGCAAGGATCAGCATTTCATTGGCAGTCTGCGCGAAGTCATCGGGCGACGTCTGGATGCCCGGCGCTTCCCCTGCGAAATCTGTGTCAGTGAATTGCCGGTCGCCGATCGCCGCCTGTTCATTGCCGTGGTGCGTGACATCAGCGAGCGCAAGCGGGTGGAGCGTCAGCTCGCCGACAACGCTGCGCGCCTGCAGCAGTACCACGACGAGGCCGAGGCCGAGGCCGAACTGGCCAAGGACATCATGGAGCGCCACATCCGCCGTGACGCGCTGGAGCAGAGCGGCGTGCAGCATAGCGTGATGCCGACCCACCGCTTCTCCGGCGACATTGTGCTGGCAGCGCGCTCGAAGCGCGGCAAGCTCTATGCAATGCTCGCCGATGCCACGGGCCACGGGCTGGCCGCGGCCATGAGCGGGCTGGCCATCGTGAATGATTTCTATCGGGCGGTGGAAGATGAAATGCCGCTGCGCCGCATGGTGCTGATGCTCAACAACGCCTTGACCGAACTGCTGCCGGTCGGCCGTTTCGTGTCGGCCGCCCTGGTCGTGCTGGATCAGGAGGTGCGCAGTGGTTCGCTCTGGCTGGGCGGCGTGCCGGATGTCCTGCGCATCGGACCGGATGGTGAAGTGACCCAGCGTTTCCTGGCGGACCAGCTGCCGCTGGGGATCCAGACCTGGCGCGCGGAGGATGTGCTGGTGCAAGCGCTGGAGTGGAGTGACCATGCCCAGCTGCTACTGTGTTCTGACGGTTTGATCGAGGCCGAGGGGCCTGCCGGAACGGCCTTCGGTTTCGAGGGAGTGCAGCGTGCCTTGCTGCTTGCCGAAGCGGGTAATCGTCTGGACGCCTTGCGTCTGGCCCTGCATCGGCACCTGGGCGATCTGGCCGGACATGACGACATTTCGATGCTGTTGCTGGATTTGCCTCGTTGAGGCGAGCTCACTAGCGCTTGCTTGGAGAGCCGCTTCTGGCGGGTCTGTACAAGGGTGTCGCGCGCTCAGGCTTGCCTGGTGCGGCTTTCCGGGCGTGCATGCCGCACAGGTCCGCTCTGTGCGGCTTGGCAGACCTGCCGTCAGTGCACGATGATATCCTCTTCAAGCAGGCTGTCGCCGTCCAGCCAGTGGCGTGCCGCCCGCTCGGTTTCGAAGATGCGGATGTCGGCTTCCGTGAAAAACTGCGAGAACCACGCCCCCCAAGTCACGAACTGATCGTCCGTGAGCAGTGCCACCTTGCGGAAGTCGCTCGGGTGAGCACGCACGTAACGCCATTCCTCAATGGCGACATCCAGCGAGTAGCCGGTCATGCTGCGCAGATCGAAAAGCAGGTCGATCGGCCGGTTGAACAGCACGCGGTAGTTTGAAACCTCTTCAAAGGCCTTGCAGTCGGCCAGGGTCACCGTGCCGTAGGCACGCATCTCGACCCGTTCGGGGCTGACGTCGGTGGTGATCATGGAGCATCTCCTCGGGCAGGTTTTGTAGAGGAAAGCCCTTCGCGACGTGCTCAGCCGGAAGGCTTTCACACTCTGACTATAGAACCCCTCACTCGTGGCTGCCATGCTGCACAGGGTGGCGTGCCCATGTGGCTGGATGAGTGGTAATCAGACTGGCGGCGATGATCAGGGCGATGCCGAGCCAGGACAGCAGCGAGAGTTTGTCCCCCCACAGCAGCATGCCGAAGAGGCTGGAAAAGATCACCGTGCTGTAGCCGATGCTGGCTGTCACGATGGCCTTGCCAAGGCCGAAGGCCCGGCTCAGCGCCAGTTGTCCCACGCCTCCGCACAGCCCCACGGCGAGCAGGAATGCCCACTGGCCGCCGCCTGCCTGTGCCGGCGATGAAGGCTGAAGCAGCGCCAGTGGCAGTGCCAGCAACGTGTTGGTGGCCGAGAAAAGGAATACCGTACGCCACTCCGGCTCGCCCGCCCGGCCAAGCTCACGCAGATTGAGCTGAGCAACGCAGGCCAGCATGGCCGAGCCCAAGCCGAACACCCCGCCCAGCCACTGATCCTGCGAGAAGGTGGGTTGCAGCACCAGCGCGACACCGACGAACCCCAGCAGCAGGGCTCCGAGCACGAGGCGAGGCGGCGGCTGACGCAGCGAGAGGATGCTTGCCAGAAACAGGGCCGAAGTGTTGTTCAGCGTCACAGCGGTGGCCAGAGGCAGGCGCGAGATCGCCGAGAAATACATCAGCATGGCAAGGGTGCCGGCGGTGGAGCGATAGAGGTGGCTCTTCCAGTGGATCGAGCGCAGTGTCTGCTGCTGCCACAGCACCCAGGCTCCGATCAGCAGGAGCGGCACCAGGCCACGGATCCCGACCGTCTGACCGATGTTGAAATGCCCCCCGGCCAGCTTGACGCAGGCGCCCATGGTGGCGAACAGGAAACAGGCCAGCAACATCCACAGCACATTCATCAGACAGTCCGTCGCAGCAAAATGAAAACGGCGCCGGGCTGAAGGCCCGGCGCCGCATGCAGCATAGCGCGAGTGGCGCTGTGCCGGCTCTAATGCTTGTCAAAGAACTGTTCGTTCTCGGTCGAGCCCTTCAGCGCCGTTGTGGAGGATTGGCCGCCTTCGATGCATTGCGTGACGACATCGAAATAGCCGGTGCCGACTTCGCGCTGGTGTTTCACTGCCGTGAAGCCGCGTTCGGCGGCGGCGAACTCGGCCTGCTGCAGTTCGACGAAGGCGCTCATGTTGTTGCGCGCATAGCCGTGGGCGAGGTTGAACATCGAGTAGTTCAGGCTGTGGAAGCCGGCCAGCGTGATGAACTGGAACTTGTAACCCATTGCCCCCAGCTCGTGCTGGAAGCGGGCGATGGTGGCGTCGTCCAGATTCTTTTTCCAGTTGAAGGAGGGCGAACAGTTGTAGGCCAGCATCTTGCCCGGGAACTGTTTGTGGATGGCTTCGGCGAAGGCTTTGGCATAGGCCAGATCAGGCTTGCCTGTTTCGCACCAGACCAGATCCGCATACGGCGCATAGGCCAGACCGCGCGAAATGGCCTGCTCCAGCCCTGCTCTGGTTCGGTAGAAGCCTTCCTGGGTGCGCTCGCCGGTGCAGAATGGCCGGTCATTGGGATCGACGTCGGAGGTCAGCAGGTCGGCGGCCTCTGCATCGGTGCGGGCGACCAGCAGGGTCGGCACGCCGAGTACGTCGGCCGCCAGGCGTGCTGCGACCAGCTTGGCGACGGCCTCACGTGTGGGCACCAGTACCTTGCCGCCCATGTGGCCGCATTTCTTCACGGAGGCGAGCTGATCCTCGAAGTGCACACCGGCGGCGCCAGCTTCGATCATCGCCTTCATCAGTTCGAAGGCGTTCAGCACGCCGCCGAAGCCGGCCTCGGCATCGGCCACGATCGGGGCGAAATAATCGACCCAGCCGGCGTCGCCCGGGTTGTGGCCTTCCGACCACTGGATCTGGTCGGCACGCGTGAAGGTATTGTTGATCTTGCGCACCACGGCCGGCACCGAATCGGCTGGATAGAGCGACTGGTCCGGATACATCTGGCCGGCCAGATTGGCGTCGCCCGCGACCTGCCAGCCCGAGAGGTAAATGGCTTTCAAGCCGGCCTTGACCTGCTGCATGGCCTGATTGCCGGTCAGCGCGCCCAGTGCATTGACGAAAGCTTCCTGCCTGAGCAGTTGCCAGAGCTTGTTGGCGCCCAGACGTGCGAGCGAATGCTCGACATGCACGGAGCCACGCAGGCGGACCACGTCTTCCGCTGAATAGCCGCGGCGGATGCCTTGCCAGCGTGGGTTGCTTTGCCAGTCCTGCTCGATCTTCCTGATGTGTTCGCTGCGGGTCATGCCGGTTCTCCTGTTGGGTGGATGCTCACCGGCGAATATGTTGTTGTGACCGGTGCGAGTCCAGTATAGGAAAACTGCTGCTGCAAAGCAGCAAAACAAGCCTAGGGGTTTGCTCTAGCTGGTGTGCAAAGCAGCATTGTGGCGAACGTCAACCGTTAACGAAGAGGGTTGGCGACCGGAACATGCCCTGTCCGGAGAGGCGCTCCCGGCCTCGATCTGCAGGCATGCGCACTGGAAAACAGCTCCAGCATTGCTTGAGGCGGCGGCAGGGCTGGAGAGGTCCGCCAGATGAGGCTCTGCAAGCAGGGCAGAGCAAAAGACAAGGGCCGCTTGCGCGGCCCCTGCGTGATTCGCCTGAATGCTCAGGCGTGGACTTCTTCCTCTTCGAATTCCAGCACGACCTTTCCTTCGCTGCCGATATCGATGCTGACCTTGCCGCCATGTGCCAGGCGTCCGAACAGCAGCTCGTCGGCCAGCGCCGAGCGAATCGTGTCCTGAATCAGGCGCGCCATCGGGCGTGCGCCCATCAGCGGATCGAAACCTTTGTCGGCCAGCCAGGTCTTGAGCGCCTCGGTGAAGTAGGCCTCGACCTTCTTCTCCTGCAACTGACCTTCGAGTTGCATCAGGAACTTGTCGACCACGCGCATGATGACTTCGCGATCCAGCGCCTTGAACGAAATCACGGCATCCAGCCGGTTGCGGAACTCCGGTGTGAACAGCTTCTTGATCTCGACCATTTCGTCGCCAGCCTCGCGGCTGTTGGTGAAACCCATCGTGGTTTTCTGGATGGTTTCCTGACCGGCATTGGTGGTCATGATGATGATCACGTTGCGGAAGTCGGCTTCGCGTCCGTTGTTGTCGGTCAGCTTGCCGTGGTCCATCACCTGCAGCAGGATGTTGTAGATGTCCGGATGGGCTTTTTCGATTTCATCCAGAAGCAGCACGCAGTGCGGCTTCTTGGTGATGGCCTCGGTGAGTTGGCCGCCCTGATCAAAACCGACATAGCCGGGGGGCGAGCCGATCAGGCGGCTGACCGCATGGCGCTCCATGTATTCCGACATGTCGAAACGCACCAGTTCGATGCCCATGGTGTAGGCGAGCTGGCGGGCCACTTCGGTCTTGCCGACGCCGGTGGGGCCGGAGAACAGGAAGCTGCCAATTGGCTTGGCCGGATTGCCCAGCCCCGAGCGGCTCATCTTGATGGCCTTGGCCAGCGCGTCGATGGCGACTTCCTGACCGAAGACCAGATTCTTCAGGTCGCGGTCCAGCGTAGCGAGCGCGGCGCGGTCGTCGTTGGAGACCGAGCGCGGCGGGATGCGCGCGATGCGGGCCACGATTTCTTCGATCTCGCCCTTGCCGATGGTCTTTTTCTGCTTGCTCTTGGGCAGGATGCGCTGGGCTGCTCCGGCCTCATCGATCACGTCGATGGCTTTGTCGGGCAGGTGACGGTCGTTGATGTAACGCGCCGACAGTTCTGCCGCGCTGGTAATCGCCGCCGATGAATACTTGATGCCGTGGTGCTCCTCGAAGCGGCTCTTGAGGCCCTTGAGGATCTCGATCGTCTCCGGCACGGAGGGCTCGGTCACGTCGACCTTCTGGAAGCGCCGCGAGAGGGCGTGATCCTTCTCGAAAATGGTGCGAAATTCGTTGTAGGTCGTCGCACCGATGCATTTGAGCTGGCCCGATGACAGCGCCGGCTTGAGCAGGTTGGACGCATCCAGCGTGCCGCCCGACGCAGCGCCTGCACCGATCAGGGTGTGGATCTCGTCGATGAAGAGAATCGCGTTCTGATTGTCGATCAACTGCTTGAGCACGGCTTTCAGGCGTTGCTCGAAATCGCCGCGGTACTTGGTGCCGGCGAGCAAGGCTCCCATATCCAGCGCGTAAACCTGCGCTTCGGCCAGCACCTCGGGCACGCGGCCTTCGACGATGTGGCGCGCCAGACCTTCGGCAATCGCGGTCTTGCCCACGCCCGCTTCACCGACCAGCAGCGGATTGTTCTTGCGGCGGCGGCACAGGGTCTGGATCACGCGTTCAAGCTCTTTGTCGCGGCCGATCAGGGGGTCGATCTTGCCGACCAGAGCCTGCTGGTTGAGGTTCTGGGTATAGGCCTCCAGTGCGCCACCTGCACCGGCCGCCTCTCCTTCGCCACTTTCGCCACCCTCTCCCTCCGGAGATTTCTTTTCCGTAGGCGCCGCCGGGCCGGCCTTGGATACGCCGTGGGAAATGAAGTTCACCACATCCAGGCGTGAAATGCCCTGGCGTTGCAGGAAAAACACGGCATGCGAATCCTTTTCGCCGAAGATCGCTACCAGCACGTTGGCGCCGTTCACTTCTTTCTTGCCGGAAGACTGCACGTGCAGGATGGCGCGCTGGATCACGCGCTGGAAACCCAGCGTCGGCTGCGTGTCGATTTCTTCGCTGCCCGAGACCGTCGGCGTGTGTTCGTTGATGAAGTTGGTCAGTTCGCGGCGCAGTTCGTCCACATTGGCGGCGCAGGCGCGCAGCACTTCGGCGGCGGAGGGGTTATCCAGCAACGCGAGCAGCAGATGCTCCACGGTGATGAATTCGTGGCGTTTCTGCCGGGCTTCCACGAAAGCCATGTGCAGGCTTACTTCCAGTTCCTGGGCAATCATTATGCTTCCTCCATCACGCACGCCAGCGGATGCTGGTTCTGACGTGCAAAACTGCCGACCTGCTCGACCTTGGTTGCCGCCACGTCACGCGGGAAAATCCCGCAGACGCCCTTGCCTTCACGATGCACTGCCAACATGACACGCGTAGCCTGTTCGCGGTCCATCCCGAAAAATTTCTGCAACACATTCACGACGAAGTCCATGGGGGTGTAATCGTCATTCAGCAGCAGAACCTTGAACATCGGCGGAGCTTGTAGCCGGGTGCGCTCCGCTTCCAGAGTTGTTGCGTTTTGTTGTTTGCGAGGTGCCATGAGCCCCATTCTAATGACTCCGACCCATACATCAAGTTCCGTTCTTCCACTGGAATAGCGCGCTATTCCGGCTTTCCCGCGAATGGGCGCCAAGAGCCTCCGGATTGCTCGCCGCGGCCTGGATGCACAAGTGCCCTGTTGTCCTGACTCAAGCAATCCACGTGCCCGAAGGTTTCTGGTGCACCGCGTCGATGTGCTGTCGTATTCATGCCAACGCTGCGGTCGGGGTCTATTGACGGCCCGGATGGCAAGGCGTAAAAGCCGACTGTGCTCCGCCATGGTGCAACACGCAACATGGCATCGGCGGCGACGCTGGTGACGCAAGAAGCACACCCGTGCGAACGGGATCGAGACTGATAAACCAAAGGAAGAAGGAAGAGGTAGAGGGTTATGGCTATTGGTACCGTGAAGTGGTTCAACGACGCTAAGGGTTTCGGCTTCATCACGCCGGACGACGGTAGCGAGGATCTGTTTGCGCATTTTTCCGCCATCAACATGAACGGCTTCAAGTCGCTCAAGGAAGGCGAGAAAGTTTCGTTTGAAGTGCTGCAAGGCCCCAAGGGCAAGCAGGCTTCCAACATCCAGCGCGCATCCTGATCCAGAGCTGCTCACGCTACGAGCAGCCTGAAGGCCCGTCGTTAGACGGGCCTTTTGTTTTCCTGTTGATACCTTGCCATGTCACGCATTCTTCTTCTGAACAAACCCTTCGGCGTGCTCAGCCAGTTTACCGGTGAGCCGGGTCAGCGCACGCTGGCCGAATGCGTCAGCGAAAAAGGTGTGTATGCGGCTGGCCGGCTGGATGCCGACAGCGAGGGCCTGCTGCTGTTGACCGACGACGGACGCCTGCAGCACCGGCTTGCCGATCCTCAGCATAAACAGCCCAAGGTGTATCTGGCGCAGGTCGAGGGGGTGCCTGAAGAGCAAGCACTGGAGCGGCTTCGCGCAGGGCTTGAACTGGGGGATTTCGTGACCCGGCCGTGTCGGGCCGAGCAGGTTGCCGAGCCGGACTGGTTATGGCTGCGCGATCCACCGATCCGCGAGCGCAAAAACATCCCGACCAGCTGGCTGCGTATCGAATTGCGTGAAGGCAAGAATCGTCAGGTGCGGCGCATGACCGCCAAGGTGGGTTTGCCGACCCTACGCCTGATCCGCGTCTCGATCGGGGATTACCGGCTCGGCGATCTGCTGCCGGGGCAGTGGCGTCTCGCCTGAGCAACAGTGGCCGATGCGAGGCTTGAATGCCCGTTAGAATGCACGCGAACCCCCAAAGGATGCACGCCATGAATGTCCGTTTTGCGCTTGCCGCGTTGTTGTCGACTGTCTCCCTGAGCATTGGTGCACAGGCACCGAAAACTGTCGATCTGTCGATCGGCATGTACCGGATTCAGGCAGAGGTCGCCGCGACCCAGGCGCAGCGCGAACTCGGCTTGATGAACCGCAAGAGCATGCCGCAGCAGAACGGCATGTTGTTCGTTTTCGAACAGTCACAGCCGTATTGCTTCTGGATGAAAAACACCTTGCTGCCGCTGTCGATCGCGTTCATCGACGAGGCCGGACAGATCGTCAATCTGGCTGACATGCAGCCGCAAACAGAGACCAATCACTGTGCGACCAAGCCGATCCGCTATGCGCTGGAGATGAACCAGGGCTGGTTCAGCGCCAAGGGCATCAAAGCGGGTACGACGGTCAAGGGTATCGCCGGGCCGGCAGAGCGCTGAACCCTTGCCCTGCCTGCAATGCAAAAGCGCCCGGATCAGGCGCTTTTGCATTGCAGGCAGGGGCTTGTGGCTTACTCTGTCTTGCGGGAGCCGCCCAGCAGGAAGGCCAGACCGCGTGAAGGTTTTTTGCGTTCGACCTTGGCGAGCGGACTTTCACTCGCAGTGACCGCTGCGCCTTCCGGGGTTTTCTTGCTGGTGTAGGGGGCGCTGAAATCAAACCCGTCTGCAGCGATCTGGGGCTTGGCAGGTGCGCTGCTGCGGGGCTGCGAGCGGGCCGGACGACGGCTCGTGGGTTTCAATTCGGAGCTGCTGTCGTAGGGGCGGTTGAAGTCGAAACCATCATCCGCTACCTGGGCGCGCGGCCGGCTATGGCTGTTGCGGTAACGACGCAGTTCCTCGACCGTGGTTTCCGGACCGTAGCCGGGCATCTCCTGCTGCGGGATCTTGAACTTGATGAGTTTCTCGATCTGCGCCAGTTTGTAGAGTTCGTCCGGCGCTACCAGCGACACGGCTGCACCCTGCTTGCCGGCGCGACCGGTGCGGCCGATGCGGTGCACGTAGTCTTCCGGGGTGCCGGGGATCTCGAAATTCACCACGTAGGGCAGGTCATCCACGTCCAGCCCGCGCGCAGCCACGTCAGTGGCCACCAGTACGCGGATTGCGCCGCTCTTGAAGGCTTCCAGGGCGGCAGTACGCTCCAGCTGGCTCTTGTCGCCATGGATGGCGTCGGCCGAGATGCCTTCTTTCTGCAGGTGGCGAGCCAGTCGTGCGCAACCAAATTTGGTATTCACGAAGACCAGCGTCTGGCCCAGACCATCGGCACCGGCATTCAGGATGTCGGCGAGCAGATCGCGCTTCACGTGACTGGAAACCGGATGCACGAGGTGGGTGATGTTTTCCGACACCGCGTTGCGGCGCGCGACTTCGATCAGTTGCGGCTGGCGCAGCATGCTGTCGGCGAGCTTTTTGATCTCTTCCGAGAAGGTGGCCGAGAACAGCAGGCTCTGGCGCTTGGCCGGCAGCAGATTGAGAATGCGGCGGATGTCCGGGATGAAGCCCATGTCCAGCATGCGATCGGCTTCGTCGAGGATCAGGAATTCAACATTTTGCAGCAGGATGGTTTTCTGCTCGACGTGATCCAGCAGGCGACCGGGCGTGGCGACGACGATTTCGATCCCGCGCTTGAGTTCAGCAATCTGAGCCTTCATGTCCACGCCGCCATAGATGCAGGTGGAGCGCAGCGGCACGTACTTGCTGTAGGTCACGACGGACTGGTGCACCTGCACCGCGAGTTCGCGGGTCGGCGCAATGATCAGGGCGCGTACCGGATGCTTGGCCGGCGAAGTGCTGGTGCTGGCGTAGGGCTGGAGGCGCTGCAGCAGCGGCAGGGTGAAGCCCGCGGTCTTGCCGGTACCTGTCTGGGCGCCACCCATGACATCCTTGCCGGCCAGCACGACCGGAATGGCCTGTGCCTGGATCGGCGTGGGTTCGGTGTAGCCGGCTTCGGTGACGGCGCGCAACAGTTCGGGGCTGAGCCCCAGATCGGCAAAACTCATATTGGTGTGATGTGCGCAGCAGACGAGCCGCTGACTTTTTTCAAGGAAAACAAGACAGTATAACCGTCAACCGGTTTCATCGCCGGTATTGCTTGTCTGACTCCGCTGCGTGTGGGTGGAGTTTTGCCAGATAGGCCGTGACTTCTTCGCGGTCGTGGTACAGGTGCTTGATGCGCAGCACGTAGCTGTCGCCATGCAGCTTGAAGCGCGAATCGATGATCTGACGGCATTTCTTCAGTTCGTCGAAACGCTTCTTCATGGGCAGCTTGAGGTTGAAGATGCAGCGCTTGGCCTTGCCCGAGGCAACCCAGTCCGATACCAGCTGGGCGACGCGGGCAGGTTGTTCGACCATGTCGCAGACCAGCCACTCGACTTGCTTGCGCGGCGCGCGCCAGTTGAAGCCGTCGGCCTTCACATGCTCTACCATGCCGGTGGCTTTCAGCGAGTCAGCCAGCGGCCCGTTATCGACGGCGAAAACGTGTATGCCGCGCTCCGCGAACTGGAAGCTCCAGCCGCCGGGGGCGGCGCCCAGATCGACGGCGTAAAGACCGGCGCGCAGGCTTTGCTCGCGTTCCTCTTCGGTCATCAGCGCGTCGAAGGCTTCGGCCAGTTTCAGGGTTGAGCGGCTCGGCGCGTTGCGTGGCATGCGCAGGCGGGCGATGCCCATGTTCCAGGGTGAGGCGTCGTCGGGCTTGCTCAGGCCCAGATCAACCTGGCTGGAATCCTTGAAGAACAGGTGCAGGGTCGGCAGCTCCGGCTTGTTGCGCAGGAATCCGGTCGCCTTGAGCTGACGTTCGATGTGCGGGATGAAGCGCTTGAGGAAGCCGGACAGGGTCTTGGCTTCGTTGGTGTCGGCGGTTTCGACTTCCAGGCGGCCGAAGCGGATGCCCAGATCAAGGATGGCCCGCATCAGCGGCGTGACGCGGTCGTCCTCCGGCATGTTGGCGACCCGTTCCAGCCATACGCTGCGCTGGCGGGCGAAAACCAGTGAATGGAAAGGGGCTGCCTGCAGGGCCAGATCCCAGTCGAAAACTTCGTCGAAGACGAAATGCACGCTACCCGAATTCGGAGCGGTGCGGGCGCGGCCATGCATGCCGGCGCGCTGGGCCAGCCCCTCGGCTTCGGCGGCGCATTCATTTTCAAAGCCGGGACGGCACAGAAGGATCAAACCCTTGGCGGTGGCAGACATCGTGATGGTTCACAGCAATTTGGCAGGCCCGGATGGTAGCCCAGCCCCGGGCGCAGGACCATGCTTTTACCGCAGACGGGTCGTGGCAAGGATTTCTCGCCGGATAATCGTGGGAGACGCTGCCGTGTGAGCCGCACCTGGCCTTGGTCTGCAAGGAATGGCTTGGGAGAGCCGCGCGTAGAGCGCGTCTTTGGAGCAGGTGCTTGGCGATCCTTGTCCGGGGCGGCTCTTCAGGCGGTGTCTTATCCGTTCGCCTCAGTGCGCCCCCGAGTCGGCTTTCACCACCCGTTTGCGGGCGCTGGTTTTTGCCGGCGGAGCTTCTTCGACCGGATCTTCTTCCTCGGCCGCCGCAGTCTTGCTGCGTTTGTCTGGAGGGGCGACAGGCAGTTCGGGCTTGATCGTTTCGATCTTGTTCTGCGCCATGTAGTCGTTCATGTCTTTCCAGCCGTTGAAAACCGACGCTTTCAGTGCGCCGGGGTTCAGCGTGTAGCAGTCTTCCAGCGCACGACCGGCGTGACGACAGGCGCTGCCGATGGCTTTGCCTTCTGCATCCTTGGCTTCGGCCAGTTTGGCGGGGTCGGTAATGCCCAGTTGTTCACAGGCCGTGAGCGTACTCAGCAGCAGGGCAAACAACGGCAGGAGGATGGGGCGAGAGGCTTTCATGGGCGCAAGGTTCAGGCTGGATACAGTTTTTAACGACACATCCAGCGCTGGCTTGAATCAAGAGATGTTTTGCTGAACATCCCCCGGAACCGTCTGTCACGTGAGGAGGCCGGCGCGTCCGGTGGTCTCGGCCCGCTTTGCGGCTGTGCCTATAATTCGCTTCCCGGTCGTGGTGTTTCAGGAGTTCTTCATGCACGCAATTCCCTCTCGCGCAGGCCAAGGCTTGCTGGTTTCCCTTGTTCTGGCGCTGGCCGCCATCCCCGCGCAGGCCGCTCCTGCCCAGAAAGCGCCTGCGGCGTCGGCGGCGTCCAGCCTGACAATTGAGCTCAGTCACCAGCTGGGGGCAGACAAGGGGAATGAACTTGCCGCGCTGGTCGAGCGCTTCAATGCCCAGAGCAAACTCGGCCGGATCGCCCTGTCGGACCGTCCGTGGGGGCAGGGTGGCCAATCGCAACTGACGATTCTGGCCGACGCCGAAGATGAGGCAAGCCTGATTGGCGCACGGCGTTTCAAACCGCTGTGGCAGGTCATGAAGGATGCCGGTGAGCCTCTGCAGACCCTGCCAGTGCCGCGCTTCATGGTCCCGTCGGCGGTTGATGCCAGCGGGCGTCCGCTGGCGCTGCCAGTGGGTTTGTCGACGCCGGTGGTGTTCTTCAACAAGGACGCCCTGAGCAAGGCGGGCGCGGATCTGAGCGCCCTGCCCAAGAGCTGGAATGAATGGCAGGATGTGCTCGGCAAGCTCTATCAAAACGGCGTGACCTGCCCGATGACGGTTTCGCAACCGGTCTCCACCCTGATCGAGAACGCCAGTGCTTGGAACAATCAGGCCTTTGTCACGGGCGGCAAAAACGAACAGATTGCCGTCAACGGCCTTATTCAGGTCAAGCACATCGCCAAGATGAGCACCTGGTACAAGTCGCGCTACCTGCACTACTTTGGCCGTTCTACCGAGGGCGAAGACCGCTTTGCCACGGGCGAGTGTGCGGTGCTGGTCGGCCCCTCCGCTGCGTTCCCGACCCTCGTGCGCAGTTCCGCGTTCCCGGTGGGAGTGAGCAGCTATCCGTACCACGACGATGCCTACGGTGCGCCGCAGAACACCTGGGCTGACGGCCCGGCGCTGTGGGTCGCTGCTGGCCGCAGTGCGTCGGAATACAAGCTGGCCGCTGCCTTCGTCCGTTTCTGGCTGGCGCCACAGAATCAGGTCGACTGGCAGGTGAATGCCGGTTACCTGCCGCTCAGTTCGGCGGGGCTGCTTGCCACGCAGGCGAGCAAACTGCTCAAGGATGAACTGGCGGCCCAGCGTGTCGCCATTGCCCAGCTGACCTTCAAGCCGGTCAGCCCCTTCTCTGCCGCCAGTGCCTACGGCCACCGCGCCGGTGTGCGCCGTGTGTTGGCCGATGAGATGGAGCAGGTGTTTGCGGACAAGAAGCCTTCCAAACAGGGGCTGGACGATGCGGTGCAGCGTATCCGCAGCGGCCGCATGAACTGAGATCGTGCGTTCCGGCTGGCCCTGTCCGCGTGTCATGGCGCACCGCTGCGGCGGTGCACTGGCGCCGGAAAATACGCTGCCAGGGCTGGCTATCGCGGCGCAATTCGGTAGCCAGGGTGTTGAGTTCGACGTCATGCTCTCCGCTGACGGCACGCCCTGGCTGATTCACGACGAAACCCTGGAGCGCACCACCAATGGTGCCGGTCGGGTCTGTGACAGTTGCGATGCGCTACTTGCCGGGCTGGATGCCGGCATCCGGCATCATCCGGCTTTTGCCGCTACCCGTTTGCCGACCTTGCATGAGGCACTGGTGCAATGCCGTGCGCTGGGACTTGCCGCCAATATCGAAATCAAGCCGGCCATGGGCCATGAGGTCGCAACTGCCACACAGGTGACCCGCATGGTGCGGGCGTTTCATGAGGGTATGGCGGTACAGCCGCTTCTGTCCTCATTCTCCGAGGAGGCCCTCTGCGCAGCAAGGCGGGAAGCGCCTCTTCAGCCACTCGCCTTGCTGGTCGAAGATCTTCCCGCCGATTGGCAGGCGCGCTGTACCCGGCTGGGCGTCATTGCCCTGCATGTCGACAGCGCCGGGCTCGACATCGGGCAGGCGCGTGCCATCAAGGCTGCCGGGTATCTGCTGGCGGTCTATACCGAAAACTCCCCGTCTCGCGCTCGCGAACTCTTTGGCTGGGGTGTCGACAGCATCATTACCGACCGCCCTGACCGCGTGCGCGGCTGAAACAGCTCCGGGCCTGACTGTGCAGCCTCCCGCAGAGGCGCACATTGACGGTCTGACAGAGCGTATCCCCTTGTCTCGACGTCCTTCCCTCCGCACAAGCGGCAGGTGGTGTGGCACACACTGGCCGGCCGGTCCGGAGTCCGGCAGGACTGCCGGGCGTTTTCGCTATGCATCCCGGGAAAAATCTTCTCAAGCATTGTCTCTTTTGTAAAATCGGGTTAAATTGCGAATCATTCGCATTCGCGAATTAATTCATGCAATTAAAACAATCGGTTTGCTCGCGGGTCGGGGTGTTCTGGCTCCTTGCGAAGCAGCCATTACCTTGACGGAGATCTTCACGATGCATGCCGCAGTTGCGCCTGGCGCTGTTCCTCCCCCTAACCCGGTATTGCGTTTGACACAGGCCGTGCGTCTGGCGCTGCTGTCTCTGGCACTGGCCCATCCGCTTGGTGCGATGGCTCAGACACCCGCCAAAACGACTGCATCCAAGGATGAAAAGACGCTGCCCACCGTAAAAGTGACAGCGGACAAGCCTGTCGAGACGGAGGCCAAGGAAACCTATCAGGCTGTCACGTCGACCATTGGCAAGGGCAAGCAGGCTCTGCGCGACATTCCACAGTCTGTGACCGTGGTGACTGAAAAACTTATCGACGACCGTAGCCTGGATACGCTCAAGGACGTGCTGCACGTGACTTCAGGTGTGACTTTTCTGGCGGCCGAGGGTGGCGAAGAGGACATCCGCTTGCGTGGCTTCTCCCTGCAGCAGACGGGCGACATCCTGGTCGATGGCATGCGTGATCCGGCCATTTACGAGCGCGATACCTTCAATTACGACCGTCTCGAAGTTATGCGTGGTTCTGCCTCAATGCTCTTCGGGCGTGGCTCGACCGGCGGCGTGGTGAATCAGGTCAGCAAGCAGGCTTTCATGCTGGATCAGCACGAGATTGATGTGACCTACGGCAGTCATCAGTTTGGCCGGGTTGAGGCGGACCTGAATTTTGTCACAGGGGCCGCATCGGCCCTGCGTCTGACCGGCGTGAAAAACCAGGCTGAAAACAATGGCGCAGGCTCCTCGGTCGACAAGGAAGGCATGGCCGCCAACTATCGCTACGGAATCGGTGAACGCGACGAATTCCAGCTTGGCCTTTACTACCTGAAAAACCGGAACGGCATCAACTACGGCCTGCCTTGGTTGAAGCCGGATGCAGACAACACCGGCAACACCCTGGTCGACAAGGACCCGAGTGCCTACTACGGAGTGGATAGCGACTACAGCAACAGCGATGTCTCTCATGGCACCGTGACCCATATCCATCGTTTCGGTGGTGGCAGGGAGCTCAAGACCAGTTTCCGTGCTGGCAAGTACGAGCGCGATCAGCGTGCGAGTGCGGTGCGTTTTGCCGGGGCCACCTCGCAGCCGAACGGCCAAGCGGTACTCGGTTCGAACATCAGCGACAGTACCGTGCTGACCCGTGGTTCGAACAACAAGGTCATGGACTATGACACACAGGTTTTGCAAAGCGACTTCTCGGGCAAGTTCACCTGGTTCGGTCTGAAGAATGAAGTGTTGGCCGGTGTGGATGCCAACCACGAAGAGAAGACGACGTTCAGCCTGCTGGGAACCTTCAACAAGAGCACGACCACCCTGGGCGACACGGATGGAACTTCTGGTGTCAACGAAGGTGGGCGTGCCGCGGTGCGCAGTGCCGAGTTCGAGACCCTGTCTGCGGGCACCTATTTCCAGGACATGCTGCAGGTGGCCGAGCACTGGAAGCTGCTGGGTGGTTTGCGCTGGGACTACATGGGCGGTCAATACTTCACCTACAACACCACGACCGGAGCGCCCACTGCAGATCGCAGCCGGCACGACCAGCTGCTCTCCAAGCGTTTCGGTGTGCTCTACCAGCCGACGCCGGAAGCCTCCTTTCACTTGTCCTATGGCACGTCCTTCAATACGGCAGGTGACACCTATCAGTACGATGTGCGTGGCAGCAATACCGATCCGGAAAAGAGTCGCAACATCGAGATCGGCAGCAAGCTTGATCTCTTTGGCGGCAACCTGAGCACACGCTTCGCGCTCTTCCATTCGACCAAGTACAACGAGCGCAATACCGATGCCGACACGGTGAATGCTGACAACTACGTTCTTTCTGGCGAGCGTTATGCCAAGGGTTTCGAGACCGACATCGCTGGTCGCATCACGCCGAACTGGGAGACCTTCTTCTCCTACACCTGGATTCCGGTTGCCAAAGTTCGTGAAGGCGCATTGACCGGTTCGGAACCAGTGGGTACGCGTCCAGGGCTGATACCGAAGCATCAGGCTTCGCTGTGGACGACGTACAAGATCGGCGCCGACTGGCGCGTGGGTGCGGGCGCTACCGGCCGCACCAAGATGTACCCGCAACTGGTCAACAGCTTCCAGGTGGATGGTTATGTGGCCTATGACGCGATGCTCGAATACCAGGTCACACGCGAACTGGGCCTCAAGCTCAATGCCAATAATCTGACCAACAAGCTGTATGCGGACAACGTCTACCGGGGGCACTACATTCCGGGCAAGGGACGTAACTTCCAGCTGACGGCCAGTTACAAGTTCTGAGTTTTCTGTTGCCGGGCCCGCCTCGTGCGGGCCTTTCTGCTTTCTGGAGTTTCTGATGGACAAACGAAGTTTCCTGCGCAGTGCCGCCGCCATGCTGGCCGCCGCCTCTCTTCCATTGCCGGCCCTGGCTGCAGGCAGCAAACCGACCCGCCTGCTGGCAGGCTGGCGTAGCGGCGCATCTTTGCCTGCGCCGCTGGCGGGCGAGGCAGGCGACTATGTGGGAGTACTCGCCATCGACTGGACGGCGGCGGCAATTCGTCTGGAGTCCGCCATTCCGGTGGCCTCGCGCGGGCACGGTCTGATGGGTCTGCCGGGCGGGCAGGGCTATCTTGCGCTGGCCTATCGCCACGGGCTGTGGGTGATGCGTGCAGATGCCGACGGCAAGCAGGTGCGCCTGCTTGATCTGGCGACAGAGTCGGGGCGAGTGTCGGGTGGGCACATCGAGCTGGCGGCAGATGCCAGACACTTTTTTACCACCGAAATCGATCAGAAAACTGGCCTGGGTTGGGTCAGCGTGCGCCGTGTCGACACGCTCGCGAAAGTAGCCGAGTGGCCTACGCACGGCATGGATCCGCATCAGCTCACGCAGGATGCGCAGGGCATGCTGCTGATAGCCAATGGTGGCATCCGCTACACCGACAAGGGTAGCAAGCGTGATCTGGACCAGATGGCCTCCTCGCTGGTGCGGATCAATCCTGCCAATGGCGAGCTGCTCGGCCAATGGTCCTTGCGCGATCAGCGCCTGTCCCTGCGTCATCTGGCCTGGAATGAAACGCCTAAGGGTGAGGTCCTGCTCGGCATTGCCATGCAGGGCGAGCACGAAACGTCTGAAGCGCGCAAGAACGCGCCAACGTTGGCTGTGTGGAACGGCAAGGAACTCTCCATCCCGACCCAGTCGCCATTGGGCGAAGGCTACACCGGCGACATCATGGCTGGCCCCGGCGGAGGCTTCATTCTCAGCGCCCAACTCTCCGGGAAAGTGCTGCTGTGGCATCCGGGCGAAGCGGCAAAACTGTCGCTGATTGGCGAGTTCCACCGTGCCGGGGCCTTGTCTGGTCCGGATGAAGATGGTGGATTCCTGATCGCTGGCGAGAAGGGCCCGGTGCGTTGGCACCTGCGGGACAAGTCGCAGATGCTGGCTTGGCCGATTCCGATGTCGCCGGACAATCACTGGGCGCTGCTGGAGGCATGAGCATGCGTGCTCTGTGCTTGATGGCGCTAGGCCTGTTTCTGGCTGCGTGTGCAAGCCTCCAGCTCGGAGAATGGCCTGGCGAAGTCGTGAGCTTTGACAGGATGGAGGTTCGCGAGCCGCTCAATGTACGGCTGACATCGAGCCGGACCTTCGGCTTGCCGGCAGGGCGGGTCGTATGCCTGCTATGGGTGGACGAGCAAGGGCGCGTCCAGCAAGTACGCCTGGTTGAGGAAAGTGGTTCGCGGGAGCTTGATGGCGCTGTCGTGCGTGGTGCGCGCGACATGCGCTTCCAGCCCTGGGCCAGCGACGGCCAGCCGCGGGCGGTCAGCGTGGTGATGCCGGTGAACTTCAGCAAGCGTGTCGAGCTGCCACTCAAAGGCGTGCCTGACATCGTGCCCGGTATCCGCGGGTCTTCGCCAGCGGCGCCCTGAGCATCTGGCCCTGTCTTTTTGTACAAAGGCAGGGCAGGTGGCGATATACAAAGCAAAACTGACCGGATCGACAGAGGGATGCTTTTGGATTTGTTGCGAATGATTCTCATTAATGTATAATCTGCTTCATCATCAAGGCGCCGTAGGGGCTTCAGGATGATGAGTTGTGGCGTGAGGACAGCGCTCCTGTGGGGGGGGGGCGGCCCACGTCCTGGGGTTGCCGGCCGGCTCGGCCGGCAATCTTTTTGATTCACGCAAGCCAGCGATCCAGTGTCAGCCAGCCAGCGTCTTTTCGTTTCGGGATTGGTGCGATGAAAAAGATGATGGCTGGGGGTGTTTCGGGTGTGTCCCGACTGGTGATGGCGGTGATGGGATCTCTGCCGGTGATGGCGGTGGCGCAGCAAAGCGCTCCGGCGGCGGACGCAACGGAACTGAAACCGGTGGTGGTGACGGCCACGCGCTCGCAAGTACACGCGAATGATGTCGCGGGTACGGTTACTGCGGTGACGCAAAAGCAGATCGAGCAGCATGGTTCGCGTAGTCTGGCTGACGCTCTGGCCGACGAGCCGGACGTCAGTCTGCCGTCGGATCCGCGCCGCTTCGGTTCCAGTCACGTCAATATTCGTGGCATCGAAGAAAACCGCGTGCTGATGCTGACCGATGGGGTACGGGTGGCGGATTTCCGCAGCCCCGGCACCACCAATTACGACGCCAGCAATCGCGACATTCCTTTTGTCGAATTCCTCAAGCAGGTCGAAGTGGTGCGTGGACCGTCTTCCAGCCTGTATGGTTCAGACGCCATTGGTGGCGTACTGGGCTTCCTGACTCTTGATCCGGCCGATCTGCTCAAGGGGCGCAGCTTCGCTACCGGCGGCAAGCTGGGTTATCACTCGGTGGACAACAGCAAGCGCGCGATGGCTTATGTCGCCACGGGCGGCGACAAGTTCCAGACTCTGCTGATGCTCGGGCATGCCAAGGGCGAGGAGAGCGACAATCAGGGGGCGAATGATGTGCAGGGGCTGCAGCGCAGCACGCCCAACCCGCTCAAGTATGAACAGAGCAACGTGCTGGGCAAGCTGGTGTTTACGCCGAACATGGCGCATCGCTTCAAGCTGACGCTGGAGCACAAGGAAGGCGAGAGCGAGATCGACGCACAGCGCATGGGTAATACCAGTGCGACGTCGCCGAATACGCTGACGCGGATTACCACCAACACCGGTATCGATTCGATCACGCGCGACCGCATTGTGTTCGATCATGATTACACGCCGGACGCCAGCTGGTTTGATCGCCTCGGCACCAAGCTGTACACGCAGAAACAGACGACTGACAACCAGAACTTCCAGCGCCGGACCAATACCTCGGCGACATGCTCGGCCAGCACCATCGGCACGGCCAACTGCAGTGTGGATCAGCGCTTCAAGTACGAACAGACGCATACCGGGCTGAATCTGCTGCAGGAAAAATCCTTCACGCTCGGCTTGCCGCAGCAGGCCATCTGGGGGGCGGACTTCCTGCGCTCCGAGACTGAGGAATCCAAAACCACCACCTGGACCAATCTCGCCACGGGTGTGAGCTCCAATGTGTTCATCGGCGAGGTCTTCCCGAAGGCGGACTATCCGCGCGGCCATACCGACCAGCTGGGCCTGTTCGTGCAGGATGAGATCAGCTTCGGCCAGTTCAAGCTCACGCCGGGTCTGCGCTATGACCAGTTCAAGCTGCAGCCGGAGAGCGATCCGCTCTACAACCGCACCGATGGACGCACTGCGGTGAGCAAGGATGGCCGCCACATCTCGCCCAAGCTTGCCGCCCTGTATGGCATGAGTGCGGACTGGAACCTGTACGCCCAGTATCTGGAAGGCTATCGCGGCCCGAATTACGAGGAAGTGAATCGTTACTTCTACAACAACTCGCAGCGCTACGCGCTGGTCGGCAATCCGGATCTGAAGCCGGAAACCAGCCGCAGTTTCGAGATTGGCTCCAAGTATTCGGGCAAGCACTGGGGCAGCCAGTTCGCCCTGTATGAGAACCGCTATCAGAACTTCATCGACTCCGTGATCCTGCCGGCGGGTGACCCGAACGCAGTGGTCAGCGGTGGTGTCACGTTCAGCACCTATCAGTACCAGAATCTCTCGCGCGTGGTGATCCGCGGCGGTGACTGGCGTGGTTACTGGCAGGCCACTCCGGCGCTGCGCCTGTCGGCCGGTTTCGCCATCACGCATGGCTACGACCAGTCGAGCGGCAAGCCGCTCAACAGCATCGAGCCCAAGCGCATGAATCTCGCCGCGCAATGGACTCCCTCGGAGCAGTGGGGCGCGGAGTGGCGTCTGCGTGCGGCGGCGGGCAAGGATCATATCGACGACTCGAGCACCAACTACTACCGCACGCCCGGTTACGGGGTGAACGATCTGGCTGCGTGGTGGCAGGTTCAGCCGAAGCTGCGCGTCAATCTGGCGCTCAACAACGTCTTCGACAAGACCTATTACCTGTGGAGCGACGTGCGTCGTTCCGGTATGAGCGCGTCCGATCCGTCGCCCGAGTTCTATACCCAGCCGGGGCGCAATATTGCCCTCAGCGTGAAGTTTGATTACTGATATGCATCCGTGGCAAAAGCTTCTCGGTGCGTTGCTGGTCCTGTGCGGATTCCTGCTGCTCATCGGCGTCAATCCGGCGCTCGCCGCGCAGCCGCGTGTGGCCTGGCTGACCGCTGCGCCAGCCCCGGCCGGCAAGTTCGAGGTACTCTCGCAGGCCGCACGCGAGCAGGGCTTCGAACTCGATGCGCGCTATGTGGAAAAGCTCGACGAAGCGGGCCTGGCCCGCTTTGCGAAGGATGCTGATCTGCTGATTGTCGACACGCCGCGTCCCGGTCTGCTGGAGTTCCTGCTCGGCAAGCTGGGCCCGGCCTGGAGCGAGCGCAGCACGCCGCGCCTGCTGCTGGATGGAGAGCGCGTCGAGGCGCGCGGGCTGGATCGTGCGCTGGCGCAGGACATTCAGCGCTACATCAGCAATGGCGGGCGACGCAATCTGGATGCTGCGGCCCAGCTGATTGCCGCACGCGTCTTCAAGCTGCGCAGCGCCGAAGGCATTGCCGCGCTGCAGACCCTGCCGGCGGCTGCCTACTATCACCCGAAGCTGGCCGACATCGTCACCACGCGTGCTGACGAGGCGCTGGCTGTTTCGGGCAAGCCGGGTCAGCCGGTGGTGGGCATTGCGATCCATCAGTCCTACATCTCGGCCGTGGATGCCGCCTATGTCGATGCGCTGGTGGCCGATGTCGAGCGCCTCGGCGGTCGCGCACTGGTGTTCTACACGCCGGTGATGGTCGAGGACGCTTTCCTGAAAATGGCCGCGCCGGGTGGCAAGCGCCTGATCGACGTGCTGGTCTCCAGCCAGATCATGTACGACGCGGGCGGGCGCAAGGCCGAGTTCGAGCGCCTCGGCGTGCCGGTGATTCAGGCCATTCCCTACCGGCGTGGCGACACCGCTGACTGGCAGGCAGACCCGCAAGGCATGCGCCTGATCGACCTGCCTTTCTATCTGGTGCAGGCCGAAATCGCCGGGGCGATGGACCCGATGATTGCCTCGGCCATCGAGAAGAAGAGCGGCAAGGTCGAAGCCATCGCTCCGCAGGTTCGCGCGATCGCCGCCAAGGCCATGAATCTCGCCCAGCTGCGGCGTACGGCGAACGCCGACAAGCGCGTGGCCATCCTGTTCTACAACTACCCGCCGGGTGAGAAGAATCTCTCGGCCTCTTTCCTGAATCTGCCCAGGAGCCTTGCGCAGACGCTCACCGCCATGCAGGCTGCGGGTTACCGCACCGAGGCGGTGGACGAAACGCAATTGACGCAGTCTCTAGGCCGGCTTCTGGCGGCCTTCTACAGGGATGGTCAGCTGCAACCCTTGCTGGATGCGGGTCTCGCTGCATGGCTGCCGATGAGCGAGTACCGGCGCTGGTTTGCGGCACAGTCGCCAGCGTTGCGCGCTCAAGTGCTGGCGCGCTGGGGCGAGCCGGAGCAGAGCAGCATGGCTTACACGCTCAAGGGTGAGGCGGGCTTCGTGATTCCGCGTCTGCAGGTCGGCAATGTGAGTTTCATGCCGGTGCCACCGCGTGGCGAACGCAAGGAGGATCAGGAGACCGCGCTGTATCACTCCACCAAGGAATCCATCAACCATTTCTACATGGCTGCCTATCTGTGGGCGCGCAGCAATCGTGATGCGCTGGTGCATTTCGGCACTCATGGCACGCAGGAGTGGACGCCGGGCAAGGAGCGCGGCCTGTCGATGGATGATCAGCCCTTCGTGGTCCTCGGCGACATTCCGGTGGTCTATCCCTACATTGTCGACGACGTGGGCGAGGCACTGCAGGCCAAGCGGCGTGGGCGTGCCAGCATCGTCAGTCACCAGACGCCGAGCTTCCGTCCGGCCGGTCTGCACACCGAACTGAACGCCATGCACGACCAGTTGCATACCTGGGTTCAGCAGGATGAAGGCGGCGTGAAGGAGGCACTCAAGCGCGATCTGCTGCGCACCGGCGCGAAACTGCATATGTTCGAGGACATGGGCTGGACGCCGGCGCGCGCCGAGGCCGATTTCGCCAGCTGGATCACCGCGCTGCACGATCACCTGCACGCGCTGGCGGCGACGCTGCAGCCCTACGGCTTGCACAGCTTCGGCGTGAACAAGTCCGACGAGCTGCGGCTTTATACGGTCATGACCATGCTGGGGAATGACTTCTACAAGCGCCTGGAGCCGAATGAGCCGCAGGAAGTCTTTGCGGTCGATTACGAGAAGCTCGCCGTCAGCAAGCCCTTCGCGCTGCTGCGTCACCACCTGCTCGAGGGCGCGCCGATCGGCGAGATCCGCGACGCCGCCCTGCGTGCCGATGTGGAGCGTGCCCAGGCGCTGTGGACGAGTCTGGATGCCAACCCGGAAATCACTGGTCTGCTCGCCGGCCTGAATGGCGAATTCCTGCCGACCAGCACCGGCGGTGATCCGGTGCGCAATCCGGATTCGCTGCCTACCGGGCGCAATCTGTATGGTTTCGACCCCTCCAAGATTCCGACCAGGGCGGCCTGGGAAGCCGGCCAGCTCGCCACCGAAGCGATGATTGCCGAGTATCGTCAGCGCCACGGCAAGGCGCCGCAGAAGCTCGCGTACTCGCTGTGGAGCGTGGAGACCATGCGCCATGCCGGCGTGCTCGAAGCGCAGGCCATGGCCGCGCTCGGCGTGCGCCCGAAATGGGACGAAGGCGGGCGCCTGAATGGCGTGGAGCTGATCCCGGCGAAAGAACTCAAGCGTCCGCGCGTCGATGTGGTGCTCTCCGCCACCGGCCTGTATCGCGACCACTTTCCGAACACCATGAAGTGGCTGGCCGAGGCGGTGAAACTGGCGGCTGGCCAGAACGAGCCGGACAACGCCGTGCGTGCCGCCTCCAACAAGATCCGCGCCGCGCTTGCCGGGCGCGGCTTGAGTGAGGCCAGGCTCGCGGCCTGGGCGGATACGCGCATCTTCAGCGGCGAATCCGGCGGCTATGGCACCGGACTGAATGACGCCACGCTCGCCTCCGACAGCTTTGCCAGCAAGGGCAAGGAAGCCGATGCGAAGCTCGCCAATCTGTATCTGGCGCGCATGCAATACGCTTACGGTCCGGACGAAAAGGATTGGGGCCAGAAGCTCGATGGCGTGAATCTCTACGCCGAGAACCTCAAGGGCGTGGAGGCGGCGCTGCTCGCGCGCTCGTCCAACCTCTACGGCATGCTCACCACCGACGACCCCTTCCAGTATCTGGGTGGCATTGGCCTGGCGGTGCGCCACCTCACCGGCCGGGCGCCGGAGTTGCTGATCTCCAATCTGCGTGATCCACGTGCGGCGCGCACCGAGACGGCAGCGGGCTTCCTCGCCACCGAGCTGCGCACGCGCAATTTCCATCCGGGCTGGATCAAGGGTATGCAGGCCGAGGGCTACTCCGGTGCGCTGAACATGCTCGACTCGATGAACAATTTCTGGGGCTGGACGGCGGTGGCGCCGGAAATCGTGCGCGATGACCAGTGGCAGGAATTCGCCGAGGTCTATGTGCGCGACAAGTACAAGCTCGGCATGGACAAGTGGTTCGAGCAGCACGCGCCGCAGGCTCAGGCGCAGATGATCGAACGCATGCTGGAGGCCGCGCGCAAGGACTACTGGCAGACCGACGCGGCCACGCTCAAGCAGCTGGCCCAGCGTTACGAGAATCTCTCCAAGCGTTTCGACATCCACAGCAGCAATGCCGCCTTCCGCGAGTTTGTAAAGGCCAATGCCTCGACAGCCGCGCCTGGCTTCGGTCTGCAGGCGGCAACGGCTGCAGGGCAGACGCAGCCTTCATCTTCAGGAAGGCAGGCTGAAGAGGCCCGCCCGGAGCCGCTCTCCAGCCCGCCACCGGTGCAGGGCATGAAGCTCGAAAAGGTCGAACCGCCTGTGCCGCCGCCCGCCTCGCTGGCCTGGCTGCTCGGTGGCGCGCTGATGCTCTGCGCCTTTGGCGGCGGCGCGTTGCGCAGTTTTCTGTCTCCTTCTTTCAACCCCGCTTTTCGCAAGGTATCCGCATGACCCCGAATCCGCTTGAAACCATGATGTATGACATCGGCCAGCTCTTTCTGCTGCCGGTGCTGGCCCTGATCGCCATTCTTTTTCTCTACGCTTTCTGGGCCTTGGGGGAATTCTGCATCCAGGCGTATCTGCGTTATCGCCATCAGCCTGCCAGCGGGCGCGGCTACGCGCTGATCGCGCATGCCCGCAAGCATCGCCTGCATGATCCGGAAGCGCTCGACGTGGCCGCCCACAAACTGCTGGAGAAGGCGCGCATCGCCACCCGCGTGGCACCGATGCTCGGGCTGGTGGCCACCATGATTCCGATGGGCCCGGCGCTGCGTTCATTGTCCGACGGCAATCTCGGCAACGTCGGCATGAGCCTGACTATCGCCTTCTCGGCGGTGATTCTGGCGCTGATTGCCGCCTCGATCACCTTCCTCGTCGTGGGTGTGCGCCGTCGCTGGCTGGCCGAAGAAATGGTCTGGCTGAATCAGCAGGTGCTCGCATGAACGCGCCCGAGGCGGCCATCGAGCAGGCCGTTGCCGCCGTGCCGCGTCGCGCACGGACCTCAAGCTTCCTGCACGAGGACGAAGGCGACGACCCGATCCTTTCGGTGGTGAATCTGATCGACGTGTTCCTCGTCATCATCGCCGCCCTGCTCGTGAGCGTGGCGCAGAGCCCGGCCAATCCCTTCGGCGCGGAAAACGTCACCGTCATCAAGAATCCGGGCCAGCCGGACATGGAAATCACCATGAAGGAAGGCCAGAATATCACCCGCTACCAGGCCAAGGGCCAGATTGGCAGCGGTGATGGAGAGAAAGCCGGGGTGGCTTACCGGCTCAAGGATGGTTCGATGGTGTACGTGCCCGAAGGCACGGCCAGCGCGCCCGCTGCACAACCCTGAATCCTGATAGGAGCACGCTCATGAATATCGATCCCGATTTCGCCGCAGCCCGCCCGGCCACCTTGATGGCGGCGGCCCTGCATCTGTTGACCTGTTCGGCGGCGCACGGCATGAGCAGTGCCAAGGCGCAAGCGCTGGTCCAGCACCTGACAACCCTGGCCGGGCGGCCGGATACCGATCCGTTGCTGGCGCGGGCTTGCGACGAGCTGGCGGAGGTCTGGCTGCGTCTGGGCAATGAACTGGATGCCCGCCAGCAGGACGAGGCGGCCCAGCGCAAGGCACTGGCCGAACGTGCGCAGCATGCCGTGCTGCACTGAGGGGACGCGCATGAGCACCGCACTCGCCCCGGCCATGCCTCTGCCGCGCAACGCATCCGCTGCGGCAACGCTGCAGCCCGCAGAACCTGTCATTTCCAGCCGCAGCCTGCTCGGTGCGGCCAGTACCCTGATCATCGAGCATCAGGGCATGCATTACACCTTGCGCGCCACGCGCAACGGCAAGCTGATCCTCACCAAATAAGGAGAATTCAATGTCCCGTTATACCGGCCCCCGTCTCAAAGTCATGCGCGCCCTGGGCGTCGATCTGCCCGGCCTGTCGCGCAAGACCATCGCCGAGCGCAATCAGCGCCCCGGCCAGCATGGCGCCAAGCAGCAGCGCAAATCCGGCTACGGCCTGCAGTTGCTGGAGAAGCAGAAGCTGCGCTTCAACTACGGTCTGTCCGAACGCCAGATGCGCATTCTGGTGACGGATGCGCGGCGCTCGCGTGATTCTGCCGGTGCCAAGCTGGCGGAGTTGCTGGAGCGCCGGCTGGACAACGTGGTGTTCCGCGCCGGCTTTGCCGGTTCGATTCCGGCCTCGCGCCAGCTCGTCAATCATTGCCATCTGCTGGTCAATGGCAAACCGGTCAACATCCCGTCTTTCCGTGTGCGCGTCGGGGATGTCGTCAGCATCCGGGCGAAGAGTCGCGAACTGCTGGTGGTGAAAGCCAGCCTGGCCGATCTGGCCTTGAGCCGGCCGGAGTGGCTGAGCTTTGACGAAGCGAACTGCGCGGTCACGGTAAGTCATCTGCCGGACATCAACGACATTCCCTTTCCGCTGGAGATGCAGCTCGTCGTGGAGTACTACGCCCAGCGCCTTTGATTCCGTCGCAGGATCAATCCGCTCTTTGTCGACTTCGCCTTGCCGTGCCCGGTGCACTGTCTGCGGCTTGTCTTCGCGATCGGCTTGATCCTGCAACGGAATGGACCTTCTGGCTGATGCCGTCTTGATCGGGGAATTTGCCATGTTCACAACCAGTTTCATCAAGCAGACCTTCGCGCCGGCTGCGCAGCCGGTGGTGCTGAAGCAGGGTTCGAGGCGCCGTCGCCTGTGGGAGCTGCCTTCGCATGTGCATTGCCCGGTGATCGGGGTGTGTCTGCCGCTGCCGGTGTTGCGTCGCCTGGCGGGCAAGGCGCTACCGGAAACCGCGCGCATGGATGACTATGCCCTGCACTCGGCTGTTGTTCAGCTGGCGCGTACACGCAACCGGATGGCCGAGGTCATCCAGGATGATCTGGAGCTGCGCCACGCGCCGGTGGTGAAGGTGTTGCGCAAACTGCGCGGGCGTGCCGGGCTGGAGGAGGCCTGGCAGCAGGCCATCGCGGCGGGCGAAATCGCTGGTGCGTTGTGGGCGGTGCTGACGCATCCGGCCTGTGATGCCGAGTTTGCCGAGCAGGTGAGCCAGCAACTGCACATGATCCAGCATCAGGCCGGTGCGTCACTGCGCCTGAATATTGCGCACTATCACGCGTTGCAGGACGAGAACATCACGCTGGGGCGTGCGCTGGCTGCGGCGCAGCAGCGTTGCGAGCGCAATGTGCAGGAGAAAGCGGCAGAGCTTGAACGCGTGCAGGCGCAGCTGATCCGTACGCGTAGCGAACTGATCAGCCGGACCAGCGAACTGGCTGGCGTGCGCGAGGAGCTTGCCGCACTGCGCGCAGCCCCCGATACGCAGATCCGGCGGCGCCTGGAGCAGCAGTTGACGTATCAGGAAGAGCGCAACGCCCGCCTGTGCCTGGAGAATGAACGTCTGCGCAAAGCCATGACCGAGCCGGTGCGCGCCCCTGCGCCGGCGGCCAGCTCTGTGGCCCTGCCGCGTGCCGCGGAGCCGGTGGCTTCGCTGGAGGGGCATCGCATCCTCTGTGTGGGTGGCCGCGAGAGCGTGGTGGTGGTGTATCGCAAGCTGGTCGAGCAGGCCGGCGGGCAATTTCTGCACCACGACGGGGGCATCGAGGATCGCTTCGGGCAACTCGACTCCGCACTTGGCGCGGCCGATCTGGTGATCTGCCAGACCGGCTGCATCAGCCATAACGCCTACTGGCGGGTGAAAGACCACTGCAAGCGCACCGGCAAGCGCTGCACCTTTGTCGAAAACCCCAGTGCTGCCGGTCTGGCACGTGGTTTGCGGTGTCTGTTAAGCGACGTACTTGTAGAGAGCCCGGACTCCGTCCAGACTGCATCTACCGGTACCGCCGTGAGTTCCGGATTTCAGCAGACCTGACAGGAGAGCCCCACATGAACAAATCAGACACCAAGAAAGCCATTGCCGCGCTCAACCGCATCATGGAAATCGAGCTGGCAGGCGTGGTGCGCTACACCCATTATTCGCTGATGGTGTATGGCTACAACCGCATCCCGATCGTCTCCTGGCTCAAGGACAACGCCAGCGAAGGTCTGGCCCATGCCCACAAGGCGGGCGAACTGGTGACGCTCATGGGCGGGCATCCCTCGCTGAAAATCGGCGCCCTTCTGGAAACCGAACAGCATGACATTGGCGACATCCTGCGTGAGAGTCTGGAACACGAGAAGAATGCACTGGCCGGCTACTACGATCTGCTCAAGATCGCCGAAGGCAACTCCGTGCTGCTCGAGGAATACGCGCGCGAGATGATCGTGGCCGAGGAACTGCATCTGGACGAAGTGAACAAGATGCTGCGCAAGCCGGGGGATTTGAGCCCGTTTGAAAACTGATCGCAGAGCAGCATCCAGCAAGGCGGCCTGCGGGCCGCTTTTTTGTGCCTGTCTGAAGACCCGATGCGGGCGGGTGTTTTCAGAGTGCATGCCTGAAAAGGCTTGCCAGACAATACTATTCGAGGTGAGTGCTTGCAGAGTCAGTCTGGATGCGGGTTTCGGGGCATGCCCTGGCAGGGCGAACAAAAAAGGCGACTCGTATGTCGCCTTTTTTTGCTTGTCAGCCTTACTCGGGCTGGCTGACGAAAGCTATCTTGCTGAGCTTGGCCCGGGCCGCCGCCGCCATCACCTTGGCAACCGCGTCATACGGCGTGGCCTTGTCGGCACGCAGGTGAATTTCCGGCGCGCTGGCTGCATCGGTCACGCCAGCGCCGGCGCTGGCCATGCGGACGTCGAGCCCGGCGGCGTCGAGCTTTTCACCATTCCAGAAAATGTCGGATTCCGGCGTCAGCGCGATTTCGATGCGTTCGGCCTGCACCCGGTTTTCGCTGCTGGAGGTGCGGGGCAGCTCCACCTTCACGGCGTGGGTGAGCAGCGGCGCTGTGAGGATGAAGATCACCAGCAGGACGAGCATCACGTCGATCAGCGGGACCATGTTGATCTCGGCCATGGGGGCTGAGTTGCCCTCCTTGTTGAATCCGCCGAAAGCCATCACGCGGCTCCTTGCAGACTGTGCAGCTTGCCGGCCTGCTGGCCGACCTGAGCGCCGGTGGTGAGGTAGGCGAAGAGGTCATGGGCGAAGGCATCCAGGCTGGACAGAGTCAGACGGTTGTGACGCGTGAAACTGTTGTAAGCCACGACTGCCGGGATCGCCACGGCCAGACCCAGACCGGTCATCACCAGCGCTTCTCCGACCGGGCCGGCGACCTTGTCCAGCGTGCCGGCGCCACTCATGCCGATGGCAACCAGAGCGCCATATACGCCCCACACCGTACCGAGCAGGCCGACGAAGGGGGCGGTGGCGCCCACGGTGGCGAGTACGGTCAGGCCGTTTTCGAGTTTGGCGGTTTCTTCGTCGATCACCTTGCGCATGCTGCGGGTCAGGAATTCGCCCAGACCGCCGGCTTCGCCGAGCTTGCCGCCACCGGTGCGCTGGTGGTGCTCACGGGCGAAGAGGGCGTGGCTGGTCAGGTGGGAGAAGGGTTCCGGGGCACCGTGGGTGTTGATCTCGTTGCGCACCTCGTCGAGCGAGCTGGCATTCCAGAACAGTTCGACGAATTTGTGCGAGGCGCGGCGCTGGCGCAGCTTGGCAATGGCCTTGGTGAGGATGAAGTACCAGGATGCCAGGGACATCAGGATCAGGATCACGAACAGGGTCTTGCCCAGACCATCTGCCTGGGTGATGAAGTGGGCAAAGCCCAGAGTCGTTTGCGTTTGCATGATGTTTTTCTCGGGGGTGGGAGCGGCTTCCGCCGCGAAAAATCAGCGATTCCTCAGTGATTCAGCTCGAACAGGACCGGTACCCGGACCCAGCCAACCACATTGGTCTGGCCTTGACGGGCTGGCACGAAACGCCAGCTGGAGACCGCTTCGCGTGCGGCGCGATCCAGACGCTGGTAACCGGACGTGGTGTCGATCAGGACCTGCAGGGGCCTGCCATCCTCGCTGACCTGTACGCGCAGCCAGACCTTGCCTTCTTCCCCCAGCGAGCGCGAAGCGCGCGGGTAGTCGGGTTTCGGGTTCAGCAGATAGTCCGCGTCATGGCGGGGCGCCTGGATGGCTTCCACCACCGCCGGACCAGCTTTGGCGACGGCTTCGGAAGGCACGGCCGCGGCGGGGGTTTCTTTCTGGACGGGTGCGGCGCTGATGGTCGGCGCATCGGCAGGTGCCGGGGCTGCGGTCTGCACCAATTTGGGGGCGACGGCTTGTGGCGCAGCCTGCGGCCGCTGTGCCGGCGCGCTGCGTGGTTTCATCGGAGCCGGCCGGGGCGGTTCGGGCGCGCTCGGTTCTTGCGGTGCGGGCGAAACCAGTTCGATCAGCACCGGCGCCGCAAGCATCTGCTGGATCACTGGCTGGGCGAGCATTAGCATGCCTGCGCCAGCCGCAATGTGCAGGCCGATCACGGCCGCCAGGCTGAGTGCGCGGTCGGAGAATTGCGGGGCGGAAAGGTTGGCATGCATGACGGGCTTTCGGCGGGAAACGGCGACCGCCCGGAGTGGAGGTGGTCGTCGGGAATAAATCTGATTTGCAGTTGCGAATTATTCGCATTTGTTTGGGTGGCGTCAAGTCGCTCCCGTGGTGTCCGGGCCATGGCGCCCCTGCGCGCGGTACGCGCGGGTTCGCCTCGCAGCGGCATCCGGGTTAGAATCGCGGGCTCTGATTTCCAACGATTTTTTCGTATCGGCCTGCCATGAAAGCCTCCGAGATCCGCTCCACCTTCCTGAACTATTTCGAATCCAAAGGTCACCAGATCGTGGCGTCCAGCCCGGTGGTGCCAGGGGACGACCCGACCCTGCTGTTCACCAATGCCGGGATGAACCAGTTCAAGGACGTTTTCCTCGGCTTCGACAAGCGCCCCTACACGCGTGCGGCGACCGCGCAGAAGTGCATTCGCGCCGGCGGCAAGCACAACGATCTGGAAAACGTCGGCTACACCGCGCGCCACCACACCTTCTTCGAGATGCTGGGGAACTTCAGCTTCGGCGATTACTTCAAGCAGGACGCGATCAAGTACGCGTGGGAGCTGTTGACCGAAGTCTTCAAGCTGCCCAAGGACAAGCTGTGGGCCACCGTGTATGCGGAAGACGACGAGGCTTACGAAATCTGGACCAAGGAAATCGGCCTGCCGGCCGAGCGCGTGGTGCGTATCGGCGACAACAAGGGCGCGCGTTATGCCAGTGACAACTTCTGGATGATGGGCGACACTGGCCCGTGCGGTCCGTGCTCCGAAATTTTCTACGACTTCGGCCCGAGCGTGGCTGGCGGCCCTCCCGGCAGCCCGGATGAAGACGGCGACCGCTACACCGAAGTGTGGAACAACGTGTTCATGCAGTACAACCGCCGCATCGACGAGAACGGTAACTACGTGATGGACCTGCTGCCCAAGCCCAGCGTCGATACCGGCATGGGCCTGGAGCGGCTGACCCGCGTGCTGCAGAACGTTGCCACCAATTACGAGATCGATCTTTTCGTGACTCTGCTGGCTGCCACGCAGGACGTGCTCAAGGCTGCTGGCGCCACCGAGATCGACCCGGCTTCGCCCTCGTTGAAGGTGATCGCCGATCACATCCGCGCCTGTGCCTTCACCGTGGCTGACGGCGTGGTGCCGAGCAACGAAGGCCGCGGCTACGTGCTGCGCCGCATTGCCCGCCGCGCCATCCGCCATGGCTACAAGCTGGGCGCGCGTACCCCCTTCTTCTACAAGCTGGTCGATGTACTCGCCAGCGAGATGGGCAAGGCCTATCCGGAACTGGTCAATCAGCAGCGCCGCGTCACCGAGGTTCTGAAGAATGAAGAAGAGCGCTTCTTCCTGACCATCGCCAACGGCATGGAAATCCTGGAGTCCGCGTTGAGCGTGATGACTGCTTCCGGCTCGCAGGTGCTGGATGGCGAACTCGCCTTCAAACTGCACGACACTTACGGCTTCCCGCTGGATCTGACTGCCGACGTGTTGCGCGAACGCGGCCTGTCGGTAGACGAGGCCGGCTTCAATGCCGCGATGAATCGCCAGCGCGAGCAGGCACGCGCTGCAGGCAAGTTCAAGATGGCGCAGGGCCTCGAATACAACGGCGCGGCGACTCACTTCCATGGCTATGAAAAACTCATGGTGGAAGACGCCAAGGTGACTGGCCTCTACGTCGACGGCAGCCCTGTCGAAGTGATTCGTGCCGGCGACGACGCCGTGCTGGTGCTCGACAACACCCCGTTCTACGCCGAGTCCGGCGGTCAGGCGGGTGATGCCGGCGCGCTGCAGAACGCTACCGCACGTTTCGCGGTGGAAGACACCATCAAGATTCAGGCCGACGTGTTCGGCCACCATGGCCGTGTCATGGAAGGTGAAATCCGCATTGGCGACACCATCGACGCGCGCGTCAACGGCAACCGCCGCACCGCCACCACGCGCAACCACTCTGCCACCCACCTGATGCACAAGGCCCTGCGCGAAGTGCTGGGCAACCACGTGCAGCAGAAGGGCTCGCAGGTCGACGCCGACAAGACCCGTTTCGACTTCGCTCACAATGCGCCGGTGACCGACGCCGAGCTGCTCAAGGTGGAGCAGATCGTCAATCGCGAAATCCTCCAGAACGCCGCGGCGCAGGCCCGCGTGATGGGCATCGAGGACGCACAGAAGACCGGCGCGATGATGCTCTTCGGCGAGAAGTACGGCGAGAGCGTGCGTGTGGTCGATATCGGCTCCAGCCGCGAACTCTGCGGTGGCACGCACGTGGCGCGCAGCGGTGACATCGGCTTCTTCAAGATCGTGGCCGAAGGTGGCGTGGCCGCAGGCGTGCGTCGTATCGAAGCGGTGACCGGCGAAGGCGCGATGAACTACATCCTGCAGCGTGACGCGGCACTCTCTGAAGTGGCCGGCGTGCTCAAGGCGCAAGTCAGCGAAGTGCCGGCCAAGCTGGCGCAGACGCTGGACAACGTGCGCGCGCTGGAAAAGGAAATTGCCGCGCTCAAAGGCAAGCTCGCCAGCAATCAGGGCGATGCGCTGCTCGATCAGGCTGTGGATGTGGATGGCATCAAGGTGCTGGCGGCCACGCTGGAAGGCGCGGACGTACCGGCCCTGCGCGAAGCGGTCGACAAGCTGCGTGACAAGCTCGGCTCTGCCGCCGTGGTGCTGGCTGCCGTCAACGACGGCAAGGTCTCGCTGATCGCCGGCGTCACCGCCAATCTCACCGCCAAGGTGAAGGCCGGTGAGCTGGTGAACTTCGTCGCCCAGCAGGTGGGCGGCAAGGGCGGTGGTCGTCCGGACATGGCCCAGGCCGGTGGCACCGATCCGGCGGGCTTGCCCGGTGCGCTGGCCGGGGTGGCGACCTGGGTGGCGGGCAAGCTGTGAGGCTGTCACGCGCCTTGATCTGGTGTCTGTGCTGCGGCCTGAGTGCCGCCGCGCAGGCGCAGAGTCAGCCTGCCGCGGAACCCGATCGCACGCCGGTCGAGGCCACCACAGCCAGCGGCGACAAGGTGCTGCTGTACCCGACTGGACGCTGGGAATTTGTCGATGCCAAGAAGGCCGAAGTTGCCAGGAAAGCGGCCGCGCAGTATCCCGAGAACAATGTCCGTCCGGCTGAAGCGCAGGGCGGCTTGTTCGGCGTGGGGCGCACGCTGATGCCCGGCGACAAGGACTACAACCGTGGTTCGCTGAGCCCGAAAACGCGCTAGCTTCCTGCCCTGAGAACTGCCCGAAGACCCGCGTCCAGCCTCATTCTTCAGCCCGCCTCGTGCGGGCTTTTTGTTGCCTGTGGATCAGGCCTGCAGCAGCTCGTGTCCGGGTTTTCTTCACATGAGTCTGGTTTTTCTGGTGCGTGTTGATCTGTCACACAGACATGCGGTATCGCAGGGGAACAGAATTGCTGCGGTGCAAGACTGGCGCGGACGCGTCAGCGGCACCGATCCCTCAAATAAAAACGGAGTGTTCAAATGAAGAAGCTTTCTGGTTGGCTGTTGGGTAGCGCGGCTGCGCTGACGATGTCGCAAGTCATGGCTGCGGAAGGTGCGCACTGGGGTTATGAGGGTGAGGCGGCGCCCGAGCACTGGGGCGAGCTGGCGCCTGAATTCGCCAGCTGTTCGCTGGGCAAGAACCAGTCTCCGGTCAATATCACCGGCGAAGTCAAAGCCGCAGTACCGAAACTGACGTTCTCCTACACCTCGCAGGCTACCGAAGTCCTCAATAACGGCCACACGATCCAGGCGAACTTTGCTCCCGGCAGCTGGGTCAAGCTGGGTGGGCATGCTTATGAACTCAAGCAGGCGCACTTTCATGCGCCGAGCGAAAACGAAATTCATGGCAAGGCCTTCCCGATGGAGGGGCATCTTGTTCACCAGGACAAAAATGGCCAGCTGGCTGTGGTGGCCGTGATGTTCGTCCCGGGCAAGGCACAGAGCGCGATTGCCCGCATCTGGGATCAGATGCCTGAGACAGCTGGCGAGAAACACGAATTCTCTGGCAAACTTTCTGCCGCTGAACTGCTGCCGAAGAACCACGCGTACTACTATTTCAGCGGTTCACTCACCACGCCTCCATGCAGCGAAGGCGTGTCCTGGATCGTGCTGAAGAGCCCGGTGCAGGCCGAAAAAGCCCAGTTCGAGCACTTCTCGCACACGATGCACCATCCGAACAACCGTCCGGTTCAGTCCCTGAACGCCCGCGTTGTGATCAACTGAGATCCGCATCGCCGTTATGTTTTCAGCCCGCCGCGTGCGGGCTTTTTGTTGCCGCCGCATTGATGCGGATTGCCTCAAGCCTCGCGCAGCCACCTAGAATGTCTGCTTCTCGTACTTTTCCGGCTCTGCCGCATCGGAAACACCATGCCGCAACACTTTGCCAGTGACAATTATGCGGGCGTCTGCCCGGAGGCCTTCAGCGCGCTGGTCGCAGCCAACGCCGGGCACGCCATGGCGTATGGCGATGACGAGTGGACGCGGCGGGTATCGGACCGCATGCGCGCGATCTTCGAGACCGATTGTGATGTGTATTTCGTGTTCAACGGCACGGCGGCCAATTCGCTGGCGCTGGCCTCCCTGTGCCAGTCGTATCACAGCGTGATCTGCCATGAACTGGCGCATGTGATCACCGATGAATGCGGCGCGCCCGAGTTTTTCTCCAACGGGGCCAAGCTGCTGCCTGCCCTGGGAGAGTTCGGCAAGCTGAACCCGGGCGAGGTGGCGCGGCTGGTGGAAAAGCGCACGGACATTCACTACCCCAAGCCGAAGGTGGTGACCCTGACCCAGGCGACTGAACTCGGCACGCTGTATCGCCCGGAAGAAATTGCGGCGATCTGCGCCCAGGCCCGCCATTACGGCTTGCGCGTACACATGGACGGCGCACGCTTTGCCAACGCGGTGGCCTCGCTGGGGGTGAGTCCGGCAGACATTACCTGGCGCGCCGGAGTGGATGTGCTGTGCTTCGGCGGCACCAAGATGGGCTTGCCGGTGGGCGAGGCGGTGGTGTTCTTCGACCGGCGTCTGTCCGAAGACTTTGCCTACCGCTGCAAGCAGGCGGGGCAGCTCGCCTCGAAAATGCGTTTTCTCGCCGCGCCCTGGCTGGGCATGCTGGAAGAGGGTGCGTGGCTGCGCCACGCCGCGCATGCCAACGCGATGGCGCAGCGTTTGTCGCAAGGGCTGGCTGACCTGCCGGGTCTGCGCCTGGTCGCACCGACCGAGGCCAATGGCGTGTTCGTCGACGTGCCTGATGCGGTGGCGGCCGAGCTGCGCCGGCGTGGCTGGCGCTTCTACAATTTCATTGGCGGCGCGGCGCGCTTCATGTGCTCCTGGGATATCGAGGCCGAGACGGTGGATGCGTTGCTGGACGATCTGCGCAGCCTCTGCGTGGCTGGCTGATGCCTGACGAGCCGCGTCCAGCCTGGCTCTGCAGCCTCTAAGCCTTCAGTCCTTCCGCCACCGGCCGACGCAGCGAGAGCCAGGCCGGCAGGGTGGCGATCAGCAGGCCGGAGGCGGCGAGACTCGTGGCCAGCAGCAACTCCTCTGATCCGATCGACACCGGCATGGCAAAGCCCATGCGTGGTGCGATCCATTGCATCAGCAGCCAGGATGCGGCGTAGCCGAGCAGGAGCCCGATGGCTGCGCCGCTGACCACCAGCAGGCTGACTTCCAGCCAGATCACCGTGAACACATAGTTGCTGCCAGCGCCAATCGCGCGCAGCACGGCGAACTGGCGTGCGCGGGCGAGAAAGCCGACGAGCAGGGCCATCAGCACTGCGACGACGACGAGGATCTGCGTCGCGATGGCGAGCAGCGACATCACGTCGCGCACATTGCCCAGCGTGCTGTACAGATCGTTGAGGACTTCGGCGGGGAACAGCGCCATGCTTTCATTCGTCCGCAGCTGGCCGCGCAGGCCGTAGGCGGCGGCGACCGATTCCGGCTTCACGGCGATGGCCGGCACGCCCGGCAATTGCGTCACGTCCCAGGGCGGGCCGATCTGCGTGCTGCCGGCAGGGTGGCCGCTGGGCAATTCGTGCAGCGTCCACACGTCTTCGACGGGTACGAGAATCGCGCTGTCCCATACGTTATGGCGTGCGGGAAGGCGGCCAACGACCGTATAGCTCAGCGCGTGCTTGTGAGCGTCCTCGTCATCGTCGTGGTGATGCGCGCCGTGCTCGGGGTGAATCTGCGCGCCCAGAGCGAGTGACACATCGGCGCCGATCACGGCTTCGCCGCGTTGCGCGAAAAGCCGCCCTTCGACAGGTGGCAAGGCATTGACACGGCTGGCGAAGTCGGCGATGGTGCCGACGATCGGGTGGCCACGATAATTGTCGCCGAAGGCAATCGGTGCGGCATAGCGCACGCCGCGCGCCGTGCTCGCTCTGGCCAGCACCTCACCACTGACGAGGGGAATCGACTGCAGCTTGAGATAGACGCTCGTGAGCACCAGCTGGGTCGGGCTGCCGGGGGCGCCGACGAGCAGATCGAAATCGTCTGCCGCGCGAGCACTGCCCTGGCGCAAGGCGCGTTCTTGCGCGATCACCGCGACGCCGATGGCGACGGCGAGAGCGATCAGGGCGAGGGTGATGCCGACCAGCAGGCGGTTGCGGCGGTAGTCGGCGAAGACGATGGGAAAGGGGTTAAACATGGCTCGGATGGCTCCCATGCTCTGCGTGGGAGCTCGGTGGGTGACGCTCCGCGTCGGGACGCAGAGCGTCCGGCTTTGCGCTCCCACGCAGGAGCGTGGGAACGATCTCCTGCAGCGTGCCGCCGCGCAAATCCATCTGCTGATCCATGCGCGCCAGCAGACTGTCTTCGTGGGAGACGACAACCAGCGTGGCGCCGTGCTCGCCTGCCAGTTCACACAACAGCTCGCCGATGATGGCGCGGTTCTCCGGGTCGAGGCTGGCGGTGGGCTCGTCGGCCAGCAGCACCCGTGGCGCGAAGAGGAGTGCGCGGGCGACGGCCACGCGCTGGCGTTCGCCGCGCGAGAGCAGTTCGGCTCGCCGGCCCGGAGAGGCAATGCCGACGCGGCTGAGCAGATCGCCTGCCCGCTCACGCAGGCGGGGTGAAGCTCTCCAGCCCGTAAAGCTGGCTGGCAGGAGTACGTTGTCCAGCGCGGACAGGCCTTCGACGAGGTGGAAGTCCTGGAAGACGAGGCCCAGGTTTTGCTGACGCCAGCGCGTCTGTTCTCGCGGGCTCAGTGTTGCGATATCGGTATCGCCCCACAGGATGCTGCCGGCATTGACGGACTCGATCCCGGCGAGGCAATGCAGGAGGGTGGTCTTGCCCGCGCCGGATGCGCCACGGACGCCCAGGGTCTGGCCTTGGGCCAGTGCGAAATGCTCGATGGCGAGCAGATCAGCGGGGGCGCCGGGAAAACGGAAACGGAGCGCACTGAGGCGCAGATTGCCGTGCTTCATTGGTCCTTGATCTTGTGAAACACCGCATCGCGCAGGCGCAGCTGGCTGACGAAGCCGGTCACCGGATCCGTGTAGCTACCAACTTCTAGCCGGCCTTCGACTTCGAGGCGCTCGGAAAAATTGGAGGGAATGACGGTCTTGCTGGCGTAGATGACTACGATGTCGACGGGCCATTCGGCGTCCGAGGAGCAGAAAGGGCAGATTGCCACCGGTTCGCGGGTGAGCACGAAGAACTTGCTTTCGGGCTTGAGTGGCGGTGCCATGTAGCCGCGCAGGCGTACGCTTTCGCCCTTGAGGGCGAGAGTGCGGTCGGCGAACTTCAGACCCAGCACGGTGTTGGATTTGTACAGACCGTCAAATGTCAGCAGTTCGGCCGCGCGTGCGAGCGGGCTGGCAAGCAAGGCGAGCATGCCGGGGAGTGCCAGCAAAAACCGGCGGCGCGCGCCGCCGGTTCGAGGTGCAAAGGGCATTGCTTACTTCTTGGCCTTGGCCGCCGCCGGTTTACCGAGCGCGAGGGCATCGGCCACCACGCGGAACAGGTCGGTGTTTTCCATCTGGCCGTGGACCTTTTCGGAGCCCGGGCCGCCAGCGGTCAGCACCACATCGTCGCCGGTATGCACGCCCTGGTTAGCGCCGCGCGGGCCGGTGTTGGGCAGGTTGCCGGTGCGGAACACGGCGCCCGGAACGTCCTTGTACTTCTCGTTCGCCACCATCACGCCGTCGGCGTTCTTGATGGCCGGCACGTTCTCGCCATCCATGTAGGGACGGAAGGTTTCGTAGTAGTCCGGCGTGTTGGCAAAGACCAGGCGCAGGCGTTTCGAGACATCCACCTTTTCCGGATAGCCTTCGGCGTTCGGCGCCGGGTAGTTCGGGAAGCCGGCATCCTCGTACGTGCCGATCTTGTTGCGCATGTCGTTGCCCGGTGCATCGTCATTGACCGTGCCGACGACACTCACGCCGTGAGAATGGTCTGCCGTGACAAGGATCAGGGTGTTGTTGCCGTTGGCCTTGCTCCAGTTCTTCGCTTCGGCGACGGCCTTGTCGAACATGATCGTGTCGTAGATCGCGCGTTCGGCATCCATCGAGTGCGAATACTTGTCGATGCGGGCCGATTCAACCATCAACACGAAGCCCTTCTTGTTGCGCGACAGGATCTTGATTGCGGCCTTCATCTCCTCGACCACATCCGGCTGATCCGGGAACTTGCTGACCGATCCCTTCTTGAGGAATTTCAGGTCCAGTGCGCCGTCGATGTTGCCGGTGTTGTACAGGCCGAGCAGGCGGGTGGTCTTGTCATTGTCTGCGGCTGCGGCCATTTCGGTTTTCGTCGTCGCGAAGGCGTAGCCGGCGCTCTTGAATTGTCCGATGTAGTCCACGTCGTCCTTGCGCTTGGAGCCCGGGGTGGATTGCGGCAGGAAGTTCGGCGAGCCGCCGCCCATGATCACGTCGATCTTGCTGTCGTAAAACATCTTCACGATGTCGTTGAAGTCCGAACGACGACGCGTATGCGCGATCATCGCGGCCGGCGTGGCATCCTCGATCTCGGAATTGGTCACGGCGCCGACGGCGTAGCCCTGACGCTTGGCCAGCTCGCCCAGGGTTTCGACCCTGGGGTGATCCAGCGAGCCGGCGGCGCGCGAGCAATATACGCCCAGCGCATTGACACAGCTCTTGTGGCCGGTGGTGTATGCGTGCGCTGCGTTGGCCGAGTCGGTGATGATCGAATCGGTGCCCTGGGTGCTCAGCAGGGCCATTGCCGGCAACTCGTCCATGGCCAGCTTGCCATTGAGCTTGCCGTCTTCGATGCCCTTGGAGAGGATGCGTGCCGCGGTGCGGTGGGCGACCGAGAAGCCGTCACCGATGAAGAGGATCACGTTCTTTGCCGCAGCCTTGGCGGGCGTGGCGTAAACATTCCAGACCACCTTCTTCGTGTTCGTCCCGTCGCTGGCTTCGACCGTATATTTGCCGGCCTTGCTGAGTGCGACATCGCGCAGGATCAGGCTGGTGACGTCCTTGCCATCCTCACGGTAGATGAAGTCAGCACTTTTCCCGACAACGCTTGCGGCATCCTTGCCATTGATGCTGAGTTTGGCGGTGGAGGCGTCGACCAGTCCGGGGAATTCGACCTTCAGATCGAAACGCGAGCCGGCAAGGATCTCGGCACGGTTCAAGGGGTAAATGCTTTGAGCTGCGGCAGGCAGAGCGAGCACTGCGGCGCAGAGCGCGGCCGCAAGCGGAAGACGGGTGAAACGCATGGCGGAATCCTTGAAGGAGGAAAGGCAAGGTCCGCAGGGTAGGCGTTGCACGTTACATGATTTTGACAGACCGCCGTCATCTGCCGGTCATGGTCTTGTCACAATTCCCCCGCCTGCACAGCCGCATCTGACGTGCCTCTGCAGGCAGGGGGCTTCGAGAGCCTTTTACGTCGGACCTCTGCGAGCACGCGGGTTTCTTGCGCACATTCCTCGCGCAGCGGGCTGCGTACCCGCTTTGGCGCCGGGGCGGACCCCCGCGTGAGTTTTCGCGATCGGCACTGAGGCGACGCCTGGGAATGCACGAACAAGGTAAGGGCTATTCCCATATTGTCAAAAAGGGCTTTTTGATTAAAATCAAAAACACTGCCCAATGAGGCAGGCGTGTCATTCAGTCCAACAGAGGAGAAGCTTCATGAATAAAACAATGCTGGCTGCGGTATTGGCCATGGCGGCTGCTTTTTCAACGTCTTCCGCATTCGCCCAGGAAAGCCCGTGGCAGGTGCGTGCCCGTGCGGTGTTCGTTGATTTCGACAACGCCCAGTCCGAAGGTCTGCCTCTGGGCGGCTCCGTCCGGGTCGAGGCGGCAAGCCGCTGGATTCCGGAAGTCGACATCAGCTACTTCTTCACCAAGAACATCGCGACCGAACTGGTGCTGACCTATCCGCAAGGCATCGACATCGAGGTGGGAGGCACCAAGCAGGGGCGGATCAGGGCTTTGCCACCTTCGCTGCTGCTGCAATATCACGCTACGGACCTGGGCGCGTTCAAGCCCTACGTTGGTCTGGGCCTGAACTACACGATCTTCAGCAAGCGCAGCAACATTCTGGACGGTGCAGCGCAGGTTGAGCGTTCGAGTTTTGGACCCGCCTTCCAGATCGGGATGGATTACATGCTCGACAAGCACTGGTCGATCAATCTGGACCTCAAGTACATCAGGATGGATACCGATGTGACCGTGGGGGGCGACAAGGTTGGCAAGGTCGGCCTGAACCCGGTGACCGCCGGCCTGGGCTTCGGCTACCGTTTCTGAGCATCGTTGCAGAGGGGATGACAGGGCGCCTGCGGGCGCCCTTTTTGCGTCTGCGCATTCACGGCAGATGTTCCGCCCCTGCCGGTCTGGCTCATTGTCATGTCTGCAAGGCCTGAGTATGCTGAAGACAGGCGTTGTTCTGCAGGTTGCAGCGACGCTTCCCCTCGGTGTCACTCCCGGATCGCTGATTCGCCCGAAAACGTGTGTGCGTTGACTCGGATCCGGCTGCTCTTGTGAGGATTTGATGGCTTCAACAGCTCGTCAGCGGTTCATTTTGCGCGTCACCGTGGGCTATGCCATTTTTGCGCTGGCGTGGATCTTCCTGTCCGACCAGCTGCTGGCCGAGATAGCAGACGTGTCCCGTATCGTCTGGTTATCGAATGCCAAAGGGGTGAGCTTTGTTCTGGTCACCTCCCTGCTGCTGTTTTTTGCGTTGCGCTCTGTGCCGGGAGCGGGTGGGCCGCCCCGCGGACGGGAGTCCGTGCCGGTCCGGCAGCAGGCCTTGCTGGGCTGGCCGAGCTGGTTGAGCTATGGCTTTGCGGTATCTGCCAGCGGGGCCTTCCTGTTCGTGCTGGCGGCCATCGGTATCCCTGACGGCGAGCGTCCGCTGCTGATCATCCTGATGTTGCCGATCATCCTCAGCGCAACGGCAGGCGGTTTCGGGCCGGGCCTGAGCGCGACCCTGGTGTGTTCTCTGGGGGCGCAGTTCTTCCTGATCCAGCCGCGCTTCAGTTTTCGTTTTGCCGAGCTCCACGATCTGTTCCAGTGGTGCTTCCTGCTCGCCAATGGTCTGATGGTCAGTGCCCTGTGCGAGGTTCTGCGACGTGCCTGGTGGCGACTGGAGGCCGGTGGCCAGCTGCGCGCGGTGATCCTCGACAGCATTGGTGATGCAATCATTGCGGCAGATCCCGATGGACGGATTACCTATCTGAATGCAGCCGCTGAACAGCTCACCGGCTGGCCGGCCAGAGAAGCGCACGGGCAGTTCATGGCCGTGGTGTTTGCCCCGCTGGACGAGGCTGGTGTGCACCCTCTGGGCGATCTGGGGCCCCGCATTCTTGCGGCGCAAGAGGGCCTCGCCTGTGACGGGGTGCTGATCGACGGCCAGCGACGCCGCATTCCGGTCCATCTGCGTGGTGCTGCCGTGCGGCTGGATGACGGCAGCTGTGTCGGCTGGGTGCTGGTGGCGCGCGATGAAACCGAGCGTCGCAGCATGGAGGAGAACTTGCGGCAGAACAATGCCTTGCTGCAGGACATGAGTGCGATGGCGCACGTTGGCGGCTGGGAAATGGATCCGGTCAGCCGGCGTGGCACCTGGACCCGCGAGCTGGCAGAGATTCACGAAGTGGATCTTGAAAAACGGCCGGATATCGAATTCGGACTGGAGTTTTACGAGGGGCGCTGGCAGGTACTGATCGAGTCCGCCCTGGCGCGGCTGATCCGCGACGGTACGCCCTACGATCTGGAGCTGGAGCTGACCACGGCGACTGGCAAGCGCAAATGGGTGCGTTCGGTCGCCGTACCGGTCTATGTCGATGGCTTGCTGGTCAAGATTCGCGGAGCGCTGCAGGATATCAGCGTGCAGAAGCAGACTGCCGATGCCTGGCGGGAAAGCGAGGCGCGCTACGCCCGGGTGATCGAAGGTTCGGATCAGGGCTTCTGGGAATTGAATGTGCAAACCCGTCAGTTCGATATCAGCCCGCGTTTTGCCAGCATGTTGGGCTATCCACCCGGTGGCCTGGATATCTCTCCGGAGAAATGGGGCGAGCATGTTCATCCCGTCGATCTTGCCAGGGCGATGGAGTCGATTGAGGCGCATCTGGCCGGCAAAACCCCTGCGCATCAGGTGGAGATGCGTATCCGCACCGCCACGGGCGACTGGAAGTGGGTGCTGACGCGCGGCAAGCTCGTTCAGTGGGATACGGATGGCAAGCCCCTGATCATGTCCGGCACGCATACCGATATTTCCGAGCGCAAGCGCGCGGAGGCGGCGCTTCGGCAAGCCGCAACCGTGTTCGAGAATACGCAGGAAGGCGTGATGGTGACCGATGCGGCGCAGGCGATCGTGATGGTCAATGAGGCCTTCTGCCGGCTGACCGGATTCAGTGCCGATGAAGTCCTGGGCCGGCAGCCGTCCTTTCTGTACGCAGTGCAGCACGATGAGGCGTTTCATGCCGATATCTGGAAACAGGTGCTTGAACAGGGCAGCTGGCAGGGCGAGCTGTGGAGCCGGCGCAAAGGCGGCGAGTCCTTCCCCGAGTTGCTGAGCATCAACGCCGTGCGCGACGAAAACGGTGAAGTCACCAGTTACGTGCAGGTGTTTACCGATATTTCGACCCTCAAGGCCTCCGAAGAGCGTCTCGATTATCTGGCCCATCATGATCCGCTGACCCAGTTGCCCAACCGCCTGCTGCTGTTCTCGCGGCTCGATCATGCTCTGGCGACGGCCCGCCGCGATGGTGGTCTGCTGGCTCTGCTGATGTTCGATCTGGATCGTTTCAAGGACATCAACGACAGCTTTGGTCACCTGCTCGGAGACCAGTTGCTGCAGCAGGTCGCCAAGCGTCTGTCCGGCCGTTTGCGCGCCAGCGATTTCTTTGCGCGCCTTGGTGGCGATGAATTCACCATCCTGCTCGAAGGGCTGAACCGTCTGGAAGATGCCGCACGGGTAGCCGGCGAGGTGCTTGCGGCGCTGGACCAGCCCTTTCAGCTGGATAACGGAATCGAAGTTCAAAGCAGTGCCAGCATCGGCATCAGCCTTTTCCCAAGCCATGGCGATAGCGCCGAGAGTCTGCTGCAGCAGGCGGATGCTGCAATGTATCGCGCCAAGGCGGAAGGGCGCGGGAGCTTCCAGTATTACTCGGAGAGCATGACCCACGCCGCACAGGATCGCATCCGCCTGGATGCGCGCTTGCGGCGGGCGCTGGTGCGGCACGAGCTGCGGGTTTTCTATCAGCCGCTGGTGGATATTGGCAGCAACCGCATCGTCGGCGCCGAGGCTCTGGTGCGCTGGCAGGATCCGGACGAAGGCTTGATTCCGCCGGGACGTTTCATTCCGATTGCTGAAGAAACCGGGCTGATCAGCGAAATCGGCGCCTGGGTGCTGCATGAAACCTGTCGCCAGGGCCGTGCCTGGCTGGATGCCGGCCTGCCGCCACTGGTGCTGGCAGTCAACGTGTCCGGCCATCAGATCCGGCACGGCTCTTTTGGGGCGCAGGTGGAGGCCGTTCTGCATGAGACGGGTTACCCCCCCACGGCCCTGGAACTCGAACTGACCGAATCCATCCTGATGGATGAGAGCCACGATGCCGGCGCGCTGCTCGAGTGGCTGCAGAAACGCCAGATCCGCCTGGCGATTGACGACTTCGGTACCGGCTATTCATCGCTGGCCTACCTGAAGCGCTTCCCGCTGGATGTGCTGAAGATCGACAAGTGTTTCATTGATGACATCTGTCACGACCGTGACGATCGCGAGATCACCCTCGCCATCATCGGCATGGCCCACGCACTGGGTTTCAAGGTGCTGGCCGAGGGCGTCGAATCCGCCGAGCAACTGGCCTTCCTGCAGGCACACGGTTGCGACATGTATCAGGGCTACTTCCGCAGCAAGCCGGTGCCAGCCGAGGAGTTCGTGAAGCTGTTGCAGATTTGACACGTCTCAAGCCATAGGCGGGGCATCAATCTCATGCAGCAAAATCTGCATTCGAGCCGTTGCCTGGAGCTGCGTACGCGTGAGCGGCACCCCGCCTGCATCTGCGCTGGCCCTGCCACAGCAGGCAATAGCCTCGGTCCCGTCCGTTGCGCGATAGACCTGCCATGCCGCCGCCAAGGATTACGCTACCTTTTTGCAGGTGTTCGTACAGATGCGGTTTTCTCGTATATGGAAAGACTGAAGGCTGGAATAGTGTCCCAATTTGCATATCGCTAACTCGCTGGAATGAAAATGCGATAACCGATAAAACTGAAAAAATAGCGAAGATTCGAGACAAGCTGCTTTCAAAGGAGAACCAAATGCTTAGGCAATATGTCGTTGCTCTGGGAGTCTGTATTGCGGGTGTAGCACACGCGCAGGAGACAATAAAAATTGGTGTAATCGGCCCCTTCACGGGCCAGTCTTCAAGCGATATGGGCGAAAGCATTCGCGGAGGGGCGCGTGTTTTTGCGGATGAGGTCAATCGCTTTGGTGGTGTTCTGGGGCGGAAAATCGAGCTGATCGAAAAAGACGATCAGGCAAAAGCCAATATTGGCGCGGACCTGACCAAGGAACTCATCGAGAAGGACAAGGTGTCAGCAGTTGTCGGCTTTGCAAATATTGCCGTGGCAAATGCGGCCGTCCCGCTTCTGCAGAAAGCCAGAATTCCCTTGATCGTTTCCGCTGCCGCAGGCGGCGAAATCACGCGCCAAGCCAATCTGCCGCCCAATACGCCTAACTTCATTTTCCGCGTAGCAGGCCGGGATTCACTCCAGACCAAGGCCATGTTCAAGGATCTGGTTGATCGGCGAAGGATCACCGAAATCGCCATCCTGCATGACGTTACTCCCTACGGTGAGGGCGGCAAGGCAAACGCCATGGCTGATCTGACCGCACGCGGGATCAAGCCGGTTGCCATCGAGAGCTTCAAGATCGGCGATCAGGACATGACTGCGCAACTGGCCAGGGCCCGCGCAGCCGGTGCCAAAGCCATCGCTCTTTACGGTCTCGCCGCCGAAGACGCGATGGTGGCAAAAAGCCTGGTCAAGCTGAACTGGAAAGTGCCGCTGGTGGGGACCTGGACGATGTCGCAGCGCTCGTTTACCGATCTGGCGGGCCCCGCTGCAGAGGGCGCGCGTGCCGCCGTGACCTTCATTGAAGACGAACGGGGCGGGGTGACATACGCATTTGGCCAAACCTATCGCAAGGTCAACATGGTGACCAGCATTCCGTCTGGCGTGGCCGCTTCGCAGACATACGATGCCCTGCGTCTGCTGTTCCTGGCGATGTACCAGTGCAATTGTTCCGACAGCGAACGCATTCGTTCCGCGCTGGAAAATCTTCAGTACTCGGCACGTTCTACCGTGGTCACCCGTTATGACCAGCCTTTTACGCCGGGAGACCACGAGGCGATCAGCGCCAACATGGTCGTCATGGGTGAAATCCATAATGGCCGGTTCTTCTACGCGTACAAGGAAGATGAGAGCGCATCGCTGATCACCCGTACCAAAGAGTAGCGTCGGGCTCTTCTCTCTGGCCATGTGAGGGCGAGAACAGACGGGAGTCACCTGCTTCGCGTGAGTTGCGCAGGGGACTCCCCGTCCGGCATCTGCCGGTTGCCTACCACGACAGTCGATTTGATGCCGCGGACAAGGGCGGACTTCGTGGCGTTCGCAGAGCCGCTTCCCGCCTTGTTCTACAGCGCGGTGTGCCGGGAAAGACCGGTACGCAAGCGTCTTCGGGCGACCTGCCCGTAGGCCTCCGCTACATGCGGCTTCCAGGGTGTGATACATACAAAAAAGGCCAGCCTTGCGGGCTGGCCTTTTGCATGCTTGATGCCGCTCAGAACGGTAGCTTGATCCCCGGCCAGGCGGCGCTGATCTTGTTGCGGAACTCGACCTGGATGCGTTCCAGTGCTGCAGCGGTATCCGCTTCGAAGCGCAATACGACGACCGGTGTGGTGTTGGAGGAGCGGGCCAGGCCGAAGCCGTCGGCAAACTCGATGCGCAGACCGTCGATGGTGATGCGCTCGACTTCGCCTTCAAACTTTACGGCCTTGAGTTTTTCGACCAGTGCGACGGGTTCGCCTTCGCTCATCTTGATGTTCAGCTCGGGCGTACACAGCGCGTCTGGCAGCGCCTTGAGAATGGCGTTGGCGTCCGGGCTGCGCGACAGGATTTCGAGCAGGCGCACGCCGGTGTACAGGCCGTCGTCGAAACCGTACCAACGCTCCTTGAAGAACATGTGGCCGCTCATCTCACCCGCCAGCGGGGCGCCGGTTTCGCGCAGCTTGGTCTTCACCAGTGCGTGGCCGGTGTTCCACATCAGCGGCACGCCACCGTGCTTGCGAATCCACGGAGCGAGGTTGCGGGTGCACTTCACATCAAAGATGATCTGGCCGCCGGGCACGCGCGACAGCACGTCGGCAGCGAAGAGCATGATCTGGCGGTCCGGGTAAATGATCTCGCCATCCTCGGTGACCACACCAAGGCGGTCGCCGTCGCCATCAAAGGCCAGACCGATTTCAGCATCTCCCGCTTTCAGGGCGGCAATCACGTCTTGCAGGTTCTCGGGCTTGGACGGATCCGGGTGGTGGTTCGGGAAGTTGCCGTCAACTTCCGAGAACAGCTCGGTCAGCTCGCAGCCCAGACGCTTGAAGAGTTCCGGCGCGGTGTTGCCGGCCACACCGTTGCCGGAATCCAGCACGATCTTCATCGGGCGGGCGAGCTTCACGTCGCTCAGGATGCGTTCGATGTAGGCCGGGCGCACGTCGGTGTGAGTGATCTTGCCCGGGGCAAAGGCATGTGTCAGCCGGCCTTCCACGATGCGCTGGCGCAGATCCTGAATCATCGCGCCATACAGGGTCTGGCCGCCCAGCACCATCTTCAGGCCGTTGTAATCCGGCGGGTTGTGGCTGCCGGTAATCGACACGCAGGAGTTGGCACCAAGGTGGTAGGCCGCGAAATAGGTGATCGGGGTGGCCACACAGCCGATGTCGATCACGTCGGTGCCGGTGGCGATGATGCCCTCCGCCAGCGCGGTAGCGAAGCCGGGGCCGGACAGGCGGCCATCGCGGCCGATGACGATGGTTTTCTGGCCTTGTTCGATGGCAGCGGAGCCCAGTGCCTGGCCGATGGCGCGTACGGTGTCGACGGTGAGGGATTTGCCGACGATGCCGCGGATATCGTAGGCCTTGAAGATTTCGGGTGCGGGAGAAGCCATGCTTGAAGCCCTGTTTGAACAATGCCCGGATTATACCGGGGGGATTGTGACGTGCCGGCAAAGGCGTGGTGTGTGCGGTCCGTCCGGGTACTGGAAACACTGGAAATCCGGATGCCGGATCTGCCTCACGCGCTCAGGCAGCTTGCTTGTGTACGCATTGGCCCATGACATGGGTGGCGGCCACGCAGCGTTCGTCGCCCAGCATCATCAGTGCAAACAGGCGATCTGCCAGACTGTCTGCAAAGCTCCAGCGGAAAGCCAGTTCGGGGATTGGCGCCGCGTCGAGCACGACAAAGTCGGCTTCCTTGCCCGGGGTGAAGTTGCCGATGAACGTGTCCAGCGACAGCGCGCGGGCGCCACCCAGACTGGCCAGATACCAGGCTCGCCAGGGCGACAAGGCGTGATGCTGGGCCTGACTGATCATGTAGGCGGCAGCCATGCTGCGCAGGCTGGACAAGCTGTTGCCGCCACCCACGTCGCTGGCCAGACCGACCGGCACTCCCGCAGCGCTGACCGCACGGTAGTGGAAAAAACCACTGCCGAGGAAGAGGTTGGAACTCGGGCAAAACGCGATGGCTGTGCCGGTTTCCGCCATGCGGGCAAGCTCACCTGCGTCCAGATGGATTCCGTGGCCATAGATGCTGCGTGCGCCGATCAGGCCGAAGTGGGCATAAACATCAAGATAGTTTTTCCGGCCGGGGAATAGCTCACCGACCCAGGCGACTTCGCGCTGGTTTTCCGACAGGTGCGATTGCAGATGCAGATCCGGGGCGCTGGCGAACAGATCGCCGGCGACCTTGAGCTGGGCTTCGGTCGAGGTGGGCGCAAAACGCGGTGTCACGCTGTAGCGCTGGCGGCCCTTGCCGTGCCAGCGCTCGATCAGGCTGCGCGAATCAGCCCAGGCGGATTGCGGGTCGTCGCGCAGATCGTCCGGGCAGTTACGGTCCATCAGGACCTTGCCGCAGAGCATGCGCACATTGCGTGCTTCGGCGGCCTCGAAAAACGCATCGACCGAGTGGGGGTGCACCGTAGCGAAAACCGATGCGGTGGTCGTACCGTGGGCGAGCAGGCGGTCGAGGAAAAAGCTGGCCGTCTGTTCGGCGACCGCGCGATCCGCAAAGCTGGCCTCGGCGGGGAAGGTGTAGTCCTCCAGCCAGTCCAGCAGCTGACGTCCGAAGGAGCCCATGACCCGCATCTGGGGGTAGTGCACGTGGCTGTCGACAAAGCCGGGCAGGATCAGCTTGCCGCGATAATCTAAGTAGCGGGCGGCGTCTCGGCTCAGTTCCGGCAGGGTGGCAAGCACGTCATTCCAGTTGCCGCACGCGCTGACAAGGCCGTCCTGCACCAGCAGGCCACCGTCTTCGAAGTACTGCCAGGCTGAGGAGTCATCTTCCGGGCCGGGATCGGCGAGGAAATGCAGGATCGAGCCGCGTACCAGTATCGCGCCGGGCAAAGGGTTCATGAGCTCACTCCGAATGATTGTGATGTCTGATTATCCGCGCTGCGGGCGCCGTGCGCACCGGGGGCGGTTGTCAATCATCCGTCCATCCGGCGAGTGATTGGTAACGGAGTCTAGGGCGTGTTCACAGTAGGCGAGGGGTTGCGCGCGCACGAAATGGCGGCGTGGCAAGGCACAGTGACGAAGACAGGGTGGCCCCCTGACGAGGAGCTGTAACGCGGCCAGGGCGTCATTTCGTGCGCGCCCTCCGGGTTGAGGCATGGAGCCCGCGCTACGGCGTTACGCTTCTTGTACGGGGGAAGCACCCCGTACTGCGGCGCGTGCCTTGTCCCGCAAGCTCCATGCCTCAACGCAATCCCCTTGCCTACTGTGAACACGCCCTAGCCCCCCGGAATGAAGGGCTTGCCCAGCGAGGCGGGCAGGTTGAGTTGCAGGAGCGCCCGGTCACGCGAGATCAACACCAGCACCACGATGGTTGCGACGTAGGGGATCGCTGACAGCAATTGAGAGGGGAGGTCGACGCCCAGCCCCTGGGCGTGCAATTGCAGGATGGTCATGCCGCCGAAAAGATAGGCGCCGAGCAGGAGACGCAGCGGTTTCCAGGTGGCAAAAACCACCAGCGCCACGGCGATCCAGCCGCGCCCGGCGGTCATGTTCTGCACCCAGAGTGGCGTGTAGACCGTGGACAGATAGGCGCCGGCAATTCCAGCCATGGCACCACCGAAGCACACAGCAGCGTAGCGGATGGATGTGACCGGATAGCCGATGGTGTGTGCGGCTTCCGGGCTTTCGCCCACTGCGCGCAGCACCAGCCCCCAGCGTGTTTTCGCCAGCACCCAGGTGACGAAAATCGCGGCGGCATAGGAGAGGTAAACCACGACCGTCTGGTTGAAGAAAATGGGGCCCAGCACCGGAATCGCAGAGAGGCCCGGGATCGGCCAGGGCTGCAGACCGGGCAGGCTTTCGCTGACCAGATATTGGCCGACGAAGGCCGACAAGCCGCTGCCGAAGATGGTCAGCGCCAGACCTGATGCCGCCTGGTTCGCGCCCAGACTCAGGGTCAGCAGGGCGAAGGGCAGGGCTGCCAAGGCACCGGCCAGCGCACCCGCAACAAATCCTGCGAAGAGGCCCCAGTGCAAGGCTGCGCCGAAACCGGCGACCGCACCAATCAACATCATGCCTTCGACGCCTAGATTGATGACCCCGCTCTTTTCGGTTACCAGCTCGCCCAGTCCGGCGAATATCAATGGTGTTGCGGCTGCCAGGGTGCCGATCAGCACCGGGATGAGGTGTTCAATCATGCCTGTGCCTCCTTGATGACAAATGGCTTGCGACGTTTCAGGCGATAATCGACAAATGCATCGGCCCCGAGCAGGAAGAACAGCAGCATGCCCTGAAACAGCCAGCTGACGGCTGAGGGCAATTGCATCGAGACTTGTGCAGCTTCACCCCCAATGTAGATCAGCGCCATCAACAAGCCGGAAAAGACAATCCCGATCGGATGCAGACGACCCACCCAGGCCACGATGATGGCGGCAAAACCGTAACCCGGCGACAGTGACAGGGTCAGTTGCCCGACCGGCCCCGCAGCTTCGGCGGCACCGGCGATGCCCGCCGTGACGCCCGATACGACCAGGCTGATCCACACCGTGCGCTGGGCCGAGAAGCCGGCATAACGTGCGGCGCTGGGGGCTTGCCCCCCGACAGCCAGTTGATAGGCGAGAAAACTGCGTTTCACGAATAACCACAGCAAGGGGACAGCCAGCAGCGTGATGATGACCGAGCTGTTGATGCGCAGGCCTTCGAACAAGGCATTGAACAAGGCGGGTTCACTGAACATGATGGATTGCGGAAAGTTGCTGCCGCCGGGGTCACGCCAGGGACCGCTGACCAGCCAGGCCAGCAACTGGACTGCAACATAGGTAAGCATCAGGGTGGTCAGGGTTTCCTCTGCGTTGAAGCGCGTCTTGAGCCAGGCCGGCAGTGCGCCCCAGAGGCCGCCCCCAATGGCACCGGCGAGCACCATCAGCGGCAGAATCCAGTCGCCATCCATGCCATCGGTGTAGATGGCGACGCCTGAGGCGCAGATCGCGCCCATGAGCAGCTGTCCTTCTGCGCCGATGTTGTAGATCCTTGCGCGAAAACCCAGGGCCAGACCTTGGGCGATGAGGATCAGCGGCGAGGCCTTGAGCGCCAGCTCGCTCCAGCCATTTTCGGTTTCCAGCGGTTCGATGAAGAAGACGTAAAAGGCCTGCAGCGGAGGTTTGTTCAGCGCATAGAACAGGACGGTTGCGGTCAGCAAGGTCGCGAGGATGGCAAGCGGTGGCGCGGCCCATTGCATGAGTTTGGATGGATTGGTGCGGGGCGTGAGCAAGGACATGGGTTTTCTCTTTTCCCTGATCAGACGGATGCTGCCGCGGCCTGGCCGGCCATCAGCAAGCCAATCTGTTCGGCATTGGTTTCGTTCCTGGGCATGGCGGCAGACAGGCGTCCTCCGGCCAGCACGGCGATGCGGTCGCAGATTTCGAAAAGTTCTTCGAGCTCCTCCGAGACGACCAGCACGCCGACGCCCTCGCGGGACAGATCGAGCAGGGTCTGGCGCAGGGTGGCCGCAGCGCCCACATCCACGCCCCAGGTCGGTTGCGCGACGATCATCACTTTCGGCGCCTGCATGATTTCGCGTCCGACGATGAACTTCTGCAGATTGCCGCCGGAGAGGCTGCGCGCCGCCGCTTGCGGCCCGTTACAGCGTACGTCGAAGCGTTCGATGCAACGCAGGGCAAAGTCGCGCGCGGCCTTGAAGTCCAGCAGGCCGAAGCGGCTCAGTCCGGGCTGGCGGTGTGCGGTGAGCATGGCGTTCTGGGTCAGAGACATGGATGGCACTGCGCCGCGACCCAGACGCTCTTCGGGCACGAAGCTCAAGCCGCGATCGCGCCGCTGCCCGGCATGCAGATGTCCGACTGGGAGGCCGGCGATTCGGACCGAATCGGACCGACCGGTGCTCTCACCCGACAGGGCGGCCAGCAACTCGGCCTGGCCGTTGCCGGAAATGCCGGCGATGCCAACGACTTCGCCGCTGTTCACGGTGAGCGAGATGTCTTCCAGAGTGACGCCGAAAGGGTCGTCCTTGGGGCGGCTGATGCTGTCTATTTCCAGCGCCGCTTTGACCTCACCGGCATAAACGGGGGCGTGGCAGACCGGCAGATCGCGGCCAATCATCATGCGCGCCAGACTGGCCGTAGACTCCTGACGCGGATTGGCGCCGCCGGTTACGCAGCCGCCGCGCATTACCGTGGCGCGGTCGCACAACGCCTGGATTTCATGCAGTTTGTGGCTGATGTAGAGAATTGAAACGCCTTCGCTGGCCAGCTTGCGCAGGGTCTCAAAAAGCTTGCGTACCGCCTGCGGGGTGAGTACCGAGGTGGGCTCATCGAGGATCAGCAATTGCGGGTTCTGCAGCAGGCAACGCACGATTTCCACGCGCTGGCGCTCGCCCACCGACAAGGCATGTACCAGACGTTCCGGGTCCAGTGGCAGACCGTATTTTTCGGAGACCTCGCGTACGCGCACGGCCAGCGTTTTCAGGTCTGTGTCGGGAGGCAGGGCGAGCGCGATGTTCTCCGTGACATTGAGCGTTTCGAAAAGCTGGAAGTGCTGGAACACCATGCCGATGCCCAGTTCGCGGGCCACTGCGGGATTGGCGATGCTGACCTCACGGCCGTTCCACTGGATCTGCCCGCTATCCGCCTGGACAGCACCATAGATGATCTTCATCAGGGTGCTCTTGCCGGCACCATTCTCCCCAAGCACGGCGTGGATCTCACCCGGCATCACATTCAGGCTCACCTGATCATTGGCCAGCACGCCCGGATAGCGTTTGGAAATATTGAGCAGCTGCAGGCGTGGCTCACCGGCGGGGAGCGGGCGCGGGTGATTTGGGGGCGGCGGGATCAGCATAGGGGAAGCCCGATTTTGGTGTTGAGGTGTGCGTCGGAGCGGGGGGAGATGACTGTGTTACGGGGGCGTGCGACGTCTTCGCGCACCAGCAGGAGTTGTGCGACCACTGCGGCGGCGATCACTGCGGGTTGCTTGCTGCGGATTCCTGCTATGCCGATCGGACAAGTCATGCCAGCGAGCTGCTCAGCGCCAAGTCCGCGCATGAGCAGGCGTTGCTCAAAGCGCGTGCGCTTGGCTTGCGAGCCGATCAGGCCGAAGAAGGCGAGATCCTTGCGTTGCAGCCCTTCCGCGCACAACTCCAGATCTATCGCATGGCTGTGGGTCAGCACTAGCAGCATGCTGCCGGGCCTGGCAGTACAAACCTCCTGCACCGGGTCGTCGGTCTGGATGCACTGCACTGTGGAAGCGAGCTCTGCAGGGAATACGTCTTCGCGTGTATCCACCCAGCGGATCTGCGCCGACAGCGGCAGCAGGGCGCGCACGATGGCTTCACCAACGTGACCCGCGCCAAAGATCGTGACCGGGAACTGTGGCAAGGAAATTTTCTGATGGAAGCGCCACGGCGCAGTAGCGCTCACGCGGAAGTTGCCAGCGGTCGCGTCAGCGCCCAGATCAAGTGCTGCCGCCGTTGCCGCATCCGTCCCGCTTGCGAATTCGATGTGCCATTCCGAAGCCGAGCCTTCGACGCATTGGCGCGACAGATTGCAGCCATTCTCAAGCGCTGCTACGCGTGTTTGCCAGGCGTCCGCTTCGCTGTGCTCGATGCGTTCGAACAGCAGCCAGACTATGCCGCCGCAGCATTGCCCCAGACTGGCGGCCAGCGGCAGGCGCAGCAGGCTTGGGGATGCGGGTTTTTGCAGCAGCAACTCGCGCGCATGGGCGATAGCTTCCCATTCGAGGCGGCCACCTCCGATGGTGTCGCAGCAGTGCTGTGTGCTGACCAGCATGCTGGCGCCTGCTTCGCGCGGGGTCGAACCGCGTACCCCGGCGACGCTGACCAGCATCAGCGTGCCTTCGTGTGCCAGCCAGTCCGGCAGGGCTTGCCAGGCATTCATGGCAACTCTCCGATGGCCCGCAGGATGGCCTCGGGGGTGGCCGGGGCCTGCAGTGCCACGGCACGCCCGGCTGCCGCACAGGCCGCATCCCGCAAGGCAAAGAAAACCGCGAAACCGTGCATCAAGGGCGGCTCACCGACCGCCTTGGATTTGTGAATGCTGTTCTCCGTGTTGGCATTGTCATAGAGCTTTACATTGAGAACCGGCGGGCAGTCGGACACGGCAGGGATCTTGTAGGTGGACGGGGCATGCGTGGCGAGCCAGCCATCCTTGCGGAAGACCAGTTCTTCGCTGGTCAGCCAGCCCATGCCCTGCATGAAGCCGCCCTCGATCTGACCGATATCCAGCGCCGGGTTGATCGAGCGGCCGGCGTCATGGAGGATGTCGGCGCGCAGCACACGCGATTCGCCGGTGAGGGTGTCAATCACCACCTCGGCACAGCAGGCGCCATAAGCGAAGTAGAAGAAGGGCCGGCCTTGCAGACTGCCCGCGTCGTAGTGGATTTTGGGTGTGGCGTAAAAGCCGGAGTCCCACAGCTGAATGCGCGCGCGGTAGGCCGCGGCGACCAGACTGGCGAAGTCCTCGCGTACCTCGCCTGCGCGTACGCCGTCCAGTGTGAATTCAACCTTGCCCGGCTTCAGACCATGCCGCAGGCAGAAAAAACTGGCCAGGCGCTTGCGGATCTTGCGTGCGGCGTCGAGGGCTGCCTGACCATTGAGGTCGGTGCCACTGGAGGCTGCGGTGGCCGAGGTGTTGGGCACGCGGCTGGTGTCGGTGGCGGAGAGGCGCACCCGCTCCATGGGCAGCCCCAGCTCCTGTGCCACGATCTGCGCGACCTTGGTGTGCAGACCCTGTCCCATCTCGGTGCCGCCATGGGTGATGAGCACCGAGCCATCGGCGTACACGCACACCTGGGCGCCGGCCTGGTTGTAATGCGTGGCGGTGAAGGAGATGCCGAACTTTACGGGGGTCAGGGCGATGCCGTGCTTGAGGATCGGGCTTGTCGCGTTGAAGCAGGCAATGGCTTCGCGCCGCGCTGCGTAGTCGCAGTCGGCAGCGAGTTCATCGACCAGCGCCGGGGCGACGTTGTCCTGCACCGACATGCCGTAGTGCGTCATGGTGCAGGATTCATTGCCCGGCAGGCCGTAGAAATTTGCGCGCCGGACATCCAGCGGATCCAGACCGAGATGGCGCGCAATATCGTCGAGGAGGTACTCGATGGCGAAGATGCCTTGCGGGCCACCGAAACCACGGAAGGCCGTGTTCGAGACGGTGTGGGTACGGCAGCGCAGGCTGCGTACCGCAAGGGCGTCGAGGTAGTAGCAGTTGTCGAGATGAAAGATCGCGCGGTCGTTCACCGGGCCGGAGAGGTCAGTGGAAAAACCGCAGCGTGAGGCGAGTGTGATCGCCAGCCCCTGCAGCTGGCCGCGATCGTCAAAGCCGACCTCCCACTCGTAGGCAAAATCGTGGCGTTTTCCGGTGATGCACATGTCATCGTTGCGATCGAGGCGTAGCTTCACGGCCCGCCCGGTCTTCCAGGCGGCCAGGGCGGCGGCGCAGGCGACCTGGGCAGACTGGGATTCCTTGCCGCCGAAGGCGCCACCCATGCGCCGGCATTCCACGCTGATCTGGTGCGCGGCCCAGCCCAGCATGTGGGCGATGCCGTGCTGCATCTCGGTGGGGTGCTGGGTCGAGCAGTGCACATGCAGGCTGGATTGTTCGCGTGGCAAGGCGAGTGCGATCTGGTTTTCGAGGTAGAAGTGTTCCTGTCCGCCCAGGGTGGCGTGCCCCTGCAGGCGGTGTGGTGCCGCAGCCAGCGCCGCGGCGGCATCGCCTTTGGCGACCTGTACTGGTGGCATCAGCCAGGATTCGGCTGCGATTGCCGCCGGAATGTCGAGGATGGCGGGCAGAGCTTCGTATTCGACTCGCGCGCAGCGTGCTGCCTGACGCGCCTCTTCATGGCTGCGGGCAACGACGAGAAAAATCGGCTGGCCCATGAACTGCACCAGTCCGTCTGCGAGGATCGGGTCGTCGTGAACGATGGGGCCGCAGTCGTTGTGAGCCGGGATGTCCCGGGCGGTGAGCGCCGTGATGACCCCCGGTGATTCCAGTACCGGCGCCAGATCCATGCTGAGGATGCGGCCATGGGCACAGCTTGCCAGGCCGAAGGCCGCATGCAGGCAGTCCGCGGGCGCCGGCAGGTCGTCGATATACGTCGCGCGACCGCTGACGTGCAACTTCGCGCTGTCGTGCTGGATGGATTGGCCGACGCTCATGCTGACACCTCGGCAATACGCAGTGGTGCATTGTTGCTGTGCTCCAGCCACAGGCGGCGTAGCAGGTTGCGCGCCACCATCAGGCGATAAGCGGCCGAGGCACGCATGTCGTCCAGTGGCTGGAAATCGGTGTCGAGGGCGGCCATCGCCGCTTCGACACTGCGCAGTTCGAAGGGCTGGCCGAGCAGAGCAGCCTCGGCAGCCGATGCGCGGCGCGGCGTGGCGGCCATTCCGCCAAAGGCGAGACGGGCGCTGGTGATGCGGCCGGCATCGCCCAGCGTCAGGGCGAAACCGGCACACACGGCGGAAATATCCTGATCCTGACGCTTGCTCACCTTCCAGCTGCGGAACAGGCGACCGGGCACGGCGCGCGGAATGCGCAGCGCACGTACGAACTCGCCGGGGGCCAGCGCGGTTTTCTGGTAAGCGAGGTAAAAGTCTTCCAGTGCCATGCTGCGCAGCTGTTCGCCCTTCTGCAGGACGATCTGGGTCCCCAGCGCGATCAGCCCGGGCATCGAGTCGCCGATGGGCGAGCCGTTCGCCACGTTGCCCCCCAGGGTGCCGGCATTGCGGACGGGCAAAGACGCGAAGCGCTGCGCCAGTTCCTGCCAGTGCGGCTCATCCTGCGTCAGGGCACTGAAGGCCGAGCTCAGTGAGGCGCCCGCACCGATCTCGGTGCAGTCGTCCTGGCGCACGATGGCCTTCAGCTCTTCCAGCGCGCCCAGATAAATGATGTCGCCGAGCTGGCGCAGCTGCTTGGTGACCCACAGGCCGATGTCGGTGGAGCCCGCCAGCAGGCGCGCTTGCGGCATGGCCTCGCAGTGCCGGGCCAGCTCGGCGATGCTGCGCGGTGCGATGAAGCGCTGGCCGTGGCTCTGATAATCCAGCGCCGGCATGGCTGCCAAGGTGTCGAGCGTGGCGCGCAGGGGCTGGCGATCCATCTTGCATGCCGGCTGCTGCCAGGCTTGCTGGGCGGCATCAATGATGGGGCGATAGCCGGTGCAGCGACACAGATTGCCCGACAGGCAGCCTGCAATCTCGTCGCGCGTCGGGGCGGCGTCGCGCGACTCGTAATCCGCCCACAGGGACATCACGAAGCCAGGCGTGCAGAAACCACATTGCGACGCATGGGTTTCCACCATGGCCTGCTGCAGCGGGTGCAGCTGATCCGCCCGGGCGAGGTCTTCGACCGTGAACAAGGCTTTGCCGTCCAGCGTCGGCAGCAGTTGGATGCAGCTGTTGACGGCTTCGAGACGGACACCGCCGCGGGCGCTGTCGTCACGGCTGCCGATGACCACGGTGCAGGCACCGCAATCGCCTTCGCCGCAGCCTTCCTTGCTGCCGGTGGCGTGAATGTCTTCGCGCAGCCATTGAAGCACGGTGCGCTGCGGTGATACGTCGCGGACCTCGGTGAGGCGGCCGCGGAACCAGAACTGGATGGGGCGTTGGGACATGTTTTTGGATTCCATTGTTGTCCCTGACTTCTAGCATTTGCCATGCCCAGCGCCCCTGCGAATCTGGAATAGTGTTTATCCCGGAATCCAGAACCCTTTTTGTGCAATAGCCGCTTCTTCTTCCAGCAAGGGGCCGATGACCTCTATGCGACGCTGACCGCTGGCGAAGACGCTGCGGCATGGCAGGGATAGCGTGGGGTTTTCCGGATCATTACCGGTCAGCGCGAGCAGGCTGGACTCTGCCAGCCCATACACGACCCGCCCGATGCCGCACCAATAGATGGCACCGGCGCACATTGCACAGGGCTCGGCGTTTGAATACAGGGTGCAGCTATGCAGCTCGGCCGGGCTCAGCAGGGTGGCTGCGCGAGCGGCGGCCACGCGTTCTGCATGCCGGGTCGGGTTGCCCGGCGGGCGTGAGTCATTGCCGCATTCGGCCACCACGCGGCCATCCGGGGCGACGACCAGCGCGGCAAACGGGTGTTTGCCGGCATTCCTGCTCGCCAGCGCGAGCTCAAAGCTGCGGCGCAGCCAATGCAAATCCTGATCGCTCATCATCTCTCCTTGTCGAAGCTGGATCGTGCTCCTTATCGGTGCGGCGTGCCCTGATAACTCACATAAGCAAGCAGCCATAGGCGCGTGCCCGGCGGATGACTACAGTGTCCCGGTCGGCTCCATTTTGTCAGCCCCCAAACCAGGAGATCAGAATGCCATATGGATGTTTTTCAAAGCTTTCGCGCATGCTTGCAGTGTGTGCCGGTGTGTTTGCCATTGCGTCTGTGCAGGCCGCAGATCCGCTCAAGGCCGGGTTCATCTACATCGGCCCGACCGGTGATCACGGCTGGACCTATGCCCACGATGTCGGCCGCAAGGCCGTCGAGGCCAAGCAGGGCGACAAGGTCAAGACCACCTTCGTTGAAAACGTGCCGGAAACCGCCGACGCCGAACGCGTCATCCGCGACCTCGCCAGCAAGGGCCACAAGGTGATCTTTGCCACTTCCTTCGGATACATGAATGCGATGGACAAGGTGGCCAAGCAGTTCCCGAAGACCGTGTTCATGCACGCCACCGGTTACAAGACCGGCAAGAATCTGGGCATCTACGATGTGCGCACCTATGAAGGTGCCTACATGCTCGGCGTGGTGGCCGGCAAGATGAGCAAGAGCGGCCAGCTCGGCGTGGTCGGCTCGATCGCCATCCCGGAAGTGATCCGCAACATCAATGCCTTCACCATTGGCGCACGCAGCATCAATCCCAAGGCCACCACCAAGGTGATCTGGGTGAACAGCTGGTTCGACCCGGGCAAGGAGCGTGAAGCTGCGCTGACCCTGATTTCACAGGGCGCGGACGTGCTGATGCAGAACACCGACTCGCCGGCCGTGGTGCAGACCGCGCAGGAAAAAGGTGTCTACGCTTTCGGCTGGGATTCGGACATGAGCAAGTTCGGCGGCAAGGCCCAACTCGCCGCTTCGGTGCTGAACTGGGGCGTGATCTATAACGAACAGATCGAAAAAGTGCAGAAGGGTGAATGGAAGACCACCGACATCTGGGCCGGTGTGAAGGACGGTGCGGTGAACATCGAAAGCTTCGGCACGGCCACCCCGGCGGATGTGAAGAAGCTTGCCGAAGAACGCCGTGATGCGATCAAGGCAGGCAAACTGCACCCCTTTACCGGCCCGCTCAAGGATAATGCCGGCAAGGAACTGGTGGCGGCTGGCAAGACCCTGGCGGATGTCGATCTGCGCAAGATGAGCGTGTACGTAGAAGGCGTGGAAGGCAGCGTGCCGAAATAAGTCCGTCGCGTCATCCGTATTGCAACATCGGGGCGCCTTGCGCCCCGATGCTTTTTTGAGGAATGAACATGAGCCCACTTGAACTGGCCTTGAGTTGCCCCAAGGCAGAATTGCACCTGCATATCGAAGGCTCGCTGGAGCCCGAACTGGCGTTTGCGCTGGCGGCCCGGAACGGCATCGATTTTCCCTATGCCAGCGTGGAGGCCTTGCGTGCCGCCTATGACTTTGCGGATCTGCAAAGCTTTCTCGATCTCTACTACGCCTGCGCCGATGTGCTGCGCACCGAAGCAGACTTTCACGACCTGATGCTCGCCTACCTGCGTCGCGCGCGTGAAGACCAGATCATCCATGCCGAGGTCTTCTTCGATCCGCAGACCCACACCGCGCGTGGCATTCCGTTCGAGACCGTGTTGCGCGGCCTGCGTGCCGGGGCCGAAGCAGCGCGCAGCGAGTGGGGCATGAGCACGCAGCTCATCATGAGCTTCCTGCGCCATCTGTCCGAAGAGGATGCGTTTGCCACGCTGGAGCAGGCCATGCCCTTCATCGATCAGATCGATGGCTTCGGCCTGGATTCCTCCGAGCGCGGCCATCCCCCCTCAAAGTTCGAACGCGTTTTCGCTCGCTGCCGGGAGCTCGGCAAACCGGTGGTTGCCCATGCCGGCGAAGAAGGCCCGCCCGCCTACATCTACGAAGCCCTCGACCTGCTCAAGGTCGGGCGCATCGACCACGGCGTACGCGCCAGCGAAGATCCCGCCCTGATGCAGCGGCTCGCGCGCGAAGGCATGCCGCTCACGGTCTGCCCGCTGTCCAATGTGCGCTTGCGGGTTTTCGCTGACATGCGCCAGCACAGCCTGCCCGCGCTGCTCGCGCAAGGGCTGGTGGTCACGCTGAACAGTGACGACCCGGCCTACTTCGGCGGTTATCTCGGCGCCAACATCCGCGCCGTGCATGCCGCGTTCGGGTTTGATGCGCCGACCTGGCAGACGTTGATCGCCAACAGCTTCCGCGCCAGCTTCGTCAGCGCCGCGCAACGCGCGGCGTGGATCGCGCAGGTCGACGCGCACTTCGCCTCCGCCTGAGCAGCTGCCTGAAGAGCCACATCCCGCTTGCCTGTGCGGAAAGGGTGCTTGCGCAAGCAGGCGGGATGCGGCTCTTCGGGCACGCTCTCTGAAGAAGCCCGTCAGACCCGGTCTGGCGGGCTTCTTCCTGTCCTGATCTCTCCCGGGCTGCGCCGGGGATGCTGAATGCGTACAATCGGCCAATTGCGGACCTTCGACATCTAGCACCGAAAGCGGACGTTGAGGCACTGATGGCCTTGGCTCATCTGTCCGTACTATTGATATGCGCATACGGACGGGCTGAAGGCTTGCTCTTTATGAATCAAACATTTAACGCGGATTTTGTCTGTCCGCACTATTAACAGTAGACGGACCCGTGGGTCCGTCTACTACCAGTTAGCCGGATTCACTCCATGGCATCACAGCGGGCCGTTACCTTCATTGACGTTCTTGGTTTTCGCGAAAAGCTATCCACGCTTCCGCTGGATACTTTGGCCGCAAATTACGAGTCAGCGATCGCGATGATTCGAGGGCTCAATCGCCCTCTGGTTTCATCTTCTGGCATGCCATCGCTATTCCCAACTGCCAAGCCAGAAGATCGATGGTGCATTCAGCATGTCTTCTCCGACTCAATCATGCTCTTTGCCCTCGATGAAAGTGACGAAAGCTTCTTGAAGCTTGTCGTCTATTCATGGAGGGTAGTTCAAGCGCTTCTCGCAACAGGTATGCATCCTCGCGGTGCTATCGCATTCGGCGAAATGCACGTAAACGAAACAGCCAATATATTTCTAGGGAAGGCTTTGGCAGAAGCGTATGAGCTAGAACAAATTCAGGATTGGGTTGGCGTCGCGCTTGCCCCTTCTGCCTGTGCCAGATATGCCGAAATCGTAGATGAGGTCGCGTCGCCGAAGAATGGGCAGCCCTCCTTCCTTGTTCGGCAAATGGTGTTGCTTAAGCGCACGGAGCAGAGCTTCCTCGGAAGGATACTGAAGTTGTTTCCCTTTACTCGCTACAAGAAGCAGTCACTTGTTGTTATCAATTGGCGCTGGAACCTTGTTGCGAAATACGGTTCTCGGTCTCTCTTGCCTCAGAGTTCGGTTCCGTCTGTGCGCCAAAAGACTGCGAACACCGTCGAATATCTGGAGCGTATTGTGGCGAGTGGTGCTCTCTATCCGATACAGCAGGAACAAGTGCCGGTGGAACTCCGTACTTTTTATATTGGGGATACCGAGCCGCCGTTTCCTCACGGTGATGCACTGTGATATCCATCCGGCTAACCCATCATTCCGCCGGACCTGCGCGAAAAGCCGTGCAGTCCGGTGAATTCAAACGTTGAATGATCGCTTTGCACGTTGCTAACTGATCGCTCAGGGTCGGAAGTGTTCTTTCTCCGATTGGCAGTGCCGCGCGTGATAAGGCATGCCAGGTAAGCGTCGCTACGAAAAAAGGCGGCCTCCGCAGAGGCCGCCTTCATCATGCCGATCGGCTTGAGCGTGATCAGAAGTGATATTCGGCGCGCAGCATCGGGGTCTTGGCGAACGCGCCTGCACCGGCCGCGCCATGGTGGTTGTTGCCGAACTTGTTCTTCCAGAACTGGTATTCGATGCCGACCTTGAGGGTGTTCTTGGCCAGACCGGTGATCTGTGCCACGTCGTACATGATCTGGGCGTCGATATTGGTTTCAGGCGCAGTGCTGTCACCAAATTCATTCTTGCCTTTGGCGGCGATGTAGTTGGCAAAGCCTTCGAAGGACAGGCCGACGACCGGACCCACGTTGAAGGGGATGCCCCAGGCCGCCGTCAGCATCGGATGCGGATCATAGGAATAGCGCGAGGTCTGCACGTTGGAGAACTTGCTGTACGGTGCATTGCTCTCCCAGAGTTCCAGCACGCTGACGTTCAGGAAGCCCGGCACATCGAACATGACGGTCGGACCCGCCACGACCATGCGTTTCTTGGAGTTGTAGCCGGCGTCGTTCTTGCTGTTGGCGTCGAAGCCGGCGGTGATGCCGTAGCTGCGGAACGGGCCCCAGCCGAGGTTCTTGCCCACGACCTTGGAGAGGTCCAGCGTGTGGCGATAGACCATGTAGATTTCCTGGGCGCCCGAGCTGCTGTCTGGCGCAGAGGGGTCCTTGCTGTCGGACAGCAGCAGATCAACATTCAGGAAGTTGGTGCCGTATTTGTAGCCACTGGAGTGTCCGAGATTGACGATGTTCTTGGTGATGTCGGATGCGCCGAAGGGCTCGGCGAAATCTCTGCCATAGCGGTAACCGATATAGGTGTCGCTCCAGTCTGCGGCTTGCACACCAGCACAGCCGAGGGCGAGAAGGAGGGCGCTGCCAAGTTGGGTGAGGCGGGGGTTCATTCGAGGCTCCTGATCATGAAATGGGACAGTCCTGCTCGGGCTGTTGGGGCCATCGTAAGTGAAGTTCCTCGTGCTGCCAGACATGCCCTTCATATGCGAAAAAGAATGCCTTTTCAGGGTGCGGAAAGGCTTGTTGCATGCCCCAGCATGGGTTTGCGCAGGTCGTGCAAGTTTTTGATTGAATTGACTTAATTTTGAGGGCCAGGACGCCTGGCTGGGGATGCACCGGCACAGTTCATGGGGCCGACGGATCATGTGCGAACAGTGAGTTTGCTTATATCAAAAGTGATAATGGCTGCAGACGTGGGTTGCTCCCGGGCGGGTCAGGAAGTCGAGGTGCTTGTGGCCGCCGAATGCATGTGAATGGCATCAGCCCGGCGTGCCTCCGATTATTGATCCGGCCCGGTTTTGTTTGAAGTCCGTTCGACCCGAGTGCGCCCGCAGGGCGTGTATCGAGGGTGGGGCCCACGCCTCGATACACCGGCCTGCGGCCGGCACTCGGCACGAACGGTTTTTAGGGTACAAAGTTCAAACTTCATCGGGCCGGATCAATAGTCTGCAGCCCAAATCCCTCCCGATCTCCCCTTGCCAAGGGAGGTACAACCCAAGTCGGACCGCTGCGGGCGCCCTTCCCAGTCAAGAAAAGGGGTGGGGAGGGGGCAATGGCAGGTAAAAAGCATGAACTGCCACCGGGTAATCGGGCTTGCTGGTCTGCCGGCGGGCTGGTGTCATCCCCGCCCAGAACGCGGCGTATGTGCGGACCGGACGCAGACTCAGCGCGGCAGGGTTTCAGCAGGAATGATGGCGACGGGCTCGAGCAGCGTTTCGTCGCAGTTGGGGGTGCTGCCGCTGCGGTCAAGGACGAGGAAGTCGCTCACGGTATCAAGCGCCAGCAAGGGGTGATGCCAGGTGCCGGGCGCGTAATTCACGCCTTGCTGCGGGCCTGCCAGGAAGCACCTGAGATCCTGTGCTCCGGGGGCGGCACCCGGCGGGGCAACGACGACCAGATAAGGCTGACCGGAGAGTGGCATGAAGGCCTGCGAGCCGAGCGGGTGACGTTCCATCATCCTGATGGTGAAAGGCAAGGCGCGCGGCTGGCCACGGAAGATGCTGACGATCAGTTGTCCATCCGGCCCGGCATCAAGCCGGGCGAGATCGTGATAGCGCTCGGTGTTGCCGCCATTGATGGGGAAATGGCGCACGGCTTCACTGGCCTCGATGACCTCGCCGAACGGAGCAAAGCTCTCGCATGTCAGTGCCTCGACGCGCAGATTGGTCATGTCGCCGCCTTGCCGAAGAGGCGCAGGCGGCTCACGCCGCCGTCCGGGAAAATGTTGAAGCGCACATGCGTGATCGGCCCCATGGCGATGCTCGCGAAGTGGTGTTCGGCATCCATGTGCAGCTTCTGCGGGGCGAGCAGTTCGGGCCAGAACATGCTCTGCGTGATCAGCGATTGTTCGGTGCCGCCAGACATGCGTGCGGCCTGCAGGGAGCAGCTGTCCGGGTAATTGCCCTTGAAGTGGGCGGTGTCGACTTCCACCCGTTCGATGAGGGCCGGTGCGGCCAGCGCGATGATGACCCAGTCGTTGCCGGGCTCGCGCCGGCGGCGGGTTTCCCAGCCGTCCCCCATGTTCGCGCCGCGCCCGGGCAGCAGCAGGCTGTTGGCCAGACCGAAATGTTCGTTGTTGGCGGCAACGATGCTGGCGCCATTGATGGCGGCAGCAAAATCCACCTCCGCCCCATGTCGGGAGAAATCCACGCTCGGGCGACCATACACGCGCAGGCGGGCAATGCCGCCGTCCGGGTAGATGGACAGGCGCACATGCGTCCACGCCTGGCTGTTGTCGATGGCGTGGTAGTGGCGGCTGTTGCCGGCGAGGGGCATGGCGGGTAGCAGCGGAGCCCATTCGCTGTCAGCGCCGGGAATGTCGGCCTCGCTGCAGCAGGCTTCCAGTGAGGCCCCGGGCGGGTAGTTGCCGGTGAAATGGCGGGTGTCGATCTCCACGCCGTAAATCTGCCCGGCGCGGGCCAGTTTGACGATGCACCAGTCGTTGCCGGGTCCGCGCTTGCGGCGCGATTCCCAGCCATCCATCCACTTGCCGTGCGTGTCGTACTTGCCGGGGATGAATACCGGTTCGGCCGGGTCGAGCATGCGCTGCATGTCGGCGAAGAAGTCGTCGCTGCAGGCCACGGTTGCCGCGCCCAGACGAGGGTCGGCCAGATTGGTGCTGCGGCGGGCGAAGGCCGGAGCATCCAGGTCGAGGGTGACAAGAGCCATGTCGGGATTCCTTTGAAGCAGTGCGTCAGTTGATGGCGCCAATGAAGTTTTGCAGTTCCGGGGTCTGAGGACTGGCAAACAGATCTTTTGGATGCCCGCTCTCATGCACGCGGCCCTGGTACATGAAGACCAGTTTATCGCCTACCTCGCGGGCGAAGCGCATCTCGTGGGTGACCATGATCAGGGTCATGCCTTCGCTGGCGAGTTGCTTCACCACAGCGAGTACTTCGTTGACCAGTTCCGGGTCCAGCGCCGAGGTGATCTCGTCGCACAGCAGCACTTTCGGCTGCATGGCCAGCGCACGGGCGATTGCCACGCGCTGCTGCTGGCCGCCGGAGAGCTGGTCCGGATAGGCGTCGAACTTCTCTGCCAGGCCCACCTTGGCGAGCATGGCGCGGGCAATTGTTTCGCACTCTGCCACCGGCGTTTTCTTGACGACCTGTGGGGCGAGCATCACGTTCTGCCCGGCGCTCAAATGTGGAAACAGGTTGAACTGCTGGAAGACCATGCCGACTTTCTGGCGAAGTGCGCGCAGGTCGGTCTGGCCTGCGTAGAGGCGCTCGCCGTCGACTTCGATGAGGCCATCATCAAAAGTTTCCAGCCCGTTGATCGAGCGCAGCAGGGTGCTCTTGCCCGAGCCGCTGCGGCCGATGATGGCCACCACCTGACCTTCGTCGATGCGCAGGTCGATGCCTTTGAGCACGTGGTTGGCGCCGAAGTGTTTATGCAGACCATCAATGCGCAGGAGCATGAAATTTCCTTTCCAGGTGCGCCGCGAAATGCGACAGCGGATAACACAGGATGAAATAGCCCAGGGCAACGAAGCCGAAGACCATGAAGGGCTGGAAGGTGGCGTTGGCGAGCATGGAGCCGGTCTTGGTCAGCTCGGCAAAGCCGATGATCGAGGTGACTGCGGTGCCCTTGACGATCTGCACGGAGAAGCCCACGGTGGGTGCCACCGCGATGCGCAGGGCCTGTGGCAGGATCACGTGGCGCATCTGTTCGAGCCAGGTCATGGCCAGGCTGGCCGAGGCTTCCCACTGGCCTTTCGGAATCGCCTCGACACAGCCGCGCCAGATCTCGGCGAGATAAGCACTGGAGAACAGCGTCAGACCCAGTGCGGCAGCCAGCCAGGGCGGCACATCCACGCCCAGCAGGGCGATGCCGAAGAACACCATGAAGAGCTGCATCAGCAGCGGCGTGCCCTGGAAGAACTCGATGTAGGCACGGGCTGCGCGCTGCAGCCAGACCTTTTTTGACATGCGCGCGGTGAGCAGCAGGAGGCCGGCGCTGCCGCCGAGCACAAAGGCGGTGAGGGATAGACCGATGGTCCATAGCGCACCGAAACCGAGGTTGCGCAGGATGTCCCAAGTCGAAAATTCGTTCATCACGCGGGCCTCCTCTTTACGACGAAGCGCTGGCCGATCTGGTTGAGCAGGGCGCGCACGCCGACGGACAGGGCCAGATAGATCAGGGCCACGACGATGTAGGTTTCGAACGCGCGGAAGTTGCGCGACTGGATGAAGTTGGCGGCGAAGGTCAGCTCCTCGGCGGCAATCTGCGAGCACACCGAGGTGCCGAGCATGACGATCACGATCTGGCTGGACAGCGCCGGCCACACTTTCTGCAAGGCCGGCTGGAGCACGACGTGGCGGAATATCTGGGTGCGCGTCATGGCCAGCGATCCCGCCGCCTCGATCTGACCGCGCGGGATGGCCTGGATGCCGGCGCGGATGATCTCGGTGGAATACGCGCCGAGGTTGATCACCACCGCAATGATGGCGGCCTGCCATTCGCCAAGGCGCAGGCCCAGTGCTGGCAGACCGAAGAAGATGAAGAACAGCTGGACGATGAAGGGCGTATTGCGGATCAGCTCCACGTACAGCCCGAACAGCTGGGCGAAGGGGCGGATGCGCCAGGCTCGCACGACTGCGCCGAGTGTGCCGAGGGTCACGCCCAGCACTGCGCCCAGTGCGGTGAGCATGAGCGTGTAGCCCACGCCGACGGCGAGCTGGGTGTGGTATTGAGCAACGGCAGTGAAGTCAAATGAGTAGGCCATCCTGGCGACTCTCCATCAGCAAAACAGAAGACCGTCGTTCCCGCGGCGGCGGGAACGACGCAGGGTGTTTACAGGTCTGCTGGCAGCGGGTTATGCAGCCACTTCACGGCGATCTGGTTCAGCGAGCCGTCCTTCTTGGCCTTGGCCAGGATCTCGTTGATGCGTGCAATCAGGGCTGTTTCTCCCTTGTTTACACCGACGAAACAGGGCGAGTTCTTGATCAGGAATTTCGGCGTCAGCGGGCGCAGCTTGGTGCGTTCGTTCAGCGCGGCGGCCACCACGTTGCCGGTCGCGGCCAGCTGGGTCTGGCCGGAGAGATAGGCCGAGAGGGTGGTGTTGTTGTCCTCGAAGCGCTTGATGGTAGCCGTGGTCGGCGCGATCTTGCTGAGTTCCAGATCTTCGACCGAGCCACGGGTCACGGCGATGGTCTTGCCTGCCAGATCTGCCGCACTGCTCACCTTGACATCGGCCGGGCCGAATACGCCATTGAAGAAGGGCGCGTACGCGTTGGTGAAGTCGATGACCTTTTCGCGGTCCGGATTCTTGCCCAGGCTGGAGATCACCAGATCGGCCTTGCCGGTGGTCAGGTAGGGGATGCGGTTGGTGGAAGAAACCGGGATCAGCTCCAGCTTGACGCCCATTTCCCTGGCGATCAGTGCGGCTGCGTCGATGTCGTAGCCGACCGGTTTCATGTCGGCGCCGATGGTGCCGAAAGGCGGGAAATCCTGCGGCACGGCGACCCGCAGCGTGCCGGCCTTCTTGATGCTGTCGAGGCCGTCAGCCAGTGCGGGCAGGTTGGCCAGCAGGCCAAGGGCGAGGGCCGAGGTGGAGAGGAAGCGGAGGACGGTGCGGCGGTTCATGGGGATGCTCCTTGTGGCGGGTGCCCGGTCAGGGCGTGGCGAAAGACAGGTCAATAAAGGAAAGGTTGGTGAAGGCAATGCCGATGCGCGCGGCGGCGTGGATCAGGTGCTGGCGCATGGCGGCATGGGCGGCGGCTGCGTCACCCGCGCAGATCGCGGCGAGCACGGCGTGATGTTCGTCGGCGGGAGCCCACACCCCGCCGGGGTCGGCGAAGGGCAGGCGCAGGCTGTAGGCAATCGGTTCTTCGAGCGAGCGGATGGCTGAACTGAGCAGCGGGTTGGCCGCGTAGTCGGCAATCGCCAGATGAAAGTCCAGATCGGCCTCCGAGGCGCCGACCAGATCCAGCGCGTGCAGCGCGGCATCCATGCGGGTCTGGATCGCCTGCAGGGCTTCGCGCCCCGCCGCGTCGGCGTGGCAGGCGGCCAATGCAGCGGCGGCAGGTTCGACGATGGCGCGAAACTGGAAAACATCCTGCGGTGACATGGCCAGCGGGCCCGGTGGCACATCGTTCGCTGTGCGGCCCTTGCCCGTCGTGACGAAGACGCCCTTGCCCGGCTGTGAGCGCAGCATGCCCAGCGCTTCCAGCGTCGACACGGCTTCGCGCAGGGCTGTGCGGCTGATGCCCAGGCTGGCGGCGAGATCCCGCTGGCCGGGCAGGGCGCTGCCGTCAGGGTAATGGCCTTCGTGGATCTGGCGCTGCAGGGTCTGCGCAGCAAAACTGGAGAGTCGGGTCACGGCTGGGGCTCTGGTCGAACTGGTCTGACCAGTTAATGCATGAGCTGTGCCAACCGCAGACCTGCTGCTCAAGGATGGCTGTAGAGCGAGTACTGGCGGGCTTCTTCGGGCTGCTTGCGATCGGCTTTGGAAGGGCCGGACGCGCCCGGCGGCATGCGCGCTGCACCATGCCTGCGCCTGGCGCACCGATTCAGGCTCACAGGATCGACAGTTAGGCTTTGCGGCAGTCGGCCATCACAGTGCTGTCATGTTCGCAGGTCAGGATGACGGGCCAGGTCACGCACGCGCGTGCCTCATGCATTCAAAAAACCCACAAACAGAGAGCCATTTCCATGACCCAGAATTTTGATCTGTCCCGTCGCCATAGCCTGAAATTCCTTGCTGGTTTGCCGCTGCTGCCTCTGGCAGGTGGTGCTGCCGGTCTGCTGAGTGCCTGTGGTGGCGGGGGCAGCAGCAGTGGCGGTAGCCCTGCGGCCGGCCCGGCGGCAGAAGCACCCAGCGTGACCGCTGTCGCCTTCACCGGCATGGCTGCCCCGAGTCTGGCCGTCGCCGCCGAGATGGCCACGACCCTGGTCAAATCCAGCATGGAAGTGACTTACAGCAACGGCAGCAAGCAGAGTTTCGCGCTGAAGTATCAGCCCTTCTTCGTAACAGGCGATCTGGTGCCGGATGGCAAAGGCGGTACGACCCTGGCCGGCGCTTATTACGACATCAACAACCAGCCGATCATCGACAAATCGGTGGCTGGCAAGGAGCGTCAGTTCTTCTCTGACAGCCCGGACGGTTCCTCGTTGCTGACCCTGGCTAACCCGACGGTGGCCGGCGTCAAGGGCAATACCGTGTTCGCGGTGGTGCAGTTTGAATACACCACGCGTGATCAGGCGCTGGTCTCGGCCTACGGTACGCTGCCTTCGCCGATCGCGGTGCTGACCCTCGATCAGGACCCGGCCACCGGCGCCCTGACGCTGGTGAAATATCACAACGTCGACACCTCTGGCGCACACGGCTTGTGGATCACCTGCGGCGCCAGCCTGTCGCCGTGGAATACGCATCTGTCGAGCGAGGAATACGAGCCGGACGCCCAGTTCATCGCCAGCAACACCATGTTCCAGGCCTATAGCAAAAATCTGTTCGGTGACGCGACGGCCGCCAATCCGTATCACTATGGCCACCTGCCGGAAGTAACGGTGAATCCGGACGGTACGGGCAGCATCAAGAAGCACTACTGCCTGGGGCGCATCTCGCACGAGCTGATCCAGGTGATGCCGGACAACCGCACCGTGTTGATGGGCGACGACTACACCAACGGCGGTTTCTTCATGTTTGTTGCCGACACTGCCAAGGATCTGTCCGCAGGCACCCTGTACGTGGCCAAGGTCGGCGCCGGTTTCTCGGTCGATCCGACGGCTGCTGGCGCCGCGCTCACCTGGATCAATCTGGGCCATGCCACCAGCGCCGAGATCGAAGCGCTGGCCAATACACTCAAGCCGGCCGACATCCTCACCTCGGTCAAGGTTGATCCGGTCGACGCCAGCTATACCAAGATGTATCTGGACGGCGGCGCCCAGTGGGTCAAGCTCAAGCCGGGCATGGAGAAAGCCGCCGCGTTCCTTGAAACCCACCGCTATGCCAACCTGATGGGCGCGACCATGTCCTTCACCAAGATGGAAGGCACCACGGTCAACATCAAGGACAAGATTGCCTACTCCGCGCTGCAGAACATCCAGTCGTCGATGATCAAGGGCAATGCCGCCAACAACGCCGCCACGGGGATCGCTCTGGACAAGGCCATCGTCGCCGGCGGCATCATGGCGCACACGCTTGCGGGCGGACAGCAGGATACGGCGGGGACCGCGATCAACAGCGAATGGGTGCCGGCGCAGACCCGCTGCCTGATGGTGGGGGAAGACATTGCCGCCGACGCGCTGGGCAATACGGCCAATCCGGACAAGATCGCCAATCCGGACAACCTCAAGTTCTCCGAGAAGTTGCGCACCCTGTTCATCGGCGAAGACAGCGGCCAGCACGTCAACAACTTCCTGTGGGCCTACAACATTGATACCAAGGCGCTGTCGCGCATCATGTCGATGCCGTCCGGTGGTGAGGCGACCGGGCTGCACGCGGTGGACAGCATCAATGGCTGGACCTACATCATGAGCAACTTCCAGCATCCGGGCGACTGGGGCTCGATCCACGGCACGGTGAAGACCACGCTGGACCCGCTGGTGCGCGCCAACTACAAGGATCGTTTTGGCGCCGCCATCGGCTACCTGACCGGCATGCCGGCCAAGCTCTGATCCGGCAGAAGGCGAAAACAGCCCGGTGCACCTTGGGTGCGCCGGGCTGTTTGCATTGAAAAACGGGTAGGCCTGAAGACCCGCATGGGGTGTGCCTCTTCCGGCAGGCTTGCTGTAGAGGCAGGTGTGGTGAAGCTCTTCAGGCAGCCTTGCTGCAGAGGCAGGCGGGGCGCGGCTCTCCAGACAGGGCTCTGGAGTGAGCTGACGAGGGTCAGTGCGCCTGTGCCGTGCCGCCGGGCAGGTGCAGGTGGCTGCCGAGCCAGCTGCGCAAGGGGGCCAGGAAAGCTGACAAGGCGGTGCGTTGCGGGGCTTCCAGCTGGAGTCGGGAACCGGGGTTTTCGGCGCGCAGGAGAAGCCAGCCGCTTTCTTCCACCAGGCAGGTGTCGCCAGCGCACAGATGACGGGTGATACGCAAGGGCAGGGTACCCACCCACATGATGGTCTGGCTGATTTCCATGCGGCCCTCAATGCATATGATGCGGGTCTGCCGGCAGGCATGGATCGATTGACTCATGCCGCGGTCCAGCTGAATTTCGCGGGCGATGGGGGCTGTTTTTCGAGTGGTGCTGCGCATGATCTGCTCCTGTTTGTTCCTTGACTGAATCCTAGGCGTCCGGGAACCGGGACGGCAGGCACAGGGGGCTGTTTTGTGAAGCAGATCAGAAGTGTCGAGAATGATCTGTTATGGTTACAGAACGCGCTTTCTGTATCTGTTCTGTTTGCGCCGGAAAGGAGCAGCATTGCTCATGGATGCCAACAACCCCTCCTTGCTCTACCTCCAGCTTGCCGGCCACTATCTCGGCGCCATCGAATCGGGTGCGCTGTCACCGGGGGACCGCATGCCCTCGGTGCGTTCGCTGACCAAACTGCATCAGGTCAGCCTGAGCACGGTGCTGCAGGCCTGCCGTCACCTTGAAGAGAAAGGCTGGCTGGAGGCGCGGGCGCGCTCCGGCTATTACGTCTGCCGGCCGCGTCGTCTGGCCCTGCAGCCCAGCAGCGAGCCCGCTTTGCCGGCCCGCATCGATGCCGCGCAATTTCTCGGCATTCACGAACGCGTGTCGGACTTTCTCGCCCGCTGTGAGCAGCACTCCCTGCGCCTGAATCTGGCCCAGGCCTTCGGCTCGCCGGATGCCTACCCTGCGGCGGCGCTGAAGAATGCCGCGACGCGGGCGCTACGCCTGCATCCTGACGTGCTGGTCAACCCCACGCCCTGGCATGGAGAGCAGGGTTTCCGCACGGTGCTGGCGCGGCGCGCGCTGGAGAGCGGCATGCGTCTCACGGCCGACGACATCGTGGTCACCCACGGCTGTACCGAGGCGATGAACCTCGCGCTGCGTGCGGTCACGCAATCTGGCGACACGGTGGCGGTCGAGTCGCCGTGCTACTTCGGCCTGCTGCAGATCATCCAGAGTCTCGGCTTGCGCAGCATCGAGATCCCCACCAGTCCGCAGACCGGGATGTCGGTCGAGGCCCTCGAACTGGCGCTGCAGACCCAGTCGATCAAGGCCGTGGTGGTGATTCCGAACTTTCAGAATCCGCTCGGCAGCGTGATGCCGGATGCGAAGAAGGCCGCCATGGCGGCGCTGTGCGCGCAGTATGGCGTGGCCCTGATCGAGGACGATACTTATGCTGCGCTGGGCGACGAGGATCAGACCCTGCGGGCGCTCAAATCCTGGGATGAGGAGGGGGGCGTGATCCACTGTGCCTCGCTGCACAAGACGCTGGCCCCGGGCATGCGCCTGGGCTGGATCAGTGGCGGACGCTGGCATGCACGCGTGAAGATGCTCAAGTACGCGCAGAGCCGCCCCAACGATACTTTCCTGCAACTGACCGCCAGCGAGTTCATGGCCAGCCCGGCCTTCGACCGCCATCTGAACAGGCTGCGCCGTGTGCTGCGGGCGCGGCGTACTGCGGTGGCCGAGGCGATCGCCACGCATTTTCCGGAAGAAACCCGGCTTTCCATGCCTCAGGGCGGCATGCTGCTGTGGGTGCAACTGCCGGTGCTGCGAGATCCGCGTGCGGTCTTTGATACTGCCTTGCGCGAAGGTATCCGCTTTGCTCCGGGCTGGATCTTCAGCAACTCTGATCGCTACGACAACTACCTGCGCATCAACTGCGGCATCCCCTTCACTCCCGAGGTGGAGGCGGCGATCCGCCGGCTGGCGGTGATCGTGGAGGAAGGGCGGGCTTGATCGCCATGTAGCCCGGATGCAGTCCTTCGACACGCTCAGGATAAACCGGGCTGCGCCCGACGGAATCCGGGAATCGCCACCTTGCGCCCTCAAGCCCCGGATTCCTACGAAATTACCGCGCCTCAGCGCGGCGCCGGAAATTTCTCGCGCCAGTGGCGGGCGATATCCACGCGCCGCGTGACCCACACGCGATCGTGTTTTTCGATGTGGTCGAGAAAGTTGATCAAGGCTTTCATCCGGCCCGGGCGGCCGAGCAGGCGACAGTGCATGCCGACGCTCATCATTCTGGGGCGGTCTTCGCCTTCGGCGTAGAGCACGTCAAACGTGTCACGCAGATAGGTGAAGAAGTCTTCGGCCTGTGAGTAGCCCTGGGGCAGGGCGAAGCGCATGTCATTCACGTCCAGGGTGTAGGGCACGATCAGCTGCGGCACCGTGTCGCCATTCGTTTTCTGTACCGGCAGCCAGAACGGCAGGTCGTCACCGTAGTAGTCGCTGTCATACAGAAAGCCGCCATGGTCGGCGACCAGCCGGCGGGTGTCGGGCGAATCGCGGCCGGTGTACCAGCCCAGCGCGCGCTCGCCGGTGAGGCGCTCGATGATCGCCATGCCGATCTGCATGTGCTCGCGTTCGGTGGCTTCGTCGATGTTCTGGTAGCTGATCCAGCGCCAGCCATGGCAGGCGATTTCGTGGCCGAGATCACGGAAGGCGGCGGTGAGCTCGGGGTGGCGTTCGAGCGCCATGGCCACGCCGAACACGGTGAGCGGCAGGCCGCGCTTTTCGAACTCGCGCAGGATGCGCCACACGCCGGCGCGTGAGCCGTATTCGTAGATCGATTCCATGCTCATGTGGCGAGCCGGGAAGGCCGGCGGCGCGAACATCTCGGAGAGGAACTGTTCGCTGCCGGCATCACCATGCAGCACCGAGTTCTCGCCGCCTTCCTCGTAGTTGAGGACGAACTGCACGGCAATCTTCGCTCGCCCCGGCCAGTCGGCGTGGGGCGGGTTGCGGCCGTAGCCGATCAGGTCGCGCGGGTAGTTCGCGGTCATGTTCTCAGCTCCCTTCTCATTTGCCTATTTCGCTCCCGCCGCATACCAGGCGCCGATCCTGGCGCGTTCCTCGTCCGTCATCTGGGTCATGTTGGCCAGCGGCATGTTCTTGAGCTGCACGCTGCGCTCATGAATGCGCTGGGCGAACTGCTTGACGCGTTCAGGGGTATCCAGCATCACGCCCATCTGCGCCACCGGCATGATCGTGGGTTTTTCGGCGTGACAGCCTGCGCAGCGCGCCTGCGCGATGGCGGTGATCTCCGCCAGCGTGGGTGTTGGTGCGGCGTTGGATGCCGGCGCGGGCAGGGGCTTGGGAGCAATCCACACCAGCGTGGCGAAAATGATCGCCAGACCGGCAATCGGGTACTCCCAGCGCACGATCTTCTTGTGGCGCAGGTTGAAGAAGTGGCGGATCAGCACTGAACCGAGCATGATCAGCAGCAGAACCAGCCAGGCTTGCGGGTGATTGTAGGTGCTGGCGTAGTGGTTGCTGATCATTGCGAACAGCACCGGCAGGGTCAGGTAGTTGTTGTGGTAGCTGCGCTGCTTGGCCCGCTTGCCCCACAGCGGATTGACGGCCTCGCCGCGCTGCATGGCGGCGACCTGCTTGCGCTGCGCCGGGATGATCCAGAAGAACACGTTGGCGCTCATCGTCGTGGCGATCATCGCACCGACGTGGATGTAGGCCGCGCGTCCGGCAATCAGGTGACACAGCGCGTAGGTGACGGCGGCCACGAAGGCGACGTAGATCACGGCGAAGAGCAGCTGGCTGCGCTCGATCAGCAGGCGCGCAAGCTGGTCATAGACGACCCAGCCCAGCGCCAGCGTGGCCAGACCGATGCCGACCGATTGCGCCGGCGTGACCGACGAAATCGTCGGGTCGATCATGTAGGTGGCAGCCTGGAAGTAGTACAGCATCGAGATCAGCAGGAAGCCGGTGATCCAGGTGGTGTAGCTGGGCCAGAAGAAGAAGTGCAGATCGTCCGGCAGCTGCTTCGGCGCCACGGCGTACTTCTGCGGGTTGTAGAAGCCACCGCCGTGCATGGCCCACAGCTCGCCGCCGACGCCGTCTTCCTTGAGTTTCGGGTCGGTTGGTTCTTTCAGGCTGTTATCCAGCCAGACGAAGTAGAAGGACGAACCGATCCAGGCAATGCCTACGATCAGGTGCAACCAGCGCAGCAGCAGGCTGCTCGCGTCGATCAGGTATGAAAGCTCCATGGTGATGCTCCAGTGAATCCGGACGCCTTTTGACGCGGCCTCCGCACGACCCGGCTCAACCCGATTTCGTCGTGCACGTTTGCAAAGGGGCGTGAAGCGACTGCGCGATTCAATCCTGCGCCTGCGATGCTCGACGTGCTTGAGTACGTCTGCGCGTCTCCTCTCAGCCTTGAACCGCTCGCTACGCTTCCCGCTCCCTTTGCGGGTTTATTACTTATCTGTCTGAAGAGCCGCTTCTGGCCTTGATCTTCAGGCCCAGTGCCTGAAGATCTGCGCTGCGCGAGCGTCTTCAATATGTGTGCCTGAAGAGCCTTCTCAGATGCGGCTCTTCAGACAGGCTATGTTCAAAAAACTCAACTCCCCCGGTAAGTGCTGTAACTCCAGGGCGAAACCAGCAGCGGTACGTGGTAATGCCCAGCCGGGTCGGCAATGCCAAAGGCCAGCGTGACCTTGTCCAGAAACGGTGGCTCGGGCAGGGTGACGCCGCGCGCGCGGAAATAGTCCGCCACCGCGAACACCAGCTCATACGCGCCGGCGGCCATCTCTTCGGCACTCAGCAGCGGTGCGTCACAGCGCCCGTCGGCATTGGTCATGCCGGCAAACAGCGGCCGCGCTTCACCGGCACGGTGCAATGCGAAGGCCATGCCGGCGGCGGGGCAGCCGTGGGCGGTGTCGAGGACGTGTGTGCTGAGTCGGCCCATGCTTGTCTCCTGAAAGCTTCGTCTCGATTGTAGGGAGGACGCGGATGCAAGAGCGGCATACAGACTATGCGTCAGAACGCATCTGGGTCGCGCCCGCCCGCCACTGCAGGCTTATATCGCTGCACGCAGGCTGCTTATAAGCCAGCGCGCCTTGCCGGGTGGAAAGCCCGGCGCTTAATCTGGACTGACCCAAGCCCGCATCCCTTGCCCCATGTCGCTCGTGCCCGTCCAGACCTTGTCGAACCTTGATCGCGTGACCTTCGTGGCCATGCTGGAGGGCGTATTCGAGCATTCGCCCTGGGTGGCCGAGCGTGCCTGGGTGCAGCGGCCGTTTGCGGATCTGCCGGCGCTGGAGATCGCCTTGATCAACAGCATGCTGGCGGCTTCGGCCGACGAGCAGCTGAGGCTGATCCGCGCGCACCCCGAGCTGGCAGGCAAGGCGGCGGTGGCCGGCGAGCTGACCGCCGAGTCGAGCCGCGAGCAGGCCGGTGCGCGGCTGGATGCCTGCAGCCCGGCCGAGTTCGCGCGCCTGCAGGAACTGAATGCGGCCTATGTCGCGCGCTTCGGCTTTCCCTTCATTCTTGCCGTGCGGGGTTTTGACCGGGCTGCAATCATCGAATGCTTCGCCGCACGCCTGAGTAACACGCCCGCGCAGGAGTTCGCCGAGGCCCTGCGCCAGATTGCGCGGATTGCTTCGCTGCGCCTGCGCGAGCGCTTTCCGGGCTGATCCGTCAGCTGACAAAGGCCGGCATCCTGAAGTCGGTGGGCGTACTGGGCATCGGCCGGGCATTCTGGGCGCCGCTGGCGCGTGCCACCGCCACGATCTGTTCGCGGAACCAGCGGCAGTCTTCGGCGTAGTGGGCGCGGTCGTGCCACAAAAGATAAAAGGACATTGGTGGATACTCGATCGGCGAGCGCGCCAGGGCCACCGGCAGCAGGCGCGCGAAATGCTCGGCGAACGCGCGCGGACAGGTGAACAGCATGTTCGATTCCATCAGCATGTAGGGGGCGAGGCTGAAATAAGGCACCCAGGCCACCACGTCGCGCTTGAGGCGTTCGCGTGCCAGATGCAGATCCACCACGCCACGCTGGCCCACGGCGTAGGGCGTGGGGGCCAGATGCTCGGCATCCAGATAATTCTTCATGGTCAGCGGCCGGCCAGCCAGTGGATGATCTTCGCGCATCATGCACACCACTTCGTCGTCGAACAGCGGCGACAGGCGCAACTGCTCCGGCGGGTGCGGCCAGTTGCCGATTACCACGTCCAGCGTGCCGTCGGCGAGCAGGCCGGCGAAATCCTGTTCCGGGCTGAAGGAGTGAAAGATGATCTGGGCGTGCGGGGCGAGGCTGTGAAAGCGCGCCAGGATGCGTCCGAGCAGGGCCGGCGCCAGATAGTCGGGCGTGGCCACGTTGAAGACGCGACGCGAGCTGGCCGGCTCGAAGCGCGGCTGACCGATCACGATGTTCTCGATGTTGGCGAGAGCCTGTTTGACCGGCTCAAGCAGAGCGACCCCGCGTTCGGTCGGGGTCATGCCGTTCTTGCTGCGCACCAGCAGCGGGTCGCCGGTCAGCTCGCGCAGGCGGCGCAGCGCCGTGCTGATGGCGGGTTGGGATTGGTTCAGACGACGTGCGGCGCGCGATACGCTGCACTCGGTGAGCAGCATGTGCAGGACGCGCAGCAGGTGCACGTCGATGGAATCCCAATTGCAGACATTGGCCATGATTTTCTCCAGACGCCCCGAAGGAGCATGAGCTGCCTACGCAACGAGCGTGCCACGCCGGCCGGGCAGCGCGGTGGAAGCGCGACAAACCCTTGCTGGCAGGGCGCGTCAGCTCATAAGCCGGCACATATAGTGATCATGTCCGATTGCCTGTCGGGGGCCGCAGAGGGCACCAAGGCGGCGCTTCGCAAGCCCTGTCTGACGGGCTTCTCCAACCATCCCGTGCCGGAATGCACCAAAGCAGGGCGGTCGCGGACAGCAGACCGCGGGATTCCGCCGTGAATTGCGTGGCACAGCGATTGCTGGACTCTCCGTGTAGTCACCTCAATCCGACGGAGTGCCCCATGACCAAGAATTTCTCTCGCCTGGCCCGCCACGCAGCGTTGGCCCTGACCCTTGCCTGTGCGGCCGGTTCGAGCTTTGCCCAGGAACTCACCAAGCTCAAGTTCACGCTCGACTGGCGCTTTGAAGGCCCGGCCGCCCCCTTCCTGCTGGCCAAGGCCAAAGGCTACTTCGCCGCTGAAGGTCTGGATGTCACCATCGATACCGGCGCGGGCTCGGCCGGCGCGGTGACGCGGGTGGCTACCGGTGCCTATGAAATGGCCTTCGCCGATTTCAATGCGCTGGTGGAATACGACGCCAACAACCCCGGCTCGAAGATCCAGGCGGTATACATGGTCTACAACTACACGCCGGCGGCAGTCGTGCTGCTCAAGAAGAGCGGCGTCACCAAACCTGCCGATGTGCTTGGCAAGACCTTGGCTGCGCCGGTCTTCGATGCGGGTCGCAAGGCCTTCCCGGCCTTTGCCAAATCCAACAAGTTCGATCCGGCCGGCGTGAAATGGCAGACCGTCGATCCGGCGATCCGCGAGACTTTGCTGGCCAAGGGTGAGGTGGATGGCATCACCGGCTTCTCCTTTACCAGCGTGCTCAACATGGAAGCGCGCGGGGTCAAGGAATCCGATCTGACGGTGATGCTCTTCAATGATTTCGGCGTCGAGCTGTATGGCAACGCCATCATCGCTTCGCCGAAGCTGATCGCCGAGAAGCCCAAGGCTGTCGAGGGTTTCCTGCGCGCCTTCAACAAGGCGCTCAAGGAAACCATTGCCAATCCGGATGAAGCCGCGACCTACGTCAAGAAGCAGGATGCGCTGGTCGATCTGACGCTGGAAACCCGTCGCCTGAAGATGGCCCTCAAGGAGGTCGTGGTGACGCCGGAAGCCAAGGCCAATGGTTTGGGCAGCGTGACGGATGAGCGCATGCAGCGCTCCATCGCCGAAACCGCCGCCGCTTACAACCTGAAGACGGTGCCGAGCGGCAAGGAGCTGTTCAACGCGGCCTTCCTGCCGGCCAAAGCTGATCGCCTGGTGAAATAACAGTCACGATCCGGGCGGGCTGCGCAGCAACGCGGCCCGCCCCCACAACAGAGAGCCCGATCATGAGTTTCGTGGAATTCGAGAAGGTCAGCCTGCGCTACAGCGAAGGTGGCCCGATGGCGATCGAGGACGTGAGTCTGCAGATCGAGGAAGGGGAGTTCATCTCGGTGGTCGGGCCGTCGGGCTGCGGCAAGTCCACCCTGATGAAGCTGATCTCGGGCCTCAAGCCGCCGTCCGATGGTTATGTTTACGTGAATGGCCGCCAGGTCGGGGGGCCGCTGTCGATTGTCGGCATGGCCTTCCAGGCCGCCAACCTCCTGCCCTGGCGTACCACGCTGGAAAACGTGATGCTGCCGATGGAAATCGTCGAGCCCTGGCGCAGCAGCTTGCGCAGCAAGCGCGCCGAGTATGAGGAGATGGCCCGTGCGCAGCTGGCCCGCGTAGGCCTCGCCGGCTGCGAGGACAAGTTTCCGTGGGAACTCTCCGGCGGCATGCAGCAGCGTGCTTCGATCTGTCGGGCGCTGATTCACAAGCCGCGTCTCTTGATGCTGGACGAGCCTTTCGGCGCGCTCGATGCCTTCACCCGCGAAGAGCTGTGGTGCATGTTGCGCGACCTGTGGCAGCAACAGCCCTTCACCGTGATCCTGGTGACTCACGATCTGCGCGAGGCGGTGTTCCTCGCCGACACGGTGTACGTGATGAGCAAGCGCCCGGGGCGCATCCTCGTCAAACGCGAGATTGATCTGCCACGCCCGCGGGATCTGGAAGTGACTTACACCGACGCCTTTGCGGCCCACGTGCATGTGTTGCGCGAAGCCATCGGCCGTGTGCGGGAGAATTGAAATGAAACTGTCCCCCAAGGTTCGGGATCGTCTGGCTCCCTGGCTGTTGACCCTGCTGGTGCTGGTGTGCTGGGAGGCCATCTGTCAGGGCTTCTCGATCCAGCCCTTCCTGATGCCCGCGCCGACGCTGATTTTCAAGGTCGGCCTCGAACTGGCCGGCCCGATCATGGAGCACGCCACGCATACCCTGATGACCACCCTGATCGGTTTTGCCGTGGCGGTGGCGGTAGGCGCGCTGCTGGGCATGCTGGTCGGCTCTTCGCCGATCATCTACAAGGCGCTCTACCCGATGCTGGTCGGCTTCAACAGCATTCCCAAGGTGGCCTTCGTGCCGGTGCTGGTGGTGTGGTTCGGCATCGGCACGGTGCCGGCGATCCTCACCGCCTTCCTGATTTCGTTCTTCCCGGTGGTGGTGAACGTGGCGGCGGGCCTGTCCACGCTGGAGCCGGAGCTGGAAGATGTGCTGCGCTCGCTCGGCGCCTCGAAGCTGGACATCCTGATCAAGGTCGGTCTGCCGCGCTCCATGCCCTTCTTCTTTGCCTCGCTGAAGGTGGCGATCACCCTGGCTTTCGTCGGCTCGGTGATGTCCGAGACGGTGGCTTCCAACGTCGGCATCGGCTACCTGATGATGAGCGCCAGCTCCTCGATGAACATGCCGCTGGTGTTCGCCGGGCTGTTCGTGATCGGAGTGATGGGGGTGATGATGTACGAGGTGTTCGCCCGTCTGGAGCGGCACATCACCGGCTGGGCCAATCGCGGGCAGAACGCGGCGATGTGAAGCATCGCCTGAAGAGCCGCATGCAGCGGCCTTCTTCGGCAGACATGCCGCAAGAACTAAGACGGGAGCGAGTCTTGCGAGTAGGTGTTTGCAGAGGCCCGCCAGGGGCCGCTCTGCAGGCAGGCTCAAACGAAAAGCGTGAGGGTGCCGGTCTGACCAAAGAGGTGGTCGCCGGCAATCTCGCCTGCGGCGAAGAAGCCGGCCAGCGGGATGTCGCCGAACACTTCGCGGATCATCTCCAGCTCGCTGTCGTCGCGCTCGAACATCACCCCGCCGCGCGAGGCGCAACTGACGTAAATGCCGCCCTTGGGCGGGTGCGGGCAGGCGGCCTTGAGTTCGCCGAGCATGCGCGCCAGATCGGCGCGGGCCGCCGCTTCGTCGCGCTGCAGGAAGACCATGCTCTGGCCTTTCTCCACGGATTCGTTGATGGCGATGCGGCCGGTGCGCACGTCCAGCGCCACGATGCGGCGGGCGGCGAAGCGGCGGCGGTCTTCGTCGTCATCGGTCAGCCCCACCAGCAGGCTGCTGACGGCGCGCCGCAGATCGGCGCCGAGTGCCGGGCCGGCGGCTTCGCGGAAGACATCAACGGCGGGGCGGCCGTTGATGGCCTCGATCAGCGTGTCCTGCGCCTTGGTGATGCGCCAGCTGCCGGGCAGCGGCGAACAACCCTGACTGACTCCGGTCAGGGTCTGGATCTGGTCATTGAAAGCGACGCCGGAGAGCCCGCCGGTGAGCGCCTCGCCGGCGATCTGGAAGGCTTGCTGGCGGGCGCTGGCAAGTCCGCCGGCCAGCCGCCCGCCACGCACCTTGAGGGCCATGTCCTGCACCAGCTCGCTCATGTCCGGGGTCAGCGGATCGGCATGCACCAGCGCCGCGTAAGGCGCGAAGTCGCGCGGCAGGGGCTTGCGCCCGGAAAAGACGCGGAAGCTGTCGAGCGGGAAGGCGCCCAGCATCACCGAGATACCCGGTGCATCAAGGGCCGCGCCGTGCGTGCCTAGCACGCCGACACCGGTGGCGCCGACCCATTCAAGCACGCCGGTGTGCTGGCGCAGGCGGGTCAGGATGGGTTCAAGCGCGAAGGCGAAATGATCGGATACGTACAGGAAACCGAGGTTGGCCTGAGGCAGGCGCGGCAATTCGGCGATGATGGCGTGCAGCGCATCTTCCCAGCCGGCGGCTGAGGCCCATGCACTGGCAAAGCGGGGTGAATTCATGACTTCCGGGGTGTTGCCTTGGGTTTGGGTTGCGGAGCGTCGGCGGGGTCAGCGCTGTCCGCGGTGGGGGCAGCGGGGGACTCTGCCGGCGGGGTGGCCGGGGCGGTGGCCTGTTGCTCGGGGTTGCCGAAAGGCCAGGCCCACAGCGCCGGGTTGGCGAAGGGGTTGTCGCCTTCAGCACCGGCCTTGCCCATGGCCTGCATGGCGGCCAGCGTGGAGCGCTGGACCTCCAGCCCCTGAATGGTCATCTGCAGGGTGCCGAGGTTGATCTTCAGCCAGCCTTCGACGGCCTTCAGATCCTTGATGCGGCGTTCGAGTTCATCGACATCCAGCGTGGGGGTCACCATGCCGGGCAGGCCGAAACCCATGTTGCCCCACATCTTGCGGACAAAGTCGAAGCCGTCTTCCTGTTGATTGCTGGACATGAGAGACATCCTTTTCAAGCGGGCACTTCAATCATACGCTGCGTTCGGCGGCGTGCTGGAGCAAATGCGCCAGTGCAGCGCGCAGTTTGGCCGGGCGCACCGGCTTGTGCAGCAAAGGTACGCGCTGAGCTGTCGCCAGGCGCAGGGTGTCCGGCCCGGTATCGCCAGACAGAAGCAGGGCCGGCAGGTCAGCGCCGAAGCGGTTGCGCATCTCGGCAATGATGTCCAGACCGGTATGCTCGCCGGGCAGACGGAAATCGCTGACCATGATTTCGGGCTCGACTTCGAGCTCCTCCAGTGCGGCGAGCAGATCGGGCAGGCTGTCGCTGGCCACGACGAAGCAGCCCCAGGCGCGCAGCAGGCCCGCGAGGCTTTCCTGGGCGAGAGCATCGTCGTCCACCATTGCCACGATACGGCCGATGAAGTTCTGTTCATGGAGCAGAACCGGTTCCTGCGAAGCTTCGGCAGGCGCGATGGGCGCCACGACACCAAAGACCGAACCGCGCCCGGGCTCCGAGCGCAGGGTGATCGGGTGATACAGCAGGTCGGCGAGGCGGCGCACGATGGCCAGACCGAGGCCGAGGCCCTTGCTGCGGTCGCGCGCCGGGTTTTCGAGCTGGACGAATTCGACAAAGATGCTGGCCTGGTTTTCCGGTGCGATGCCGATGCCGCTGTCGCGTACTTCGACCAGTACGTGGTCGCCACGACGGCGCGCAGTGAGCATGATCGCGCCGCGCAGGGTGTAGCGCAGGGCATTGCCAACCAGATTGATGAGGATGCGCTCGAACAGCATCGGGTCACTGTGGATCCACAGCTTGGTCGGACGCACGCGCAGGCGCAGACCGCGTTCCTTGGCGGCGTGACCGTAGTCGGCGCCGATGCGTTCAAACAGCGGGCCGAGGGCAAAGGAGCGCGGATTGGAATTGACCACGCCGGCATCGAGCTTGGAGATGTCGAGCAGGCTGTCGAGCAGGTTTTCCATGGCCTCGGCCGAGGCGGCGATACGCTCGATGAGCATGCGCGTATCTTCGGTGTGCTCCTTGCGGGACAGATCGGCAATGAACAGACCCAGCGCATGCATGGGTTGGCGCAAATCGTGGCTGGCCGCAGCCAGGAAGCGCGACTTGGCCAGGTTGGCGCGTTCGGCCTCCTCGGTGCGCTCGCGCAATTGCAGGGTGGCTGCGGCGATGCGCTGCTCCATGTTGCCGCGGGCGACCGACAGGTGGGCGGCCATTTCATTGACGCCCTCGGCCAGCTGGCGCAGTGAACCACGCCCTTCGATCGGCACCCGGGTGGCCAGATCGCCACTGCCGATATCTGACATTGCTGCGGCAATGCGCTGGATCGGCGTGCTGACCGAGCGGCTCATCAGCACGGCCAGACCGATACTGCCGGCGAGCACCAGAACCAGCATGAGCATTGCCGTGACGATCTGGTTGCGCTTGCGGGTATCAAGGGTCTCGCGCGAGATCAAGACAACCACTTCCCCCAGTGGCTGATACTGGTTGAGTGTTTCGCCGGTCAGGGTATAGGGGTCCTCGTCCAGCGAGGGGGCGTGACGTACCGGCTCGACAATCCGCAGCATCTGGCTGCTGATCGCCATGACATCGGCCTTGCTTGGCAGACCGGCGGTGGCGGTGGAGTGAACCTGCAGCCCGGCAACGGCCATCAGGTTGCTGTCGCGGTCATAGATGGCGACGCCGTATATGTCCGCCGACTCCAGCGCTGACGCAGCGAGGCGTTGCAGGACATCCCGATTTCCCGAAAAAAGCCCGTACTCGGCTGCCGAGGCAAGCTGGCGTGCCGTGGCCTGGCCACGCTGGCTCAGGGCTTCCTCCAGATCATTGAGGCGCGAAAAGGTCAGCAAGGTGGTCAGCAGCAGACCAAGCACAATGGTGGGGACCAGTGCCACGATCAGTACACGGGTGCGGATGTCCCAGTTCAGTTTCATGGTTGGCGCTCCAGACGTTCCAGGCGTTCCCTGATCAAGGCCTCTCCCTCCATCGTCAGCCCCAGCGAGCGGGCTACCCGCTCATTGACGCCGATCGTGTAATGACGCGGGGCCTGCGGGCCGGGCATGACGCCCCCCGCCAGTACCTGCAGGCAGATGTCTGCGGATTGCACAGCCAGTTGCTCCGGGGTGGAGTAAAGCGCGACGACAGCACCTGCACTGACATAGGCCGGCGAGAAGCCGACTACCGGTACGCTGCGCCGATAGGCGCTGAGCAGGATGCTGGGAATGGTCTGGGCATTGAAGACGGAGGAGTCCGGAGTGGCGATCAACGCGCCGCCCTCTGCAAAGAGACGCTGCATTGCAGGGTAGATGTCCGCTTCGTTGCCGATGGTTTCGATCTGCGCGCGCAGGCGCGCATCGCGGGCGGCCACCAGCAGGCGGTTGGTCACATCCTTGCTGTCGCGACCAGCCAGAAAGCCGACGCGCTCGACGTCTGGCAGCGCAGCGCGGGCAAGCGCGATGTAGCGGGAGGGAGGTTGGTCGATGTAAATCCCCCCGGCTTTGGGGTGCTGAACCAGCAGGCGCTCAAGATTGCTTCGAGGCAGCATGGTCAGCAGCAGTGGCTGGCGGAGTTCCCGGGCCGTGAGTGCTTCGGCCGCATGGCTGCCTACGGCGACGATCAGGCTTGCCTCAGGCAGGGGGTGTCCGTTGAGCTTGCTGCTCTCCAGCACGATGATTTCGGTGGAATTGCTTCGTTTCTCGATATGCGTCCGGAGTCCCTGGGCGTAGGACTGATATGCCGTACCTGAGTCACTGAGGACCACCAGGATGTTCGCCGCCATTGCGGGTGTTGCCAGCAGGCACAAAAGCACCGGCCGAAGCAATCTGGTGAACGACAGGAAGGAGGCAATCGCCTTGCGGGACATCAGGAGCCGTGGCGGGGGTTGGAAGATGTATGTTGCAAGGATGAGAGCATACAAGAGGGGGCTTGAATCCGGGGCGTGCTGCATCGGAAATCCACCCTCAAAATCCTGCCCACTCGGGTAGTCCGTCTGGCGCGGTCCTGCCGGTCGGGGCCGTGGCAGCGTAAGATGCGGTCTCGTTTCGATTTTGTTGGGCAACAAGACTATTTATGGAATCCTGCCGCGTACTGGTCATTGAAGATCACGCTCTTGTGCGTGAAGCGCTGGTGCGCGCACTCGACCAGCTGGATGTTCCCTGTCATCACGCTCAGGCCGCCTGTGCGGGGGAAGCCATGGCATTGGTGGAGGCGGGTAACGAGTACGACCTGATTCTGACCGACCTGATGCTGCCCGACATGAGCGGGTTTTCACTGGTCTCGGTACTGGCACACCGTTTTCCGACCATCCCGGTCGTTGTGGTCTCCGCGCTGGCAGACGAAGCCTCCGTCAAACGAGCCCTGAAGGCCGGAGCGGCAGGTTTTATTTCAAAGACGATGTCATCCGGGCAGCTTGTGGGGGCAATCCGCGCAGTGCTGGAGGGCGGCGTGGTCATGCCTGACAATCTCAGCGCGGCGCCTGCTCAGCCGCGAACCGGGCGGCGGCGGGGGATTGACTCACTGGCCGAGCAGTACGGACTGACGGCAGCCCAGACCCGGGTGATGGAGCTGATGGTCGAAGGGCGCACCAATCGTGAAATCGCTGATCTGCTGGGCTTGGCGGAAGGGACGATCAAAGTCCATTGCTCAGCGATCCTGCGTGCTCTGGGGGTGCCGAATCGTGCTCAGGCGCTGGTCGTGCTTGCGCGTCAAGGTCTGCGCGCCTGATCCATCTGTTTGTAGGTTTCCGCTTCGCGCGTGGCCAGTACGCGCTGAATGCGCACTGAGGCTCCGATGGCCGTTTGTGCTGCCGGGAGTGCAGATGCTCCGTTTTCCAGGACGCCAAGCAGGTAGCGTGCAACCGCTCTGCATGTGTTGTTCAGTGGCGTAGGGAATTCGCCTGCAGGCTGCGTTTGCAACAGGAGCTTGGATGACGAGATCGAGAATACGGGGGCCAGTATGCGCCCGCGAAACTCTTCCGGAATCGATTCGAGCAAACGCAGCGATGCCTTGTATTGCCATGGATTGGTTGGCCATTGTGATGGCAGGGCGTAGGCGCGCGGGAGGCGGGCGAGATCGCTGCAGACGACGCGCAGGTCTTCTTGTGAATCGCGAAAGGGAAGTAGCACCAGATCAGACTCGGCGTACAGGGCCGAGTCCGTCTCCATGCGGTTGGCTCCGCCGTCAATGACGCCTATCCAGTCATTACGGGCACGCAAGGCCGAGATGATTTTTGCTCGAGCCTGTTCTGTACGCCCGTCAGCAAACACATAGGGCAGCGCACCGTGGGGGGGCGGCTGGCGGCAGATATCCGTCATGACGCAGGCGGCGTTCCGGCCGAGCAAGCCAAGGCCATAGCACAGCATGTGCGAGAGCGTTGTTTTGCCGCTACCGCCTTTGGTGCCAATCAGGCAAATGATCTCAGCCATGGTGTCCTGCGCTCCCGGGTCCGGAGCAAGCGTGCCCGGAGAATGATGGTTTATTGCATGATGGGCCAGGCATGGCGCGGAGGAAAGCTGGAGAAGTGCTGCTATCGCCGCCTATTTCATTTTCTTTTGATTTCGGGGATCCGATAGACAAACAGGTGAGTGGCGCGTCGGTCGTCAATTCGCAGGATCTCAACATCCCTTGCGTTTTCGATGGTGAAGCTGTTGCTGATCAACAGGCTGCCGGGCCGCATTTCGCGAAGAGCCTTGGCCCAGAGCGCAGGCATTGGTACGGGGGAGAGGAAGGCATAAACAACGTCATAGCCGGATAGTGAATGCTCCCAGAAATCTGCACGCAGCAAACAAAGATTCGGGGTCTGGCGTCCAAGCCAGCGGGACAAGGCATATGGGGCTGGCGCGGATTCAATTCCTGTCACGGACCAGTCGGGTCGTAGCCTCGCCAGTCGAAGTGCAAAGCTGCCAGTGCCGCTCCCGACGTCTAGAACCTTCTGCGGTTTGTTGTCCGACAGCCAGGCCGCCAGGCGATGTACTGTGACGTGGTTAGACAGAAATAATGGCACCTGGGTGCGAAAACTCGTCCAGTAAGTCAGAAGAAGTAGAAAAAAACCGCAGACATAAACTGCCACTGGCTGCTGTAGCAGGCTCGCCAGAATGATTGCCGGCATGAAGGCCAGATGAATGGCCCCCCACCAGCAGGGGGCTAGTAACAGCATTGATACAATGGCGGCGAGCGCGCCTTGCAGGCAAGCCAGCCATACAAGGGCCATGTTTGGCAGGATGCCGTTGCGGCTCAGGGCATAAACCAGAATGAGGCCGGCCGTCTGCGCTGCCAGCGCCTTGGTCAGAGGACGGTGCATGGAGATAGTCTTGGTGCAAGGCAAAATGAAGAGGCATGTTACTGGATTGCGCAAAGAGAAGTGACAGGCCTTGTCGCCGTGTGAAAGGTATTTGGCGAATGGATTTGAAACAGTGCTTGACTTGGGTTCTTTCTGTCTCTATAGTCTTGCGTTCCTTACGGAGGGGTGCCCGAGTGGCTAAAGGGGGCAGACTGTAAATCTGTTGGCTTACGCCTACGTTGGTTCGAATCCAACCTCCTCCATCAGACAGTTTTAAGGCATTGCAGTGGTTTGTGTGGTGCTGGTGTTCGGTTGTATTGCGGGTTGAGTGATCGAAGAGGCGGATTGCCGTGAGGTGGTTCGTCATTGAGCGGGTGTAGCTCAATGGTAGAGCAGAAGCCTTCCAAGCTTATGACGAGGGTTCGATTCCCTTCACCCGCTCCATGTTTTTCAGTGCCCTTGTAGCTCAGTGGTAGAGCACTCCCTTGGTAAGGGAGAGGCCACGTGTTCAATCCACGTCAAGGGCACCATTCTTTTTTTATTTCTTTAACTGTTTTTGCTCGGGTTGATTGGGGTAAATCATGGCCAAGGAAAAGTTTGAACGTACGAAGCCGCACGTAAACGTGGGTACGATTGGTCACGTTGACCATGGCAAGACCACGCTGACGGCAGCTATCACCACGGTGCTGGCATCCAAGTTTGGCGGTGCAGCCAAGGCGTATGACCAGATTGATGCGGCGCCGGAAGAAAAGGCTCGCGGTATTACGATCAATACAGCACACGTCGAATACGAGACAGCCAATCGTCACTACGCTCACGTTGATTGCCCGGGTCACGCCGACTACGTCAAGAACATGATTACCGGTGCTGCCCAGATGGACGGCGCCATTCTGGTCTGTTCGGCTGCTGACGGCCCCATGCCCCAGACGCGCGAGCACATCCTGCTGGCTCGTCAGGTCGGCGTGCCTTACATCATCGTGTTCCTGAACAAATGCGACATGGTGGATGATGCCGAGCTGCTCGAACTCGTCGAAATGGAAGTGCGCGAACTGCTTTCCAAGTACGACTTCCCGGGTGATGACGTGCCAATCGTCAAGGGTTCCGCACTGAAGGCGCTGGAAGGCGACAAGGGCGAGCTGGGCGAAGTGGCTATCATGGCCCTGGCTGAGGCACTGGACTCCTATATCCCGACGCCTGAGCGCGCCATCGACAAGCCCTTCCTGCTGCCGATCGAAGACGTATTCTCGATCTCGGGTCGTGGCACGGTGGTGACCGGTCGCGTTGAGCGCGGCATCGTCAAGGTCGGCGAAGAAATCGAAATCGTCGGCATCAAGGATACGGTCAAGACCATCTGTACCGGTGTTGAAATGTTCCGCAAGCTGCTCGACCAAGGTCAGGCGGGCGACAACGTCGGCGTGCTGCTGCGCGGCACCAAGCGTGAAGACGTTGAGCGCGGTCAGGTGCTGTGCAAGCCGGGCTCCATCAAGCCGCATACCCACTTCACCGGTGAAGTGTATGTGCTGAGCAAGGACGAAGGTGGTCGTCACACCCCGTTCTTCAACAACTACCGTCCCCAGTTCTACTTCCGTACCACGGACGTGACGGGCGCCATCTCCCTGCCGGAAGGCACCGAAATGGTCATGCCGGGTGACAACATCCAGATGACCGTCAAGCTGATCGCTCCGATCGCCATGGAAGAAGGTCTGCGCTTCGCAATTCGCGAAGGTGGCCGTACCGTTGGCGCCGGCGTGGTGGCTAAAATCATCGAGTAATTGCTGACTAGAAAATCCGGCGGGTTTTTGCCGGATTTTGATGGGCGCTCTGAAGGGTTCTTCAGGGCGCTTTGTGGTCTCTGCTGCAGGGGCATAGCTCAATTGGCAGAGCGTCGGTCTCCAAAACCGAAGGTTGGGGGTTCGAGACCCTCTGCCCCTGCCAATAAAATACAAAGGCAAGTCTTCCATGGCGGATAAACTGAAGTTCGCGCTCGCGGTGCTATTGCTCGCCGCTGGTCTGGCGGGTTATTACCTGCTCTCCGGGCAGGCGATGATCTTCCGCGTCCTGTGTGTCCTCGCAGGGGTTGCTGCCTGTGTTGCGGTTGGCTGGTTTACCGAGCCGGGGCGTCGCCTTGCTGCGTTTGGTAGCGAAGCTGTTGTCGAAGCCAAAAAAGTGGTTTGGCCGACCCGCAAGGAAACTACGCAGACCACTCTGGCCGTATTCGCTTTTGTGGTGGTTATGGCACTTGTTCTGTGGGTGGTTGATTTGGCTGTAGGCAAGTTGATCGCAGTGATTCTGGGGTGGCAGCAATGAGCAAGCGCTGGTTCGTGGTGCATGCCTATTCCGGATTTGAGAAGTCGGTTCAGCGCGCTCTTGTGGAGCGCGTAGCCCGTTCCGGTATGCAGGATAAGTTTGGTCAGATCCTTGTTCCCGTTGAAGAAGTTGTGGAAATGAAGGGCGGCCAGAAGAGCGTGACGGAGCGCAAGTTTTTCCCGGGTTATGTGCTTGTCGAGATGGAGATGGATGACGACACATGGCACTTGGTGAAGAGCACCTCCAAGGTGACTGGGTTTGTCGGCGGGACAGCCAACAAACCGACACCCATTTCTGAAAAGGAAGTTGAAAAAATCTTGCATCAAATGCAAGAGGGTGTCGAGAAGCCGAAGCCGAAGGTGTTGTTTGAGGTTGGTGAGTACGTTCGAGTCAAGGATGGCCCGTTCACGGATTTCAATGGTTCCGTGGAGAGCGTGAATTATGAAAAGAGCCGCTTGCACGTTTCGGTAACAATTTTCGGTCGTTCGACGCCGGTTGAACTGGAGTTCAGCCAGGTTGAAAAGACCTGATAGCTCAGGGAGGGGGTCGGAGCCTCCCGTTTCAATCTCCGGCGCGAGGAGCAATCCGGTTTCCGGTTGCGCTATTACTCACTTCAAGGAGCCGTCATGGCAAAGAAGATCGTTGGCTACGTAAAGCTGCAAGTGCCGGCGGGCAAGGCAAACCCTTCGCCCCCAATTGGCCCCGCTCTTGGTCAGCGCGGCCTGAATATCATGGAGTTCTGCAAGGCTTTCAACGCGCAGACTCAGTCTTACGAGCCGGGCCTGCCCCTGCCGGTGGTGATTACCGCGTTCGCGGACAAGAGCTTCACGTTCATCATCAAGACCCCGCCCGCAACCGTTCTGATCAAGAAGGCTGCTGGTGTGCAAAAGGGTTCTGCCAAGCCCCATACCGACAAGGTCGGTAAGGTGACGCGCGCCCAGCTTGAAGAAATTGCCAAGGCCAAGATGAAAGATCTGACTGCAGCCGATCTGGATGCGGCTGTTCGCACCATCGCTGGCTCTGCCCGCAGCATGGGCATTACCACGGAGGGGGTGTGACATGGCAAACCAGTCCAAGCGAGTGAAGGCGCTGCGCGCCTCGGTTGATCGCAACAAGCTCTACGTGACCGAAGAAGCCCTGAATCTGGTCAAGCAAAACGCCAACGCCAAGTTCGACGAGTCGGTTGATGTCTCGGTGAATCTGGGTGTGGATGCGAAGAAGTCGGATCAGGTTGTGCGCGGCTCTGTTGTGCTGCCTGCCGGTACGGGTAAGTCGGTTCGTGTTGCCGTGTTTGCTCAAGGCCCGAAGGCTGAAGAAGCCAAGGCTGCAGGTGCAGATGTGGTTGGTTTTGATGATCTGGCTGAGCAAGTCAAGTCTGGCAGCATCGATTTCGATCTGTGCATCGCAACACCCGATGCAATGCGCGTTGTCGGCGCGCTGGGTCAGATCCTTGGCCCGCGTGGTCTGATGCCGAACCCGAAGGTTGGAACGGTCACTATGGACGTGACGACCGCGGTGAAGAACGCCAAGGCCGGTCAGGTTCAATACCGTACCGATAAGGCCGGCATCATTCACGCTACGATCGGCCGTGCGTCGTTCTCCGTGGAGGCCCTGCAGCAAAACCTTGGCGCGCTGATCGGCGCATTGGTCAAGGCCAAGCCTGCTGCGTCTAAGGGTGTGTATCTGCGCAAGATCGCATTGTCATCCACGATGGGTGCAGGTGTTCGCGTCGAGCCTTCTTCGGTTAGCGCACAGTAAGTATTGCAGGGACGGAGCTTTGGCTTCGTCCCTTTTGAACTTTGGGCCTGTCTTGTCGCATTTTTGGATGTGATCGGGCAGGGTTATCAAAGACCGTTGGGGCTGGATCGCAGGGTCTGGCTTAATCGACAGGTTTCTGGCCTGCTGCCCAGCGCAGATGGCGTTACCCGAAAACAGGATTTTCGCTGTTTCAGCTTTTGAAGCAGCCCCTGAATTTGAGGTCGCCGTTGTTGGATGCCAGGCATTTCGCCGTGGTGTTCGTTAGAGTTAGGAGCTGACCTTGAGTCTCAATCTAGATGACAAGAAGGCCGTAGTTGCCGAGGTGTCTGCACAGGTTGCGAACGCTCAAACGATCGTGGTTGCCGAGTACCGTGGCATTGAGGTGGGACACCTCACAGTGCTGCGTGCCAAAGCCCGCGAGCAGGGCGTTTACTTGCGTGTGCTGAAGAACACCCTGGCACGGCGTGCAGTGGCTGACACTGCTTTCGCCGGCCTCGCCGACCAACTGACTGGCCCGCTGATCTATTCGATCAGTGCCGATGCAGTTGCCCCGGCGCGGGTTCTGAACGACTTCGCTAAAACCAACGACAAGCTGGTTCTTCGTGCAGGTTCGTACGGTGGCAAGGTGCTGGACAAAGCAGGCGTGCAAGCGCTGGCTTCTGTTCCGAGCCGTGAAGTGCTGCTGGCGCAACTGTTGGGTGTCATGCAAGCCCCGATTTCCGGCTTCGCGCGCGTCATTGCCGCAGTTGCCGAGAAAAAGGGCGAAGTTGCTGCTGCCTGATTACACGCCGAATCGACGTTAAAACATTCAAATTTAGGAAATCAAAATGGCATTCGATAAAGACGCATTCCTGGCGGCCCTCGACACCATGTCCGTGCTGGAACTGAACGAACTGGTCAAGGCTGTTGAAGAAAAATTCGGCGTGTCCGCCGCAGCGATGGCTGCTCCGGCCGCTGGTGGCGGTGTTGCCGCTGCAGCAGCTGAAGAGCAAACCGAATTCACCGTCATGCTGGTTGCAGCTGGCGACAAGAAGGTTGAAGTCATCAAGGTTGTTCGCGCTGCGACCGGCTTGGGCCTGAAGGAAGCCAAGGACGTCGTCGATGGCGCTCCGAAGGCTGTCAAGGAAGGTATTGCCAAGGCTGATGCCGAAGCACTGAAGAAGCAACTGGAAGAGGCTGGCGCAAAGGTCGAGATCAAGTAATCTCGCTTTTCGCACGCAGGGTTGGTGGCTACGGCCGCCAGCCCTTTTGTCGTTTTGTGGCATCTCCGTGAAAGCGCGAAGATGCAAGATTTTCAGTGGCCAGAATACAGCACTGACCTAGCGGAATCCCCCGCCCTCAACGCTGTCTTGTGTCCTCTGTTTCTGGACTCTTGACCCGGAGCTTCCATGGCGTACTCCTACACCGAGAAAAAACGCATCCGTAAAAGCTTTGCCAAGCGCGCAGCTGTTCTGGATGTTCCCTTCCTGTTGGCAACCCAACTGGAGTCTTACACCTCGTTTTTGCAAGCGGACGTGCCGCCCCAGTCGCGGCGCAATGATGGCTTGCAAGCAGCTTTTACCTCAATATTCCCGATCAGCTCACACTCTGGCAACGCCAGGCTGGAGTTCGTCCATTTCATTCTCGGCGAGCCGGCATTTGACGTGAAAGAATGTCAGCAGCGTGGCTTGACGTTTGCTTCGCCCCTGCGTGCCCGCGTGCGTTTGGTCATCATGGACCGTGAAGCGCCGAAGGAGACCATCAAGGAAGTGAAGGAACAGGAAGTGTATATGGGCGAAATTCCGCTCATGACCACTACCGGTTCCTTCGTCATCAATGGCACTGAGCGCGTTATCGTGTCGCAGTTGCATCGCTCCCCCGGCGTGTTCTTCGAGCACGATCGTGGCAAAACTCATAGCTCTGGCAAGCTGCTATTTTCTGCTCGTATCATTCCTTACCGTGGCTCATGGTTGGACTTGGAATTTGACCCCAAGGATCTCCTGTTCTTCCGCGTCGACCGTCGTCGCAAGATGCCGGTGACCATTTTGCTCAAAGCCATCGGCATGAGCAATGAAGAAATCCTGGCGACTTTCCATGATTTCGAGACCTTTGAATTTTCCGGTAACGATATCCGGTTTGAAGTGGTGCCCGATCGCCTGCGTGGAGAGGTTGCACGCTTTGATATCGCGGATGCAAAGGGCAACTTGATTGTCGGAAAAGACAAGCGCATCAACGCCAAGCACGCTCGTGACATAGCTGCGGCCGGTATCACCTCTGTGGTTGTGCCCGAAGACTTTGTGTTGGGCCGTGCATTGGCTCATGACGTTGTTGATCCCGAAACAGGGGAGGTTCTGTCTCGGGCAAATGACGAGTTGACCGAAGACCTGATTGCCAAGTTGTCGACAGCTGGAGTCAAGAGTTTCAAGACCCTTTACATCAACGATCTGGATCGCGGTGGTTATATTTCACAGACGTTGCGCGCGGACGAGACGCTGGATCAGTGGCAGGCACGCGTGGCGATTTATCGCATGATGCGCCCGGGCGAGCCGCCCACCGAAGACGCGGTTGAGTCGCTGTTCAATAGCCTGTTCTATTCTGAAGATCGTTACGATCTCTCGGCTGTCGGCCGCATGAAGTTCAACCGTCGCGCCTACCCGGAAAAAATCGACGATAAGTCTCCGGAGTGGATCAAACGCTTCTACGCCAAGGTCGGCCCGCAGGGCGAAGAGGGCTCTGGCGTATTGGCCAACGACGATATTCTGGCTGTGATCGGGGTTCTGCTTGAACTGCGCAATGGCCGTGGCGAAATCGACGATATCGATCATTTGGGTAATCGTCGTGTGCGTTGCGTTGGCGAGTTGGCTGAGAACCAGTTCCGTGCTGGTCTGGTGCGTGTTGAGCGCGCTGTCAAGGAACGCTTGGGCCAAGCCGAAAGCGACAACTTGATGCCGCACGACCTGATCAATGCCAAGCCAATTTCGGCAGCGATCAAGGAGTTCTTCGGCTCCTCGCAACTGTCGCAGTTCATGGACCAGACCAATCCGTTGTCCGAAATCACCCACAAGCGCCGCGTGTCGGCTCTTGGACCGGGCGGTTTGACGCGTGAGCGTGCCGGCTTTGAAGTGCGCGATGTGCACCCGACTCACTATGGCCGTGTGTGCCCGATCGAAACGCCGGAAGGCCCGAACATCGGCCTGATCAACTCGCTGGCAGTGTATGGCACGACCAACCGCCACGGCTTCCTCGAGACGCCGTATCGCCGCGTGATCGACAACAAGGTGACCGACCAGATCGATTACCTGTCGGCCATCGAAGAAGGTCAGTACATCATCGCTCAGGCGAATGCCCAAATGGGTGAAGATGGCAGCCTCGAAGGCGAGCTGGTTTCCGCTCGTTACAAGGGTGAAGCCATGCTGGTCGAACCGGGCCAGGTTCAGTACATGGATGTGTCGCCGTCGCAGATTGTGTCGGTCGCTGCTTCGCTGATTCCGTTTCTTGAGCACGACGATGCAAACCGCGCATTGATGGGCGCCAACATGCAACGTCAGGCCGTGCCTTGCCTGCGTCCGGAAAAGCCGCTGGTCGGCACCGGTATCGAGCGTACTGTGGCGGTTGACTCGGGTACGACCGTGCAGGCGTTGCGTGGCGGTGTGGTGGATTACATCGACGCCAACCGCGTGGTGATTCGCGTCAATGACGACGAAACCGTGCCGGGCGAAGTCGGTGTCGATATCTACAACCTGATCAAGTACACCCGTTCCAATCAGAACACCAACATCAACCAGCGTCCGATCGTTAAGATCGGTGATCGTCTGGCCAAGGGTGACGTGATTGCTGACGGCGCATCGACTGACTTGGGCGAACTCGCTCTGGGCCAGAACATGTTGGTCGCCTTCATGACTTGGAACGGCTACAACTTCGAAGATTCGATTCTGATCTCCGAACGCGTGGTGGCCGACGACCGCTTCACTTCGATCCACATCGAAGAGCTGACGGTGGTGGCGCGTGATACCAAGCTGGGGGCAGAGGACATCACCCGCGATATCGCTTCGCTGGGCGAAGCCCAACTGGGGCGTCTGGATGAAGCCGGTATCGTGTACATCGGCGCAGAAGTCGAAGCCGGTGATGTACTGGTCGGCAAGGTAACGCCCAAGGGCGAAACCCAGCTGACGCCGGAAGAGAAGCTGCTGCGTGCGATCTTCGGTGAGAAGGCTTCCGACGTGAAGGACACCTCGCTGCGCGTGCCGTCCGGCATGAACGGTACGGTCATCGACGTGCAGGTGTTCACCCGCGAAGGCATTGAGCGTGACAAACGCGCCCAGTCCATTATCGACGACATGCTCAAGAGCTTCCGTCTCGACTTGGCTGATCAAATGCGTATCGTGGAACGCGACACCTTTGAGCGTATCGAGCGCCTGATCGTGGGTCAGACTGCCAATGGAGGTCCGAAGAAGCTGGCCAAGGGCAGCAAGATAACCAAGGAATACCTTGCCGAGATCGAGCCTTACAACCGCTTTGACATTCGCATGGCCGACGACGCCGTGGCTGTTCAGCTGGAACAGCTGCGTGAAGGTCTGGAAAAGACCCGCAAGGACTTCGATCTCGCATTCGAAGCCAAGCGCAAGAAGCTGACCCAAGGCGACGAGTTGCCCCCGGGTGTGCAGAAGATGGTCAAGGTCTATCTGGCGGTGAAGCGTCGCTTGCAGCCGGGTGACAAGATGGCTGGTCGTCACGGTAACAAGGGTGTGGTCTCCAAGATTCTGCCCGTCGAAGACATGCCGTACATGGAAGATGGCACCTCCGTTGATATCGTGCTGAACCCGCTGGGCGTACCTTCACGGATGAACATCGGACAGATTCTCGAAACCCACTTGGGCTGGGCCGCCAAGGGCTTGGGCAACAAGATCGACGCGATGCTGCGTGCTCAGGCTACTGCCAAGGAAGTACGTGGGCTGCTGGATGAGATCTACAACGGTAGCGGCAAGCCCGAGAGCCTGGGTGAGCTGAATGACGCCGAGGTCTTTGATCTTGCGAGCAACCTGCGCAAGGGCGTGCCTTTCGCAACCCCCGTTTTCGACGGTGCTGCAGAAGAGGACATCGTTGGCATGCTCAAGCTGGCTGGCATGGATGTTGGTGGTCAAGTGACCCTGTTCGATGGCCGCAACGGCGAAGCTTTCGAACGCAAAGTGACGGTAGGCTACAAGCATGTCCTGAAGCTGCACCACTTGGTCGATGACAAGATGCACGCCCGTTCGACCGGTCCGTACTCGCTGGTGACTCAGCAGCCGTTGGGCGGTAAGGCGCAGTTCGGTGGTCAGCGTTTCGGTGAAATGGAAGTGTGGGCACTGGAAGCTTACGGCGCTGCTTACACGCTGCAGGAAATGCTCACCGTGAAGTCCGATGACGTGACCGGTCGTACCAAAGTGTACGAAAACATCGTCAAGGGCGAGCACAAGATTGATGCCGGCATGCCGGAATCCTTCAATGTGCTGGTGAAGGAAATCCGTTCGCTGGCGATCGATATCGATCTCGAGCGCTACTGAACCGCGACTGGAATGGAGTAAAGATAGATGAAAAGCCTGCTCGCTGACCTGTTCAAGCAAAGCCTGCCCAACGAAGAAGAGTTCGATGCAATTACCATCGGACTCGCTTCGCCGGACAAGATCCGTTCTTGGTCCTACGGTGAAGTCAAGAAGCCTGAGACCATCAACTACCGTACCTTCAAGCCGGAGCGCGACGGCCTGTTCTGTGCCAAGATTTTCGGCCCGGTGAAGGATTACGAGTGTCTGTGCGGCAAGTACAAGCGCCTCAAGCATCGTGGCGTGATCTGCGAGAAGTGTGGCGTTGAAGTCACGCTCTCCAAGGTTCGTCGTGAGCGCATGGGCCACATCGAGCTGGCCTCGGTGGTTGCCCACATCTGGTTCCTGAAGAGCCTGCCGAGTCGTCTCGGCATGGTGCTCGACATGACCCTGCGCGATATCGAACGCGTGCTGTATTTCGAAGCCTTCGTGGTGGTCGAGCCGGGGATGACTCCGCTGACCCGTGGCCAACTGCTCACCGAAGACGACTTCCTCGCCAAGACGGAAGAATATGGTGACGAATTCGTGGCCATGATGGGCGCGGAGGGTATCCGCGGCCTGCTGCGCAACATCGATATCTACAAGGAAATCGATCGCCTGCGCTCGGAGCTCGAGACCACTGGCTCGGAAGCCAAGATCAAGAAGATCGTCAAGCGCCTCAAGGTGCTGGAGGCCTTCACCCAGTCAGGCATCAAGCCCGACTGGATGATCATGGAGGTGCTGCCTGTGTTGCCGCCGGACCTGCGTCCGCTGGTGCCGCTGGATGGTGGTCGTTTCGCCACTTCCGATCTGAACGATCTGTATCGTCGCGTCATCAACCGTAACAACCGACTGAAGCGTCTGCTTGAGCTTAAGGCTCCTGAAATTATCGTGCGCAACGAAAAGCGCATGCTGCAGGAAGCTGTTGACTCGCTGCTCGACAACGGCCGTCGCGGCAAGGCCATGACTGGCGCCAACAAGCGTCCGCTGAAGTCCTTGGCTGACATGATCAAGGGTAAGGGCGGTCGCTTCCGTCAAAACCTGCTGGGTAAGCGCGTGGACTACTCCGGTCGTTCCGTGATTACCGTGGGTCCGCAGCTCAAGCTGCACCAGTGCGGTCTGCCCAAGCTGATGGCGCTGGAACTGTTCAAGCCCTTCATTTTCAACAAGCTGGAACTGATGGGGCTGGCCACGACCATCAAGCAAGCCAAGAAGCTCGTTGAATCGCAAGAGCCGGTGGTGTGGGATATTCTCGAAGAAGTCATTCGTGAACACCCTGTGATGCTCAACCGCGCACCGACGCTGCACCGTCTGGGTATCCAGGCTTTCGAGCCGACCCTGATCGAAGGTAAAGCCATTCAGCTGCACCCGCTGGTGTGTGCGGCGTTTAACGCCGACTTCGACGGTGACCAGATGGCCGTCCACGTGCCGCTGTCGCTGGAAGCACAGATGGAAGCCCGCACCCTGATGCTGGCCTCCAACAACGTGCTGTCGCCCGCGAATGGCGAGCCGATCATCGTCCCGTCGCAAGACGTGGTGCTGGGTCTGTACTACGCAACCCGTGCTGGCGTGAACAGCAAGGGCGAAGGCATGCTGTTTACCGATATCTCGGAAGTCAAGCGCGCCTACGAGTCTGGTCAGATTTCGCTGCACGCCAAGGTGACCGTGCGCATCCGTGAAGTCGAAGTTGATGCCGATGGTAACAAGACCGAAAAGATTACGCGCTATCACACGACTGCTGGCCGTGCATTGCTGTCAGAGATATTGCCGGCTGGTTTGCCGTTTTCGGTGATCGACAAGGCGCTCAAGAAGAAGGAAATCTCGCGTCTGATCAACACCTCGTTCCGTCGCTGTGGTCTGCGCGAAACGGTGATCTTTGCCGACCGCCTGATGCAGTTCGGTTTCCGCTTGGCCACGCGTGCCGGTATCTCGATTGCAGTGAAGGACATGCTGGTGCCGAGCACCAAGGAGTCCATCATTGCCGCATCTGAGCACGAGGTTAAGGAAATTGCCCAGCAATACGCTTCGGGTCTGGTGACCGATGGCGAGCGCTACAACAAGGTGGTGGATATCTGGGGCCGTACTGGTGACCAGGTGGCCAAGGCCATGATGGAGCAGTTGGGTCAGGAGCCGGTGGTTGATCGCGAAGGCAAGGACACCAAGCAGGAGTCTTTCAACTCGATCTACATGATGGCCGACTCGGGCGCACGGGGTTCCGCTGCGCAGATTCGTCAGCTGGCCGGCATGCGCGGCCTGATGGCCAAGCCGGACGGCTCGATTATCGAGACCCCGATTACCACCAACTTCCGCGAAGGCCTGAACGTTCTCCAGTACTTCATCTCCACTCACGGCGCTCGTAAGGGTCTGGCGGATACGGCATTGAAGACTGCGAACTCCGGTTACCTGACACGTCGTCTGGTTGACGTGACCCAGGATCTGGTCGTGATTGAAGATGATTGCGGAACGACCAGCGGCTTTGTGATGAAGGCCATGATCGAAGGCGGTGAAGTGGTCGAACCGCTGCGCGAGCGCATTCTTGGGCGTGTCGCCGCCGATGACGTAGTCAATCCGGAAAGTCAGGAAACGGTCATTTACGCAGGCAGCCTGTTGGATGAAGACGCTTGTGATCTGATTGACTCGTTGGGCATCGACGAGGTCCGAGTGCGTACGCCGCTTACGTGTGACACGCGCTACGGCTTGTGCGCAAAATGCTATGGCCGTGACTTGGGGCGTGGCAACTTGGTCAATGTTGGCGAAGCAGTGGGCGTGATCGCTGCTCAATCAATTGGCGAGCCTGGCACCCAGTTGACCATGCGGACCTTCCACGTTGGCGGCGCAGCATCCCGTTCCGCGGTAGCCAGTTCCGTAGAGGCCAAATCGGCAGGTACCGTGCGTTTTGCCGGCAACATGCGCTACGTGACGAATGCCAAGGGTGAGAAGATTGTGATCTCACGTTCGGCTGAAGTTGTTGTGGCAGATGATGCCGGTCGTGAGCGCGAGCGTCACAAACTGACCTACGGTGGTACGCTGTTGGTCGACGATGGCAAGTCTGTCAAGGCTGGTACGCAGCTGGCTGTGTGGGACCCGCATACTCGTCCGATCATCACCGAATATTCCGGCACCATCAAATTCGAAAACGTCGAAGAAGGCGCGACGGTTGCCAAACAGATTGACGAAGTTACCGGCTTGTCGACCTTGGTGGTTATCGACGCCAAGCGCCGCAGTTCCAGTAATACGAAGGGTGTTCGCCCTCAGGTCAAGCTGCTGAATGCCGTCGGTGAAGAGGTCAAGATTGCCGGTACAGACCATGCTGTGACCATTACTTTCCAGGTCGGTTCGCTGATTACAGTGAAGGATGGGCAGGAGGTGTCGGTGGGGGATGTGCTGGCCAAGATTCCGCAAGAGTCAGCCAAAACCCGTGATATTACCGGGGGTCTGCCGCGCGTTGCCGAGCTGTTTGAAGCTCGCGCTCCGAAAGACGCGGGCATGCTGGCGGAGGTCACCGGGACCTTGTCATTCGGTAAGGATACGAAAGGCAAGCAGCGACTGGTTATTACCGAACCGGACGGTCAAGTGCACGAGTTCCTGATTCCGAAGGACAAGCATGTGCTGGTGCATGATGGTCAGGTTGTGCAACGTGGCGAACTGATCGTCGATGGTCCGGCTGATCCGCATGACATCCTGCGGCTGCAAGGGGTTGAGGCGCTGGCCCGTTATATCATTGACGAAGTCCAAGACGTGTACCGTTTGCAGGGCGTGAAAATCAATGACAAGCATATTGAAGTGATTGTTCGGCAGATGTTGCGTCGAGTGGTTATCAATGATCCCGGCAATAGCAAGTTCATCCGCGAAGAGCAGGTCGAACGTTCGGAATTCCTGGATGAAAATGACAAGATCAACGCAGAGGGCAAGTTGCCCGCTACGTTCGAGTACATGCTGCTGGGCATTACCAAGGCATCTCTGTCTACCGATTCGTTCATTTCAGCGGCCTCCTTCCAGGAAACTACGCGTGTTCTGACCGAAGCTGCGATCATGGGCAAAAAGGATGAGTTGCGTGGCTTGAAAGAAAACGTCATTGTTGGACGTTTGATCCCGGCGGGTACCGGTTTGGCTTATCACCGGACTCGTCGTGCTCAATCTGCCGGCCTTGATTTCGGTGGGCCGATCCTGGGCGGTACGGAAGAAGTTGTGACGGCAGTGGAAGGCGATTCGCCCGAGGCTGCTTGACGTGGATTGCGGGAGTCGCATATACTCCCGCGTCTTTAGGAGGGCCGGCTTGTTGCTGGCCCGAACTGTTTGATCGCGGCCCGTGCCAGGAGTGTCCTGGCTGGTGGTGAGATCCGAGGAAATGTAATGCCAACCATTAATCAACTCGTTCGCAAGGGCCGTGAGGCTCAAGTGACGAAAAGCAAGGTGCCTGCGCTGGATGCTTGTCCGCAAAAGCGTGGCGTGTGTACCCGTGTTTACACCACGACTCCGAAGAAGCCAAACTCGGCGCTTCGTAAGGTCGCCAAGGTGCGTCTGACCAACGGGTTTGAGGTCATTTCTTACATCGGCGGCGAAGGTCACAACCTGCAGGAGCACTCGGTTGTGCTGATCCGCGGCGGTCGTGTAAAGGATTTGCCGGGTGTGCGTTATCACATCGTGCGCGGTTCGCTTGACCTGCAAGGCGTCAAGGATCGCAAGCAATCCCGCTCCAAGTACGGCGCCAAGCGCCCGAAGAAATCCTGATCACTGACGAAAGGAGATAGACATGCCCCGTCGTCGCGAAGTACCGAAGCGTGAAATTTTGCCGGACCCGAAATTCGGTTCGCAGGATGTTTCAAAGTTCATTAACGTCATCATGGATAGTGGCAAGAAGTCAGTTGCCGAAGGTATCGTGTATGGCGCGTTTTCCAATATTTCCACCAAATCTGGCAAGGACCCACTGGAGGTCTTTATGGCCGCTGTTGCGAATGTGAAGCCTGTGGTTGAGGTGAAGAGCCGTCGCGTTGGTGGTGCAAACTATCAGGTTCCGGTTGAGGTTCGGCCGAGTCGGCGCATGGCTTTGTCGATGCGCTGGCTGCGCGAGGCTGCTCGCAAGCGTTCCGAGAAGACCATGGCTCAGCGTCTGGCTGGCGAGTTGCTCGAGGCTTCCGAAGGTCGTGGTGCTGCAATGAAGAAGCGCGACGAAGTCCATCGTATGGCGGACGCCAATAAGGCGTTCTCGCACTTCAGGTTCTGATCTTAAGTGTTACAGACGTAGGTCGGGCCCTGAAAAGGGCTCGATTTATTTTAATCAGCGTCTGAAATGCTTTGAATATTCTGTTTTTTCACCCCGATTCAACTTAAAAAGGCTGAAACCGTGGCACGCACTACCCCCATCGAGAGATATCGCAATATCGGTATCTCGGCACACATTGACGCCGGCAAGACTACCACCACCGAGCGAATCCTTTTCTACACCGGTGTTAATCACAAGATCGGTGAAGTGCATGATGGCGCGGCCACCATGGACTGGATGGAGCAGGAGCAAGAGCGCGGTATTACCATTACTTCGGCGGCAACGACCTGCTTCTGGAAGGGTATGGGCGGTAATTTTGCCGATCACCGGATCAACATCATCGACACCCCGGGACACGTGGACTTCACTATTGAGGTGGAGCGTTCCATGCGTGTGCTGGATGGTGCTTGTATGGTGTATTGCGCCGTGGGCGGCGTTCAGCCTCAGTCCGAAACCGTATGGCGCCAAGCCAACAAGTACAAGGTGCCGCGCCTGTCGTTCGTGAACAAGATGGATCGCACTGGCGCCAACTTCTTCAAGGTCTACGATCAGTTGCGCACCCGCCTGAACGCCAATCCGGTTCCTGTGGTGTTGCCGATTGGTGCTGAAGAGAACTTCACTGGCGTCATCGATCTGATCAAGATGAAAGCCATCATCTGGGATGAGGCGAGCCAAGGGACCAAGTTCAGCTACGAAGACATTCCTGCGGACATGGCTGCTTCTGCTGCCGAATGGCGCGAGAAGATGGTTGAGGCGGCGGCCGAATCGTCTGAAGCCATGATGGACAAGTACCTCGAGTCGGGTGATCTGTCTGAAGAAGACATCATCAAGGGCTTGCGTGACCGTACGATCGCCTGCGAAATTCAGCCGATGCTGTGTGGCACTGCCTTCAAGAACAAGGGTGTGCAGCGCATGCTGGATGCTGTGATCGAATTTATGCCGTCGCCGGTAGACATCCCGCCAGTCAAGGGCGTTGACGACGACGAGAAGGAAACCGAGCGGCGTGCTTCGGATGACGAAAAGTTCTCCGCTCTGGCATTCAAACTGATGACCGACAAGTATGTTGGTCAGCTGACCTTTATTCGTGTGTATTCGGGTGTGCTGAAGTCTGGCGATACCGTGTACAACCCGATCAAGGGCAAGAAAGAGCGTATCGGCCGTCTGGTGCAGATGCACGCCAACGATCGCAAGGAAATTGATGAAGTTCGCGCTGGCGACATCGCCGCCGCGATCGGTCTGTCTTCGGTGACGACGGGTGAAACCCTGTGTCCGCCGGACAGCATCGTGACGCTTGAGCGCATGGTGTTCCCGGATCCGGTGATTCACGTTGCCGTGGAGCCGAAAACCAAGGGCGACCAGGAAAAAATGGGTATTGCTCTGGGCCGTCTGGCTCAGGAGGATCCTTCCTTCCGTGTGCGTACCGATGAAGAGTCCGGTCAGACCATCATTTCCGGGATGGGCGAGCTCCACCTGGAGATTCTGGTTGATCGCATGAAGCGCGAGTTCGGTGTGGAAGCCAACGTCGGTGCGCCGCAAGTGGCCTATCGTGAAACCATTCGCAAGGTTGTCGAAGACGCGGAAGGCAAGTTCGTCAAGCAGTCCGGTGGCCGCGGCCAGTATGGTCACGTTGTACTCAAGATTGAGCCGAACGAGCCGGGCAAGGGCTTCACATTCGTGGATGCAATCAAGGGCGGTGTTGTGCCTCGCGAATTTATTCCGGCAGTTGAAAAGGGGCTGATCGACAGTATTCCGAACGGTGTTTTGGCTGGCTTCCCCGTTGTGGATGTGAAGTGCACGCTGCACTTTGGTTCCTACCACGACGTGGACTCAAACGAAAACGCGTTCAAAATGGCCGCTTCGATGGCCTTCAAGGAAGGTTGTCGCCGTGCCAGCCCGGTCATCCTCGAGCCGATGATGGCTGTGGAAGTGGAAACTCCGGAAGACTTCATGGGCAACATCATGGGCGATCTTTCGGGTCGTCGCGGTATCGTGCTGGGTATGGAAGATCTGCCTGGTCAGATCAAGGCGATCAAGGCCGAAGTGCCGCTGGCAGAGATGTTCGGCTATTCGACCACTATGCGTTCGCTGTCGCAGGGGCGTGCTACCTACTCCATGGAGTTCAAGCACTACACCGAAGCGCCGAAGAACGTCGCTGACGCCATCATCAACAAGAAGTAATCCCTAATTCAGATCCAAGGAGCTAGAAATGGCAAAGGAAAAGTTTGAACGTACGAAGCCGCACGTAAACGTGGGCACGATTGGTCACGTTGACCATGGCAAGACCACGCTGACGGCAGCTATCACCACGGTGCTGGCATCCAAGTTTGGCGGTGCAGCCAAGGCGTATGACCAGATTGATGCGGCGCCGGAAGAAAAGGCTCGCGGTATTACGATCAATACAGCACACGTCGAATACGAGACAGCCAATCGTCACTACGCTCACGTTGATTGCCCGGGTCACGCCGACTACGTCAAGAACATGATTACCGGTGCTGCCCAGATGGACGGCGCCATTCTGGTCTGTTCGGCTGCTGACGGCCCCATGCCCCAGACGCGCGAGCACATCCTGCTGGCTCGTCAGGTCGGCGTGCCTTACATCATCGTGTTCCTGAACAAATGCGACATGGTGGATGATGCCGAGCTGCTCGAACTCGTCGAAATGGAAGTGCGCGAACTGCTTTCCAAGTACGACTTCCCGGGTGATGACGTGCCAATCGTCAAGGGTTCCGCACTGAAGGCGCTGGAAGGCGACAAGGGCGAGCTGGGCGAAGTGGCTATCATGGCCCTGGCTGAGGCACTGGACTCCTATATCCCGACGCCTGAGCGCGCCATCGACAAGCCCTTCCTGCTGCCGATCGAAGACGTATTCTCGATCTCGGGTCGTGGCACGGTGGTGACCGGTCGCGTTGAGCGCGGCATCGTCAAGGTCGGCGAAGAAATCGAAATCGTCGGCATCAAGGATACGGTCAAGACCATCTGTACCGGTGTTGAAATGTTCCGCAAGCTGCTCGACCAAGGTCAGGCGGGCGACAACGTCGGCGTGCTGCTGCGCGGCACCAAGCGTGAAGACGTTGAGCGCGGTCAGGTGCTGTGCAAGCCGGGCTCCATCAAGCCGCATACCCACTTCACCGGTGAAGTGTATGTGCTGAGCAAGGACGAAGGTGGTCGTCACACCCCGTTCTTCAACAACTACCGTCCCCAGTTCTACTTCCGTACCACGGACGTGACGGGCGCCATCTCCCTGCCGGAAGGCACCGAAATGGTCATGCCGGGTGACAACATCCAGATGACCGTCAAGCTGATCGCTCCGATCGCCATGGAAGAAGGTCTGCGCTTCGCAATTCGCGAAGGTGGCCGTACCGTTGGCGCCGGCGTGGTGGCCAAGATCATCGAGTAATACTCGTGTAAATGCGGCACATCCTTCGGGGTGTGCCGTTTTGTTCTTTGTGCTCTTTAGGAATCAAAATGGCAAACCAAAAAATCCGTATTCGTCTGAAGGCCTTTGACTATCGCTTGATCGATCAGTCGGCTCAGGAAATTGTTGAAACTGCCAAGCGCACGGGCGCCGTGGTGCGTGGTCCGGTGCCGATGCCGACCAAGATCGAGCGGTTCAACATTCTGCGTTCGCCTCACGTTAACAAGACGTCACGCGACCAGTTCGAAATCCGTACCCATCTGCGCCTGATGGACATCATTGATCCGACTGATAAAACAGTCGATGCATTGATGAAGCTGGATCTGCCGGCAGGTGTGGACGTCGAAATCAAGCTGCAGTAACCCTGCGCTTGCATAGTCTTGTTGTTTCAGGCTAGAATCTCGCGCTTCGCGTTTTGAGCGCGAGGTTTGTCAGTTGCGACATCAATTGCGACCCGGTCAATCGAAACCGGGTCATAGGAGAAAAACATGAGTCTAGGCCTTGTAGGTCGCAAGGTCGGCATGACTCGCATCTTTGCTGAGGACGGTGCTTCCGTTCCGGTTACGGTGCTTGACGTGTCGAACAATCGAGTGGCCCAGATCAAGACGGCTGATGTGGACGGTTATTCCGCCATTCAGGTCGCTTTTGGTCAGCGGCGTGCCAGTCGCGTAAGTAAGGCTCTTGCTGGTCATATGGCCAAAGCAGGGGCCGAGGCCGGTAGCGTGATGCGCGAGTTTCGCATCGGTGCCGAGCAACTCACCAGCTACAAGGCTGGTGATGTGATCAGTGTTGAGATTTTTGCTGTCGGGCAAAAGGTCGATGTGACCGGAACCTCGATTGGTAAGGGTTTTGCTGGCGCGATCAAGCGTCACAACTTCAGCTCTCAGCGCGCTTCCCACGGCAACTCTGTTAGCCATAACGCTCCTGGTTCCATTGGTATGGCCCAGGATCCCGGCCGTGTTTTTCCGGGTAAGCGCATGGCGGGGCATCTGGGTGCGGTCAAGTCGACCGTTCAGAATCTCGAGGTTGTGCGTGTGGATGTTGAGCGTGGTCTGCTCCTCATCAAGGGTGCAGTGCCGGGTCATGATGGTGGCGACGTAATTGTGCGTCCTGCTGTCAAGGCTAACTGATCGGGGGCGTCATGGAACTCAAGCTGATTAATGATCAGGGTCAGGCGTCCGCAACTATTCAAGCTTCCGATGCTCTTTTCGGTCGCGAGTACAGCGAAGCGCTCATCCATCAATTGGTGGTGGCCTATCAAGCGAATGGCCGTTCAGGCAATCGCGCGCAAAAGGATCGTGGTGAAGTCAAGCACTCCACCAAGAAGCCTTTCCGTCAAAAAGGTACGGGTAATGCTCGTGCCGGTATGACTTCTTCGCCGCTGTGGCGTGGGGGTGGTCGGATTTTTCCGAATCGTCCTGATGAGAATTTCTCCCAGAAGGTGAATCGCAAGCAGTTTCGTGCGGGTATCGCATCGATCCTGTCGCAACTGGTTCGCGAAGATCGTCTGGTTGTGGTTGAGAGCGTGGCTCTTGATGCTCCCAAGACCCGTCTTCTGGCTCAGAAGCTCAAGGGTTTTGGTGCTGAGTCCGCGTTGGTAATCACCGATGCAATGGATGAAAACCTGTGGCTTTCGTCGCGCAACCTGCACAACGTTCTGGTGCTGGAAGCTCACGAGGCTGATCCGGTGTCGCTGGTGCGCTATCCGCGCGTCATCATGACCCGTGCGGCAGTCGCGAAGATCGAGGAGATGTGGCAATGAGCTATAGCCAGGAACGGCTCCTGCAGGTGCTGCTCGCCCCGCAGATTTCCGAAAAAGCGACCCAGGTTGCTGAAAAGAATGAGCAAGTGGTTTTTCGTGTTGCATCAGATGCGACCAAGCCGGAAGTGAAAGCTGCTGTGGAGATGCTTTTCAAGGTTCAGGTGGATTCTGTCCAGATCCTGAACGTGAAGGGCAAAGTTAAGCGCTTTGGCCGTTCGACAGGTCAGCGTAAGGGCTGGAAAAAGGCGTTCGTCTGCCTGAAGCCGGGTCAAGAGATCAACTTCGTTGAGGGAGGGGCCGCATAATGTTGGTTAAAGTTAAACCTACCTCTGCGGGTCGTCGCGGCCTTGTCAAGGTGGTCAATCCGAACCTTCACAAGGGCAAGCCGTTTGCTGGCCTGGTGGAGAGTCAATCGAAGCATGCTGGCCGTAATACTGATGGCCGCATTACCGTGCGTCATCAGGGTGGTGGTCATAAGCAGCACTACCGCATGATTGATTTCAAGCGCAACAAGGATGGCATCATCGCCAAAGTTGAGCGCATTGAATACGATCCGAATCGCACCGCAAATATCGCGTTGTTGTGTTATGCCGACGGCGAGCGTCGCTACATCATTGCCCCGAAGGGCTTGGTTGTTGGTCAGGAAATCCTGAGTGGCTCCGAGGCTCCGATCAAGTCGGGCAATGCGTTGCCGATTCGCAACATTCCCGTGGGTAGCACGATTCACTGTGTCGAAATGCTGCCGGGCAAGGGTGCTCAGTTGGCTCGCGCTGCCGGTACTTCGGTTCAGCTGCTGGCTCGCGAAGGCATTTATGCCCAGTTGCGCCTGCGGTCCGGTGAAATTCGCCGTGTGCACATTGAGTGCCGCGCGACCATCGGCGAAGTTGGCAACGAAGAGAACAATCTGCGCAAGATCGGCAAGGCCGGTGCTCAGCGTTGGCGTGGTATTCGCCCGACAGTTCGCGGTACGGTGATGAACCCGGTGGATCACCCGCATGGTGGTGGTGAAGGCAAGACTGGCGAAGGCCGTGTGCCTGTCAGTCCGTGGGGTCAGCCGGCCAAGGGCTATCGTACGCGTAGTAACAAGCGTACTGACAGCATGATCGTTCAGCGTCGTCACAAGCGATAAGAGGTAGTCATGGCACGTTCCGTTAAAAAAGGGCCGTTTGTAGACGACCATCTGAGCAAGAAGGTCGAAGCTGCCGGCAATTCCACTGACAAGCGTCCGATCAAAACTTGGTCGCGTCGTTCGACGATTCTGCCCGAATTCGTTGGTCTGACAATCGCTGTCCACAATGGCAAGCAACACATTCCGGTGTATGTGACTGAAAATATGGTTGGTCACAAGCTGGGCGAGTTCGCGCTGACGCGTACCTTCAAGGGTCACGCTGCCAGCAAGAAGGCGAAGAAGTAAGGGGTGATCATGGAAACCAATGCAAGTTTGCGCGGTGTCCGCCTCTCCGCCCAGAAGGGTCGCCTTGTGGCTGACCTGGTACGTGGCAAGCCGGTGGATCAGGCACTTAATATTTTGACTTTCTGCCCGAAAAAGGGCGCAACCATCATCAAGAAAGTGCTGGAGTCGGCTATAGCCAACGCTGAGCATAACGATGGTGCTGACATTGATGCGCTGAAGGTCAAAACCATTCACGTGGAAAAGGGAACGTCTCTCAAGCGTTTTACCGCTCGTGCCAAGGGCCGCGGTAATCGTATCGAGAAGCAGACCTGCCACATCTATCTGACTGTCGGGGAGTAAGGGGAGCATATGGGACAGAAAATCCATCCGACCGGATTCCGCCTTGCGGTAACCCGGAACTGGAGCTCTCGTTGGTACGCCAACAGCCAGAGCTACGCCAAGATGCTCCATGAAGACATCAAGGTTCGTGAGCACCTGAAGAAGAAGCTGGCACATGCATCAGTTGGTCGTGTTCTGATCGAGCGCCCGGCGAAAAATGCCCGCATTACCGTTTTCAGCGCCCGTCCGGGTGTTGTGATCGGCAAGAAAGGTGAAGACATTGAGCAGCTGAAGGCTGATCTCCAGAAGATCATGGGCGTGCCGGTTCACGTCAATATCGAAGAGATCCGCAAGCCGGAAACGGATGCTCAACTGATTGCTGATTCGATTGCTCAGCAGCTCGAAAAGCGCATCATGTTCCGCCGTGCAATGAAGCGCGCAATGCAAAACGCCATGCGTCTCGGTGCACAGGGTATCAAGATCATGAGCGCGGGCCGCCTTAATGGGGCTGAAATTGCTCGTACCGAGTGGTATCGCGAAGGTCGCGTGCCGCTGCATACCTTGCGTGCCGATATCGATTACGGGTTTGCTGAAGCCAGCACAACCTACGGCATCATCGGGATCAAGGTCTGGGTATACAAGGGCGAGATGGTTGGCAAGGGCGAACAGCCTGCCGCCGTGGAAGCCAATGAAAACGAAGGTCGCAAGACCCGCCGCCCAGCGCGTAACGATGGCGATGCTACCAAGCCCGCGCCCCGCCGTGCTGTTCGCAAAACGGGCGTTGTGAAGAACGCAGGAGCAAGCGATGCTGCAGCCGAATAGAAGGAAGTACCGTAAGGAGCAGAAGGGCCGTAACACGGGTGTTGCGACTCGTGGCGCCAAGGTCAGCTTCGGTGAATACGGCCTGAAGGCCATTGGCCGCGGTCGTTTGACTGCTCGCCAAATCGAATCTGCCCGTCGTGCCATGACTCGCCACATCAAGCGTGGTGGTCGTATCTGGATTCGTATTTTCCCGGACAAGCCCATCTCCAAAAAACCTGCTGAAGTCCGTATGGGTAACGGTAAGGGCAATCCGGAATACTGGGTTGCAGAGATCCAGCCCGGCAAGGTGCTGTATGAGATGGATGGCGTAGACGAAGTGCTGGCGCGCGAGGCGTTCCGCCTGGCTGCCGCCAAGCTTCCGATTGAGACCGCGTTTGTCACGCGGCTTGTGGGGTAAGGAAAATGAAAGCGAATGAGTTGCGCTCCAAGGGCGCTACCGAGCTTCAGGAAGAACTGGTTGCTTTGCTCAAGGAGCAGTTCTCCCTGCGCATGCAGATCGCTACGCAGCAACTGAACAACACGTCTCAGTTGTTGCGCGTGCGTCGCGACATTGCGCGCGTTCGTACAATTCAGCGTGAAAAGGCGGTGGCGTAATGAGTGATCAAAAAGTAGTCGTGCGCCGCACTCTGAGCGGCCGAGTCGTGAGCGACAAGATGAACAAGACGGTGACGGTTCTGGTTGAGCGTCGCGTCAAGCATCCGCTTTACGGCAAGGTGATGGTGCAGTCGAAAAAGTATCACGCTGATGTAGCCAATGGCGTCGCAGCCGAAGGCGACCTGGTTGAAATTGAGGAGTGCGCTCCGATTTCCAAAACCAAGGCATGGCGTGTGACGCGCGTGATCGAAAAAGCGCAGGCTTAATCGAAATATTCTCGCAAAGCACTTGCATCAAGATCTCGAGCTAGGCTAGAATGCTTGGCTCGATTTCCCGCTTTATGCGGGGTCTTTTCCCGAACGGGATCCAAGACTGGGCACTTTGTGTGTTCAAGTTGGATGGAGTTAAAAAATGATCCAAATGCAGACGATTCTTGAGGTCGCCGACAATACCGGTGCACGGGCTGTAATGTGTATCAAGGTTTTGGGTGGTTCCAAGCGCCGCTACGCCGGCGTTGGCGACATCATCAAGGTAAGTATCAAGGATGCGGCCCCTCGTGGCCGTGTCAAAAAAGGCGACGTTTACAATGCGGTGGTGGTTCGTACCGCCAAGGGCGTTCGTCGCAACGATGGCTCGTTGATCAAGTTTGACAAGAATGCGGCTGTGCTGCTGAATGCAAAGCTTGAGCCGATCGGGACGCGTATTTTTGGGCCGGTTACGCGTGAGTTGCGTACCGAGCGTTTCATGAAAATTGTTTCGTTGGCCCCTGAGGTCCTCTAAGGAGCGAAGATGAACAAGATTCGCAAAGGGGACGAAGTGGTCGTCCTGGCTGGTAAAGATAAGGGTAAGCGTGGCGCTGTCGTGCGCTGCGTTGACGCTGAGCGTGTTGTGGTTGAGGGTGTGAATCGGGTCAAGAAGCACACCAAGCCGAATCCGGTCAAGGGTCAGGTTGGCGGTATTGTGGAAAAAGAAATGCCGGTTCATGTCTCGAATGTGGCTCTTTTTAACCCTGTAACGCAAAAAGCCGATCGTGTCGGTTTCAAGCAGCTTGAGGATGGCAAGAAGGTTCGCTTCTTCAAATCCAATGGCGAACTGGTCGGGGCGTAAGGAACAGTCATGGCTCGTCTTCAAGAGTTTTACAAGTCTGATGTTGTGGCGCTGCTGAGTAAGCAGTTCGGCTACAAGTCGATTATGGAAGTTCCGCGTATCACCAAGGTGACCCTGAATATGGGGGTTGGTGAGGCGGTTGGTGACAAAAAGGTGTTGGATAATGCCGTTGGCGATATGACCAAGATTGCCGGTCAGAAGCCTGTGGTGACCAAGGCCAAGAAGTCGATCGCGGGATTCAAGATTCGCGAAGGGTATCCTATTGGCTGCATGGTTACCCTGCGTGGGCCGCAGATGTTCGAGTTCCTGGATCGTTTGATTGCCGTTGCAATGCCGCGTATTCGCGATTTTCGTGGTGTGGTTGCCAAAGGTTTTGACGGTCGTGGCAATTACAACCTCGGTGTAAAAGAGCAGATCATCTTTCCTGAGATTGAGTACGACAAGATTGATGCACTGCGCGGCTTGAATATCAGCATTACCACGACGGCGAAGACGGATGAAGAGGCGCGTGCGCTTCTGGCTGCGTTCAAATTCCCGTTCAAGAACTGAGGGTGACATGGCGAAACTGGCTCTGATCAATCGCGAAGAAAAACGCCGCAAAACGGTGGAGAAGTTCGCTGAAAAGCGTGCTGCTCTCCAGGCCGTGATTGGCGATACTTCCCGCTCCGAAGAGGAGCGCATGGAGGCGCGCCTGAAACTGCAAAAGCTGCCGCGCAATTCCAGCCCAAGTCGTCAACGTAATCGTTGCGAACTGACTGGACGTCCCCGTGGTGTGTTCCGTAAATTTGGTTTGTGCCGTAATAAGCTGCGTGAAGTGGCTTTCAAGGGTGAAGTGCCCGGCATGACCAAGGCTAGCTGGTAAGGAGATCGAGATGAGTATGTCTGATCCGGTCGCCGATATGCTGACGCGCATTCGTAATGCTCAGCAGTCTCAGAAGAGTTCGGTTTCCATGCCGTCTTCGAAGCTGAAAGTTGCGATCGCCCAAGTATTGAAGGACGAAGGTTATGTTGAGGATTTCGTTGTCCGCGGCGAAGGTTCTTCGCGTGAATTGACGATTGCTCTTAAGTATTATGCTGGTCGTCCAGTCATCGAGCGTATTGAGCGGGTAAGCAAGCCTGGCCTGCGTGTGTATCGAGGCTGTGATGACTTGCCGAAGGTCATGAATGGTCTTGGCGTAGCGATCGTTTCCACTCCTGGGGGCGTCATGACAGATCGTCGTGCGCGTGCTACCAAGGTCGGTGGCGAAGTGCTCTGCGTTGTGGCGTAAGGAGAAAACCATGTCACGCGTAGCAAAAAATCCAGTTGTTCTGCCTGCCGGCGTTGAAGTCAGCATTACTTCGGGCGAGTTCACGGTCAAGGGGCCCTTGGGCGCATTGACGCAGCGCTTGCACTCCTCTGTTGTCCTTGAGCGGGAGGGCAATGTACTGACGGCTAAGGCTGTCGCAGGCGGAGAGAATGGCAATGCCATGTCCGGCACCACTCGTGCGCTGCTTAACAATATGGTTGTTGGTGTCAGCAAAGGGTTCGAACGCAAACTGAATCTGGTTGGCGTGGGTTATCGTGCCCAGGCGCAAGGTGACAAACTCAATCTGACTTTGGGTTTCTCTCATCCAGTTGTGCATCAAATGCCTGCTGGTGTGAAGGTAGAAACGCCGACGCAGACAGAGATCGTCATTAAAGGTGTCGATAAGCAACAGGTCGGTCAGGTTGCCGCCGAAGTCCGCGCATATCGTTCCCCGGAGCCCTATAAGGGCAAGGGTGTGCGTTACGCTGACGAGGTGGTGCTCCTGAAGGAAACCAAGAAGAAGTAAGGGCGGACGAATATGAACAAGAAAGAAGCGCGTTTGCGCAGGGCTCGCAAAACCCGGGCTCGGATTGCGGAGCAAAAAGTCGCTCGGCTGACGGTCTTCCGTTCGAACTGCCATATCTATGCGCAAATCATTTCAGAATGTGGTTCGCGCGTGCTGGCAGCAGCTTCTACGGCTGAGGCGGCAGTAAAAGGGGTTGCACCCAATGGCGGCAATGTCAGTGCGGCTACGGCCGTTGGCAAGCTGATCGCCGAGCGTGCAGCAGCAGCGGGTGTGCTATCGGTTGCATTCGATCGCGCGGGTTACATGTATCACGGTCGCGTGAAGGCGCTCGCCGAAGCGGCGCGTGAAAGCGGACTGAAGTTCTGAGCGAGAGAGTCATGGCTAAGCAACAGACAAAGAAGGTTCAGGCTTCCGAAGAGCGCGATGATGGCCTGCGCGAAAAAATGGTCGCAGTCAATCGAGTCACCAAGGTTGTAAAAGGCGGCCGCATTCTCGGCTTCGCCGCACTGACCGTGGTAGGTGATGGTGATGGCGCCATTGGCATGGGCAAGGGCAAATCACGTGAGGTTCCGGTTGCCGTGCAGAAGGCGATGAATGAAGCGCGTGCCAAGATGGCCAAGGTCAACTTGCGCAACGGTACGCTTCAGCATTCCGTTGTGGGCAAGCATGGTGCAGCAGTTGTTCTGATGCAGCCGGCCCCAAGCGGTACGGGTATCATTGCTGGTGGCGCAATGCGCGCGGTATTTGAAGTCATGGGTGTAACTGACGTGATTTGCAAATGCCTCGGCTCGACCAATCCATACAACGTTGTACGTGCAACGCTGAACGGTCTTTTTGCTACCAGTACGGCAGCTCAAATTGCCGCTAAGCGTGGCAAGACCGTTGAAGAGATTCTGGGGTAATCATGGCTGAAAAGAAGATTCGCGTCACGCTCGTCAAGAGCCTGATCGGTACCAAGCAGCCACACCGCGCCACTGTGCGCGGTCTCGGCCTGCGTCGTATGAATCACTCTGTGGAACTTGAGGATACGGCCGCAGTACGTGGCATGATCAACAAGGTTTCTTATCTGGTTAAGTGCGAGGGATAAATGGAACTCAATAAGTTGCAACCCGCTGAGGGTTCCAAAAAAGCTCGTCGCCGTGTAGGTCGTGGTATTGGTAGCGGCTTGGGCAAGACGTGCGGTCGTGGTCACAAGGGGCAAAAGTCTCGCGCTGGCGGCTTCCATAAGGTTGGCTTTGAGGGCGGTCAGATGCCGCTTCAGCGCCGCCTTCCGAAGCGGGGCTTCGTGTCCCTTACTGCTAGCCGGAATGTGGAAGTTCGTCTGAGCGAAATTGCCGCTTTGCCTATTGATGACATTGACCTTCTGTCGCTGAAGCAGGCTGGCATTGTTGCAATTGAAGCGCTGTCTGCCAAGGTTATTCTGTCAGGCGCGATTGAGCGCAAAGTAACGTTGCGTGGCATTGGCGCCACAAAAGGTGCTCGCGCTGCAATTGAAGCTGCTGGCGGTTCGGTTGCTGAGTAATCAAGAGACAGGGCATCGGCGTGGCTACTCCATCAGTCCTTGGTAATAGCGGAAAGTTCGCTGATTTGAAACGCCGCCTATGGTTCCTTCTTGGAGCCTTGGTGGTGTATCGAATCGGTGCGCATATACCGGTTCCAGGTATTGACCCGGCAGAACTTGCCAAACTCTTCGATACTCAGAAGAATGGCATTCTTGGCGTGTTCAACCTGTTTTCCGGTGGAGCGCTCTCTCGCTTTACGATTTTTGCCCTCGGGATCATGCCTTATATTTCGGCATCGATCGTCATGCAGTTGTTGGCCATTGCTTCGCCGCAACTGGAGGCTCTTAAGAAAGAGGGAGAGGCCGGGCGGCGCAAGATTACGCAGTACACCCGTTATGGGACAGTCGGGCTGGCGCTTTTCCAGGCTTTCGGCATCTCAATGATGCTTGAACAGCAGCCGAATCTTGTGCTGGACCCTGGGTTTCTGTTCCGTTTGACTGCGATCTCTACGCTGGTTACCGGGACTATGTTCATGATGTGGCTCGGTGAACAGATTACGGAGCGTGGAATCGGGAATGGTATTTCGATCCTGATTTTTGCAGGTATAGCATCTGGTTTGCCTCATTCTATCGGAGGCCTGCTTGAGCTTGTCCGTACTGGTGCAATTCATCCGGTAGCTGCGCTGTTTATTTGTACTTTGGCTGTGCTTGTCACTGCGTTTGTGGTGTTTGTCGAACGTGGTCAGCGCAAGATTCTTGTCAATTACGCAAAACGTCAGGTTGGGAACAAGCTTTACGGAGGACAAAGTTCACACTTGCCCCTGAAGCTTAATATGTCAGGCGTGATCCCGCCGATTTTTGCGTCATCGATTATTTTGTTCCCTGCCACTGCAGCGCAATGGTTTGGGTCAAGTGATGGGATGCTTTGGCTTAAGGATCTTTCTGCGACCTTGTCGCCAGGTCAGCCGATATACATCATGTTGTATGCCGCCGCGATCGTTTTTTTCTGCTTCTTCTATACGGCTCTTGTCTTCAACTCGAAAGAGACGGCAGACAATCTTAAGAAGAGCGGAGCGTTTGTCCCCGGGATTCGTCCCGGCGATCAGACCGCTCGATACATTGACAAGATCCTGATGCGTTTGACGCTGATCGGAGCTGTTTATGTGACGCTGGTCTGTCTGTTGCCTGAGTTTCTTATCCTTCGGTGGCAGGTTCCGTTTTATTTTGGCGGAACTTCGTTGTTGATCATCGTTGTGGTGACGATGGATTTCATGGCTCAAGTCCAGGCTTATGTGATGTCTCACCAGTACGAGAGTCTTCTTAAGAAGGCGAATTTCAAGGGCGGTCCAGGGTTGTCTCGATAAAGTCTGCTATATGTCGAAGGAAGATGCCATTGAGTTTCAGGGGGAAATTCTTGAGACTCTTCCAAATGCAACTTTCAAGGTCAAGTTGGAAAATGGTCATGTCGTCCTTGGCCATATCTCCGGGAAAATGCGGATGCACTACATCCGGATTCTTCCCGGTGACAAGGTCACTGTACAGCTAACGCCGTACGATCTGAGCAAGGGACGCATCGTATTCCGCTCGAAATAAGCTGGAACGGTTATTAGGAGTAAAAAAATGAGAGTGCAAGCTTCTGTCAAGCCGATCTGCCGTAAATGCAAGATCGTTCGCCGCAAAGGCGTAGTTCGTGTGATCTGTGAAGATCCGCGTCACAAACAACGTCAGGGTTGATTTTGAGTCCCGTTTTCTATAAACTTTCGCGCTTCGCTTTTTCGCGGTAAAAGGGTAAGTTCATGGCCCGTATTGCTGGTGTCAATATTCCGAATCACAAGCATGCCGAAATCGCTCTCACTGCGATTTATGGCATTGGTCGCACTCGTGCTCAGAAAATCTGTGACGTTGCGGGGGTTTCCCGTAGCGCCAAGATGAAAGATCTGACTGAAGATCAGATGGATCGTCTGCGCGAGGAAGTCGGCAAGTTCACCGTTGAAGGTGATCTGCGCCGCGAGATCACCATGAATATCAAGCGTCTGATGGACCTTGGTTGCTATCGTGGCGTTCGTCATCGTCGTGGTCTTCCGGTTCGTGGTCAACGTACCCGTACCAATGCTCGTACCCGCAAGGGGCCGCGCAAGACCATGGCCGGCAAGAAGTAATCTGGGGTAGATCATGGCAAAGACCGTTGCGAAAATTCGCAAAAAAGTAAAAAAGAACGTTGCTGAAGGTATTGCGCATATTCATGCGTCCTTCAATAACACCATCGTGACGATTACTGATCGTCAGGGCAACGCACTCTCGTGGGCAACCTCGGGTGGTGCAGGCTTCAAGGGCTCGCGTAAGAGCACTCCTTTTGCCGCCCAGGTCGCAGCTGAGGCTGCGGGCAAGGCTGCTCAAGAATGTGGCGTGAAGAATCTGGAAGTCCGCATCAAGGGTCCGGGTCCGGGTCGTGAGTCTGCTGTGCGCGCTCTGAACGCACTGGGTCTCAAGATCACGTCGATTACCGATATCACCCCAGTGCCGCATAACGGCTGCCGTCCGCCGAAGCGTCGCCGCATCTAATCAGGAGCAAAAGAACGTGGCTCGCAATCTCGATCCGAAGTGCCGTCAGTGTCGCCGTGAAGGTGAAAAGCTGTTTCTGAAGGCTGAGAAGTGTTTTACCGACAAGTGTGCTATTGAGCGCCGCTCGTATGCGCCTGGTCAGCATGGCCAGAAGTCTGGTCAGCGTTTGTCTGGCTATGGCCAGCAGCTGCGCGAAAAGCAAAAGATCCGTCGTATTTACGGCGTGCTTGAGCGTCAATTCCGCAAGACTTATTTTGAGGCGGATCGTCGCAAGGGGCAGACAGGTGAAAACCTCCTGCAGTTGCTGGAAGGTCGTCTTGATGCTGTTGCTTTTCGTATGGGCTTTGGTGGTTCGCGTGCAGAAGCTCGTCAAGTGGTTCGGCACAATGGCGTGCTGGTCAATGGCAAGCGTGTGAATATCCCGTCCTATACGCTGCGTCCTGGTGATGTAGTGCAACTGACGGATGTTGCTCGCGCACATTTGCGTACCAAGGCTGCCCTTGAGGCTGCTGAAGGTCGTGGCTTCCCGGAATGGCTTGATGTTGATGCCAAAGCTGGCAAGGGCACGTTCAAGGCCTACCCGCAACGCGCTGAGCTTCCCTCGACGATTAACGAGAGTCTGGTTGTCGAACTGTACTCGCGTTAATGCGGGCATAACCAGATCACTCGTGACAAGGATAGGACATGCAGAGTAATAGCCTTTTGAAGCCTCGCATTATCGATGTCCAGAGCATCTCCCCGGTTCATGCCGTAGTGGTGATGGAGCCGTTTGAGCGCGGTTATGGACACACTCTGGGCAACGCGCTGCGCCGCATCCTGCTTTCCTCGCTGCCGGGTTATGCCGTCACTGAGGTGTCGATTGATGGTGTGCTCCATGAGTACTCCACCCTCGATGGGGTGCGTGAAGATGTGGTCGACATCCTGCTGAATTTGAAGGGTGTCGTGCTCAAGTTGCACAATCGTTCCGAAGCCACCTTGCGTCTGTCAAAATCAGGCGAAGGCGTGGTCAAGGCCGGCGATATCGAAACGACTCATGATGTCGAGATCATCAATCCGGAGCATGTGATTGCTCATTTGGCTCCGGGCGGAAAGATCGATATGCAGATCAAGGTTGAGCAGGGCCGCGGATATGTTCCCGGTAATGTTCGTCCTTTGAATGGCGACAACAAGGTCATTGGCCGTATCGTTCTGGATGCTTCGTTCAGCCCGGTGCGCCGCGTCAGCTATCAGGTCGAAAGCGCTCGCGTTGAACAGCGTACCGATCTGGATCGTCTGGTGATCGATATCGAAACTAACGGTGCGGTTGAGCCGGAAGAGTCGATCCGTTTTGCAGCACGTGTGCTGATGGATCAACTGTCCGTTTTCGCCGACCTGGAAGGTACGCCGGTTGCCGCTGTTGAAGCCAAGGCACCACAGATCGATCCGATCTTGATGCGTCCGGTGGATGACCTCGAACTGACTGTTCGCTCGGCCAACTGCCTGAAGGCGGAAAACATTTATTACATCGGCGATCTGATTCAGCGCACTGAAACCGAATTGCTCAAGACCCCGAATCTGGGTCGCAAGTCGCTGAACGAAATCAAGGATGTGCTTGCTTCGCGTGGCCTCACGCTGGGCATGAAACTGGAAAACTGGCCGCCCGCAGGTCTTGAAAAGATCAGCTGAGCTGCAAGCAATAGGGAATAGAAAAAATGCGTCACGGTAACGGTCTCCGTAAGCTGAATCGCACCAGCGCCCATCGCAAGGCTCTGCTGCAAAACCTTTCGAACGCACTGCTGCGTCACGAAGTCATCAAGACGACTCTGCCCAAGGCCAAGGAATTGCGCCGTGTGGTTGAGCCGCTGATCACCATGGGCAAGACTCCGTCTTTGGCGAATCATCGTCTGGCGTTTACTCGTCTGCGTGATCGCGAGATGGTGCTCAAGGTTTTCAATGAGCTGGGCCCGCGTTTTGCTACCCGTAACGGCGGTTACCTGCGCATCCTGAAATGCGGCTTCCGTGTTGGTGACAACGCTCCGATGGCAATTGTTGAATTGCTTGATCGGCCGGAAGGCACTGAGGCTGTTGCTGCTGAATAAGCCTTCAAGATGTGAACAAAAAAGCCTGCTTCAAGCAGGCTTTTTTGTTTTTTTTTGCGGTGCTTTTGTAAGCACTCAGCAATAGCGTTTTGAGGAGGAAAGAAGGCTCCGTCTGGCAGGAGTCGTTATTGGAGCAGGCAAGAGGCTCGCCCCTTGCGTTCCGTCATTCAGATAAGTGCGCCTGCGCTTCTGCTGCCAGCTTGTTACGGCTGAGGCAGTAGCTTGAGTAGATAGTTCCCCGTATGGCTTTCAGGTTCTTTTGCGATCGCCTCCGGGGGGCCTGCGACAATAATTTGCCCCCCTAGGTCCCCGCCTTCAGGGCCAAGATCGACCAGCCAGTCGGCTGTTTTGATGACGTCCAGATTGTGTTCGATGACTACGATTGTATTGCCATGCTCGCGCAGGCGTTGCAGGACCTTCAACAGCATTTCAATGTCGTGAAAATGCAGGCCAGTCGTTGGCTCGTCAAGGATATAGAGGGTTCGGCCAGTGTCCCGTTTGGAAAGCTCCAGCGCCAGTTTGACGCGTTGCGCTTCTCCACCGGAAAGTGTGGTGGCGCTCTGGCCGAGGCGGATGTAGCCTAGCCCGACTTCCATCAGGGTATCAAGCTTGCGCGCGACTGTTGGTACGGCGTCGAAGAAGCGCTGCGCATCTTCAACCGTCATGTCCAGTACGTCAGCGATGGTTTTGCCTTTGTAGCGGACCTCCAGCGTTTCACGGTTATAGCGTTTGCCGTGACAGACATCACAGGGGACAAATACATCGGGCAGAAAGTGCATTTCGACGCGCAGCATGCCGTCACCTTGGCAGGCCTCGCAACGTCCACCTTTGACGTTGAAGGAGAAGCGGCCCGGCCCATAGCCGCGTGCGCGAGACTCTGGAACTCCTGAGAACAATTCACGTATAGGAGTGAGCAGACCCGTATAGGTGGCGGGATTGGAGCGCGGAGTCCGGCCAATGGGGGCCTGGTCGACGCTGATGATTTTGTCGAAATGCTCCATCCCCTTGACGCTTTCGTAAGGAGCGGGTTCGATCGAACTATGGTGTATATCGCGCGCTGCAATGGCGTATAGGGTGTCGTTGATGAGGGTGGACTTCCCCGAGCCAGACACCCCGGTGACGCAGGTCATCAAGCCGACCGGCAGTTCCAGGGTGACGTTCTTGAGGTTGTTACCCGAGGCTCCGACCAATCGCAGCATCTTGTCCGGATCAGGCGGGATGCGCGTTTGCGGCACTGCGATGGCGCGGCGCCCACTCAAAAACGCACCAGTGATCGACATCGGATTGGCGGAGATATCGGCAGGCGTGCCATGAGCGATGACTTCACCACCGTGCTCTCCTGCGCCAAGCCCCATGTCAATCACGTAGTCGGCCATGCGCACGGCGTCTTCGTCGTGTTCGACGACGATAACGGTATTGCCGATATCGCGCAGGCGGCGCAGGGTGCCAAGCAAGCGATCATTGTCACGCTGATGCAGTCCAATGGAGGGCTCGTCGAGCACATACATGACACCGGTCAGGCCGGAGCCGATCTGTGAGGCCAGACGAATGCGCTGGGCTTCACCGCCCGAGAGGGTGTCCGCCGAACGATTCAAGCTCAGGTAGTCGAGCCCCACATCAATAAGGAATTGCAGGCGCGCGGCAATTTCCTTCATGACCTTCTCGGCAATCTGGGCTTTGTGGCCATCAAGTCGCGTCGTGGCAAAAAATGCCTGGCATTGCCCGATGGGCATCGCACCGACTTCCGGCAGGGACTTGTCACCGATCAGGACAAAGCGTGCTTCACGCCGCAGGCGGCTGCCACCGCAGGCTGGGCAAGGGCGGGAAGAGCGATACTTGGTCAGTTCCTCGCGTACGGCAATGGAGTCGGTTTCGTGGTAACGACGTTCAAGATTCGGGATGATGCCTTCAAAACTGTGTTCTTTGCTGACCATCCGGCCAGACTCGGACATGTATTTGAAAGGAATCTTGCGCTGCCCTGAACCGTGTAACACGACTTCACGGATGTCTTCAGGCAGTTCGCTGAAAGCCGTGTCGGTATCGAATTCATAGAATGCCGCCAGACTCGACAGCATCTGGAAGTAGAACTGATTACGTCGATCCCAGCCACGAATTGCACCTGAGGCCAGTGACAGTTCCGGGTGAGCAACAACCCGGGCCGGGTCAAAAAAATCGTGCGAGCCCAGCCCGTCGCAGCTCGGACAGGCGCCAACCGGATTGTTGAATGAGAACAGGCGAGGCTCCAGTTCCTGTACTGCGAAACCGCATATCGGACAGGCATAGCGGGCGGAGAATGGGTGCTCCTTGCCGCTTTCCATTTCCAGTGCGATGGCACGGCCTTCGGCATGTGCCAGTGCGGTCTCAAAGCTCTCGGCCAAGCGTTGGCGCGAGTCCGGGCGGATTTTGACGCGGTCCACAACCAGATCGATGCTGTGCTTGCTGGTCTTGCCAAGTGGCGGCACGTTGTCGATTTCGCAAATTGTGCCGTCAATGCGCAGGCGGACAAAACCTTGCGAGCGCAGCTCGGCGATCAGCTCTTCGTGGCTGCCTTTGCGTTCAGTGAGCAAGGGAGCCAGGATCATCAGCGGCGTGCCTTCCGGCAGGGCCAGCGCATGATCAACCATTTGCGAGACGGTCTGAGACTCGAGTGGCAGATGGTGATCCGGACAGTGCGGAGTACCGGCGCGGGCGTATAGCAGGCGCAGATAGTCGTGGATCTCGGTGATGGTGCCGACGGTCGAGCGCGGGTTGTGGCTGGTGGCCTTCTGTTCAATGGAGATAGCTGGCGACAAACCTTCAATCAGGTCCACGTCCGGCTTTTCCATCAATTGCAGGAACTGGCGCGCGTAGGCCGACAGGCTCTCCACGTAGCGGCGCTGCCCTTCTGCATAGAGGGTGTCGAACGCCAGCGAACTCTTGCCGGAACCGGACAGGCCGGTAATCACCGTCAGGCGGTTACGCGGGATGTCGAGGTTGATGTTTTTCAGGTTGTGGGTGCGTGCCCCACGAATACGAATCCATTCCATGACCTGATGTGCCGACAGGAAAACCAGCCAATATACGGGGCCGAGCCTCCCCGGCCAAGCCTTTTTTGTGGCGCTGCAACCAGACTATTCGTCTGCAGCCGTCTTACGCAAATGGCCGGCGCAAGGTAGCATCACGCCTGCCGTTCCCCTGTCGGGTGGCGGCTCGTACCCGAATCGGCGCTGAACATATCGCAAGAGCAGCGCTGCAACTTTCATCTAGGAGCAAGAGCATGGCCTCTGTCAATAAAGTCATCATCGTCGGCAATCTCGGCAAGGACCCGGAAACGCGTTATGCCCCGAGCGGTGATGCGTTCTGCACGATCACTGTAGCCACCACGGATACGTGGAAGGACAAGCAGACCGGCGAGAAAAAAGAGGCTACTGAATGGCATCGTGTGGTCTTCAATGGCCGTCTGGCAGAAATCGCCGGGCAGTACCTGAAGAAAGGCCGTCCGGTCTACATCGAGGGCAGCCTGCGGACCCGCAAGTGGACCAACAAGGAGGGTGTCGAGCAGTACACGACTGAAATCCGTGCGGACCAGATGCAGATGCTGGGTTCGCGTGAAGGGGGCGACGGCGGCGGTGCGCGTGGCGGTGATGACTACAACCAGTCACGCGGCGGGGACTTCCAGCAACAGGCTCCGCGTAGCCGGCCACAGCAAGCCCCGGCACAGTCTCAGCCGCAGTCCGCTCCGGCCTCCGGCGGCTTTGGTGATTTCGACGACGACATCCCGTTCTGACCCCTCTCGACTCTGCCGGAGCCGATCTCTCATGAGTGGCCGGCTCCGGTTCCGTTGGGCCAATCGCCCGCCTGTGCGTGTCAGCCATGCGTTACAATGTGTAAAACCAAAGGCTCAGCGCATGACTGCGCCATGATGGGAAAGGTGGCGTCCTGCCGTGGCGTCAGTTTTCAAACTACGGGGTTCTTGCATGTCTGACGCAGTCCTGGCCGGCGCCAAGCCGGATCGTGAATTCTGTAGCACCAGCGATGCCGCGCAAATGCTCGGCGTTTCGCTGGGCACTGTGCAGCAGATGGTGGAAAACGGTCTGCTGGATGCCTGGAAAACCACCGGCGGTCATCGCCGCATTCGTGTCAGTTCCGTCGAGTCCTTCCTGCGCAAGCGCCAGACCGGAACGCCCGCGCCCGCTCAGCCGGCACCCACGACCTTGCGTGTGCTGATTGCTGAAGATGATCGCCTGATGCAGGCGCTCTACGAGAAGACCGTGGCAACCTGGGACATGCCGATCCAGGTGAAGATCGTGTCCTCCGGTTTTGAAGGCTTGATGGAAATTGGCCGCAGCGCACCGGATCTGCTCGTGGCTGACCTGATGATGCCGGATCTGGATGGGTTTGCGATGATCCGCCGCCTGCGTGCTGATCCGCAGCTTGCACACATGGACATCATCGTGGTGACCGGCTTGTCGGTGGATGACATCGAAGAGCAGGGCGGTTTGCCGGAAGATGTACTGATCTACGGGAAACCGATTCCCTTCCGCGAGCTCAAGGGGTATATCCAGGCCCGCCTGATGCAGATGCAGCGACGCGTGCGCGCCTGATCCGGGGGTATGCAGTGGAAACGAACGGCGACTTGGGTCGCCGTTTTTTTCTGCCCCTTGCCTGAAGAGCCGCGTGTGGCGTGCCTCTTCAGCCTGCCCGTGGCGTAAGCCTCATCCGGATTGCCTGAGCGCCGTGACGCCTTGAAGAGTAAGGCTGGGTGAGGCTCTTCAGGGAGGGTGGTTCAGCCCGCCTGCGCGGCGAGTACTGCCAGGCTGATGCGGCGCAAGGCTTCCTCAAGCAACTCACGGCTGCAGCCGAAATTCAGACGCACGAAGCCGTCCATGCCGAAATCGCGGCCATCCGAGAGGCCGACACCGTGCTGCTCGAAAAACTTCTGCGGGCTGGCCTGATTCAGGCTGCGGCAATCAATCCAGGCCAGATAGGTGGCCTCCACGGCCGTGCAACTCAGGCCAGGCAGCGCGTTGATGACTTCCTGAACACGCCGGGCATTGCCGAGCAGGTAGGGCAGCAGGGCATCGCGCCAGGGGGCTCCGCTGCGGTAGGCGGCCTCGGTCGCGGTCAGACCCAGAACGTTCACATCCGGCAACAGCCCGCGCCCGGCGGCAACATACTGCTTGCGCAGACTGGCGTTCGGGATGATGGCGAAGGCGCTGCTGAGGGCCGGAATGTTCCAGGTTTTAGAGGGCGCCATCAGGGTGATGGTGCGCTGGGCCACCGCCTCGTCGAGAGAGGCTATCGGCACATAGCGCTGGGTCGGGTCGATGACCAGACCGCAGTGAATGTCATCCGAGCAGATCAGCCAGTCGTGCTTCTCGGCATGCCAGGCCAGCCGCGTGAGCTCTTCACGCGACCAGGTCCGGCCGACCGGATTGTGCGGGTTGCACAGCAGGAGCAGGCGCGCGCGCTGGGTTTCGAGCAAGGCATCCAGCCCGTCCCAGTCATATTCCCAGCGACCACCGGCGAGGACCAGATTGCTGCGCACCAGACGACGCTGCTGGTTGTCCGGCGCCAGCAGCATCGGCGGATAGATCGGCGGGAAGGTCAGCACGCCATCGCCGGGCTCCCCCGCCAGCCGGCAGGCGAGGTTGAAGCCCTGCACCACGCCTGGCAGCCAGACGATCCACTCCTTCTCAATATGCCAGGCGTGATCACGGGCAATTCCTTCCACTACCGCATCCAGCAAGGAGGGCCAAGGGTGAGCGTAGCCCAGCACGCCGTGAGCGATGCGCTCCTGCAGCGCTGCCAGTACGGCGGGCGGGGCTGCGAAATCCATGTCGGCAACCCACAGGGGAAGCACATCCTGATTGGCATAGCGGCGCCATTTGATGCTGTCGGACTGGCTGCGGTCGGGCGGAGTGTCAAAGTCGAAAGGCATGAGGCAGGATTCCTGAAACGATGCGGAATTGTAGGCTGCCTGAGCAAAAAAGAAGAGGGCGCCGCAGCGCCCTCGTTCTTCGTGCTTGCGGCAGATCAGACCGCGAGGTGCTCGAACAGCGGTGTTGAAAGATAGCGTTCGCCAAAGCTCGGGATGATGACCACCGTCGTCTTGCCGGCATTCTCGGGGCGACGCGCGATGGCCAGCGCGGCCGCAACTGCCGCACCGCTGGAAATGCCGACCAGCAGACCTTCTTCGGTCGCCATGCGACGGGCGATGTCGAAGGTTTCGGCGTTGCTCACGCGGATCACTTCGTCATAGATCGTAGTGTTCAGGATTGCCGGCACGAAGCCTGCGCCGATCCCCTGGATCGGGTGCGGACCGCGTGCGCCGCCAGACAGTACCGGACTGGACTCGGGCTCGACGGCAAAAACTTTCAGCCCGGGCTTCCTGGCCTTGAGCGCTTCACCCACTCCGGTTACCGTGCCGCCGGTGCCGACGCCGGCCACAAAGAGGTCGACCGTGCCGTCGGTGTCGCGCCAGATTTCCTCGGCCGTGGTGTGGCGGTGGATTTCCGGATTGGCCGGGTTCTCGAATTGCTGCGGGATGAAGTAGCGCGCATCGCTGGCGGCCAGATCATTTGCACGCTTGATGGCGCCGGGCATGCCTTCCGGACCGGGGGTCAGAATCAGTTCGGCGCCGTAGGCTTTCAGCAGCAGGCGGCGCTCGCGACTCATGGTCTCGGGCATGACGAAGGCGCACTTGTAGCCCTTGGCAGCACAGACCATGGCCAGTCCGATGCCGGTGTTCCCTGAGGTGGGCTCCAGCACAATCGTATCCGGACCGATCTTGCCGGCCTTCTCGGCGGCTTCGATCATGGCGGCCGCGATGCGGTCCTTCACGCTGTGTGCCGGGTTGAAGAACTCCAGCTTGGCCAGCACGCGGCCATCAATGCCAGCGGTGAGGCGGTTCAACTGAACCAGCGGGGTGTTGCCGATCAGGTCGGTGACATTGGCAGCGATCTTCATGCGGGCTCTCCTTGAGTGGAATATGGCTGAATTGTATGTGCTGTGATCGGGAATAAGGAAAAAACGAATGGGCATGAAAAAGGGGCCCGCAGGCCCCTTCCGGATGCAACTGATCTTTACTTTGCTGCAGCCCCCGGGCCCGAGTTGCGGAACTCGAACAGGCGGTTGGCCGGGAAGGTGGCGTCTTCCTTGCCGAACTTCACGGTCTGGGCCTTTTCCGAATCAAACGGACGGTTGGTCGAGGCGGCTTTGTTCCATGGCGACTCGGTATCAATGTGAGCGCCAATGTACGAACTGCGGATCACGACCATGCCGTTGGGCATGAACTTGCTGCCATCCTTGGCGGTGTAGACACCACCGCTATCATCCCAGGCGCGGCCGAGGCTGATTTTCTTGCCATCCTTGTTGGCGTCCGAGGTGAATTTCGAGTTGGTCACCAGGAAGCCGTATGCGTAATTCTGCGGGTGGCTGGGAGCGAAGACGAAGCCGCCTTCCGAACCTTCGCGGTTGGTCAGGGATTTGAACTCCACCTTGTCAAACACGGCCAGTGCGCGGCTGAACACGAAGTCCACATCACCCTCGATGTAGCTGTTGGTCACATAGGCGCGGGCAATGGCCCCTACGTTCAGCGACTTCATCATCAGCGTGTCCTGATTGCCGAGCAGACGCACGTTTTCCAGGATCACCTTGTCGCCACGCGTATTCAGGGCGACGGCCTGGGTGCCGCTCTTCGGGTTGACGCTCTCGTCGTAGTCGTTCGAGAACGTCAGGTTCTTTGCCTGGAACCCATCCGCGTAGGCGAGGAAGGTGGTGCTGCCGCTGGTGCCGTAGGTGTCTGCGCCCTTGCGGCCTTCGCAGGCATTGGCGGTGACATCCTTGTCCTTCTTGGTGCCGGCGCCGATGTTATTGACGATCACGACCTTGGTCGGGTCGCTGCTCAGGCCATACAGGGTGACCGGAGCGGTGTCTTTCATGCACACCTGTTCGCGGTAGATGCCCGGTTTGACGAGGATATAAACGCGCTCACCGCCGGCCTTGCCCACCGCGTCAATCGCGGCCTGCACGGTCTTGTGGGTGCCACTGCCGTCTGCGGCAACGGTGAAGGTGGGTTTGAGTTTGGCGACGTCGCCAATGCCGTTCTTGACCGGATCCCACGGGTCCGCTTCCAGCGCCTCGATATTGCCGCCCTTGGCGAAATAGGCAGCCATGGTGTGGCCGGCGGCCTGATCTGCACTCAGTTGCGGGCGCTTGGCGGTGCTGGCGGCGATCGGGCCTTCCAGCGACGTGGCGCAGCCTGCCAGCAGGATGGTGGACAGGACGGCGATAGCCAGACTCGATTGTTGTATCTTCACGCGACTCCTCCTTTGGACCATGGTGTAACCCATGTGGATGTAACCGGAAACACGAATCTACGCTGCTCGCACGGCCCTGCCAAGTTCGATTGTTTTTCGTGTTGGCAGGGCGCAACGCGTGTCTGTTTTTCCAGGGAGCCGGGGGCGCGAGCCGCGCCCGCATGGTTACAGCGAGCGGATCTTGCCGAGCAGAGCGGTGGTCGAGCGATCCACCTCGAAGGGAATCGAATGAACGCTGCCACCCCAGCCGAGCACTTCGGTGTAGCCAACGATCTTCTCTACTGGCCAGTCGCCTCCCTTGACCAGAATATCCGGCCTGCATTCGAGGATGCGTTCGATGGGCGTGTCTTCGTCGAACCAGGTCACCATGTCCGCGCAGCGCAGCGCGGCCATCACGGCGGCACGATCTTCCTGCGTGTTGATCGGACGGTCGTCGCCCTTGCCCTGGCGCTTCACTGATGCATCGGTATTCAAGGCCACGATCATCGAGGCACCCAGCGCGCGGGCCTGGGCCAGATAGGTCACGTGGCCGCGATGGATGATGTCGAAGCAGCCGTTGGTGAACACCAGCGGGCGGGGCAATTCGGCGATGCGGCGGGCGAGATCCTGCGGGGCGACAATGCGGGACTCGAATTCGGGGCGGGAATAGGCTGTCATGGCGTCAAGGAAAGCTTGAAAAGTGGGGAGCAGGATAGCATCCGGACCGCCTGTGGCGGCAGTCCTGCGTTCCGGATGCAGAGTGGCGTGTCGTGGAGACCCGCATCTGGCGGGCCTCTTCAGGCAGACATGCTGTAGCGCCTTGTCTGGCAATGGTTTTGAGGCGAGGGGGCTGAAAACCCTTTATGGGCGCGGCTCATGGCCGGCATCCGGACTGAAAAATCGGGGCCCTCTTGCCGCCTTCAGTCCTCCGCGCGTTCCTGCTGCTGCAGCCGCCACATCTGCGCATAAGCGCCCTCTGCGGCGAGCAGGGCGGCGTGACTGCCGCGCTCGATGACGCGGCCTTGTTCCAGCACCACAATCTCGTCGGCGTTCATTACTGTCGACAGGCGGTGGGCGATGATCAGTGCGGTGCGCCCGCGCGCGGCGGCTTCGAGCTGGGCCTGGATGGCTTGCTCGGTGCGCGAGTCGAGAGCCGAGGTCGCCTCGTCGAAAACCAGGATGCTCGGGTTCTTGAGCAGGGTACGGGCAATCGCCACGCGCTGCTTCTCGCCGCCGGATAGCTTCAGCCCGCGCTCGCCGACCTTGGTGTCGTAGCCATCCGGCAGGCGGCTGATGAAGTCGTGCAGCTGGGCGGCCTGAGCGGCGGCGATCACCTCTGCGTGGCTCGCGTCCGGGCGGCCGTAGAGGATGTTGTAGTAAATGCTGTCGTTGAACAGCACGGTGTCCTGCGGCACGATGCCGATCGCCCGGCGCAGACTGTGCTGGCTGATCTGGCGGATATCCGTGCCGTTGATGCGGATTGCGCCAGTGCTGACGTCGTAGAAACGGAAGACGAGGCGGGCCAGCGTCGATTTGCCGCCGCCGGAATGGCCGACCACGGCGAGCGTATGGCCCGGCGGTACGCTCAGTGAAACATCGGTCAGCACCTGCCGGCGCTGATCGTAGGCGAAACTGACCGCGTCGAAGCTGAGGCTCATCGGCCCGGCGGTGAGCTCGCGGGCGTCGGCCGCATCGGCCACTTCGCGTTCGGTGCGCATCAGGCCGAACATGCGCTCGATATCGGTCAGCGACTGGCGGATTTCGCGATAGAGCACACCGAGGAAATTCAGCGGCGCGTAGAGCTGAATCAGGAAGGCATTCACCAGCACGATGTCGCCCAGGCTCATCTTGCCGCTGGCCACGCCACTGGCGGCCTGCCACATCATGGCGGTGACGCCGGCGGCGATGATCGCGGCCTGACCCATGTTCAGCAGTGACAAGGAAATCTGGTTGCGCACCTGAGCCTTGCTCCAGGCCTGCAGCTTCTCGTCGTAACGATGAGCCTCCCAGCTCTCATTGTTGAAGTACTTCACCGTCTCGTAATTGATCAGCGCATCGATGGCGCGCGCGTTGGCGGACGAGTCCAGCTCATTGGCCTCGCGCCGCAGGGCGGTACGCCAGTTGGTGACCTTGAAGGTAAAGACGATGTAGGCGCTGAGCGTGATGGCGGTGATCAGCGCGTAGATCGCCTCGTATTTCACCAGCAGCACGCCCATCACCAGCGAGATTTCCACCAGCGTCGGCAGGATGCTGTAGATGGCGAAGTTGATCAGTGAATTGACCGAGCGTGTGCCACGCTCGATGTCGCGCGACAAGCCACCGGTCTGGCGCTCCAGATGAAAACGCAGGGATAGCGCATGCAGGTGTTCGAACACGCCCAGCGCGATGCGCCGTACACACTCCTGAGTGACACGGGCGAACAGGATTTCGCGCAACTCGGTAAACAGCGAGGTCGAAAAGCGCAGCACACCGTAGGCCAGCAACAGTGCTGCCGGCACGACGATCACCGCCTGCGCCGGCGTGATCGCCAGGGCATCAACGATGTGCTTGAAGATCAGCGGTACCCACACATTGGCGATCTTCGCCGCGATCAGGCAACTCAGCGCCAGTGCAATCCGCATGCGCCATTGCCACAGATAGGGCAACAGGCTGCGCAAGGTATTCAGGGCGTGGAGTTCGCCGGGCTTGGCCGGTTCGGGCAGGGTGCTGGAGTGTGAGCGTCGCATGGATGGGATTGTAGAGGCGGAAGTGCGCAGCCGCAGCGGAACTCCTGGGGACAGATCGCTCCGCCTGGTGCTTCCGCGCCAGGCGCAAACACGGTTGGATCGAAAGAAGGGTATAGGCAACGAAGATGCGTACGTCGCCTCAGGGACTCAGGTGTATTCGACGGCAGGCCGGCATGGGCAGCAAATTTCTTCCTGTTGAATGTTGCCTGTAGCGCAGGCGATGCTCAGGCGTACCAGCGTGCCCCCTCCGGGGCGCTCAGAAACCGTCAGGTGTCCGCCCATCATGCTGGCGCGGTGCGCCATGATCCGGGTACCCAGCCCGCCGGGTGAAGATTTTCGTGTATTTGGACCGATGCCGTCATCCTCGATCTGCAGGGTCAGGCTACGTGTCGCGAGAGAGCCTTCAAGCACGATATTTACCTTGTGCGCATGCGCGTGTTTGGTGATGTTCTGGAGTGCTTCTTTCGCGATGTGATAGATGTTTGTGGCTTTGTCGTTGCTGCAGGCTACGCAGGCCGCTTCGCAGCGAACCGATATCTCCAGACGGTGCAGGGCCCGAGCCTTTTCAGCCAACTCCTCCAGCGCGTGAGCCAGATTGTGAGTATCGTTTTCCACGGGCCACAGACCACGCGACAGTTCATAAGCCTGATCAACAGCGCGGCCCAGCAATGCAGACAGGCGGCCGAGTTCAATCCGGGCGGTTTGCGCATTGTCCGATGGCTGCAACAAGCTGCAATGCAGGCGGGCAGCGGTCAGTTCCTGGCACAGACCGTCATGCAGCGCCCGACTGATTGCGCGCCGCTCTTCGTCGCTCACCCGCTCGATTTCCCGTTCCAGACGGGCGCGCTCGGCCATTTCGTCCTGCAAGGCCGTGTTCTGCAGTTCCAGTTGGCCTGACAGTTTTTCCACCGAGGTGAGCGCCATCGAAAACCAGCGTGCCAATGCAAACGACTGGCAGAGGATGAACGCCAGAGTCGCAATCGGCGCCATCGGCATTGACTGGATGATGTGATAACCGTTCAGGAAATCATTCACGGCGCTCAGGCCTAGCAGCACATAGCCACTCAGCAAAAGCAGGGCGCCGACACGCTTTACACGCCAGGCCCGAATCAGGTTGAAGATGGAGTACCCCACCACGATGGCCATATAGACAGCCATCCCCAGCATGCTTGCAGAGTTGAAGTCGGTGTATGCGCCAAAGCCGGTAAGGATCATGCCTGTGACGACAAGGACGAGCATCCACTTGCGCGGGAATTCGGCAGGAAACAGGCTGTTGAAGAAGGCTTGCAGCAACGGCATGGAGCCTAGCAGGCAGGCCATGCCAAGCGTGTCGATCAGCGCGCCGTCCGCCTCCGGGAACAGCAGCCAGATGCTCCAGTCACTGGTGCCGGAGCACAGCGTATTGATCGCCCGCAGCAGGCAATAGATGCCCAGAAAAAGTGGCGCCGGGTTGCTGCGACGTGAGATGAACAAGGCCAGGTGATACAGGAACATCACCAGCAGAGCTGCCGCGACCGCCAGCCCCGCACCCCAGTGCAGCATCTGGGATTTCGCCAGAACTTCTGGCGCACCGAGCCGGATGGCCGAGCCCATGCCACCGTCAGAGTAATGATGGCTGGATGTCTGCAGTACGAGTTCGACCGGTGTGCCGTGGCTGGCAAACGTGACCATCCGTATCTCGGGGCTGCCGACCTTTTCCGATGCCATGTCGACGCCCACCGTTCCGGCCTGCGCCAGCATTCGTCCGTCTACCCACAGCGCATAGGCCTCCTGTATTTCCGGCAATTGCAGCGTCAGGGCCTGTGCCTCCGGCGGTGGCAAGATGCGCAGACGGTAGGTTGCATGACCGCGCCCGGAGCCGGCCTGATCCTGGAGCGTTGTCTTGCTCCACCGCTGCGGTACGTGCAGCTTGCTTGCGCTGGGTGGTGTCCGGTCTGCAGAAAAATCCTCCGGCGTGAGTAGCTGCTGCCAGTAGAACTCCCACTCTCCGCTGAGCGGAGCAACTGCGCCTTGGTCCGTCTCCAGGGCACGCAGATCGATTTCGCCATGCCTTGCCATCGGCGCGGCACCGAAGGCATGACTCGCACACAGCATTCCCAGCAAGCCAATCAGGGCCGTACGCCACACGTGCTGCCAGCGAGGTCTCCAGAAATTCCCCTTGCGTGTTTCCATTGAGCGCTCGTCTCCTGCAGAGTCAGCCAAACCACGACAATAAAATTGCCGGTAATTGTGACATGTACCATCGGTGCCCGGATTGGCATTGATGCCAACTGCAAAGACGGTCTCGATGGTGCTGGAATCGACCACCCCCGTTACGTGTGCAGTGGTGCTGACCTCCGCAAAGCGTCACCGGCACGATGACTCCCGTCGCCTGTGCAATGGGAGAAGGACGGAGGAGAGGGGCGGTATTTCGTAAGCCTGGGTTAAACCTTGAGCCGCCACCCAGTGTTCTGCGGCACACTGTGGTCTTTGCCGCTTTCGCTCCGTCCGTGCTGCCGCGCATTCCGAAACACATCCTCATCCCGTTGATTGTTGCCTGTGCCCTGTTCATGGAGAACATGGACTCGACGGTGATTGCCACTTCCTTGCCAACGATTGCACGCGATCTGCATGAAGACCCGATTGCACTGAAGCTGGCGCTGACCTCCTACCTCTTGAGCCTGGCCGTATTCATTCCGATCAGTGGCTGGATGTCGGATCGTTTCGGCTCGCGCACGGTGTTTCGCTCGGCCATCTGCGTATTCATGGGGGGCTCGATCCTGTGCGCGCTGTCGGGCTCGCTGACCGGTTTCGTTGCGGCGCGTTTCGTGCAGGGGATGGGCGGGGCGATGATGGTGCCGGTGGGGCGGCTGGTGGTCTTGCGCAGCACCAGCAAGGCCGAGATGGTGCGAGCTCTCAGCTACCTGACGATCCCCGCGCTGATCGGGCCGGTGATCGGACCGCCACTGGGTGGCTTCATCAGCACCTATTTTCACTGGCGCTGGATCTTCTTCATCAACATCCCGATCAGCATCATTGGCCTGGTGATGGCGGGGCGGCACATCGAGAACCTGCGCGAGGACGTGGCGCTGCCGCTGGACTGGAGCGGCTTTCTTCTCTCTGCGCTGGGGCTGTCTTCGCTGATGCTCGGGCTGGCCACGGCCGGGCGGCATCTGGTTTCACTGCCTGTCTCGCTGGTGTGCATAGTGGCGGGCGCCGCAATGGTCGGCGCCTATGTGTGGACCGCGCGGGACAAGCTCCATCCGCTGCTGAACCTGAATTTGCTGCAGATCCAGACTTTCAGCACGGGTGTGGTGGCGGGTTTCTTTTTCCGCATCGGTATCGGCGCGATTCCCTTCCTGCTGCCGCTGTTCCTGCAGCTGGGCTTCGGCCTGAACTCGTTTGAATCCGGCCTGCTGACCTGCGCTTCGGCGGCTGGCGCGCTGTTCATGAAAACCATTGCGGCGAACATCCTGCAGCGCTATGGCTTTCGTCGTGTACTGATCTGGAATGCAGTGGCCGCCGCCTTGTCACTACTGCTGATCGGCCTGTTCACGGCGCATACGCCGCATGCCCTGATCATTGCGGCGCTGCTGATCGGCGGCTGTTTCCGCTCACTGCAATTCACCAGCCTGAATGCGTTGGCGTATGCGGATATCGACAAGCCGCAGATGAGTCAGGCGACCAGTCTGGCCAGCGTGATCCAGCAACTGGCGGCGGGGATGGGGGTGACTGTGGGGGCTTTCGCCCTGCAGGGCTCGAATTTCCTGCAGGGGCATACGGCCGTTGTGGCGGCAGATTTCCCGCCGGCATTCATTGTGATCGCGCTGGTTTCCGCCAGTTCCTTGCTGTGGCTGAGCCGGCTGGCGAAAACCGCCGGTGCCGCGATTTCCGGGCACCGGGCGGTGGAGGAATGATCAGTCGGCGGCCTTGCTGCGCGTGCCGGTCATGATCTTGACCATCAGTTCGGTGGCCTTCGGGCTGACGATGACAGGCTCGTAGGTCGACTTCATCAGCGAAATGGTGGTGGTCGCTCCCCGGAATTCGCTGAATTTCACGCCGGCCTTGTCCAGTTTGGCGCGGATCTCGGCATCGCGCTGGGCGCGGATCTTGGCCGCCTGCACGGCGGATTCCTGAGCCGAGAGGCGGAATGCGGACTTGTCCGCATCGCTCAGGCTGGCCCAGCGCTTGGCTGAGATGAGCACGGCGATTGGCTGCACGGTGTGGTGGCTGAAGGTGTAGTAGGGCGCCACCTTGTAGTGCTCGGAAGTGTAGTAAGAGGTGAAATCGTTTTCAGCGATGTCCAGCTCGCCGCTCTTGAGGGCGGTCGGCAGCTTGTCGAAGGCCAGCGTCGAAGGCTCCGCCCCGAGTGCCTTGACCATCGAGATCATGTCCTGCTTGTTGGGGACGCGGATCTTCTGACCCTTGAAGTCCGAGGCGTAAGCCAGCGTCTTGTTGCGCGAGTAGAACGAGCGGGAGCCGCCGTCATACCAGGCGAGTACGGTGTAGCCTTTTTTCTGCAGCAGTTCCTGCATGTCCTGACCGGCCTCGCCGTTGAGCACCGACATCATGTGCTCCGGGTTGCGGAAGATGAACGGCAGGCTGAATACGGCCATTTCAGGTACATCAGCAGTCAGTGCCGATGAGAAAAACAGTACGACGTCGACCTCGCCGTTCTTGAACTTGGGAATGACATCTTTCTGCTGACCGAGCTCTTCGCAGCACAGCACCCGGCCGGTGTAGCGACCCTGGGTGTTGGCCTTGAGGCGCTCGAAGAAATGCAGCAGGCCTTGATGTTGCGGGTATTCGGCGGATTCGCGCAGCCAGCCCTTGAGCTCTACAGCCTGAACGGACAGGCTGGCGCAGCACAGGGCAAGGGTGGTCAGCAGAGACAGCAGGGTTCGGATTGGCATGACAGCTCTCGCAAAATCGACAGTAGGAAGCGCCCTCAGGTTTTCGGGCAATAGCGCGCAGAATGCACTGGCTACCGCTGGTCGGCAAGTCCTGGTGCTGTCAATCTGCAACAAAGTTGTGCGGTCGGCTCAAATTAATCCGGTGTCTGGCGCAGTTCGGCGATGCCGGCGGCGATCAGGCGCGAAGCGATGCTGACGGCGGAAGGCAGCTCTGGCAAGGCGTCGAGGCTGAACCACTGTGCGTCTTCGATTTCCCCGGGTTGCGGCACGATCTCGCCACTGGCGTAGTCGGCGTGAAATGCCAGCATCAGCGATTGCGGGAAAGGCCAGGGCTGGCTGGCGAACCAGCGCAGGTTGTGCACCCGGATGCCGGTTTCCTCGAAAACCTCGCGGTGCACACAGGCTTCCACACTTTCGCCAGCCTCCACGAAACCGGCCAGCGCACTGTACATGCCGGGGCGAAAATGCGCCGAGCGCGCCAGCAGCAGTTGCCTGTCGCGACGGACCAGACACATGATTGCCGGCGCAATCTGCGGGTAGCTGCGCTGGCCGCAGGCCGGACACAGTTTGGCCGGCTCGCCGTCCATGGCCTGGGTCGGGCTGCCGCAGGCGCCGCAAAAGCGGGTGGCCAGATCCCAGCCCAGCATCTGTTTGGCGCGTGCCGCCAGACTCCAGTGGCCAGCCGGCAGCAGATCGAAGACATGCCGCACGCTGATGACGTGCAGGTCCGGCGGCGGCTCTGTGCCTGCCTGCCAAGCCGCCAGCACACAGGGTTTGCCGGCAAGCTGCCCGAAGACGAAAGCTGCGTGCGGCTCGCCAAGAGGGGTGAGCTGTGAGGCAGATGGCAGGCGGCTCTCCGGGCAGAGCAGTAACTCCTCGCCGATGAAGGCGAACAGGAGTCCGGCATCGGCAACGGGCGGGGCAAACACGGGGCTGAAATCGGCGGGCCACTGCATGCGGGGTGTTTCCAGATCGAGTTCGGAGAGGGCGCCCGAACGATGGGGCAGGCGCCGGAACAGGGGCAGGATATTCTTCTATGCTGCCAGTCTGAGTGTAACGCAGGAGGTTCAGCCATGGTCACCCGCGCGAAGAAGCCTGATGCGCCCCGCAACGCACTGATCATCAGCGGTGGCGCGCCGAACGCCACCCTCATTGCAGGCGCGCTGGTCGCCTTTCACGAGCTGGGCCTGGAGTTCGACGTGATCTCCACCGCCGGCGCTGGTGCTCTGCTGGGGCTGATGTATTGCGCCCCGAAGAATGGCGATCCGGTAGCCACGCTGATCGGGCTCAAGGAAATGGGCATCGCTGATCCGCTCTACGATCAGTTCCCGGTCAACTACAAGGTGTTCAACAAGCCTGGCGCGATGGCCGACCTGTATCGTCGCGCGCTGGGGCTTAACCCCTTCATCCAGCAGTTGATGAACTGGCAGGCCACTGATCCGGTGAGCCAGTTCGTCAAGGATTCGGCGGAGCTGGTGCTCGCCACGGCCTGCCCGAGCGACCTGACGGCCGAGTCGCTGGGGCTGTGCGCCCACCTGCCCTTTGCCGAGCAGGTCATCGACTTTGCGGCGATTCCGGCGATAGCCCCCGAGTTCTACGTCAACGCCTTCAACCTGCGCACGCAGCACATGGAGGATTTCGGCAAGGCGCAGCTCACTGCGAAGCATCTGCAGGCTGCGCTGTCCTTCCCCTTCCTGTACCCGCCGACCGAGATTGATGACGGGCTCTACATCGAAGGCGCTGCGCTGGATTGCCTCAACTTCAAGAGCCTGCTGAGTCACCACGCCGATCTGGAAGAGATCGTGGTGCTCGACATTCTCGGTGCCGAAGAACTCCTGCGCCCGCCGCGCGACCTTTACGACGCCTGGGTCATGTCCATCCTCACGCCGCTGATCGAGATTGCGCGCGACGACCTCAAGCTCTTCATCGCCGAGCACATGGAGAAGTATCCGAAGCTCAACTGCGTGCACCCGGTGCCGCTCATCGAGGGCATTCCGGCGGAAGAGTTGCCTGATGTGTTCGACTGGTCGCGCAGCAACCTCGAACGCCTCTTCGATGTGGGCTACGAGTCTGCGGCGGGATACGCGAGGCGCGAGCTGGCACATTTGCAGCGCTGAATTTCTGCAACTTTTTTACATCCCGGCGGCTAAGCTGCCGGGCATGGATACTCGCGTTCCTTCTCCCGCCAATCACTGGTCCGGCGCACTCACCGGCTATCTGACCGCCACCCTCGGGGTGGCGTTGCTCACGGCGCTGGCGGGCCCGCTGCTGGCCTGGGTCGAGCCTTCCAATCTGGTCATGCTCTACCTTCTGCTGGTGGTGGGCGTGGCCCTGCGTTTTGCGCGCGGACCGGCCGCCTGGTGTGCCCTGCTCGGGGTGCTGGCCTTTGATTATTTCCATGTGCCGCCGCGCCTGTCCTTCGCCGTAGGCGATGTGCAGTACCTGCTGACCTTTGCGGTGATGCTGCTGGTCGGGCTGCTGCTGGCCGAGCTGATGGCCCGGCTGCGGCAGCAGGCCGAAGAGGCTGCGGCGGGAGAGCGCAATGCCACGCGCCAGTACGAACTGGCCCGTGAGCTGGCCGGTGCCATCGACATGAGCCAGGTGCAGACACTGCTGGCCGCTTTCATGCGCGAGGAGGTTGGCGGGCTGGCCGAGTTGTGGTGGGTCAGCTCCAGCGAGCAAGTGCGCTGCCTGAGTCCGGCCAGTGAAGCGGCAGCGGCCGTGCTGCCAGCAGCCGGGCAATGCCTGATTCCGGCGCTGGTCGAAACCGTGCTGCGCGACGGTCAGGTGCATGAACAGGAAGACCTGCTGCGCAGTGGCCATCGTTTGCTGCTCCTGCCGCTGGATGCGCCGATGCGCCGGCGCGGGGTGCTGGCGGTTTCGCTGCCCGAGGCGAGCCTTGGCAGGGCGCTGCGACGCCAGCTGGGCGCGGTGGCCTTGCTGGTGGCGATTGCCCTGGAGCGTCTGCATTACGTCAGGGTTGCCCAGCAGGCCACGCTGGACATGGAGCGTGAGCGTTTGCGCAGCACTATTCTCTCGGCCCTGTCGCATGACGTGCGCACTCCTCTGACGATCATGGTCGGTCAGGCGGATGCCTTGCTCGATGCACAGGGCGAGGCGGCTCGCACGCTGACCCTCGCGCTGCGCGAGCAGGCCATGCGCATGAGCGAGTTGGTCAACAATCTGCTCGACATGGCGCGCCTGCAATCGAGCCGCCTGGCCTTGCGGCGCGACTGGCAATCGCTGGAAGAAATCGTCGGTGCCGCCATCGCCCATCTGGGCGAGCGGCTGGCCACGCACCGGCTGGAGATCGACCTGCCGGCTGAGCTGCCCTTGCTGGAGTTCGATGCCGTGCTGATCGAGCGGGTGCTCTGCAATCTGCTTGAAAACGCTGCCAAGTTCAGCCCGCCAGACGGACCGATCCGGATTGAAGCCGCCCTGCAGGCGGATGCCGTGCGGGTCAGCGTGACGGATGCTGGTGCCGGCCTGCCGGCCGCCGCCGTGGCGCAGCTGTTCGAGCCATTCGTGCGCGGCGAGGGCGTGGCTTCGGTGCCGGGGCTCGGGCTGGGGCTGTCGATCTGCAGGATCATCGTCGAGGCACATGGTGGCGTGCTCAGTGCGGCCAACCGTGAGGAAGGCGGCGCCTGCTTTGCTTTCACCCTGCCACGCGGAGAACCTCCGCAGCTGGATGGCGAAGGAGATGCACATGAATGAGTTGCCGCTGGCTCTGGTGCTGGAGGATGAGCCGCAGATCCGCAGCCTGCTCTGTGATGCCTTGCACAGCTTGCCCTTGCGCAGCGTGGCGGCGGGCTCGATGGCGGAGGCTCGCGAGCTGCTGGCAGCGGAATGCCCGCAGCTGATCGTGCTGGACCTCGGCCTGCCGGATGGCGATGGCAAACAGTTCATCGGTGAGCTGCGTGCCTGGAGCAGCCTGCCGGTGCTGGTGCTCTCGGCGCGCAGCCAGGAGCGCGACAAGATCGAGGCGCTGGACGCCGGCGCGGATGATTACCTGATCAAACCCTTTTCCCGCGGCGAGTTGCTGGCGCGGGTGCGTGCCCTGTTGCGCCGGGGCGGGCGCATTGAAACGCCGGTACTGCGCTTCGGTGATGTCGAGGTGGATTTTGCGCATCGGCGGGTCAGTCGGGCGGGCGAGGCGCTGCATCTCACGCCGATTGAATACCGCCTGCTCTGCGCCATGATTGCCGGGCAGGGCAAGGTGCTGACGCACCGCCAGCTGTTGCGCGAGGTATGGGGGCCGAGCTTTGTGGACAGCGCCCATTACCTGCGCATCTACGTCGGCCATCTGCGACACAAGCTGGAAATCGATCCGGCGCGCCCGCGCCACTTCGTCACCGAAACCGGTACGGGCTACCGGTTCGTGATCTGATCCCTTGCGGAGAATTCCATGAGCAGTTCCCACGGCGCCTCGGCGCAAGCGCTTCCGAAACTCATGCTGGCCGCGCTCGGCGTGGTGTATGGTGATATCGGCACCAGCCCGCTGTACGCGCTGAAGGAGGCCTTCAATCCCGCCAGTCATCACGCCCTGCCAGTGACGCCGGAGAACGTGTTCGGCGTGCTCTCGCTGATCGTGTGGAGCCTCTTGATCATCGTGACCTTCAAGTATGTGCTGATCGTGCTGCGTGCCGACAATCACGGCGAGGGCGGCGTGGTGGCGCTGATGGCGCGCGTGCTCTCCCGCGCAGCCGATACGCCGCGCAAGAAAACCGTGGCGATCGCGCTGGGGATCTTCGGCGCCTCGCTGTTCTATGGTGACGGCATCATCACGCCGGCGATTTCGGTGCTCTCTGCGGTCGAAGGGCTGGAGGTGGCCACCCCCGCCTTCCAGCCCTATGTCGTGCCGATCACGCTGGGCATCCTGATCGCCCTGTTCCTCGTGCAGCACCATGGCACGGCGCGCATCGGCGGCTTCTTCGGCTACTTCGTGATTGTCTGGTTCCTGTGTCTGGCGGCAATCGGCGTGCGCAGCATCGTGGCGCATCCGCAGGTGCTGGAGGCACTCTCGCCGCACCATGCGATCAGCTTTGCGCTGCACAGCCCGAAGCTGGCCTTCTTCGCCATGGGGGCGGTGTTCCTGACCATGACCGGGGGCGAGGCGCTGTACGCCGACATGGGGCACTTCGGCGTCAAGCCGATCCGCTACGGCTGGCTCGGCCTCGTCTTGCCGAGTCTGCTGCTCAACTATCTGGGGCAGGGTGCCCTGCTGATCAGCGATCCGGCGGCCGCCGCGAATCCCTTCTACCTGGCGGTGCCGGGCTGGGCGCTTTATCCGATGGTGGCGATTGCGACCCTGGCGACGGTGATTGCCTCGCAGGCCCTGATTACCGGCGCGTATTCGGTTTCGCTGCAGCTGATCCAGCTCGGCTTCTGCCCGCGCATGGCCGTGAAGCACACCTCCGGCGCGCAGATGGGCCAGATCTACCTGCCGTTCGTGAACTGGATGCTGCTGGTCTTCGTGCTGCTGACCGTGATCGGCTTCCGCTCTTCCAGCAGTCTGGCGGCGGCCTACGGGATTGCCGTAACCCTGACCATGCTGGTCACCAGCGCGCTGGCCTTCTCGGTGGCGCTGCGCGACTGGCAGTGGCCGCCGCTGGTTTGCGGGCTGATCTTCATTCCCCTGTTCGGCATCGAGCTGGTCTTTCTCGCCTCAAACGGCCTGAAAATCGCCGATGGCGGCTGGTTCCCGCTGGTCTTTGGCGGGCTGCTCAGCGTGACCCTGTTCACCTGGCGACGCGGGCGCCAGTTGCTGGCCGAGGCGCAGCGGGCCGATACGGTGCCGCTGGAAACCTTTGCCCGCATCCTCGATTCCGAACCGATCCACCGGGTCCCGCACACCGCCCTGTTTCTCAACCCGCGTGCCGAGCAGATGCCCAGCTCCTTGCTGCACAACCTGAAACACAATCTGGTGCTGCATGAGCGTACGGTTTTCGTCAGCGTGATCATCGAATCGGTGCCGCGTGTGCCCATCGAGGACCGGGTCGAAGTCCAGCGTCTGGGCAACTCCTTCTCGCGTGTCTTCGTGCGTTTCGGCTTCATGGAGGAGCCTGACCTGCCGACCGCGCTGACCCGCTGCGCCGAGCAGGGGCTGGCGTTTGACCCACAGCAGGTGTCCTACTTCCTTAATCGCGAAACCATCCTGCCGGCCAGCGAGGTGCGCGGCATGGCGCTGTGGCGCGAACGTCTGTTCGAGTTCCTGTTCCGCAACGCCTCCAGCGCGGCGAATTTCTTCCATCTGCCGACGGCTCGCGTGGTGGAAATGGGTAGCCGGGTGGTGATCTGATTGTTGCCCGGCAGGGGGCTGGAGAGCCGCATCTGGCGGATGTCTGCGGGATGCCTCCGTGAAGAGCCTCTACCATGGCTGATCTGCAGCATGCCTGCCTGAAGAGGGTTGCCGGGTGCGGCTCTCCGGGCATGCGTGCTGGCCGGAGAGCATGTGTGACGCACGACACAAAACGCTGCAATTCAGGGGGACCTGAAGCCTCAAGGCGGCCCTGAATCCGCCGTAGAACCTGCAGTACAGCTAAACGAGCGGGAGCACAGCGTGGCAGACGAGCAGGGACGGGCAGATTTGCAGGACTGGATTGCGCGCATCCGGGACCGCGACATGCCGGTTTTCGGCCGCACCGTGCAGGAGGTGCGCAGCGTGACCGAGGACGACTCCGCCTCTGCCAGTCGTCTCTCGCGCGTCATCCTGCAGGATGCCGCGCTGACTGCGAAAGTCCTCAAGCTCGCCAACAGCGTGGTTTTCAACCCCGGCCGCCAGCATGTCAGCACGGTCAGCCGTGCAATCGTGGTGCTGGGTTTCGATCTGGTCGGCCAGATCGTGCTGTCCATCCATCTCGTTGACGCCCTGCTGGCCAGCGGCCTGCGCGAGCGCGTGGTGGCGGAGATGGCGCGTTGCTTCCATGCCGCCGTGCAGGCCCGCACTGCCGCCATTGCCAAAGGTAGCAAGGCCGCCGAAGAAGTGTTCATAGCCACCCTGCTCGGTCAGGTGGGCGAGATGGCTTTCTGGTGCTTTGGTGGCAAACAGGCCATCGCACTGGATAAGGCCATGTGCGAACGACCTGACGAAAAGCCCGAAGACCTGCAGATGGAAATCATCGGTTTCCGCCTGCGCCATCTGACCGCCGCTCTGGCCAAGGAGTGGCAGCTGGGGCCGATGGTGATCGCCGCCGCAGAGGGACACGCTCACCCCAGTGATGACGAACTGGCCATCCTGCAGGGCTACCGCCTGGCCAAAGCGGTGGAGGGGGGCTGGGACACGCCCGAGGCACGCATTGCGCTGGAAACCTACGCCGATTTCACCGGTAGGCCACTCAAGGAAATCACCGGAGAGCTGACACATAACGCGGCGGAAGCCGCGCGCGTGGCCGCGCATTTTGGTGCCGAGGCTGCTGCGCGCCTGATTCCGGTGCCACCGGAAGGCGGGCTGGTGGATATCGACGCCGAGGTCGCCGAGGTCGCCGATCCGACGCCCGACCCCTTGTTGCAACTCAAGATCCTGCGCGACCTCTCGATGCTGCTGGCTACCAAGCCCAGCCTCAACGAAGTGCTGCAGCTTGTGCTCGAAGGCATCTATCGCGGGCTGGGCATGAGCCGGGCGGTGTTCGCCTTGCAAAGCGCAGACCGTACGAAGGTTCTCGGCAAACTCGCGCTCGGGCGCGATGCGGAAAAGCTTGCCGCCCATTTCAGTTTCGCACTGGATAACCGCGCGGGCGACATCGTTGGCGTGATGTTCGCAAAATCCGCGACCTTCTGGCTGCGTGGAGAGGCGCCGGAGGGCATCCGCATCGACCGGCTGGTGGCCGTGACCGGCCGGTACGACGGCATGCTCGCTCCCGTGCGTGCCGGCGGGCGGGTCATCGGTTTCTTCTACGCCGACCGTCAGCCGAGCAATCCTCCCGATGAGGAAACCTGGCAAGGCTTTCTCCACTTCGTCCAGCAAGCCACCTTGTGCTTCGAGTACGTGGCTGCCGGTGGGACGGGACTCAAGAAGTAGCATCGCTTGCCGCAAAACCGGTCGGCCTTGAGCGGGGCTGTTTCGCGTCGGGCATGTAGACCACATCGTGATCGCGCCAATGCCGTAAAATCCGCGCTTCCCTCCAAGCCTCTCAAGGAAGCGCCATGCCCGTGAATCTGCCCCTGCCTCTTGCCGATCAACTCCTGCCGGTTGCCGGCGTGCGTCTGGGTACGGCCGAGGCGGCGATCCGCAAGCTCAACCGGCGCGACCTTACGCTGATCGAGCTCGCCCCCGGCAGCCGCGTGGCGGGCGTGTTCACGCAGAACCGTTTCTGTGCCGCTCCCGTTACGGTCTGCAAGGAACATCTGGCGGCCAGCCCGATCCGCGCACTGGTTATCAATACCGGCATTGCGAACGCCGGCACCGGCCAGCTGGGCATTGCCAACGCACGTGCCAGCTGCGACGCAGTGGCTGCAGCGCTCGGCGTGTCGGCCAGCGAGGTGCTGCCGTTTTCCACCGGCGTGATTCTCGAACACCTCACCGTCGACAAACTCGTGGCGGGCTTGCCCGCTGCCAAAGCCGCGTTGAAGAGCGATGGCTGGTATGAGGCCTGCCACGCCATCATGACCACCGACACCCAGCCCAAGTGCGCCTCGCGCCAGGTCCAGATCGGTGGCAGGACCGTGACGCTGACCGGCATGAGCAAGGGCGCCGGCATGATCAAGCCGAACATGGCGACCATGCTTGGTTTCCTCGCCACCGATGCCGACGTGGCCCAGCCGCTGTTGAATGCGCTGGTGAAGGAAGCGGCTGACTTGTCTTTCAATAGCATCACCGTCGATGGCGATACCTCCACCAATGACAGTTTCATCCTGATCGCCACGGGCGCTTCCGGTGCGCCGGCCATCACCGATGCCGCTTCCGCCGATTACAAAGCGTTGCGCGCTGCCGTGGTCGATCTGTCGATCTGGCTGGCCCAGGCCATCGTGCGCGACGGCGAAGGCGCTACCAAGTTCATGAGCATCGTCATCGAAGGCGGCAAGAGCCGCGACGAATGCCGCCAGATCGCCTACGCCGTGGCGCACTCGCCGCTGGTCAAGACCGCCTTCTTCGCCTCCGACCCCAACCTCGGCCGCATCCTCGCCGCCATCGGCTATGCCGGCGTGATGGATCTGGACGTGAGCGCCTTGCGCGTGTGGCTGGGCGATGGCAAGGAAGAGGTGCTGGTCGCCGAAAAGGGTGGCCGTGCTGCCAGCTACGTCGAAGAAGCCGGCGCGCGCATCATGAAGAGCGCCGAAATCACCGTGCGTGCCGATCTTGCGCGCGGCGCCGCAGCGGCGACGGTGTGGACCTGTGACTTTTCGTATGACTACGTGAAGATCAATGCGGATTACCGCTCGTGATTTCTACCTGATCTGGACAACAAAAAGCCCGCTCTTTGTAGCGGGCTTTTTGTTGTCTGGCGTGCTTATGGGACAGTCTGAATTTGACCCAGAGCGGACGGTCAGACTTTTGGAAATCGGACGATTTAACGCCCAAGGTAAGCAGCGTCCGCTTGACCAGCCCAGTTAGGCTGGGGACAGGTTCGAAGGTGTGCGAGAACAAGCATGCCTTCTGTTCGCTGTCTGAGCACTCTGCAGGCGTGCTAAGCTTGTAAGTCAACGGGCTGGTGCTGTTGATGGAGGGCAACCTCTTGATGAAACGGGGCAACCTGGACAGGTGGTTCGATTCCCCTGCCGTTATACGCTGAGCCAAGTGGATGTCACAGCTTGACATGCTTGTTGTTTCTCGCGTCTTTAAATGCTTCCGGGCTGAGGTTTTTTGCTCCGATGAAGTTTGCGCTGCGAAGATCAGCGTTCTTGAACGTAACTCCTTGGCAGTCAACTCCCCGGAAAATTGCGCTACGCAGATCGGCGTTAGTGAAGTCGGCTCTTTGGAGTTCGCAATTTGAAAAGTCGCACCCGTTGAGTCGGGCATCCTGAAATTTCGCGCGGCGAATCTTTACGTTCCGAAGCGTTACGTGCTGAAAGCGCGAGCCAGCGAATATGGCTGCATCACATTCGCAGTTCTCAACCGTAACTCTGGTCAACGTAGTGTTGGCAAAATTGGCAGCGCGAAGGTTTGAGCCTTTCAAGGTTAGGTCTGAAATTTCCACGTTATTGAGCGCTGCTTCGGGGAGCTGAAATGAGCTGACGCCAAGTTCAATAAGACGTTTCATTTCACCCAGGAGGCGATACGAAGCGTCAGCGCCTCGGTAGAAGCGAAGGTCTGCCAGCGCATTCATGTGTGATTTGATTGTGTCCGCCTCGGCTCTGCGCTTCTCAAACCAATACATAACAACGCCAACTACGAAAAGATCTATGGCTGCGCCATGAGCTTCGACGAGTACGTTCTCAAAGAATTCCCTTGAATAAAGACCCCAGGTTGTTTGGCCAAAAGTGTGACTTACCACCGTGGGCCAGAAGCCTGTGATGAGGAATACTATTATTCCAAAGATAATGAGTGCTGCTATTGGTATACGCATTGTAGTTGTCGCTGTAGGTGCCTAAAGAGTCACCGCGTACGGCGTAATAAAAAGTAGGGCACACTGAGCGAAGCGAACTGCGCCGCATGCCAAAACTCGAAACAACAAGCACGTAGGGTGCAATAAGCGTTAGCGCATTGCACCGGATATTGGTGCGATTTTCGGTGCGCAAGTTTGTTTGCCGTAACCATTCGGTGCAATCCCCTTCGGTTATTGCACCCTACGAACGTCGCTTCTGGTTGCACATCCGTGATCGTTGGTCCTTGGCCGATTGTACGCATTCGACATGGGCAACGCATCCTGCGCAAGACATTGCCTGCAGAGTCGCTTCCCGCCTTGCCCTGCAGAGTGCCTGCCCGAAGAGCCGCGCCGGGAGCCGTTCCTCACCGCGTACGGCGTAATAAAAAGTAGGGCGCACTGAGCGAAGCGAACTGCGCCGCATGTCAAAACTCGAAACAACAGGCCCGCCTCCCTTCGTGGGGCCGGACAGCAACCCAAACAATCATTATCTTGCGGCGAGTATTCATTCGGCGCAGTTCGCTTCGCTCAGCACGTAGGGTGCAATAAGCGTTAGCGCATTGCACCGGATATTGGTGCGATTTCCGGTGCGCAAGTTTGTTTTCCGTAACCATTCGGTGCAATGCCCTTCGGTTATTGCACCCTACGAATGTCCGCTTTCGGCGCATCCCCTAAGGGGCCGTTCCTGGCCGATTGTACGCATTCGACATCGGCAACGCATCCTGTGCAAGGCATTGCCTGCAGAGCCTCTTCCCGCCTTGCCCTGCAGAGGGCCTGTCCGAAGAGCCGCGCCGGGAGCCGTTCCTCAGCCATCGGCCCTCAAAACACTACGCTACGTCGCGGGCTGCAGCGGCCGCCTCGCGCAGCTTGTCCTTCTTGCTCTTGCGTTTGCCTTTCACGCCGCCGGTCGCTGCGCCGGGCTGGGGGTGCTCGGTGGGTTCGAAGCCGTCGATGTATTCGCGTTCCAGCTGGATGCCCATGCGCTTTTCGATCAGGCGGAAGTGGGCTTCGGTGTCGGCGCTGATGAAGCTGATGGCAAGCCCCGGTTCGCCGGCGCGGCCGGTGCGGCCGATGCGGTGGGCGTAGTCGGCGGCGGCGCGCGGCAGGTCGTAGTTGATGACCACTGGCAGGCGGGCGATGTCCAGCCCGCGTGCGGCCACGTCGGTGGCGACGAGTACATGCAGGTGCCCGGCCTTGAAGGCGGCCAGGGTTTCGCTGCGGGTACCCTGGCTCAGTTCGCCGTGTAGCGGGGCTGCATGGATGCCGCGCCGGGCGAGCTTGTCGGCGACGAGTTCGCAGGCATATTTGGTGGCAACGAAAACCAGCACGCGGGTCCAGCCTTCTTGTTTAATCAGGTGCAGCAAAAGCTGGGTGCGCGTGCGGGCGTCGACGGTGAGGGCGTGCTGGTCGATTTCCGGTGCGTCCGCAGCCTGGGCGATGCGCGTCGGTGTGCGCTGCAAGGCGTCGGCCAGTGCTTCGACGGCGGGCGGCAGGGTGGCGGAGAAGAGCAGGGTCTGGCGTTGGGCGGGGAGCAGGGCCAGAAGGCGCTGCAGCTCGTCGGCAAAACCGGCGTCGAGCAGGCGGTCGGCTTCGTCCAGCACCAGCGTGGCAATCGTACTGATGCTGAGGGCATTGTGGTCGATGAGATCCAGCAGGCGGCCGGGTGTGGCCACGACAATATCCGCGCCACCGCGCAGCGCCATCATTTGCGGGTTGAGCGAGACACCGCCGAAGGCGACGACGACCTTCACCGGTTCGGCCAGATGCGCGGAAAATTCCTTGAGCACTTCACCGGTCTGGATGGCCAGTTCGCGGGTCGGGGCGAGGATCAGGGCATGCGTGCGGCGTGCCGCGCCGTAAATGGATTTACGTTTGAGGCCGGCGAGCTGCTGCAGGATGGGCAGGGCAAAGGCGAGGCTCTTGCCCGAGCCGGTGGGCGCGGAGCCGAGAATGTCCTCCCCGCGCAGGGCGGCTGGAATGGCGGCGGCCTGGATGGCGGTGGGGGCGGTGAATTCACGCTCGGCGAGCGCGTTCAGCAGGGCGGGGGCAAGACCAAGATTGGTGAAGGGCATCGGGGGCGTGGCGCAATGAGGTGACGGTGAGGACAGGCGAGTGATCGCGGCCACGCCCTGCAGGCCTGGCCGCCGCCGTTCAGGGCGCGCCGGAGGGTTTGAACCAGCGTGCGCCGGTGCCGAAGAACAGCAGGCCGGCGGCCCAGACTTCGGCCAGCAGGCACAGCAGGTCCAGCGCACCCGCCAGTGGCGCCGTGGAGAAGGTGTGCGACAGCTCGCCGGTCGTGACATACCAGCCGAAGGCCAGATAGGCGAGCATGGTCCAGCGGGCCCAGTTGTGGCGCCGGCTGATCAGCCAGGTGAGGAGCGCGTAGCTTGCCGAGGCGATCAGGACGAATACGCTCATGCCGATCAGCATCATCTCGGCGGCTCCTTCTACGCCGGTTTCTTCCACCTCCGGCACCAGCCACCATTCGCCGCGGATCGCGGGCAGCAGCGACACCAGCCCGAGCGCCAGCACTACCCAGAAAATCCGGCAGGCCAGCGAGATCGCTGCGGGCCGGGGTTGCGCGACGATGACCGGATCATCAAGGCGGGCATCCGGGGCCTGATACGGGTTGTGGGTCATGGCGGTGTCTTTCGCGTGTTGGGGCCGGTCTGGCCGTGTGGTGAGCAGGATCGCATGTGGCACGGCGCAGGGCAAATGTGGCTGACGGAACGTGTGTCGGAGTGCTCTGAAGAGCCGCGCGCAGCAAGGCTCTTCGGGATGCTGGCTGGAGAGCAAGGCGGGGCGCGGATCTTCAGGCTCTCCTGGCCGATGCTGGGGCCGGGCCTATTGCATCCCGTAGATTCCGCGCAGCACGGCTTCCACCACCGCTTCGGCGCCCGGCGCTTTCGGATGGTTGAGGATCAGGGCGAAGGCCTGCCAGTTGCCTTGCGCGTCGAGCACATAGCCGGCGGCACTTTTCACGCCGTCGAGGGTGCCGGTTTTGACGTAGCCGCGTCCGGCAAGCGGGGTGTCGATCAGGCGCGAGCGCATGGTGCCGTCCTTGCCGATCACCGGCAGGCCCATAACGAATTCGGGCATGCGCGGGCTGCGCCAGGCGCTTCTCAATAGCGTGCCGAGCTGGGCGGCGGTGCTGCGCTCGTTGCGCGAAAGCCCGGAGCCGTTCTCGACGATCCATTGCGTGGCGTCCAGACCCTGGGCGGGCATCCATGCCTGCAGGCGGGCGAGGCTCTTGTCACTGCCCTGTGCTCCGCCGTCGGCGCCAAGGGCTAGGAAAATCTGGCGCGCCATGACGTTGTTGGACCATTTGTTCATGTCGCGCAGCACTTCGGGCAGGGTTTGCGACTCCCAGGTGGAGAAAGGCACAAGGCCGACCGGCACGCTGCCGCGCACGGCGTCGCCGGACCACGATCCGCCGAGCTCCTGCCATTGAGCACGGATCACGAGGCTGGCCCAGCGCAGGCTGTCGTCGACCTTGAGGTTGAGCTGGCGCTCGCCGCAGCTGACTGAGAGGCGGCCGTCCAGCGTGAGAACCATGCCTTTGTCCTTGCCGTTGCTTTCCGGCACGAAGCTGCCGCGCAGTGCGGAGCGCCAGTCGGTGCAGGCACCGTTGCTGCTGCGCAGGCGGTTGACGATGCGCAGCGGGGCTGCGGGCGTGAGCACTTCGGCGCCGACGGGGCCGTTGATGAACGTTGGTGTGAGGCGCAGGGAGAGGGCGCCGAAATTGACGAGGAAGGCGTCCGGCTGGGCATTGTAGGCGCGGTGCTGGGCTTCATCGAAAGGCGCGCTGACGGGCGCGGCGGGGATCAGGCTGGCATCGATGACGATATTGCCGCGGATCTGCCGCAACCCGCGCGAACGCCAGTCGCGTAGCCACTGACCGAGACGATCCCAGGTGAGCGACGGGTCGCCGCTGCCGATTATCGCCAGATCGCCATCGAGCACTCCATCCTGCAGCGGGCCGCGCAGCACTGCGCCGGTTTTCCAGGTGTAGGCCGGGCCGAGCTGATCGAGCGCGGCATAGCTGGTGATGAGTTTCATCACCGAGGCCGGGTTCATCAGCGTATTGGCGTTGTGCAGCAGGGTGGGCTCACCCCCGGCGGCTGGTGCGATCCACAGGCCGACGGATTCCGGCGGCAGACCGGCTTCGCGCACTGCGCGGGCGACGGGGTCGGGCAGGGCGGCGTGAGCGCAGAGTGTCAGGCTGGCGAAGCTAGCCAGGATGAGGCGGAGAAGGGGCGATGACATGCCGCGATTGTAACGGCAAGGCTTGCCGGGCAGGCGTCTGAAGAACGTCCTGCCCGTGTGGCATGCAGAGTGGTCCGGTGTTCAGATGTTTGCAGCGCTCCTGCCGATCAGGTCGATCTCCGCCAGCACGCCGGCGATCATGCTGGTGCCGCGGGCGGATTCGATCAGGGTGTTGGACACGTCGTTGGTCGAGGTTTCCTGTTCGGCGACAGCCTCAGAGGTGGCTTCCGAGAGACGGGAGATATTCTTCATGATCTCGTTGATTCCGTTCATCGAAGATGCCACCAGTTTCGTGTTCTCCTGCACGTTGCCGATCATGCTGCGGATGCTTTCGGAGGACTGGGCGGTGGTCAGCGCCAGCGATTTGACTTCGTCGGCGACGACGGCAAAGCCGCGCCCGGCATCCCCTGCACGGGCGGCCTCAATGGAGGCATTCAGGGCCAGCAGGTTGGTGCGTTTGGCGATCTCGCCGATCAGCCCGAGGATCTTGCTGATTTCGAGCGACTGCGCGTTCAGGGTGGCTATTTCGCTGCTGGCTTCCTGGGTCAGCGTGACTGCGCTGCTGACAACCTGCAGGACCTCGCGGATGTTGTGCGAGATCGCGCGGATGTTGATCGCCACACCCTCCATCGCCGTGGAGCCACCCTGCACGCTCAGGTTGATCTTCTCGGAATTGACGGCCACTTCGGCCACCTTCTCCTCCATGACGAGCAGCGTGTCGCGCAGGGTCTCGCGCAGCAGCATGCCGTACAGCGCGCTGGAGAGCTGGATCTTGATCGAGTCATACACGGCGCCATCGCTCGGACCAACCCCGAAGATGGCCAGCCCGAGCTGGGTGTCGTTGGAGTGGAGGGGCTGCACCACAAGGGTCGGGCAGTTGTTACCCTTCGAGACGATGGCCGGGATCAGCGCGTCTGCCGCGAAGAGTGCCTGCTTGCCGTCGAATTTCAGGGTTCCTGTGGCATCGTAGGCCGTGAGCACCTTGAGGCGTTCCGGGATCTTCTTGCGGTCGCCGCCCTGCTCATAGTCGTACAGCGCCAGATAGAACAATGGTATGCCCAGCTTGGGCAGATCCTGTTGCACGAGCTTGATGATCGAGGCCGTGTCCTGTGTGGTGACGAGTTTGGCGCCGAGCTGGCTGACGGCACGTTCCTGTGCGGCGGATTTCAGGTTGGACGCCAGGCGCAGCCGGCTGGCCTCTTCGCTCAGCATGACGCGGCCTTGTGCCCAGATGTCCTCGGCCTTGAGCAGACGTGCCCGACGGCGCAGCGAGGGCAGGCTGCGCCGGCGCATGATCGAGATGTAATCATGCAGAAAGTCGATCGTTACCCGCTCTGCGCTGAAGGTCTTGACGGCCTCTGTCATCGCAGCCTTGAACGCACCGCGCTGACCGCCCCAGCCAAGCTCTTCGTGAAACGCGGCGAGCATCTTTTCTGCGACAGCCAGCAATACATCCTGCCGCAGCCGTGATCCATCCAGATGTTCGAGAATTGCGTCCCGCATCGCGAGTGCGATGCCCTTTCTGCTGGTGGGCAGGAACGCCTGCAGGGTCTGCCCCAAGCGTTGGCCCAGACGGGGCACCTGGCCCGTCGAGGTCGGACCGGAAGTTGCCAGCCCGACGCGATGCGAGGGGCAGCCGCAGGATTGGCCGATGACGATCCGACCTGACAGCTTCGTCATCTCTGCCGGTTTTTGTCCCGACGCTGTCTGATTGACCAGATCCAGCGCTGCGGCGATCTGCTCGTCGTTGGGGAAGCCGATGGTGGTGATGGGGGGCATCGTGGCTCTGGCGTCGATGCTGTCATTGCAACCGGTGACGGCCAGATCTTCGGGCACGCGGACGCCGCGTTTCTGCAGCGCATCCAGTGCGCCGATGGCGATGTTGTCATTCACGCAGATCAGCGCGTCGATGTCCTGGCCGGGCACGAGCCGGCGTTCGTCCAGGAACAGTGTCACCATCTCGCTGCCGCGCCCCTTGTCCCAACTGCCGCAGGGCGAAAGGAGCTGCTCGTTGACCGGCAGGCCATTCTCCTTCAACACGTCGAGATAGGCCTGCACGCGCTCCCGCGCCAGCACATGGCTTTCCGGGCCGCGCACGAAGGCGATCTTCTTCTTGTGATGCACCGTGATCATGTGCTCGATCAGCGCACGCATGCCGGCGTAGCTGTCGGTGGTCACGACCGGGAGCGGCGGGATCTGCAGGGTCAGCGTGACGACGGGCACCTTGCCGTAACGCGTGTAATACCGGCTGGTGAATTCATCATTGTCAGACGAGGCCCAGGTGATGACCCCGTGGTAGCTGGCATTGATCAGATCATAGATGACCGAGCCGGGGTCCTTGCCCAGCTGGCCGCCACGGAACACGACCAGATTCTGGCCGTGCTTGCGGGTGGCCTCCTGGATGCCCTCGAACATCAGTTCCGGTGTATTGCCGCCTGCCAGCTCACGCGTCAGGTAAGCAACCGGTTTTGTCGGGGACGCCATTGATTTTCTCCTTGTTGCAGGGCGCAGAGCTTGGCGCCGGACTAGCGAGGCGTGCTCAGGTGGAGCATGGTCCTTGACTTGTTAACGGTCGATTCGGGGAAAACCGCAGGCCAAGGGTGCGCATTTGTGCTAGCAAGGTGCTCAGGGGCGTGGATATTGGCGCTGCAAGAAGGCGTGCCGGAGAAGCGCTACAGTATTGGCTGAGCGCGCATGCTTGCTGCAGATGTCCGCCAGAAGCGGCTTTGCGGAGAGTCAGTGCAGCGGAAGCCGGGTCTCGAAGCAGGCGCCGTTTGTGTCGCGCGGCAGGCATGCGACGTCGCCGCCATGCAGGCGGGCGATGCGCCGCACCAGTGCCAGACCGTAGCCTGCGCCCTCACCGGTCTCGGCGCTGCCGGGCAGGCGGTAGAAGGGCTCAAAGATTTTCTCGCGCTCGCTCTCGGGTACCCCGGGACCGTGATCGCAGACCTGCAGCACCACCGTGTCGCCACTGCGTTGCAGCGTGATCTGGATGGGCGTGCCCGCGCCATGGCGGCGAGCGTTCTCCAGCAGATTGCGCAGCAGGTGGCGCAGCAGGCGTGCATCGGCCTGCAGCAGGATGGCTTCGCCCGACACTTCCGCGCCGACCCGGCGGGCTTCCTCGGCAGCCAGACCGAGCAGGTCGACATCTTCCCGGCGCAGCGCCGGGGCGTCGCTGGACAGGCGGCTGGCGAGCAGCAGTTCACTGATCAGGGCATCCAGCTCGGCAATGTCGCGTGCGATCTGATCCTGCAGGTCCGGGCGCTCGTCACCGAGCAGGCTGGTGGCCATGCGGATGCGCGCCAGCGGCGAGCGCAACTCGTGCGAGGCCGACGCGAGCATGGCGCGCTGCCCGTTCACCAGTGCTTCGACGCGTTCGGCTGCCTGGTTGAAGCGGATCGCCAGTTCGGCGATTTCGTCGCAGCCATCAATCTCCATGCGTACGGACAAATGCCCTTCACCCCATACATCCGCCTGCTGCTGCAAACGCTCGATGCGTCGGGACAGGCGACGTGCCACCGGCCAGGTGGCCAGCGCAATCAGCAGTGAGCAGATCAGCAGCCAGGCCACGAAAAGAACGTGAGCGCGTTGCCCCCATTCCAGCAGCAGCAGGCGTCCGTCTGGCAGGGTGAGGCTGGGGGTGGCGAGTTGCGCTGCCTCCAGATGCAGCGGCAGGGCGTCGCCGGAGCGTGCGATGGCAACGCCTGTCGGCGTATAGAGCCCCACCGCGCCATGCATGATGCTGGCGATTTCGCCCAGCGTCGCGCTCAGTGTCTGTGCTGTGGCCTCGGCAGGCAGCAAGCGGATAAGCAGGGCCCGGGTGTTCTGATCCAGCGGGCGCGAGCCACGGTCGCCAGCCAGCCAGCCCGTTGCCGCAGCGAGGATGCCGACCAGCAACACCACCGCCATGAAGCTCAGATAGATCTGCCGGTACAGGCGGTTGTGCATGTAATGGCGATGCTGCTTGCGATGCTCATGCCATTCGCGGTGACGTGCCCGCCAGTCGCAGCGGTTCTTCAGGTCCTGTGTGTCACAGAGGCTGCTTTTCCAGGGCCAGGGCTTCTTCATGCGCTGTCGTCCTGACGCTGGGCAAACACATAGCCGGCGCCGCGCACGGTAACGATGCGGCGGGGCTCACGCGGATCATCTTCAATCTCGGCGCGGATGCGTGAGATATGCACGTCGATGGAACGGTCGAAATTTTCCAGCGCATCGCCACGAGCCAGCTCAAGCAGCGTCTCGCGACTGAGTACGCGTCCGGCGTGGCTGGCGAGCGCCCACAGCAGGGCGAACTGATGGGCTGTCAGGGTGAGGGGGTGACCGTCCAGACGCGCCTCGACCGCGCCACGATCCAGTTCCAGCCGGCCGAAGCGCAGGCTTTCGCCGGGCGCCATGGCACCAAGCTGCGAGCGGCGCAGCAGAGAGCGCAGGCGGGCCAGCAGTTCGCGCGGATTGAAGGGTTTGGGCAGATAGTCATCGGCTCCCAGCTCCAGACCCACGATGCGATCGATCTCCTCACCGCGTGCGGTGAGCATCAGGATCGGCAGGCTGCTGCGCTGGCGCAAGCTGCGACACAGGTCGAAGCCATCGCCATCCGGCAGCATGCCATCCAGGATCAGCGCATCGAAATGCTGCGTAGCCAGCAGTGCCTCGCCTTGCGCCAGCGTGCTGGCCACGCTGACGGCAAGCCCGCGCTGTCCGAGGTACTCGCCAAGCATGGCAGCCAGCGCGCTGTCGTCGTCGATCACCAATATCTGTTCGCTCATGCTCTCGGTCCGGTCGGGGGTGTTCCGCAAGAGCGCATGGTGCCCGAAGAGCAGCATTGGCGTCATCAGGGTTTCAGCGTCGGCACGTTGTCCTGATCTGCTTGCGCCGCCAGTGTTGTACCGGGCACTGCGCTGACGCGGGCAGACGCCTGACGGGAGCCTGCGCAGTAAGCGACACTGGCGACCAGCCCGAGCACGACGAGTGCGCCCAGTGCCTTGCCGACGCAGCAACGTTTGCTGCCGCAACGCGATTTTTCAGAGTTGCAGCAGGATTTGCCGGAGGAGTCCTGATTGTTTTCCATGATGTTTCCTTGGTCTGTGCCGGATCTGGCAGGGTGGACTTTAGGCGTCATGGGTTGCGCTACTTTTTCTGTTGTGTAAAGAAACATGAAGCTGCGTGCGGAGTCGCGTGCACCGGCGCTCTCCGGCAAGGCCGGCTGGAGATGCAGGCTGGGCGCGGCTCAGCAGGCGTCTTTCTGGCCGATTATTCAGGGAAGCAGTCTCGGCGATGATCTGCCGGAAATGGTAAGCCGGGGATGGCGTCTCCGGGTATGTGCGCGCCTCAGGCCTGCCTATGCCATGTGACCTGAAGCCGGGTCGATTTCACACGAGCTCGCGTGAAGTGTTTCTTGTGTCCATGTAATGCTGTCCTGCGCAAACAAGCCGATCAACTCGGCATAGGTATCTTCGAAGCGGTTGCGCCTTGCGGCGTCCAGATCGTTGGTGAACAACATGAATTTCCGGAATCTGGCTGGATCAAATGCCTCGCCCGCTGATTCGAGTTCATTGATCAGCATTTCCGCCTGACTCCGGCTGGTTGCAACGCAGGTTTCTCCTGCATAGTCTCGCAGTCTTTGGGCCGCCACTTTACGTGCAGTGGGGGGGAGTACCGTTGCCGCGAGGAAGCCTGGATTTCGCAGAGGGTTGAAAATCGACCGGATGCCATGAGTGTCGCAAAAGCGCAGAAGATCAGCAAAGTTCAGTGCGTTATAGGCATGAAATGTTGGAATGGCCGACAGGAGTACGTTCATCTTCTTGTACTGGTCGAGATTACTGACGAAGTCATGCCATTTGCCGGGATAGCGTATGTATTCGAATTGATCACCAATCCCGTCAAAACTCAGGGAGACCGACGTCAATCCAAAACCCTCCATGGCTTCGATCAGAGGCTTGTTGAGGATTGTTCCATTGGTCGTGATGGCGATCGTGGTGTTTCTCGGGGCCCCTTTGTTCTTCAGATGCTGGATGACCGGCAGGAATTTCTTTACGGCCAGCGGTTCGCCGCCAATCACGTGCAGGCATCTGATTTTTTCCGGTTGTGCCAGCAATTCATCAAACAGGAACTTGTCGTCTTCGTACCAGGCACGTTGTGTTCCAAAACGAACCGGATCACGAGGGTGATCTTCCGGCAATTGAATCAGCGTGTATCCGTTTGGGCCGATCAGTTCCGTATTGAAATTACCGCTTTCCTCCCATTTGCGATTGACAGGATCCGAGGCGATCTTCGAGCTCGAAATGCTGGAGCACGTTCTGCATTTCAGGTTGCAGGCTGTTCCCATGTCGAGTTGATATTCCGATGGAGGCTCGCTGCATTGGAACATGCTGGCTTCTGATTGCTGTTTCAATTGTCGAAAGACCACGCCGGGATCCGGAATGGTGTTATTCGTTTCGATCCGCCTGCTGATCCCCCCATGATCTTCCACGACCCAGCATTTCCGGCATTCCGGAACGCGGATTCCCGAGAGCATGGCGCTGCGGACGAGCCTCATGCTTGGCGAGTTCCATATTTCCATGACCGAGTGTTCGTAGAGCGTCAGCGCGTTGCCGTGTGCGTCTTTCAGTTCTGGGCCCTGACAGCAAATCCGGACACTTCCGTTTTCTTTCAGATTCAGATGTCTCCAGGGAAGAATGCAGAAATGTGGTGCAAATCTATCCGTTGCATTCCTGTCAGGGGGGCTGCTGTCCAGGAGCGATCTGATGGAATCAAAGGACTCGTGACCTGTATTTTCGCTGGCAGACGCGCTCAGCAGGTTCCTGACCGAATCCAGCGTGCTCAGCGCCCGGTCATTTTCTTCGGTCAGTGTGGCGATCCGGGCCTGCAGGTTGCTGGCTTCATCAAGCGCCTGGCGCTGCTTGGGTGAAAGCGTCTTCAGGTCCTGCACTAGCCGGATCCAGGTGACGGGAGTGATTTCTGGCGCGTCACCCAATAGCTCGCGAACAAGGTTGTAGTCCTCGGAGGCGACAGGCGGAGATCGCAATATCGGGCTCATTGCAGCAAGCGCAGCATCGAAGCGCTGCTGTCGGGCATGGATGCGGGCGAGGATGCGTCTGGCCGGGAAGTGCTGGGGCGATTTCTCCAGGCAGATGGCAAGGAGCGAAGTCGCTGTTTCGTCGTCGTTCTGGTCGGCGGCGAGCAGCCCCAGTTCATAGTAAGGATCAGGTAGCTCCGTACCGGCTAGGACCAGTGAAGCGAGAACATCAGCAGCATCCGCGAGACATCCTCTGGCGAGGAGGTCCTTGGCTTGCATGTATTGAGTGTGCTCGGTGTCGCTGGGTGTGCTGTTGTCCTGCATGCTGGAACCCTCCTGCATGATCTATCCATGGCTTTGGTTTTTACCTGCAAGCCAAGAGAAAAAGTGGCTTCGGCATCAAGGATGTGGAGTATTGCTGCAAGCATACGCGTCGCAACACAGCAGGGGCAATTCGCCCTTTTGGTCGAATGGAAAGTCGCGGAGCGACAAGCAATTTGTCGCAGGCCGTCTGAGCCTGCATCCAGGAACTGAATCCCGTCTCCGAACGAGTATTGCTTTGTCGCGGTGGGCTGACGGGGCCTGTTTTTTCAGCCAATCATCGCTTCAAAGGCCAGGGCGCCCTGACTGATCGGACGGCGCGGCAGGCGCAGACGATACAGTTCGCGGCTGATTTCGCCTTCGGCGAGTTCAATGATCTGTATCCGGCCCAGCGCCAGAGCGTCAGCGGCGGCGACTTCGGGCACCAGCCCCAGCCCCAGCCCGGCAGCAGCCATCTGCACGATGATCTCGTTGCTGCCGGCCTCCAGCGTGCGGACGGGTTTGATCTCCAGCCGCTCCATTTCGCGTTCGACGACCGAGCGGCTGCCCGAACCGGGCTCGCGCAGCAGCCAAAGCTGCGAAGACAGATCGGCCGCGCGCTGCTTGCGGCCGGCGGGGAAGGTCTTGGCTGCAGCCACGATGAGCATGCGCTCACGACGCCAGGGACGGATTTCCAGGCGTTCGTCATCAATGCTGCCTTCAACCAGTGCCACATCCACGTCGCAATCAAGCAGCCATTGCGCCACCTGCTTCGTGTTGCCCGAGAGCAGGCGCACCGTCACGCCCGGATGCTGGCCGGAAAACTCTGCGATGTACTTCGGCAACCAGTATGCGGCAATCGTTGTCGAGGCGCCGATGGTCAGGTTGCCGCGCTCCAGTTCGGAGTAGGCCTGCACTGCCTCGACTGCCGCGCGTTCCATCGCGAAGATCCCGCGCGCGTACTTGTAGAGCATCTGCCCGGCTTCCGAGGGGCGGAATGAACGCCCGCCGCGCTCCAGCAGCACCACCTGCAACTGGTCTTCCAGTTCGCGCACCGCCTTGGAGACTGCCGGCTGGCTCACGCCCTGCACCTCGGCGGCACGCGAGAAGCTTTTCTGTTCGACGACGGCGGCGAAGATGCGCAGGAGGTGGAGGTTCATGGTTGGTAGGGGGCGTCGTGCGCACCTTGTATGGTTATGTGATCAAAGATTAAGGATTCGGCCGACTGCTGCCAGTCCGGCTTCGGTCAGGTATGGCTGCAAGTCTGAAAACGGGATGGTGTAGCGGGCATAGCAGGGACGCATGCCGCGGTCCGGCTCGGCCAGATCCGGGATGAAGGCGAGGCCACGCTCGTTGATCCCGATCGTGTAACCACCATCCACCATGTCGTGAAAGTCCCCGTCCTTGCAGGACCTGTCTTCGTAAGATCCCTTTGCTCTTCTGACAAGTCTGCCAAGCTTTTCTGGAAGGCAGCGATTTTTCAAAAACTCGCAGATCTGGCCGGGGTGTCTGTCTTGCTTCTTGACCAGACGAAGCCAGTTCCAGAGGTTGATTTCTTGCCCAGTGTGCAAATCGATTGTTTTGGTGACAAAACCAAAAGAAGGATGAGGGCCACCACAATAGTCTGCGCCGTGTGATGACCAGGATAGCCAATCTGCATTCCAGAAGCGCAGACGAACCTTGCTCTGAGAGTAAGAACGATCTGAGCCGTCATCACGACAAGCGAAGCTTAAAACAATGTTATTCATGAATTCCTTGCGTAGAGCCTCGTTGCCCGTGTTCACGGTGCTATCGCCACCGAGCAACTCGACCGAGGCAACTTCGCCGTTTAGTGCAGTGATTGCTTTGTAGGGCTTCCCCATGAAAGTGGCTAATCCCCCCGATTTAATGACCGCGGCATTCAGGCGTGGCGCGTTGAAGGCGTCGTACAGTCTGGTGCTGCTGCCGGGAAATCTGCAGTCCTCTTGAGTCTCTTTGCCCTTGATGGTGGTTTGCACACGGGTCAGGTGGATGGCTTCTGTCTTGCCCTGGATCTTGCGGGCGCCGGAAATCCTGCCATTTGCGATCTTTTCGAATTCCCACGAAATTCCTGCCCCGTCCGGGGTTTGCGCGCTGCTGTTCTCCACCCAGATCCGGTCAGTTTCATCTGAGGCAGAGAAAGAAACACCGACGGGTTTGTTCAGGGGGTAATAAATACCCCCTGAGCTATCCCAGCAAGCAACGATGCGCTGTTTGCCAAGCGAGCTGTGCCAGACGCCGATCAAGTCTGACTGTGTGCTGGTGGCCTTTGCAGCAAGCACATGAAAAACCAAAAGGATTCCGAGAGCAAAAAAATGGAGTGAGCGCTGGCTGATCATGCTGAATGTTGTCTAAGTGCTATGGATACACGCGTTGGCTTGGCAAGGAGTGCCAAGCGCGCGCGGCCAGAGGTCGCTCCTGCGACACGTGATGCGCTCAATCCTTAAAAGTTTCGTGCTCCGTAAATCATCCGTCGCGCCACAAAACCGCGCAAGGGCGGCAGGGCGTCCAGGGCCAGCAGGCCTGCGCCGCGTGCAGCAGCGAGCAGGGGCTGGTCGTTGGAGAAGCTGCGGACGAGCAGGTCGGTGAAGCGGGCTGCTCCCTGGCGGTCGGGCTGGCGGCGCCGGGCGTAGCGGGCGAGCAGATCCGGCGCGCCAGGGTCGGCGGCGCCGGTCAGGGTGTCGGCGAGTTCCCAGGCGTCGCGCAGCGCCAGATTGAAACCCTGGCCGGCTACGGGGTGGAGGGTCTGGGCAGCGTTGCCCAGCCATACGCAACGCGGTCCGGTGGTCTGACTGCGCATGCGCAGGCCGAGCGGGTGGCGCGCACGCTCGCTGATGTTCGTGAGCTGGATATGCGGGCCGATGGCGGCCTGGATCTGTGCCAGCCATTCGGTGTCCGGCGCGCTCATCAGGGCGTCAGCGCGGGCGGCGGACACGGTCCACACGACGGCGTAGTCGCTGCCGTGGGGCAGCAGGGCCAGAGGCCCTTGGGGAGTGAAGCGTTCGTGTGCGAGGTTTTCGTGGGGTGTGGCGGGGGTGGCGCGGCAGAGCAGGGCGTGCTGGTCGTAGTCGCGGCTGAGCGCGACTTCGGCATCCGGAATGTGGCCTTCGCAGTGGGCGATCAGGCTGGTCCGCACTTCGTGCAGGCTGGCGTCGGCATGGGTGATTTGCAGACTGGCCTGAGTGGAGTCTGCGTGCTGCAGCTTGGCGCGTGTGTCATAAGCTACGCGGAGGCCCCAGGCGCGGGCGCTTGCCTGCAAGGCTGCGGTCAGATGGCGGGCTGGAACGACGTAGCCGAGCGCGGCCACGCGCTGCTCGGTGACGTCCAGATGGGTCTGGCCGAAGTGACCCTGCTGCGAGACGAGGATACGCCGGATTGGCGTGGCCTGTGCAGCCGGCCAGGCGCCGAGCAGTTCGAGCAGGTCGCGACTGCCTTGCGAGAGCGCGAGGATGCGGCTGTCGGTCTGGCTGGCTGCGGCGGACCGGGCGTCGAAAATTTGCGGTGTGTGGCCGCGACGGGCGAGTGCCAGCGCCGTGGCCAGCCCGAGCGGACCGGCGCCGATGATGGCGATGTCGTCGGCCGGATGGTTCATGGCATTCAGCCTTGGGCCTCGGCCATGCAGGCCTCGATGTCCTTGATGCACTTCGGCGCTGCGCTGGTCAGTACGTCTGGACGGTTGGCGGTGATCAGCACGTCGTCTTCAATGCGCACGCCGATATTCCAGAAGGCTTCAGGTACGTCATCGGCCGGGCGGATGTAGCAGCCGGGCTCGATGGTCAGCACCATGCCGGGCTCCAGATCGCGCCAGCGCCCCATGTGCTTGTATTCACCGGCATCGTGTACGTCCAGCCCCAGCCAATGGCTGGTGCGGTGCATGTAGAAGCGGCGGAAGGCTCCGGTTTCGATGACTTCGTCGAGGCTGCCGCTGAGCAGCTTCAGATCCAGCATGCCCTGCGCCAGGATCTGTACGGCCGCGTCGTGCGGGGAGTTGAAATTGCTGCCGATGTGGCAAGCCGCGATGGCTGCTTTCTGCGCGGCGAGCACCAGTGCGTACACCTCGCGGGCGGCGCCTTCGAAGCGGCCATTGACCGGAAATGTGCGGGTGATGTCGGCGGCGTAGCTGTCGAGTTCGCAGCCAGCGTCGATCAATAGCAGTTCGCCATCGCGCAGGAGCTGGTTGTTGTCGTTGTAGTGCAGCACACAGGCATTCGTGCCACCTGCGACGATGCTGGTGTAGGCTGGAAACTGGCTGCCGCTGCGGCGGAATTCGTGCAGCAGTTCGGCCTCGATCTCGTATTCCATGCGCCCCGGCCGGGTGGCCTGCATGGCGCGGCGGTGGGCGGCGGCGGTGATTTCCGCGGCGCGACGCATCAGGGCGATCTCGCTGGCGTCCTTGAAGATGCGCATCTCATCGAGCGGCACACGCACGTCGCGAATGTCGGCGGGCGCGGCAATGCCGCTGCGCACGCTGGCACGTACGGAATTCAGTGCCTCCATGATGCGAGCATCCCAGCCGGAGTCGTGGCCCAGCGAGTACCACAACGCGGGCTGGTCGCCGAGCAGTTTGGGCAGGCGTTCTGCGAGCTCTTCGTTGGGCCAGGCTTCGTCGGCGCCGATGCGTTCGCCGGCTGCGGCAGGACCGTAACGGAAGCCGTCCCAGACCTCGCGTTCTTCGTGCTTGGCGCGGCAAAACAGGATGCTTTTCGTTTCCGCTTCGCCGGCAATCAGCACCAGCACCGCTTCCGGCTCGGTGAAGCCGGTGAGGTAATGGAAGTAGCTGTCATGGCGATAGGGGTAGTCACTGTCGCGGTTGCGGACGCGTTCAGGCGCGGTAGGGATGACGGCGACGCCACCCCCTGCTGAACGAAGCTGTTCAGCGAGACGGGCACGGCGGGCGGCGAAAGGTTTCGGGTCGAATGTCATCGGAATATTGTGTGTCAGGTTTTTTTCGCAGGAGTGACAGACGCGGCTCTTGCTGGCTGGCGTTCAGGCCTTGGTCTTCAATTCGACATCCAGTGCGCTCAGACGTTCAGGCGTGCCAACGTCTTCCCAGCGCCCCTGATAGTGCTGACCGGTCAGACGTCCGGCATCGATGGCACCAAACAGCAGGGGCGCCAGTCTGGCCTTGCTGCCGGGCTCGATGTTGCGGAACATTTCGGGACGGTAAGCACCAATGCCGGAGAAGGTCAGCAGCGAGCCGCCGTCGCGCGAGATGCGGCCGCTGGCGTCCAGCACGAAATCGCCCTGCGGGTGGTGTGGCGGGTTGTCGACCAGCGCCAGATGGGCGAGGTTGCCCTGGGTCATGCGGGTGACCGCGCGGGCACAGAAGATGCCGTAATCCAGTTCGCAATACACGTCACCATTGACCACCAGGAAAGGTGCGTCGCCGAGCAGCGGGAGGGCGTTGGCGATGCCGCCGGCGGTTTCCAGGGCTTTGTCCTCTGCCGAGTAATCGATCTGTACGCCCCACTCGGCGCCCCGGCCGAGAGTCTCTTCGATCTTGTGGCCCAGATGCGCATGGTTGATCACGATTTCGTGGATGCCGGCGCGTGCCAGGCGTTCGATGTGCCACACGATCAGGGGTTTTCCGCCCACGCTGAGCAATGGTTTGGGGCACAGATCGGTCAGCGGGCGCATGCGTTCGCCGCGGCCGGCGGCGAGAATCATGGCTTTCATCGTTCAGGACTCCTCGTTGTTGCTGGCGCCGCTCAGGCCGGAAGCGGCACGTTCGTAAGCGTCGACGATGCGCGCGACCAGCGGGTGGCGCACCACGTCTTCCTTGGCGAAGCGGGTGTAGGCGATGCCGCGCACATCACCCAGGGTGCGTACGGCGTCGAGCAAGCCGCTCTTGTGGCCGCGCGGCAGGTCGATCTGGGTCAGATCGCCGGTAACCACGGCGCGTGAGCCGATGCCGATGCGGGTGAGGAACATCTTCATCTGTTCCGGTGTGGTGTTCTGTGCTTCGTCGAGAATGATGAAAGCATTCGACAGGGTGCGGCCGCGCATGAAGGCCAGCGGGGCGATTTCGATGCACTGGCGCTCGAACATCTTGGCCACGCGGTCGAAGCCCATCAGATCGTAGAGCGCGTCGTAGAGCGGGCGCAGGTAGGGGTCGACCTTCTGCGCCAGATCACCGGGCAGGAACCCCAGACGCTCACCGGCCTCCACCGCCGGGCGCGTCAGGATGATGCGCTGCACCTGCTCGCGCTCGAACGCATCCACCGCGCAGGCCACCGCCAGATAGGTCTTGCCGGTGCCGGCAGGGCCGAGGCCGAAGGTGATGTCGTGCGACTGGATGGCGCGCAGGTATTCGTTCTGGCGCGGCGTGCGGCCGTGCAGGTCGGCGCGGCGGGTGAGCAGCGTGGGTGCGGCCGGGCTGGTCTCGTCGCGCTTGGCGAGTTCGATCAGGCCAAGCTGGATGTCTTCCACCGTGAGGTGCTGCTCGGCGCGCTTGTAGAACGCCTGCAGGGCGTTGCGGGCAATGTTGATCTGGGCCGCATCGCCGCGCACGGTCAGGTGCTCGCCGCGGCGGGAGATGGCCACGTCGTAGGCGGCTTCGATCTGGCGCAGGTTTTCGTCCAGGGTGCCGCACAGATTGGCAAGGCGGGTATTGTCGACCGGCTCCAGCGACAATTGCAGGGAGCGCGGTTTTGCAGGCGATATCTTGTCGGAAGTGGCCACGATAGCGGAATGGGCGTGAGTGCCGGAACGGCGAATCTAGAGCATGTTATCCAGAAACGCGCGACTGCGGGGATGCGCCGGACTGGCGAAAAACTCGGCTGCCGGGCGTTCTTCCACAATCTCGCCGTGGTCCATGAAGATCACGCGCTGGGCGACTTCACGGGCGAAGCCCATTTCGTGGGTGACGACCAGCATGGTCATGTGTTCCTCGGCCAGCTGGCGCATGCTGCGCAGCACTTCACCGGTGAGCTCCGGGTCGAGTGCCGAGGTCGGCTCGTCGAAGAGCATGATGTCCGGCTCCATCGCCAGCGCACGAGCAATCGCCACGCGCTGCTTCTGTCCGCCGGAGAGGCGCGCCGGGTAGCTGTCGCGTTTGGCAAGCAGGCCTACCTTGCGCAGCAGCTCTTCAGCTACCGGCACGATTTCCTCGCGCTTCACGCCCTTCACGGTGATTGGCGCCTCAATGATGTTCTGCAGCACGGTGAGGTGCGGGAACAGGTTGAAGTGCTGGAACACCATGCCCATCTTGCGGCAGATGCGGCGTACGTCAGCATCCGGGGCGTACTGGCAATGACCCGCAGTGTCGGTGCTGGCGAGGACTTCTCCCTCGATCTCGATGCGCCCGCTGTTGATGGTTTCCAGATGGTTCAGGCAGCGCAGGAAGGTGCTCTTGCCGGAGCCGGACGGGCCGATCACGGCGATGACTTCGCCCTTGCCCATTTCCAGAGACACGCCCTTGAGCACTTCGTTGTGACCGAAGCGCTTGTGCAGGCCTTCGGCCTTGATCATCGGCTTATTCATCATGGGCGGATTATTGATCATGAACGTCGTAGCGCTTTTCGAGGTACTGGAAGCCCCAGGTGAGAACCAGGGTCATGGCTAGATAGAAGGCGGCGGCCACGATGAAGGGGGTAGTGGTGAAATCGCGCTGGACGATGCCGCGCGCGGCGCGCAGCAGATCGTTCATGGCCAGCACGTAGATCAGCGAGGTGTCCTTGACCAGCGTGATGGTTTCGTTGGACACCGGTGGCAGGATGCGCCGGACCATTTGTGGCAGCACGATGCGGCGCATGGTCTGGGCGTAGGTCAGCCCCAGCACCTTGGCGCCTTCGTACTGGCCGCGGTCGATGGACTGGATGCCGGCGCGGAAGATCTCGGCGAAGTAAGCTGCGTAGTTCAGCACGAAGGCCACCACGGCCGCCGGGAAGTCCGGCAGGCGGATGCCGACCACCGGCACAAAGGGCAGGGCGAAGTAGATGAACAGCATCTGCAGCATCAGCGGCGTGCCGCGCATGAGCCAGATGTAGGCATTGACCAGCCCGCTGAGCAAGGGCCAGTGCGAGATGCGGGCGAGCGCCAGGGCCAGGCCCAGCGGTACGGCGAGCACGATGGTCACCAGAAACATCTTGAGCGTGACACCGGTACCGGTAATAAGCGGGCCGAGGATGGAGAAGATGTAATCCATTGTTCCGTTTGGTTCAGTCTGCAAAACACAGCCGACCGCTAAGGGTCGGCTGGCAAGTCGTTCGCGCTGGGTGCAGATGCTGCATTCAGCGCGAATGGAGGGTGGGCAAGGCCCTGATTATTTGACGATATTGGCGCCAAACCACTGGGTGGCGATCTTCGCGGCGCTGCCGTCCTGCTTCATGTCGGCGAGCGCCTTGTTCAGTTTTGCGAGCAGATCGGCATCGTCCTTGCGCACGCCGACGCCATATTCTTCGGTGCCGAAGTGTTCTTCGAGCACGACATACTCGCCGGGCTTCTTGGTGGTGTAGTAGCGGCCCGTGACTTCGTCGACCACCAGTGCATCCAGACGGCCTGCGGTCAGATCCATCAGGGCGGTCACGTTGTCGCCGAATTTCTTCAGTTCCTTGAGTGACTTGGCGGTGGCTTCGTCCTTGCCGACGGCTTCCACGGCGCTGCTGCCATCCTGCACGCCGACAACCTTGCCCTTCAGATCGGCCTTGGTCTTGATCGGCGACTTGGCGGTGACGACGATGATCTGACGGTTTTCCAGATAGGGCGTGGTGAAGGCGATGTTGGCCTTGCGCTCTTCGGTGATGGTCAGACCGTTCCACAGCGCATCGATGCGGTGGCCGGAGAGTTCGGCTTCCTTGGCATTCCAGTCGATGGGCTTGAATTCCACTTCGGCGCCGATGCGTTTGGCCGCTTCGCGGGCCAGATCGATGTCGAAACCGACCAGTTCGTTCTTCTCGTCACGGAAGCCCATGGGCGGGAAGTTGTCGTCCAGGCCGATGATGATCTTGCTGGCGGCAACAGGCGCGGAGGCGGCGGCTTCGGGCGCAGCTTCGTCCTTCTTGCCACAGGCGGTGAGCAGGAGGCCGGCAGCGAGCGAGGCGGCCAGCACGGCAGTCAGTTTTTTCATGGTCATGAGAGTCCCCGGAATTGAAAACAGCGCTACAGGATTCGGTACGCCCCCGCATGGCGGAGCCGGCAAGGCGCCGATTGTCACCCTCCGCGCTGCGCGGAGCAAGCCGCAAAATCATGCTGCCGGCCCGGAGCCGTCGCGCTGCTGCCTCAGGGGGTCTGGCGCAGCAGCGGGGCGCGCAGGGCTTCGTCCAGGGTGGCGAGACTCTCCTGCAGGTGGGCGCGGGTCTCGGTTTCCAGCCCCCCCTTCTGGAGAGCCGCGCGCAGCGAGGCTTGCAGGGCAGATGCCTCGAAGCGGGCCAGTGCGCGCGCGTCTGCAGGGGTGGCCGGGTTGGCACGCAGGATCTGCCCGGTCATCCGCGTCAGGTAAGCGCGCTGCAGGTTGCGACGCATCAGCGGGATGTCCGCGCCACTCCTGAGTTCGGCCCACACATCCTGACGCAGCGTGCTGGTCAGTTCGGCGAGGCGGAAGCGCTCGGCGGCAGGGGTGGTCAGCTCGGCTTCCAGCAGGCGGGCGCTGATGCGGTCGGAGAACAGCAGATCCAGCACGCTGCTCTGGCTTTGCAGGACCAGCCCGAGCATTGGCAGCTGGGGCTCGAGGCTGCTGCCATCCAGCGCGTTGGGGGCGAGGCGGCGCAGCAAGGCCGGGTCCAGACGGAAGCTGGAAGGCTGGAAGAAGCCCTGCGACAGGGCTGCCAGCGTGGCGCGCTGGGTGCTTGCCGGCAGCGGGCTGAACACCGCGCGGCTGGCTGGCGAGGTGTGACGGGTGACGCGAACACCGCCGATATTGCGCGCGGCGTTGCCCGCAGCGCCCGCCAGCATGCTCAGACTGCGGACCACGGTGGCGCGGGCATCGGCTGCTTCGTCGCTGCGCCCGCTCGGCGGGCGCTGTGCCAGAGCGGCCCACAGTTCATGACTCAGCTGCAGGCGTTGCTGGAAATAGGCGACCGGGTCGTTGCCAAGGTCGAAGCGGCCGGTGGCCGGGTCGATGCCGGCGGTGAGCAGGTTGCCGTCCTGACTGCCGGCGTCGCCATCATTGCCGTAGGCGAGGAAGGGGTCGTTTGTGGCGCGAGAGGCGATCTCGCCCAGTGCCGCACGTTCGGTATCGGCGGGCAGTGGCTTGTAGCCATACTCGATGGCCCAGTAGTCGTAGGGGCCAATCAGCTTCTGCATGTAGTCGGTGGTGGTCTGCCCCTTGGCCGGCACGTTGTAGGGGACGTAATCCATCACCGAGGCGGCGATGCCGTTCTTGGCCACGAAGGCCGGGTCGCGCAGCTGGGCCAGGCTGTAGGCCGAGGAGGCGCGGAAGTTGTGAGTCAGGCCCAGGGTGTGGCCGATCTCGTGGGTGACCACGGCGGCCAGTGCATCCTGCACGAAGGCTTCCGCTTCGGGGCCGTCCGGGGCGATTTCGCCACGTGCCACGCGCAGATCCAGCGCCTGCTGCATTTCAGCAAAAGCGCTGGCGGCAAACTGGCAGTCGTCTGCTTCGGTGCCGTGAGCCTGGCTGCGCGGCAGGATGTCGTGCACGGCCTGATGACGCGGACCGCGGGTCCAGAAATCGCTGATCACGACATCGGCATCCAGAATCTCGCCGCTGCGCGGGTCAACCAGTGACGGGCCGATGGCCACGCCGTTGTCGGTGCCCAGATACCATTTGACGGTGGCGTAGCTGCGTTCGCTACCTTGCCAGGGGGCGTCGTCCGGCTGCTGTTTCACGACGATGGCGTTCTTGAAACCGATGCGTTCGAAGGCCGGGTTCCAGGCCAGGATGCCGCGCTGGACGGATTCGCGGTAGCGTTCGGGCACGTTGCGATCCAGCCAGTAGGTGATCGGCTGTTTTGGCTCCGACAAGGCGGCTTCCGGGTCTTGCTTTTCCAGGCGCCAGCGGTGGATCAGGTGCTCGCGGTTCGAGGCATCAAAGTCGTTGTCGAAGTTGCGCCGCGGGGTGTTGAAGTAGCCCACGCGCGGGTCGGCATTGCGCGCGGCCATCGGCTCCGGCAGGGGCGAGAAGCTCAGGGTGAAGCCGAAGAACATGCTGCGCGGGTCGGGCAGCGTGCTCGGCACACCGGGCTGCACGGGCTGGCCCGGCGTCGGAATGGCCAGTGCTCCGGCCGCGTAGTGGGCACGGATCTCTACACTGGTTTCAGCCGGTTCGCTGCGCGCTTGCTGGATCAGCGTGTTGCTGCGATCAAACTGGTAAGGCTGGCGATAGGCCCCCTGCAGCAGGGTGGCGGTGCCGGAAAAGTCGGTAAGGACGAGTGTGTTCAGGTCCACCAGAATCGCGCGGCTTGCAGGGTGTGGCTGGCTGAGGATGGCGGCGCTGCCGCGCAGGCTGTCCGAGAATGCGCTGGCCAGTGCGTGTTGCAGCGGCGCATTGTGCGGAGCCACGTAAGCGGTGTTGCGTTCAATCCAGTGGACGCGATCCGAGTAGCGCACGAAGCTGCCCACGCCGGATTCCAGCATCAGCCCGCCCCACAGGCCGCGTTCGCCGATGCCGTGAGTGCGCTGGGTGGTGAAGAAGAAGGGGCGCCCGAAGTCGCTTTCCTTCAGTTCCAGGAGGTAGCGCTCATCCTTCTTGTACACCGTCAGGTAGCCAGGCAGGCGGGTGAAGTCCTTGATGACTTCGGCGTAGGGCTTGAGGTTCGGATTGGCGGGGGCCGGTGTTGCCGGAGCGGATGCACTGGCGGCCGGTGCCGGCATCGCCACCATCTGGGCGCTGCTCGTAGAGCCGCTTGCCGCGGGCTTCTTCAGGGAGGGCTGTTGCGGAGCGGCTGCGCAAGCGGCCAGCAGGGCACATAGCCCGAAGATGGCCACCGGGCGCAGGTCTACAGGCATCCTATTCAGCAATCTCCACCTCGCCTCGTAGCGAATGCGGCAGCGCCGCGGTGATCTTCACGTTGATGAAGTGACCGATCTGGCGCGGGTTGCCCTTGAAGTTCACCACGCGATTGTTGTCGGTGCGCGCGGCCAGCTCGCCCGGATCCTTCTTCGAGCGGCCTTCGACCAGCACGCGCTGGGTGCTACCGACCATGCTGGCGCTGACTTCCGAGGCCAGTTCGTCGATGCGTTTCTGCAGGCGGGCGAGGCGTTCCAGCTTGAGCTTCTCCTGCGTGTCGTCATGCATTTCCGCCGCCGGGGTGCCGGGGCGGCGGCTGAATACGAAGCTGAAGGATGCGTCGAAACCGATCTCGTCGATGAGCTTCATGGTGGCCTCGAAATCGGCCTCGGTCTCGCCGGGGAAGCCGACGATGAAGTCGGTCGACAGCGACAGATCCGGCCGCGCCGCGCGCAGCTTGCGCACCACCGACTTGTATTCGAGGATCGTGTAGCCCCGTTTCATGGCCGCCAGCACGCGATCCGAACCGGACTGCACCGGCAGATGCAGGTGCGAGACCAGCTTGGGCAGCTTCGCGTAGGCATCGAACACGCGCTGAGTCATTTCGCGCGGATGCGAGGTGGTGTAGCGGATGCGCTCCACGCCCGGAATTTCATGTACGCATTCGAGCAGGAAGGCAAAGTCCGCCATCTCGTCCGAACCCGGCTCCACCGGCGCGCGCCAGGCATTCACGTTCTGCCCGAGCAGGGTGATTTCGCGCACGCCCTGCTCCGTCAGGCCGGCGATTTCAGCCAGCACATCGCCCAGCGGGCGGTAAATTTCGTCACCGCGCGTATAGGGCACGATGCAGTAGGTGCAGAACTTCGAGCAGCCTTCCATGATCGACACGAATGCCGAAGCGCCATCAACGCGCGCCGGGGGCAGGGCGTCGAACTTCTCGTTCTCGGGGAAGCTGATGTCCACCTGCGACTTGCCGGACTCGCGCTTGGCGGCGATCAGCTCGGGCAGGCGATGCAGGGTCTGCGGGCCGAAGACCACGTCGACGTACGGTGCGCGAGCGATGATCGCCTCGCCTTCCTGCGAGGCCACGCAGCCGCCCACGCCGATGATCAGTTTCGGGTTGATTTGCTTCAGGTGCTTGACACGGCCGAGATCGTGGAACACCTTCTCCTGCGCCTTCTCGCGCACCGAGCAGGTGTTGAAGAGGATCACGTCGGCTTCTTCGGGATTGTCGGTCTTGACCAGTTCTTCACCGGCGGCGAGCACGTCGGCCATCTTGTCCGAGTCGTACTCGTTCATCTGGCACCCGAAGGTGCGGATGTACAGCTTCTTCATCAAATTGTCGCTTCTTGAAACACCCCGTTTCCTTGCGGGAAACGGGGAATGGGAGGATCAGAACCAGGAGAACAGCCAGTCCCAGAATGACGGATCGCCCGACAGCTTCGGTGCATCCACCTCGTTTTCGGCCACGGTGAGGATCCACACCCGCTGGATCTGCAACTGGTTATCGAACTTCACGCGCACGGTGTAGGTATCGCTCAACGCCGAAGTAAGCGTGATCATGTTCTTCTCGTTGAGGATCTGTCCGCCGGGCGCCAGCGAAAACGCGCGGCCATTCAGGTTCAGCACGCGCTCGCTTTCCACATACATCTTGGCCTTGGGGGCATTGGCCGGGATCGGGCGTACCGGACCGGAATACTGAGCGTAAACCGACGAAACCAGCAGAAAAGCCAGACTCAACACGATGCGCAGCAGTGTTTTCATGGTGTTTTCCAGAAAAACCAAGGGATCAGGGAAGGCCTGCATGGTCGATGATCAACCTTTCAAAGTCAATTCAAAGCCGCCCAAGTGCATGAATTGACGGTGCTTTGGCCTTGTTGGGGGCAAGGAAATTCTGCTTCGAAGAGATTGACCCGCCATCAAAGCCTCACTATAATCGCCGGCTCTTCGGAGGTGATGTAGCTCAGATGGTTAGAGCGATGGATTCATAACCCATAGGTCGGCGGTTCGACTCCGCCCATCACCACCAACTGATTCAAGCACTTAGGCCAATTCTTCGGAGTTGGCCTTTTGCTTTTCTGGGCTCGTGTAAGCACTTTGTAAGCAAATTCGGGGAATTTCGGTAGTTATCCGGAGGCGGCATTGCTGCGCTGGGGGGCGCCTTTAAGGCGTCCGAAAACTCCGGGTGCGCTAATCTAGCGCGCGCTGTGGGGCGGTGTTGAGCGGTCGAGGCTTGCTTTCTGTTTGTTAGCCGGGCTTGCCGTCCAGCGTTTCCGCAATGAATTTTATGGCTTTCAAGTCACCGGCAGCGGCTTTGTCCAGTATCAGTTCTAATCCGCGCTCAAGCTTCGCCCAACCACAACGGCGAGAAGCGCTCCGGCGAAAGAAAACAGGCCGCCCAACCCGATTTTCAGCAATTCGCTCATGATCATATTTCCATGACGCGCTCAAGCCATGCTCGATACGCGGGGGTAGTATCGGCTGGCAGCGTCTTCCGGTGGGTGTCGAGCTCATCCTGCATGCCGAAGACCCGCCAGACCAGCGGGGCCAGTCTGGCTGCAGTGCTGCTGACCTCTTGTGCGTCTTTGAGCAGTTGCAGGCTGCGCTCCTTGTATTCGGGCAGCACGCCTGAGCCGTAGTCCAACGCTTTGCCCAGCCCCGAGAGATACATCAGCTTCGGCACCTCGACGCTGGGCCAGTGCAGGGCCATGTTGAGTGGCCATTCCAGCATGGCGCGCTCGCCCCACATTTCCGAGGTGGGCATGTGCTTGTTGGCGGCCAGGGTAAGCATGAAGGCCTGGCCCAGCTCTGTGAGGTAGGGCGCCAACACTTCCGCTGTCGGGTGCAGGTAGAACTCGTCCAGGGGCTGTTCGCGTTTCAGGCCGATGCGCGCCATCAGGCGCTGCTCCAGTTTCAGCACCAGTGAGCCCAGTTCTGCGTTCGTAGCGTGACCGCTCTCCGTTGCCTGTTGCTTGCGCGTTGCGCAGTCCCACAGGCTCAGGGAAATCTGCCAGCTGGCGGCTTCGCCTTCGCCGCGGCAACCCAGCTCACCGGTCACGAAATACTTCATGGTCGGCGGCACGATGTCGAAGAGCGCATTGCCATCCGTTTCACCGGCGGTGAGGATCGGGCCGCCGCCTTCCACTACGAGGATGTAGGTCGAGGCCGCGTAGTCGCTCCAGTAATGCGCGGCTTCTGCCAGATACAGCGGAATGGCGCGGGTGTAGCGCCCCAGATCGTCTTCGCGCTGTGATTCCGCGCGCTCGGAGCCATCCGGCATTTTCGAGAGGGCGAAGAAGCCTACTTCGGGCGCGCCTTCCGGTTTCTGCGCGAAGAGCCAATCGGCATTGCGCAGGCCGTAGTGCCAGATCGGTTGGGTGATCGCCAGTGTGGTGATCTTCAATTCGGCCGGATCGATGGGCGTGCCTTGCGCGGCTTGCTTGCGCATTTCCTGAAAGGCCTGCGCGAATTGATTGAGATGCTGCTTGATCGGCGCGTGGCCTAGCGCATACATCCGGCCGAGCAGGGCTTCGCCTTCGTCTGCCTTGCCCAGATGCTGGTAAGCGCGCAGCAGGTTCAGCCCTGCCATCGGGTCGTGTTTCTTCTCGTCGAAGGCCGGGCCAACAAGCTCGAGGATCAGCGGCACCTGGCCGTTGTTACCGAGGTCGCCCGAAATCATCATCAGCGTGCTGCTGTCGTACTGGCCGCCGGCCAGCACCTCGGCGTAGAGTGCCCTGGCCTGATCGACTTCACCGTGCTCCAGATGATGCCGCGCCAGCCACAGCTGCGCGCGCCAACTGCCGGGCAGGGTGGCGGCGGTGCGCAGGGCTTGAAGATAGCCGGCCTCTCCGTCACGGTCGCGCTGGATGGTGGCCCACCAGAGCAGGCCGTTGTCCTGATTCGGGTCGGCCTGCACAGCCTGCCAGAGCACTTCGTGAGAACGCGCTTCGTCGCCACTCTCGGCATGCACCTTGGCGAGGTTGGTCAGCAGCGTGCTGGTTTCACCCACCTTGCGCATGCCCGCGCGCAGCGTGGCTTCCGCCGCATCGAGCTGGCCGTTTTTCATCAGCACGATGCCGTGAATCGTGTGGCTGCGCTCCGGGATAGTGTCGATGACCAGCAGGCGATCGGCCGCCGGCACGAGGTCGGCCGCAAAACCATCGTTCAGCGCCGAGACGATTATGGTGTAGAGCTCGTCCGGCTTGTCCCACTTCAGCTCCAGGTTGGGCTGCAGCATTTTCTCGCGCCAGTCGCTGCGTGTGATCTGCAACTCGCGGCCATAGGCGTCATAGACGGTGATGAGTTCTTCTTTCGACGGGCTGGCAGGCTGAGCCGGCGCAGGAGCGGGAGACTCGTTCTTGCCGGTCAGGGCCGAGAGGATGCGTTTGAACATGAGAGGGCTTTCAGAAATTACTCTGTGCTGACGGCCGCAATCAGCGCGTCGAGAACCGGAACCTTGCCGCGAGCCAATTCAAGCGCTTCGAGCGGGAAATGTTTTGCGTAGTAGCGAACGTCCGTGGGGTCGCCCGGCGCATGCTTCTGCAACTCGTTCTTGCAGGCCTCCGTCATGTCCGGGGCATGCTTGCCAAGGATCGCCAGCAGCGTCGCTTCGATGGCGGGCACGGAAACCACTTGCTCGACCTTTGCACCGCGCAGCCACTTGGTTTCAGTTGCAGTCAGTGGGATGTCAGCATCCAGCACCGCAATGCGGTGCTCAAAATCTGCTGTCTGGGCGACCGATTTCAGCTTGTCGATGATGCCTTGGGGGCCATGCCCGTGAGCATTCCTGATGCTGACGGACAAGCGCATGCCGCGTTGGTAATAGAGGCTTTTGAGATGGGCGACGAAGGCCTCCTCGGTCTCGCCCTCCACCACGATCAGCACGGTCCGGTTGGTCTTGCGGTGCGGGCGCTTGGCCATGTGTACGCCTCACAGCATGGGCACGGCGCCATAGGCACCGGCCATGTACTTGGCGTAGAAATTGTCGTCCGCACGTACACCTTCCATGTCCGACAAGCGCCAGGCCTCGCTGCGGCAGCGTTCGTTCTTCTCCACCAGCATGATCTGGCCCTTTTTGAGCAGGTTCAGGATCTCCACCGAATGGCAGGTAAAGATCAGCTGGGCGTTATGCGGGTTGGTCTTCGGGCTGATGAATAGATTCAGGATCGGCTCCAGCATCAGCGGGTGCAGGTCGGATTCCAGTTCGTCGAACACCACGTAGCCGCCGTGCGTCAGGGCAGGGAGCAGGGAGGTCAGCAGGCTGAAGGCCGCTTGCGTGCCGCTCGATTCCATCAGCATGGGCAGCTGCATCTCGACGTTCTCGGCGCGATGGACGCCATAAGGCATCAGAACATCTTCCTCGCGACCGTCTGAAGAAATGATTCTTTGCTGCCTGAGCACTACGTCTGCCAGTCCGAAATCCCATTGCCGCAGCAGTGCGGCCATCTGTTTGCGATGTTCTTCGTTTTCGGCGAAAAACTCGGCCGCAGCACGGATGTCACGCTGGCCTGCGAACGCCTGACGACCAAGTGCGCCGACATTGCACCAGAGTCTGCCGAGGTTTGTGACGATCTCCTGCGCGACAGGGACACTGTACTGCGCAGCGGTGGATATCAGAGCGGCGAGTGGCTTGACCTTTTCGGCCTGCTTTTGCGGCAGACTAAAGCCGCGCTGCACGATTTTTTCCTTGCCGGCGACTTCATCCCATTGGCGCGTGAACAGCGTGCTGAACAGTCGACTAGTTTTGAGTTCCAGTGATTCGAACAACACTCGCTGTTGGGTCAGGCGCAGGGTGTAGCGATACAGTTTGCCGCCGATCTCGAACTCCAGCGAGAACCGGCTGACCTGATCGTTACTCATGATGTGCGGTTGCACTGTGGTCGTGCGGTTGTCGCCAAGGAAAAACGATTGCGAGACGAACCAGCCAATGAAGGCCAGCGGTTTGATCAGGTTCGTTTTGCCCGCACCATTGGCGCCCACCACGGCGAGCAGCTTGCTCAGGCGCCGGTCCGTGGCGGTGGAGGCGAAGCTGCTCTCCGTGCCGTTCGAACGGGCGTCGAGGACGAAAGAAACCTCGGTTTCGTCCGCGAAGGAGAAGAAGTTCGAGAAGCGAAGGGAGTGAAGCATTTTGTTTTCTCGCGCCATTTCAACAATTATTTGTTGATTATGCGCGAGCGCATTGTTTTTTGCACGCTGTACGAATGGCTGGAGCGATGAGCGGAGTGGTTTTTGTTTGTAGGGCGTCAATCGCCGCGCAGCGGCATTGCGCCGGATGTGGGCCGGAAAGCGGCCTCTGGTCAGGATCTGCGGCAGGGTGGGGTGGAGAGGCGCTTGTTATCGACATCTTCAGCATGCATGCCTGAAGAAGCCCGCCGGGCGAGGCTTTGCGAGCATGCCTGCGGCGCAATGCCCTGCGGGCGATTGATGCCCTACATTGTGGCCTTCCTGCCGCGCTTGGCCTTGGGGGCTTCGCTGCGGGCAGTGGCGAGGCGGGCTTCGAGACGGTCGGCGAAAGCGAAGAGGATTTCTACTCGGCGGACGATTTCGTGTTGTTCTTCAATCGGAGGGAGTGCGGTGTGTAGCGCAATCATTTCCGGGAAATAAATGGTCGTGTGAGTGGAGCCCTTCCCAAATTTCGGCAGGGCTTCCGTCTCTGCAACAAAAAGCCATTTCAGCCAATCTGGGTCGATCGCTTCTGTGCAGACCCAATTCACAAAGTCCTAGCTAGTGGCCATTGGTTTGCCCATCTTTACGACATAGCCGACCGAAGCGGTACGACTTAGCGCTCGTTCTTGTAGCGTTTGATGAGGTCGCTGACCTTGTCGGATTTGCCGGTGATCTTGCGCACGGCCGCTTCGGAGTAGGTGTCAGGCTTTGCGAGCTGCATTAAAGAAAGTTCGGCTTGGCGAGAGCGGTGTTGCGCGGCCTGCCCCGTCGGGTTTCGCTGCGGGCAAGGTCACCGGCCGCCTGTAGCTGAACGAGAATCCGGGAAACTGTACCGATGGTGAGTGCGGTGATCTCTGCCATGTCGCGCAGAGCGGGAAGCATGAGGCGTGAGAGCTGGCGTGACGATGATGTGGCGGCCATTAATGCAATGAGCCGGCGTACGCGCGTGGCGGCCTCGCCGCAACGCATTGCGACGGCATCAGCGCCTCTTCGTTCTGCACTGCTGAGTGCCTTGAGCAAAGCCGCAGGCTCAGGTTGCGAGCTTCCCTCCGGCCAGCGTGTCAGCTTGCAAGGCGTGAGTGCTGTTGCGGTGTAGGTGTAGTTGCCCAGCAGCATGGTTTCGGCGCCAAGGATGTCGCCCTTGATGGCGATTCCGGCAAATCCTGATTCGTCGCGGACTTCGGGCCTGTCAAGGCGAATGCTGCCTTCCAGTAACAGCCACGCGTTGCCTCCCTGGCCTGCCTGATAGAGCAGATTGCCGGCCGCCAGCTGGCGTTCGGCTGATCCGGATGTCTCTTGCATGATTCGTTCTCCTGCAGCTGGCGGGCGAACCCGCCAGCCTTTCACATTACTCGGCGTTGTTGCGCTCGTCCTGTGACTCCAGCCACAAGGCGTTCACTACCGCAAGCAGCACGGCGAAGCCTGTGCCCAGTGCCCAGCTGAAATACCACATGATGAATCTCCTTTTTCAGTAGGCCGAACGCTTGTTGGCCTGGATGTGTTCAACGGTGACCTTGCCGCGCATCACGCGGTAGGCCCAGCTGGTGTAGACGATGATGATTGGCGTCATGATCAGTGCCACCCAGAACATGATGCCCAGCGTGCGCTGGCTGGAAACGCAGTCCCACACGGTCAGGCTGCTGCCGGGCTGGCTGCTGGAAGGCAGCACGAAGGGGAAGATCGAGACCCCGGCCGTGAAGATGATGCCCAGCTCGGCCACCGCAGTGCAGATGAAGGCCAGACCATCCCGTTTCAGGCGGATCGCCAGCAGGCTCAGCAGGCCGCCCACAAAGCCGAGCACAGGCAGTGCCAGGGTCAGCGGATAGGCTTTGTAGTTGAGCAGCCAGGCACCATTCTGCTGGATCACCGTCTTTGCCAGCGGGCTCTGCGCAGCGGCAGGCTCCACGACGGAGGTGATCACATAGCCCGGCATGTCAGCCACCATCACGCCACCGATGGCGAAGCCCGCCAGCATAAGCACAGTGAAGATCACCGACGCCTTGCGCGCACGCTGCTGGATCTCGCCCTCGGTGCGGATCGCCAGATAGTTGGCGCCATGGGCCACCAGCATGGTCAGGCTCACCACCCCGCACAGCAGTGCGAAGGGATTGAACAGCGCCCAGAAGCTGCCGGTGTAATAGGGCATCATGATTTCGCTGAAGTGGAAGGGCACGCCCTGGATCACATTGCCGAAAGCAACGCCGAAGACCAGCGCAGGCACGGCACTGCCGGCGAAGATTCCCCAGTCCCAGAAATTACGCCAGCGCGGGTCCGCCACCTTGCTGCGGTAATCAAAGCCGACCGGGCGGAAGAACAGTGCCCACAGCACCGCCAACATCGCAAAGTAGAAGCCGGAGAACGCCGCGGCATACACCAGCGGCCAGGCGGCAAAGATGGCTCCGCCGGCGGTGACGAACCATACCTGATTGCCTTCCCAGTGAGGGCCAACGCTGTTGAGGATCACGCGGCGCTCGTCGTCACTCTTGCCAACGAAGGGCAGCAGCGTTCCCACTCCCATGTCATGCCCGTCCATGATGGCGAAGCCCAGCAGCAGGACGCCGACGAGCAACCACCAGATGAGCTTCAGAACTTCATAGTCGATCATGTTCAGGCTCCCTTCGCTTCAGCAGCATTTTCGAGGTGGTAACTCCCGGTTCCCAGACTGGCCGGGCCGAGGCGCGCGTACTTGAACATCAGATACAGCTCGGCAATCAGCAACAGGGTGTAGAACGCCAGGAAGCCCGACAGCGAGAACCACAGGCTGCCCGCCGACAGAGCCGAGGTGGAAAGATGGGTCGGCAGTACGCCGTGAATGGTCCAGGGCTGACGGCCATATTCCGCGACGAACCAGCCCAGTTCGCAGGCAATCCAGGGCAGCGGGATGCCCCACACGGCCCATTTCAGCAGCCACTTCTTCTGCATGAAGGTGTTGCGCGCGGCGAACCAGAACGAGAGCACGAAGAGACTCAGGAACACCAGCGACAAACCCACCATGGCCCGGAAACTCCAGAACAGCGGTGCCACTGCGGGGATAGCATCATCCACCGCGCGGGCCTTCATTTCCGGGGTGGCCAGGCTGACATCGGCGACATACTTCTTGAGCAGCAGGCCATAGCCCAGATCCGCCTTCACTGCCGTGAAGCGCGCCAGCAACTCGGTGTTTTTCGGGTCCTTCCGCAATGCTTCGAGCGCCTTGACCGCAAGGACCCCATTGTCGATACGCGCAGCGATCTTCTTCTCCAGCTCGTCGATGCCCGGAATCACCTTGTCGGTACTGCGTGTGCCGATCAGGCCCATTACGTACGGGATCTTGATCTCGGCATGGGTGGTGCGGTTCTTTTCATCCGGGATTCCAAACAGGGTCAGGCCGGCTGGCGCAGGCTCGGTTTCCCACATGGCTTCCATGGCCGCGAGTTTGGTTTCCTGGGTCTCGGCCGCGTGGTAGCCGGACTCATCTCCCAGCACGATCACCGACAGGGCTGATGCAAGACCAAAGGAGGCCGCGATGCGGAAGGAGCGGCGGGCGAACTCCACGTCGCGCCCCTTGAGCAGATACCAGGCGCTCACCCCCAGCACGAAGGCAGAACCCGTGACGTAACCCGCGCTGATGGTGTGCACGAATTTCGACTGTGCGACCGGGTTGAAAATCAGATCCCAGAAACTGAGCATCTCCATGCGCATCGTAACCGGGTTGAAATCGGCACCGATCGGGTTCTGCATCCAGGCATTGGCGATCAGGATCAGCACCGCCGAGAGGTTGGAGCCGATGGCCACGAGGTAGGTCACCGTCAGGTGGCCAACCTTGCTCAGGCGATCCCAGCCAAAGAAGAACAGACCAACGAAGGTTGACTCCAGGAAAAAGGCCAGCAGTCCCTCAATCGCCAGCGGAGCTCCGAAGATGTCACCAACATAGTGCGAGTAGTAAGCCCAGTTGGTGCCGAACTGGAACTCCATGGTCAGTCCGGTGGTTACCCCGAGCGCGAAATTGATGCCGAAAAGCTTGCCCCAGAACTTGGTCATGTCCCGGTAGATCTCCTTGCCGGTCATCACATAGACGGTCTCCATGATGGCCAGCAGGAAGGACATCCCGAGCGTCAGCGGGACAAACAGGAAGTGATAGAACGCCGTCGCCGCAAACTGCAGGCGCGACAGGCTTACAACGGATTCTTCAATCATTTTTGCTCCGTTTTGTCAGTAAGTTGCAAAGAAGCCGGGGTGGCAGGCGCACGGCCACCGTCGATCATGGCGCCCAGACGTTGAGCCGCTTCCTGCTTGCCGATTGGGTGGCTGAAAAACATCGTCTTGATGCCCATCAGCAGGACCAGCTTGAGCAGCAGGGCCAGCGCAATTTCGCGCTTGAGCGGTGAGCGCCAGGTTTTCCGGCGGGGCGCGGTGGCTCCGCTTTCCGAATGCAGATCATCTTGGGTTGGTGTCATTCCGGGTCCTTCGCGAATAAGCCGCCTGACACATCGCGCTGAGCGCCGGCGATGTGCAGGGCAGAACACGCGTGCGTGGGCAGGCCCGGGCACGCGTCAATGCAGTGAGGACTTACGCCGTGATGGCTGGTGGAGCTCGCGGGCGACCCTCTGCCCAGCGTTTGCGGACATCAGTAGGTGTCGCGGAGGTGCTGATCGGCGCACCGGGCTTCGGCACGACGGAAAGGGCGGGGGACGGAGGCAGGATGAACGCGACGGCATCCTGACTGGCAAGACAGAACTGACAGCGTGCGCTCTGTCCGTGCCCATGATCGGAATGCCCGGAGGCGGGATCAACAAGAACTTTCTTGAGACCGAAAGACGTGCAGATCTCAACCACCTGCTTGCCGGCAGACGCAGCAAGGAGGTAGGAAACGGTGGGCGCCAGCACGTTGATGAACGCGGCGAATAGCGCAACACGAAGGATGCAGGCAGTGTGCTTTTTAAGCATCTGGAAGCCTGAAACGGGTCTGTCTGTAGGGTCTTTGCATCATACAGGCGTTCGTGTCGACTTTTTGCGGCAACCTTTGATGCTATTGAGAGGAAATGGCTGGAGTAGTGCGAGGTGATGATAGTGTTTGGCTATGGCAATTCTTGTGTTGTTAAATTGGATCTATCGCAGAGCTGTCCGTAGGATGGCTCCTGTCGCTTCCGACAACATTCAATTTCAGGAGCCCAGAGCCATGTCCTACATCAATTCCAGCGTCAAGCCTTTCAATGCCACCGCCTACCACAACGGCAAGTTCGTGCCCGTCTCGGACGCCGATCTGAAGGGCAAGTGGTCGATCGTGTTCTTCTACCCGGCTGACTTCACCTTTGTCTGCCCGACCGAGCTGGGCGACCTGGCTGACGTGTATCCGGAGTTCCAGAAGCTGAGCGTCGAGGTGTATTCCGTTTCCACCGACACCCACTTCACCCACAAGGCCTGGCACGACACTTCGGACACGATCAAGAAGATCAACTACCCGATGATTGGCGACCCGACCGGCACCATCACCCGCAACTTCGGCGTGATGATCGAGGAAGCCGGTCTGGCTGATCGCGGCACTTTCGTGCTCGACCCGGAAGGCAAGATCCAGATCGTCGAAATCAACGCTGGTGGCGTGGGTCGTGACGCCTCCGAGCTGCTGCGCAAGGTGAAGGCCGCCCAGTACGTGGCCAGCCACCCGGGTGAAGTCTGCCCGGCCAAGTGGAACGAAGGTGATGCGACCCTCGCTCCTTCGCTGGACCTCGTCGGCAAGATCTAAAGAGCAGTCCCGCTGGCCGCGCTTCGCGACGGCACCCTCTCTCGTCTGAGCGGGTGCGGCCAGCACCTTTGACGCAAATTCCCTGGAAATCCCATCTCTGAGCCTGCTTTCACACAAGCCGGCTGAGACATTGGATGGCTTGCCGCGAAAAAACCACGTTGCCAGAGCAGGCATGATGAATTTCACTGAAGATCGGAGCTGACCATGCTGGACGCCACCCTCAAGACCCAATTGCAAGGCTATCTCACCCGCTTGCAACAACCCATCGAACTCGTCGCTGCACTGGACGAGAGCGCCAAGTCCGCCGAGGTGCGCGCACTGCTCGAAGAGATCGCGTCGCTGTCCGCCAAGATCAGCCTGCGCGAAGACCCGGCCTCCAGCCCGCGCAAGCCCTCTTTCGCGGTGCAGCGCGTCGGCACGAACATGGGCATCCGCTTTGCCGGCATTCCGCTCGGCCATGAATTCACTTCTCTGGTGCTGGCGCTGCTGCAGGCAGGCGGCCATCCGCCCAAGGTCGAAGCGGAGGTCATCGAGCAGATCAAGGGATTGCCGGGCCACTACGACTTTGAGGTCTTCATCTCGCTGTCGTGTCATAACTGTCCGGACGTGGTGCAAGCCCTGAACCTGATGGCGGTGCTGAACCCGAATGTCCGCAGCACGATGATTGATGGCGCGCTGTTCCAGTCCGAGATCGAAGCGCGCCAGATCATGGGCGTGCCGGCTGTCTATCTGAACGGCGAACTCTTCGGCCAGGGGCGCATGACGCTGGAAGAAATCCTCGCCAAACTCGATACCAACGCCTCCGCGCGGGACGCCGAGAAACTCAACGCCAAGGCGCCTTTCGACGTGCTGGTGGTGGGCGGTGGCCCGGCCGGTTCGGCGGCGGCGGTGTATGCAGCGCGCAAGGGCATCCGTACCGGCGTGGTCGCCGAGCGTTTCGGCGGTCAGGTGATGGACACGCTGGGCATCGAGAACTTCATTTCGGTGAAGGCCACCGAAGGTCCGAAGCTGGCGATGGCGCTGGAGGAACACGTCAAGGAATACGGTGTCGACATCATGAACCTGCAGCGGGCGCAGGCGCTCAAGCCGGTCGAGGGCGGCGTGGAGATCACGCTGGAAAATGGTGCGGTCCTGAAGAGCAAGACCGTGATCCTCAGTACCGGTGCGCGCTGGCGCAACATGAACGTGCCGGGTGAGGCCGAGTTCCGCACCAAGGGCGTGGCTTACTGCCCGCACTGCGACGGTCCCTTGTTCAAGGGCAAGCGCGTGGCGGTGATCGGCGGTGGCAACTCCGGCGTTGAAGCGGCGATTGATCTGGCCGGCATCGTGGCGCACGTTACCTTGCTGGAGTTCGATAGCGTGCTGCGCGCCGATGCTGTGCTGCAGAACAAGCTGCGCAGCCTGCCCAACGTGACGATCATCACCTCGGCGCAAACCACGCAGGTGACCGGCACCGACAAGGTGAATGGCCTGAACTACAAGGATCGGGTCAGCGGTGACGTGCAGCACGTCGAGCTGGAAGGCATCTTCGTGCAGATCGGGCTGGTGCCGAACACCGACTGGCTCAAGGGCGTGGTGAACCTGTCACCGCGCGGCGAGATCGAAGTTGATGCCAAGGGCCAGACCTCGGTGCCTGGCGTGTTCGCGGCCGGTGACTGCACGACGGTGCCCTACAAGCAGATCATCATCGCCATGGGCGAGGGCGCGAAGGCGTCGCTGTCGGCCTTCGATCACCTGATCCGCAGCAGCGTTGCGGGCTGACGGGCTGTTCGGCATGGGCTGAAGACCCGCGTGTGTAGTGCCTCTTGGGGCGGGTCTGGTGTACAGGCCCGCCCCTCCTGCTTCTGCCGGCAGGGTGGCTGCAGAGGTCCGCTGCAGGCGGCTCTTCAGGCAGTTTGAATTCAACTCCGCTGCAGTTCCAGCACGAACTCGACTCCGTCGGCCGTGTTGCGGGCGCTGATCGTGCCGCCCATCTTGGCCATGTAGGTGCGGGCCACAAACAGGCCCTGACCGCGGCTGCCTGCAGCACCGGCCTCGGCCTGATCCGAGACTCCGTACTCGAAGATCTTCTCCAGCATCTCCGCTGCAATCTGCGGCCCCTGATTGCGGATGCACACGCGCACTGACGTTTCTCCGCTTTCCAGGCCCAGGCTGATCGGGCTGCCCGGTGTGCGCAAGCGTTGGGCATTGTTGAGCACGTGGGTGACCACGTCTTCCAGGGCGAATTCGTCGGCGCGCACGGCGATCGGTTTCGCGGCCGGCGTGTAGTGCACGTCGGTGATGCCGACGCCCGGAGCGTTGTGCGCAACAGCCTGCAGGAAGGCATCCAGATCAACGCTGGCCACCTGCAACTGGCTGACCTCGAAGGCTTCGCTGGGCGAGGCTGCGCCATAGAGCACGCGCACCGCCTGCTGCATGCGCGCCAGATAGCGCTGCTCCGGATCACTGCTGCCAGGATGCAGGGCCAGCAGGGATTGCAGCGGCGACATGATTTCGTGGCCGACCGCATGCCACATGTCGCGCTCCTGCGCGGCGCGGATCTGCTCGCGGGCCATGTCCTCGCGTACCCGGCGCAGCAACTCGTGCAGACAACTGGCAAGAATCCCCAGTTCGTCGCCACTGCGCAGATCGGCCACGTTGAGCTGCTCCAGCCCTTCGCTGGCGCTGATGGATTTGTGCACCGATTGTGCCCGGCGCGTCAGTACCGCGATGCGCCGGATGATGCCCAGTTCGATGGCGAACCAGGCGAGGAAGATGGCCCCCAGCATGGCAGCGACGAACCATGCGACGCGGGTGGCGGCGCGGGCGAGGATGCGGTTGGCACTGCGTGCGTCACCCGTGAGGATCAGCTCGAAGCGGCCGACCGGCGTGGCGATCTCTTCACGGGTCTCCAGCGGGAAGGCGCTGCTATCCACCGGCAGGCGGCGGATCAGGCCAAGCAGGAGCGGCGAGATCGGCTCGCTGCTGGCCTCCTCGCCGAGCATGTGCAGCAGGTCCGGCGCGTGATCATCACCGGCCTTGCGGATGCGCAGGGTTTCGCCGGGCAGGAGCAGGCTTTGCAGGTCGGCGAGCAGGAAGGGCGCCCGCGCGTCGGCGCTGTTGCTGTCGAACATGGGCTTGTCTGCTTGCGGTGCGAACACCTGCAGCTGAACCCGGATGTCATTCATGTCGGCGGGTGGCCACACCGGCCGGCGCTTGTCCATCAGCTCTTCGCGCAGCAGCTCCACCGGCAGACGGATCGCGTAGAAGACCTCGCGCTCGCAGTCCGGCGCCACGGTCCGGCCCGGCAGGCAGGCCGCGGATTGCCAGATCCAGCCGCGGAATTCGCGTTGCGGGCGGGTGAATACGTAATCGCCGTCAGGGATTTCGGTGAAGCCGGTGAGGCGCCCGCGCAAGAGTTTGCCGGGCTGAGCCGTGCCACCGCCTTCCAGTTCCACTGGCGCGAGCCAGCGGTAATCCTGCCCGCGCAGGGAAAGCTGGATGCGCAGACGATGGGCTCCCGTGAGATAACGATCACCGTGTTCGTGCGGCACCAGCGTCGAGCTGGCGAAGCGTCCGGCGGCATACACGAAGGCGCCGGCCCAGGGATTGCTGCCGACGGCCACGCACAGGCTGGCGTCATTCGGGTAGTGCACCGCGCAGCCGGCCATGTCGACAGCGTTGCGCACCTTGTTCTGCTCGTCCACGTCCAGTGCGGCGTAGGGCAGCAACAGCGGGCGCAGCGGCGTGACCTGCTGGCCGCTGGATTGCGGATTGAGCAGCGCCAGCTGGCCGGTGGGGTGGCGCAGTCGTGCGGCGATCTGGTCGCGGGTCTTGGCGAAACTGTCCCGGTAGTTGTCGAAGCTCTGCTGCTTTTCCTCGCGCAGAACCGCCAGCGCCAGTGCCAGCGTGGCACCGGCAAGCAGCAGGAAGATGGCACGAAACAGCGTTCTGAGCCTGAACGACGCCAGCCATGCAAACAGGCGCGCCATCAGCCGCGCTCCTCGGTGGCCCAGCGGAAGCCGCGCATCGGCACGTTTTCGATGGCGTCGAATTTCTCGTCGAGTTCGCGGAAGGCTTCGCGGATGGTGCTGACATGCTTGCGGATGTTGTCGCGATTGCGCCCGCTCTTCACTACTTCGAAGAGCTGCTCGTAGGACACCACCTGGCCCTTGTGCTCGTACAGCGCCAGCAGGATGCGCTGCGCGGTGAGCGGCAGGTTCACGCGCTGGCCGCGCCACAGCGTGGCACCCTGGCGCAGCGGGTCGATGGACAGATCATCGCACGGCCTGGTGGCTGCGGGTTCAGCCCTGCCATTGCGTGCTTTCACGGTGCGCAGGATGTCGAGGAAGGTGTCGATGAAGTCACTCTCCCCGAAGCTGGTTTTCTGCAGGTAATCCCACGCGTCCAGCGCCTTCATGATGCTGCGATAGATCGCCGCAGGCATCGCTGAGACGACCAGCACGGGAGTGCCCTGGGAATCCCCGCCCGCCTTGTTGATGGCATTGATGATGGCCACCCCCGCATGGCGTTCGCGGCCCAGTTCGATGTCCAGCACCACCGCGTCGTAATGCTCGCGGGCAATTGCCGCCTCCGCCTCGTCGCGCGAGAACCACTGATCGACGCGGATCTCCGGCTTGGCCGCCTCGATCCAGCTTTTGAGCTGGTTGCTGGTCGGGATGTCGTCTTCGATGACGGCTACTTTGAACATCTGCTTCTCCGCTGCGCAGGCACTGTGGCGATTATCCCTGCATTCCACCCCGCGAGCATGGTTGTGAAGATTTCTTCCGAGGCCGGAAGCAAGAGGCCCGGCGGCACGATTGAGTGCTCGTCACCCCCGCAACCATGATGACACCACGGCACAAGTACTGCCGCCACCATTCAAGCCACTCTGGAGGACATCATGGAACTGCCCCGCCTGAACAATCTGACCCGCAGCCTGCGCATCGCCTTTTCCCGCTTCTCCCGTCAGGCAGGCCCGGCTGTTGCGGGCGCCGGGCGGAACATGCGTGGCGCAGTCCGCCCGCTGCTCATCGTTGGCGCAGTTGGCCTCGCCGGCTATGCCGTCGTTAAGCATCCGCCGATCGGCACGGTGGCACGCGGTGAGGCCGGTCTGCGCGTGAATCAGCTCACCGGCGCGGTCACCGAAATCACCGATGGCTCCATCCTCGTCATCCCCGGTCTGCATCGCCTGCAGACGTATCCGCTGCACGACCAGATGTATCGCGCGGTGCGCAGTGCGCAGGCCGATGGCCCGGCACCGTTCCAGTCGGTCGAGGGCATGTCGCTGGGCGTGGAAATCTCGATCCGCTACGCGCTGGACCCGGCGAAGCTTGCCAGCACCGTGCGCAATCTGCCGGCAGACATCGGTGGCGAAGTAGTGGAGCCGGAAGTGCAGGGGGTGATCTACAAGACCTTCACGCGCTACACGGTGCGCGAAATCTTCTCGACCAAGCGCGGCGAAATCCAGCAGGCGATCGAGACCGAGCTCAAGCCCAAGCTCGCTGCCGACGGCATCCTGCTCAAGGGCGTGATGATGGGCAAGGTGGATCTGCCGGCGGATTACCGGCGCGGGCTGGACCAGTTGCTGAGCGAGGAGCTGGAAACCCAGAAGATGCGCTACACGCTCGAGCTCAAGGAAAAGCGGGTCAAGCAGACCGAGCTGGAAAGCCAGGCCGACGCGGTGCGTCGTGAGAAGGCGGCCGAGGCGGCCGGCAACGAGCAGATCATCGCCGCCAAGGCGCAGGCCGAGTCCATGAAGCACGTGCTGCCGTTCAAGGAGAAGCAGATCCAGCAGCGCCAGCTCGAAGCCGATGCCGAGAAGATCAGCCGTATCAAGGGCGCCGAGGCGAACGCCGAAGCGCGCAAGATCGAGGCTGGTGGCGAAGCCGCCTCGCGCCAGAAGCTGGCGGATGCTGAAGCCTATCGCGTCGAGGTAATCGGCAAGGCTTCCACTGCGCAGCTGGAGCGCGACGGTGCGCTGATCAGCAAACACCCATTGCTGATCCAGAAGACCATGGCTGACAAGCTCTCCGACAAGATCCAGGTGATCATCGCTCCGCCCAACACCAGTGGTTTCATCGGTGCCAACCTGCTTGGCAGCGCCCAGCCCGCCCAGACTCAACAAGCCCCGCAAGTTGCGGAAGAAGGAGGCGAATGATGCTTGCCGCTACCGCACTGGTGCTCGCCATCGTGACGCAGGATCAGGTGGCGCTGCGCGCCGCGCCGCGTGACTCCGCCCAGCAACAGGCCCAGCTCTGGCAGGGCGACAGCCTGGAGGTGCGCGGTGAGAAGGGCGACTTCCTGCAGGTGTGGGATCACCGCCGCGAGCGTGGCGGCTATATCCGCAGCAGTCAGGCGCGCCAGATGGACATGACGCCGGCCGATGCGCCGCAGATGCTGGCGGTGATGAAGTTCGTGCGCGATACCCCGGGGCAGGAGGCGCTGGGCATCGGTTACGCCGCCGCCTTCCTCAAGGCCGCTTCGGCCGAGCAGATCAGCCCGGAGGCCTTCGACGCACTGGGCACCATGGCCGACCGGCTGGCGCGGCGTGCCTCGGCGAGTCGTGGCGACAAGGCCCGCGACGCGCAGACCGCCGCGCAGCTGGAGGTGGCCGCCGCCTATGGTGTGGGCATGACGAGCTTCGAGCGCGAGGGCCGCGTGCAGATCTGCTACGACGGCGAAGCCTTCCGCCGCGTGCTGGCCCTGCCGCAGAGCGCTCCGCTGCTCAAGGCGCGGGCTGCGCTGGCGCTCACTCGCCACGAATGCGTCAGCCCCGACCTCACGCCCACCCAGCGCGCCACGCTGGATACCTGGCGCATCGAGGTGCTCGGCCGCGTCGACACCGGCAAGCTGCCGGAGCATGTGAAGAACCGCATCTTCATGCGCCGCGTCGGGGTGCTGGCGAGCATCGCCTACCAGCAGCAGCGCCGGGGCGAAGCACCGCAGGAAACCGCGAACCGCGCTATCGAGAATCTGGCGGCGATCAACAAGAGTGAGCTGACCGAAGACGACACCTACAGCTACAACGACGCCGCCACGCGGGCCGGCGTGGTGCGCTGGGCCGCCAGCGATGCGGTGCGTGCCGTGTCCACGCTCGCGGTGACGACCCGATCCGGCCAGCCCGGCGAGACCTGCGTGCAACTCGTGGAGGCGAAACAGAAGGCCCCGCTCTTCGAGCGCTGTACCTATGGCTTCGTGTATCCGGCTTCCGCTGCGCCGAACCCGCAGCACACGATGCTTGCGTTGGCGGTGCAGACGCTGGATACCTGGCGCGAGCTGTGGCTGTTCCGCAAAGGGGAAGATGGCTGGTATGTCGAAGTGATTCCGCCTTCAGCCAACGGTCCGGACATCGGCTACATCGATTTCGCCGGCTGGGTGCCGGGCGGCAAACAGATGCTCACGGCTCGCGAAGTGCGCGTCGACGGCCGCTACAAAAGGAGCTTCGAGCTGATGAGTCTGGACAGCCTGCAGGTCGAGCGCTGGGCCGACAAGCCCGAGTCGCTGACGCCCTTCTATCGTTGGCAGGACCCGTCGTGGAAGCGCATGACGCTTGCCTTGCGCTGAGGCATGGCTGGAGAGCCGCTGCGGACGGCGCTCTGCAGCCTGCCGTACTGCAGAGCAAGGCAACGTGCGGCTCTGCAGAGGTGGCTCAGGATTTGCACTGCGAGTTGTTGAAAGGCCCGCCGGCACGCAGCCAGCCTTCGCCGGGCGAGGTCTGGCTGCATGTACGTTGGCCTGTGGCTTTGCTCTCCCACCAGAACCACGGAGCCGGGGCTGCCTGCGCCGCCAGGCTCAGGGTCATGAACACTGCAGCCAGCAGGTGCGTGAGGTGGTTCGGGGTCGGCTCGGGGAGGCCCCGGACGCGGATCAGGCGCTTCATTTCAGGTCGAACTCCGCCCAGATGCCGGCATGGTCGGAGGCCTGGGTGGCGCGGTCGGTCACTTCCGGGAAACGCTCGTCCTGCCGGCCCGAGGGTGAGAAGATGCCGCGCCGCTCGATGCCGGTGGCCTGCAGGCGTGTGCGCAGCGGTTCGGACACGAGAAGGTAGTCGAGCCGGCTGCGCTCGTCACGGAAGCGGTGCGTCCAGGTCTCGGCGGGTGCTTTGTCGGTGGTGAGCACGTCGGTCAGCCCCGGCTTGTTCAGCAGGGCTGAGAGATTGCCGCGCGAAGGGTCTTCGTTCAGGTCGCCCGCGACGACGACCCAGTCCTTGTGCAGGTCGAAGCGATCCAGAATGGCCGCGACGCGCTCGGCCTGCACGCGGCGCCATTCGTCTTCGGGGGCCGGGTCGCTGGGGCGACCCGGCCCCTGGCTCTTGAAGTGGTTGACCAGCAGCCAGAGCGACTGGCCGTTTGGCAGGGCCAGCTCATATTCCGGGCAGTCGCGTGCAAAGATGGCGTGCGGCAAGCCTGTGCGTGGCGAGGTGAAACTGTCGAAGATGTGGGTGCGCATGGACACCAGGGGCAGGCGCGAGAGCATGGCCACATCGATGCCGCGTGCGTCATTGCCATCGATGCACATCTGGTAAGGGTAGGGCGGCAGGAATTCGGCAATCGCGCCCTGATTGAAATGTTGCAGGGTGGGACGGCTTTCGACTTCGGTCAGTGCCAGCACATCGGCGCGCAATTCGCCGATGACCCGCGCGGTGTTGCGCACGCCGAGCTCTTCGACTGGCGCCTGCTTCCATTGCAGCCAGCCAACCCAGTCCGCGTTGCCTTTGGCGCGCAGACCGAACAGCCGGCCATCCTTCTGCGCGAGCAGACCACCGCGGATCTCGTTGAGCTCGAACCAGGGGTGTTCTGCATCGCGGCGGTGCAGGCTGTACTTGCGCACCAGCTTGAGAATGCGTTCGCCAACCGGGCCGTCGTAACGGGGGTGGTCCAGCAGGGCGGCAAGCTCGGCACCTTCACGCAGCACTTCGCTGCTGTTGTCGGCGCTCAGCGCGGCGGGGCGGGCGAAGAGATTCTGGACGTTGTAACTGGCGATGCGCAGGGTGTGCACGGGCTCATCCTTGATGCGTTGGTCACACGGAGCATATCAGGCAGGCGCTGGCGTGGCAGAATCCGGCTTTCTGATCCGCACGCAATGCTTTCGCGCATGAGCAGCAGCACCCATTTCGACATCCTGATCGTTGGCGCCGGCCTGTCCGGAGCGAGTCTGGCCTGTGCGCTGCGCGGCAGCCGCTTCCGCGTGGGGCTGCTGGAGCGTCAGCCGCCCTCATTGCCTCTGGCGGAAGGCTGGGATGCACGCATTTACGCGATCAGCCCGGCGAATGTTGAATTCCTGCAGCACTGCGGTGCCTGGGAGCACTTGCCGCGCGAGCGCATCGTGCCCGTCGAGAAGATGGATGTACGTGGCGACGCAGGCGGCAAACTGGCGTTTTCGGCCTACGAGAGTGGTTTGCAGGCGCTGGCCTGGATCGTCGAAAGCAGCCGCATGGCGGATGAGCTGTGGCAGACCGCCCGTCGCCAACCCAATATCAGCGTGCTTTGCCCGGCATCCCCTGTGGAGATGGCCGTGGATGGCGCCTCTGCAAAGGTGGTGCTTGAAGATGGCCGCCACATAACGGCCTCGCTGGTGGTCGCTGCAGATGGGGTGAATTCCTGGGTGCGCACGCAGGCCGGCATTGCGGCCGAAATGCGCCCCTACGGCGAATTGGGTGTGGTGGCGAATTTTCGCTGCGAGAAACCGCACTTCGGCACCGCGTTTCAGTGGTTTCGTCCGGATGGCGTACTGGCTTATTTGCCCTTGCTGGGAAACCAGATCTCGATTGTGTGGTCTACCCCCGAGTCGCATGCGCAGGAACTGCTGGCGCTGACCCCGGAGGCGTTCTGTGCCAAGGTTGCCGAAGCGGGTGGTTTGCAGCTGGGTGAGCTGGAATTGATTACGCCGCCTGCGGGTTTTCCGCTGCGCTGGATGAAAGCGGACACGCTTGTTGCGCCGCGCCTTGCCCTGATTGGCGACGCGGCGCACGCTGTGCATCCGCTGTCGGGCCATGGCATCAATCTGGGCTTCCAGGACGCGCAGGCGCTGGTAGAGATGCTGCTGGCGCTGCCGGAATTCCGCGATTGCGGTGATCTGTCGGCCTTGCAGCGCTATGCGCGGGCGCGGGCCGAAGAAACGCTGCTGGTGCGGGGCACGACGGATGCACTGCAGCGTCTTTTCAAGGCGGATCTGGCTCCGCTGGGTTTTGTACGCAATGCCGGCATGAGTCTGGTCGGTGCGATTTCACCGCTGCGCAGCGTGATGGCACGCTATGCGGCAGGGTTGTTTTAACTTCTTGCCTTTGTTGCGTGGAGAATACTTTGAAGAGTTCATTCCGGCGCGCCCTCGTGGCCGCCAGCATCGCCGCCCTCAGCCTGCCTGCCCTGGCGGGTGAAGCAGAAGTACGCAAGGCGCTTGGCAACATCATGCGTGAAGAAGGCAAGATCGTCAGCCTGCAGAAGGTGTCCTACGGCAACCTCTATGAAGTGGTGCTCTCGAACGGCGATCTGGTCTACGTCGACGACAAGGGCAGCTTCCTGCTCATGGGGCAGATCGTGGATCTGAAGACGAAAAAGAACGTGACGGCGGCACGCGAGAGCGAGCTCAGTCGCGTCAATATCGCCGAACTGCCGCTGAATCAGGCAGTGAAACAGGTGCGCGGCAGCGGCAAGCGGACCCTGATCACCTTTGAAGACCCGAACTGCAGCTACTGCAAGAAGCTGGCAAAGGAACTGAAGGACTTGAAGGATACGACCATCTACACCTTCATGATTCCGATCCTGACGCCTGACTCGATGGACAAGTCCCGCAACATCTGGTGTGCCAAGGATCGCGCCGCATCCTGGAATGACTGGATGACCGAGAACAAAGCCCCGGTGGATGCGCAGTGCGACAACCCGATCACGAAGAATGCCGAGATGGCGCGGAAATACCGGATCACCGGAACGCCAACCATGTTCCTTGCGGATGGTAGTCGTCTGGGCGGTTATTTGCCGCCCGCAGAACTGGAAAAGGCGATCAGCGAGGCAGAGAGCAAGGCCAAGACCGGCAAATAAATCTTTTCCTGAGCCAACTTGAAAAGCCCGGCATTGCCGGGCTTTTTTGATTGAATTTCAGCCTCAGCTTTTTTCGGGCGCGTAGAACGCGATCAGCTTGCCGAGCTTGCTGACAAAAGACGAAGTCGTAATGCCGAGTGGGCGGTCTTGTTTTGTGTAGGGCGCAATGTCAGGCGGGATGCGTGGATCGTAGGGCGAGGTGTCGTAACGGTCGCCCACGTTGCGGCTCATGTACTCGCGCCCGGCATGCGCTGCCCGTGGCCCGTCACCCCGATATGGATTGGTGATGGCGGGTAGTGGTGTGGCCCAGTAATTCTTGTCACCCAGATCCTGTATGAGTTGTCCCGCTTCACCTTCGCTGACGGCAGGTGCTGAAATTCTGGCGCCGGCAAACAGGTCGGGGAAATCCACTTCACGGAGCGAGAAATAGTGCGGCAGTGCGACTGGCGCCGTGAGAGCAAGGGGCGAGCGGGAATGCATTTCGGTGACTGCCGCAGCGGGCAGCCCCATCAGGGTTTCGTATTCGGCCTGCAAGGCGTCCGTATTCACGGTCCGGCCAGCCGAATAGTGGCTGGGAGTGTCGCGGTGATCATGATCCGTGTAATAGGCGCCGTTGTGCACGTTGGAGCCATAGCGGTGCACGAAGCGCGGCCGGTTGCTGCCCAACTCAATGAATGTGGCATGAGTGCGTCCGCGTAACAGCGGGTTCTCGGCGAGCATCTGCTCGCTGAGTGTGCAGGTCTTCAGCCAGCTAATGGCTTCCGGTATGCGGGCGAGGTATTTGCGGTCTCCGGTCAGACGGAAATAGTGGAAAAGCTGCTGGATGTTTGTTGCTGTTGTATGGGTCGTCAGCGCGCGTGGCTCATAGCTGCGGGCACCTGCGGGAGCTCCTGCAGGACGGTTTTGGGCTGGTGCAGCGAGGTGCTGTAGTCCCCAGCCGGCTTGTGGGGCGGGCTGTTGCATGCGCAGCATGCAGTCCATGGCCCGTTTGACGGCAGGCAGCAAGCGGGTTTCGCCAAGCCCCATTACGCACAGCAGCAGGAACTTGACGTTTTCGCCGGCTACGTCGTCATTCCAGGTGACATGCGGGGTGTAATCACCATCTTCCATGCCATGCCTCGCGCCGTCAGGCAATCCAGGTGGTGTCGGCATGTGGGCCGTTGAACCACTGAAATGTGGCCAGCGCTGCGGCCATCCGCCATCCGCCATGCCGCCCTTGTACTGGGCCTGCAGGATAAAATCGATGGCCCGATAAAGCGGGGCACGGAAACGCTCATCGCGTTTTGCCAGATACATGCGCAGCAATACCTGCGCTGTGGTGGCCGTGCCTGCATCATCAAAAGTGGCGTTGCCGTAATGATGATGAAACTCCTCGAGTCGCCAGCCATTCCTGCCGATGGTCTCGTACCAGTGTTTGAGTGATTCTTCTCCTGCAAAGTCGTGGATGTAATTCCAGCCGCCGCAAGGAAGCTGTGCTTCGATGAGCGCAAGAGCCGTACGCTCGGCTGCCGCGTAAAACACATCCTCTCCCGTAGCATTCCAGGCATCGATGAACGCATGGCCAACGGTCGGCGTGCCGGGGGGCTGGATCCAGCACATGCTGCGTTTGGCCTCCATTTCACCCCAGGTAACCGTGAGGTCCGGCAGATAAGCCCAGACGTAGCCTCCGCGAAACGAAACCTTTTCATCCATGTGCTGCACTGCGCGGCGCATTGCGTTGAGTACGCCGTTGCGCAGATTGCCTGGTTGAAGTGGGCGTGCGTCTGCGGCGATGCTGGATGTTGCCGCGAGAGCAAATGGAGTCGAGACAAGACTTTTGACGAAGTTGCGACGTTGCATGGAAAGACTCCCGAAAGCGTGATCCACAAAAAGCGACTCCGCTATAAACCGGGTGAGGTGCCGGAAAAATAGCGGAGTCATGGTACTCCTCAGGTCTTGCTCAGCAGCTCAGGACTGATCAGAACTCCTTGACGATGCCGAAGCGGGTGCTGTGCTCATCAACCCGTTTGGGTGCGTCTTTGATCCGGCCTTGGTGTCGCCTTTTTCGCCCGCAATGAACGTATTGCGTTCCCAATCTGTCTTCGCCAGAGCGTCATACGTATACGTTGTTGCTCAGCCAGTACGCTCCGCCAAGCATGCAGCCATGGCCACGCTTGTGGTAAGGCCCGGCGGAGTAATCAAACTGGCCGGACAGGTGCTCGTGAATGACCCGATATTTTGTCGAGAAATTTTCGGATGGAGGCTGATGATCTGCCTGTCTATCTGCCTGTCGTGGATGATAGCGGAGCGACGATCTGAATGGTTTCACTGTCTGATTCTGTGGCAGGGCTGTTCGCCAAAGTAGGCTGGTTTGCCCTGTGTGACATCTGCACACGTTGCATTCAAAAGCGAGGGAGACTACAGTTAAGATACATTGTTAATGAATCTTATTGGTTGTCAAACCATGCTTTCCGAATCTGCTCAAATCGAAACCATCTTGCGTACGGCTTTGCGCCGGGTTATCGACCCCGAAGTCGGGATGAACATAGTCGACCTGGGGCTTGTGTATCGGCTCGAAGCAAGCGAAAGCGGTGTCGAGCTCGATCTCACCATGACCTCGCCGGCTTGCCCGATGGGAGAAATGATCGTTGCCGAAGCAGAAGCCGTTCTGGCCGATAGTGTTCGGCCTGGTCAGTCGGTGACCGTTCAACTCGTGTGGGAGCCGGCATGGAGTCCCGAACGCATGAGTGCAGAGGCGCGTCAGCATTTTGGCTGGGGCGAGTGACGTGCCGATGGCTTTCTCCCTTTTGCGGGTGTCGTTGATCCTGCCCGCCGTGCTGTCGCTGGTGGCTGGCGTGCTGTCCGGGCTGGCGCGGCTCGGGATTGCGATGCCCCCTTTCTTCGTGATGCTGGTTGGCGTGCATGGCGCGCTGATGGTGGGCGGCTTCTTTGGAACGCTGATTGGCCTCGAACGTGCGGTCGCCTTGGGGCGCGGATGGCCTTATCTCGCTCCATTCTTGTCGGGTATTGCAGCCATGACGCTGCTTGTCTGGCCCGGTGAAATCTGGGGGCGGTGCTGCTGGCGCTGGCCGCGTTGTGCATGAGTGCCGCTTGTATCGACGTCTGGATCAGACGGCGCGAAGCACACTTGGCTACGCTTGCCATCGCGGCTATAGCCTGGTTGCTGGGCAACTTGCTGTGGTGGGGCAGCGGCAGCCTGATTGCGGCCGTGCCTGCCTGGTCTGCTTTTCTGATCCTGACCATTGCGGGCGAGCGGCTTGAACTGTCGCGCTTCGTGCCGACGTCGCATGCTTCGCGCGTCGCGTTTGGCGCCATTACCACTCTGCTCTTGCTAAGTGCGACGGCGGCAGGGATATATCCGGAAGCTTTGAACACGTACGCACTGGCTCTGCTGTTATTGGCTGGCTGGTTGTTACGCTATGACATTGCGCGCCGGACTGTGCGCATGCAAGGATTGACCCGCTACATGGCGGTCTGTCTGCTTTCCGGTTATCTGTGGCTGGGTGTTGCCGCTGTGCTGGGCCTGGCCGGTGGCCTTGCGAGCGGCAGCTTGCTGCGTGATGCTGCGCTGCATGCCTTGCTACTGGGGTTCGTCTTTGCCATGGTGTTTGGCCACGCCCCTGTCATCGTGCCGGCGCTGACCCGCCTACGCCTGCGCTGGCATGCGGGCTTCTATCTGCCACTGGTTTTGTTGCACGGCAGTCTGGCCTTGCGTGTGCTGAGTGTATGGAGTGGCGAATTTGCCTGGAGGCAGTGGGGTGGGCTTGGTAATGCACTGGTCTTGCTGCTGTTTGTGGTAATGGTGCTGGAGAGCCTGCAGGCGGGACGTCAGTCCAAGGAGAAGATGCGTGCTCACATCACCTGAGCCCCTGCAACGGCAGTTTACCGTCGAGCGTATCGAGCGCCTGCAATACTGGTCCCCTACCTTGTGGTCGCTGCGGATCACCCGGCCGCAGGGTTTCAGATTCCAGCCCGGTCATTACGCGCGTCTGGGGCTGTCGATACACGATGCAGAAAAACCGGGCACAACCATCTGGCGGCCGTATTCCATCGTGTCTGCGGCAGCCGATGATGGGCTGGATTTTCTGATCACCCTGTTGCCTGGTGGTGCTTTCACGAGCCAGCTCGCAAGTTGCGCGGTCGGCCAGTCGCTGGCGCTGGAGTCTGCAGCGTTGGGTTTCTTCGTGGTTTCGCAACTGAGCTCGGGTGAGGATCTGTGGATGCTTGCCACTGGCGCTGGGCTGGGACCTTATGTTTCGCTGCTGCGCACGGAGGGTGTTTTGCAGCGATTTTCACGCCTGGTGCTGGTTCATGCTGTCCGTCATGCGGCAGATCTCGCCTATGCTGATGAGCTGTATGCGCTGGCGGGGGCTTCGGGTGGGCGTCTGCGCTACCTGCCTATCGTAACGTGCGACCCGGGCGTTACGTCGTTGCAGGGGCGGATTCCCGCACTGCTGAGCTCTGGCGAGCTTCAGGCCGAGGCAGGCGTGGCGCTGGAGGCTGCACATAGCCGCGTGATGGTTTGTGGCAACCCTGATTTCACGGCCGACATGCGCAAATTTCTGTCGGTACGGGGGTTTCAGCCCTGTAGACGCGGTCTGGTCGGCAGCATGCTGTTCGAGAATTACTGGTGAGTTTTCAATGAAACGTAGCGCTGAACTGATGCCGTTGTCGCGTGAGCACCACACCGCGCTGTCTCTCGCACGCCGCATTCTTGTGCAAACTGATGATGTTGAAATCCTGCATGCGCAAGTGATGCAACGCACGCAAGAGATCCTTGCGCATTTTCGGGTAGAAGAGGAGGGCTTGTCGCCTGCCGTGATGCAGCGCAGTCCCGGCCTCGCCCTGCGCCTGAACGATGAGCATCGTGCCCTGCGCGATTATCTGCTGCGAATTGAATCGGGTGACCGGCAGTGTCTGAAGGATTTTGCTTATCTGTTGCAGCAACACGTGCGCTTCGAAGAGCGCGAGTTTTTTCCTGCGTTTGAAGCGTGTATGCGTGAAGCTTAGGGTGAGCCTGCGTGTGGTGTAGTTCTTCGACCACATTTTTTTGCCGCAGGAAATCTGCGATGGGGCCTGCCACCCCTCGACATGGATCAGGCGGCATATACCAAGCTTGGTGCGACCGGATTGTGCTCTTCGGGTCTGCTCTATCTGTTGCTTCCCGAATGCTCTTGTATGCGGCTACCGTCACGTGCAAGGAAACGCACCAACGCCTGCGGCTTTACCGTCAGGTCCGCCAGGGTGTACTCGTCGAGGCGGGCAAAAAGCGCATTGAATGCGTCTTCGAGAATTTTTGCCAATTTGCAGGCAGGGGTAATCCTGCAGTTGCCGCCTTCCTGGAGACATTCGACGATCGGGGCGTCGCCTTCAGCCCGTCGGATGATCTCCCCGATGCGAATCTCACTGGCCGGTTTCGCCAGACGAATGCCGCCACCCTTGCCGCGCACGGACTCGACATCCCCTGTCTTGGCTAGATGGTGAACGACCTTGGTCAGATGACTTTCTGAAATGCCATAAGACTGCGCGATTTCCTGGATCGTGGCGAGCCGTTCGGTGTTCAGTGCCAGATACATCAGCACCCGCAGGGTGTAGTCGGTGAAGCTGGTCAGTCGCATAGGGGGTTGAGGTGGCTGAATGTTTGGTTAGGTTGTTTATTGTGATCTCTTCTCGTCATCTGCGGGATCCGTTGGATCGAAATTGGTCGATCGGGCGCTGCCTGCTGCTTCCGAGGCTTCGATGTCGAGCCCCCAGTCGCCGTGCAGGTACCAGTCGTCTCCAAGCATTTCACATGGGTGCAGAGTGCGGCCCGAGCCGTTGCCACAGGCCAGCGCATCGGTAGGACAATAGCGGTCGCAACCCCAGCAGATGCGTTCGGGGTGCTTGGGATGAAGCGGAAACTTCTTGGTCATGTCTTCAGGCTCCAGTCAGCAGGCCCGGCGGGGCCGAGCGTTCTGGCCACCAGAACGATATAGCCCATGCAGAGCAAGGCGGCTATGAATACGGCGCAAGGTAGCTCATGCTTGATCTGCAAAAAACGCCCGCGCATTCGCGCGGGCGAGTAGCGGGGGTTGATTCAGCGTTCCGCCGTCTGGATCTTGCCATTGACTACTGTGCTGCGCCGTTTGCCAAGCAGACGCAGGGCGAACACTCCCAGACACAGTACGCCGATGGAGAACACGATGTCGCCTGGCACGCGCAGCCACACCAGAGTGCGCATCACGGTGGACTGTACAATCTCCGGTGAGCGAGCGAACCACAGACCTTCACTGACGCTGGCCCAGGCTTGATAGATCCCTGCTGGCACCAACGACATGAACACCATCATGGCCAATCCGATGTTGAGTGCCCAGAACATGCGGCGAAGCCAAGCGTCCTGCCAGTTCTCGCGTGGCATCAGGCCACGCAGGCAGAACAGCATCAGGCCGATGCCGAGCATGCCATACACCCCGAACAGCGCAGCGTGGCCGTGGGCCGGAGTCATGTTGAGGCCCTGCAGGTAGTACAACGAGATCGGTGGGTTTATCGAGAAGCCAAGCAGGCCCGCGCCAACCGAATTCCAGAAGCCGACGGCAACGAAGCACAAGATGATCCAGCGGTAGCTTGCTACCCAAGGGGCCGCCTGGCTGCGCTGATAATTGCGATAACCTTCGAAGCCGATCAAAGCCAGTGGCACCACTTCCAGCGCCGAGAATACCGCGCCGACGGCAATTACCGACGTTGGCGAACCGGTGAAGTAAAGATGGTGCAGCGTGCCCAGGATGCCACCAAACAGGAACACGATGGTCTCCATGACGATGGCTGCGTTGGCTGAGGCGGTACGGATCAGACCAAGGCGTGTGAAGATCAGTGCGATCACTGCGGTGGCGAATACTTCAAAGAAGCCTTCCACCCACAGGTGGACCAGCCACCAGCGCCAGTATTCGATCATCGAGTAGTGGCTGCGCTGGCCCCACATCAGAGAGCTGGCGTAGAAGGCGCCGATGCAGGTGGCCGACAGGAAGACCATGGCGATCAGCCCGCGTGATTCGGATGGCTTCTGCAACGCTGGCCACAAGCCGCGTGCCATCAGGCCCAGCCAGATCATCAGGCCGGCAAACAGGCCGTATTGCCAGATGCGTCCCATGCTGGTGTATTCCAGCCCTTGGTTGCCGAGCCAAAAAGCGAAGTTGGTGCCCAGGCGCTGCAGGGAGCCGATCCATCCGCAGGCAATCGAGCCGACCACGATCAACAGCAGCGCGTAGAACAAGACGTTTACCCCGAAGGCCTGATACTTCGGTTCATGTCCGGAGAGGGCCGGCGAGATGTAGAGGCCAGTGGCGAGCCAGGCAGTAGCGATCCACAGTACGCCGAGTTGAGTATGGATGGTGCGGCTGACTGTGAAGGGCAGTACTTCGGCTAGCGGGATGCCAAAGAAGCTCTGACCTTCTACAGCATAGTGGGCAGACACTACGCCCATGACCACCTGCAGCAGGATCAGGCCGATCACCACATAGAAGTATTTGGTGGTCGCCCGCATTGAAGCGGTGGGCTTGAGTTCGAATAACGGGTCCTGAGCTGGTGGCACCGGATCGGCTTCTTCCTTGGCCGCAGAATGCCAAGCGATCATGAAGGCGATACCTGCGATCAGCAGGATTACACTGACGATGGACCAGATGCCGTTGCCGGGCGTTGGTACATTGTCGATCAGTGGTTCATGTGGCCAGTTGCTGGTGTAGGAGAGATTCGTTTCGCCGGGCCGGTCGGTTGCTGCGGACCATGAGGACCAGAAGAAGAACGCGGGCAGAGCCTGCAGATCGGCAGGATCCTTCAGAGTGGCCTTGACCATTGCGTACTGCTCGCGCAATGCGTCCTGCGCGCTGTCATCACCGAACAAGCCCTGATAGTGAGTGGCCAGCTGGCGTACTACGGCAGCGCGCTCCACGCTCAGGGTGAGTGTGCCACTGGCCGCGTCATAGCTATTGCTGCGCAGCTCTTCTTTGACCCGCTGCCCGATCAGCGCTTGCTGACCACTGTCGAGTTGATTGAACGATTGGGCAAACTGTTTCTGTGCCAGCGCTTCACGCAACGCTACGATTTCACGATGCAGCCAGTCGGCGGACCAGTCTGGTGCTACATAGCTGCCGTGACCCCATACTGAGCCAAGCTGCTGGCCGCCGGCAGACAGCCAGGCTTGCTGGCCGTGCATGACCTGATCAGGGCCGAATACCGCCGAGCCGTCTGCCGACAGGACTTTTTGTGGGATTGGTGGTGCTGCGAGGTAAATCTCGCGGCCCATCCAGCCGAGAACGGCGAATGAGAGAAGAAAAACGGCGGCGAGCCAGCGCCAGAGGCGTCTTGATGAATGCATGAGAGGTTCTCCCGAAGGGCAGAAGGAATGGCGATTAGATTCTTTCTTGATGAATCTTTTTATAAGATACATTAAAAATGAAGCTTATGAAACTGGTTCTTTCGATCTGGATCAGGTTGTGCTCCCGGCGAATGTCGCGCAGCAGGCTGAACGCATAGGCTTGGGTTCCATCGCGCAATGTGTCGGCGTTATGCCGTAACGCCTGATGGAGGTGCCGGTCTTTGACGCAAGGATGTGCCACCTGCCGTATGAGCGCCCCTCGTTGGGTGAGCTGACGGCTATATTCGAGGAGCCATTTCAGATTGATTTTATGCTGGCTGAAGAGGCCCTCCACGCCTTGCTCTCCAGCCAGCATGGCTGCGCAGGCAGGCAGGCGGAGCGCGGCTCTTCAGCGTCCGCCGCTTTTATTTCTGCTATCAGACGGTGGGTTCAGAAGATGTCGCGGCGCATCCGTCCGGACATCAGCAGATCGTCTACCGACGCATCACCAAGAATGTTGCGCAAGCTCTGATCAACGCTGCGCGCCATGGTTTTTGCACAACCGCAGACAAGGATATTGGCGCCGTTTTCAACCCACTCCTGCAATTCTTTCGCGTGCTCCTGCAGATGGTGCTGTACGTAAGGAGTACGTGGATCATCGCGTGAAAAACTCAGATCCAGCCTGGTGAGCAGCCGGGTGTGTTGCCACTTGTCGATTTCCGCATGACAGGGTCGGTCATGCCGGCCGGAGCGTTCCCCGAACAGCAGCCAGGTGTTGTGTTCGGGCGCCGGCTGAGCGGATGCTGAGAAGGCCTTCGCCCGGGCCTGCAAATGACCCCGCAGTCCGGCAATGCCAGTTCCGGCGCCGATCAGGATCAGGGGCTTGCTCAGATCGGCGCCAAGATTGAAGCCTGGATTCGAGCGAACTCTCAGTTTCAGTGCATCGCCTGGCTGGGCGTGCTGGTTGAGCCAGCCGGAAGTCTGTCCGGACGTGCCATCCTCGCGCACGACGCTGCGCACGATGAGTTCAATCCGGTTGTCATCCGGCAGGTTGGATATCGAATAGGAGCGTGGCTTGCCATCTCCTCCGGGGATCAGAACGTCGGCGAGATCGCCGGCATGCCACTGCGGCAAGCCGCCGGATACCGGCTGCAGCACAACCTTGCACATCGAGCTGCCGGGGCTGCCCGCGTTCAGACAGCAACGGCTGAGCAGGCGCCATTCGGCATAATCATCCGGCTCCGTGGCAGCAGGCGCTCCGGCCTGGATCTTTGTGCCAAAACCTTGCAGGTGCCCGTTCCATGCCGCCAAGGCCTGGCCCTCCAGCTTGTCGACTTCGATACGGGAAAATTCGGGTTGTGCGCCACAAGCCTGAAGCCACTGATCGAGCCTGCGGCCGAAAGCGCAGAAATCCGGGTAGTTGCGATCGCCCAGTGCGAGCAGGCCGAAACGTACGCCTTGCAGTCCAGCGCATGGTTTGTCCAGCTGCTTGTGTACGAAACCGAGAGCGTGATCGGGCGAGCTTCCGTCGCCTGCGGTGCTGACGATGAAGAACACGCGGCTTGCACTGGCGGCATCCTCCAGCCAGGGCTGGTCGATGCGGCTGAGATGCACCGGAGTGCCGTTGCCGGACAGCTCACTGGCTGTATGTCGAGCGATTGATTCGGCCTGACCTGTCTGGCTGGCGTAAACGACCAGAACAGGCTTGCCCGTGCCCTGCTGCATGACGGTGATCTGTCCTGCATTGCGTGCGCGATGGAAGAGGACGTAACAGAACAGGGTGTAGGCAAAGGTGATGCTCAGGGCGGCCCAGAGTCGCCAGGCATCGCCGGAAAGATAGGTAGTCAGGTCCATATGATTCTTACGGCGCTAATTCCTGAAATGCCGGACTGGCGGCTTCGCGCCAGACGCTTCGTGCGTCACGCCACTGCAGCAGGGCACACAGCCCTTGCCGGGTGGCCAGCCGGAGCCCTTCCTCCGCACCAAGAACCATCAGCGCGGTTGCCCAGGCATCGGCCAGCATGCATTCCGTGTGAATGACCGTGACGGAGGACAGAGCGTGCAAAACCGGTGCGCCGGTACGCGGATCAATGGTGTGCTGCACGAATCGATCACCCGCGTGATAGCGCCGGCGATAATCGCCCGATGTCGCCACTGCCAGTCCGTGCAACGCGATGCGGGTGGCGGGAAGGGGGCAGTCTGTCTCAGGCGATTCAAGCGCAACCCACCAGGGCTGGTAGTCCGGTTTCACTCCTGCGCCACGCAGCTCCCCACCGATTTCGACCAGATGGTTGTGCAGACCGAGCCGGGCGAGATATTCCGACAGCGCATCGACCGCAAAACCTTTGGCTATTGCGGCGAAGTTCAGTGAAACCCCTCCGGGCTGCAGCAGACGGCTGTTATCGTCGATCACAAGCTCTCGCCAGCCGGAGTGTGCCTGGGTGGTCACGGTGGCCGGTGGTTTGAACCCGGGCGCGGTATAAGCCTGGCGTGCGCCGAAGCCCCAGGCATCGACCGCTGCGGCGATGGCCGGATCAAAGGCGCCGTTGCTGAGACCTGCCACCTCCAGCGCGGCACGCATGACGTGGGCAAACTCTGCCGGCATCTCCAGCCATTCGCCAGCATTCAGCCGGGCGAATCGACACAGGTCTGAATCGTGGCGGAAATGACTCATCTGTGTCTCGATGGTGTCGAGAATGCCCGAAATGTCAGCCTCCAGCCGCGCAAACCGGGAATCGTCCGGGCATACCACGCGAACGCTCCAGCTCGTTCCCATGCACTGGCCCGCCAGCTGGCGCAAATCACCATCCAGCGTACTGAAGTCTGGGCTGAGTCGCGCCGGAATCAGGACCCGGGCAGCTGGAGCATTTGCCATCATGGTTTACTCGTCAGGCGTACCTGACCAAGCTCAGCCTTGCCGGAGCCTTCCGCTGTAGCTGCACTGCGCGGAGGCCACTGCAAGGGCAGGCGTACCAGATCGTGGCCACCCTTTTCCCTAGCCACTTCAATCACGACTTCATAGTTTCCAGGGGGCAGCTTCTTTGCCGCTCCGGATGCACCGATATCGATCGTGTGTTCGCCGGCCGGCCGGGTAGCGCCGGAGACGCCATCAATCGGAAAGCTTGCCTGGCTGCCGCTGACCCGCCACCATTCGCGCATGTCAGGCAGCCACTTGGTGGCACCGATATTGTTTGGCTTGCGCATGTCATACCAGACGGCGATGTTGCCGGCGAACTCGTGGCTGCCGGCTTTCTCCAGCCAGACGGCGACATACGGGCGCTTTCCCATCGAAGGGATATTGATTTCCAGCTGGGCATCGGCGGCGAAGCCGGGGGCGCTGGCTCCCAGACCGATCAGGGAGAGTGCGGAGGAGATCATACGGATTTTCACGATATTCCTTTCCATGTGGGTATCAATGAACGAAAAGCAGGATCAGGACGAGCGGGATCACAAGGCCCAAGCCGGTGATTGGCCATACTTTCCAGCGTGATCGGGCATGTATCTGCAGGATCAGCAATCCGGTTACGCTGAAGACGACACAGCCGATACCGAATGCCGTGATCAGCCAGCTCCAGGCGCGGCCGGCATTCTTGCCCTTGTGCAGGTCGTTGAAATACGCCACCCAGCCGTGGTCGTCCGCTTGGTACTGGATGCTGCCGGTGCTGCGCTTTACGCTGAGCCAGGCATCCACACCCGGTCGTTTGAGATCGACGTAGACCTCGGCTGTTTGCCACTCGGTCGCCTTCGGCGAAAGCGTCAGCCCCCATGTGAGTCTGATCCAGCGGTGCAGGGAGGCTGGCAAATCGCCTCCTGTCGCCTCGGTTGCGTTGAGTTCGTTCAGAACCTCGACGGGCAGGATGCCTTCATGGCGGGTCGTCGCCGGCGTTGTACTCTCGAAGTATTCGGCATTGTTCAGGGTGATGCCGGTGCTGGCGAAGAACAGCATGCCGACCAGACACAGCGCCGAACTGATCCAGTGCCAGGTGGTGAGCGTGCGCATCCACGCGGCCCGACGCAGAGGTGCTGTATCCTGACTTTTCAGCGACTCTGGCTGCTTGTTGCCTAGCTTCACTTTTCTGTTTCCTGTAGGTTGTCCATGCAGGTCCTGCTGCATTGGTGTGACCGCATTGAACCCCGGACGTGTGAACCGGGTATTGGATTTGCAGGGGGTTTTGTAAATGGCTTGTGAATGGGTGTAAGCGTGTATTCACAATGCTTTCCTGACATGAAATCCGGGCTATTCTTGGGTCTGGAAAACATGAGCCCGGCCCATGAGCAAGAAGATCCTCGTCGTTGATGACGATCCCGAACTGACGGAGCTGTTGCGCAGCTACCTTGGTGGCAATGGTTACATTGTCGAGACAGCCTGTGATGGCAAAAGCATGCGTGGGCTGATAGATGGTTTCGTGCCGGATCTGCTGATCCTTGATGTGATGTTGCCGGGGGAAGATGGTCTCTCTCTGTGTCGCAATCTGCGTGCGTCCTCGCGTCTGCCGATTCTCATGCTGACCGCGCGTGGCGATGACATGGATCGCATCATTGGTCTTGAAATGGGGGCCGATGACTATCTGCCCAAACCCTTCAATCCGCGCGAGTTGCTGGCCCGGGTGCGAAGCATCCTGCGCCGTGCCGAAGATCACGAATCGCGCGGTCGCGCCTCCACGCTGCTGCACTTCGCAGGCTGGACACTGGATCTGGCGGCGCATAACCTGATCGGCTCTGATGGTGTTGTCATCGCGCTGTCGACCGGTGAATTCCGTCTCTTGCATGTGCTGGCGGAAACGCCCAACTGTGTGTTCTCGCGTGATCAGCTGACCGATGCGTTGGCGGGGCGCGATGCCGGCCCCTTCGATCGCACCATCGATGTGATGATTTCCCGTCTGCGTCGTCGTCTCAACGATGATGCGCGTGACCCGCAGCTCATCAAGACCGTACGCAGCGAGGGCTACATGCTCGTCGCGCGCGTGGAATCACGCTCATGAAATGGTGGCCTCGCACCCTGTTCGGGCAAATCGCCGCGGCCCTGTTTGCGGTGCTCTTGGTGGTGCAACTGGCTGGCTTGTGGTTGTTGCTCGATGATCGTGGCCGCCTCAACTACAAGCTGCTTGCCGAATATGCCGCACAGCGCATGGCCGGGATTGCCACGGTGCTGGATAACGCCGAGCCGGCCGAACGCCCGCTACTGGTGAAGGCCCTGAGTGTGCAGCCAACCATGCTGACGCTTGAGCTGCCCTGGGCGACGCAGAAGATTGATACCTCGCTGGATGCACAGGGCTTTGCCATGGAAGCAAGACGACAGCTTGCCCGCGGGCTGGAGGTTCAGATGCTTGCGCTGGAACGGGTGGATCCCCTGTTGCTGAGCCTGCATCCGCCACCCATTCTCCGGCACGACAAGGATGACGACGACAAGGATCGAGAGCATGACGATCCACCGCGCGGCAAACTGTTTGCGCGCACCTATGTTGCGCAGATCCGGCTGCAGGACGGTACGGTCGTGACTTTCCACCATCTCTTGCCGGTCCCCGCGACAGCGCTGCCTTATCGCCTGATTGCCCTGTTGCTGCTGCTCGGGGTGTCGACCACGGCCTTGTCGATATGGACGGTGCGCCGGCTGACGCGACCGCTGGCCAATTTTGCCAGTGCAGCGGCCGGGCTTGCCCGCAATCTCAACCAGCCACCCCTGCCTGAGGCAGGACCGCAGGAGGTGAGTCTGGCTGCTCAGGCCTTCAATGCCATGCAGCGTGACATCAAGCGCCTCGTCGATACTCGCGCCCAGGCCCTGTCGGCTGTTTCACACGATCTGCGCTTACCGATCACCCGCCTGCGCCTGCGCCTGGAAGGTGACATTGCACCGGTGCTGAAGGAAAAGATGGAGCGTGATCTGGCCGAGATGGACGCGATGATCGGCCACACCCTGGATTTCCTGCGGGCCGGCTCGAACACGGAAGCGCTGGTTGCGGTGAACCTCGACGCATTGCTCGACAGTCTGGTTGAGGACATGGAGGAGCTCGGCGCCACGATTATCCGTCAGGGCCGCTGTGCTCAGTCAATCAAGGCGCGCCCGCACGCACTGCGTCGTTGTATCGCCAACCTCCTTGACAATGCCCGTTTCTACGGAGGCGGAGCCATCCATCTGCAGGTCGAAGACCTGGGCCACGCCGTGCAGGTGAGCATCCGCGACAAGGGCCCGGGCATTCCGGCTGGCGAGCTCGACAAGGTTTTCGAGCCTTACTTCCGTCTTGAGGCTTCACGTGCCCGTCACACTGGCGGCACCGGGCTGGGCCTGCCGATCGCCAAGGCCATTGCGGAAGCGCACGGCGGCACGCTCACTCTGAAGAGTGACGCCGGATCAGGGGTGACGGCCTGCCTGATGCTGCCACGCCCCTGATCCGGTGTTGCCTGAAGAGCCGCTCTGCGCCTGCCTCTTCAGCGTACCATGCCGGAGAAGTCCGCCACATGCGGTTCCCCATAGGGGCTGTGTCCAGGCTTCGCATTGGCGAATGCTGCCGACGCTATGCAAAGTGTGTTGCATCCGTCAGTTGAGCCCGCAAAGTAGAGCGGCCATTCAAGGGGCGTTCTGGCCGGCTTCAAGTTACTGAATGAATACGACGCCGATCCAGCAGACATCCTGATCGTGCACGTCTGGAACACCTGCTTGGGCCGGTGCAAGGAATTCCACTGCTGGAAGACTGCAATCTCCGCGGCAAAGCCTGTCATTACGACATGTTTTGGTTGTTTCCCTGCGCGTCCCAATCATATTCCTGCGAGTGCGCCAAGTCCTTAAGCAGAAAATCCAGCAAGGTTCGTGTGGTAACAGGTAGCTCGCCAGACAACATGGCTTCGAGAATGGCTCGCCCGCTCTTGCCGGCAATTTGCTCCGCTCGCGCCAGACCGGGCGCTCCCCCGCCAGCGCGCATGCGTTGAATTGCGTCCGAATGCTGGCTTGTCCAGTCAATTGAATTTTTTCCATTTCAATGATCTTTCCGCTTGGTGAATGCCACTTGATGCAGGGGGTTTGGGCTTGGGGGCGGCTCACGATTTCCTGGCAGCGCTTGCCGGCCGGGTCTTGACCGGGAGACACAGCGCAGCGGTCAATAGTGCCAGACCCATATGGCACAGGTAGACGGCATTGAAGTCCGCACGCTGCAACGTGCTGCTCCCTAGCAGCACCACAGTCAGGGCAACGCCCATGACCGAACCGATCTGACGTATTGCCTGATTTATGGCGCTGCCGACGGCGTAATGCTGTGCGGGCAAGTGGCTGACAGCCGCGCCCGACAATGACGGCAGCACCATGCCCACGCCCATGCCGCTGAGCAACGCGCCCGGCAGCCATTGCGTCAGATAGGCAGGCTCGGTGCCTGGCACCAGCAAGAACCATAGTCCGCTCGCCGCATAGATCAAACTCCCCGCCAGCAGCAGCGGACGATGGCCATGGCGACTGGCGAGCCGCCCCGAGAGCGCGGCCACCGGGGTCACCAACAATGGGCCAGGCGTGATCGCCAGGCCAGCCAAGGGCAGCGAGTAGTGCCAGATTGACTTCATGTAGAAAAAGAAGGCGAAGAACATCATCGAGAACGCAATGCCGAAGCTCAGGCTCGCGAGATTCACATAGCGGTAGGTGGCGTTGCGGAACAGGCCTAGGTCTACCAGTGGCGCGCGGGCAAGCCGCGCCCAGGCGATGAATCCGGCGATGCTCGCGAGCCCGAGCCCGGCCACTTCCAGCAACTCGGGGCGCGACCAGTCGGGCGACTCGGCCTGCACGATGGACAGCGACAGGGCACCGATGCCGACGATCAGCAGGCCCATGCCCACCAGATCGAGTGGCCGTCCCTTGTTGGGCTGTTTTGCTTCGGTCAGCAGCGTGACGCCGCGCCAGATGGCGAACATGCTCAGCGGCAGGTTCAGGTAGAAGGCCCACTGCCAGCCGAGCGAGGCCACAACGAAGGCGCCTAGGCTGGGGCCCACGGCGGCGGCCAGACCGCCGACCGCGCTCCACAAGCTGACCGCCACCGCACGTTTGTTGACCGGGAAGGCCGCCAGCACGAGCGAGAGCGAAGCCGGCGTCAGCAACGCGGCGCCCAGAGCTTGCAGCGCTCTTGCCGCGACCAGCCAGGCTACGTTCGGTGCCAGACCACAGGCCACCGACGCCGCTAGGAACAGCGCCACGCCCAGCAGAAACACTTTCTTGCGCCCATGCCTGTCGGCCAGTCCGCCGGCGGGGATCAGCATCGCGGCGTACACCACCGTGTAGGCGTTCAGCACCCACGAGAGATCGGCCGCCGTGGCCTGCGGAAAACCGGCCCGCAGGGCGCTGAAGGCGGCGAACAGCATGGTGCCGTCCATCGACACCAGAAACACCGCGATGCTGGCTACCCAGAACACCGGCCATGGTGAGGCCTGCCCCATGAAAGCAGGCGAAGACAGGATGCTCTGCTTGTCAGGGGGGCTCATGGTGCTCTTCGAGTGCTGGCGATTGACGGGGTAGGTGGGGCTGCGATTCAGGCGAGACCGAAGGTTTTCCTGATGCCCTTCCCGACCGGACCAGCGGGCATGAAACGGCGCAGCTTGGCCAGCAGCGACGCTTCGCCTTTGGGCGTGTGACGCGTCTTCCAAGGCCCCAGGGCGGCGTCGACAATCGTCTTGGCGACGCCATCGGGCAGCGGCGCTTTCTGCACGTTGTTCTGGATGGCTTGCGACACGACGCCCAACTCCTTGCTGTAGGCCGGAATTCTGGCGACGGTCTGCGGCGCGTTGAGATCCAGGTTGGTCTTGGTGAAGGAAGGCTCGACCAGCGCCACGCGGACGCCGAACTGGCGCACCTCGTGATCCAGCGTCTCGGACAGGCCTTCCACCGCATGCTTGGAGGCGGAGTAAAGCGCCATGTACGGCGCAGGCAGGAAGCCCAGCACCGAGCTGACGTTGACGATGCGCCCAGAGCCCTGACCGCGCATGTAGGGCAGCACGGCTTTGATCGTGCGCAGCAGGCCGAACAGGTTGGTGTCGAACAAGGTCCGCGCTTCGTCGATCGAGGTTTCCTCGGTCGCGCCCAGCAGCGTCACGCCCGCGCTGTTGACTAGCACGTCGATGCGCCTGGCATGGCCGATGACGGTCTGGATGCCGCGCTCGATGGACGCTTCGTCGCGGATATCCATCTCGACCAGTACGACGCCCGGAATGGCTTGCGCGCTGGCTTTATTGCGCACGGTGCCGAAGACCCGGCAACCCTGCTGGGCAAACTGGCTGGCGGCAGCGCGCCCGATGCCCGACGATACGCCGGTCACAACGACAACTTTTGAATTAGACATGGTAGATCCTTTTTTGTATGGGTGACTTGGGGTGAAAGGCTCAGCTCTGCGAAGGCACGGGCCTGATCTTGAACCAGATGGAATACATGGCCGGCAGGAACACCAGCGTCAGCACCGTGCCGGCCAGCGTGCCGCCGATCAGCGTGTAGGCCAGCGTTCCCCAGAACACCGAATGGGTCAGTGGGATGAAGGCCAGGATCGCGGCCAGCGCGGTCAGGATCACCGGCCGCGCGCGCTGCACGGTCGCTTCCACCAGCGCGCGGAAGGGATCGAGCCCGGCCTCTTCGTTCTCCCGGATCTGGCCAATCAGGATCAGCGTGTTGCGCATCAGGATGCCGGACAGCGCGATCAGGCCGACCAACGCGTTGATGCCGAAGGGTTGTTGAAACAGCAGCAGCGTCGGCACCACGCCGATCAGCCCCAGCGGGCTGGTCAGGAAGACCATGACCATGCCGGAGATCGAGCGCACCTGCAGGATGATGATCAGTAGGGTAGCCGCCAGCATGATCGGGAAGATCGGCAGCATGGCGACCGTCGCCTTGCCGGCTTCCTCGATGGAGCCGGCCTCTACGATGCGGTAGCCGCTCGGCAGCTTGGCCATGACGGGCTGCAGCTGCTGGGTCATAGCCGTCGACACGTCCGGCGGCTGCAGGCCTTCGGCGATGTCGCCGCGCACGGTGATCGTCGGTGTGCGGTCGCGTCGCCGCAGGATCGGGTCTTCCATGCGCACCTCGACCTTGCCCACCTGCGACAGCGGAATGCGCTGTCCGGCCGAGCCGACCAGCGTGAAGCCGGCGATCTTGGCTGGGTCGAGACGGGTGTCGCCGGCCGAGCGACCGACCACCTGCACCGAACGGATATCCTCGCGCACCTCGGTCAGCGGCGCGCCGCTCAGCAGGAACTGCAACTGCTGGGCCACCGAACTGGAGCTCAGCCCCACGGCTTGGAGCCGGTCCTGGTCGAGGGTGAAATGCAGGGTCGGGACGCGCGGACCCCAGTCCGTGTTGACCGTGCGCATCATCGGGCTGGCATGCATCACGGCCTCGACCTCGGCGGAAATCTCGCGCAGCTTGACCGGGTCCGGTCCCGTGACGCGGTAGGCCACCGGGAAGGGGGAAGGCGGCCCGAACACGATCTGAGTGACGCGCACCCGCGCCTCGGGCGCCAGGCCCTCGGCGATCACCTCTCGCAGCCGGAACTTGAGGGCCTCACGTTCCTTGTCGTTGCCGGTGAGCACCACGATCTTGGCGAAGGATGGATCGGGTAGCTCCGGCGACATGGCCAGGAAGAAGCGAGGCGCGCCCTGACCGATGTAGGCGGTGACTATCTTGGCTTCCGCCTGCTTGGCGAGCCAGGCTTCGACCTTCGCCGTTGCGGCGCTGGTCTGCTCGATCGAGCTGCCGTAAGGCAGTTGCACCTCGACCAGCACTTCCGGCCGGTCGGATGTCGGGAAAAACTGCTTCTTGACTACGGCCATGCCCAGCACCGCCATCACGAACAAGCTGACCACCGTAGCGGCGACGAGCCACTTGCGGGCGATGACGCGCCCCAGCAGCTGACGAAAGCGGTTGTAGCGCGGCGTGTCGTAGATGGCCGCGTGACCCCCTTCGACTTTCTTGAAGTTTGGTAAGAGCTTCACACCAAGGTAGGGGGTGAACACCACCGCCACCACCCAGGAGGCGATCAGTGCGATACCGACGATCCAGAACATGTTGCTGGTGTACTCACCGGCGGTGGAACGCGCGAAGCCGTTGGGCATGAAACCGACGGCCGTGACCAGCGTGCCGGACAGCATCGGCGCCGCGGTATGGCTCCAGGCGTAGGCCGAGGCCGCGATGCGGTCATAACCCTCCTCCATCTTCACCACCATCATCTCGATGGCAATGATGGCGTCATCCACCAACAGGCCCAGTGCCAGAATCAGCGAGCCGAGCGTGATGCGGTCGAAGTTCTTGCCGGTGGCCGCCATGATCACGAACACCGCCGCCAGCGTCAGCGGCACAGCTGCCGCCACCACGATGCCAACGTGCCAACCCATGCTGACGAAACACACCACCATCACCACCAGCAGGGCGACGAAGAACTTGACCATGAACTCGTCCACCGCCGAGCTGATGTTGACGGCCTGATCGGTCACCTTGGTCAGCGTCATGCCCAGCGGCAGTTCCGCGTTGATCTTGGTGACTTCCGCTCCAAGCGCCTTGCCCAGGTCCAGCCCGTTCCAGTCGTCGCGCATCACCACGCCGAGCAAGAGCGTCGGCTCGCCGCCGTTGCGGACCTGGAAGGTGGCAGGGTCTTCATAACCGCGTTCGACGCTGGCCACGTCCGACAACTTCAGCGTGCGCCCCTGTGCAACGATAGGGGTCTGGCGGATCTTCTCCAGCGTATCGAAGGCGCCATCGACGCGCACGAAGACCTGTGGGCCCTTGGTCTCGATCGAGCCGGCGGGCGTCAACACGTTCTGGCTGTTGAGCGCGGCGAAGATGTCTTGCGGCGCGACCCCCAGCGTTGCCAGACGGTCGTGCGAGAAGGACACGAAGATGCGTTCGGGTTGCTCGCCGATGATGTTGACCTTCTTCACGCCGGCGACATGCAGCAGTTGCTGGCGCAGTGCTTCCGCGTCGCGCACCAGCAAGCGCTGCTGCTCGCCCTTGGCCTTGAGGGCGAAGAGCGCGAAGGTCACGTCCGCATATTCGTCGTTGACCATCGGGCCGATGACCCCAGCAGGCAACTTCTTGGCCTCGTCGCTGATCTTCTTGCGCGCCTGGTAGAACTCTTCCTTGACCTCCGCAGGCGGCGCACTGTCGAGCAAGGACACCATGGTGAAGGCCAGACCCGGGCGGGTGAAGGTTTCCGTGCGGTCATACCAGCGCAGCTCCTGCATGCGCTTTTCGAGCGGCTCGGCGACCTGATCCTGCATCTCTTGCGCGGTTGCGCCCGGCCAGGCGGTGATGATGGTCATCTGCTTGATCGTGAAGGGCGGATCTTCCGCGCGCCCCAGTTTGAAGAAGGCGAGAATGCCCGCGGCCGAGATCAGGAAGATCAGGAACAGGGTGATGGCGCGCTCGCGGACCGCGAGCGCAGATAGGTTGAAACGGCTCTCGCTCACGGACGCGCTCCTTCCGTCGCCTTGCCGGAGGCAAGACCCGCTACGCGGACCTCTTCACCTTCACGCAGCAGATGCGTGCCGAGCGCAACGATCCGCTCGCCTTGCTTGAGCGGGCCCGAAACATAGGCGCCGGCGTCGTCGATGCGCTGAACCGCGACCGGCCGCCAGGACACCTTCGCCGGCTCGCCCTGGATCACCCACACCCCAGGGCCCTTGCCCGGGTCGAACAGGGCTGCGATTGGCACATGCAGACCGGCAGCCTGCCGACTGCCCTGTTTTGAAGACGACTCTTCCGAAATCTGGATCGTTACCGTGGTACCCAGCGGCGCGTTCGACAGCTCGCCCTCCAGCACATAGCGCGCCTCGAAGGTGCGCGTGAGGCGATCCGCCGAATTGGAAAGCTGGCGCAGCCTGGCCGGAACGGCCGTGCCTTCCTTGCCGAACAAGGTGGCTTGCGCCACCGAGCCGATGGCCGGGCGCAGCGTTTCCGGCAGCTGGATCAACGCTTCGCGGCGACCGGCATGGGCCAGGCGCATCACAGCCTGCCCTGCGCTGACGACCTGGCCGGGTTCGGCCAGCGTCTCCATGACCACGCCGTCGCCATCGGCCAGCAGCTCGGTGTAACGACTGGCATTGCGGGCGACATCCGCCTGAGCTTCGGCCGCGCTGAGTTGCGCCTTGGCGGCATCAGCGGCTGCCTTGACCTGGTCATACGCTGAAGCCGAGATGGCGCCGGTGCCGCGCAGATCGCGGTAACGGGTCTCGTCTTCCGCCGTCTGCAGGGCACGGGCCCGCGCGGCGGCCACCGCCTCCTGCTGGGCTTGCGCCGCCAGTTTCAGATCGACCGGGTCGATGCGCATCAGCGGCTGGCCGCGCTTGACGCTTTGCCCGGTATCCACCAGACGCTCCAGCACTTTGCCGGGAACGCGGAAGCCGAGATCGCTCTGCACCCGGGCCGCTACGGTCCCGGTGAAGGAACGTGAAGCCGCACCCGCCTCGCGGGCGATGGCGGTACGCACCAGGGGCTGTCCGGTGCGCGGATCGGCCGGAGCCTGTTCGCCGCAAGCGACCAGCGCCAGGGGCAAGGCGCAAATGAATAAAGGAGTGGCGAGCCGGAGCATGAAAGTCCCTTTGGCGAAGTGATCGGGACCTTCATCATCATTCTTGTGACCAATTTAGTCAATAGTCACTGTTGATTTTGCATTATTTCACGGAGACAGGCTGCGCAGCACCAAGCTGGAAAGTTGGCCCGGCGCGTCTTCGGTGTAGTCCAGGCTGTGCTTCAGGATCAGCGGGTTCAAGAAGGGACGCATCACCAGATAGATCGCCATCACGGTTTCATCCAGAGGCGTCTTGCGCTCGAAATCCCCGCTCTGCCGCCCCTCTTCCAGGATGCCTCTCAGCAAGGTCCGGATCTGCTCTTCGTAGGCGAGCGTGGATTGCCAGCGCTCAGTGGCGGCAGAGGTCGCGATCTCGTACAGCTTGCGGTCTTGGGAGAACAACTGCAGGCTCAATTCGACGATGGCCTTGAACATGCGCCGCAGTTTCTCGGGCGGTCGGTCGGCCTGGTCGATGGCGGCCTTAATGTCGTTGCCGATCTTGCCCAGACAGTTGGCGCAGATCATTTCGCCAATCGCCTGTTTGGACTCGAAGAACTTGTAGATGTAGGCCTTCGAGAAGCCAATGGCCTTGGCGAGATCGGAAACGGTCGTCTTCTCGTAGCCGTAGCGGCTGAAGTGCTCGGTGGCGGCGAGCACGATCTGGCCGCGCACCTCGTGGTCGGCCGGGCCCCGCGCCGAGGCGGCATAGGTACTGGTTTTCGTCATGGGCGCCAGCTTACGCCAGCGGGAAAGACTAGACAACTAGTGACCGATTGGTATTATGGTCACTCATCTGCCCCTAGAAAGAAACCCATGTCGCCCAAACTCACGCTCATCGCCTTGCTGGTCGCCGGCCTGTCGGCCGGCTGCGCCGTCGGTCCCGACTATGTCCGCCCCGACACGCCCTTGCCCGGCCACTTCCAGGGTCAGGCGGCGGTGGATCAGCGGCCGGCGAAAGCCAGCGCCGAGCTCGCCACCTGGTGGGCGGGGTTCGGCGATCCGCAACTGACGCATTTCGTGACGCTGGCGCTGGAACAGAATCTTGATCTCGCCCAAGCCTCGGCGCGCGTGACGCAAGCGCGTGCCGGGCTGGGCGCGGCCAATGCCGCACTGCTGCCTTCCGGCACGGTGAGCGGCCAGGCGGCCCGCGCTTTCCAGTCGGTGGAAACGCCGCTGGGGCAGGTGCTGAACTCAACGCCCGGCTTCGACCGTTACGGCAATTCATATGAAATGAATCTGAGCGCGAGCTGGGAGCTCGACGCGTTCGGCGGTCTGCGCCGGGGGCGCGAAGCCGCACTGGCCGAGTACCGCGCCTCGGAAGCTGGCGCAGTCGCCACGCGGCTGGCCGTGGCGGCCCAGACCGCCGACATCTACATCAGCATTCGCGGCCTGCAGGCCCGTCTGGATGTCGCGCGCCGCCAGGAGCGTACGCAGCAGGACCTGCTCGCCACCATCAAGCTGCTCTACGGCAAGGGCCTGGCGCCCGAGCTTCAGGTGCGCCAGGCCGAAGGCGCGCTGGCCCAGGTGCGGGCGTCGATCCCCGCGCTGGAAGCGGGTCTGGAGGTGGCCATGAACGCGCTGGATGTGATGCTGGGCACGCCGCCCGGCACGCATCGCGCCGAGCTGAACGACAGCGCCGACATCCCGGCCGCACCGCAGATCACCGCCACCGGCTCGCCGGGCGATCTGCTGCGCCGCCGGCCCGACCTGATCGTGGCAGAGCGTCGCCTGGCCGCCTCGAACGCGCGCATCGGCGTCGCCATCGCCGAGTACTACCCCAAGCTCTCGCTGAGCGGGCTGGTCGGCAGCGCGACAACGGTATCGAGCGGCAATCTGTTCACCACTGGCGCCAACCAGGCTTCCGGCATGTTGGGTCTGCGCTGGCGTCTGTTCGACTTCGGCCGCATCAACGCGCAGATCGAGCAGGCTAAGGGGCAGGAGGCCGAAATCCTGGCGGCTTATCGGCTGGCTGTGCTGCGGGCGGCGGAGGATGTAGAAAACGCCTTGTCGACCTTGGTCAAGCGCGAAGCGCAAACGGCCGAACTGACTCAGGGTGTGGATTCGCTCGGCCGCGCGCGCGGCGCCTCGTTTGCCGCGTACCAGAAGGGCGTCGTCAGCCTGATCGAAGTGCTGCTGGCCGACGAAAACCTGTTGCGCGTCACCGATGCGCGGGTGCAGGCGCAAACCGAATCGGCGCGCGCAGCGGTCGCGGCTTTCAGGGCGCTGGGCGGCGGCTGGCAGCCAGGCGAACCAGACGCGGCGGCACTCAGATAACAGCCATTGGAAAGACATTGTCTGCTTGCTACGCAGCATCAGTCGTTTGAGATGGATGTGGCGACCGACTGCTTAGGCCGAATGACTGCCCCTCCGCGGCCAGTCAAAGTGCAAGCAAACCTGTAAAGGCACGACTAAACAAAAGCCCACGACATTTGTCGTGGGCTTTTTCTGAGGTTGGCAAAAAGTCCGACAGACTTTATTTCAGCCCGACAGACTTTATTCCTACCTAACACAACTGTTACCAGTTGGTTTCCCGCTCGGGTGTAGCGCTGATCTTATGGATGGACAAGTCAGCCCCGTTGAATTCCTCTTCGGCATCCAGGCGCAGGCCGGTCGTCTTCTTGATTGTGCCGTACACGATGCCGCCGCCGATCACTGCGACGGTGATGCCGCCAAGCGTGCCGAGGATTTGTGCCCAGAAACTTACGCCTCCCATGCCGCCGAGAGCTTTCTGGCCGAAGATGCCGGCGGCGATTCCGCCCCAGGCTCCACAAAGGCCGTGCAAGGGCCAGACGCCGAGTACGTCGTCGATCTTCCAGCGGTTCTGCACTTGCGTGAACATGTAGACGAACAAGGCACCGGCAACGCTGCCTACCACCAGTGCCCCTAGAGGGTGCATCAGGTCGGAGCCGGCGCACACGGCGACCAGCCCAGCGAGCGGACCGTTATGCACGAAGCCCGGGTCGTTCTTGCCCAGCACGAGTGCGGCCAGCGTGCCGCCCACCAGTGCCATCAGCGAATTGACGGCGACCAGGCCGGTAATGGCTTCGAGCTTCTGCGCACTCATCACGTTGAAACCGAACCAGCCGACGGTGAGGATCCAGGCGCCAAGCGCCAGGAAGGGAATGCTTGAGGGCGGGTGGGCCGAGATGCCGCCATCCTTGTTGTAGCGGCCGCGGCGGTTTCCGAGCAGCACGACGGCAACCAGTCCAATCCAGCCGCCGACGGCGTGCACCACGACGCTGCCGGCAAAGTCGTGGAATTTTGCACCAAAGGCGAATTCGATCCAGGGCTGGATGCCGAAGTTGTCGTTCCAGGCGATGCCTTCGAAGAAGGGATAAACCAGCCCGACCAGTGCGAAGGTCGCCGCCATCTGCGGGGAAAACCGTGCGCGTTCGGCGATGCCGCCGGAGATGATGGCGGGAATGGCGGCGGCGAAGGTCAGCAGGAAGAAGAACTTGACCAGGCCGTAGCCTTCGTTGGCATTCAATACCGGGGCCCCGTCGAAGAAATGGATGCCGTAGGCGACGCCATAACCGATGAAGAAATAGGCGATGGTCGAGACACAGAAATCGGCGAGGATCTTGACCAGGGCATTGACCTGATTCTTGCGACGCACCGTGCCCAGCTCCAGAAAGGCGAAGCCGGCGTGCATGGCCAGCACCATGATGGCGCCGAGAAGCACGAATAACACGTCAGTGGAAGTTTTGAACTGCTCCATCTTGGACTCCGTTTTGCACAATGGCGGAGCTTTAAGCATGAAGCGAGCCAAATTTCAGTTTCAATTGAATCAATGGCTTGGGTGGGTGCGTCCGGCATGCAAAGGTATTTTGATGCGCTGTCTTTGTGCGTGCTCCGGGTTCATGCACCTGTTGTGTGCTTGCCGGGGCGGGTTCGGGTGTTGAGGTGGAGCGTGTGAGGCACTATCGGCGAGCCTTGTGGGGGAGGGGTAATGGGTGGGCGTTTGGCACAGGTCATTGGCGTTCGTGAGCGGCTCGCTTAGGCTGTGGTTTTCCCTGAAACACCACGCTGGAGACATGTAATGCCCGATCGCAATCGTTATCTGCTTGAAGAGGCCCGCCTGCCGGGTCATTGGTACAACATCGCTGCCGACCTGCCGGTGCCGCAGGCGCCGCCGCTGCATCCGGTAACCGGTCAGCCGGTCGGGCCCGACGATCTGGCGCCGCTGTTCCCCAAGGCGATCATCGCGCAGGAGATGTCGCAGGAGCGCTACATCGAGATTCCCGATCCGGTGCGCGAGGTATTCAAGATGTGGCGGCCCGCCCCGCTGTTTCGCGCGCGTCGCCTGGAGCAGGCGCTCGGCACGCCGGCGAAGATCTATTTCAAGTATGAAGGCGTGTCGCCCGCCGGCAGCCACAAGCCCAACTCCGCCGTGCCGCAGGCCTGGTACAACGCCCAGGAAGGGGTGAAGAAGCTGTGCACCGAGACCGGCGCGGGCCAGTGGGGCTCCTCGCTGGCTTTCGCTGGCGGACTCTTCGGGCTGGACGTGACGGTCTACCAGGTGCGCGTGTCCTACGACCAGAAGCCTTATCGTCGCGCCATGATGGAAACCTGGGGCGCGCAGTGCCTGCCCTCGCCATCGAATACCACCGAAGCCGGCCGTGCTGCGCTGGCGAAAGACCCCAATTTCATGGGCTCGCTCGGGCTGGCCATTTCCGAGGCGGTTGAAGTCGCCGCGCAGAATGAAGATACCAAGTACGCGCTGGGCTCGGTGCTCAATCATGTGCTGCTGCACCAGACCATCGTCGGTCAGGAAGCCATCCTGCAGATGGAGATGGCCGGCGATGATCCGGACGTGATCATCGGCTGCACCGGCGGTGGCTCCAATTTCGCCGGCATCGCCTTTCCCTTCATGGGCCAGCAGTTGCGTGGCGAGCATGCCAGGCGCCGTTTCGTCGCGGTGGAGCCAGCCGCCTGCCCGAGCCTGTCGCGTGGCAAGTTCGCCTACGACTTCGGCGACACCTCGCATCTCACCCCGCTGGTGAAGATGCACACCCTCGGTTCGACCTTCACGCCGCCCGGCTTCCACGCCGGTGGTTTGCGTTACCACGGCATGGCGCCGATGGTCAGCCACATTGCCAGCCTTGGCCTGATCGAGGCGCAGGCCTATCAGCAGAAAGCCTGCTTCGAGGCCGGCGTGCTGTTTGCCCGCACGGAGGGCATCGTGCCGGCGCCGGAAGCCACGCATGCCGTCAAGGGCGCGGTCGAAGAGGCTCTGCGCTGCAAGCGCGAGGGCAAGGCCGAAACCATCCTGTTCTGCCTGTCCGGCCACGGCCATATGGATATGTCCGCCTATCAGGCTTACTTCGACGGCAAGCTGGTCGATCAGGATTACGACGAGAAGGAACTGGCGATGGCGTTGAGCCTGTTGCCGCAGGTTTCCAGCTGATCGTTGCCTGAAAAGCCGCATCCGGCAAGCCTCTGCAGCTACCCTGTCTGCAGAGGCTTTTATTCGTTGGGCCTGCAGGCATGTGCTTCGCAGATCAAGGCTGCATGCGCCTCTTCAGGAAGGTGTCTGCAGGCGGTATAGTCGAGTCATTTTGCATCAGGGAGTTTCGGCATGGACGCAGATGTTTACGCACCACCCAAGGCAGATCTGGAAATTGACGATGGGGTGCTGGAAGAGTTTTACGTCGTCTCGAAGAGCAAGTTTCTGACGCTGTATTTGTCGACGCTGGGCCTTTACGGCATCTATTGGTACTACCGCAACTGGAAGCAGCAGAAGCAGGCGCATGGCTTGTCCATCTGGCCGCTGCCGCGAGCGATCTTTCAGGTGTTTTTCATTCATTCGCTGTTCCGCGCCATCAGCGATGGGCTGCGCCGCAACGGCCTGAGCTACGCCTGGAATGCCGGATCGGTGGCGACGCCGCTGGTCATCATCACGCTCATTTCAAACGTGGCGGATCGTCTGTCCGCCAAGGATATTGGCGAACCCTGGACCGGGCTGATCTCCCTTGCCACGCTGTTCGTGATGGCAGCGCTCCTGAATCTTGCACAAGGCGCAGTGAATGCTGCCTGCAAGGATCCGCAGGGGCTCAGCAACAAGGAGTTTTCCGGCGCCAATATCGTGTGGATCGTCCTCGGGGTGATTTTCTGGGCCCTGGCGTTGTTCGGCACGATCGGACCGCTGTTTGCGCCTGCGTTCTTCGAGTAATCCTGCCGGGCAGAGAGGGCTGCGCATGTCATCATCCCCGCCATGAGCAGCCCCTTGCCGGAGCAATTCGCCACCGATCTGCGCCTGCTGCTGGCGGCGCAGGCTGATCCTGCGCGCGCCGCACCGATGGCGGCTTACATGAAGCAGCGTTTCGCGTTTTTCGGCATTCCGACGCCAGCCCGGCGCGCGGCGGTGAAGCCGGCTTTTGCGAGTCTGGGCAAGGCACCGGAGGCGGACTGGCTGCTGGCGGTAGCGGAAGCGCTGTGGGCGTTTGATGAGCGCGAGTGTCAGTATGTGGCGGTGGATCTGCTGGTGAAGTTTGCGGCGCGCTTCGAGACGCGGCATGAGCCACAACTGGCGGCGCTGGTGCGGGCGAAGGCCTGGTGGGATTCGGTCGATCTGCTGGCGGCGCATGTGTATGGCGGGCTTTGTCGCCGCGCGCCGTCGCTGCGTGTACGGCTGGATGCGTATGCCACGCACGAGGATATGTGGTTGCGGCGGGTGGCGATCCTGCATCAGCTCATGTATGCCGGCGAGACGGACAGGGCGCGTCTCGCGGCGATCCTGAGCGCCAATCTGGATCAGCCGGATTTCTTCATTCGCAAGGCGATGGGCTGGGCGCTGCGCCAGTTCGCCCGTACTGATCCGGACTGGGTGCGCGAATGGCTGGCGGCGCATGCCGATCAGGTTTCCGGCCTGACCCGGCGCGAGGCGCTCAAGCGTCTCTGATTCCTCTTCTGTAGATCCGCATCTGGCAAGCTTCTTCAGTCACAAACCTTGAAAAGGCTTGTTGCGCTTGCCTGTGCAGGATGCCTTGCTGGAGAGCCTTGTCCGGTGCGGCTCTTCAGGCGGGCGCTCGCCACGCCTCCAGCGCGATCAGCACTTCGTCAATCTCGGCGAGATAGCGCAAGCCTTCGATGGCGGGTGCTCGTTCGCACAGATGGCGGCCGCCGGCCCACAGGGCGATGCTGGCCGGCAGCAGGCGGCGCAGCTCTGCAAGGTGGGCCCAGGCCTGACGGGCTGGGTAGTGGGGGCTGAAGGAGAGCGCGACGATATCGAACGCGCCGCCCGTGGCCGTGCTGACGATATCGCCCAGCGGGGTCTGGGTACCGAGTGAGGTGCAGTGCGCACCCTCGGGCACGAGCAGGGCTTCGGCCATCAGCAGGCCGAGGCTGTGCAATTCGTCGGGCAGGGTGGTCAGCAGAATGCGCGGCTGTGCCCCCGGAATGCGCAGGGCGTGTACGGCACCGCGCAACACGTTCTGCAATTGCTCGGTGTACAGGTGCTCTTCGCCCACCGTGATCTCGCCACGCAGCCAGGCCAGCCCGACTTCGATATTCAGCGGTGCCACCAGCTCAACCACGAAGCGCTGCAAGCCATGCCGGAGCAGGTTCTGCTGCAGGGCGCTGCGCAGCTCCTCGCTGCGCTGTGCTTGCAGCAGAGCGATCAGCTCGGCGCACTGAGCCGGCGCGGCCTGACGGCTTTCTTCTTTGCCCAGCCATTCACCAAGCGTGGCGTCGTCAGCCGCGAAAATCTTGCCGGGGCGCATGCCCTGGTCGATCAGACGTTTGATCTGGCGGAGCCGGGCGATCTGCTCGGGCGGGTACAGGCGTTCGCCGTTCGCGTCGCGCAGCGGCTGCGGGAAGCCGTAGCGGCGCTCCCAGACACGCAAGGTGTCCTTGAGCAGACCTGTATCGCGCTCAACGGCGGCAATCGGCAAACCTGCCGGGATGATTTCTGTTTTGTTCATTTTGTCCTGGACAAAACGTTGACGTGGATCAATCTAATGGCTATGGTAGCTACATGAGCTTGAATTGTCCAGGACAAAGCACAATGAAAACCAATCTGCGTGAAGCGAGATCTGCGGCCGGAAAGATGGCTGGAAGTCTGCCGAAGTTGTTTGTATCCATGGCCGGGATTCTTGGCGCCGCCTTGGTTTTCTCTGCATTCATGGTGGGGCAGGGGGTGGCTGCGCAGGGGCCGGATGTGGCTTCTGATGATCTGGATGCGGAGTTGATGTTGCGGATTCTGCATCGCAACTCAGTTTCGACAATCTGGCCGCAAGCGCTGCATGTTGTCCTGGACAAATAATCAATTTCTTTGCTGGAGCTTGAACATGAATGCACCCGAAAAAAAACGTTTCCCCGCGCCCTCTGCTTCTTCCGGCCGGCGCCGGATTGCCGTGGTCGGCGGCGGAATCGCCGGTCTTGGCGCGGCTTGGCTGCTCGGGCGCCAGCATGCGGTGACCTTGTTCGAGGCGGGCAACTATGCCGGCGGCCACGCCAATACCGTCGAGGTGAGCGTGGACGGCATCACGCATCCGGTAGACACAGGCTTTCTGGTTTTCAACCGGCGCACCTATCCGAATCTGTGCGGTCTGTTCCGGGAACTCGAAGTGCCTGTGTTCGACAGCAGCATGTCTTTCGGGGTGAGCCTGAGCGCACGCGATATCGAGTGGTCCGGCTCGGGCCTCGGTGCCTTGTTCGCACAGACATCCAATCTGGCGCGTCCGGCTTTCTGGGGCATGCTGCGCGATCTGCTGCGCTTCAATCGCGAGACGACGCGGCTGGCGCGAGATCACGCAGCGCCGGATGTTTCGCTGGGCGCCTATCTGGATGCAAACGGCTACGGTGCGGCGTTTCGCGACTGGTATCTGCTGCCGATGGCGGCGGCGATCTGGTCCTGCCCCACGCAGCAGATGCTGGCCTACCCGCTCACCACCTTCCTGCGCTTCTGCCACAACCACGGCCTGCTGCAGATCATCGACCAGCCGCAGTGGCTGACGGTGTTGGGCGGATCGCGCGAATACGTCAAACGCATGTTGCCGGGAATTCCGGATCTGCGTCTGGCCTCGCCCGTGCTGTCGGTGCGGCGTGATGCGCAAGGCGTGCAGGTGGAGAGTCGCCATGGTGTCGAGAATTTCGACGCCATCGTCTTTGCCTGCCACAGCGACCAGACCCTGCGTATTCTGGGCGATGCGGCCACACCGGCCGAGCGCGCCGTGCTGGGGGCGGTGAAATACCAGCCGAATCGCGCGGTGCTGCATACCGATGCCACCTTGCTGCCGCGCCGCGAGAAGGCCTGGGCGGCGTGGAATTATCTGGCGGGCGAGGGCAGTCCCGATCAGCGCCCGGTGAGCGTGTCTTACCTGCTTAACAAGCTGCAACCGCTGCCATTCAAATCGCCGGTGGTGTTGTCGCTGAATCCTTTCCGCGAAGCAAATCCGGCCAAGGTGCTGGCGGAGTTTGAATACGACCATCCGGTTTTCGATCAGGCTGCTATCGACGCGCAGGCGTATCTGCCTGCTTTGCAGGGGCAGCAGCACACCTGGTTTGCCGGCGCATGGACGGGTTATGGCTTCCACGAAGACGGGCTGAAGTCTGGCGTGGAAGTCGCGGCGATGCTGGGGGCGGTTGCCCCGTGGCGGGCGCGCAGCCTTGATCTTCAGAAGGAGCCCGTGTGAAGCCGCGCCTGCTCTACGGCTCCGTCGTGCATGCCCGCCATGCCACGGCCAGCAACGCTTTCAGCTACGCCATGTTCACGCTGTGGCTGCCGCTGTCGCAACTGGCCGAGGCTGCTTCGGCCGTGCTGGGCATCGAGAAATTCCGCCTGTTCTCCTTTTTCAACCGTGACCATGGCGCGCGCGATGGCTCGCCGCTGCTGCCGTGGGTCCGCGCCATCCTGCATGACAAAGGGCTGGCGGAAGTCTGCGATGGCGAAATCGTGCTGCAGACCATGCCGCGCCTCTTCGGCTTTGTCTTCAATCCGGTGAGCTTCTGGTATTGCCACGACCGGGCGGGCGGTTTGCGTGCGGTGCTTGCCGAGGTGAACAACACTTTCGGTGAGCACCACAACTACCTCGTCGCGCATGCCGACCGGCGTGTGATCGGGCCGGACGATGTGCTGGTGGCGCAGAAAGTCTTTCACGTCTCGCCCTTCTTCCCGGTGCGCGGGGAGTACCACTTCAACTTCGTCCGGCGTGGTGAGCGCCTGACGGTGGGCATCGACCTCTTCGATGAGGGCAACAAGCAACTGACCACCCGCCTGATCGGCGCGGAGCAAGCGCTGAGCGCCAGCAATCTCTTGCGCGCCTGGCTGCGCTGCCCGCTCCTGACGCTGGGCGTGGTGTATCGCATCAACTGGCAGGCGCTGCGGCTTGTCGCCAAACGCGTGCAGTTCTTCACAAAACCTCAAGCCCCCAGAGAGGAAACAACATGAACAGCCATTCCCTTTCCGCGATTCACGCCACCGCATTGCCACGCGCAGCCACCCTGGTATTGCGTATGCTGGAGGGCATCGAGGGCGGCAGTCTGGTGCTGCGCCTGCCGGACGCCTCGCAACGCGTTCTTGGCAACGGGCCTCTGCAAGCCACCTTGCATGTGGATGACTGGCAAGTCTTCGAGCGCATCATCAGCCACGGCTCGATCGGCTTTGCCGAAGACTACATGGCGGGCTTGTGGAGCACCGATCATTTGCCGGCCTTGCTGACCCTGCTGGCGCAGAACCGCCCGGCGCTGGAGCGGGCGATTCACGGCAATGCGCTGCGCCTGGCGATGCATTGGGTGTGGCACCGCCTGCGCCCGAACAGCAAGCGCGGCTCGAAGAAGAACATCGAAGCGCACTACGATCTGGGCAATGATTTTTACCGCGAGTGGCTGGATGAATCGATGAGCTATTCCAGCGCGCTGTATGCCACGCCGGAACAGAGCTTCGAGGAAGCGCAGCTGGAGAAGTATCGCCACGCGCTGCGCACACTGGAAGTGAAACCCGGCCAGCATATCCTGGAAGTGGGCTGCGGCTGGGGCGGATTTGCCGAGGTGGCGGCACTGGAATTTGGCTGCCGCGTGACCGGCCTGACCCTGTCGCACGAGCAACTGGCCTGGGCGCGTGAGCGGGCAGTGAAGAATGGTTTTTCCGATAAGGCGGAGTTCGTGTTGCGTGATTATCGCGACGAGCGCGGGCAGTACGACCATATCGTCTCCATCGAGATGATCGAGGCGGTGGGCGAGGCTTACTGGCCTTCGTATTTCTCGCAATTGCGAGCGCTGCTCAAACCCGAAGGCCGGGTGGTGGTGCAGGCGATCACGATTGCGGATGAGCTCTTCGCGCATTACCGCAAGGATGTGGATTTCATCCAGCGCTACATCTTCCCCGGCGGCATGTTGCCCTCGCCGCAGATCTTTCATCAGCAAGCCGACAAGGCGCGGCTGGTGGTGCACAAGGCCCACGCCTTCGGGCTGGATTACGCCCGCACCCTCAACGAGTGGCTGCAGCGCTTCAACGCCAAACTCGACACGGTGCGCGCACAAGGTTTTGACGAGCGCTTCGTGCGCATGTGGCAGTTCTATCTGGCCTATTGCGAAGCCGGTTTCCGCGCCAGGAGTACCGACGTGTATCAGTTCGTGCTGAGCCATCGCGGAGCCTGATCATGAAAGGCCTGGGCCTCAGTCTGCTGCTGATGTGTGTTCTGCACGCAGCGCAAGCCATTCCCGATGTCGTGCGTGAGCAGGCAGGGGGCTGGCGTGCGCTTGGGCAGGGCACGATGCGCTGGTTCGGGCTGCAGCTTTATACCGCCGAGCTGTGGAGCAGCCGGCCGGTGTATGACCCGGCAAGTCCCTTTGCGCTCAAGCTCACCTACGCCCGTTCTTTTTCCGGCGTGCGGATTGCCAGCGCCAGCGTGGATGAGATGCGCCGCATCGGCATCAATGACGAGGCGCTGCTGACGCGCTGGAAAGCTCACATGGACAGGCTGTTTCCGGACGTGCGCGAAGGCGACACGCTCACGGGGGTGAATCTGCCCGGCAAGGGCGTGGCCTTCTACCGGGGCGAGGCTTTGCTGGGCGAGGTGAATGAGCCGGCCTTTGCCACAGCTTTCTTCGGCATCTGGCTGGATGCGCGCACGCGCGAGCCGACGTTGCGGCTGCAGTTGCTGGGACAGGCAAGATGACTCAGGCAGCGCTTGCCGCACCTGCGCCGCTGAGCGAGGGATCGCTGCCCTTACTCGGCGCTTACGGTCTGCTTGGCCTGCCGCTGGCCTTCGTCGCGCTGCCGATCTACGTGCATGTACCCAAGCTCTACGCGGATTTCGGCTTGTCGCTGTCGGCCATCGGAGCGGTGCTTCTGCTGGCACGGATCTGGGATGCTGTGATTGATCCGCTGATTGGTGCATTAGGGGATCGCTGGGGGCTGCGTCGCGCGGCGATCTTTGCGGCCGTGCCGCTGCTCACCGCAGGGCTGCTGGGTCTGCTCCACCCCCCAGCTGGAGAGGCAAGCGTAGCGCGGCTCCTGGGCATGCTGCTGATCGTGTATCTGGGTTATTCGCTGGCCGCGGTGAATCACCACGCCTGGGGGGCCGAGCTCTCGTCGCACACGCATCTGCGGACCCGCATCGTGGCCGTGCGCGAGGGCTTTGCGCTGCTTGGAGTGGTGTTGGCTGCGGCTTTGCCTTCATTCATGGGCGCGACGCTGGCCGAAGGCTTGGGGCGTTTGTCCTGGCTGTTTGTGGTGATCTTGTTGTTGTCGGCCGCGGCTTTGATTGCCGTGCCGCAGGCGCCGGTGAGCAATGCTCCGGCGCTGCGTGGGACGCTGATCCAGGCTTTGTTCAAGGGGCGTTTTCTGCGCCTGCTCGGCGTATTCGCCCTGAGCGGTATTGCAGCAGCCATCCCGGCGTCATTGGTGCTGTTTTTCGTGGCCGATGTGCTGCAGGCCGGTGCGTATTCCGGCGGCTATCTGGCGCTGTATTTCGTCGCGGGTGCGGCGGGCCTGCCGCTGTGGGTCTGGCTGTCCCGGCGCATCGGCAAGCTGCGCGCCTGGGGTGCGGGCATGGCCTTGTCGATTCTGGTGTTTGTGTGGGCTGGCACGTTGGGCGCGGGCGACCTGATTCCGTTCGGCGTGATTTGTGCGCTGTCTGGCTTGGCTCTGGGCGCCGATCTGGCCCTGCCGCCTTCTGCGCTGGCCGATGTGATCGAGCGCGAAGGCGGTGGTGCGGGCAGCTATTTCGGCTGGTGGAATTTCGTATCCAAGCTGAATCTGGCGCTGGCTGCGGGGCTGAGTCTGCCCTTGCTGGCCTGGCTGGGCTATGTACCGGGCAGCACGGACGCGCAAGGGCATGTGGCGCTGGCCTGGGTGTATGCCGGGGTGCCGGCGATCTTGAAATGCATGGCGCTGGCGCTGTTGTGGCGGCAGCGAGTGGCGATTGAATCCGCGTGAATCCGAGGAGTTTGAAAATGAAAAGAATCCTGAGTGTGTGTGCCGGTCTGCTGATGCTGTTGAGCGGTTGTGCTAGTGTGGAGGTGAGTGATTATCGAACCGAGGAACCAGCGCTTGATCTGCGCCAGTACTTCAACGGCAAGCTGGATGCCTGGGGCATGTTCCAGGACCGCTCTGGCAAGGTGATCAAGCGCTTTCATGTGGCGATGAAGGCGAGCTGGCAGGGCGATGTGGGGACGCTGGACGAGGACTTCACCTATTCGGATGGCACGACGCAGAAGCGCATCTGGACGCTGACGCGTCAGCCGGATGGCAACTACATCGGGCGGGCAGCGGATGTGGTCGGCGAGGCGCGCGGCGAACTCTCCGGTAACGCTCTGCGCTGGCGCTACGTGCTGGCCCTGCCAGTGGATGGCAAGGTCTATGAAGTGAACTTCGATGACTGGATGTTCCTCATCGACGACAAGGTGATGCTCAATCGTTCTTTCATGAGCAAGTTCGGTATCGATCTGGGGCAGGTCACCTTGTCGTTCACCAAAGAGTGAAGCGTGAGGAGTGAGGCGTGATGAAACCCTTGAACCCGAAGATCACGGACTGGCGCGGCAAGCGGGTGTGGATCGTCGGCGCCTCGACCGGCATCGGTGAGGCGCTGGCGCGTGAGCTGGCGGCGCGCAGCGCGCGGCAGGTATTGTCGGCACGTGGCGTCGAGCGTCTGGCCGCTCTGGTGGCCGATCTTCAGGGGGCCATCGCGCTCAGGCTTGATGCAAGCGACTCTTCAGCCATGCAGGCTGCAGCGCAAGAAGCAGCGCGGCTTCTGGGCGGGCTGGATGTGGTGATCTTCAATGCAGGCACCTACCAGCCGTTGCGGGCCTGGGAGCTGACGCCGGAGAACATCCGGGCGACGCTGAACCTGAACGTGCTTGGTGTGATGGATGGTGTGGCCGCCGTGTTACCCGGCATGCTCGTCGCCGGGCAAGGGCATCTGGTGATTGTGGGTAGCGTTGCGGGCTACCGTGGTTTGCCCAAAGCTGCGGTGTACGGCGCATCGAAAGCTGCGCTGATCAACTTTGCCGAGTCGATCTACATGGATCTGGCGCCGCGTGGCATCGGCGTGAGTCTGGTCAGCCCCGGCTTCGTCGCGACACCGCTGACGGCTCAGAATGATTTCAAGATGCCGGCGCTGATCACTGCGCAGCAGGCTGCTGGCGAAATCCTCAAGGGGCTCGCCCGCGGCGAATTCGAAATCCATTTCCCGAAGCGCTTTTCGCGATTCCTGAAAATGCTGCAGATGCTGCCGAACCGGCTGTATTTCGCGCTTGTCTCCCGCACCGCAAAACCATGAATGACACCCTGCAAGGCCTGATCGACTGGTACCAGACGCTGACGCTGGAGAGCGTCGGGCGGGTGGGCGAGTTCTACGCGCCGGACGCGCATTTCGTCGACCCTTTCAACGATGTGCGTGGCGTGGCTGCCATCGAGAAAATTTTCCATCACATGTTTACGCAGGTGGAAAATCCACGTTTTCTCGTCAAGGATGTCTGTAGCGGAAGCGAACAGGCCATGCTGGTCTGGGAGTTCAGTTTCCGCTCAGGTGACACGCGCCATGTGGTGCCTGGCGCAACACATCTGCGCTTTGACCCGAAAGGGCAGGTTTGCATCCATCAGGATTACTGGGACCCGGCAAGCGCCCTGTTCATGGGGATTCCCGTGCTGGGGTGGGCATTGCGGGGGATCTACCGGAGATTGCGCGCCGTGTGATGCGCCGATGTTGCGCCGTCTGGATTTGCGGTACTCTTTTGCCGAGAATCCAACAAGGCCGTGGCAAGCGGCCGCACAGACGGGTGGACAAACATGAATGTCTTTGCGCGCAACGTTCTTCTGGTCGACGATCATGCGCTTCTGCAGCATGCACTCAAGTCAATGCTTGAGCCATTGCTGGCAGGAGGCGAGATTGTCTGTGCTGCATCGGCTCAGGATGCCGTCGCTGCTCTGCGAGCCGGCAAGACTTTTCATCTCGTGTTGCTGGATCTGAAGCTGCCTGACAGTGATGGTCTGCGGCTGATGACCCTGTTGCGTCGCGAGGTGCCGGGCGTGCCGGTAGCGATCTTCTCCGGTCAGGACGCTCCGATCTATCGCCAGCTGGCGCGTGAGGCGGATGCCGATGGTTTCCTCTCCAAGTCGCTGGACCCGAACGCACTGATCGATGGTGTGCGCACGCTGTTGTCCGGTCGTCGTTTCTATGACGATCAGCTGGAGCGTGGGCGTGCCCTGCAGGCCGGCGAGACCCGCCCGCGCCCGAAGCTCAGCCCGAAGCAGGAACGTGTGCTGTGCTGTTTGATGGAAGGCCTGTCGAACAAGGAAATCGCCCAGCGTCTGGATCTTTCCGAACGGACGGTGAAGATGCACCTGACCTCCGTGTATCACGTGCTGGGTGTGAATACCCGCTCGCAGGCGATTCTGGTTGGCCAGACCCTGAATCTCTCAATGCCGCCGGAAGATGCTTGAGCGCAACACGGTTTCCTCCGCGAGGCTGCTCTCCACGATTCGTGTCGCGCTTTCGGCCATTTTCATTACCAGCCTGGGTTTTCTCCTGGCTGCCGGGCTGAGTGTTTTTGGTGTCTTGTGGTGTGTGGCTACCTGGGGAGCGCTGGCCCTGATCTGGGTACTGCTGAGTCGTTACCGGGCTTGCCTGGAAGCGGATGCGGAGGCGACAGACACAGCTGTGATGCCGGTATCCGCGCAGCAGCGTGAAGGCGAATTCCTCTCCTCAATGGGGCATGATCTGCGCCAGCCCGCTCAGGCCATTGCCTTGTTTGCGGCCACCTTGTCTGCGCATCCCCTGCCGGACTCTTCGCGCAAGCTGGTTGCCGGCATTGAGTCGGCCGTGCAGCAGCTTTCCGAGCAGCTTGAAGCGGTCTTCAACATCGCCAAGGCTGAGGCAGGCCGGGTCGACTGTCAGTTGGGGCCTGTAGCGCTGGATGAGGTGTTCTCGCATGCTGTTGCCAATCAGCTGGACGAGGCACATGAACGGCAGCTGCACCTGCGCCGTGTGACGACTCGGCGGCATGTGCTGGCTGACGAGACCCTTCTGCTGCGGGTGATTGATCGCATGCTTGCGCATGCGCTGACCATCACCAAAGAGGGCGGGGTTGTGCTGGGAAGCCGCCTGCGTGGCGATGTCGTGGTGATCGAAGTCTGGGATAGCAGCGAAGGCATTCCTGCCGAGCAGTTGCCTGCGGTTTTCGTGCCTGGCTCGGTGTATGGTCAGCAGCTGGCAGACCGGGGCCTTGGGTTGGTGCTGGCCCGTCGCCTGACGGAATTGATGCGGGGGCATCTGTCGATCAGCTCGGAGAGTGGGCGAGGGTGCATCTTGCGCCTGACGCTCCCCCGCGCCTGAACGCCTGGCATGAAATCCTCGCGGCATCTGCTCGCGAGGATTTTCCATTCCCTGATTACTCTGCGCTTGCCGGGGCCGTCTTGCTGCTGGAGGACTGCTCGGGCAGGGCGTTGAGTTGTTTGGCGCGTTCGGGCGAGATGACTTCGAACATGCTGACCACCTTCTGCACACCTGAGGTGTTGCGTGCGACTTCGGTGGCAGCCTGTGCTTCGCCTGCTGTGACCTCGCCGAGCAGATAAACGATCCCCGACTCGGTTACGACTTTTACGTGGTGGCCCGAGATGTAGGGAGAGTCGAAGAGGCGTGCCTTGACCTTGGTGGTAAGGAATGAATCATTGTTGCGACTCGAAAAGGATGCCGGGTAGCCGATCGAGATCTCGTTGAAAACTTCGCGTACATTGGCCAGCCCCCGGGCCAGATTCTCCACTTCGCTGCGGCTGGAGGCGTCGATGGCTTGCCCGGTCAGCAGAACCCAGCGATTGAATGAGGTCGCCTGTGCTGCAGTTCTGGCTTCCAGATCCTTAGGGAAGCTGCGGTTGAATTTGACCTCGATCTCGCGATCCATGATCTGTTCGCCATAAGTGCGACGATCAAGGGTTGAGGTGACTCCCGTGCCTACGCCGACAACCGCCAGCGGCACACAGGCTTGAAGCAATGCGGCTGCAGACAATATGGTGACCAGCGTGCGCAGTGAAGTGTGGTGCGTCATGTTTCTTCTCCCATCAGCAGACAATCGATGCCATCGCAGATGCAGTGGATGGCCAGTATGTGAACTTCCTGAATGCGTGCCGTCCGATCGTGCGGTACGCAAACATGTACATCCCCCTCTTTGAGCATTTCGGCGAGCATGCCGCCGCCTTTGCCCGTCAGTGCCACTACGCGCAGGTCACGTTCATGGGCTGCTTCTACGGCAGCCAGTACATTGGGTGATTCGCCGCTGGTTGAAATGGCCAGCAGCACATCGCCGGATTGGCCCAGTGCCCGGATCTGCTTGGCGAAGACCTGTTCCCAGCTGTAATCATTGGCGATGGCCGAAATGGCCGAGGTGTCAGTGGTCAGGGCTATGGCAGCCAGTTCCGGGCGTTCGCGTTCAAAGCGACCGAGCAGTTCGGCGGTGAAGTGCTGAGCATCGGCAGCTGAGCCGCCGTTGCCGCAAGCGAGAATCTTGCCGTTGGATAACAGGGCGCGGACCATCGATTCGGTGGCTTCCAGAATCGGCATGGAAAGCGCCTCGGCGCAGGCCAGCTTGGTCTGGGCGCTGTCTTCGAAGTGCAGGGCGATGCGAGAGATCAGGTCCATGCCTCAGACCGCCAGGCCGGTGAGTTCGTTGCAGCCCAGCGCGATGTTCATGCACTGGATCGCCGCACCGGAAGCGCCTTTCCCCAGGTTGTCAAAGCGAGTGACGAGCAGGATCTGTTCGGCATGTCCGAAGACGAAGAGCTCGGCGCGATTGGTGTTGTTGCAGCGCGTGGCGGGCAGAAAACCGGCTTCGACCACCTCGCCGCCGCCCAGCGGCATTACTTTCACACAGGCTTCGTCGCCGTAGTAACGGCTCAGCTCGGCATGCACCGCTTCCGGCGTGAGGCCGTTCAGCAGACGCGGCAGCAGCGGCACCGAGACCAGCATGCCTTGCGCGAAGGGGCCGACTACCGGGCTGAATACGGGCGCGTGGGCAATGCCGGTGAGCACTTTCATTTCCGGCAGATGCTTGTGACCCAGACCCAGCGCGTAGATGCGCGGGCTGAGCATGTGGTCCGGCAGGGCGCCCTGGCCTTCGTAGTCCGCAATCATCTCCTTGCCGCCGCCGCTGTAGCCGGTAAGCGAGGTGCAGGTGAGTGGATAGTCGGCGGGCACGAGGCCGGCTGCCACCAGCGGGGCGACGGAGAGGATGAAGCCGGTGGCGTGGCAGCCCGGCACCGCGATGCGCTGGGACGTGCGGATGCGCTCGCGCTGGCCAAGCAGCTCGGGCAGGCCATAGACCCAGTCGGGATTGGTGCGGTGTGCGGTGCTGGCATCCAGAAAGCGCGTACGGGTATTGTCTGGCTTCAGCAGCGCGACAGATTCTTTCGAAGCGGCATCGGGCAGGCACAGAAAGACTACGTCGGCGGCGTTGATGTACTCGGCTTTCACCGCCGGGTCTTTGCGCTTGTCCTCCGGGATTGTCAGTACTTCTACGTCTGTGCGACCAGCGAGCCGCTCGTCAATCTTGAGTCCGGTGGTGCCGTGACGGCCGTCGATGAAAATCTTGTAAGTCATGGGTGCCTCTGGGGAATACCTGTTGCGTCAGAGCGGATTGTAAACGAGAGGTTCAAAAGAAAACCCCCGCCGATCACTCGGAGGGGGTTTGTACGCGATCAATGCTGCCGTTCCGTGACGGAGCGGCAAGGCAATGATTAGCGAGCCTGCCAGCCGCCGTCGACGTTCACGATGGCGCCGTTGACGTAGTCGGAAGCGGAGGAAGCCAGGAACACGGCGGTGCCGGCCAGATCTTCCGGCTCGCCCCAACGGCCGACCGGGATGCGATCCAGGATGGCCTGATTGCGGGCGGCGTCAGCGCGGATCGGAGCAGTGTTCGCGGTTGCGATGTAGCCCGGAGCGATGCCGTTGCAGTTGATGCCCTTGGCGCCCATTTCGTTGGCGATCAGCTTGGTGATGCCAGCGATGCCGTGCTTGGAGGCGGTGTAACCCGGAACCAGGATGCCACCTTGATAGGAGAGCATCGAGCAGATGTTGATGATCTTGCCCTTGCCGTTGCGGCCAACCACGTGGCGGCAGAAGGCTTGCGACAGGTACATCGGTGCATACAGGTTGATCTGCATGACGAAGTCGAAGTCTTCTTCGGTGTGCTCGAGGAACGGAGCGCGGCGGATGGTGCCAGCCACGTTGGCGAGGATGTCAACTTGACCAGCCAGTGCGACGGCTTCGTCGATCACCTTCTGGGGAGCGCCCTTGGCGGTCAGGTTGGCTTGCAGGTACCACCACTTGCCACCGGTCTTGGCGACAGCGGCGTCCATGGCGGCGGTCGATTCGGCGGCCATCGGTGCGAAGTCAGCACAGATGACGTTGGCGCCTGCTTCAGCCAGCTTGGCCGAGATTGCAGCGCCAATGCCTTGTGCGCCGCCGGTAACGAGGGCGACCTTGCCCTTCAGATCAAACGGATTGCTCATTCTGTAACTCTCCCGATAATGAAAAAGCCCGTTCGCAGGGGGAAGGGCTGTTTGGTGACCCGTGGCGCCTTTGGTACGGCTTTCCGGTTCCGGCGCCAGAACCGGACCCGCAAGTGTAGCAGGCTGCACAAGGAGTGCTTCGAGTTTACCCGAATCTATCAGGACTGACACTTGCGATAGGCCACCTAGGGCTCGCAAGCCTCGGCTCTTTTGCGCAGGATCAAGGCCCGGAGCGGAGTCGGGCCGAGACCTCCACCTCGATGCGCTGGCGTGGGTCCGGATGCTCACGCAGCCGGCTGATGCGTGCCTGCAATGGTGTGCCGCGATCCAGTGCGCGGGCGACTGCACCGTTATCCGTGCGAGGCAGGTAACCCAGTTTCTGATCTCGCCAATCTACGCGAACCGCCAGACTGTCGTGCGGATTGTTTGCTTCGCGGATCAGCGTGAGTGTGTCACCTTCGTGCAGCAGCGGCCAGATTGCAGGACCTGTGTGATACGTGAAACCGGCTAATGGGACGCGCTGAATGATCAGGCGTGGCGCCTCTGCTTGGGCGAGGCCTCCGAACAGGAGCAGGCTGCAGAGCAGCCACTGGCGCGGCATTTCAGAAGCCATCCATGAAGAAGGCCGCCTGCAGCCACTCTGCGCGCTTGTCATCCAGTGCATCAAGCAATACGGCGTCAAAGCGGCAGGGACGCCGGGAGTAGGCGCTGCCCGCGCCTTGCAGCCAATGCCTCGCGGCGAGCACGATGCGGTGCTGTTTGGCGGGCGTAATGCTGGCGGCGGCTCCACCGAAGTCACTGTTCTTGCGCAGGCGTACTTCCACAAAAACAATATGGCCCGCATGCTCGGCAATGAGATCGATTTCGCCGCCCTTGTAGCGTGTATTACGGGCGAGGATCTTTGCGCCGTGGGCGATCAGGTGCTGCTCGGCAAGCCGCTCTGCGCGGGCGCCCGCAGGTTGCACGGCTGGAGACGCTTGCCGGACGCGGCTTCGCAGCACACAATCGGCCACCTTTCTGAACCTCGCGCTCCAGTCGCTCCACACGCTCATGGCCATCCTCTTGTCAGATGAAAACCCGCTGCACGCCTCGCCAGCATTGTATGTAGTCGCGACCCCACTGGGGAACCGGCTGGACATCAGTCTGCGTGCGCTTGCGGTGCTGAAGTCTGTTGGCACCGTGGCGGCCGAGGATACGCGCCACAGCCTCAAGCTCCTCGATGCACACGGCATCAGCGCAAGGATGTTGGCGGTGCACGAACACAACGAGCAGGAAGGAGCGACGCGCATCATCGCCTTGCTCGAATCCGGCCAGCATGTTGCCCTGATCACCGATGCCGGCACTCCTGCCGTGTCCGATCCTGGCGCACGCCTAGTCGCGCGGGTGCAGGAAGCCGGTTATCCGGTTGTGCCGGTACCTGGCGCCAGCGCCGTGATTGCGGCGCTGTCCGCCTCGGGTCTGGCTGCCGCCCATTTCCACTTCCACGGTTTCCTGCCGCCGAAGCCCACGGCCCGCAAGGCCGCACTGGAAAAGTTGCGTGGCATTGATGCTGCATTGGTGTTCTACGAAGCGCCGCACCGGGTGCTGGAGACCGTTGAAGATCTGGTTACGGTGTTCGAACCCGAACGCGCAATCGTCTTTGCCCGCGAGCTGACCAAGCTCTTCGAGCAGATCGCGCGCATGCCCTTGAGCGAAGCACAGGCCTGGATTACTGCTGACCCGAATCGTCAGCGTGGCGAGTTTGTCATCCTTGTAGGCCCCGCGCCGCAGGCCGAAGGCATTTCGCCCGAAGCCGAGCGTGTGCTCAAGCTGTTGCTGGCTGAGCTGCCCCTGAAAACGTCGGCCAAGCTGGCTGCCGAGATCACGGGCGTGGCCAAAAACACACTCTACGAGCACGCGTTGAGACTCAAGGAATAGCGGCTGCTGGAGCGGGGGGCTTTCTCCGATCTTTGCGGGCTGTCCTTCTTGTGGATTTTGTTTAAAAGCTGTCTGACAAGTTAGGGTATTCCCTGTGTTTTTGATTTCGGGTAAACCCCATTGAATTCGTTGTAGATCAAACGATTGCGGGAATTTTTGCAACCTGCGCGCAACCCCTTTACAACATCGACAAGATGTAAGGCAAAATGCGCTCACTTCGGGAGGAAACCACATGGCTGACAATCAGCCTGAAAAGAAAGTCAGGGCAGTCAGTGGCAATCGTGTCGATGCCGTGTATGCCGGCATTGTTGAGGCCATGTCGAGCGGCGAATACCCGGAAAGCGGGCGCTTGCCCACCGAAACGGAGCTGGCGCAAAGCTATGGAGTGTCGCGCCCGACGGTGCGCGAAGCGCTGTCGCGATTGCGTCTGGATGGTCTGATCGCATCGCGACGTGGATCGGGGAGTTATGTGCTGCGTCGCCCCGATCGCAACATCAAACGTTTCGCCCCGATAGAAAGCATTGCGGATGTTCAGCGCTGCTTCGCCTTCCGGGTGGCTCTGGAGTCTGCAGGAGCAGGTCTGGCTGCCGATCTGCGCAGTACGCGCGATCTGGAAGAAATTCATGCTGCATTTGATCAAATGGAGCTGGCGCGTAACGCAGATGACAACGCCAGTTTTGTTGAACACGATTTGCAGTTTCATTTGATGATCGCACGTGCCTCGCAGAACGTATTTTTTGTCACTGCGTTGGAGTTGATCATCGAGCAGATGCGGGTCGGTATGCGCTTGGCGCTGAATCTCTCTCTGGAGCGCGAACGGGTATGGCGCGAAATGGTGCAGATTGAACATCGTGAAATCATGACTGCCATCGAGAAGGGGTCCTCGGTGGATGCAGCCGAAGCCATGCGCTTCCATCTGGGTAATGCACGGCGGCGACTGTTTGAAGGGCCGAGTCAGAAGTAATCAGGTTTCAAGTTTGGCGTGCCGGTTGTCGCCTTAAAGCAACAGCGCACCAATCACGGAAGGGCATGGTAGCGGTCACGCCATGCAGGCGGTGGTATCGTCGAAAGGGCCTTGATCACAGGTCGCAAAGGGTTTTCGCTAATTGCTGATTTGTCAGATCAAGTCTGTAATCGGAGGTTGTTTTATCAAGAGGATTCTTCGGCATCCGCTGATGGATCGTTTTTTTGGTTTCACACTGGGAGACACAGATGATGCGTGCTTCAAAACTGGCTGTTGCTCTGATGGCGCTGGGTGCTATTGGTGCTGTTTCTGCGCAAGAAAAGATCCAATTCAAATCGTCCGACATTCACCCTGATGACTATCCCACCGTGCGTGGTGTCAAGCACATGGGTGAGCTGCTGGCACAACGCACCAACGGCCGTCTGTCGCTGAAGGTGTTTGCCAATGGCGCCCTGGGTTCCGAAAAGGAAGCCATGGAGCAAGTGAAGATTGGTGCGCTGGCCATGACCCGCGTGAGTATCGTCCCGTTCAACAACATCTGTCCGGACACCATTGTGCCGACGATGCCGTTCCTGTTCCGCAGCACCGAGCACGTGCGCAAGTTCATGGACTCCAAGGTTGGTGAAGAAATCCTCGCTTCCTGCGAGCCGCAAGGCTATGTCCTGCTGGCTTACTACGATTCGGGCGCTCGCTCGATGTACGGCAAGAAGCCTTTCAAGACTCTGGCTGACATGAAGGGCGCCAAGGTTCGCGTGCAGCAATCCGATCTGTGGGTTGACCTGCTCGCCGCTATGGGTGCAAACCCGTCGCCGATGCCCATGGGTGAAGTGTACACCGCGCTCAAGACCGGCCTGATCGATGCGGCAGAAAACAACTACCCATCGTATGAATCCTGGAAGCACTACGAGTCGGCACCGTTCTACAGCAAGACTGAGCATGCCATGGCTCCGGAAGTCATCGCTTTCTCCAAGGTGCTCTACGACAAACTGAGCAAGGAAGACCAGAAGATCCTGCGTCAGGCTGCCAAGGACTCCACCACCTACATGCGTCAGAAGTGGGATGAGAAGGACAAGTTCTCGATGCAGAAGGTTATTGCTGCTGGCGCACAAATTGTCGAAGTTGACAAGAAGCCGTTCCAGGATGCAATGAAGCCGGTGTATGACAAGTACATCAAGACGGATCGTCAGAAAGCGTTGCTGAAGGCCATTCAAGACCTGAAGTAATCGTTGATGACCCCCGGTGCCGCAGGGTGCCGGGGTGTATCACCCCCTGTTGCAAAGGAATACCAGATGTACACAAAATTCTGCGCGGCCATCTCCAAGCTTTGCCTGCAAATTGCAGTGCTAGGTCTGGCCGTGATCATCATTGCCGTTCTGTATCAGGTCTTCGGCCGCTACATTCTGAACGACACTCCTACATGGGCCGAAGCGTTGTGCATGCTGCTGGTGCTCTACGTCACCATGATGGGCTGTGCGGTTGGCGTTCGTGACGCCGGTCACATTGGCCTGGAGTCTTTCCTTGTGCTTGCGCCTGAGTGGCTGCGACACAAGCTTGAGGTTCTGATTCACGCTTTGCTGGCCGTGTTTGGCGCCTGCATGGCTTATTACGGCACTTTCCTTGCCCATACCAACTGGGAAATCAAATTGCCGTTGCTTGGGGTCCCGGAAGGTACCAAATTCATTCCGATCGTGATTTGCGGCGTCCTGATGGTGCTGTTCTCGATTGAGCACATTATTGCCCTGATCAAAGGCACCGAGGTAGAACCATCATGGCACTGACAATTCTGACCCTTTCTTTCTTCCTGCTCCTCATTCTTGGGGTGCCGGTCGCATTTTCCATCGGTCTGTGTTCGCTGATCACGGTTGCTTACGAAGGCTTGCCTGTAGCAGTCGTGTTTCAGAAGATGGTTGGCGGCATGCAGGTATTTTCGTTCCTGGCCATTCCCTTCTTCATCCTGTCAGGTGAGTTGATGCTGTATGGCGGCATTGCCGACCGTATCGTCAATTTCGCCAAGGCGCTTGTCGGACATGTGCGCGGCGGTCTGGGTATGACCAATGTGGTGGCGTGTACCCTGTTCGGTGGTATCTCCGGCTCCGCCGTGGCTGACGTCTCGGCCATGGGGGCTGTGCTGATCCCGGTGATGAAGCGTGAAGGCTACGATGCTGACTACGCAGTCAACGTTACGACGCACGCTGCACTGGTTGGCGTGCTGATGCCGACCAGCCTGAACATCATCATCTTCACACTGGCTGCCGGTGGCTCCGCCTCTGTGTTCGACATGATTCTGGCGGGTATCATCCCTGGCGTGCTGCTGACCGTGTGTAACCTGATTGCGGCCTATTGGGTGGCTGTCAAGCGTGGTTACCCGACAGGAGCATGGCAAGGCTGGGGTGCCGTATGGACGACTTTCGTGAAGGCCATGCCTGGCTTGTTCGTGGTCATCATCATCCTTGCAGGTATCGTTTCGGGGGTTTTCACTGCAACGGAAGCTGCTTCCATTTCGGTGCTCTACTCGCTCTTGCTGACGGGACTGGTATACCGCTCCCTGAGCTGGGATAACTTCATCGCCGCACTGGCCAAGTCGGTCAAGACTACAGGCATCGTGCTGCTGCTGATCGGGATCTCGGCCGCTTTCGGTTACTTCATGGCTTTCTATGAAGTGCCGGATATCATGGGCGAATGGATGGCTTCTGTTTCGGCTGAGCCGTGGATTGTGTTCCTGATGGTGAACGTCATGCTGTTCATCCTCGGTACTTTCCTTGATATGGCCCCGACCATTCTTGTGTGTACCCCGATTTTCATGCCGATTTGCGAGAAGTTCGGCATGGACCCGATCCAGTTCGGCATCGTCATGCTGCTTAACTGCGCGCTCGGGCTGAATACGCCTCCGGTTGGTACCACACAGTTTGTTGGCTGCGCGATTGGCGAAATTTCTGTGGGCCAAGTCATGCGGACCATCTGGCCGTTCTACGGATCGCTGGTGATCACCATGCTGGTCATTACCTATATCCCGGCGTTGTCGCTGTGGTTGCCACACCTGGCCAAGGGGATGTAATCCCTGCATCGAGGTGCTGCAAGCAGAACCCCGCTTCCGCAAGGAGCGGGGTTTTTCTTTGTCCGGGCCAAGACATGCGGGGACTTAACCGCTAGAATCACAGTGCTTTCCCGGTGTGCGTTGACACCGGTTTCGGGCTGGGGGCGACCTGGCTTCGACGTGGGTCAAGAAGCGACGTGGTGCATACCGAGGGCCAGTCACCTCGTAAATCCATCTGGAAATCTATACTCGCCAACGACGAGCAATTCGCTCTGGCCGCTTAAGGCCTAAGCCGCTGCACTGATCGGTCTCTGGGTCAGGTGGGGTCAAACCCACAGCAGTGTCATTCACAGGGACTCGTGCCGTTTCGGGTTACTTGAGACGGAGCTAAAACCAAGGTGACTCGCTCTGTGTCGGCCTGCCGGTCGGCTAAGCACAGGGTTAAACAAAAATTGATCGGCTAAGTATGTAGATCCAGTTGTGGAAGTCTTGCGGACGCGGGTTCGATTCCCGCCGCCTCCACCAAGCGGCTCAAGCCACCTTCGGGTGGCTTTTGTCGTTCTGGGGCGATGCGACTCGGCAACCCGAAAACCCGCTCCTGGCGTGGTTGTGCGAGTAGGCGTGCCGGAGAGGCCCTTCAATAAAGGCTGTGCAGGACAGGGGCTGGGAGATGCCCGCCAGAAGCGGCTATCCGAGGTTCCTGAAATCTTCTTCGCTCAGAATCTGCCAATGGTCGCCGACGCGTCCCTCCAGCGGACTGAAGCGTTGTTTGTAATTCATCTTGGCACTGTCGCGGATCCAGTAACCCAGATACAGGTAAGGGCGGCCGATCTGTCGGCAGGCGGCTGTCTGCCACAGCACGTTATAGGTGCCGTAGGCCGCGCCACGGATATCCGGATCGTAGAAGGTATAGACGCTGGAGAGCCCGTCGGGCAGGCAATCAATGATCGATACAATGCGCAATTCGCCATTCTCGCGAAACTCCACCAGGCGGGTGTCGACCTGACTTTCCAGCAGGAAGTGCGTGTACTGGTCGCGCCCGTCCTGATCCATGCCGCCGCCGGCATGACGGGCGTGCTGGTAGCGGCGATACAGTGCGTAATGCTCGTCGCTGAACTCCAGTGGCAGTTCCTGTGCTTGCAGTCCGGCATGTTTGCGCCAGGCGCGGGCCTGGCTGCGGTTGGCCTGGAACTGCTCCACCGGCAAGCGCACCGGCACACAGGCCCGGCACTGGTCGCAATAAGGGCGATAGGTGTAGACGCCGCTGCGGCGAAAGCCGTCACGCACCAGCTCTCCATACAGCAAGCTGTCAATCAGGTGGCCCGGGGTGGCGACCTGCGAGCGGGCCACGCGCTCCGGCAGGTAGGAGCACTCATAGGGGGCCGTAGCGTAGAACTGCAGCAATGAATACGGAAGGTCCTGCAACTGCGACATCAACTGCTCCAACGGGTTTGCGCGAAATCTGACAACCACTTGCCGGGGGTGGCGTTGCGTGTCCACGCAGTCAGCCCGGCGACGAACTCGTTGCGCGGCATTTCAAATCCGCCCAGCGAAGCCAGATGTGCCGTACTCATCTGGCAATCCAGTATGGCGAAATTTTCGCGTGCCAGCAGCCGCACCAGATGGGCAAACGCAATTTTTGACGCATCGGTGGCACGGTGAAACATGGATTCACCAAAAAAGGCCCGGCCAATCGCCATGCCGTACAGGCCGCCGACCAGTTCACCATCGACCCAGGTTTCGATGCTGTGTGCCCAGCCCAGTTCATGCAGTGCGCAGTACGCCTCGCGCATGTCGTCCACGATCCAGGTGCCATCGGCGTAGGAGCGTGGCGCGGCGCAAGCGCTGATGACCTCGGCGAAGGCTGTGTCGCAGCGCACTTCAAATTGCCCGCGTCGCAAGGTCTTGCGCAGCGAGGCGCTGAGGCGTGCTGCATCGGGTTGCACTACCATGCGCGGGTCCGGACTCCACCACAGGATCGGATCCCCCGCGGAGAACCAGGGAAAGACTCCTTGCCGGTAGGCGGTGAGGATCCACTCCGGCGTCAGCAGCCCGCCTGCCGCCAGCAAGCCGTCCGGGTCACGCAGCGCCTTGTGCGCGGGTGGAAAGGCGGGCGGGCGCTCGGGATTCAGGCAGGGGATCATGCTGTTAGAGGGGAATAAGGTTCCGGATATTGTGCGGGAGAAAATGAAAACGGGCAGCCTTGGCTGCCCGCTGGCGTCGCTGTCGTGGCAAATCAGTTGGCGGTAATGATGAAAGGCTTGCTGCCGAGCAGGACGCCGTTAGCGTACAGGTCCGCACGGCCTTTGCCCGCTCCCAGTTCGATCGTCATCGGCGCCGTCCAGAAAGTCGAAGGAGATTTCTGGAAATTGAGTTTTGAGTTGCGAGAGGTGTGAACCAGCTTGTCATTGATGAACCATTTGACTTCCATGATTTGTGGCCCCGGCGCCCAGTCCACCTGCTCCCAGCGGAAGGTGCTGAACAGCACGATCTTGCCTTCAAGTGTGAATTGATCCGCGATGCCTGTCAGGCCGGTTTCCTTTGAATAATTCCTGGCCAGCGCCAGACTCGCGTGTTCGGGCTTTAGTGTCGGGGCCGGCATCGGCGTGGATGTCGTGTTGATCTGTGGGGCTTTAGGGAGTGCTTGGCCAAATGGGGTGAAGACAACCTGATCGTCTACTGCGTAGAAACGGCACTCGCCGGCACCTTCAGCCTTCTTGCAGGCATCCATGGCGAAGTGGTTGGGGCGGAGTGACTGTGCATTGCGCATGGTACACGCGCCACCGCTGCCGACCACAAAGGCGCGCGGCGCATCAAGCGCCAGAAAGAGGGCGTAGTTTTCCTTGCATTTGTCGTTGAGCGGCAGAGTGAGAGGCGTCTCAAGCTTGGCAAAATTGCTGGGGCCGGGCGCCTGAATATCTGCCGGGGCGGTCAGTTCCGGATGGCTGAAGCGCTCGTTTGTGGTCACGATGCCCTTGGACAGTGCGCTGGCATCCTTGACGGGCATGCACTCCGAGAAATAGAGCCCGCGTCCGAGCTTGCCTTCCTTTTCGCCCGAGCAGTGCAGGGCCGTGGCAGGCGAAACCTTGGCGTCAATCGGGAAAAACACCTTGTTGTCGTAGCGGAATTCCCCGCCGCGGCTGTAGAACATCGACTCGTGGTACACCCGCAGATCGCTGCCGCTCAGCCTGGTGTGGCTGGACCACCAGGTCAGTACGTCATCCATCGTGCTCCCGTCTGGAGTTACTCCGTGATTGCTGCCCGTGTTGGCCTCCCAGAAACTCAGCATCACGTAATGGATTTCGCCGCGACCTGCGCCGCTGAACATGCGCTGGGAGCCACTCAGGAACATCATGGCGCAGGTGAAGGTGTTGCAGGCGCCGTGCGCCACGGTGGTCAGCTTGCGCTCTTCGATCTGTTTTCCCAGATCACGGGCCAGGCTCCAGTTCGGGCCATCCGGACTTTGCAGCACGACAGTCTTGATGTCCGTTGTCAGCTTGGCGGAGAACTTCTCCACGTCGCCGATTTCTGCCTTGCCCCAGACTTTCAGCATGTCGCCGCTGGTCATGTAGGACAGAGCGGCGTTGGCTGTTCCGTGCATCGTCATGCAGCACGTAATGATCAGTGCTGACAGGAGTCCCTGCAGTTTCATGTTTTCCCCCGTGTGTGTTTTATATGTATGGATGCGCTGAAAGCACCAGCCTGTTCAAACGGCGGCCCGAGTCTAGCGGGGTTCGCGGGTGCCAGACATGCCTCTTCGGGCAGGGCGCGCATCCCGTCCCGGCCCGCCGGCAATCACGGCCTCCACCCGTCCAGCACCTTGTCGCGCGTGAAGTCGCCACGCTGGGCTTCCTTGAGCTGAAAGCGCTTCGGGCCGGTGGCTGCACCGGGGCCGCTGCTGCCGGATTCGAAGAAGCGCGAGTCTTCAGGGGTGAAGGTGACGCGCTCGCCGGCCTTGTTTGTGTTACTCATCGAATCCCAGCCGTCGGCGGTGATGTGGGCGTCCATCCAGCAGTCGAGGAAGACGGACTGGCCGATGGCGTCCGCTGCGCCATTGGGGTGCCAGGGGCGCCCGAGGGCCACGCTGGCATCCGGCACGCCAGCTTCGCGGCTGAGCTTGCAGCGCTTGAAGACGAAACCGTATTTCTTGCTGATGTGGGTGCTGGGGGCGGTGACGTAACCGGCCTTGGTGGTGACGTAGCCGGCCGGGCGGCTGAGGAGTTCGCATTCCTCGAACCAGGCCTGGCCGCCGCCAAAGATGAAGTCGACATTGCCGGCGATGACGCAGTGCTCGAAATACGCGCGACCCACAAACGGGCAGAGGGTGTCCTGATAGCCGAGCAGTTTCACATTGCGGAAACTGCAGCGGTCGGCCTGACCGCCCAGGTACACCGCCAGGGCCTGACCGGCACGGATGAAGTCGGGCGAATTGCGGTCGCGGGCCATGTTGGCGAGGTAATCGAAGCTGTTTTCGATGCTCAGGTTTTCCGCGCTGAAATCGGCAACGCGTACGCTCAGCGTGGCGCTGCCGTCGGTGTTCCAGAAGCCGCCGCCGGGTTTCATCTGGCCGGCGTAGGCATTGAAGCTGATGACGGTGCTGTCGCGGTCTTCGCCGCTCAGGCGCAAACCGGACTTCATGATGGTGAGCTTTTCAACGTAGCGCCCGCGCTTGAGATGAATCCACCAGTTGCCAAAGGCTGAAGTGGCGTCAAGCGCTTCCTGTACGGTTTTGTAGGTGGGCGTGCCGGCAACGAGGCTGCCCGGCTTGCCGCTGAAACTGGCGTCCACAATGGCGTCCGGGCGGTCCTTGGGTTTGGCCGGGGCGCTGGCACAGGCCCCGAGGGACAGGGCGGCAAGCGTGAGTCCGCCGTGGGCGAGGAAGCTGCGGCGCGTGAAGGACATGGGAGGCTCCGGTGAGACGAAAGCCGTGAGGATAGCGCCATTCGCGGGCCTACTGGCTGGCTTGTTGTTCCCGGTATCAGGCGGGGCTTTGGAGAGCCGCATGTGGCGGACGTCTGCAGCCATCCTTGCCGCACAGGCGCACCCGTTGGCGCTGTGCGCACAGGCATGCCGGAGAGACCCGCCCGGAGCGGCTCTTCAGGCCGCTATATCCACCTGCGAACCCAGCGCCGGGGTGTTGCTGCGGGTGTAGCTGGCGGCCTGTTCGCGGTTCAGTTCCAGGCGGGCATTGGCGGCCATGCGGTCGGCCATGGCGGCAACCGAGCGGTCCTGGGCGGAAGGATCGACCGGGGCCATCGCGGCGCGACGGATGTGGCCAGCCTTGATGATGGTCTCGGCAGGGGTCTTGGCTTCGCTGGTGTCAATGTTGACCTCGCCACCTACGGCGTAGCGTTTGCCATCCGGGCCGGTGGTGTAGCTGAAGCTTGCGCCGCTGATGGCCAGTCCCTGGGCTGCAGCGAGGTGGGCGGCTTCGTGAGCGTGAACCTTGCGGTCCGTGGCCGCCAGTTCGGCAATCGTGCGTTCGTCGGCTTTCTGCTGTGAGGCGGTTTTCTCGGCCGATGAGGCCTGGCTTTTGTCTGATCCGGCGGCATCGCTGGCGCGTGCATCTCCCCGCCCGGAGCCAGACGCGTAGAGCGAACCGATGGTCATTGACGACGAAACCGTGGAGATCATGCCGACCCCCCGCACAACACCTGTTTCAGCCTAGGTCAGCTCTGACCTTGCGGACAGGGTGCGGCAGGTTTTCAGGCAGGCGGGGGGCCTTCAGGCGGCGGGAGATTGCGGACGGGCAGGTGCAGCGCAAACCACTCACAAGCTTCGCGGGTGATGGCCTCAAGCACGCCGGGCTCGATGAAGCTGAGGCTGGCGTTGCTGATTTCGTGCCATTGCTTGGTGGCGCGGAGCAGGCTGTAGGCTTGCAGGCTGGGCTTGCTCAGCTCACGCGCCTCGCCGGGCACCTGCATCAGGATGGGGACCGTCAGCTGGCGCAAAGGCTCGGCGCCGGCCAGATCGGCACGGCCGGCACGGCTGACCAGGGCACCGACACGCTCAGGTTCGCGCACCAATTGGCGGATGCCGGCGGCGGCAACTGTGCCGGTGGTCAGCAGCCCCAGCGGCAGCCCGGCCAGGTATGGCTGCTGGTCGATCCAGGTGAGCAGCGCCTGCAGACGGTTGCCGAGCAGTGCCACGTCGTAGCGTACGTCGGGGTCGCGGCTTTCTTCGTAGGGTGTGAGCATGCTCACGATCAGCGTGCCATAGCCGGCGTCCCGCAGGATGCCGGCGGCGTAGTTGTCGCGCGAGTCGCGCAGATGGCCGATGTAAGGCGCGGCACAGATGATCAGACCGCGCACGTCCGGAGCGAAGGAGAGCAGGGCATCAAGCCAGGCACGTTCGGCCTGGATGCGGATGTCGGTATGGCGCAGTTGCAGCGGTTTCATGTTTGCGGGGCGAGCTGGATCGGAATGCGGCGGTTGCCGAACTTGCCGGCCTGCGTCGCAAAGTGCCCCCTCAGCGGGGCGCCACAATCGGGGCAATGACCATCAGGGGTGAGCCGGTAGTTGAGGATTGCATAGCCATCGCGCGCAATCAAGGCCGTACCACAATCCGCGCAATGGGTGATGGCACCGGCCGGGTCGTGCACGTTGCCCGTGTAAACGTGCTGAAGCCCCTCGCTGCGCGCAATATGGCGGGCGTGCTGGATGCTGGCCAGCGTCGTGGGCGGTCGGTCGGTGAGCTTGTAGTCGGGGTGAAAGGCCGTGAAATGCAGGGGTACGTCCGCCCCGAGCTCGCGACCAATCCACTGACTGAGCGCGGCAATTTCGGCATCGCTGTCATTGGCGCCGGGGATCAGCAGGGTGGTGATTTCCAGCCAGGTCTGACTTGCATGCTTCAGCCAGACCAGCGTATCCAGCACCGGGGCGAGGTGTGCGCCGCAGAACCTGACGTAGAAGTCGTCGCTGAAGCCTTTGAGGTCGACGTTCGCCGCATCCATCACGGCGAAGAATTCGCGGCGGGGTTCCGGGTGGATGTAGCCTGCGGTGACAGCGACGGTCTTGATGCCCTCCACATGGCATTCCGTGGCGATATCGATGGCGTATTCGGCGAAGATCACCGGGTCGTTGTAGGTGAATGCCACCGAGGTGGCTCCGATGCTGCGTGCTGCCCGCGCGATGGTCAGTGGCGAGGCATTGTCCATCAGGCGGTCCATGTCGCGGGACTTCGAGATGTCCCAGTTCTGGCAGAACTTGCAGGCCAGATTGCAGCCGGCCGTGCCGAAGGAAAGGATCGAACTGCCGGGGTAGAAGTGGTTCAGGGGTTTTTTCTCGACGGGATCGATGCAGAAGCCGGAACTGCGGCCATAAGTGTTCAGGATCATGGCTTCGCCGACGCGTTCGCGGACGAAGCAGGCGCCGCGCTGGCCTGCGTGCAGATGGCAGTCACGCGGGCACAGATCGCACTGGATGCGGCCGTCTTCAAGCGTGTGCCACCAGCGCGCAGGGTGATTCATCATGCTTCCTTGAATTTTTTGACCCGGTAGCGCCCGAGCTGCATGTCCGAAGGCCACAGGGCGACGGGCAGGCCGGCCTTCTGCAGCAGATGGGCGATGAATTCCTGTGGCTCGGGGAGCTGTTCCCAGACTTGCGGCAGAAAGGTGGCGCAGCATGAACCGCTGGTCAGGATGACGCCATCTTCAAAGGGTACGACCTGACGCAGGCAGTCTTCTTCGGTCGGGCAGTGAGTGAAGGTGGCAGGGCCGAGCACCGAAACTTCAACTGCGATGCCGGGCCATTCGGCCGTGCTCAGTGGCGCAAACCGCGGGTCGCGGAACGCTGCGGCCAGCGCGTTTTCGCGCACATCCGGGCCGAGTGCCTGCACGGGCTCAAGATGGCCGATGCAGCCGCGCAGCTGGCCGTGCCGGGTCAGGGTGACGAAGCTGGCGCCGGGAGCATGCAGGGCTGGATGATCCGGCACGTCCGGGGCCTGCAAGCCGAGCCGCGTGGCTATTGCGGCGCGGGCCTGGGCGAGGAGTGTCGCGCCAAGCTCGGCGTCGTGTTCAGGATTCGGCCCGGCAGGTCGGTCCGGCATGTTTTCCTCCAGGAGCGTCAGTGCGTACTGCGTTGCGCAGGGGTGAAGCTCATGGCGGCGTAGCCCACGACACGCGAACGGTCACCGGCCGTGTCGCCGGAATTGCGCAGATCCAGCAGTTGCGGGGTCAGTTCATGGCGGCGTGCCGCCAGCAACAGGGCGTTGATGCCGCAGGCACCGCAGGCATGCTCGTGATTGAGTGGCGCTAGGGCCAGTATCTGTTCGGCGCTGCTGCGGTCGTCGCGCTGGGCGACGGCGTAGGTGTTGTAATGCGACAGGTCGGAGCTCACCAGAATCAGGGTTTCCGGCCCACCCCACAGGGTGTCGAGCAGGTCGGCCACCGCGTGAGGCTCGATCATGCCTAGGGTCAGCGGCAGGATGCGGAAATGTTCGAGGACGGTTTGCAGGAAGGGCAGTTGCACTTCCAGCGCATGCTCCTGTGCATGCGCCCGGTCGTCGAAAGTCACCCCCGGGCGCTGAGCGATGGCGAAGACCGCTTCGCTGTCGATCTCGACTTCGCCGAGCGGGGTGGCGAAAGCTGAACATCCAGGCAAGGCCATGCCGGCGAAGGCGACATGATGGCTGGGCCCCAGCAGGATGACGCGGCGGATCTTGTCGCGCAGCGGCTCAAGCAGGGCGTAGGCGCTGGCGGCGACAGGGCCGGAGTAGATGTAACCGGCATGCGGCACGATCAATGCCTTGGGGGGCGTCAGGCTTGCCGGATGCTCCGCCTGGCTCAGTTGTGATTGCACCTGGGCAGCAAGCGTGCGCGGATCCGCCGGATAGAACAGACCGGCGACGGCAGCGGGGCGGACAGCTTGGTTGGCCATGATCGGGCGAGAGAGTCAGACTATTCTGATTATAGGTAGCCAAAGGGGTGCAATGCCCTGTCCGTCTGCCCGGCAGTCCGCATCGCAATGTTAGAATCGACGCAAATTCAGTCATGCGAACAACAGGATATCGACCGTGATCAGGCAAAGAACCCTCAAGGCTGTGGTGAAGGCGACCGGCGTCGGGCTGCATGGCGGCAAGCGCGTGGAAATGACCCTGCGCCCGGCCGCGCCGGATACCGGCATCGTGTTCCGCCGCGTGGATCTCGATCCGCCGGTTGATATGCCGGCCGATCCGTATGCCGTGGTCGACACGCGCATGTGTTCAGGGTTGCAGAAGGGGACTGCCAAGATCGGCACCGTGGAGCACCTGATGTCCGCGCTGGCCGGGCTGGGCGTGGACAACTGCTATGTCGATGTCGACGCGCCGGAGATCCCGATTCTTGATGGCAGCGCCGCTCCCTTCGTGTTTCTGCTGCAATCGGTGGGTTTCGAGTTGCAGAATGCGCCCAAGCGCTTCCTGCGTGTCAAGAAGGCCGTCGAGTATGTGGAGGGCGATAAGTCGGTGCGCTTGCTGCCTTACGATGGCTTCAAGCTGAGCTTTGCGATTCGCTTCAATCATCCGGCTATCGACAACACGGCGACGGATGTGACCATCGACTTTGCCAGCCAGAGTTACTCGCGCGATGTTGCGCGAGCCCGTACCTTCGGTTTCGTGCAGGATCTGGAAGTGCTGATCGGCATGGGGCTGGCGCAGGGCGGCAGTCTTGATAATGCAATCGTGCTCGATGAATACCGCGTGCTCAATCCCGACGGCTTGCGTTACGGTGATGAATTCGTGAAGCACAAGGTGCTCGATGCCATTGGCGATCTCTACCTGTGCGGCCACCCGTTGCTCGCGCATTACGTCGCCAACAAGGCCGGTCATGCGCTGAACAACCAGATCCTGCGCGTGCTGCTGGAGGACAAGGATGCCTGGGAGATCGTCAGCTTCGAAGACGATCAGGCCGTTCCCGAAACCTTGCGCGGCCAGCTGGCGACCCAGATGGCCTTTGCCTGATGTTCATCCTGCGTGCGCTCGGCCTGTTTCTGCTGCTGGCCATTGCGGTATGCGTCGGGCTGGGGATGCTGTCGCGGCAGCCGCATTACTTTCGCTGGGCCTGGAGCCTGTTTCGTTATGGCGTGGTCGTGGCCCTGATCTTCATGGCCCTGTTCATCCTCGAACGGCTGATCGCGCCGATCATCTGAGCGTCGATTTCCAAGACATGCCCGGAGAGCCGCGGTTGATGGCCTTCTTCGGGTCGGTGTGCTGGAGCGCCTTTACTGGTGCGCGTTTTCAGGAGTGCGTGCCGGAAATCCTTTGCAGAGGCGGGTCTCCGGCCATTCTTTCCGGCGCCTCCGAGCTATTCCTTCGCGCTCCGCTCCACCATGCGCTTCAGCGCCCTGGCTAGCGGATCATCCGGTTTCAGCTCCTCGGCCAGATGTTGCAGGGCTTCGCGCCCACCGGCCCCGATCGGGCGAACTTCGGCCTCTTCCTCCCGGCCGGTGCCCTGGAACGGGCTGACCCGGACCTTGACCGTGATGCTGCGGACCGGCTCGCCGGCCGCCTGCAGGCTGTCCTTGAGGCTTTCCAGTCCGAGCTTGAGGCGGGTGGCCATCACCGGCGAGGTGACGTGCAGGATCAGTTCGCCGTCCTGCAGGTTGGCCACCTGTGCCGCGCCACGCGAGGCGGCCGGCAGGGCTGCGTCGAGCTTGCGCTGCAGGCGGATCAGGTGGTTGGCGTGATCCTGCAGGCGGGAAAGAACGTCTGACTTGATGAAAAATTTGTTGATGGGGCTTGTTGCCATGGTGTGTGGCCCAACATGAAGAAAGTTCAGGTTTGCCGGTTTGCGCTGTCGCAAGCAAGCAACGAAGAGAGCTTGCCTTTCGGAATTCCCCGTCAGGCGTGTTTGGGCGGCGTGTTAGAATGCCCGTTTTGCCGCGTTTCCTCAATTAATTCAAAATGATCCAAGGCCTGCTCAAAAAAGTGTTCGGTAGCCGCAATGATCGGCTGGTTCGCCAATACATGCAGAAAGTGCGTGCCATCAATGCCTTGGAGCCGCAGATTCAGGCTCTGAGCGATGAGCAACTGCGTGGCAAGACGGATGAATTCAAGGCGCGACTGGCAAACGGCGAGGCGCTTGACGCGCTGTTGCCCGAAGCCTTCGCGGTGGTGCGCGAAGCGGGTGTGCGTGTGCATGGCATGCGCCACTTCGATGTGCAGATGGTCGGCGGTATGGTGCTGCATAACGGCAAGATTGCCGAAATGCGCACAGGTGAGGGCAAGACCCTGACCGCGACCCTGCCGGTTTACCTGAATGCGCTGTCCGGCAAGGGCGTGCATGTGGTGACCGTGAATGACTACCTGGCTAGTCGCGATGCCGACTGGATGGGGCGTATCTACAAGTTCCTCGGCATGAGTGTGGGCGTGATCTACTCCCAGCAGCCGCAGGAAGAGAAGCTTGCCGCCTACGCCTGCGACATCACCTACGGTACCAACAACGAGTTCGGTTTCGACTATCTGCGCGACAACATGGTGTACGAGATCGGTCAGCGCGCCCAGCGCGGCCTGAATTTCGCCATCGTCGATGAAGTGGATTCGATCCTCATTGATGAAGCGCGTACGCCGCTGATCATCTCCGGTCAGGCCGAAGACCACACCGATCTGTACGTGAAGATCAATGCCGTCGCGCCGCTGCTGACCGTTCAGCAGGGTGAAGGCACCGAAACCGATCCGGTTATCGTGCCGGGCGACTACACCATCGACCTCAAGCAGCATCAGGTGCTGCTGACCGAGCAGGGCTACGATCACGCCGAGGAAATCCTCGTGCGCCTGGGCCTGCTCACCGAAGGTGCCAGCCTTTATGAGCCGTCCAACATCCTGCTGATCCATCACCTGTATGCCGCGCTGCGCGCCCATTCGCTGTTCCACAAGGATCAGCAGTACGTGGTGCAGAACGGCGAAGTCATCATCGTTGATGAATTCACCGGCCGCCTGATGGTGGGGCGCCGCTGGTCCGACGGACTGCATCAGGCCGTGGAAGCCAAGGAAGGTGTGAAGATCAATTCCGAGAACCAGACCCTGGCCTCGATCACCTTCCAGAATTTCTTCCGCATGTACGGCAAGCTTGCCGGCATGACCGGTACGGCCGATACGGAAGCCTACGAATTCCACTCCATCTATGGGCTGGAAACCGTGGTCATTCCGACCAATCAGCCGATGATCCGCAAGGACATGAACGACCTGGTGTACCGCACTGCGCACGAGAAGCACGCCGCGATCATTGCCGACATCAAGGATTGCCATCTGCGTGGTCAGCCCGTACTGGTCGGCACCACCTCGATCGAAGCCTCCGAGTTGCTGTCCGGCCTGCTCGACGCCGAGAAACTCCCGCACAACGTGCTCAACGCCAAGCAGCATGCGCGTGAAGCCGAGATCGTGGCTGAGGCCGGTCGTCCCGGAGTGATCACCATCGCCACCAACATGGCCGGTCGTGGTACCGACATCGTGCTCGGCGGCAATGTCGACAAGCAGATCTCGCTGGTCAGGGAAAACGCAGCGCTTTCCGACGAAGAAAAAGCCGCGAAGGCAGCAACGCTGCGCAGCGAGTGGCAAGGTTTGCACGAGCAGGTGCTGGCCGCTGGCGGTCTCAAGATCATCGGTACCGAGCGTCACGAGTCGCGGCGCATCGACAACCAGTTGCGCGGTCGTTCAGGCCGTCAGGGGGATGCCGGCGCCTCGCGCTTCTATCTGTCGCTGGAAGATCCGCTGATGAAGATCTTTGGCGGTGATCGTCTCAACTCGATCATGGTTCGCCTGAAGATGCCTGAAGGCGAGCCGATCGAGGCTGGCATGGTCAATCGTTCGCTTGAATCCGCCCAGCGCAAGGTCGAGCAGCGCAACTTCGACATTCGCAAGCAACTGCTTGAGTACGACGACGTTGCCAACGACCAGCGTCGGGTCATCTATCATCAGCGCAACGAACTGCTCGAAACGGCCGATATCGCCGAGACCATCACGGCGATGCGCCAGGGTGTGATTGCCGAGCTGTTCCGTACTCACGTGCCGGCCGAGTCGGTTGAGGAGCAATGGGACCTCGCCGGTTTCGAGAAGGAGCTCAAGGCCGAGTATGGTCTGGACGTTCCCGTCGCCGAGTGGGCGAAAAACGACAGCAAGCTCTCCGACGAAGACCTGCTCATCAAGGTTCTCGAAGTGGCGGATCAGGTCTATGCCGACAAGGTCAAGGACGTGAACCACGATGCCTGGGCTGGTTTCGAGCGCAACGTGATGCTCAACAGCCTGGATCAGCATTGGCGCGAGCATCTCTCTGCGCTGGATCACCTGCGTCAGGGCGTGCATCTGCGCAGCTATGCGCAGAAGAATCCCAAGCAGGAATACAAACGCGAGGCTTTTGAGCTTTTCGAGGCGCTGCTGGACCGCGTGCGGACGGAAGTTGTACGTTTGCTGATGACCGTGCAGATCCGCTCCGAAGAACAGATCGAAGAAGCTGCCGAAGTGCATCCGGGTGTCGACAACGTGCAATACCAGCACGCCGACTACGACGAGGCACTGGCGGCCGCCGCAACCACCGAAAAGAAGCAGATGCCGTTCGAGAACAACGGCTTGCGGGTTGGGCGCAACGATCCGTGCCCGTGTGGTTCAGGCAAGAAGTACAAACAGTGTCACGGGGCACTGGCATAAAACTACTGCGCGGGCCGGGCTTGAGGCTGTGATGCTCGCCGTATAAGCATACGGCAGTGTCTCTCGCCTCAATCGCAACCCGCTCGCTACGTTTTCTGCCAACGCCCGGCTCGCGGGCACTGATGAAAACAAAAAGCCGGTCCTCGGGACAGGTTTTATTGAGTTGGGCCCGAACTGCTGTCATGTCGTCCGGGCAGCCTCAAATTTGCGGTAATTGCAGCAACAAGAAATTGAAGTTTCCAGATCTCGCAGCACCCTCTTTTTTCAAAAGGAACAAGTCATGAAAATCGCACTGATCAACGAAAACAGCCAGGCCGCCAAGAACGGTGTTATCGAAAACGCACTGAAGACCGTTGCCGAGCCCCTGGGCCACACCGTCTTCAACTACGGCATGTACTCGGCTGAAGACAAGGCTTCGCTGACCTACGTCATGAACGGTGTCCTGGCCGCCATCCTGCTGAACTCCAAGGCTGCTGACTTCGTCGTCACCGGCTGCGGCACGGGTATGGGCGCCATGCTGGCCCTGAACTCCTTCCCGGGCGTGTTCTGCGGCCTGGTGATCGACCCGACCGACGCTTTCCTGTTCGGCCAGATCAACGACGGCAACGCCATCTCCATGCCCTACGCCAAGGGTTTCGGCTGGGCTGCTGAACTGAACCTGCAAGACGTGTACCGCAAGCTGTTCGACGGCGAGCGTGGTCTGGGCTACCCGAAAGAGCGCGCTGCCATCATGGCCAAGAACCGCGGCATCCTGAAGGATGTGAAGGCTGCCACCACCAAGGACATCGTGAGCGCCCTGAAGGCAATCGATCAGGACCTCGTGAAGGCCGCCATCGCTGGCGACAAGTTCCAGGAGTACTTCTTCGCCAACAGCCAGGACGAAGCCATCACCGCCTACGTCAAGGGCGTGCTGGCTGCCTGATCTGCGCCGGCAGATGCGAAAAGCCGACCTCTCGGGGTCGGCTTTTTTGCGTCTGTGCTGCGTGCTCCGGCCTGAAAGCAGGGGCTCGGGAGAAATGGGCAGGTCTCCGGCAGGCGAAGGACTGTGGTGATTTTTGATGCGTCTTGGTAGTATATGCTCTGACTATGAAGTGTATATTCAGGGTGCGCTATGGGAATCGTCAAAATCTCCGAACACATGCATGAAAACCTGCGTCTGGCCAGCGGGGCGCTGAGCCGTTCGATCAACGCCCAGGCAGAACACTGGCTTCGCGTTGGCATGCTGTCGGAGCTGAATCCGAACCTTCGGTACGGAGAAATCTGCCAGTTGCTCATCCAGACCGAGCGCCAACTCACGGACGCGGTGAGTGTCACGGCGGCTTTATCGGAGAGTGCTGCATGACCAACGCCAGACGGGTGCCCATAAGATCCGGGGCTGAACTGGCCATGGCCAGGCATGCCGGCATGTTGGCTGCCGATGTCCTGCAGATGATTGCCGGTCATGTGAAACCCGGGGTTACGACCGACGAACTGGACCAGCTATGCCATGACTACATCGTCAATGTGCAGCGGGCGATTCCGGCAAACGTCGGCTATCACGGTTATCCAAAAACCATCTGCGCCTCGGTCAATCATGTTGTCTGTCATGGAATCCCCTCCGCAAGGAAATTGAAGAGCGGAGATATTCTCAACATCGATGTCGCGGTCATCAAAGACGGCTGGTTCGGCGATACAAGTCGCATGTACTTTGTCGGAGAGCCGGATGCCCTGGCGAAACGACTGGTGCGCACGACATACGAGGCCATGCGCGCGGGCATTGAGCAAGTCCGGCCTGGCGCCACGCTTGGGGATGTTGGTCACGCCATCCAGACCGTTGCCCATCGAGAAGGCTTCAGTGTTGTTCGCGAGTACGGTGGTCACGGGATCGGAACGGTCTATCACGACGAGCTTCATGTCCCTCACTACGGAAGGCCGGGCACGGGCTTGAGGCTTGAGGCGGGCATGCTGTTCACCATTGAGCCCATGATCAATGCGGGGCGGGCTGCAATAGCGCATCTCGTGGATGGCTGGACTGTCGTTACCAAGGATCGTTCGCTTTCCGCGCAGTGGGAGCACATGGTGGCGGTTACCCGCAGCGGCTTCGATATCCTTACGCCTTGGCCGGATGGCTTTGGGGAGTATTCCGCCATTACGCCGTCCTCTGAACAAGCGCGGACTGAGTGATCGGGGCCGCAAAAGGTCTCATGCGCTTGCGCAGGGCAGACCGGAGGCGGCAGGCAGTCCATCATGACTTTCGAGCGTGACGATGGGCGCGGCTCTGGATGCGTTCTGCCAATGAGCGCTTTCGGCTGAAAGCCCGACTGCGCGACATCAGGCCTTCCAGCGGCTGCGTGCCCACTTCTCCATGTCTGCCGTACGGTAAAAACTCCAGGCGACAGCGCGGCTGATTTTCTGGCCCTGGGCCATGTCGAGCGTGCGCATGTTGCGTGCGCCGATGCGTTCGATCTGGGCGTAGATCTGGGGCAGGTTGTCCTGCTTCGAGACGAGCGTGGAAAACCACAGGATATTGTCGGCCAGCGGCCGGCTCTGGCTGATCATGTGGCGGATGAATTCGCGCTCGCCGCCTTCGCACCACAGTTCGTGGCTCAAGCCTTCAAAGTTCAGCCGCGGCTTGGCGGTGACTTCCTTGCCGATATTGCGCAGCTTGCGCTGGCTGCCGGCGGCGGCCTCTTCGGCCGAGGCGTGGAAAGGCGGGTTGCACAGGGTGAATTCAAAATACTCGTTGGAATTGATGGCGCCGGCGAGGATGTCGTCGGGGTGCTCTTGCAGGCGCATTTCGAGCGCGCTGGTGAGATTGGCGTTGCTCGCAAAGATCTTCTCGGCATTCTTCAGCGCCACCGGGTCGATCTCGGTGCCGACGAAAGACCAGTCGTAGAGCGTGTGGCCGAGCATCGGGTAGATGGCGTTGGCGCCGCAGCCCACGTCCAGCCCGCGCACGTGCGGGCCACGCGGGATGTTTCCGCGATTGCAGATGGCGAGCAGATCGGCGAGCTGGTGCAGGTAGTCGGCACGTCCGGGAATCGGCGGGCACAGGTAGCCGGGCGGGATGTCCCAGTTCTGAATACCGTAAAAGTGCGCGAGCAGCGCGGCATTGAGCGCCTTCACGGCCGCCGGGTTGGCGAAGTCGACCGAGGCATCGCCGTGCGGATTGGTGTGCACGAAGGCCGACAACGCGGGGTGTGCGGCGATGAGGGCAGGGAAGTCATAACGCTCGCGGTGCAGATTGCGCGGATGCAGGCCGGATTTGACGGGCGGAAAGCTCTTTTTCTGGGTCATGGCACACGCGGCGGCGAGGCGTTGAAAGGTGGGCGCACCTTAACAGAAAAGCCATTGCGCCGCCTTTGGGGGCGGCGCGTGGCGGGATGGTGGATTTGCCGCCTGATCACCTCAGGCGTGCGCGAACCTTGTCTGAGAGCCGCTTCTGGAAAGGGCCTTCAGCAAGCCGTGCTGTTGATCGGCTTCCAGAAAGGCTGCCCGGGCAGGGAGGCTGAAGATCCTTGCCGGAAGCGGGTCTTCAGATGGGTGTTGCTGGGCTTTCAGCTATTCTGCCGCCGGGTACTTGCGCGCGTTCATGTCGATCTTGTTGCGCACGGCGGCATCCAGATCGATCCCGAGCACCATGGCCAGGCGCATCAGGTAGAGAAATACGTCGGCGACCTCCTGGCGGACGTGTTCGGCCTCGTCGGTAGTCATGATGGTTTCCGCTTCGGCGTCGGTTTTCCATTGAAAAATTTCGGCCAGCTCGCCCACTTCTCCGGTCAGTGCCAGGAGCAGGTTGCGCGGGTTGTGAAAGCGGTCCCAGTCGCGCGCGCGGGCAAACGCTGCCAGCACTGTTTCCAGCTGCGCGGTGTCGACGAGACGTTCCTCAGAAGGTGTAACCAATCTGCACTCCTTCCGGCTCCAGGCGGTCGAGCAGACGCAGCAGCGGGCGCAATTCGCCGTAGCGTGCGCAGGCGCTGCGCAGATAGTGCATGACCAGCGGCATGTCTTTCAGGTAGCCGTCCTTGCCATCGCGATGGTACAGGCGGGCAAAAATGCCGAGCACCTTGATGTGGCGCTGGGCGCCCATGAATTCGTAGTCGCGGTGGAAATCGTTGAAGTCGGCGCGCACCGGCAGGCCGATCTGGCGACCGATTTCCCAGTAGCGTACGAGCCAGTCCAGCGTCTGCTCTTCTTCCCAGTGGATGTAGGCATCCTTGAACAGCGAGGCAAGGTCGTAGGTGATCGGGCCATATACGGCATCCTGGAAATCCAGCACGCCGGGGTTCGGATGGCTGAGCATCAGGTTGCGGCAGTGGTAGTCGCGATGCACGAAAACCTGTGGTTCGGCGAGATTCACTGCCATGATGGATTCGAAGACGGACAGCAGTTCGGCCATCTCCGCGTCCGTCAGTGTGACGCCTTTGTGGCGCGCCACGTACCACTCGGGGAAGAGCATCATCTCGCGCAGCAGCAGCGCCCGGTCGTATTCGGGCAACTGGCCGGGACGGCTGGCTTGCTGGATCGCGGCCAGGGCGCCCAGCGCATCGGCATACAGATCGTTGGCGTTGTCGGGGGTCAGGGCGGCGAGGTAAGTCGTGCTGCCCAGGTCGGAGAGGAGCAGGAAGCCTTGTTCGAGATCATGCGCAAAGACTTCTGGCACATGCGCACCGGCGGCGTGAAAAAGCTCGGCCACATGCAGGTAGGGGCGGCAGTCTTCGTGACTCGGCGGGGCATCCATCACGATGCGGGTGCTGCCGTCGGCGAAGCTGGCACGGAAATAACAGCGGAAACTGGCGTCGGCCGAGGCCGGAGCGAGCGTAAAAGGGCTGTCGGGCAGGATTTTTTCCAGCCAGGTGTGAATTAGTTGCTGACGTTCCAAGACATGCTCCGGTTGTAGTGCTGCGCTCATGTAAAATGCCCGGCAATCTTACCAAACCCGGCTGGCGCCACGGCGTTGCCGTTCCTTGATCTGTTCAGCAAGGCTCTCATGAACCGAATCCGCCCCCTGCGTCACGCTTATCCCGCCCGCCCGCGACTGCTTGTCCTGGCCGTGCTGGCGGCATTGCCTGGTACTTTGCTGGCCCAGTCTTCGCTGCAGGTCGATGCTCGCCTGCTGGGCGAACCCAAGGCTGACCAAAGCACGCCTGCCGCTGCGCCGCCGGCCGTCAGCAAGCCTGCTGCCAGCAAGCCCGGTGTCGCGGTGACGGGCAACAAGGCGCTGGTGGTGGTTCCTTCGGTAGGTGGCAAGGCGCCGCCGCGCGATCCGCGTGTTACGACAGTGGAGGCCGGACGCATCGACGGACGCGACCAGGTCGACATGACCGCGGTGAACAATGTGCGTCTGGAGCGCGGTGACACGGTGCTGACCAGTGATCGTCTTTACTACGATCAGGTCTCCAACGAAATCCAGGCTCAGGGCAATGTGAAGCTGGTGCGGGGGGCGGACTCCATTGAAGGGCCCCGGGCCCAGATGAACCTGGATACCTGGTTCGGCGAATTCGACACGCCCAGCTATCAACTGCAGCGCGAGCGCCAGCTGAGCGGCGATGCATGGTCCAGTACCCGTCGACCGGTGGCGCCGATGACGCAAATGGTGTCTGGCTCGGGCCATGCAGATGTGCTCAAGCTCGAAGGCGAAAACCATTACCGCCTGAAGAATTCGACCTATACCACCTGCCCGATACCGGACCCTTCCTGGTATCTGCGCATGAGTGATCTGGAGCTGGATTTTGACCGCGACAAAGGCGAGGCGACCCACAGTACCCTGGTATTCAAGGGGGTGCCGGTGGTCTACATGCCGTGGGCCGAGTTTCCGCTCAATGGCGGGCGCCAGTCGGGCTTTCTGCCGCCCACCATCGGTGCGACCAACAGCACCGGCTTTGATGCCACCGTGCCGTATTACTTCAATATCGCTCCGAACTATGATGCGACGCTGGCCCCGCGCTGGATGAGCCGGCGCGGGATGCAGGTTGGCGGCGAGGCGCGTTACCTGACCCCCATGGAAAGTGGCAGTCTCCGTGGCGAGTATCTGAGCGAAGACAAGGTCACAAAGGATTCACGAGCCCTGTACTCGTGGAAGCATAACCAGAATTTCGGCTATGGCCTGAGCGGCTCGGTGGATGCCACCCAGGTGACCGACAAGACCTATTTCTCGGATCTCAGTTCGAAGATCACCTCGACCTCGCAGTCGACGCTCAACCAGCAGGCCAATCTGAACTACAACAGCGGAACCTGGCTCTCTGCGGGCGTTCTTGCGCAGCGCTATCAGGTGCTGACTGGCGATGCTCCGTATAACCGCATGCCGCAGATCACGGCTCTGGCGAAGCAGTCGGATTTCCACGGCCTGGCGTTGAGCATGCCGATGGAGTACACGGACTTTGCGCACCCTACTCTGGACGAGGGGCGGCGCACCACGCTGTATCCGCAGGTTTCCTACCCGATGCAGAGTTCGGCCTTCTTCCTTACGCCCAAGGTCGGGGTGCATCTGTCGCGCTACAACATCAACCGACGCAGTTCGACTGAGGGCGAGTCGAATTTCGGCCGCAGTGTGCCGATTGTGTCACTCGATTCCGGCGTGATCTTTGAGCGCGAGACCAGCTCTGGCGGCAAGGCACAGATCCAGACGCTGGAGCCGCGTCTCTACTTCGTGAAGTCCACCTACCGTGACCAGAGCGAGATTCCGGTTTTCGACTCTGGCGTGGCGGATTTCAATTTCGCCCAGATTTTTTCCGAAAACCGCTACGTCGGACAGGATCGCATTGCGGACTCCCATCAGATGACCGCGGGTTTGCAGTCGCGCATGATCGAAAGCGCATCCGGCGAAGAATGGTTGCGTCTGGCCCTGGCGCAGCGTTACTACTTTGAAGATCAGCGCGTGACCATGCCGGGCGAAACCCAGCGTACCGGGCGGGTCGCCAACATTCTGGGTGCAGCGTCGGGACGGGTGCATCGCGACCTGTGGGTTGACAATGCCCTGCAGTACGACCATCGCACCGGCTTGTGGCAGCGTGCGACGACCGGCTTGCGTTACCAGCCCGATTTTTCCAAGGTCGCCTCGGTCAGTTATCGCTACCAGCGTGACCAGTTCCGGGACCTGGATTTCTCGGCACAATGGCCCCTGTGGGGCGGCTGGTATGGTGTGGGTCGCTACAACCTGAACCTGCGGGACCACAGCTTGACCGAAGCGATTGCAGGGCTCGAATACAAAGGCGACTGCTGGGTGCTGCGCGGGGTGTGGCAGACAATGCGTACCACTGCCCAGACCTCCGGCCAGACGCGCAACAATTCCTTCTTCCTGCAGCTTGAATTCAATGGCCTTGCTTCGCTGGGCTCCAATCCGGTCAATCTGCTCAAGCGCAGCGTGAGCGGATATGGCAAGATCAATGAGCCTGGCGTGGGCGATCCGATGTTCGGCGATAGCACCCAGCCCTGATTACCTACCGTAAATTCACAAACCATGTCTGTTGCAACCATGATGAAGAGTCTGACCCGTAGCCTGCTGGCCATCCTGCTCCTGCCGGTGTGCGTGCATGCCGCCGAACTGGATCGCGTTGTTGCGGTGGTCAACGATGAGGTCATTACCGCGTCCGAACTCAATACCCGGATCGCACAGGCCGAGCGTCTGCTGGCCGCGCAAGGCACTCCGAAGCCCTCCGCCAGCCAGCTGCGGGGGCAGGTGCTTGACCGCATGGTGATTGAACGCGTGCAACTGCAGGCTGCAAAGCAGCGGGGACTCAGTGTGGATGATGCGACGCTGGACCGCACCATTCAACGCATTGCCGAGCAGAACAAGCTGGCGGTGGCCGATATGCCCAAGGCTCTGGCGCAGGAGGGAATTGTCTGGAACCAGTTCCGCGACAATGTCCGCAATGAAATCCTGATGTCACGACTGCGTGAACGCGAAGTCGACGCCCGCATCACGATCAGCCCGGGAGAGGTGGATGCCTTGCTGGCCGCCGGCGCCACGGCTCCCAAGGCGCGTGAATATCTGGTTTCCCATATCCTGTTGCGGGCGCCCGAAGGCGCCACGCCGGATCAGCTGAATGCACTCAGCCTGCGTGCCGAAGAACTGCAGCGGCAGATCCGTCAGGGCGAGGACTTCGCCAAATTGGCCGCTTCTTATTCTGCGGCGCAGGATGCCATGCAGGGGGGCTCGCTTGATTGGCGCCCGCTGGAGCGTGTCCCCGCGATTTTCGCTGAACTCTTGCCGGGCATGCGCAAGGGCGAGGTCAGCAAGACCCTGCGCAGTGCTGCGGGTCTGCATGTTTTCAAGCTGATGGATTTGCGTGATGCCGCTGAGAGCAAGGTTGAGGTCGAGCAGACGCGGGCGCGCCACATCCTGGTTCGCGGAGATGCTGCCGGCTCCGCCGACAAGGCGCGGCAGCGCCTCGATGACATCGCCATCCGCATTCGCGGCGGCGCAGCGGACTTTGCCGAGATGGCCCGGGTTCATTCTTCCGACATCACGGCGGCCAAGGGTGGCGATCTGGGCTGGTTGTCGCCTGGAGACACAGTGCCGGAATTCGAGCGTGCGATGAATGCACTCAAGCCGGGCGAAATCAGTGCGGCCATCGAGTCTCCCTTTGGCTGGCACATCATCCAGGTGCTGGAGCGCAAGAAAGTCGATGTCACGGCGGACCGTCGCAAGATGGAAGCTCGCCAAGCACTGCGCGAACGCAAGATCGATGAAGCCTTCGAGGACTGGCTGCGCCAGCTGCGCGACGCCGCCTGGGTGGAAATCAAGCCCGAATAAGTTGCCACCTGCCTGAAGACCCGCGTCCATGTTGCCTGTCCTGGCTATCACTTCTGGCGAGCCCGCCGGGATTGGCCCCGAGCTGTGTGCCATGCTGGCACGCAAGCCGTGGCCGGCGCGGCTGGTGCTGATCGGCGATCGCGAACTGCTGGCACAACGTGCCCGGCTGATCGGCGAAGCCGTGACGCTGGTCGACTACCGTGCCGATGCCGTACCTCCACCCGGCTCGCTGGAGGTCTGGCATGTACCGCTTGGTGCTCCCGCGCAAGCTGGCCGGCTGGATGCGACGAATGCGCCCTATGTATTGAGCACCCTGGATGTCGCCATTGATGGCTGCATGCGGGGTGAGTTTGCGGCGATGATCACGGCGCCGGTGCAGAAGAGCATCATCAACGAGGCCGGAATTCCCTTTACCGGCCACACTGAATATCTGGCCGAGCGCACAGCCACCCCGCGCGTGGTGATGATGCTGGCGGGCGAATATGGTCAGCCACAACGCTGGTTGCGCGTGGCTCTGGCGACGACCCATCTGGCGCTCAAGGACCTGCCTGCGGCTATCATCGCCGACGAACTGGAAGCCGTGCTGCGCATCCTGCACACAGACCTGCGCGACAAATTCGGATTGCCGGCACCGCGCATTCTCGTGGCGGGGCTGAATCCGCATGCGGGTGAGGGCGGGCACATGGGGCGCGAAGAGATCGACGTAATCGAACCGGTGCTGGCCAGATTGCGTGCCGAAGGCATGCAACTGATCGGTCCCTTGCCGGCCGACACCCTGTTTACGCCGCACCAGCTGGTCCGAGGTGACGCGGTGCTGGCGATGTATCACGATCAGGGCTTGCCGGTACTGAAGTTTGCCACTTTCGGTGGCGGCATCAACGTCACACTCGGTCTGCCGATCATCCGTACTTCGGTCGATCATGGCACGGCGCTGGATCTGGCCGGGTCGGGCAAAGCCGATCCGGGCAGTCTGCATGCCGCTATTGAATGTGCTCTCAACATGCTGAGTGGCTCTGCGCCACAAGCCTGACCTTTTTCCATGCCAATCTTTCGCTCCCTTGTCCTGCTGATCCCGCTATGCCTCGCCGGCTGCTTCTTTTCCGGCAGCAAACCCGAGCCTGAACCCGTCAAACCAGTCCCGGTGCTTGTTCAGCCGGTCGTGCAGAAACCTCGACCGAAAATTGCGCTGGCGCTGGGGGGCGGTGCGGCACGCGGGTTTGCCCACATCGGGGTGATCAAGGCGCTGGAAACCAACGGCATCGTGCCGGACATCATCGTGGGCACCAGCGCCGGCAGCGTGGTGGGCGCCCTGTACGCGGCGGGCAACGATGCCTTTGCCTTGCAGAAACAGGCTTTCCAGCTCGATGAAAGTGCGCTGACCGACTGGGCCATTTTCGAGCGTGGTTTCGTCAAGGGCGAGGCACTGGAGAAATTCATCAATCAGCAAGTGGCGGGCAAACCCATCGAAGGGCTCAAGCGCAAGTTCGCGGTGGTGGCGACTGATCTGGCCGATGGCCAGCCCGCCGTGTTCACGGCAGGCAATGTCGGCACCGCGGTGCGTGCCTCGTCATCGATTCCCGCGGTGTTTTCGCCGGTACTGATCCGGGGGCGTGAGTACGTGGATGGCGGGCTGACCAGCCCGATCCCGGTGCGCGCCGCCCGCCAGCTCGGAGCCGATATCGTGATTGCCGTCGATATCTCCGGGCGCCCCTCCGGCAAGCGCAATCAGGGCAGCGTCGATCTGATGCTCGACACCATCGCGATCATGGGCACGACCATCGGCGCGTTCGAGTTGCGCGACGCCGACATCGTGATTCATCCCGACACCAATGGTCTGCCTGCCGCGAATTTCCAGCAGCGCCACGAGGCCATTCTGCGCGGCGAGCAGGCCGGTTTTGCCGCCATCCCGAAAATCAAGGAAAAGATCGCCGCGCGCAGCCAATAACTGCACGCGCCAATGCATGCCTCAAGGTCATATCGCCCGCAAACGTTTCGGGCAGAACTTTCTCTCCGATGCCGGCATCATCCGCCAGATCATCGATGCCATTGCGCCCAAGCCGGGCGAGGCGATTGTCGAGATCGGTCCCGGTCTGGGTGCCATCACCGTGCCGCTGCAGGCGGCCTGCGGGCACCTGCATGTGGTGGAAATCGACCGCGACCTGATTGCCAAGCTCAAGCAGACCTGGTCGCCGGCGCAGATCACCATTCACGAAGGCGACGCGCTGAAATTCGATTTCGGCACGCTTCCGGCGCCGCTGCGCGTGGTCGGCAATCTGCCCTACAACATCTCCACGCCGCTGCTGTTTCATTTCGCCAGCTACGCCGAGCGCGTGCGCGACATGACTTTCATGCTGCAGAAGGAAGTGGTCGACCGCATGGTGGCCGAGCCGGATTCGGAAGCCTATGGCCGGCTCTCGGTGATGTTGCAGTACCGTTTCAACATGGCCAGCCTGTTCGATGTGCCGCCCACCGCATTCAAGCCGGCGCCCAAGGTGACTTCGGCGATCGTTTACATGCAACCCCGGCCGGCCAGCGAATGCAGCTGCCGCGATGAAGGGCTCCTTGGCAAGATCGTGACGGCCGCCTTCGGTCAGCGCCGCAAGACTTTGCGCAATACCTTGCGCGACCATGTGAGCGACGCGGACTTTGCCGCGCTGGGCATCAATCCGCAGGCGCGGGGTGAAACATTGAGCGTGCAGGATTACGTGCGGATCACTGATTATCTGGTGGAGCATAAGACGGATTTAGCCGGCTGAAGAGCCGCTTGTGGCGTGCTTCTTCAGGCATCCTGGCTGTAGCGTGTTGTCCGGCATGCCTTTTGCGGCATGCCGGCTGAAGAACAAGGCGGGGTGCGGCTCTTCAGGATGCTGGCCGCACTGACACCCAAAAGCAGAAGACGGAGGAAAAACGATGGCAAAGGCAATGATTCTGGCGGCAGGGCAGGGCACCCGCGTGCGTCCGCTGACCAAGGACATCCCAAAACCGATGATTCCCATCCTCGGCAAGCCGGTGCTCGAATACATCATTGAGCACCTCGCGCGCCATGGCGTGCGCGAAATCATGATCAACGTGGCCTTCATGCACCGCAAGATCGAGGAGTACTTCGGTGACGGTCACCGCTGGGGCGTGGAGATCGGCTATTCGTACGAGGGGGCCTACGAGCACGGCGACATCGTGCCGCGCCCGATTGGCTCGGCCGGTGGCATGAAGCACATCCAAGACAACTCCGGCTTCTTCGACGAAACGACGCTGGTGCTGTGTGGTGACGCGATCATCGATCTGGATATCACCGCCGCCGTGGCCGAGCACAAGGCCAAGGGGGCGATTGCCAGCGTGGTGACGCTGGACGTGCCGCTGTCCGAAGTGAAGAACTACGGCATCGTCGTGTCGGACGAAGACGGCCGGATCATCTCCTTCCAGGAAAAACCTGCGCCCGAAGAAGCCAAAAGCACGCTGGCCTCGACCGGCATCTACATCTTCGAACCGGCCGTGATGGACATGGTGCCCTCCGGCAAGGTGTATGACATCGGCAGCGAACTGTTCCCCGCGCTGGTGGCACAGGGCAAGCCCTTCTTCGCCCAGAACCGCTTCTTCAACTGGATCGACATCGGTCGCGTTACCGACTACTGGACCGTGCTGCAACGCGTGCTGCGCGGCGAAGTGGCGCAGATGGACATGCCCGGCAAGGAAGTGCGCCCGGGCGTGTTCGTCGGACTGAACACCCACATCGACTGGGACAAGGTGAACATTGAAGGCCCGGTCTACATCGGCTCTTCCGTAAAAATCGAGGAAGGCGCCACCATCATCGGCCCGACCTGGATCGGCCATGGCAGCCACATCCGCAAGGGCGCGACGGTGGTGCGCAGCGTGCTCTTCGAGTACACCCGCATCGGCGCCAGCATGACCTTTGCCGAGATGATCGTGTCGGCGCGTTACTACGTCGACCGCACCGGCCACACCGTCTACGTGGGCGATGACCGCTGCCCGCTGCGCTGGGGTGATGCGCGCGGGTGAGTCGTTTTTCTGGCGGCCTTCTTCCTGTCCGAGTAAAGGGTTTCGAAATGAAAGAGCATCTTCGCAATCCCTACCTGCCACCCACGGCCAGTCTGCAGGATGAGATTGAGCCACTGTTTGTTCAGGGGACGCTGATTCCGCGCGGGAATGCGTGGCCCGCCTGGCGGGGTGTTCGCTGGTGCATCACCGCGTGGCGCCTGTTTGCTGTGCAGCCAGGCGGATGGCTGCTCATGCTGTTGATGTATGTGGGCGTCAGTGTCTTGCCTTGGTTGCTAGTGCTTTTCTTGCAAGATGCATTACCGATGGTCGTTCCCCTATTCATGCAAATTGTGTTGCTGTTGTTGCTGACGGGAGGCGTGGTGTTGGCAAGTGAAAACCTTGGTCGCTACGGGACTCTGGATTTACGTCTGTTGTTTTCCGGGCCTTGGCGTTGTCGGGGAAAACAACTCGGGTTTGGCGTTCGATACGCAGGTCGTGTTCTGTTGCTGTTGTTTGGCTTTGCCGTTTTCATGCTTTTGTTCGGGCGGTTTTTCTTCCCGAGAGCCGCTCTGGTTGACCCCTCTGTTGTGTTAACCACTCCACTTGGCCTTCTCCTGTGTTTGGCACTATTCACGGCCGGGGCCGTCTATTCCTGCCAAGCTTTTCTGTTTGGTCAGGCACTGGTGATGCTTCACGGCTTATCGCCTGGCGATGCATTGTTCTGTGCTAGATCGGGTTCCTGGCGCAACATCAAACCCGGCCTGACTGCGGTTTTTCTTGTTATTGCTCCGGCGATTTTTCTTGGCACGCTTATTTTTTACGAAGCAAGCGACTTGCTGGCTTACTTGGCGTCGATGTCGCCGCTGCTTGCCGGCGTTGCGAAACTACTGTCGGCCTGTCTCGTGGCATTGATCTCGATTCCTATACTTGCGCTGGTGTTCACGTCTGCTCATGTTGCTTATCGCGAGATATTTCTCGAGGCTGAGAAGGTGCGCAATTAAGCCCGACATCGCCTTCAGCGAGGTTGCCCATTGAGCGCTCATCCTTTCTCCACGCTCACGCCGGATCGGGTGCTGGACGCTATCGATGCGACGGGGCTCCGCACCGACGGGCGCCTGCTGGCGCTGAACAGCTACGAGAACCGCGTCTATCAGGCCGGGCTGGAGGAGGGCGGCTTCGTCGTCGCCAAGTTCTACCGCCCCGAGCGCTGGTCTGACGCGGCAATCCGCGAAGAGCATGCTTTCACGCAACTGCTGGCTGAGCACGAGATTCCGGCTGTGCCGCCGATGTGCCTGCCCGGCGGCGACACCCTGGCGCATGCCGGCGGCTTTCGCGTTGCGGTGTTCGAGCGGCGCGGTGGGCGCACGCCGGAGCTGGATCATCCCGAAGTGCTCGAATGGCTGGGCCGCTTCATCGGGCGCATTCACGCCCAGGGGGCCACGCGCGCCTATGAGCATCGACTCCTGCTGGACGTGGCGAACTGGGGCGACATGCCCGGTGAATTCGTGCTGGCCAGCCCGCACCTGCCGGCGGATCTGCGCGAAGCCTATCGTGCTGCGCTGACCGGCGCGCTGGACGGCGTGCGCGCCAGCTTCGAGCGCGCCGGCGAGGTCCGCCAGCTCTGCCTGCACGGCGATTGCCACCCGGGCAACGTGCTGTGGACCGACGCCGGCCCGCACTTCGTCGATTTTGACGATAGCTGCATGGGTCCGGCGGTGCAGGATCTGTGGATGCTGCTCTCTGGCGAGCGTGGCGAGATGACCCGCCAGCTCTGCGATCTGGTCGCCGGCTACGAAGACTTTGCCGACTTCAATCCACGAGAGGTCGGGTTGATCGAAGCCCTGCGCACCCTGCGCCTGATCCACCACGCGGCGTGGCTGGCGCGGCGCTGGGAAGACCCCGCTTTTCCAGTGGCCTTTCCGTGGTTCAATACACGTGGCTGGTGGGAAGAGCATATCGGCACCTTGCGCGACCAGGTGCCGCGCATGGCCGAACCATGGTTGTTTTAAGGAAATGAGAACATGAACGTCATCAAGGGCGAACTCGAAGGCCTGCTGATTCTGGAGCCGAAGGTTTTCGGCGATGAACGCGGCTTCTTCATGGAAAGTTTCAACGCGAAGACCTTTGCCGAGGTCTCCGGCGTGAAGGTCAATTTCGTGCAGGACAATCACTCGCGCTCACAGCGCGGCGTGCTGCGCGGTCTGCACTATCAGCTGCAGCAGGCGCAGGGCAAACTTGTGCGCGTGGTGGCGGGCCGGGTGTGGGACGTGGCGGTGGACATGCGGCGTAGTTCGCCCACCTTCGGCAAGTGGCAGGGCGTCGAGCTCTCCGCCGAGAACCATCGCCAGTTCTGGGTGCCGGCCGGCTTTGCACATGGTTTCGTGGTGCTCTCCGAAACGGCCGACTTCCTCTACAAGACCACCGACTATTACGCGCCCGAGCACGAGCGCTGCCTCGCCTGGAACGACCCCATCGTCGGCGTGCACTGGCCGCTCGAAGGCATCACCCCGCAGCTCTCGGCCAAGGACCAAGTTGGGCAGAAGTTCGTGCAGTGTGAATCCTACGCCTGAAGGATGTGAGCGATGACGACTGTTCTCGTCACCGGCGGCGCCGGCTACATCGGCTCCCACACCTGCGTCGAGCTGCTCGCCAGCGGCCATGAGGTGGTGGTGGTCGACAACCTGTGCAACAGCAAGGCCGAATCGCTGCGCCGTGTCGAGGAGCTGGCCGGGCGCAAGCTGGCGGGTTTCCATCAGGTCGACGTGCGCGATCGCGTGGCGATGCGCGAGGTGTTTGCCGCGCACAAGATCGACGCGGTGATCCATTTCGCGGCGCTCAAGGCGGTCGGCGAGTCGGTGGCCAAGCCGCTGATGTATTACGAGAACAACATTGCCGGTACGGTGGCGCTGGCCGAGGCGATGAACGAGGCGGGCGTGAAGACGCTGGTCTTCAGCTCTTCGGCGACGGTGTATGGCGATCCGGCCAGCGTGCCGATTCGCGAGGACTTCCCGACCGGCCCGACCAATCCCTACGGCCGCACCAAGTGGATGATGGAGTTCGTGCTGAGCGACCTCGCCGCAGTGGACAAGGAATGGCGCGTGGCGCTGCTGCGCTACTTCAACCCGGTCGGCGCGCATCCTTCGGGGCGCATCGGCGAAGACCCGAACGGCATGCCGAACAACCTGATGCCCTTCGTCTCGCAAGTTGCGGTGGGCAAGCGGGCGAAGCTCTCGGTCTTCGGCGGCGACTACGCGACGCCGGACGGCACCGGCGTGCGCGACTACATCCACGTTGTCGATCTGGCGATCGGCCACGTCAAGGCGCTGGACTATCTGGCGCAGCACCCGGGCGTGCTGACCGTCAATCTCGGCACCGGCATGGGTTATTCGGTGCTCGATGTGGTCAGGGCGTTTGAGAAGGTCAGCGGCAAGCCGGTGCCTTTCGAGATCGTTGCCCGGCGTAGCGGTGATGTGGCGCAGTGTTATGCCGACCCGGCGATGGCGGCCGACAAGCTGGGCTGGCGCGCCGAGCGCGGGATTGAGGAAATGTGTGCGGATTCCTGGCGCTGGCAGAGCGCGAATCCGGATGGTTACCCATGAAGGCCTGAAAAGCCTCATCCAGCGCGGATCTCCAGCATGGCGAGCCGAAGATTGGCTAGCCGCGGTCTTCTTCAGGCGGGTGTGCCGCGGAGGAAGGCTGCATGCGGCTCTTCAGGCAGGCAAAGAAAAGGGCGCCGTGGCGCCCTTTGTCGTGCTGGCAGAGGGAAATCAGCCAAAACTCAGCGCATCGGCAAATGCGACCGCCTGCAGCAGGGCCTCTGAAACCTGCTGATCGCTCAGGCCCAGTGCATCGGTCTGGGCGCGCATCTGGTCAGGCAGGAAGGATTCAGACGTGATCGCCAGCTTGAGCAGTGACGCATAGACGCCCTCTCCGGTCAGCAGGGCTTCGCCGATAGCTTCGGGCAGGGTCATCTGTTCGAGCACGGTGTCGATGCCGGTGCCGAGCAACACATCCAGCAGGGAGAAGGCGCCGGTGATGAACAGGTTGTCGAGCTGGGCCTTGTCGAAGAAATGCGCTCCGAGAATTTCCATCATCCGCCCGCGCGCAATCGCCGCCTGCATCACGGCCGGGGCCGCAGGGTCCTTGCTGGCGGAGACGAGCAGCAGTGACAGCCACTTGTTGAGCTTGTCGCGGCCGAGAATGGTGACGGCATGGCGGAAGGATTGCACCTCGACCATCAGGCCGAAGCCGGCGGAGTTGATGTAGCGCAGTAGCTTGTAGGGCAGGGAGACATCCTGCTTGAGGGCTGTTTCGATCTCGGTGATGTCTGCGTCGTTGCGTACCAGATTGAGCAGACGCACGATCTGGGCGTGCGAGGGCGCGAGCTGTTTGGCGGGCGTGACGCCCTTCAGGAAGAACCAACCGGCCGCGCCGGTGTAACCCTGCAGCACGGCTTTTTCAAAAGCCGGTACATCGGCCAGTCCCCAGGCCAGTGGCAGCCCCGGCGCGCCCATTGGAGAGCTGACCTTGTTGGAGTCTGCCAGCGAGAAGCGGCAGTCCACCTCGGCCGGCCATTGGGCGCCTGGCTGATACCAGGAGAGTGCCAGCGGTACGCCTGCCTGATTGAGCTGGCCGACCAGTTCCTGAATCTGCGGGTACTGCAGGGCTGGCGCGGGGATCTCGATCAGGGCGCTCTCGGGGGCTTGCCATGCGAGCAGTTCGGCGGTGGGCACGAGGCGCCCGAAACTGATGAAGACCGGATGCACGGTCGGCCAGTGCGGGCGCAGGCCTTCCAACGTCTGGAGGGCGGTAGCGATGTTCGGTGCGTGCACGATCAGGCGGTTGGCGGTGATCGCGCGTTGCTGGTTGACGACGGGCTCGCGGGTGATCAGGACTCCGGTACTCATGAGTGTGACTCCCTGTCAGACCGGGTTATTGGCGGAAAAGGTGAAAGCGTCTGCATAGAAGGAACTTAACGGCAATCCACAGCGTTCGCTGAAATCCTTTTTTGCAGAATCGATCATGGCCGGCGCGCCGCAGGCATACACCTGATGGCCGGACATGTCGGGGATATCCTGCATGGCAGCATGATGCACCAGTCCGGTCCGGCCGGACCAGCCTTCCGGCGGTTGCTCCGAAATGACAGGGACGTAGCGGAAATCTGCGCGTTGCCGTGCCCAGCGTTCAGCCAGCTCATGCAGATAGAGGCCGCTGCGCTCGCGCGCCCCCCAGTACAGGGTGATGGGACGCTCGATTTCGCGGGCGATCAGGTCTTCGATGATGGCCTTGATCGGCGCGAAACCGGTGCCCCCCGCCAGAAACACGACGGGGGCCGTATTGTCTTCGCGCAGCGAAAAACTGCCCAGTGGCCCCTCGATACGCAGGATGTCGCGTTCCTTCATGGCACTGAACACATGACTGGTGAACTGCCCGCCGGGAATCAGGCGGACATGCAGTTCCAGGCTGTTGTCGGCGTGGGCAGCGCTGGCAATCGAGAAACTGCGGCGCTGGCCGTCGGCGAGCATGAAGTCAACGTACTGACCCGGCAGGAACTGGAAGACCTCGCTGGGCGGCAGGCGCAGGCGCAGCAGCATCACGTCCGGGGCGAGCTTTTCGAGGTTTTGTACGCGGCAGGGCAGCTTGCGCACAGGGATGTCGTGCGCCGAGCGTACGTCGCGGCATTCAATGGATAGATCGCTGCGGGCATGGGCACAGCACATCAGGGCCATGCCCGCAGCGCGGTCGGTTTCGGGCAGGGTCGTGAAGGGGCTCTTGCCGTGGTCGACCTGGCCTTCGAGAATTTTGGCCTTGCAGGCGCCACAGGCACCGTCGCGGCAGCCGTAGGGCACCAGCAGTTCGGCATCCAGGGCCGCTTGCAGAAGGGATGTATCGGCTTGCGCTGTGAAAGGGCGGCCGCTGGGCTGCAGGGTTACCTTGAAGGACATGGGGCATGCACTGAAACGGGAATGGGCTGGATTATCGCCCAAGCCCTGCCTGATGGGTCAATCCGGACGAGTGGTCATGGGATAATCCTGCCATGGAACGACTTCTCATCATCGGTGCGGGCGACGTGGCCTGGCGCGCCATGCCCTGGTTGCGGCAGCGCTTTCGCGTATACGCCTTGGTGCGGCGTGCCGAAGCGGCTGCGGCCTGGCGCGCGGCCGGGGCTGTGCCGGTCATGGGTGATCTGGATGAGCCAGGCAGTCTGCGCCGGCTCGCCGGTCTGGCCGAAGCCTTGCTACTCTGCGCGCCGCCGCCGAATGAGGGCGCTGATGACCCGCGCCTGAAGCGCTTGCTGGGCATGCTTCTTCAGGCAGGTGGCCCGCTGAGGCGCATCGTGTATGTGTCTACCAGCGGGGTGTATGGAGATTGTGGCGGGGCGCGGGTTTCCGAGCATCGTCCGGTTCACCCGCAAAGCGCCCGCGGCCAGCGGCGGGTGGCGGCCGAGCTGCGCCTGCGGGCCTTTGCGATCCGTCAGGGCTGCGCCTTGCGCATCCTGCGCGCGCCGGGCATCTATGCGGCGGAGCGCCTGTCGCTGGCACGCCTTGAGCGCGACGAACCGGTCTTGCGGCCGGAGGATGATGTGTTCACCAACCACATCCATGCCGATGATCTGGCCCGGGCCTGTGGCTTGGCCCTGTTTCGCGGACCGCGCCTGCGCGTGTTCAATGTGTGCGACGATTCGGTCCTCGCGATGGGCGATTACTACGACGCAATGGCGGATATCTTCGGGCTGCCCCGTCCGCCGCGTGCCAGTCGTGCCGAATGCACGGCGCACCTGTCGCCGATGACGATGAGTTTCATGAGCGAATCGCGCCGGCTGGATAATGCACGAATCAAGCGCGAACTGCGCTGGACGCCGCGTTTCGCGGATGTGCGCGATGGCTTGCGGGCCGCGCGTGCTGGATTGCAACAACAAGGAAATCGATGATGCTGTATCTGTGGGTCAAGGCTCTGCACGTGTTTTTCGTGATCAGCTGGTTTGCGGCGCTCTTCTACCTGCCGCGCCTCTATGTGAATCTGGCCGCGGTGCCGGCTGACAGCGTGGCGGAATACGACCGCCTGCTGGGCATGGCGCAACGCCTCAAGCGTTTCTCGATTCCGCTGCATGTCGGCACCTGGCTGGCGGGCTTGTCGATCACGTTCTCGAACGGTCTGGATAATTCCGGACTCTGGTGGTCGCAGCACTGGCTGTGGGTCAAGCTCGGTCTGGTGCTTCTGCTTTCGGGTTACGACGGCTGGTGCACGCGCCTGCTGCGCGATTTTGCCGCGCGCCGCAACACGCGCAGTCATGTCTGGTATCGCTGGTTCAATGAAGTGCCAGTGTTTTTCCTCGTCGCTATCCTGATTCTTGTCATCACCAAACCTTTCTAGAAAGGCCAAAAATGTTTCTGACGTCGTTGCGCCGCCTTGTCGTACCTGCTCGTACTGCCTGCGGCGGCGCGCCTTGCCAGAACCGTTCCGTTTCACTTCACTCCATTTTTAGCCTTTCTATCTGATATGTCCGAAACCTTTTTCGCCCCATGCCCGCGTGGCCTCGAACACCTGCTCGCCGAAGAGCTGCAGGCCTGTGGCGCCAGCCGCGTCGACATCACTCACGGCGGTGTCGCCAGCGAGGGCGACTGGGCGTATGCCTATCGCGTCAATCTCGAAAGTCGCCTCGCTACGCGTCTGTTGTGGAAGGTGGGCTTCACGCGCTATCGCAGCGAGGAGGAAATCTATCGTCTCGCCAGTGCCGTGACCTGGGCGCGTTCGTTTGACACGATCAATCCGATCCGTATCAACGTCACCTCGATCAAGTCACCACTGAAGAGCCTGAACTTCGTCACCCTGCGCATCAAGGACGGGATCTGCGACCATTTCCGCGCTATCAAGGGTGGCCGGCCGGATGTCGACACGGTGTCGCCGGACATGCGCATCCATGCCTTCCTCACCGAGGATACCTGCACGCTGTATCTGGATACCTCCGGCGAGCCGCTCTACAAGCGCGGCTTCAAGCGCGCCAAGGTCGAGGCTTCGATCAAGGAAAACCTCGCCGCCGGCATCCTCAAGCTCAGCGGCTGGCTGCCCGGCCAGACGTTGCTTGACCCGATGTGCGGCAGCGGCACTTTCCTGATCGAAGCGGCGCAGATGGCGCTGGATATTGCGCCGGGTCTGGGTCGGTCTTTTGCCTTCGAGAAATTCCGTCATTTCGATGCCGAACTCTGGCAGGGCATTCGCAAGGCCGCCCAGCAGCGCCAGAAGCAGGCGCCGGAGCTGCCGATTTTTGGCGCGGATATCGACCCGCGCCAGATTCGCAGTGCCGAGGCCAATCTGGAAGCGGCGGGTCTGGCCGGCAAGGTCGAACTGCTGGTTTGCGACGTGCTTGATCTGCAGGCGCCGGACGATGCCGGCGTGATCGTCTGCAACCCGCCTTACGGCGTGCGCCTGTCTTCCGGCGACGAGCTGGCCGAGTTCTATCCCAAGCTGGGTGATGCGCTCAAGCGCGGGTTTGCCGGCTGGAATGCCTATTTCATTACGGCCGATCTGGAGATGGCCAAGCTCATCGGCCTGAAGGCCAGCAAGCGCACGCCGCTGATGAATGGCGATCTGGATTGCCGGGTGTTTGAATTCAAACTTGTGGCCGGGCAGAACCGCGAACGAACGCAAAGGCTTGATGGCTGAAGAGCCGCATAGGGCGGACTTCTCTAGGCAGCCTTGCTCGAAACGACCGCTGGGCGGAGCTTTCCGGGAGGCATGCCCGAAGACATCCGTTACATGCGCTTTTTCAGCCTGCCAATAAAAAGGCCGCAGCGGTGATGCCCGCGCGGCCTTTGCTTTTTTGAAGCGGCAGAAACTAGATGATGTCCAGATTCTGTACGCCAGCCAGCAGATCCTTGTCGCCGTGCTTGCTGTTGAGCTTGATCTGCAGACGCAGGTCATTGACCGAGTCTGCATTGCGCAGCGCGTCTTCAAAGTTGATCAGGCCGGCTTCGTACAGATCGAACAGGGCCTGATCGAAGGTCTGCATGCCGATTTCGCGCGAGCGTTTCATCACATCCTTCAGCTCGGTGACTTCGCCCTTGAAGATCAGGTCGCTGATCAGTGGCGAATTCAGCATCACCTCGATGGCTGGCACGCGGCCCTTGCTTTCCTTGCGCGGCAGCAGGCGTTGCGAAACCAGCGCGCGCAGGTTCAGCGACAGATCCATCAGCAACTGTGCGCGACGCTCTTCCGGGAAGAAGTTGATGATCCGGTCGATGGCCTGGTTGGCGCTGTTGGCGTGCAGCGTTGCCAGGCAAAGGTGACCGGTTTCGGCGAAGGCGATGCCGTAGTCCATGGTTTCGCGGTCGCGGATTTCGCCCATCAGGATCACGTCCGGCGCCTGGCGCAGGGTGTTCTTCAGGCCAGCCTCCCAGGTTTCGGTATCCAGTCCGACTTCACGCTGCGTGATGACGCAGTTCTTGTGGGTGTGTACGTACTCGATCGGGTCTTCCAGGGTGATGATGTGGCCGTAGGTGTGCTCGTTGCGGTAATCAACCAGCGCAGCCAGCGAGGTGGATTTACCGGTACCGGTACCGCCGACGAAGATCACCAGACCGCGCTTGGACATGGCAATTTCGCGCAGAATCGGTGGCATGCCCAGTTCATCCAGAGTCGGGATGCGCGCCGCGATGGTCCGTGCGATCAGGCCGATGCGGCCTTGCTGGACGAAGGCGTTCATGCGGAAACGCCCGATGCCCGACGGCGAAATGGCGAAGTTGCATTCCTTGGTGGATTCAAACTCGGCCGCCTGCTTGTCGTTCATCACTGCGCGTGCAATGTCCTGCGTGTGCTGCGGGCTGAGAATCTGATTGGATTGCGGCACGATCTTGCCGTCGATCTTGATCGCGGGCGGGAAGCCAGCGGTGATGAAAAGGTCAGAACCTTTTTTGGTGACCATCAGTTTGAGCAGATCCTGCACAAACTTGAGTGCCTGGTCGCGTTCCATGCTGCCTCCGTAACTGTCGGGCCGAATGGCCCGACATCAAGTCAAAGCGTTGTCGAAGAGCTCAGGCGCCCGGGAAAAGATCCTTGTTGGAGGCGCGTACGCGGGCTTCGCCTGAAGAAACGATGTTGCGCCGCACGAGGTCCTGCAGGTTCTGGTCCAGGGTCTGCATGCCGTATTGCATGCCGGTCTGGATCGAGGAGTACATCTGCGCGACCTTGTTTTCGCGGATTAGGTTGCGGATCGCGGGGGTGCCGATCATGATTTCGTGGGCGGCGACGCGACCTGTGCCGTCCTTGGTCTTGAGCAGGGTTTGCGAGATCACCGCACGCAGTGATTCCGACAACATGGCGCGGATCATTTCCTTTTCTTCCGCCGGGAACACGTCGACCACGCGGTCAACCGTCTTGGCGGCAGAGGAGGTGTGCAGCGTGCCGAACACGAGGTGGCCGGTTTCCGCCGCGGTCATGGCGAGGCGGATGGTTTCCAGATCGCGCAGTTCGCCCACCAGGATCACGTCCGGATCTTCCCGCAGTGCGGAGCGCAGCGCGTTGGAGAAGGAGTGGGTGTCGCGGTGCACTTCGCGCTGGTTGATCAGACAGCGCTTGCTGGTGTGCACGAATTCGATCGGATCCTCAATGGTGAGGATGTGGGCATACTGGTTTTCGTTGACGTAATCGACCATCGCCGCCAGCGTGGTGGATTTGCCCGAACCGGTGGGGCCGGTCACCAGCACGATGCCGCGCGGCTGGTCGGAAATTTCCTTGAACACCTTCGGGCAGTTCAGATCTTCAAGGGTCAGCACCTTGGAGGGAATGGTCCGGAATACAGCACCGGCACCGCGTTCCTGAACGAAGGCGTTAACCCGGAAACGGGCCAGATTCGGTACGGCAAACGAGAAGTCGCACTCGAGGAATTCCTCGTACTGCTTGCGCTGGCTGTCGTTCATGATGTCGTACACCATGGCGTGCACGTCTTTGTGCTCCAGCGGCGGCAGATTGATGCGGCGGATGTCGCCATTGACCCGGATCATCGGCGGCAGGCCGGCCGAAAGGTGCAAGTCGGATGCCTTGTTCTTGACGGAGAAGGCGAGCAGCTCGGTGATTTCCATGGTGAATACGGTTCCAGAGGCAAAGAGGGTCTGCTGCGGACTGTTATACTTTTTCGGCCTTTTCGCCGATTAACTCAGCCAATTATATGCCCGGCATTGCCGAAAACCTGAAAGCTGTTCGTGCCCAGATGGACACCGCCGAGCGGAAAAGCGGGCGAAATCCGGATTCTGTGCATCTGCTGGCTGTCTCCAAGACCTGGCCTGCGGAGGCTGTGCGCGAAGCTTACACTGCCGGACAGCGCGATTTTGGCGAAAACTACGTGCAGGAAGGTGTCGAAAAAGTCGTGGCACTGACGGAGCTGCCGGATCTTGTCTGGCACTTCATCGGCCCCTTGCAGAGCAACAAAACGCGTCTGGTGGCAGAGCATTTCCACTGGGTCCACTCGATCGACCGGTTGAAAATCGCCCAGCGTCTGGCGGAGCAGCGTGACGCGCAGCTGCCGCCGCTGAACGTGTGTTTGCAGGTCAATGTCAGCGGCGAAGCCAGCAAGAGTGGTGTTGCTCCAGAAGATCTGCTGGCGCTGGCGCGTGGCGTGGTGGCCTTGCCCCGCCTGCATCTGCGCGGCTTGATGTGCATTCCCGAGCCGAGCGAGGATGAGCATCTGCTGGCCAGCCGGTTCCGGCTGCTGGTCGAGCTGCGCGACCAGTTGCAGCGAGAGCTGGATGTGCCGCTGGGCACCCTGTCGATGGGCATGTCTGCCGATATGGCGCAGGCCATCGCCGCAGGCTCAACGCTGGTGCGGGTCGGCACGGCCATCTTTGGTGGCCGGCCGGCGAAGCCCGCTTCGTGATGATTCACTCCATTCATTTCGTTTGACGAACCAACACATGAAAATCACTTTCCTTGGCGGCGGCAACATGGCTTCCGCGCTCATTGGCGGGCTGCTCAAGCAGGGTTTTGCGGCGGCGGACATTCAGGTTGTGGAGCTGTATGAGGCGGCGCGTACCCGTTTGCAAACGGATTTCGGCGTGCGTGCTGTGGCACAGCTGGACACGGCCGCGCTGGATTGCGATGTGCTGATGCTGGCGGTGAAACCCCAGCAGATGCGCGAGGCCCTGAGCCCGTTTGCGGGGCAACTGACGCGCCAGCTGGTGGTGAGCATTGCGGCGGGCTTGCGCCTGGCCGATCTGTCGCGCTGGCTGGGCGGCTACACCACGCTGGTGCGGGCGATGCCGAACACCCCGGCGCTGATCGGGCAGGGCGTGACCGGCCTGTATGCGGATGCCAGCGTGGCCGAGGCCGGGCGCCAAGCCGTCAGCCGCATCATGGCGGCGGTGGGCAGCAGTGTCTGGTTGAGCGAAGAAGCCCAGATGGATGCGGTAACCGCGCTTTCTGGCAGCGGACCGGCCTATGTATTCCACTTCATCGAAGCCTTGCAGGCCGGAGGGGAGGCACTTGGCCTGCCGCCGGATACCGCGCGGCAGCTGGCGATCGAGACTCTGGTCGGGGCTTCGGCATTGGCGGCGCAAAGTCCGGAATCGCCTGCCGTGCTGCGTGAGCGGGTGACGTCCAAGGGCGGCACCACGGCCGCGGCGCTGCAGAGCATGGCGGACGACGGTTTTCCGGCGCTGGTGGCGCGTGCGCTGGCCGCTGCGGCGGCGCGCGGCGCGGAAATGGGCGACCAGCTTGGTCGCGACGAGGCCTGAGGAGAACGTATGCTGCTGGATATCCTGTCAATGATCCTGAGTGCCGTGTTCGGGTTTTTTACCATGCTGCTGCTGGTGCGCACGGCAATGCGCTTCATGCGTATTTCTTTCGTCAGCCAGCTTGGCCAGTTCGTCCTGGCAACGACCAACTGGGCGGTGTTGCCGTTTCAGAAAATAGTCCCAAGCATTGGCAAGCTGGACCTGAGTGCGCTGCTGCCAGCCTGGCTGCTGCAGGCTTTGCTGGCGTTGCTGCTGGCGCTGCTGGGAGGGCACAGTCTCGGCCAGCCGCTGCCGCTGATGACCGGAGTTCTGATCATCGGAGCCTTCGAGTTGCTGCGTTCTGCTTTGTATCTGTTGCTTGGCGTGGTGCTGCTGGGAGCGATCCTGTCCTGGGTGAATCCGTATTCGCCTTTTGCCGGTCCGATCAATGCGTTGACACGCCCCTTCCTGGCGCCATTCCGGCGCATCCTGCCGCCTATCTCTGGCGTGGATCTTTCGCCGCTGCTCTTGCTGCTGGTGCTGCAGATTCTGCTGTATATGCTCAACAATCTGCAGGGCGGGGTCGCTCGCTTGCTCTTCGTGTGAGTGGCTTTGTGCATCCGCTTCGCCGTCAGCCCGATGGCGTGCTGACGCTCAGCCTGCACGTGCAGCCCGGTGCGAAGCGGACCGAGTTTGCTGGTTTGCACGGTGACGCATTGAAGATCCGGCTTGCTGCGCCGCCCGTGGACGGCAAGGCGAATGCCTGCCTGCTGGCGTTTCTGGCGAAGTTCATGGGGGTGCCGAAAGCGGCGGTGATGCTGCTGAGCGGGGAGAGCTCCCGACAGAAGGTCGTGCGGATAGAGGGGGCTGCAGAGCCAAGCGTGGCGAGGCTGATGGAGCAGCTAGCCTGAAGAGGCTTGCTGTGCGCAGTTCTTGGAAGTGCCTGCCTGAAGAACCATGCCAGAATCGGGTTCCGGGCCTGGTCTAGTTTCCTTCGACGCGATTTTTGCCAGCGTTCTTGGCTTTGTACATGGCCTTGTCAGCACGATCGATCGCGGTATGGACGGTTTCATCCGGACGCATTTCGGTGACCCCCGCGCTGAAGGTGATCAGTACCTTCCTGTTGTCGTGCAGGAAGATGCGTTTGGTCAGCTCGCGCTGCAGGCGACGCATGGCGGTGATGCCGTCCTCCAGGCCGGTGTCCGGCAGCAGGATCAGGAATTCTTCGCCGCCGTAGCGTCCGGCGGAGTCTTGCGGACGGATGTTTTCGCGGATCACCAGTGCCAGATGCTTGAGTGCCTCGTCACCGGTAGTGTGACCAAGGCTGTCGTTGAGTTTCTTGAAGTCGTCTACGTCCAGCAGGGCCAGGCTCAGCTTGCTGCCGCGGCGCTGCATGCGTGCCGTTTCGCGGGCAAGCATTTCGTCCAGACCCTTGCGGTTGAGCGTGCCCGTCAGCGGGTCGTGGCGGACCATCTCGCTGGCCGTTTCCAGCTCGCCTTCCAGGCGGGCAATTTCCTTGTTGGCCTGATCCACGGTAATGCGCAGGCTCTGAAGCTCTTCCTGTGAGTGGCGGGCGCTGTTTTCAACCAGCTTCGTTTCCTTGACGATTTCGTCAACCAGTCCGGCCAGTTCGTTCAGACTGGACGCCTTGGTGATCTGTTCGGCAAAAGCGCTGACCTTGCCGTGGTAGCTGCCGGTGGACTCGGCGAGTTCGCCGAGGCGTTCGACAAAATGCGCGAGCATGTCGCGCAGACGGTTTTGTGCTTCGTTCAGGCTGCGTTTGATGGTGCCCTGCTTGTAGATTACGTCGCGCAGACGCTCGCCGAGTTCTTCCAGCACGCCCTTGTCGAGTGGGCGTGAGAACAGTTCCATCAACACGGCCATCTGGCCCTGCAGGTATTTGTCTTCAATGACCAGTTCGCCGATGTTCTCGATGATCAGGCGCAGCAGATTGAGCAAGGCGCTACGGATGTAACTCTGATCCTGAGCGACCCATTGCACCTTGTAGGAGAACTGACGCAGCCGCGCCGAAAAATCTTCGCTCTCGCCCGTGGCCGGATCACGCAGCAGTTTTGCGAGTGCAGTGGCTTCCTTGGCGAGTTCGGGCGTGTCAATGAGCAGCATGCCGACCGCGCTCTCCAGCGTATCGGCAATCAGGTCGCGCCACAGCTCGGGAGCTTGGGTCAGATCGGTCGGCACAGTTCTCTGGGTGAGCGCTGTGGCCGTAACCGTAGGGGTGGGGGACTCCGTGTCGACTTCTATATTGCTGCCTGCAGAGGGGAGTTGAGCCCAGCCCTTGACCAAACCCTGCAGGCGGGAGAACAACGCCTCCTGATCGCTGGCGCTGCTCTCCAGAACACGGTTCAGTGCCTCGTGCTTGGTCACGCTGCTGAGGCCCATCTGGCGGCGCTCGGACTGGGCCTGCAGATCGCGAATCAGGGCTGCCCATGCCAGTGGTTCGGTTTCCTGCGAGGAGAGCAGGACGATCAGCTGTTGCTTGAACGACTGCCAGTTATGCTCGGAAAAAGCCGTTTCAAACTGTCGTGCCAGACGCAATTGTTCGGGGGTTGCACGGGGCAGGGCCGCTGCAACCTGGCGCAGATGGCGGTCCGGGAAGGGCTCTTCCGGCGGGACGCCCGAGATCTGGTGATAGAGCTCGCTGAAATTTTCAGGCGTTGGCTGGATGCGGCGTGCGGTCAGGCGGCGAAAGACTTCGCGAGCGATTTCAGAAGGAGAGGTGAAGTCAGCCATGGTTGTCGAGCGCGTCCCGGTTGCCAGTTCCGCGTCTCAGAAGAAAGCAGCGTTCCCGCAGAAAAGTCAATTTACTCTACCAGTCCGTGCTTGAGACCGTAGTGGGTCAATTCCGCATTGTTGCGCAGCTTCATTTTTTCCAGCAAACGGGCACGGTAAACGCTGACCGTCTTGACGCTCAGATTCAGTTGCTCGGCGATCTGGGTCAGTGTCTTGCCCGATGAAATCATGCACAGGGTCTGGTATTCGCGGTCAGAGAGCTTCTCGTGCGCAGGCTTGTCAAAGTCTTCACCGATGGAATTGGCGAGTTCTTCGGCAACGGCAGCACTGACGAATTTCTTGCCACTGGCAACCTGACGGATGGCTGTAACCAGTTGCTCCGGCGCTCCTTGCTTTGACAGGTAGCCGGCGGCCCCGGCGCGGAGCGCCCGGATGGCGTACTGCTCTTCGGGGTGCATGCTCAGCATCAGCACGGGCAGACGCGGGTTTTCCTTCCTGATCATTTTCAGCGAATCAATGCCGTTGCGGTCCGGCATGGAAACATCCATCAGCACCACGTCATATTGATGCTCGCGGATCATCTGTACCGCAGGGACTCCGCCATCGGCCTCGCCAGTAACCTCCAGATCCTCGGTGTCCGAAAGAATCTGTTTGAGTCCCTGGCGGATGATGGCGTGGTCGTCAGCAATCAGTACACGAATCTTTTCTGTCATGACATCCATTCCTTCAGGCTGTAGCCTGTCTATCGGAAACTGCGGCCGAGTCCGCATCCAGTTCAGGGCGTCGCCCCCCTAGCGGTGCGCGTAACACCATGGTTGTGCCATGGGGTTCCCGCACCATTAATTCCATGCTGCCACCCAATACCGTGAGTCGCTCACGAATGCCGCGCAGGCCAAAAGATTTCGGCTTGAGCAGATCCTCGGGCTGAAGCCCGCGACCATCGTCGCTGATCTCAAGCACGATCTCGTCGTACTCCTGCGTCAGGCGCACTTCAACGTGACTGGCCTGGGCATGTTTGGTTACATTCGTCAGCGCCTCCTGATAGGTTCTGAACAGCGCCAATGCCGTGTCTTCATCGGTTTCGATGTCGTGGTCTGCACACAGTACCGCGCAGGGAACCCCGGCGCGGTGCGTGAAGTCTTCTGCAAAGCTTTCAACTGCAGCGGCCAGCCCGAACTCCTTCAGAATGCCTGGACGCAACTCGCGAGCAACCCGGCCGGCCGTTGTGATGGCTTCGTCCAGCATGGTTTCGATGTCGCGCACGCGCTTTTTCAGAGCCTCGTCCTGTTCAAGTTTGCCTGCCAAAAGCTTGGCCGATATTTTGATGCCCACGAGGGTACCCCCGAGCACATCGTGTATGTCGCGGGCTATCCGATCCCGCTCATCTTCCTTGATGCGTTGCAGGTGCTCCGACAGTTCGGCGAGCTGGGCGCGTGAGTCGCGCAATTCTGCCTCGGCGCGACGACTCTGGGTTATGTTCCACATCACGCCTTCCCACAAGGTGACGCCATCATCAAGATAGCGGGGTGAGCAGCGGATGTTGATCCATTTCAGATCACCTCCTGGCAGCAGTACGCGACCTTCCCAGTTCAGGGTGGCGCTGCGCGAACCAGCCTGCTCCAGCGCAGAGCAGAAGCCGGCGCGGTCATCCTCGGTAATCAGTCCAAGAAGTGGATCCGGGCGCAACAGAAGTGCTTCTGACGATACTCCCAGCAGCATCTGGCTGGCTTCGCTCACATACAGAAAGCGCAGGTTGCCCGTCAGCGCGGCCTGCATCTGGAACAAAACCCCCGGGACATTCGCGGCCAAAGCGCGGAAACGTTCGTCGTTGGCCCGTACGGCCTCCAGTGCCATGCGTCGTTCGCGGCGGATCTGGGCTTCGCTGCGTTCACGGTCAATTACGGGAGCAAGCCGATCCAGCTTGTCCTTGCTCAGATAATCCTGCGCTCCCGCCTGCATCATGGCGCAAGCAGTTGCTTCGTCCAGCATTCCCGAAACGACGATGAAGGGAATGTCGGCCATGTAGTCCTGAACCGTCTTCAAGGCTTCCACTGCTGAAAAACCGGGCAAGGAATAATCCGATATCACTACATCCCAATCAGCTTCGCCGAGCGCTTTTTCCAGTGCGTCCAGGGCATTTACCTGGCGGCTTTCCAGCATATAGCCCTCCTTGCGCAGATGGCGCGCAAGAAGCAGGGCGTCGTTCTCATCATCTTCAACGAACAGGACGCGCAAAGGGGCAGAGCGTTGCGCAGACAACATGAAATCGAATCTCCTGATTCAGAGGAGACGAAGATAACATGCGAAGGTGCATGATGAATCCCAAAGATGAGCTATAATCCGCGCCCTGATTGGACTTCTGGTTGTTTTTGCCTTGGTCAGGCATGCAGTGCCGCTTTAGCTCAGTTGGTAGAGCAACCGCCTTGTAAGCGGTAGGTCGTCTGTTCGAGTCAGACAAGCGGCACCAAATTAGTTCTTGATTTTTAGAAGGTTGTAGCGCATAATCTTCTTTCTCTGACGCGGGGTGGAGCAGTCTGGCAGCTCGTCGGGCTCATAACCCGAAGGTCACAGGTTCAAATCCTGTCCCCGCAACCCAATACCTTCAGTAAAAAGCCCGGTCGAAAGACTGGGCTTTTTGCTTTGTACTTTAAGGGTTTGTCTAAAAAAATGCCGGTCACTTTCAATGACCGGCATTTTTGCGTTTCTGACTTCGAAAAGCGCCGTGACAGGCGAAAGATGGATGGGCCCAGGCCCAAACCTCCATTTTACGAATCATCCAGAGCGATGTTTGTGAAGAGGCCGCTGGCGGCGGTTTTCAAATCACTGCGCTGCAATGCTTGGAGCCTCTCCTCATGAAGGCTATGGGCTGACCGGCAATCGCATTGTTTCTGTCAGTCTTTTGTACAGATCCAGATAGCTTCTGGCTGCCACATCCCAGGAGAACTCCTGCTGCATCGCCCGACGCATGATTTTTTGCCAGACACCCGGTTGCTGATAGAGTTTGATTGCTTGGTGCATGGCAACACTCAGGGCATGGGCACTGGCTTCGACAAAACAGAATCCTGTCGCCTGATCTGCTTCAAGATGGGCTGCGCTGGCATTGACGACGGTGTCGGCCAGGCCGCCTACATGGCGTACCAAGGGTAAGCAGCCGTAGCGCAAGGCATATAACTGAGTGAGACCGCAGGGTTCGAAACGAGAAGGCATGAGCAGACTGTCTGCGCCGCTGATAATGCGATGGGCCAGAGCCTCGTCATAGGCAATGCGTACGGCAATCTGCCGCGGATGATTTTTGGCAGCCTCAATGAATGCGGTCTCAAGCGCGCTGTCACCGCTCCCCTGCACGACAATTTGAGCGCCAGCCTGCAACAGGGCTGGCAATGCGGCGAGGACCAGATCGAGCCCCTTCTGTGAAGTCAGACGGCTGACGACCCCAAACAGGAGTGCTTTTGCGTCCTGTGTCAGCCCCATCTCGGCTTGCAACCCGGCTTTGCACAAGGCTTTGCCGTCAAGCTGATCGGCAGAGTAAGGCGCGGCAATGCCGGTATCGTGTTCCGGATTCCATACCGCGTAGTCCACGCCATTGAGTACTCCGAAAACACAGCCGGCACGACTCTGGATCACACCTTCCAGACCACAGCCGAACTCCGGCGTAGCAATCTCGCGGGCATAACTGGTGCTTACCGTAGTGATGGCGTTCGCGAATTTCAGACCGGCTTTCATGAAAGAAAGCTGGCCGTGGTATTCGAGTGCGCTGGGTGCGGCAAAGCGCCCCGGCAGACCGAGCAAATGGAAGTCGTTCAGCGAGAACAGGCCTTGATAGGCCAGGTTATGCACCGTAAACACCCGGGCAGCTCGGGTTGGCAAGTGCTGGGCGATATACGCACAGGCCATTGCCGCATGCCAGTCATGAGCGTGGACGACGTCTGGCAGCCAGCCCGCATCCAGCTCGCCCGCAGCAAGCTGTGCCGCAACCCAGCCGAGCAAGGCGAAACGTTGCAGATTGTCGGGCCACTCGACTCCGGAGCTGCTCTGATAGGGACTGCCGCTGCGTCGATAGAAATAGGGCGCATCAACCACGTACACCGGCACATGACTGAACGGCATGTGTCCCCGGATCAGGCGTACTTTAGCCGCCCCGAATACAGCGCCGATTTCGCACACGAGCGTGGGGGACAGGACCGCGTCGAGAATGGGAGGCAGACCAGGCAGAAGCAGGCGTACATCCGTTCCTTGCCCGATCAGTGCTTGCGGCAAAGCGCCCAATACATCGGCCAACCCGCCCGTTTTTACCAGCGGAAATATCTCCGCCGCAACATGCAGAACTTTCATGACGATTGCAGGGCGATCAACATGTCGCGCGTCACCAGCGTTACACCTCCAGCCGTACGGTAGAACCGCTTGGCATCAAGTTCCGGGTCTTCGCCAATCACCATCCCATCAGGAATGATGCAGTCGCGATCGATCACGGTTTTGTTCAAACGTGCATTGCGTCCCACCTGCACCCCGGGCAACAGTACCGACCAGCTCACATAAGCATGCGAGTGCACTCGTACATTGCTGAAAAGAAGGGTACGCAGGACTTCACCAGACACGATGCAGCCGCCGGAGACGACTGATTCGGTTGCCGCTCCGCGCCTGCCCGGTTCATTGTGGACAAACTTGGCGGGCGGCAACTGCGCCTGGTAGCTCCAGATCGGCCAGTTGGTGTCATACAGGTTCAGTTGCGGCTCGGTCGCCGTGAGATCGATATTGGCATCCCAGTAGGCATCGACGGTGCCCACATCGCGCCAGTATGGAACCTCGCCGGCCCGATTGCGCACGCAACTGAGTGCGAACGGATGCGCGGCGGCATGCCCATGCCGCACCGCACGGGGGATGATGTCCTTGCCGAAGTCATGGCTGGAGTTGGGGTCGGCAAGGTCGCGCACCAGTTCCGCGTACAGATAGCTGGAGTTGAAAACATAGATCCCCATGCTGGCCAGCGACATCTCGGGGTTATCGGGCATGGCCGGCGGGACATCCGGCTTTTCAACAAAATCAATGATGTTGTTGTTCTCATCCACCGCCATCACGCCAAAATCACGGGCTTCCTTGCGGGGTACGGCGATGCATCCCACGGTGCACTCGCGCCCCTTGGCAACGTGGTCTGCGATCATCAGTGCATAGTTCTGCTTGTAGATGTGGTCTCCCGCCAGCACCAGCACATAGTCGGCGCTATAGCCGGAGATGATGTCCAGGTTCTGGAATACGGCGTCCGCCGTTCCGCTGTACCAGCGCTCATCTTCGGTGCGCTGCTGCGCAGGCAGAAGATCGATGAACTCGTTCATCTCGGGCTTCAGGAAGGCCCAGCCACGCTGCAGATGGCGCAGAAGGCTGTGCGACTTGTACTGGGTGATCACGCCAATGCGACGGATGCCCGAGTTGAGACAGTTCGACAGGGCGAAATCAACGATCCGGAACTTTCCCCCGAAATACACCGCGGGCTTGCAGCGGCGGTCGGTCAGGTTTTTCAGACGGCTCCCGCGTCCTCCGGCCAGCACCAAGGCAACCGTACGCTTTGGAAGATCAAGACTCTGCGCCAGGTCGGAGTAAGCCATTTGTTTTCCTTGTCCATTCGTTCAAAAAATGAAACAGCGGATACGAGCATGTAATGTGCCTGCATCAAGACAGCGCTATGACTATCATGCGCACAGAGCATGTACGGCCCCACTTGAGCAAGGCCCGCAAATTGCATGGATCAGAGTCTATTGCGCTCCATGCACCGAAACAAGGCGGGCGTGCGGGCATGTGGCAAATTTGTATCGTCTTGCCTGAAAATGACAAACAACAAACTGGATATCCCCAGCGGACTGATTCAAGGAGATGCCGTGAATACCCCGATCCCAGACTCCAGCACGGCCATGAACATGGCCATTGATGCGCAGTTGCTCAAGACCGTTGGTGTTGCAAGTCATGACGCCACTTCCACGGACCTGATGAAGGCTGTGGCGCAGGTCGCACGAGAACAGCTCTCCGAGCGCTGGGTGCAATCCCAGAGCGCTGATCGTGAGAACAAGGCGCGGCGCGTGTATTACCTGTCGATGGAGTTTCTGATCGGCCGAACCCTCTCGAATGCTCTGGGTGCGTTGCGCCTGACCAATGCGGCCTCCAAGAGCATGATGGACCATGCTCACACGCTCGAGGATGTAAGGGACCACGAACCCGACGCCGCACTGGGTAACGGTGGCCTGGGCAGGCTGGCGGCCTGCTTTCTGGACTCCATGGCCAACCTTGGTTTGCCGTCTTTTGGCTACGGTATCCGCTACGAGTACGGCATGTTCAAGCAGAAAATCGTCGGCGGCGCGCAGACCGAACTGCCTGATCCCTGGCTGGCCGATGGCACGCCCTGGGAATTCCCGCGTGCCGACATCAGCTTCCCGGTGCGCTTCGGCGGCTGGGTCGAGCACATTGGCGAGCGTGCCGTATGGCGCCACGCCGGCGAGGTGGCGGCCAAGGCCTACGACATGGTGATTCCGGGTTACGGTACGCAGAAAGTCAGCACCTTGCGGCTGTGGAAGGCCGTCGCCCCGGCTGACCTCGATCTGCAGGCTTTCAACGTGGGTGACTATGGCCGCGCCGCGCAGGTGAAGAACGAGTACGAGAACATTTCCTGGGTACTCTATCCGAACGACAGCACTCCGGCCGGGCGCGAGCTGCGCTTGCGCCAGGAATACTTCTTCGTTGCCGCCTCGGTGCGTGACATCCTGCTGCGCCACATTATGGAGCATGGCAGCCTGGCCAACCTGCACGAAAAGGTCGCGATTCATCTGAATGACACGCATCCGGCCATTGCCGTGGCCGAACTGATGCATGTGCTCTGTGACGAGCACAGCATGCCCTGGGCACAGGCTTGGAGCATCTGTCAGAAGACCTTCTCCTACACCAACCACACCCTGATGCCGGAGGCGCTGGAAACCTGGCCGGTCGGCCTGCTGCAGCACGTGCTGCCGCGTCATCTGGAAATCATCTTCCGCATCAATGCCGAATTTCTGGCCGAAGCCGAAAGGCGCCGTCCCGGGGATGTAGGCTTTCTGGCCCGCCTGTCACTGATCGACGAACACGGCGAGCGCCGCGTGCGCATGGCCAACCTCTCGGTGGTGGGGAGCCACATGATCAATGGCGTGTCAGCCCTGCACTCGGATCTGCTGATCAAGACGCTCTTCGCCGACTTCGCCTTCCTGTGGCCCGAGCGCTTCACCAACATGACCAACGGCATCACCCCGCGCCGCTGGCTCGCTCAAGCCAATCCGGGGCTGGCTGCGCTGCTGGACCAGAACATTGGCCCGGACTGGCGCAACCATCTCGATCTGCTCAAGCAGGTCGAGGCGAAAAAGGACGATGCCGCATTCCGCTCCGAATTCATGGCAATCAAGCGTGAAAACAAGGTCCGCCTGGCCGCGCTGATCGAGCGCACGACCGGCGTGAAGGTCAATCCGGCCAGCCTGTTCGATGTACAGATCAAGCGCATTCACGAGTACAAGCGTCAGCTGCTCAACGTGCTGCACGTGATCTGGCGCTACCAGGCCATCATTGCAGCGCCCGAGGCCGACTGGGTGCCGCGCGTCACGATCTTTGCGGGCAAGGCGGCCTCCGGCTATGCGGCGGCAAAATCCATCATCCGTTTGATCCACGACGTGGGCGAGATCATCAACAATGATCCGCGCATCGGCGACAAGCTCAAGCTCGTGTTCATCCCCAACTACGGCGTATCGGTGGCCGAAGTGATCATGCCGGGCGCAGATCTCTCCGAGCAGATCTCGACGGCCGGCACCGAAGCCTCCGGCACCGGCAACATGAAACTGGCACTGAATGGTGCGCTCACCATCGGCACCGATGACGGGGCCAATATCGAGATCCGCGAGAACGTCGGCGACGACAACATCTTCATCTTCGGCCTGCGCACACCAGAAGTGCAGGCCATGAAAAAAGGTGGTTACCAGCCGATGCGTCTCTACGAGAGCAATCCGGGCCTCAAGACGGTGCTCGACGCCATCTCTGGCGGCCAGTTCTCGCCGGACGAACCCGGGCGCTACCGCGGTCTGGTCGATGCCCTGCTGTGGGGCGGCGACCACTACATGCTGCTGGCCGATTACGCGTCTTATATCGATACACAGCTCAAGGTTGATGCCCTTTACGCGCAACCCGAGGCCTGGGCGAGCAAGGCCATCATCAACATGGCCAACATGGGCACGTTTTCCTCGGATCGCACGATTGCGCAATACGCCCGGGAAATCTGGAACATACCGGTGGCGCCCTGATGAATACCTGCCTGAAGAGCCGCGCGCAGCAGGGCTCTTCGGGCGGAGTGCCTGGACAGCAAGGCGGGGCAGGGGCCTTCGGGATGGGGCGCTGAAGATCCTTGTTGGAGGCGGCTCTTCAGGCAAGCAGGCTTTCATGCGCACAACAAGGCACATCGCAACCACGCAAGCGGAAATGGAATAAGCTCAAGGCATGCTGACCGACACTGATATCACCGCCCTCTGCGAAGCCCGCCACGACGACCCCTTCGCCATTCTGGGCCTGCACACCGGTGCCGGGGGCGGCTATCAGCTGCGCGCCTTCATCCCCGGCGCCGCAGCAATCAGCGTAGTGGATCGTGCGCGCAAGAAGCGGGGTGAGCTTGTCGCACGCCATCCGGCCGGCTTCTTTGAAGGTCCGGTCGACGCAAAGAAACCTTTTCACTATCGCTTGCGCGTCACCTGGCAGGACGGCAGCACGGTGACGCTCGAAGACCCCTACCGCTTTCCGCCCGTGCTCGGCGAAACCGATGCCTGGCTGCTCGGCGAAGGCTCGCACCTGCGCCCTTACGAAATCCTTGGCGCGCGCTGGTGCGAGATGGATGGCGTCACCGGCACCAGCTTCGCGGTGTGGGCGCCGAATGCCTCGCGCGTTGCCGTGCTCGGCGACTTCAACGGCTGGGACAATCGCCGCCACCCCATGCGCTTGCGCCGCGAATGCGGGGTGTGGGAAATCTTCCTGCCCGATGTGCCGGAAGGCGCGCATTACAAGTACGAGATCCGCGCTGCCAACGGCCACATTTTGCCGCTCAAGGCCGACCCTTACGCGCTGCAGAGCGAGCTGCGCCCCTCCACCGCGAGCGTGGTCAGCCATCTGCCGCCCGCCGTCGCGTCATCGCCCGAGCGTCAGCGCGCGAATGCACTTGACCAGCCGGTGAGCATCTACGAGGTCCATCTGGCTTCATGGCGGCGCAAGAACGACGGCCGCGACTGGCTGAACTGGGATGAACTCGCCGATCAACTGGTGTCCTACGCTGAGTGGATGGGCTTCACCCACCTGGAGCTGATGCCGATCAGCGAGCACCCCTTTGATGGTTCCTGGGGCTATCAGAGCATTGGCCTGTATTCACCGACCGCACGTTTTGGCGATACCGCTGGCTTCACCCGCTTTGTCGAACGGGCCCACGCTGCCGGCATCGGCGTGCTGCTGGACTGGGTGCCGGCCCACTTCCCGACCGACGCACACGGCTTGGCCAATTTTGATGGCACGCATCTCTATGAATACGCCGATCCGCGCGAAGGCTTTCATCAGGACTGGAACACCCTGATCTACAACTTCGGCCGTACCGAAGTGCGCAACTTCCTGATCGCCAACGCGCTGTACTGGCTGGAGCGCTATAACGTCGACGGTCTGCGCGTGGATGCCGTGGCTTCGATGCTCTATCGCGACTACAGCCGCAAAGAGGGCGAATGGATTCCGAACGCCCAGGGCGGGCGCGAGAATCTGGAAGCCATTGCCTTCCTCAAGCGCATGAACGAGATCGTTGGCGGCGAACGCCCACAGGCGATCACCCTGGCCGAGGAGTCGACCTCCTATCCTGCCGTGTCGCGCCCGACCTTCGCCGGCGGGCTGGGCTTCCATTACAAGTGGAACATGGGCTGGATGCACGACACCCTGCAATACATGGCGCGCGATCCGATCCACCGCAAGCATCACCACAACGAAATGAGCTTCGGGCTGGTCTATGCCTTCAGCGAAAATTTCGTCTTGCCGCTCTCACACGACGAAGTGGTGCATGGCAAGGGCTCACTGCTTGGCAAGATGCCCGGCGACCGCTGGCAGAAATTTGCCAACCTGCGCGCCTACTACGGCTTCATGTTCGGTCACCCCGGTAAGAAGCTGCTCTTCATGGGCGGCGAGTTTGCGCAGGAACGCGAGTGGAATCATGACCAGAGCCTGGACTGGCATCTGACCGGAGACGCCCTGCATGCCGGCATGCAGCATCTGGTACGCGACCTGAATCACTTCTACCGCAGCAGCGCTGCTCTGCATCAGCGCGACGTGGAGGGCGGCGGCTTCGAGTGGATCGAGCACAGCGATGCCGAGCACTCGATCTACAGCTTCATTCGCCACGGTCATGATGATGTGCGCCCGGTCGTGGTGGTGTGCAATTTCACGCCGACCGTGCATCGTGGCTACCGTCTGGGTGTGCCGCGCAGCGGCACCTACGCCGAACGTATCAATACGGATTCACAGCACTATGGTGGTAGCAACGTCGGTACACCCCTGGCAAGCAGTCAGTTCGTTCCTTGGCAGGGCAAGCCAGATTCGATCCTGATTGATCTGCCACCGCTGGCCACCGTTATCTTCGAGTGGCAGCCCTGAGGAGTCACGGATGGAACTGCATACCCTCCTGCCCGGCAAACCTTGGCCACTTGGCGCGCAAGCCGATGAAGGAGGCGTGAATTTCGCGGTGTTCTCGGCAAATGCCAGCGCTGTCTTTCTGTGCCTGTTCGACACCGACAGTGCCACCGAGCTGGCGCGCCTGCCGCTGCGCAGTCATACGCTCGACGTCTGGCACGGCTACCTGCCCGAAGCGAAACCGGGCCTCATCTACGGCTTGCGTTGCGAGGGGCCGTGGGCGCCGCAGGAAGGGCATTACTTCAATCCGGAAAAGCTGCTGCTCGACCCTTATGCCCGCGAAATTGTCGGCCGCTTCAACTGGGATGACGCGAACTTCTGCGCGATCCCGGAGAGCCATGAACAGCCGTGTCCCGAAGATAATGGTCCGTATGCGCTCAAGGCCCGCGTACCTGCCCCTGATACCTTCGACTGGGGCGACGACAAGCCGCCGGAGAGCAGTGCGGCCGACACGGTGATCTACGAGTTGCATGTCAAAGGCTTCTCGCAGCGCAACCTGGCCATCCCGGAAGCCTTGCGTGGCAGCTATGCCGGTCTGGCTCATCCGGCTTCGATTGCGCATCTGAAACGTCTGGGCGTAACAGCACTGAGCCTCCTGCCAGTGCATTACCACCTTGATGAACTGCGCCTCACCAGGATGGGGTTGGTGAATTACTGGGGTTACAACAGCCTCAATTTCTTTACACCTGACCCGCGCTACGCCAGCGGGGCAGAGGAGCTTTCCGTGCGCGACGAGTTCCGCTGCATGGTTCGCGCCATGCACGCCTCTGGCATCCGCGTATTCCTGGATGTGGTTTACAACCACACCGCCGAGAGTGACGCCACGGGCCCGAGCATCAGCTTTCGCGGACTGGACAACGCCAGCTACTACCGCCTGGACGCCAACAACAAGCGCATCTTCATCAACGACACCGGCTGCGGCAACACGCTCGATATCCGTCAGCCCAATGTATTGCGGCTCGTGCTGGACAGCCTGCGCTACTGGGTCAGCGAAATGCATGTCGACGGTTTCCGCTTCGACCTCGCTTCCATCCTTGGCCGGGACGACAACGGCTTCAATCCGCGCTCCGCGTTCTTCGCTGCGGTGGCGCAGGATCCCGTATTGTCGCGCGTGACGATGATCGCCGAGCCATGGGATATCGGTCCCGGCGGCTATCAGCTCGGCGGCTTCCCGCGCGGTTGGCATGAGTGGAACGACCGTTTCCGCGACACCATGCGCGCTTTCTGGCTGAACGCGCCGTGCACGCGTGGCGATTTCGCGATGCGCCTGTGTGGTTCGTCCGATCTGTTTCAGGCCAACCGCCGCGAGCCGCTGGCCTCGATCAACTACATCGTTTCACACGATGGCTACACCTTGCGCGATCTGCTCACCTACGCGGTCCGCCGTAATCAGGCCAACGGTGAAGACAACCGCGACGGTCACAACCACAACTTCAGCAACAACTGCGGTGAAGAAGGGCCCAGCACCGATCCGCTTGTGCTCGCCTTGCGCGCCCGGATGCAGCGGGTGCTGCTGGCCAGCGTGGTTTTCTCGCAAGGCATGCCCATGCTGGCCGCCGGTGATGAGCTTGGGCACAGCCAGCAGGGCAACAACAACCCTTACTGTCAGGACAACGAAACGACCTGGATCGACTGGGCCCGCGCCGATCAGGATCTGATTGCCTATACCGCCCGGCTGCTGGCGCTGCGTCGCAAGGCCATGCTTTTTGCCACCCACTGGTACCGGCGCGGTGTCGAGGATCTGCTCTGGCTGCGCAAGGATGGCGAGGCTCTGCACAGCCATGAGTGGCGCGACAACGGCGCTCGCACACTCGGTTGCCTGATCAATCATCCCGGGCGCGCCAGTGTGCCGTTGCTGTTGCTGATCAACGCCGAGCCTGTTGATTGCCATTTCACCTTGCCTGCCGGGGAATGGCGGGTGTGGCTGGACACGGCTGATACACGCGGCGAGCGCGACTGGCATGGTCCGGGCGAAACGCCTTTCCCGCTTGGCGCGCACAGCATGGTGCTGTTGGCTGCCGGTGGCGCAAAGCTTCATCTGTCATAAGTCAGGATAAGTTTCATGCGACTTCCTCGTGCCAGTGGCATCCTGCTCCATCCTACCTCGTTGCCGGGGCCGCACGGCTCGGGTGATCTGGGCATTGAGGCGCGCAAGTTCATAGACTGGCTTGCTGCCAGCGGGCAATCGCTGTGGCAGATCCTGCCGCTGGGGGGCATCGGCCCCGGCAACTCGCCCTACATGAGCAGTTCAGCTTTTGCGGGCAATGTATTGTTGATTGATCTGGCCGAGCTGCAGGCGCAGGGCTGGCTCCCTGCTGATCTCACGCCCGATCCGGGCTTCTCCGCGGGCAGCACCAACTTCGCCGCGGTGGTGCCTTGGCGCATGGCCCGCCTGAATGAGGCCGCGCTGAATTTCACCCTCGGCGCGAGCAGCGCCGCGCGCCAGGCCTATGCCGATTTCTGTGCCGCGCAGACTGACTGGCTGGATGACTACGCGTTGTTCATGGCACTGGCCGATCACTACGGCGGGCAGGACTGGTGCGACTGGCCTGCGCCACTCGCCAGACGAGAACCAGCGGCACTGGCCGAAGCGCGTATCGCCCACGCCGAGCGCATTCATTTCTGGAAGTTCTGCCAGTGCGCCTTCTTCCGCCAGTGGCACGCGTTGAAGGCCTATACCAATTCAAAAGGCATCCAGATCATCGGCGATGCACCGATCTTCATCGCTTACCAGAGCGCCGAAGTGTGGGCGCGGCCAGAGCTCTTCGAACTCGACGCTACAGGCAAACCAGAAGTGGTGGCCGGTGTGCCGCCTGACGCGTTCAGTACCGAAGGCCAGCGCTGGGGCAACCCGCTGTATCGCTGGCCTGCTCACGCTGCGGAAAACTACGCCTGGTGGATCACCCGCATCCGCCGCACATTCGAGCTGGTCGACATCGTGCGTATCGATCACTTCCGTGGCTTTGTGGATTACTGGGAGATCCCGGCCAGTGAGCCCAACGCCATAAAGGGGCGCTGGCTGCCCGGTCCGGGCGCCGCGCTGTTTGAAGCCATCGACGCTGCACTTGGGCCGCAGAAGATCATCGCCGAAGATCTCGGCATCCTCACCCCGGCGGTCGACGCACTGCGCCAGCAGTTCCGCCTGCCCGGCATGCGCATCCTGCACTTTGCCTTTGGCGGTGACAATAAAAACGCTTATTTGCCACACAACTACAGCCCGGACACGGTGGTCTATACCGGCACTCATGACAATGACACGACACGCGGCTGGTGGCACGAGATCAGCGAGATTGAGCGCCAGCATGTGCGTGACTACCTTGCCTGCAGCGGTGACGATATTCACTGGAGTTTGATCCGCGCGGCCTGCGCCAGTGTGGCTGATACAGCCATCCATCCCATGCAGGATGTGCTGGGGCTAGGCGGTGAGGCGCGGATGAACTTCCCGGGAAAATCTGAAGGCTACTGGCAATGGCGCTTCGACTGGGCGCAACTGCAGCCTCGGCATGGCGAGCTGCTGCTTCGGTTCTCCGAACTCTACCGACGCTGATTTTGCCCGGATGGCGCGACCAATAAAAAGCCGGAATCCTTGCTGTAAAAGGATTCCGGCTTTTAGAAGTCCTTGTTGGACTATGTTTTGGTGGGCCCCCCGAGAGTCGAACTCGGTACCAACGGATTCTGGTTTGTGTGGCTTTCGCCACTCCCTGGACTATGCCTTCACCATAGCTTTTGCCTTAGGTGGGTGCCGTCTAGTCTCTACACCTTCTGCAGCGTTTTCACGCTGAAGCTTGGCTCGGTGTTGCCATATGCGTTGCCGCACGTAGGTTTCGCCGAATTTGACACCATCCCGTACGCAGTTTCCAAACGTACGGCACAAATTTTATGAGTCCGCTGCTCTAACCAGGCGTGAGCTAGAGGCCCAAGCTTGTGCGGTCAGAGACCGCACAAACCCGTAAAACAAATCAACCTTCGCCGTCGAGGAAGCTGCGAAGCTTCTCGGAACGGCTGGGGTGACGCAGTTTGCGCAGGGCTTTGGCTTCGATCTGGCGGATGCGTTCGCGGGTTACGTCGAATTGCTTGCCGACTTCTTCCAGCGTGTGATCCGTGTTCATTTCGATACCGAAACGCATGCGCAGCACTTTGGCTTCGCGCGGCGTGAGCGAGTCGAGAATTTCCTTGGTGGTGTCCTTCAGTGACGAGTACAGCGCTGCTTCGGCCGGAGCCAGGGTAGCGGTGTCTTCGATGAAGTCGCCAAGATGGGAATCGTCGTCGTCGCCGATCGGGGTTTCCATGGAGATGGGCTCCTTGGAAATTTTCATGATCTTGCGAATCTTGTCTTCCGGCATCTCCATCTTGATCGCCAGCGTTGCGGGATCCGGCTCCGCACCGGTTTCCTGCAGGATCTGACGCGAGATGCGGTTCATCTTGTTGATCGTTTCGATCATGTGCACCGGGATGCGGATGGTGCGGGCCTGATCGGCGATCGAGCGCGTGATGGCCTGACGGATCCACCATGTGGCATACGTTGAGAACTTGTAGCCGCGGCGGTATTCGAACTTGTCCACCGCCTTCATCAGGCCGATGTTGCCTTCCTGAATCAGATCGAGGAACTGCAAGCCGCGATTGGTGTATTTCTTGGCGATGGAAATCACGAGGCGCAGATTGGCTTCGGTCATTTCGCGCTTGGCGCGACGCATCTTGGCCTCACCAGTACTCATCTGTTTGTTGATCTCCTTCAGATCCTTCAGGGGGATCTGAATGTGATTCTGCAGATCGATGAGTTTCTGCTGTTCTTCCAGAATGGCAGGCTGCATGCGCATCAGGACTGTGGCGTAAGCAGCGCCTGAGCTAATTTCGCCCTTGAGCCAGTCGAGATTGGTTTCGTTGCCCGGGAACACCTTGATAAAGTGGGCGCGCGACATGCCGGAGCGTTCCACGCACAGATCAAGGATCTTGCGTTCATGCTTGCGGACGTTTTCGACCATGTGGCGCACGCCGTCGCACAGGTTTTCAATCTGGCGAGCGGTGAAACGGATGTTCATCAGCTCGGCGCTGATCTGTTCGTGCAGTTTTTCGCAAGCTTTGTCGTGCGGGCCTTTTTTGACCAGCACGGGCATCATCTTGGTGTGCAGTGAGCGAATGATGTCAAAACGTTCAAGGGCTTCCGTCTTGAGTTGAAGCAGGGACGCTGTGACGGCCGCACTGGCTTTGCCTTCTTCGTCTTCTTCATCTTCCTCTTCGGCCTCAAGCTCTTCTTCTTCCTCTTCAGGAAGTTCGGCAGCAGCCTCGACGGCATTCGGATCGACCAGACCGTCAACCAGTTCGTCGATGCGCATCTCGTCTTTGGAAACCTTCTCCGCCATGCCGAGAATTTCAGCCATGGTGGATGGGCACGCCGAGATGGCGATCACCATGTGCTTGAGGCCTTCCTCAATGCGTTTGGCGATTTCAATTTCACCTTCGCGGGTGAGCAGTTCTACCGTGCCCATTTCGCGCATGTACATGCGCACCGGATCGGTTGTGCGACCAAAATCGGAGTCGACGGCGGAAAGCGCCTGCTCGGCTTCTTCTTCGGCGGCTTCGTCAACGGAGGCTGTGGCCACGTTGTCGGAGAGAAGAAGATCTTCTGCCGCAGGGGCGACATCAAAGACCCGGATGCCCATGTCGTTGAAGGTCGAGATGATCGATTCGATCTGCTCGGCGTCAACGAGGTCATCAGGCAGGTGGTCGTTGATCTCGGCGTAGGTGAGATAACCGCGTTCCTTGCCCAGCGCAATCAGGTTCTTCAGGCGGGTGCGGCGGACTTCAGCGTCGTTGCTATTGTCCAGCGGCGCGATCTCAAGGGGCAGATCCTTGCTCTTGTCCTTGCCCCGCCCCGGCTTCGCCTTGGGGAGATCTTTGCGCGTTTCTTTTGCTTTTTCCTTGGCCATCAGGGTCCTCGGTTCAAGGGCGGGTTAATTCTGGGAAACCGTAAATTTTAGTCGATCAGGCTGACTTTTGTCCAGACCTAAGCGTCTGTTTTTGTGCAGAAAGCGCCTTGAAATGCAGCATTTCTTCCTGGTTAAGGCGTTCGCCTTGCTGGATGCGCTGTGTCAATTCTGCGTGCTCGTGATTGAGCAGGGCTATGCGTAGATTGATAATGTGCCCCTCCAGTTCCTCGCGCGCTGCCGCATCGTCTGCGCGCGCTTCATCGGAGGCTTGCAGGAGTTCGCCGAGAATGAATTTTTGGGTTTCGTCCTGGCAGGATTCAAACAGGGCAGCAACGGTCGAGGTGCTGAAGCCGTGGTGATCGTGGGCATCCAGGAATGTTTGCAGGATGCTTGCCTCGGGGCCGTCGCCGGCCAGGCTGACCGCATCGGCTGGCAGATGTTCGATCAGTTGTGGTTGAGTGCCGAGCAGGCGCAACATTTGGCGTAGCGGGCCGGCGGGGGCTGTGCGGCGGCCTGCAGGGCGTGCCGCTGCTTTATTGCGGGGGCTTGTGACGCGGAGGCCCAGTGCGCGTGAAACCTCATCGGAACTCATCTCGACGTCCTGGGCGAGCATGCGTACTGTCTGCAGTTGCAGCACCGGAGCAGAAATTTTAGGAATGAGCGCTTTGGCTTCGTGCACAAGCTTGGCTCGATCCTCGGCGGTAGCGAGATTCAGTTCGCCACGCAGTTCGCGCAGCAGGAATTCCGATAGCGGCAGTGCGTCGTGAATCGCACGGTGAAAGGCTTCCAGCCCCTGCTCGCGCACGAAGCTGTCCGGGTCGTGTTCGGGGGGCAGGAACAGGAAGCGGACTTCGCGATCATCAGCAAGTTGATCCAGGCAGGATTCCAGGGCGCGCCGCGCGGCCTTGCGGCCGGCTTTGTCGCCGTCAAAGCAGAAAACGACCCGTTCTGACTGGCGGAACAGTTTCTGGATGTGGGTGGCTGTGGTGGCGGTGCCCAGTGTGGCGACGGCGCTGCCGAAGCCGTACTGTGCCAGAGCGACGACATCCATGTAGCCTTCGACTACCACCACCACACCGCTTTCGCGAATGGCTTGGCGCGCCTGGAACAGGCCGTAGAGCTCGCGCCCTTTTTCAAACAGCGGCGTTTCCGGTGAGTTCAGGTATTTGGGTTCGCCCTGGCCGATGACCCGGCCGCCAAAGCCAATGATGTTGCCGCGCTGGTCGAGAATCGGGAACATTACGCGGTCGCGAAAGCGGTCGTAGCGACGTCCTGCCTCATTCTGGATAACCAGTCCAGCCTCCAGCAGGGCTGGGCTGTCGTAATCATTCGGGAATACGGCATGCAGGCCCTGCCAGTCATCCGGGGCGTAACCGATTCCGAAGCGGGCGGCGATCTCGCCGGTCAGGCCGCGCTGCTTGAGGTATTCGATGGCTTTTTGGGAGTGCTTGAGCTGTTCGCGATAAAAGCGTGTGGCGCGCCCCATGACGTCGAGCAGAGAGCTGATCTGGGCGCGATCCTGTTGCGGTGCGTTGTCTTCCGGGATCTTAAGGCCGGCTTGCTGGGCGAGATCCTTGATGGCTTCCGGGAAAGACATGCCGCTGTATTCCATCAGAAATCCGATGGCGGTGCCGTGTGCTCCGCAGCCGAAGCAGTGATAGAACTGCTTCGTCGGGCTAACCGAAAACGAGGGGCTCTTCTCGTTATGAAAGGGGCAGCAGGCCATGTAATTGGCGCCGCCTTTCTTCAGTGGAACGTAGCGTTCGATCAGGCTGACGATGTCGGTGCGCGCCAGAACATCCTGAATGAACGACTCGGGAATCATTCCTGCTCCAAAAACGATGGCCTCGCCGCTGATGCGGTGAGGTGTTGGCAGATCAGGCCTTGGTGGCCAGTGCGGTCTTTACGCGTGCAGAGACGGCGCTCATGTCAGCGCGGCCTGCCAGCTTCGGCTTGAGAGCGGCCATCAGCTTGCCCATGTCGGCCGGGCCGGTGGCGCCCGCCTCGCTGATCGAGGCGCTGATTGCCGCGTCGATTTCTGCGTCCGACAGGGCGGCAGGCATGTACGCCGACAAAACGGCGATTTCAGCTTTTTCCGCGTCTGCCAGATCCTGGCGGTTGGCTGCCTCGTACTGACTGACAGAGTCGCGGCGCTGCTTGATCAGCTTTTCGGTAATGGCAATCACGGCTGCGTCGTCCAGCGTGATGCGCTCGTCGACTTCGCGTTGCTTCATGGCGGCCATCAGCAGACGGATTGCGCCGAGTTTGGCGGTTTCCTTGGCGCGCATGGCGGACTTCATGTCCTCGGAAATGCGTTCTTTCAGACTCATGAGGTGAATCTCCAGTGTGCATGAACACAAAAACCCGGCCGCCCTGAGGGCTCCGGGTTTTGCTTCTACCGCTTGCGGGAGAGCGTCGCGGACGACGCTCGACCGATCAGTACATCTTCGGCGGCAGGGTCTGGCTGCGCAGACGCTTGTGCAGACGCTTGACGGCCGCAGCCTTCTTGCGCTTGCGCTCGGTCGTGGGCTTTTCGTACGACTCGCGAGCACGCAGTTCGGTCAGCGTGCCAGCCTTTTCGATGGTGCGCTTGAAGCGGCGGATGGCGACTTCAAACGGCTCGTTTTCCTTAACGCGTACACCAGGCATTCTGTATTCCTTGCTGGACAAACTATGAGAAGAGCTCGCCAGTCTATCCGGAAGTTTGCAAAATTCCAAGCATCTTGTTCAGGACTGTCAAGCGCGATGGGATAAAATCGGCCGCATGATGAAGCCCCAACTCGTTCTTGGCATCGAAAGCTCCTGCGACGAAACCGGTATTGGTCTGGTCGATACTGAGCGTGGTCTGCTTGCGCACCGGGTATTTTCGCAGATCGACATGCACGCGGCCTATGGTGGTGTGGTGCCGGAATTGGCCTCGCGCGACCATGTGCGGCGCATCGTGCCGCTGATTCGCGAGACCATGGCGGCGAGCGGGCATTCCCTGCAGGAACTGGATGCGATTGGTTACACCACCGGTCCCGGCCTGGCGGGCGCGCTGCTGGTCGGGGCGAGCGTGGCCGAATCCCTGGCTTTGGCGCTGAACATTCCGGCGATTCCGATTCACCATCTGGAAGGGCACCTGCTTTCGCCGATGCTCTCGGCTACGCCGCCGGTTTTCCCCTTTGTGGCATTGTTGGTGTCAGGTGGGCATACCCAGTTGATGCGTGTAGGCGCTGTTGGCGATTACGAATTGCTTGGTGAAAGTGTGGATGATGCCGCCGGCGAGGCTTTTGACAAGACGGCCAAGCTGCTCGGTTTGCCTTATCCGGGCGGGCCGATCCTGTCGAAACTGGCGGGGCAGGGCGAGGCAGGCAAATTCAAGTTGCCGCGTCCGATGAAAAGCTCCGGCGACCTGATGTTCAGCTTCAGCGGCTTGAAGACCGCGGTGCTCACGGCCACGAAGAAACCGGATTTTTCCGAGGCGCAGATTCCTGATCTGGCGGCCGAATTCCAGGAGGCCGTGGTGGATGTGCTGTGCGCCAAGGCCAAGGCTGCGCTGGCGCAAACCGGCCTGTCGCAGCTGGTAGTGGCGGGAGGCGTGGGTGCCAATGCGCGTCTGCGCGAGCGCCTGACGAAAGATGTCGGCAAGCGTGGCGGCCAAGTCTATTTCCCGGAACTGGAATACTGCTCGGACAATGGGGCGATGATTGCCTTTGCCTGCGCGATGCGGGTCAAGGCGGGCAAGGCGGTGTCGAGTGAAATGGGCGCTTTCGCAATCAAGCCGCGCTGGCCCTTGGCCGAAATTTCCGGGTAACCCGCCTTCCTGCAGAGGCACTTCCAGCAAGGCGCTTCGGCGAGGCTTCGTGGAAAACCGCGCTGGGTGCGGTTTTCCAAAGGGCATGCCTGTAGCTCAAGGCAGGGGGCGGGTCTTCAGCCGGCGCTGTCCTCAGGGGTTTCTGCTGGGGTTTTTTTCTTGCTGCCGATCTTGCTCTCTTCTCCCTTGATCAGGCGGCGGATGTTGTCCTTGTGACGCCAGATCAGCACGGTCACCATGGCCATCACTGCCACCGTCCAATACTCCGATCCGGTAATGCCACGGGTCAGTGCCGGGGCGGCTATTGCAGCAACGACAGCGGCCAGCGAGGAGTAACGCGAAATCAATGCGGTAGCCAGCCATACCAGCAGCACCGCGCCGCCCAGCAGCGGGTTGATTCCCAGCAGCACGCCGGCTGCGGTGGCCACGCCCTTGCCGCCCTTGCCCCGCAGGAAAGCCGAGAACACGTGGCCGAGGAAGACGGCCACCGCAATCAGCGCCAGATCTGTGGCACCGAGGCCGATGGGGGCGGCAAACGCACGGGCAGCCCATACCACCAGGCCCCCCTTGGCCGCATCGCCGATCAGGGTCAGCAGAGCGGCAGTTTTGTTGCCGCTGCGCAGGACATTGGTGGCGCCGGGGTTGCCGGAGCCGAAACTGCGTGGGTCGGTCAGGCCCATGGCGCGGCTCACGACCACAGCAAACGGGATGGAGCCAATCAGGTAGGCAGCAAGCAGCAGGGGTAGAATCAGCGACATTTCTCAAATGGGCCACAGGCCGGGTTGGTCATTCATGGATTTCATTTTCATCGAAGGCATGCTGGTCGACGCACACGTCGGCATTTATCCGCGTGAGCGCTCGGCGGCTCAAGCGCTGGAAATCAACATGACTTTCGGTGTGCCCGATGCAGCGGCAGAGCGCGATGATATCGCGGACACCATCAGTTATGACCTGGTTGTCGACAGAATTCGTGAAGTGCTGGCGCAACGTCAATTCAATCTGCTCGAAACCCTGGGCGAATTCGTGGTGGCGCTGATGTTCGAAGAATTCAACGCCCCGTGGGTGCGGGTGTCGATTGCCAAGCCCGGCGTGTTGCGTAATGTGCGCCGGGTCGGGGTGTATATCGAACGCGGTCGCAATGGTGATGGCCCGCCGGCCGCCGGTGCGCTGCAGATGGGCATGCCGCGTAGTTGAATGGCTGGGCTGTACCGATGAAAAAAAGGCGACCGTCTGGTCGCCTTTTCTGTTTCTGACCGCCGCAGATTTATTTGATCAGCAGAGAGTCCAAGCTCTGGCCTGCCGACAGCGCTGCGCCCACCCACAGCGGCTGGCGGCCACGGCCGGTCCACACCTGCGAAGCGTCGGCCGGGTTGCGATACTTCGGAGCGACCTTGCCCTTGACCTTGCCGGCGACCTTCTTGGCGCGCGGAGCCTTGGCAGCAGCAGCCTTGCCCGGTTTTCCGCCGAGCAGCGTATCCAGCGACATGCCGTGCTTGGCTGCGACAGCCTTCAATTCCTTCAGCGCTTTTTCCTTGGAATTGCTGGCGCGCTTGGTGATTTCTGCCTTGATGGCGACGACGGCCTGATCGAGATCCTTGTCGGAAGCCTTGTTCAATTGGGATTTGGTCAGCAGCATATTTTTCCTTTTTCCGTTGCAATGGTCGGCCTGATTAAGAACTCAAGAATATGGCCGGCCGATTCGTATGGGCTCCGCTTGAATTTATTGAATGTTGCGTAGCGGATGCCAAGGGGCCAATTTTGCCACCAATATTTAAATCAACGCAAATCATCGTTTGAATGGAGGTATTCCTGAGGGCAATAGCCTGCCTGCCCTGTGGAATATGTCACGCACGCGGATGATGAATTTGATGCAGTTGTTTCAGGCGTTCCCGGGCGACGTGTGTGTAAATCTGGGTGGTTGAAATATCTGCATGACCCAGCAGCAATTGCACCACACGCAAATCGGCGCCGTGGTTCAGCAAATGTGTGGCGAAGGCGTGACGCAGTGTGTGTGGCGAAATCTGGTTTTCGGCGATTCCGGCTTGGCGGGCATGCTGCTTGATGGTGTTCCAGAACATCTGGCGGCTCATGGCACTGCCGAAGCGGGTCAGGAAAACCTCATCACAAGGGGTTTTCAGAAGTGCCGGGCGGGCTTCCTGCAAATAGCGCCGAACCCATTCCAGCGCCCATTCGCCCAAAGGTACCAGTCGTTCTTTGGCGCCCTTGCCGGTGATGCGTACGAGGCCCTGATTCAAATCCATTTCCGAAATTTTCAGATTTACCAGTTCCGAAACCCGCAGACCGCTGGCGTAGATGGTTTCAATCATCGCCCGGTCACGCAGTCCGAAAGGCGATTCAATATCCGGTGCGGCGAGCAGATTCTCGATCTGGGTTTCGCTGAGCGTTTTCGGGAAGCGCTCAACCGTAGCCGGATTGCCCAGATCCAGCGTCGGATCCTGCTGGATGCGCTGATTCAGCAATTGCAGGCGATAAAAGCGCCGCAGCGCCGACATGATGCGGCGCTGGGTGGAGGGTTTGCTGCGCGAGGAAATTTCAGCGAGATATTGCGCCAGTTCCTGCTGACTGGCATGGACGAGCTCGCTGGCTGAATGTGCCTGCAGCCAGAGGGCAAACAGATTCAAATCGCTGCGGTAGGATTCCAGCGTGTTTTTTGCAAGCCCGTCCTGTAGCCACACATCGTCAATGAAGGCGTCGATATCGGGATGTGTGCTGCCCGCCGCAGCCATCTAGAGTGCGCCTTCGTGCTGCAGCAGCCAGCGCTTGGTGTCCAGCAGCCAGCCGTTCTGCGCGTGGGCAAAGCCGCCCAGCCCGGTTTTGGCCAGAACCCGGTGACAGGGCGTAATCAACGGAAAGGGATTGGCGCCGCAAGCCTGGCCGACGGCGCGTGGTGCCGAAACCAGAATCTCCGCCAATTCACCATAATTACGTGTGCAACCTGCCGGAATGCTGCGAATGGCGTGCCAGACGCGTTGCTGAAAGGCTGTGCCGCACGGTGCGAGTGGCAAGGAAAGGGTGTGCTGAGGGCTCGTTAGATACTGCTCGATCTGGGCGATAAATGATTTTGCCAGTGCATCGCTGGCAATTTCAGGTGTGGCATCCAGCGGCAGGAAAAGAATTTCTTCAATCAGGCCCGCCGCATTCTGACGCATGCCCAGATGGCAGGTCGGCAGGCTGGCCAGCACGCGGACGTGGCTCATTTGCGTCAGCCTTTACGCCCCAGCAAGGCGTCGCGCAGGGATTCCTGCGGTACATGTTCGCCCAGCCATATTTTCAGCAAGGCGGCGTAAAAATCTTCGCCGGGAATATCGGCACCTTTTTGCTCATTGCCGACATAAACCCGCGTGCCGCTGGCGGGAAAATAATCCAGACGGATGCGGGTTTTCTCCGGCGCCTTGCCAATGCCGAGCATGATGCCGCGCAGGGTTTCAATGCGCGGATTGAGTTTCTCAAGTTCGGCGGCGCTGTGATTCTTGTGCACGAATTCAATCAGGGCGTCGGCCAGCTGTTCGGCCGTCAGGTCGCGCAGCGTGACCAGCTGGATCCGGCGCGGCCCCTTGCTGGCGAGGACGCCGGCCGCCGTGTCGATCTTCTGTGGCAGGTAAAGGCCCATTGCATAGGCCTTGAATACCAGCTTGTTGCGCATGCCGGCGCCGTTGAGCACGAGCTCGCTGTCACCGAGACGGGTTTTCTCCTCGAAGCTGACGCCTGCCACATCCATCGCCAGCGCGCTGGCACTCAAGCCAAACAGGGTGATTTGCAACAGCAGCGGTTTCAGGCGCATGGGGGAGGCTCTCAGATGGGCAGCCAGCGCACGGCCAGACCGATGATGGCCAGGACCAGGCCCATCCAGTACAAGGCGGTGCCGACCGGGTACAGGAATTTGTGCACGCTGTGCAGCGGCGCAAACCGCCAGAACGGGACGCCAGGCCTGCGGAAATTCTTCCAGCTGGCCAGTGGCAGGATGATGGCGGTGACCATCAGGAGGGTGGAAATTCCTTCACGCGTCATTTGCGAACTTCTCCGTTGCCGAACACGATCCATTTCTGTGAGGTGAGGCCTTCCAGACCGACCGGGCCACGGGCGTGAATCTTGTCGGTCGAGATGCCGATTTCGGCACCCAGCCCGTATTCAAAGCCGTCGGCAAAGCGGGTGGAGGCATTCACCATCACCGAGGCCGAGTCCACTTCACGCAGAAAGCGCATGGCGTGGCTGTAATTCTCGGTCACGATGGATTCGGTGTGCTGCGAACTGTAGGTGTTGATATGGTTGATCGCGGCATCCAGTCCGGCCACGACCTTGATGGCGATGACCGGTGCGAGATATTCCTCGCTCCAGTCCGCTTCGGTCGCCTCCTTCAAGAGCCGAGTCAGGCTTGGGTTTGCGGATAGTATGGCCAGAGACTCAGGACAGCAGCGCATCTCCACTCCCTTGCTCTCGAACATGGCGCCAATGGCCGGTAACAGGGCAGGGGCTTGCGAGCGGGCCACCAGCAGCGATTCGGCCGTATTGCAGGTGCCGTAGCGCTGGGTCTTGCTGTTCTCCACGATGGGCAGGGCCTTGGCGGCATCGGCCGCGTCGTCCAGATAGACGTGGCAGTTGCCATCCAGATGCTTGATCACCGGCACGCGGGCGTCGCGGCTGATCCTTTCGATCAGGCCCTTGCCGCCGCGCGGCACGATCACATCCACAAACGCGGGCATGGTAATCAGTTCGCCTACTGCGGCGCGATCGGTGGTTTCCACCACTTGCACGCCCGCCGCGGGCAGGCCGGCTTCTTCCAGCCCCTCGCGCACGCAGGCGGCAATCGCCTGATTGCAGTGCAGGGCTTCCTTGCCTCCGCGCAGAATAGCCGCGTTGCCGCTCTTCAGGCAGAGCCCGGCGGCATCTGCTGTTACATTCGGACGAGCTTCGTAAATGATGCCGATGACGCCCAGCGGCACACGCATGTGACCCACCTGGATGCCCGAGGGGCGACGTTTTACATCGGTGATTTCGCCGACCGGATCGGGCAGGGAGGCAATCTGCTCAAGCCCGGCGGCCATGGTTTCAACGCCTTTGGCCGTGAGGGTCAGGCGGTCGAGCATCGCGGGCTCAAGGCCGTCAGCGCGGGCCTGCTCGAGGTCGCGCGCATTGGCGGCGAGGAGTTCGCCGGCGCGCTCGCGGATCTTCGCGGCGATGGCGCACAGCGCGGTGTTCTTGGCTTCGGTCGAGGCGGCCGCCATCAGGCGCGAGGCGGCGCGGGCCTGGCGGCCGAGATCCTGCATGTAATTCTTGATATCCATGTGCAAACCAGAAGTGACGCCGGGTGGGAGGCGTGATTAGAGCATTGTCGCGGATTCTGGGAAAGCGCGATGAAGCGCTGCGACGCGTGAGGGAACGGTCCGGGCAGCCGCACTGCGCCTTGTTCTGCCGCATGCCTGCCTGAAGAAGGCCGCTGCGCGCGGGTCCCGGGCGGGTGCTGCACTTGCTCCGCAAGCGAGCCTTGACGGTGCGCAGGCGTCGCGCCAAACTGCCGCCCCCATGCTGCACCGCATCCTTTTTTCCTCGATTCCGGCCGACTCGCTGTGGCGTGATGCCGGCTTCCTGCGCCTGTTTCTCGCCAGCACCCTGTCCGCGCTGGGTACGGCCGTGTCCATGATGGCACTGCCGCTGACTGCCGTGAGCCTGCTGCATGCCAGTGCTACCGAGATGGGCATCCTCGCCGCCTGCGAGCTGCTGCCCTTCATCACCATTGGCCTGCCCGCCGGAGTGTGGATCGACCGGGCGAGCAAGAAGCGGCTGGCGGTGCTCTTCAATTTCATTGCTGCGGCCGGGCTGACTCTGGTGCCGATCGGCTTTGAAACCGGCTTCCTCTCGATGGGGGTGCTCTATGTGGTGGGCTTCATCGTGTCGAGCACCGAAGCCATCGGGGGCTCTGCGACGCAGGTGCTGGTTACGTTGCTGGTCGGGCGCGAGCGCCTGGTGGTGGCCAACAGCAAACTGTCTGCCGCCAGCTCCGTTGCGCAGGTCTGCGGCCCGGCGCTGGCGGCTTTGCTGATTGCCGCCGTGGGTGCGCCTCTGGCGGTCAGCGTGGATGCCGTCAGCTTTGTGATCGCCGGCCTGCTCATCGGCAGCATCCGTCTGCGTGAAGTGATCGTTTCACATGCCGGTGCCTCGGTGCTGGCACAGATACGCGAGGGGCTCCTGCTGGTGTGGCGAACCCCCATGTTGCGCGGGCTGGTCGGCGTGGTGGCCGTGTGGATCCTGCTATCGGATTCGTTCAAGGCGCTGTATGTATTGCACGCCGCGCGCAATCTGCATCTGAGTGAGGCCGCCATCGGCCTGATCAATACGCTTGGGGCGCTGGGGGGCTTGGCCGGCGCGCCGCTGGCGCATTTCATGGAGCTGCGCTTCGGTATCCGCAATGCACTGGTGGCAGGGGTGGCGCTCGCCGCTGCCGGCTACCTGCTGTACGTGCTGCCCCAGCCGGATTGGTATTTCGTGGCCCTCGCGGCGGGCCTCGCGCTGTTCGTGTTCAGCGCTGGCAGCACGCTTTACGTGGTCAATTATCTCAGTCTGCGCCTCGCGGTGACGCCAGATGGCATGCTTGGCCGCATGGTCACCTCGATGCGCTTTGCCACCATCCTGCCCGGCCCGCTGGGCACGATCGCGATTGGCCATGCGGCAGACCGCTTCGGGCTCACCCCTGCCTTTGTCGGCATGGGACTCGCGTGCCTGCTGATGTCAGCATGCGCGGCGCGCTGGCTGCCGCGCCAGACCGCCCGTGCAGGTTGTTGAATCGCCGGTCAGAGTTTGAAACGGGCCAGTGCGCTGTTCATGTCGTGAGCCATGCGGCTGAGTGAGGCAACCGCATCGCTGGCACTGCGGACCGAGCGATCCGATTCGTCAACCATCGTGGCAATCCGCTCGATGTTGGCTGCGATGTTGTTGCTGGCCTGATTCTGCTCCGAGGTGGCGTGTGCTACATCGTGAATCTTTTCCAGCGTCGCTTCGGTGCTCAAGCTGATTTCGCTCAGGGAGCGGGCGGCGGCATCGGCCAGCGATACGCCACGCGCCACCTGCGGCCCGACAGCCTGCATGCTGGTCACGACGGCACTGGTATCAGACTGCACCGCCAGGATGGTGTCGTTGATTTCACTGGTGGCCTTGGTCGTGCGTTCCGCCAGCTTGCGCACCTCGTCGGCCACGACGGCGAAGCCGCGCCCCTGTTCGCCGGCACGTGCGGCCTCGATGGCTGCATTCAAAGCCAGCAGATTGGTCTGAGCGGCGATTTCCTTGATCACATTGGCGATGCCGCCGATGTGATGCGTGCGCTCGGCCAGTTCGCCGATCTGGGCCGAGGCGGTTTCGATCTGCTCGGAAACCTTCTGGATTTCCACCGCGGCGGCCGAAATCTGGGTGGTGCCGCCTCTGGCCAGTTCGGCGGCGCGGCTTGAATTGGATTCTGTGTCGCGGGCACTGTCGGCAATCATGCCGACGCTGACTGCCATTTCTTCCACCGAAGCGGCTGTGGCGGAGGTGGCGTCCGAGGATTGCTGCGAGGACGCGCTGATTTCTTCCATCGTCGTGTTGATCTCGCTGGCGGCATGTTTGAGCGCTTCGGACTGACTGTGGATCTGTGAGATCAGGTCTTTCATGGCGCGCTGCATTTCACCCAGCGCATGAATCAGGCTGCCGGCGGGGGCGGTCGCCAGTTGTTGGGTCAGGTCTCCGCGAGCCACCGCATTTACCATGGCCGCGGCATAGTCCGGTTCGCCGCCAAGCTGGGCATAGATCTGGCGCGAGAATACGAAGGAGAGGCCGGCCGTGACGGCCAGAATGACGAGGCCGACGAGCGCCATTGTGATGGCGTAGCGGCGATAGGCGGCGTCGATGTCGTCCAGGAAGAAGCCGGTGCCGAGCGTCCAGCCCCAGGGCTCGAAGCGCGTGACGCCGTTGAGTTTGGGGATTTTGTTGTCGGACTTGTCACCCGGTTTGGCCGTCAGGATTTCCACGAAAGCCAGTTTGCCTTGCTGGGCCAGTCCGTCGCGATAGACTTGTACCGTGGTGCGTCCGTCCGGCACCTTGCTGCCCAGATCCACTTTTCCGACGCGAGCTGCGCTGGAGTGGGCGACCAGTACATCGCTGTCATCGCGGGCGAACACGTAGTCGGTGCCCGACTGCAGACCCATCAGAGCCTGGGCGGCGCGGGTCTGTGCTTCCTGCTTGCTCAACTTGCCGCTTTGCTCCTGTTTCTGAAAACTTTCGACCAGCCCGACCGAGAGTTTCAGCAATGTTTCAATCTGGGCGTGGCGTTCCGCCATCATGCTGCTGCGCAGGCTCTGCAGGCCCAGGCCACCTATCAGCAGGAGACCTGCAATGCTGCAGGCGACGATGATGCTCAGGCGAGTAGAGAGTTTCATGCCGTTCATCCTTCCTTTTTCGGGGCCTCAGACAGAAATATCGCTGATGCTGAAAGGGTTTTACGGCCGTACCGCCAGTGAACTTAAGAGCGGCTATGCATAAGCATCAGCTGGCCCCGTCAAGTCGAGCCAGATCCTCGGGCGAGTCTGCGTCGCGCAGCTGTGCTGCATGGCTGTCCATACTTACCCGCACGGGATCCAGGCTGGCCAGCCAGCGCTGGGCCTTGCGCTCGCCGGCATCCAGCGCGGTGCTCAGATTGGGCAGCGCTGTTTTGGGTAGCAGGCTGAAGAGCGGCTCCCAGTGGCCATCTACGAGCACCACTGCTGGAGACGCAGGCGCTGCGCGGCTCAGCAGGCAGGCGTAGTCGGGAGGCAGTAGCGGTGCGTCTGTCGGGCAGGTCAGTATCCAGTCGTGCTGTGCATGCGCCAGCGCAGCCTCGAAACCGGCGAGCGGCCCGGGAAAGTCCGGGCGAATATCACTCACCACACGGTGACCAAAGGCCCGATAGACCTCAAGATTGCGATTGGCCACGATGAGGACTTCATCAACCTGCGGCGCCAGTGCATCGATGACCCAGGCGACCAGCGGGCGCCCGCGAAACTCGACCAGCCCCTTGTCCTGCCCGCCCATGCGGCGGCTGGCACCACCGGCGAGGATGGCTCCGGTGAGTTTCATGTCACGTTTCTTTCTGCAAAGAGGGCCGGGGCGAGCATGTCACCTATCCGCCGATGTAACTCATTTCGATTTTCTGTGTGGGTGCCTGTGCCGTGCCGCGCAACTCCGAATAACGATCGCCGCGCTCGCGCCATACGCTGCTGATCCAGCCGGCCAGCGCAGCATCGTCGCGCTCTTCACGCAGCAAGGCCCGCAAATCATGCCCCTGACTGGCGAACAGACAGGTAAACAGCTTGCCTTCGGGTGACAGGCGCAGCCGCGTGCAATCCTTGCAGAACGCCTGGGTTACCGAGGCAATCACACCGATTTCGCCTGCGCCATCGGCATAACGCCAGCGCTCGGCCACCTCGCCGGGCGTGTCCCGGTCGAGCGCTTCGAGTGGGTGCTCGGCAGCAATGCGTGCGAGGATTTCGCGCGCCGGCACTACATCGTCCATGCGCCAGCCATTGCTGCTGCCCACGTCCATGTATTCGATGAAGCGCAGGATGTGTCCGCTGTGGCGGAAGCGGCGCGCGAGCGGCAGGATTTCCTGATCATTCACGCCGCGGCGCACCACCATGTTGATCTTGATCGGCCCGAGCCCCGCCGCGGCGGCCGCGTCGATACCTGCCAGCACTTCATTCACGCCACAGCCGGCATCGCTCATCCGGCGGAAAACCGCATCGTCCAGCGCGTCCAGGCTGACGGTCACGCGGCGCAGACCGGCCGCTTTGAGCGTGGCTGCGTGGCGGGCGAGGAGGGCTCCGTTGGTGGTCAAGGTCAGATCCAGGCCGGGAATCTCGGCCAGCATCGAAACCAGCCGGTCCAGGTGTTTGCGCATCAGTGGTTCGCCACCGGTCAAACGGATCTTTTCCACGCCTAGTCCGGCGAAAACCTTTGCCAGTCGCGTGATTTCCTCGTAGCGCAGGATTTCGGTATGACTGAGAAAGGCATGCTCGCGGCCGAATTTGTCGCGTGGCATGCAGTAGCTGCAGCGGAAATTGCAGCGATCCGTCACCGAAATGCGCAGATCGCGCAGTGGTCGTCCGAGCCGATCCGTCAGCACAGGGTCTGCCAGCGCGGCGGTATTGCGACGCAAGGCAGAGAGCGGAATGCGGGTTTCGGTGGCGATCATGGCTGCATTATGGCCTCAGACGGGTATGCAATAAAACCGCGCAAGCAGCAGGGGGTGCCTTGATACGGAGCAATTTCAGGGCGCGAGCCCGTGCGGCCCACCAATGCTTGCCGTGCGTACGAAATTCCAGTCCGTCGCGTCCGTGTCTGCACGGTGATTGGCGGAGGACTACGTTTCAAACGGATCTCATTGAAGCAGAAAAGCTTATTTGGATAGAGGAAATTGGCCTTTGCCAGACATGTCGCATGGCGTAGATTGCGAGGTTTTGTGGGAGACCTTCATGCGCTTTGACACCCTTGCCATTCACGCCGGCTACTCGCCGGACCCCACCACCAAGGCCGTAGCGGTGCCGATCTACCAGACCACCAGTTACGCCTTCGACGACACCCAGCATGGCGCCGACCTCTTCGACCTGAAGGTCAAGGGCAACATCTACACCCGCATCATGAATCCCACGACCGATGTGCTGGAGCAGCGCGTGGCCGCGCTCGAAGGCGGCATCGGTGGTCTGGCCCTGGCTTCCGGTCAGGCCGCGATTACCTACGCAATCCTGACGATAGCCGAGGCTGGCGACAACATCATCGCTACCAGCGCGCTGTATGGTGGCACCTATAACCTGTTTGCCCACACCCTGCCGCAGTACGGCATCGAAGTGCGGTTTGTCGACGCCAGCGATCCGGCCAGCGTGGCCGCCCAGATTGATGCACGTACCAAGGCCGTGTATTGCGAATCCATTGGCAACCCGCTTGGCAACGTGGTCGATTTCGGCGCCTTTGCCGAAATAGCCCATGCCCACGGCGTGCCGCTGATTGTCGACAACACAGTGCCCAGCCCGTATCTGACGCGTCCGATCGAACATGGCGCCGACATCGTCGTGCATTCCCTGACCAAATACATGGGTGGCCACGGCACCAGCATCGGCGGCATCATTGTGGATAGTGGCAAGTTTCCATGGGCCGAGCACAAGGCGCGCTTCCGCCGCCTCAACGAGCCGGAAGTCAGCTATCACGGCGTGGTCTACACCGAAGCCCTTGGCCCGGCGGCCTTCATCGGGCGCGCTCGCACCGTACCCTTGCGTAACATGGGTGCGTGCATCTCGCCCTTCAACGCCTTCCTGATCCTGCAAGGGCTGGAAACCTTGGCACTGCGCATGGATCGCCATTGCGAAAACGCCCTCAAGGCTGCCGAGTTCCTGAAACAGCATTCGAAGGTTGCGTGGGTCAATTATGCCGGTCTGACCGATCACCCGAGCCGTCCGCTGGTCGACAAGTATTTCGGTGGCAAAGCCTCCGGCCTGTTCACCTTCGGCGTGAGAGGCGGGCGTGAAGCCGGAGCGAAATTCCAGGATGCGCTCAAGCTTGTGACCCGGCTTGTGAATATAGGTGACGCAAAGTCACTTGCCTGCCATCCAGCTTCAACTACGCACCGCCAGCTTTCTGAGGCGGAATTGAAGCGCGCGGGCGTGTCAGAAGATATGGTGCGTTTGTCGATCGGTATCGAGCACATCGACGATATCCTCGCCGATCTCGATCAGGCCCTTTCCGCAAGCTGAAGCAGCCGTTTCCTGCCATGAAAAACACCGCCACCCGGCGGTGTTTTTTTTCGCCTTTTGAAAAGAATTTTTCCGCTTCAGAACGCGCATTAATCCCTGTAAGAAAAATTTACCTGAAAGCCGGAAAGCCCCGTCCTATAAGGGTGTTCGGGTTGCGCAGCTTGTCGGAATGGCCGTAGATGAAATCATCCTGCGCTGCTTTTGCAGCGATGGATCTGGCGCCGCATTTCGTGCGGTTCATGCCGGGCACGCGAGCAGTGCTGCATATCCGTTTCTGCCTCCGTGCGGAGGTTTTGCAGAAACGTGATCCGGAGGCTGCAGGCGGGTAGCTCGGGGTGTTTGCAGCTGGAGGAAAAAATGAAAACAAGATTCTGGTTGTCAGCCTTGGTTCTTCTATTGGCCGCCAGCATTGCCCGGGCCGAAGAGGATGGCATGATCACCACGAGCTTCAGCAAGATTGTCAATTCCATGCAGCCGCTGCCTTGGGCTGTGGTGACCGGTTTTGAGTCGCAGCACGTAGGCGGTCATTCGGAGCTGAATGAACATAACCGGGGTATCGGAGTGCGTGCCGAAGGTGGCTGGGTCATTGGTGAGTACTACAACAGTTACCGTCGTTACTCGGTCTATGCCGGGCGCGAATTCCAGTGGCGCCTGCTGGGCGAGGGCGATAATGGGGTCAATTTCGGTGTTGTGGCAGGAGCCGTCTCCGGCTACCTCGACGGAATAACATTTGGCCATGAACATGGCATCAACCTGATGGCGGTGCCTGAGTTCATAGCGACGACGCGTTATGCGGAAATCGCGCTGATGTACATTCCCGAAATGACCAAAACCCCCGCGACCTTTGCCGTCCAGCTGCGAATTCGCTGGCCTTGATGCGGGCCGCCTCTGTATAAAACCTCCGTGTTGCCGGAGGTGCTGACGTGGTTCGTGATGGCGGGGTCACGCGCCACAATGCGGTTGGTTGCCGTGACTGCCAAGGCCTTTCTGCGCGTTGGTATTCTTTGTGAGGCGATCGTTTCCTTTGTTCTGAGGTATCTGGGATAATCCGCGCTTCATTTTCGGGAGCGTGGAATGACGATTCTGGTGACAGGTGGCGCCGGCTTCATTGGCAGCAATTTTGTGTTGGACTGGTTCAAGCAATGCGATGAGCCCGTGGTCAATCTGGACAAGCTGACCTATGCAGGCAATCTGCAGAATCTGGCCAGTCTGCAAAACGATGCGCGCCATATTTTCGTGCAGGGCGACATCTGCGATCGCGCGCTGATCGATTCGCTGCTGGCGACGCACAAGCCGCGGGCGATCGTGCATTTCGCCGCCGAGAGCCACGTGGATCGCAGCATTCATGGCCCCGGCGAGTTCATGCGTACCAACATCGATGGCACTTTCACCTTGCTGGAGGCAGCGCGCGGCTACTGGTCGGAGCTTGAGGGCGAGGCGAAAACAGCGTTCCGCTTCCATCACGTGAGTACCGATGAAGTCTACGGCTCGCTCAAGCCCACCGATCCGCCTTTTACCGAAACCAACACCTACGAGCCCAACAGCCCGTATTCGGCCAGCAAAGCCGCTTCGGATCACCTCGTGCGCGCCTGGCATCACACCTACGGCCTGCCGGTGAGCACCAGCAACTGTTCCAACAACTACGGCCCCTACCACTTCCCCGAGAAACTGATCCCGCTGATGATTGCCAACGCGCTCGCTGGCAAGTCGCTGCCCATCTACGGCGACGGCCAGCAGATCCGCGACTGGCTCTACGTGACCGACCACTGCAGCGCGATCCGCGCCGTGCTGACCAAGGGCAAGGTGGGTGAGGTGTATAACGTGGGCGGCTGGAACGAGATGCCGAACATCGAAATCGTCCAGACCCTCATCAAGCTGCTCGACGAGCTTTCGCCGCGTGCGGACGGCAAGTCCTACAGCGAGCAGATCACCTACGTGACCGACCGCCCCGGTCACGACCGTCGCTACGCGATTGACGCCCGCAAGATCGAGCGCGAACTGGGCTGGCGCCCGGCCGAAACCTTCCAGACCGGTATCCGCAAGACGGTTGAGTGGTATCTGGCCAATCAGGAATGGGTGAAAAACGTGCAGAGCGGTGCTTATCGCGACTGGCTGGACAAGAACTACAGCGTTCGTTGAACGGATGGAGCGCTGCCGGTAAGGACGCTCTGAAACGATCAGGATTGAAAGGATTTGGTATGGCACAACGCAAAGGGATCATCCTCGCAGGTGGATCCGGTACACGTCTGCATCCGGCGACGCTGGCACTTTCGAAGCAACTGATCCCGGTGTATGACAAGCCGATGATCTATTACCCGCTGAGTGTGCTGTTGCTGGCGGGGATTCGCGAGATTCTGGTGATCTCCACGCCGCAAGACACTCCGCGTTTCCAGCAGCTGCTGGGCGATGGCGCGCAGTGGGGCGTGAAAATTGAATACGCGGTGCAGCCGAGTCCTGACGGACTGGCGCAGGCCTTCATCATTGGCGCGGACTTTGTCGGCAACGGGCCTTCGGCGCTGGTGCTGGGTGACAACATTTTCTACGGCCACGCCCTGGCCGAGCGCCTGAAAGCGGCAGACGCATGTGCGAGCGGAGCGAGCGTGTTTGCTTATCCGGTGACCGATCCCGAGCGTTATGGCGTGGTCGAGTTCGATGCCGAAGGCCGCGCCGTCAGCCTGGAGGAGAAGCCGAAACAGCCGCGCAGCCGCTATGCGGTGACGGGGCTGTACTTCTACGACAATCAGGTGGTGGATTTCGCCCGCAACCTGAAACCTTCCGCGCGTGGCGAGCTGGAAATTACCGATCTGAACCGGATCTATCTGGAGCGCAACGAGCTGGACGTGCAGATGCTCGGGCGTGGCGATGCCTGGCTGGACACCGGCACGCACGACAGCCTGCTTGAAGCCAGTCAGTTCATCCAGACCCTGGAGAAGCGCCAGGGGCTGAAGGTGTGCTGCCCGGAGGAAATCTGCTGGCGCAATGGCTGGATCGACAACGCCCAGCTCGAAGCCATTGCCAAGCCACTGGCGAAGAGTGGTTATGGTCAGTATCTGCTGCAGATCATGGGCGAGAAGATCTATTGAGCGCTGTGCGCCGGACCGAGCAAAGAGTGTAGCGGCTTGGTGGCATCCGCCTGAAGAGCCGCGCGCAGCGGGCCTCTCCCGCCTGCATGCCTGCAGAGGCAGGCGGGGGGCGGCTTTCCGGGCAGGTCTTTGAAAAACTGGTCATACCCGAAACGGAAGAGAAATTCATGTCGCAGCAATTCGCCAAAACCACTCAGTACCCAGCCCCCTGCACCCAAGCGCCCCGAATATTGATTCTGGGCTGTGGCGGTCAGGTCGGCTGGGAGCTGCAGCGTGCGCTGGCGCCTTTGGGCGAGGTAATTGCGCTGGATTTCGACAGCACGGATTACTGTGGCGACTTCAGCCAGCCGGAGGCGGTGGCAGCCACCGTGCGGGCGATCCGGCCGGATGTGATCGTGAACTCGGCCGCGCATACCGCGGTGGACAAGGCTGAGAGCGAGCCGGACTTGGCCCGCCTGCTCAACGCCACGACTCCGGGGGCTGTAGCGCAGGTGGCCGCCGAAATCGGCGCGCTGTTGGTGCATTACTCGACGGATTATGTGTTCGATGGCTGCGGCGCTGCCCCGCGCGATGAAACGGCGCCAACCGGCCCACTCAGCGTTTACGGGCAAACCAAGCTGGAAGGCGAGCAGCTGATCCAGCAGAGCGGTTGCCGGCATCTGATCCTGCGCACCAGCTGGGTGTATGCCGCGCGTGGCGGCAATTTCGCGAAAACGATGCTGCGGCTGGCGGGCGAACGCGAGCAGCTCAGCATCATCGCCGACCAGATTGGCGCTCCGACCGGAGCAGACCTGCTGGCCGACGTGAGCGCACACGCGGTCAAGCAGTATCTCGGCACTCGCCACGCCGCCGCCGGCTCTTATCCTTTTGGTCTTTATCATTGCGTGGCCGCCGGCGAGACGAACTGGTACGACTATGCGCAGTTCGTGTTTGCGCAGGCGCGTGCGCTGGGCGTGGAGCTGAAAGTGCGCGAGGTGAGTGCAATCCCGACCAGTGCCTACCCGACACCGGCGCGGCGTCCGCTCAATTCGCGCCTGGATACCCGCAAGCTGCAGGCCGCGTTCGGCCTTACGCTGCCGGACTGGAAGGCTGGCGTGGCGCGTATGCTGCGCGAGCATCTGGGGCGCTGAGTCCGGCGCGCTACTCTTTCCCCGCATTCAAGCCGAAGCACACCGTGTTGCGCCCGATTTTCCGGGCCTGCAGCACGGCGCGGGCCGCGCAGTTGATCAATGGCTCTGCTGAGCGGGCGTGTTGCGGGAACAGTGCGACACCGATGCTGGCGGTGAGCTTGATGTGGCGGCCATTGATGTTGAAATCGCGGTCCAGCGCCTGACGCAGTTTTTCGGCGACTAGCGCCGCGTCTGTTTCGCTGGCCAGGCTGGGCAGCATGACCGCGAAATCATCACCGCCGAAATGTGCCACGGCGTCCGAGTCGCGGAGAGTCGCGCCCAGGGTTTCGCCGACTTCGCGCAACAGCCGGTTGCTGACGCTCTGACCGAAGTTGTCGTTGATGCCTTTGAAATTGTCCAGATCGATATAGGCGAGGGCCAGTACTTCCTTATGGCGTTTGGCCTGAAACAGAGCGTGTTGCAACAGATCGAAGAACAGGGTGCGATTGGGCAGGCCGGTGATGGCGTCGTGCTGGGCCATGTTGCTGAGGCGATCCGCCGCCGTCTTGCGCTCGGTGATGTCGGTGACGGTGCCGATCATGCGCGCAGCAGCACCACTGGTGGTTCGCGCCAGCACCATGCCGCGGGCGGCAATCCAGCGCCACTGACCGTCTTCGCCCTGCATGCGGTGCTCGCTGTTGTACTGGCTGCTCTTGCCGTCAAGGCAGGCTTGCATGGCCGCTTTTTCGGGAGCTTCATCTTCGGGGTGGATCAGTGCGGCGGCGGCGCCTTTGGTGGGGACGCCGAGAATGCTGTCGCAGCGAGGCGTGAAGTGAATGCTGCCGGTTTGCAGATCCCAGTCCCACACGCCATCGCCTGAACCTTCCAGCGCAAAGCGCCAGCGTTCTTCCGCTTCATGCAGAGCCTCGGCGGCTTTTTCGGCGGCCGTGCTGGCCAGCGCCTGACGAGTGCTCAGATACTGGCAGAGCAGCAGCACCGCGACGGCAAGCGCGCTGCCGAGCAGGGCGATCAGCGTGCTCGAGTCGTGTCCGTACGTCGCAGCAAAGTCTGGCGGGCTGCTGGCCTGCAAGGTCCAGCTCTGATCACCCAGCCGCAGGGTCTGGCGAGCGCTGAACAGCGGCTTGCTGGCCGGGCTCTTGGCGCCTGGATCGCTCTGAGCGAGGTGACTGTCTTCCGTGTCGTCCTGGCCCGTGAACAGGCTGTAGCTTAGCGTGGGTCCGCGGTCGTCGAAGGCGCCGGCCAGCCATTCGGCTGCGTCGAAGCTGGCCACGGCCCAGCCGATGATGGCGCTGCGACGCTCGTCGATGCTGCTGTGTGCTTTGCTTGCCGCATACAAGGGGGTGGCCATGATGAAACTGCTGGCGCCCCCGGTGCCCTGGTTCAGCTTGCCGGAGAGAGCGGGTTCGCCCGTATCCCGTGCCTGAGTCAGTACGCGCTGCTGTTCCGGGTCGGCAAGCAGATCGCGACCGAAATCCAGCGGGCCGGCATTCGCGGCCGGCACGATCTGACTGACCGGCGCGTACAGGGCGCGTCCGCTACCGGCGCGGATGATGTAGTCGCGCAACCCGGCCTGGCGCTGGCTCTCGATGAAAGCATCGCGCTGCTCGGGCAGAATCAGTGCGGCGAGCTGAATGCTGCGCAGGCCGGTGAGCGAAGGCTGCTGTTCGAGGAAGCTGGCGAAAGCTTCGCGGCTGATGTTGCTGTGACTGCCATACAGGGCGTGCACGCCTTGCAGGCGTTGTGCGCTGGCATCGATTTGCTGCTGCAGGCGCAGGGTGGTTTCACTCACCTGGGCATCGAAACGGGTGCGCAGTTCTTGCTCGGCCAGACTGTGCTGCTGTTGCCAGGCGAAGGCGGTGAGGCCCAGCGTGAGCAGGCAGGCGAGCACTGGCAGGCTCAGGGTGCGAAGGGCCGCGGGCATGGGATCGTCCTGTAAAAGGTCGTTTCAGGGGGATGCAGTACTGCAGGGATGGCTATTTGAAGAATTTAACAAAATCGCAAATGTCATGCGCGGTAATACGTCACGCTCGTGTCCGGTTTCTGGCATCAGCCCAGATGGCCGCCTCGATAAGGCACCTTGCCGGAGGGGACGACCCGTGAAGCGCTTTTCAGGTGTACATCCTGATCGTCGAAAAAGATGTGTGCCCCGAAGGCCGCCAGCACCTTGTCCTTGGCCACGCCGCCGAGGAAGAAGGCTTCATCGACACTGACTCCCCAGGCGCGCAGGGTGTGTACCACGCGGGCATGTGCCGGGCTGGAGCGGGCGGTGACGATGGCAATCCGCACCGGACAGCGTTCGGCAGGGAATTTCTGCTGCAGCTGGGCGAGCAGCACCAGTAGTTTGGCAAACGGACCTTCCTGCATCGATTCGAAACGGTGCGCCTGCTCGTGGGCCTGAAAGGCCTCCAGTCCCTGTTCCTTGAAGATGCGTTCGGACTCCGGCGAGAACAGCACGGCGTCGCCGTCGAAGGCGATGCGGATCTGTTCGTGCGCTGCAGCGCTCACGTCTGGCGGGGCATACAGGGTGGCGGCGGCCACTCCGGCGTCGACGGCGGTCTGCACGTCGTCATTCGATTTCGAGAGAAACAGATCGACCTTGAAGGATTGCAGGTAGCCAGCAATCGGGTGCCCGCCCGAGAATGCAGCGCGGGTAATCGGCAGCTGATAATGCTCGATGCTGTTGAATACGCGCATGCCGGTGTCCGGCGTGTTGCGTGACATCAGCACCACTTCCACGAGCTGACGCTCCGGCAGCAGGCTGTTCAGGCGCAACAGCGCTTCGACCAGCGGAAAGGCCGTGCCGCGCGCCAGCGGCTGATCCTCGTGGCTGCGCTGGTAATCGGCGTAGGCGCCTACGCCTTCCTTTTCATAAAGACTGTTCTCCAGTTCCAGATCGAAGAGCGCCCGGGAGGAGATGCCGATGACGAGTTTGTCGGAGAGATCGAAGGGCATGGTGTCGGGCTGTCGGCAGTGGGAAGTTAACAGTGGGGTGACTGGAGAGCCGCGCGCAGTCTTGGTTTTCAGGTGGCCTGCCTGCAGGCGCCCATCCGGCGCGGCTGTTCAGCAAGCAATGTCCGGATTGTCGCAGAAGCCTGCACGCTGAGCCGTCGACTACACTTCGGTCTGTTTTCCTGACGTTTTACTGCCAAGAGGTCTGTCATGTCCATCCCGCTTCATCATCCTTCCCTGTTCCGTCAGCAAGCCCTGATTGGTGGCCTGTGGTGCGCGGCCGATTCCGGCGTGCAGCAGCCGATTCACAATCCGGCAAGCGGCGAGCTGCTCGGACACGTGCCGCACATGGGCGCTGCCGAGACGCAGCGCGCGATTGCTGCTGCGCAGGTTGCCCAGCGCGAATGGAAACAGCGCACGGGCAAGGAGCGTGCGGCGGTGCTGCGGCGCTGGTACGAGCTGGTGATGACCCATCAGGAGGATCTTGCGCAGATCCTCACCCGCGAGCAGGGCCGGCCGCTGGCCGAGGCGCGTGGCGAGATCGTCTATGGCGCAAGTTTCATCGAATGGTTCGGCGAGGAAGCCAAGCGCACCTATGGCGACAGCATTCCCAGTCCGCAGGCCGACAAGCGCATCGTGGTGATCAAGCAGCCGGTCGGTGTGGTGGCGGCGATCACCCCGTGGAATTTCCCGAACGCGATGGTGACGCGCAAGGCCGCGCCGGCACTGGCCGTGGGCTGCGCAGTGGTGCTCAAACCTGCGCCGCAGACGCCGTTCTCGGCGCTCGCTCTGGCGGTGCTGGCGGAGGAAGCCGGCCTGCCGCCGGGCCTGCTGAATGTGGTGACGGGCGACGCGCACGCCATTGGTAGCGAGATGACGGCCAGCCCTGTTGTCGCCAAACTCAGCTTCACCGGCTCTACCGCAGTCGGCAAGCAGCTGCTGGCGCAGTGCGCGGGGACGGTCAAGCGGGTGTCCCTCGAATTGGGCGGCAATGCACCCTTCATCGTGTTTGACGACGCCGATGTGGACGCGGCGGTCGAAGGCGCCATCGTCTCCAAGTACCGCAACAACGGCCAGACCTGCGTCTGCGCGAACCGCATCTACGTGCAAAGCGGCGTGCATGACGCCTTCGCCAGCAAGCTCGCCACGGCCGTGCGCAAGCTGAAGGTCGGCAACGGGCTGGAGGAGGGGGTCGCGCTCGGCCCGCTGATCGACGAGCGTGCGCTGCTCAAGGTCGAGGCGCATGTGGCTGACGCGCTGGCTCACGGCGCGCAGCTGGTGATGGGCGGCACGCGGCACGCGCTCGGACATGGCTTCTTCGAGCCAACCATTCTGGCGGGTGCCACGGCAGACATGCGCGTGGCTCGCGAGGAAACCTTCGGTCCGGTCGCGCCGCTGTTCCGCTTCGACACCGAAGAAGAATTGCTGCGCCTGGCCAATGCCAGCGAATCCGGCCTGGCCAGCTATTTCTATAGTCGCGACGTGGCGCGCTGCTGGCGCGTGGCCGAGGCGCTGGAAACCGGCATGGTCGGCATCAACACCGGGCTGATTACCAACGAGGTCGTGCCCTTCGGTGGCATCAAGCAGAGCGGGCTGGGGCGCGAGGGCTCGCACTACGGCACGGACGAGTACCTGGACATCAAGTACCTGTGCTTCGGCGGGCTGGCTTGAGTTCGCCGCCTTTCTCGGTCTGCCTGGAGAGGCGCATGCCGCCTTCGTCTTGCGACAGGCGGGTGAAGAGCCTCTTGGCGCACGTGCCCTGCAAACAGCGTAAAAAAAGCAGGGTTGCCCCTGCTGTTTTTGTGGGTGCAGCTTGAGTCAGAACAGCCACTGTCCCTGGATCTGTCCGGCGAAAGACTGGTAGCCCTTGGCCAGTTCTGAATTGAGACGGATCTTGAGGTTGAAGTCCCTGGTCTTCTGGATGGCTACACCGGCGCCCAGAGCAAACGTGTTCCTGGCGAGCTTCTGGCCGGCAGTCGAGAAGCTGCCGCCACCACCGGTGAAGGTTGATGTCGAGTCCATGCCGTCGTTTTCGAATTCATGGCGCCATGCCAGATCAAGGGATGGTTTGATGCTGATTCCGCCCGCCGTCTGCAACTCCGTCGATAGCTTGCTGCCCAGCATGCTGCGTACGCGGGTAACCGAGTCATTGTCGACGCGTTGTGAGAGAGCTCCGGCTCCCGTTTCGGTATAAGACTCGAAGTAGATATGATTGGCTTCGAGGCCCGCCACCGGAGTGAGCGTGAGTTTCTCGCTCAGTTTGACAGGGAGCCCCACCGTAGCCTTGGCTGCATATTCGCTGCCTTCGAATTCTCCTGCTGCGGTTCCGGAAACGGCTGTGTCGCGGTTGGCGTTGAACTGGTGGCGGGCATAGGCCAGCATGCCGTCGATATAGAACTTGCCGAAGTCACGGCTGGCATAAGCGGTGAACTGGTAACTGTTGATGTTCGTGCTGTCTCCGTTGCGGAAGTCACTCATCCTTACATCGGTTTTTGCATAGGAGAACGCGCCACCAACGACGAGTTTGCTGTCCAGCAAGGTGTCTGCGCCAAGTGCCATGCCGCCTGTCGAGGCGTGGTAGCCAGCGTAGTCGCCGTCCAGATTCTGGTTCGCATAGGCACCAAAAGCCTTCACCCAGGCGTTGCTGCGGCGGGTCTTCTCTGAAGCCAGCTGGCTTGCAACGTTGTCACCGGCTGCGGCCAGTTTGAGACGCCCCTTCATCAGGTCTTCGTCGAGCCCCACGATGAAACCCTGCTCGCGGACGCCTTCAAGGCGCATGGCTACCGAATCCAGCGAGCCGCTTACCGCCTGATTTGACGCCACGATGGCCGCACGTCCGGTCTGCGGGGCCTGTCGCTGCAGGGCCACGACCTTCTGATCGGCGGGCAGGGACGAGAGACGCCCGATGGCCAGCGCCATGTCCGCATCGATGATGCTGGCGCTGGTGCGTTCATCCAGAACGCGTGCTGCTCCGCGGCTGGTGCTGTTGGAGAGGGTGACGAAGTTCCCCGCCCCGCCACTGGCAGCGGCTTCGCCCGCAGCGGCCTGGGCTGCCATGTAGGCGATCAGGTTGTCGATAAAACCCTGAAATGAGGCGATACGCGAGCTTTCCAGGAAGTTGATGTCCAGCACGCTGACCAGCGAACCGTTGCGGGCATTGCTGAGTGTGCCCACATTGAAAGCAATGGCTGAACACGTGCCTGAAGAATTGGATGTCAGGCAGATGCCGGTGCCGGGGGAGCTGAAGGAGCCAGAAGCCGCGTAACTCACGGTCGTGAGGGGGGTCGGGTTCTGTAGTGCACTGGAGACCGTTTCCGCAGCGCCGCCGTTGCCCACGATGCTGAGCGTGCCGCCACCGGCGGTGGCGATGAAGCTGATCAGCGAGGCATTGCGGGCTGCGCCATAGCTTGTGTTTTCGCCCATCAGGAACAGCGAGCCGCCTCCCTGTATGTAGCTCAGATAGGCCGTCTCCTGGGAGGTGCTAAGCGCGAGATGCCCGTTGACATCCCAGACTTGCGTGTAGCCCGAGAGGGACGCTGGCAGTGCGGCAAGGCTGCCACCACTCCAGCTGATGACCGTTGGCGTGTTGCCTGCTGCAGTCTGGCGTGCGGCCAGACTGGTGGCGACATCGCTGTAGTCGCCGTCGTAGATCAATACGTTGCCGGCCGCGGGGGCCGGCGAGGTGGCGGCGAGCCCCAGTGTGGCAAGGGCGACAGACAGGAGGCGTGGCTTCATGTTTACTCCAGAAAGTGTGTGACGGATTGCTGTTTTCATATATGGGATGGTTTTCACGTCAGGTGGAGAGCCAGAGCGATAAAACCATTCTAAAAGTAATGACTTGTTCGGAGCATGGGATGAACCCTTTGGGCATGGTCGTTATCTGTTGATCCGGTTCCATGAAGCTTGAATTCTTGCGGCATGCTTGTGATGGACGGACTTCGTGGCTGGATTGTTGAGTCCGGGCGAAATGGACTGCTTCCGTTATACGTCGGGGTGTGGGAGCGGGAGTCGCTTCCATTGCAGGGTGTTGCAGAGCCGCATGCAGCAAGGCTCTTGAGGGATGTGGCGTGAACAGTGGCTTCCCTGTTGCCTGTGCTGGCCATACGGCTGCGGATCATTGCTGGGCGCGGCTCTTCAGCCTTCCTGCCAACGTTCCCGACACTCCGGTATCATCCGCCCCCGTTTCCCTTCCCGAGCTTTCCGATGTCTGTAGCACCTGCCCGCGCCTGTGGCGTGGATTTCGGTACCTCCAATTCCACGGTGGGTCAGCTGCGTCCCGGCGCAGAGACGCTGCTGGCGCTCGAAGGCGGGCGGCCGACGCTGCCTTCGGCGGTGTTTTTCAATGCCGACGAAAACAGCACGCACTTTGGCCGCGATGCGATGGCGCAGTATCTGGATGGTTATGAAGGCCGTCTGGTGCGGGCGCTGAAGAGTCTGCTGGGCAGCGGCCTGATTGATGCCAATACCGAGGTCGGTGGGCGGGCGCTGGCCTTCCGCGAACTGCTGGCGACCTTCATCAGCGAACTCAAGCGGCGTGCCGAGCTGGCCGCCGGGCGGCCCTTCGATTGCGCCGTGTTCGGCCGACCGGTGTTCTTCGTGGATGGCAAACCGGAGGCGGACAAACTGGCTGAAGACACGCTGGCGGAGATTGCGCGGGCGGCGGGTTTTCGCGAGCTGAGTTTCCAGTTCGAGCCGATCGGCGCGGCCTTTCACTATGAGCGCACGCTCGCCCGCGAGGAACTGGTGCTGATTGCCGACATCGGCGGTGGCACGGCGGACTTTTCCCTGGTGCGCCTGTCGCCCGAGCGGGCGCAGCTCGATGAACGCCGCGACGATCTGCTCGCCAACGGTGGCGTGCATATTGGCGGCACGGATTTCGACCGGGCCCTGAATCTGGCGGCGGCCATGCCGCTGCTCGGGCTGGGCAGCCGCACGCAGAACGGCGCGGCGCTGCCCTCGCAGCTGTTTTTCCAGCTCGCCACCTGGCACACCATTCCGCTGGCCTATTCGCGCGCGGCCTATGCCGATTTCCAGCAGCTCTATCGCATGAGCGCAGAGCGCGACAAGCTCGAACGCCTGGCACGCCTGATCGACCGGCGCGCCGGCCACTGGCTGGCGCTGCAGGTGGAGGAAGCAAAGATTGCGCTGTCTGCCGCCGACAGCACCCGGCTGGATCTGGGCGAGCTGTGGCCGGAGCTGGGCGGCGAGATCGATCAGGCCCTGTTTAGTGCGGCGACCGGCGAGCTGGTTTCGCGCGTGGCGCAAACCGTTGGCGAGTTGCTGGTGCAGGCGAACATCCCGGCCCGTGCGGTTGATACCGTGTTCTTCACCGGTGGCGGCAGCGGCGTGCCGCAATTGCGGGCACAGATTGCGGCGCTGCTGCCGGATGCACGCACCTGCGAGGGGGATCTGTTCGGCAGCATCGGTTCGGGGCTGGCGGTGGAAGCGGCGCGGCGCTATGGCTAGGCTGGCAGCAATATGCCGACCGGGCATGCCTGAAGAGCCGCGCCCGGCAAGCCTGAGCGGGCAGGCAGGCTGGAGAGGCAGGCGCGACGCGGCTCTGCAGGCAGCCCCAGGAGCGGATCAGCAGCGGCCAGACGGACGCTTGCCCTGCAGCCGGAGTCGCGTACCATCCGGCTCATGCCGTCAGTCTTGTGGCTGACGGCATTTCGTTCAATCAAACGGGGGGAAAACCGATGGAACCAGTCAATCCGGATGGTCAGGCCGCGCTCAGCGGTCTGTCCGAACGCGCCTCATTCCTGCGCGCAACCTATCTGCATCTTGCCGGCGCGATCGCCGGGTTCGTGCTGCTGTCCTTCATTCTCAATGCTGCGGGCGTGGGCGTGCAGATGCTGCAGTGGATGGCCGGCGCCAAGTATGGATGGTTGCTGTTCCTCGGGGGCTTCATGGTGGTGGGCTGGCTGGCGACGAGCATGGCTGACGGCGCCGCGAGCAATGCGGCCCAGCTCGGCGGGCTGGGCATCTACGTGGTGGCCGAGAGCGTGATCTTTGCACCGATGTTTGCCCTGGCCCAGTACGTGGCGCCTGGTGCCATCGGTTCGGCAGCCTTTCTGACCGTGCTGTTGTGTGCTGCGCTGACCTGGACCGCATTTACCTCCAAGACCGATTTCTCCTTCCTTGGCGGCATCCTCAAGGTGGCCGGTCTGTGCGCCATCGGCGCCATCGTTACCGGTGTGATCTTCGGCTTCTCGCTGGGCATCTGGTTCTCGGCAATCATGATCGTCTTTGCCGGCGGCTGTGTGCTGTTCGACACGGGCAAGATCATTCACCACTACCCGGTGGATCGTCCGGCCGGTGCCGCGCTGCACCTGTTCGCGTCGGTGGCACTGATGTTGTGGTACGTGCTGCGCTTGCTGATGCAGCTTAGCGGGCGTGACTGATTCTGCGCTAGACATGATGGACCCGAACGCCCCGCAAGGGGCGTTTGCACAGGGAGGCCCGGTCCTGCCATGAAAGCTCTGGCCCTGCGCCTGAGTGGCGCCACCCCGAAAGAGCTGGCGGCGGCCTTATGGGCCTTCGTGTATTTCCTGGCATTGCTGGCCAGCTATTACGTGCTGCGCCCGATCCGCGACGAGATGGCCATGCAGGTCGGGGCGGGGGCGTTGCAGGAGCTGTTCTCTGCCGTGTTCCTGAGCATGCTGGTGCTGGTGCCGGTGTTTGGCTGGCTGACCCGGCGTTTTCCGCGTCGCCGCCTGTTGCCCTGGCTGTATGCGTTCTGCGTGGCAAATCTGATTGGTTTCTACGCTGTCTTCGAGACCGGTGGGCACCCCGGGCCACTGCTGGCACGGGTGTTATACGTGTGGGTCAGCGTGTTCAATCTGTTCGTCGTGTCGGTGTTCTGGAGCTTCATGGCCGACCTGTTCGATACGGAGCAGGCGCAACGCCTGTACGGTTTCATTGCCGCGGGCGGGACCGTGGGGGCCTTGCTCGGCCCGCTGCTCACCGCCGGGCTGGTGCGGCTGGTCGGTGCGAAGCTGCTGATGCTGGTCTCTGCCGCGCTGCTCGGGCTGGCGATTGTCGCCATCCTGCGCTTGCGTGCCTGGGCGCGGCACACCGGCGCGACCGGGCAGACTGCGCCGGAAGGTGAAGAGCAGGTGCTGGCCGGAGGCGTGTGGAGCGGCCTGGGCGAGGTCTGCCGATCGGGCTACCTGCTGGCGATCTGCGCCTTCCTGTTCAGCTATGCGCTGCTGTCGACCTTTCTGTATTTCCAGAGTGCGGAACTCCTGCCCCGGCATATCGCGGACAGCGCCGTTCGTACCCAGTTGCTGGCGCAGATCGATCTGGCGGTGAATGTGCTGACCTTGCTGGTGCAGACGGCGGCATTCGGGCGCCTGATCCGGCGTCTGGGCACGCGGGCCCTGCTGGCGGCGATGCCGTTGGTGTCCTTGCTGGGCTTTGCGGTGTTTGCCCTGTGGCCGGTGCTGGGCGTGCTGGTCGGTTTCGGCGTGCTGCGCCGGGCCGGTGAGTATTCGATCAGCAAGCCGGCCCGCGAGACCCTGTTCAATGCTTTGCCCGCCGCGCAGAAATACCGGGCCAAGAACGTGATCGACACGCTGGTGCACCGTACTGGCGACACGGCCTCGGCGTGGATGTTCAATGGCCTGCGCGCGCTGGGCTGGAGCGCCGGCCAGATTGCCTGGCTGTCGGTGCCGCTGGCGGCAGCCTGGCTGGGAATCGCCTTGTGGCTGGGGACGCAGGCGGAAACGTTGCAGTCCCGCCGATCTGGGGCGGTTTGAAAAAAACTCAAGGTGGCTGCAGAGCCGCATGCGGCGGGCTTCTGCGGCATGCCGTTCCGGAAATGACCGCCGGGATTGGGTGTGCGGCAAGCCCTGCCTGAAACCGGGACTGGATGCGGCTCTTCAGGCAGGTGGCTGAATGCCGGTTTACACGGCGCCGCGGATTTCCCGGCGCTTGCCGTTGTTGAGCGCAGCGACGCTGGCGAGCTCGACGCTGACGGCGTTGCGCGGGCGGAAACCGGTGAGCTCCTTGAAGACCGCCTGCACCTTGTCGGCAGGCGACAGGCTCTTGATGTCGGCTTTTTCCAGACCGGCCAGTTGCATGAGTTCGGGCCAGGGCAGGCCATCATCCATCGACACCAGATGAACGAGCGTGCCACCCAGAGCGAGGCTGGCAGGCTTGTCGATGTTGGGCACGAAAATCACCACCAGCGTGTCGCTGCCCATATCCTTGCCATAGCGCTCCAGAAACACCGGTACGTCGGCCACGTCGTCGAGCATGCCTGAAACGAACCTGAGCCGGCTGTCGTCCGCCAGGATGGCCGCCTGTTGCAGGACCTTGAGTGGCGGCTTGCGGCGGCCGGAGTTGTCGAGCATCTCGCCTTCTACCACGATCAGCTCGCCACGGAAGGCCTTGAGGCCGCCACTGCAGGCTTCGTTCAGGTTGGCGTTGATCAGGCAGCCTGCTTCATCGTATTTCTTCAGCAGCATGGGGAATCATCCTCAGGGGTCATCAGGGGTTGGGGGACTGGCAGTCGCAGCCGGCCTTCTGGCCGGGGCCACTGCAGCAATCGGGTTTCGGCGTGCGGCCAAGAATCATGCTGAACAGCGAGCCGATGGCGTGTGCTGCCTTGCAGGGCACGCCATGCGTGGTCCGGCAGAATTTCTCATGCAGGGTGGCCGGGCTGTCATCGGTACGGGCTTGGCACATGGGTTTTTCCTGGTTGGCGTCATTTCATGTCCAGATCAATACGATCGCGAAGACGAGCCGCAGACAGTGGTAAGGCCACGGCAAGGCGAAGTCGACAAAGAGCGGATTGATCCGGGCATGAAATCAGCAGCACTCCTGCTCGATCTGGTCCAGCAGCAACAGGGCTTGCACGTCGTCAAGCTGTTCGAGCTGGTCGCGCAGGATGTTGATGTGGGCGTGGATCAGGAACAGCTCGTCGTGTTTCGGGCCGCTGGTGGGCGAGAGTTTCTTTGCAAAGAGCTGCCAGAAGGCGTTGCTGCGGGCAGGATCATCCATGTACGGGCGCAACAGGGCGACAAGCCGGCGTGCCTGACCGTTGCAATCCAGGCCGATGAAGCTGGCGTAGCGATCGCGCTCTTCTGCCTTGTGCTGCAGGCAGCCGCAGGGGGCTTCAGTCTTCATCGTCGATCAGGCCGATGGCGAGGCCGCCGGCGCCTTCCAGTTGCGAGGTGAGCTGGGCGCAATGGCCGCTGGTGTTGATGGCGTAGAGCGCAAAGCCATCACCTTCGGCCACCGGTTTGAGGCGCGACGGGATGTCGTTGTCGCTGCAGACGCTGAAGACGATGCCGGGGAAGGCTTCGCGCAGTTGTGCATCGACGCCGGGGCGCTGCACCTTGCCGTTGGCGAGCGCAGCTCTGACCGTGGTGAGCAGTTCGGGTGTGACGCTGACCGTCATACTTCCTCCTCTTCGACCATGGCCGCGAACTGCGCCAGCGACGGCGGTGCAATGCCCATTACGCGTGCCAGCCAGGGCGGCGGGCTGGCCAGGCTGGCCTGCAGGCGCGAGACGCTGGCGCGGGCCGGGCCGGTCTGCGGAATCTTGACCGGATGGATATTGGCGCGGATGACCTTGGCGGCGGCTGGCCCGCCGATGGATTGCACGTAGAGCACATCGCAATCCGAGATCAGGGCGGCGCGGGCGACATTCTTGTCTTCGGCGCTCTCGGTTTCGAGCGTGGAGCGCATGCCGATCAGGCGCGCTTCGGTCGCGGAGACCTGATAGATCAGGAAGCGCTCGCAGGACCCGAAATGGCCGTCGAGGATCTCGCCGCTGTTCGAGGCGCAGGCCAGCCGGATTGAGCCTGGCATGTCACCTTCGGCATAAGCATCCAGCGCGGGCAGATCGCTGCCCGAAACGCCTTCGCCCCACAGCAGGCGCACGGCACGCTTGAGGTCTTCCTTCTCGGCCACGCAGATGCCGCCGTCGCCGTCCATGGCTTCGCGCAGAATCTCTACCGAGCACGCCGCGAGCTTGGTCTCGGTGAGCGGCAGGTCGATCTTTTCGGCCAGCGCGAGGGTCAGCTCGCGCGGGGTGACGTTCAATTCACGGGCGGCCAGACCAATGCGCAGTGCGGCTTCGCGGGTGATGGATGTGTTGCTCATGGCGGGCTCCCAGGGAAGGATGTAGGGTGCGCATTGCGCACCGAGCGTGCGCCGCTTGAAATGGTGCGCGATGCGCACCCTACGGTCTTACATGTAAACAATGCAGGCATCACCCGAAGCGCAGGTGGCCTGGCACTTGGGGCCGTCGTCACTGTCTTCGCATTCGTTGCAGGTGTCGGCCTTGATCTTGACGATGCCGCCCTTGTCGAAGATCGAGTTGGTCGGGCAAACCTTGATGCAGTCGCCACAGCTGCTGCATTCCGCGACGAGGATTTTCATTGCCATGATGTACTCCTTGGACTCAAGTTCACTCCACCCCATCCACACGCCTGGCCCGTACTGAAATGGGCAGGCGCGGAGCGGGAATCGGATCGATGTAATACACGCCTCCGTTGCCCAGCCTGATTTCGCCACCCCATTTCTCCGGAGTGTCGAATTCGATGGAGGTGATGCTGTCCTCGATGTCGCGCTTGGGCAGATAGAACGACAATCCGCCGTCGGCGCTTTTACGAACCATGATGTTGGCCATGGGGAAGTTCCGGGTGCTGGGTTAGGCGTTGCAGGGTGCGCACTGCGCACCCTGCGGTTGGGTTAGCGAACGATGTCGTAGTTGTAATCCGTGTTGTTCATGAGCTTGGTTTTCTCATCGAGCAACTCCAGCACGGCGTTGGTCAGCGTGGTGACGAGATACATGCCGCCCTCGTAGCCCAGCGTGGTCATGCGATGCAGGTGGTGACGATCGAAGATCGGGAAGCCCAGGCGGATCAGCGGCACTTCGAACTCCGGCCCCTTGTGCAGGGTGTCGCGCTGGATGGTCTTGCCGTAGGTGCTGCCGACGATGAAGTCCGGCTTGTCGGTGAAGCACAGGCTGCGCAGGTGCCACAGATCGCAACCTGCATAGACCTTGCCATGTACGCCGTAGGGCGAGGATTCGAGCAGGGCCTTCATCCGCTTTTCCCAGCGCTTGTTGCTGTTGTTGCACAGGATGTGGGTCGGCTCGATGCCCAGTTCCAGCATCACCTTGACCAGGCCCAGCAGGAAATCAGGATCACCGAAGACCGCCATCTTCTTGCCGTGCAGCCAGGCGTGGGAGTCGGTCATCATGTCGACCAGGCGGCCACGCTCCTTGAGCAGCGAAGCCGGGATCGGCTTGCCGGTGACTTCGGAGACCTTCATCAGGAACTCGTCGGTCCACTCCACGCCCATGGGGATGTTGATCTTCGGAACTTCGTGGTTCCAGGTGCCCTCCACGAATTTCTTGCTCTTTTCCAGGCTGGTGGGCTGGAGCATGAAGGTCGTGATGGCGTTCGGTGCATCCTTCACTTCGTCGATGGTCGTGCCGCCGGCATACATTTCGTATTCGCCGTTGGCCGGAGTGTCGAGCACTTCTTCCGGGTCACACAGGAAGGTGTAATCGACATCCATTTCCTTCAGCATGCGCTTGATGACGCGGTAGTTGCCCAAGTAGGTTTCGAAGCCCGGAACGATGTTGATCTTCTTGTTGCTGCCAACCACCTTGCCGTCCATGGTCGTCTGCGTGAAGTAGCTGACGATGCCTTCGAACATGTTGTCCCAGCCGGTGATGTGCGAGCCGACGAAGGACGGGGTGTTGGCGTAAGGAATCGGGAAGTCTTTTTCGACGTTGCCCTCCTTGCGGGCGTTGCCGATGAAGGCTCCAAGGTCATCCCCGATGACTTCGGCGATACACGTCGTGCACACCGCGATCATCTTCGCGCCGTAGAGCTTGGTGGCGTTCTGCAGGCCTTCATGCACGTTCTTCTGCCCGCCGAAAACGGCAGCGTCTTCCGTCATCGAGTCGGCGATGAAGGCGATCGGCTCCTTGAAGTGCCGGTTGAAGTAGGTGCGGAAGTAGGCCACGCAGCCTTGCGAGCCGTGGATGTACACCATGGTCTTTTCAAAGCCCATGCCGCACAGGGCGCCGCCCAGGGGCTGACAGACCTTGGCCGGGTTGATGGTCAGCGCTTCGCGCTTGAAGTTCAGGTCCTGATATTCCTGAGAAGTCGTCCAGGCAAAGGTTTCGGCAACCTTGTCCTTGGAGGGCATTTCTTCCCACTGTTCGCGTTTGCGGGCCAGCAGGTCCTGATATTCCGGGTCATTGAAGAGCGGGAAACAGGGTTTGGTATCTTCGACGGTTTGCATCTTGCATCTCCTTGCCCGGCCAGCTAGCTGTGGACGCGGGTGAAGGTTGATTGATCGCGGCGCTTACGTGCCACGGCTCATAGGTAGGGTGCGCACCGCGCACCACATGTGCGCTTCGGGCGAATGGTGCGCAATGCGCACCCTACGGTCCGGCTTAAGCGGCTTTCAGTTCGCCTTCGGCGTCATCCTTGAGCCAGGGCGCCTTGAGCATGCCCCAGCACGGGTTATTCACGGTCATGTCCATGTCGCGGGCGAAGATGGCGAAGCCGTCGAAGCCGTGATACGGGCCGGAGTAATCCCAGGAGTGGAGCTGGCGGAAAGGCACGCCCATCTTGTGGAAGGCGTACTTTTCCTTGATGCCCGAGCCGATCAGATCCGGCTTCAGCTGGCGGACGAATTCTTCGAACTCATAACCAGTGACGTCGTCATAGATCAGGGTGGCGTCCTTCATTTCCTTCATGGTGCGGTCGTAGTCATCGTTGTGCGCGAATTCATAACCAGCACCGATCACTTCCATGCCCAGATCTTCGTAGGCACCGACGGTGTGACGCGGACGCAGACCACCCACGTAGAGCATGACCTTCTTGCCCTGCAGGCGCGGCTTGAACTTGGCGATGATGGCGTCCATGGCCGGCGTGTACTTGGCGATGACTCGCTCGGCACCTTCCTGGATCTTTTCGTCGAAGTGAGAGGCGATTTCGCGCAGGCTCTCCTTGATCTTGGTCGGGCCGAAGAAGTTGTATTCCAGCCAGGGGATGTTGTACTTCTCTTCCATGTGGCGCGCGATGTAGTTCATCGAGCGGTAGCAGTGCAGCAGATTCAGCTTCACCTTCGGGGTGTTTTCCATTTCGGTGAGGGTGCCGTCGCCGGACCATTGCGCAACCACGCGCAGGCCCATCTCCTCAAGCAGGATGCGCGAAGCCCAGGCGTCACCGCCGATGTTGTAGTCGCCAAGAATTGCGACGTCATACGGTGTGCCTTCGAAGGCCTTGTCGTCGCGGTTGGAGATGATCCAGTCGCGCACGGCGTCGTTGGCGATGTGGTGGCCCAGCGATTGCGACACGCCGCGGAAGCCTTCGCAGCGCACTGGCACGATGACCTTGCCGATTTCTGCCGCCTTCTTCTTGGAGACGGCCTCGATATCGTCGCCGATCAGGCCGACCGGGCATTCGGACTGCACCGAGATCCCCTTGGAGAGTGGGAACAGGCCTTCCAGTTCGTCGATCAGCTTGGCGAGCTTCTTGTCGCCACCGAAGACGATGTCTTTCTCCTGGAAATCGGAGGTGAAGTTGATGTCGCAGAACGAATCCACCCCGGATGTGCCGGAGAAGTAGTTGCGGCGGCCCCCACGCGAGTAGGCGCCACAGCCGACCGGGCCGTGCGAGATGTCGATGATGTCCTTGATCGGACCCCACACCACGCCCTTGGAACCGGCGTAGGCGCAGCCGCGCTGGGTCATCACGCCCGGCACCGACTTGCGGTTCGAGGTGATGCACTTCTTGGATTGCTCGATGGTCTTGTCATTGACCATCAGGTGTTTGGCCCGGTCTTTCTTGGCCTTCTCGGGATAAACCTCCAGCACCTCTTCGATGAGGGCCTGGGCTTGCTCGCGGGTGAGCTCAGACATTTGATTCTCCTTTGCTCCGGGCTCTAGCTCGCCACGGGGCACAAGCGTTGAACAGCTTTGTGTCTGCGTTACCCCGTCTGACGGGGTAACGGCACGTCAAACAGATCCGGTGCGGATCAGGCTGCCAGTTCGGCGGCGGTCTTGCCGACGATGGCTTCGTCTTCCACTTCCATGATCCCGAATTCCATCAGCAGCTCTTCCAGCTCTTCCATTTCGAGCGGATTGGGGATCACGAACTTCTTGTTATCCACAATCTTCTGGGCCAGTGCGCGGTACTCATTGGCCTGCTTGTGGTTCGGGTCATATTCGATGACCGTCATGCGGCGGATTTCAGCGTGCTGCACGGCGTTGTCACGCGGTACGAAGTGGATCATCTGGGTGCCGATTTTCTCGGCCAGAGCCATGATGAGTTCATCTTCGCGGTCGGTCTTGCGGCTGTTGCAGATCAGGCCGGCCAGACGCACACCACCCGAGTTGGCGTACTTCACGATACCCTTGGCGATGTTGTTGGCGGCGTACATGGCCATCATTTCGCCGGAAACGACGATGTAGATTTCCTGTGCCTTGCCTTCGCGGATCGGCATGGCGAAACCACCACACACCACGTCACCGAGTACGTCGTAGAACACGAAGTCGAGTTCTTCGTCGTAAGCGCCTTCTTCTTCGAGGAAGTTGATGGCAGTGATCACCCCGCGGCCGGCGCAACCCACGCCCGGCTCCGGACCACCGGATTCAGCGCACTTGATGCCTTTGAAGCCAACCTGCAGCACGTCTTCCAGTTCCAGATCCTCTACGGAACCGGCGTCAGCAGCCAGCTGCATGACGGTGTTCTGCATTTTCGCGTGCAGGATCAGGCGGGTGGAGTCGGCCTTTGGATCGCAGCCGACGATCATGACCTTCTTGCCCGCCTCGGCCAGTGCGGCCACGAGGTTCTGGGTGGTAGTGGACTTGCCGATCCCACCCTTGCCGTAAATTGCGCATTGACGCAGTTTTGCCATGGTGCTTCTCCTTGAGGAAACAGTGACTCGGGTCAGGCATGTGTGCTGCGTGAAACAGATCAACATGGGCGCTGACGACTCGCAACACATGTCGCAACGGCTGTGCCAGATGCTAGAGTGATTCGGCAAGCCAATGAATAAAAAGGATAAATGTTGAATTCCAGGACGCCGGAGACGGTGCGGCATGCGACAAACAGGCGGAGGAGTGTAAGGATGACGACAAGGCCCGCGACAATCCGATCCTGCCACTCTGAGCCCGGATCTGGATCAACGGCTGCACCTCTCACAGCCGGTTTTACCGGCCGCCCGGTACGAACGTTTGTGGGGGCGCAAAGTTCAGGGCCGGATCAATAAGCATGAGCAAGCATTGATCAGGCGGGCGGAGCGATGACATCCAAGCATCAACGAAGCCGGCTTTCTCCTGTACACACAGGCCTGGGCAATTGAACTTTGGCGCGTGCTTACTACAGTAAATTGCTATGCATTGCGGTGACTCGCCGGACTGTTTGATAACTTTCCGGAAAGATGCGGCGCGGTTCCGTGCAGAGTCCTTCCTTGCTTCATGTCAGGAGCTGAATAGCGACCCGGATAAGCACGACAAATCATGAATACCCGTTAAACCATTTGGAGTCATGCCCGGCCATGACGAAATCTCATGGTGTTCAAGTCATTACCTTCTCATCAGATCAATCTTCCTGAGCTGCCCGGGGTTATTTCCCGGTTTGCGTGGAGAGGCGGAGTGGTTGTGGCCTGTCTGGTTTCCACGATCTTTTTTGCTATCGGGTACCAGAGGGAAGCCGCACGTCTGGATTTGATGCTTGAGGTCGGCGCCCACAGCGTTGCAAAACAGTCGGATGGGCATCCAGGCAAAGCCGGAACAGGAAGACCAGCGTCACCCCGGGATGTTCTGGCCGCCATGGGTTGGCTGGACGAAACCGTCAATTTCCGCATCATCACTGCGGACAAGCAATTGCTGGCCGAAAAGCAGCACGATCTGCGCCCTCCACTCCTGACCCGGGTTGCACCGCTTGATCTCGGCGCCGCCGGGAGTGTGCTGCTGGAGGTAGAGAGCTCTCTGGCTACTCTTTTGCTGTATTCCATGGCCATGTTTTTGCCGGGCCTTTTGCTCGGCGGGATAACCTTCATGGCGCTCAAGGACCTTCCGATGCGATCCCTGCGCGTGGCCTTGCAGGAGGTTGTCGTGCGCAAGGAGGCTGAGGAAAGACTGGCAAAATCCCTGAGCATTTTTTCCGCGACGCTGGAGTCCACTGTCGACGGCATTTTCGTGACGGATACCTCCGGGCAGGAAGTCGTAACGAATCAACGCTTCCTGAAAATGTGGGGTTTGCAGGGTGAAAGGGGGCTCTCCACTTCCAGCAGTGAAACCATGATCGCGGTGGCGCAGCAATTGCGGGATCCAACTGCTTTTTATCTGACGCTGAAAGAGTTGATAAATGATCCCGACCGGCATCACGATTCAATCCTTGAGTTGCGGGATGGGCGTCGATTCGAGTGGAACTCCCAGCCTCAGTTTGTTGATGGCAAGGTTGTCGGGCGGGTCTCGAGCTTTCGTGACATCAGCGAGAGGTGGCTGGCCGAAGCACTTCTGGCGATTGAGAAAGAAACCCTTGAAATGGTCGTCTGCGGCAGCTCCCTGAAAACCTCTCTGGGGGCGCTTGTCCGCCATGTGGAAGCATTTTCCGGCGAAATTTTCTGCGCGATCCTGTTCCGGGACGACACAGAGGCTCGCGATCTGAGTTGTGCTACTGGGCGCAGTTTGCCAGGCAGTGTGGCGGAGGACATCGTTCATCACGGTCAGAAGGTCCTGAATGATGTTTTTGCCGCCATTACTGAATCCGGTGAAGCTCTGGCGCACGGAGATTCGAACGAGCTGATCGAGAATCTCGCTAGCAACCCGATCTGGGCAGGCTATTGCGAACTGACCGCCAGATATGGCATTCACGCCTGTTTTGCCGTGGCGGTTCGAGCATCGAGCGGCAATCCTTTGGCTCTGATTGTTGTGCATTACCGCAATCCAGCCGTACTGTCTCCCCGTGATCTTGACCTGATGCTGGTGGCTTCTCATCTGACCCGCATTGTCATTGAACGTCATCAGGCAGAGGATCGCCTTCAGCTCATGGCGCACTCTGATGCTTTGACACATTTGCCAAACAGGCTGGCGTTCCACGATCGCCTCAAGCAAGCTCTGGCACGAGCCGAACGTAACCGCGGGCTGATTGCGCTGCTATTTCTGGATCTGGACCAGTTCAAGGCGGTCAATGACACCCTGGGCCACAGTGCGGGCGACTTGTTGCTGCGGGAAGTCTCATCGCGCCTGCGGCAGTGCGTGCGCGAAGTAGACACGGTGGCGCGTCTGGGGGGGGACGAATTCACGCTGATCCTTGAGCAGATCTCCACGCCTGAAAATGCTGTCACTGTCGCAGCCAAGATCATCGAAGCCCTGACTGCACCGTTCCTGTTGGGTGGGCAGGAGGCCCGCGTTTCCCCGAGTATCGGCATCGCCATTTACCCGCTGGATGGTGATAACGCTGACCGGCTGATCAAGCACGCAGATTCCGCCATGTATCGCGCCAAGGAAGCCGGGGGGAATGGCTACCGGTTCTTTTCCGCCGACGGATAGCCCATCCCGGGACGCTGGCGATGGCAAAGGGAAGAACTCCGCATGCGCATGACTGCCTTGGTGGGCAGACCAGGCAAGCTCCCGCGTCATCGATCCACTAAGCTTTGAGAAGATCCAGGCACAGGTTTTACGCCCTTTTTTACGCCCTTTCGCTGATCGTCCTCTTCGTTTTCTGCGCACCTGGCCCCGCGACCGCCAGAAGAGACCACAGGCTGAACGCTGCAACCTGACCTGGCGCGAGGGCTGGCAAACCCTGAGCAGATTGGTTGCGCCTGGAAAAGGAGACGCGTCCATCACGCATGGCCAAGTCTGGCTCCATGTGTGCCGACGCCGAAACTCAATGTTTCACAGAGCGAAGGACTGCCGTGTCCAATTCATCCAAACCCAGCACTGCTCCACTTGCTCGTCCCACGAGCCCGTGGTTCGCCATCAGGAAATTCATCGGCCGGATGCAGGACTGGTTTGCGATCCAGTCGCTCCTCGTCAGGCTTGGCGTGCTGGTCGCGGCCATCCTGATTCCCGGCTCTGCCATCTACTCTTTGACTCTCATGCAGAAAAATGCCGCACTGGCCGAACAGGTCAGGGCCATGGCCGTTGATGGCAAGGCGGGCGAGGGCGCGGGAGTTCTCGGGCGTAATCTTCCTGTGGTCATTGGAGCCGGTTCGGTGTTGAGCTTTCTGGAGTCGCATCCCGTCGAGCGCATCGTTGTGATCTACAAAACGCTGATGTGGAACCTGTCGGATCGTTTTGTCCTGATCGAGTCGCAAGGGAAGCTGTATGCGTATTACCCGGGTGACATGGAAACCAGGATTTTCACCGACAAGGCTGTCACCGCATCGTGGGGCGGCAAGCTCGTTTTCCTTCCCCGCAGCGAGCTCGGCCCCGAAGATCTTCAGATGGTCGAGCGTCTGGATCTGCGGTTTTCTGACGCGCGCCCCCTGTCCGAGAAGGATGGCTGGAAAAGTGCGGCCAGTGGCGTGCTCTCAGCCGCGCTGATGCTCAGTCTGGTGGCTTTTCTGTATCTCCAGCTCAAGGGGCAGTTCAAGTCGCTCAAGTTCATCGAGCCCTCCCAGATCAACGGTTCCATCGACGAACTGGTGGGCATGGACGACATCAAGGCAGAGGTCTCCCAGATCAAGGACCAGTATCAGCGTCGCGACGAATACGCCGAGTACGGCATCCGCAAACCCTTCAATGTGATGTTCAGCGGGCCTGCAGGCACCGGCAAGACCAAGCTGGCCAGCTATCTCGCCAAAGAGCTCAATCTGCCGATTCTGTTCCATTCCGCCGCCAATCTGGAAACGGGCTTCGTTGCCGGTGGTTCAAATACCCTGAGCCGGATTCTTGCCATGGCAAAGCGGCGCAAACATTGCATCATTTTCCTTGATGAGGCGCAGGACCTCTTCATGAAGCGTGGCAGCCGCCATCACAAATTCGATGACGACACCGCCAACACGCTGTTGTCTGTGCTCGATGGCGTGCGCAGCAAGAGCGACGTGAAAATCATCTGGATCGTTGCCAGTAATTTCAACAGCGAGACAATGCAGATGGACGAAGCGATGCTGCGTCGCTTCCAGATGAAAGTGGATTTCCGTCTGCCCAACAGGGAAGAGCGACTGGCGATCATTGAGCACTATCTGGCGCAACGCGCCGATAAAGTGATGCCCGACCTCGATCTTCGCCAACACATCGCGGTGACCGAAGGCTGCAGCCCGGCAGACCTTGAAACCATCGTCAATCAGGCCGGCATCATGGCGGTGCAAACCGGCGAGATGATTGGCGCCAAAACCCTGATGCAGGCCGCCGAACGGGTTCTACTGGGGAACGTCAATCTCAGCACCACCCAGGAACGTGAGCGTGACCGCCGCATCATTGCCGTGCATGAATGGGGGCACTTTCTGGTTGATCTCGACTATGAGCGCAAGCTCAATCACGACGATTGGGGAAAAATTCTGGCAGACATGAAGGTCATCAAGATTTCACTCAAAGCCAATCCACGCACCAATGCCCTGGGTTTCGTTTTTCATAAAAAAGGGGCAAACCTGCTCAAGACCAAAGGAGATATCGAACACGACGTGCGGGTGCTGCTGGGGGGCATGGCCAATGAAGAGCTGTTCTTTGGCGAGCAAGGCACAACCAACGGTGCGCACAACGACATCACTCGCGTGACGCAGCTGCTCCACCACGCTGTCGGCGAGATGGGGATGTATCGCAAGACCCGTCTCAATTTTGGCGCGCTCAATCGTGATAACGGCGGTGGCCGTGCGCTGGATGAGGAAACGCGCAACATCATGGAAGCCCAGAACGAACGCCTGTACAGCGAAACCAAGGCTGTTCTGGCGGCTCTCAAACCCTTGACCGAGCATCTTGTAGGCAAGCTTCTGAACGTCCATGAAATGACTTTGAGCGAGGCGCTGCAGGAGATCCGCGACTTCGAGTCCTCGCATGCCCTGGCGCCGTAAGGTAACTGCACTGCGTGGTGAACATGGCGTGAAGGGTGGTCGCTCAGAACCTGAAAAAATGGCGGTCTAGACTGTATGAGTTGATCTGGTGCCAGTTTGGCCCGCCACGTTTAGCATGCCAGGGGAATCTGTGACGAAGCCGTACCCACAGGAGTCGGGGGCGCGAACACCGTTCAGTGCGAGGAGTGACGTGCCCGCGCGTGCCCGCGTCACCGACCTGTTCACCGATGAACGCCGGCTGATCGAGAGCATGCGTGTCGTCCTGGCGATCATTGCCGCCCAGTTGATGCTCGACACGCAGGCCGCGTCGCATACCTACCTGTTTGCCGGTATTGCGGGCTTCAGCGTATATGCCGGGGTCTTGCTATGGTTTTCGGCCAGCGGGCGTGTCCTGCCCGTACTCAGAATCCTCCCCTGGCTGGATTGCTGCTGGTTCCTGCTGCTCATCGCGCTGGCCGGGCCGGGCGGCTTCCACTACTTCCTGTTCCTGTTCTTCCCTGTCCTGTTCGCCTCCTGGCAGCGTGGCGTGGGCGAAAGTACCGCCGTTGCCATCTTCAGCAGTTCGGCGGCCCTGATCATCCTCTGCCTGCGTGCCCCCGGGATTTCCTGGCCTACCTTGCTGGCGTTGCCGCTCTCCTTGCTGGTGACTGGTTCGCTGGTGGCCGTTCTGGCGCGTGCCGAAGCCGATAGCCGCAGGGCTTATGCCTTCTCCACCCATCTTGTGGAGCGCCTCGATCCGCGCCGCGGGTTTGACGCCATCATGCCGAAGCTGCTGGAACCCATCTGCCATGAATTCGATGCCCAAAGCGCACTGCTGCTGATGCGCGATGTCGAGGGTGGCGAACACGCCCTGTGCTGGGAAGAGGGCGAAGGCTGCAGCCGCCTCTCCGAAGCCAGTGCGGAATCCCTGCTGGCCTGCGTGACAAGCCTGAGTGAAGAACATGCCTTCCTGCACCGGCGGCGCACCCATCTTTTCGGGCGTTCCAGCACGCATCATGAACCCATGCCAGGCAGCGACGAATTGCCGGGCATGCCGGAGCCTGTTGTCTTCGAGCAGCTCGCCAGGCTGCTCGAACAGGATTGTCTGATGATCACCCCGGTACGCTGTCGCAGCGTAGGCAACATGACCCTTATTCTCGGCAGTGCATCCGGGCATCTGCGTACGCACGGGCTGGAGGTTCTGATGCGCGTGACCGAGCAGATCGCCCCATTGATCGATAACGCGCTGCTCCTTGAGCGCCTGTCCACCGAAGCGGTCGAAAACGAACGGGCCAAGATTGGCCGCACATTGCATGACAGCGCGATCCAGCCCTACATCGGGCTCAAGTTCGCGGTCGAAGCGCTGGTACGCAAGGCCGGTCCGGATAATCCGCTCAGCGAAGACCTGCAGCGCATGCTCGCCATGGCTAGCACCGAACTCGCCGCCATGCGTGATGTCGTGAGCGGCCTGCGCGGCAGCTCAGGGCAGGGTGGGGAACTGCTGGCCAGCGCAGTGCAGCGCCAGGCGCTGCGCTTCGGGCAGCTGTTCGGGATTGAGGTGAGTGTCGATATCCAGGGCACCCTGCCCGTGGATCGACATATTGCCGACGAATTGTTCCATCTCGTGGCTGAAGGTCTCAGCAACATCCGCCGCCACACACGTGCCCACATGGCCTGGATAGCGCTGCGTTGTGAAGAAGGCGTGCTTGAATTACGGATACGTAACGAACACGGTAACCAGCCTCCGTTGCCGACCTTCACCCCGCGCTCCATCAGCGAGCGCGCCGCGCTGCTGGGGGGAGAAACCCGTGTGGATATCGATCCCCGTGGCTGTTCGATAACTGTCACGATCCCGTTGAATTAACTGTTTTCGGAGGGCCACAAATGCCCCTCGCCAGCACTGCCGAAACAGTGGAACCCCGCCCCATCCGGGTCATGATCGTCGATGATCACAAGGCCATCCTGTGGGGCCTGGAGCGTCTTGTCGAAAGCGCTCAGCCCCGTCTCCAGTCCATCGCCACCGCATCGAGCTGCAGCGAAATGCTCCGCGTTGCGGCGGACTGCCAGCCAGATGTCATCGTGCTTGATCTGGACCTGAACGGCACGAACAGCCTCGCCAGTCTTCCCGAGTTGCGCCGCAGCTGTCAGGCGCAAGTGCTGATCCTCACTGGCGACCGTGATCCAGCCATGCACCAGGCCGCAATTGTTGCGGGCGCGCGCGGCGTCGTCCTCAAAGACGAAGGCGCCGACGTCGTGCTGCAAGCCATCGAGCATGTGCATGCCGCGCAATTCTGGGCTTCGCCGCTGATCGCGGGGGGCATGGTCGGCATGCTTGCCTCACGCGCTACGCCTGATGCCCTTGCGGGCAACAGTCGCATCGCCAGCCTCACCGCGCGCGAGCGCGAGATCATCCGCGCCATCGTGCGCAACCGCGGGGCCAAAAGCATCGTCATCGCCGAGGCCCTTGGCATCAGCGAACACACCCTGCGCAACCACCTCACCGCCATCTACGACAAACTCGGTCTGCGCAACCGGATAGATCTGTTCGCATTTGCCACTGAACATGACCTGGATCGAGGCTGACACGCCCTGCGAGGGGACATCATGTGGAAACTGAAATGTCTCTGTGCCATCGGTTCATCCGCGTCTGCCACGCGTACCTGGCTGTCGTGGCCGCTCATGATCGGCACGCTCATTTTCCTGTGGCTGATCCTGCATCCGGGGTTACTCAACGATGGCGACACTTACTGGAACATCGCCACCGGCCGCTGGATACTTGATCACGGCGCGGTGCCCGCCACGGATCCTTTCTCCCACACTGTTCGTGGCCAGCCCTGGGTCGTACACACCTGGCTTGCCGCCGTGCTGTATGCGCTGGTTTTCGATGCGGGGGGATGGACCGGTGTCGTCGCGTTGACCGCGGCGTGTTACGCCGCTGCGCTGGCTATCCTCACCCGCTACCTGCTGCGGCATCTGCTGCCCATCCGTGCGTTGCTCTGCGTTGCCATGGCGCTATGCCTTGTCGCACCGCACATGCTGGCACGTCCCCATGCACTGACCATCCCGCTGCTGGTTATCTGGACCATTGCGCTGGTGCAGGCCGTTGAATTGCAGCGTGCGCCACCGCTGTGGCTTGTTGCCGTCATGGTTCTGTGGGCCAATCTGCACGGGGGGTTCCCGGTGCCGCTGGGGCTGACAGCCGCTTTCGCGCTGGAAGCCCTTCTCAATGCCGAAGCCAGCGCCAGACGTGCCGTCGTGTCCCGATGGGCAGTTTTTCTGCTGCTCGTATCGCTGGCCACATTGCTGACGCCGCATGGCCTCGACGCCTGGCGATTCGTGTACGACCAGCATCAGATGAGTTTCAGCCTCAACACCATCACGGAATGGAAAGCGCCAGCTTTCCGCGGTCTGGAACCGCTGGAAATCTGGCTGCTGGCCGCCGCCGCACTGACCCTGGCAAACGGCCTGCGCTTGCCGCCAATCCGGATCGTGCTGCTGCTGGGCCTGCTGCACCTGGCGCTCTGGCATGTACGGCATGGTGAGCTGCTCGGCCTGCTGGCCCCGATCATCGTGGCGCAGCCACTGGCGGCACAGTGGGGGCTTGCCAGCGCCGCTGCGCAAATGCCCGCCTCTGTGCTTGACCGGCAGTTTGCCACGCTGGCGCAACCCGCGCGAAAACTCACCCAGGCGCTCACTTTGCTCATGCTCGCCGTGCTCTCCCTGAGCATCGGGCGCACTCAGCTCCTGCAGCCTGCAGCGGCCATGTCGCCAGCCCGGGCCGTGGCAGTCGGGCTGGCGGCCAAGCCACCCGGACCGGTGCTGAATGCCTACGAATTCGGCGGCTACCTGATTTTTGTGGGGATTGCTCCTTCGGTTGATTCGCGTGCCGTCTATGGCGATGCCTTCCAGAAAAGACATTACATCGCCACGGTGACGCGTTCGCCAGAACGTCTCGCCGAAATGCTCAAAGAGTCCGGTATCGGCTGGACACTCTTCATCCCGGCCATGCCCGCTGTCGCAGCCATGGACCAGATGCCGGGTTGGCGGCGCCTGTATGCAGACCCGGTGGCCGTCGTGCATGTGCGTTTTTCGCCGGGTGCCTCACAACCCGCTTCTAACGGACCTTACTGATTCAGCAGCAAGAAACTGTTCAGGATCTTTTGTTGGTCACTCAAACCCCTCCCTAGCCCTCCCGTTGACAGGGGAGGGAGCTCGATCCAGCCCGATTTTGTTTGCTCCTCCCCTGTCAAGGGGAGGTCGGGAGGGCTTGGCCCCGCTCTCGACGTGGTCTGTCCTGAGCCTGTCGAAGGGCGCCCTGCGGGCGCACTTGGGTCGAACGGACTTCAAACTAAACCTGGCCGGAACAATAGCGCCGTGTGATGCGCCCATTGATGTCGTCATCCCGGCGCAGGCCGGGATCCAGGAGAATGCGAGTGGCGGTAGGTGCTATACGTTGCCGTGGCGCCATTTCGCATTTCCCTTGATCGTTTGCGCTTGAAGGCAGCATTCAGGCGCGGCAGGCCCAGCTCTGGATCCCGGCCTGCGCCGGGATGACGCCAGGTGGAGAGCGTTGACGCTTAACGATAGATCCGGTCTGAGCGGTTTGAACTTTGCGCCCCCAAAACCGTTCGTGCCGAGTGGCCGGCAACGCCGGCTGTATCGAGGCGTGGGCCTGGCTCTCGACTTGGCCTGTCCTGGGCTATTGATCCGGTCTGGTTTTGAAGTCCGTTCGGCCCGAGTGCGCCCGCAGGGCGTGTATCGAGGGCGCGGCCCAAGCCTCGATACACCGTGCTTCGCACGGCACTCGGCTCGAACGGCTGGGGGGTACGCAAAGATCAAACAAAATCGGGCCGGATCAATAGTCGAAGGGCGCCTGCGGGCGCACTCGGGCCGAACAGTCTTCAAGCATCGCCGGGTCGGATCACCAAGCAAGCTGAAGTGTCTGCGACGGGGGGAATTCGCGCAATTTCCGCAACGCGATAAACCATGACATTTGTCCTGCCCACACCGGAACAAACCTCCCGGGTGTGACGGGCGGAAGCGCCGTGTGTGAGTCACCGGGCCCTTTCTATAGTGAGATGAAAGGAGGTCTGGTCATGACACACCGCACATTTCATCAGCATTCATGTGGCACGGCCTTCCTTGCGAAAGCATTGCAGCAGGTCACGCGTTTCCTGGCAGGTGAAAACGCCGTAACGGCCATTGAATACGCCCTGATTGCCTCGTTGATCGCCATTGCAGCACTGGGCGGAATCGCCGCTCTGGGTGTGCATGTCGGGGCGACCTGGACGCATGTGGCAACCGAAGTCGGCAATGCGACATGAGCGAATTGAGCAACACAAGTTTCTGGTAGTGGGCGGCTGTGGCCGCCATCGCAGCAGAAAGCCCGGTACGGCGAACGCTGGTGCCGGTTTGGATCTTCACCGCAAGGTGAGGGAATTGTATTCAAGGAGGACATCATGAAAGCATTGACGAAATTCCTGCGGGACGAAGACGGTGTGACGGCTATTGAATACGGCCTGATCGCTGCGCTGATCGCTGTTGTCATCGTTGCAGCTGTTGCGCTGGTCGGCGGCAGTCTCAATGGTGTATTCACCACCGTTAACACGAATCTGCAATAGTCATCTGGCGTTTGGGATAGAACTTCAACGCGTGGGTGCATGAACCGGTGGCCGGCAGGCCGCCGGTTTTTATTTGTCTGGTCTAAGCTCAAGCATGAACGCCATTTTCTTCCTGCCCTGGTGCCTGCTCCTGGCCCTGCTTGCCGCAGCGTTGTGGCAGGACATCATTTCCCGGCGCATCCCCAATCGCCTCGTACTGGCCGGCCTGCTTGCCGGGCTGGCCTGCAATGCCCTCCTGTCGCAGGGGGCGGGCCTGTTCATGGCAGATGCGGGCGGGCTGGGGCTGGGTAAAGCCTTGCTCGGCATGCTCGCAGGTGGCGCCATGCTGCTGCCACTGTATTTGCTGCGTGCCATGGGAGCGGGGGACGTGAAGCTGATGGCCGTCGTGGGGGCCTTCCTTGGCCCTCTGCAAGCCTTTGGCGCCGCCTTGCTCACCTTCCTCGCAGGGGGCTTGCTCGCGCTCGCTGCCGCGCTGTTTGCGCGCTCGCTGCCGCAGGTGCTGAACAATCTGCGCCTCATGCTGCTGTATCTCGCCTCCGGCCGCGAAGCCGGCCTCAGGGTCAGCGATGCGCCCACCAGCGGTCGCCTGCCGTATGCCGTGGCCATCGCCATCGGTACGTTGCTGCAACTGCTGCTGGCGCGTGTGGCAGGCTGGCCCTTCGGCTTATGATTCAGGCCGGATCAATAGCGCCGTGTGATGCGCCCATTGATGCCGTCATCCCGGCGCAGGCCAGGATCCAGGAGGATGCGAGTGGCGGTAGGTGCTATACGTTGCCGTGGCGCCATTTCGCATTCCCCTTGATGGTTTGCGTTTGAAAGCTGCATTCAGGCGAGGCAGGCCGAGCTCTGGATCCCGGCCTGCGCCGGGATGACGCCAAGTGGAGAGGGGTGACGCTTAACTATTGATCCGGCCTGGTTTTGAAGTCCGTTCGGCCCGAGTGCGCCCGCAGGGCGCCCTTCGACAGGCTCAGGACAGGTCACGTCGAGGGTAAGGCCCACGCCTCGATACACCGGCCTGCGGCCGGCACTCGGCACGAACGGTTTTTAGGGTACAAAGATCAAGCGCCCTCGCCAAGCCGCTTCCGGCGGACTTCTTCAGGAAGGTCTGCTGAAGAGGCTCATGGATAAACGCTGTGCCGCATGCATGGCTGAAGACGTCCGTCCCATGCGGCTCTTCAGGCTGCCTTGCTTCAAGTTGCAGCAGTGCCCGCGAAGCCGGTGCGGCTTGCGCGGGCGTGTGGCGGGCAGCGGCTTACTTGCTCAGGCGCAGGATGCGTGAGGCCAGCCTGTCAAAGCAGGGTTGCAACTCGGACGTGGTGGCCGCGTAGCAATACTCGCCGATTGGTTGTGCTGTCATGCGGCAGCGTACAGGTGCGTCTTTGGTATTGGCCATGCACTTGAGTACATCTGAACCAAGCTCGTTATTGGGGCCATTGCGCTGGGTCAGGTTGCTGCCCAGGCCCAGGGTGAAGACGTAAATACCTTCCGAGCGCGATTTCCAGGCCATCTGCTCGGCAATGTTGCGGGAGGCATTGTTGATGTTGGTATAGAGCCTTTGGCGCGTGCTGTTGTTGTTGGTCACTGTGCGCAAACCGGAGGGGTTCGTCGTCGGGTTTGGCGCAAACCTGAATTCCTGATCCGTTTTAGCGTGTGCGTTGTAATACTCCGGCAAAGCGGCCGTTGTGCTGAGAAATTGCCAGATGTCATCATCACGGCCCCCACAATTGCCAGGCAAAATCTCATCCTGCAGGTTGTAAGAGAACAAACCGGTAGGTGTTCCCGTTGCTCCCTCGTTCGAAGCAATTGAACCTGCCTGTGTGCAGTAACTTGCATTCCTGTAGGTATAGAAAGACGAAATCGTGTTCGGCGACCCGTCCGAGAAGAACACGATCACCCGCAGGCTGGAGCGGCTCCCCGAGGGAATGCTGTTGAGTTGATTCCGGGCGTGCCACATGCCTTCGGCGTAGTTGGTCCAGCCTTCAAACCGATAGCTGTTGATCTTGGTGTACATACTGCCGCCGGTAGTGCTGTTTATGTCGGTGCCGCGGTCAAACCCGCGGGTGTAACCAGGTTTGAAGCCGACATCCAGTACGCCGCCGCTGGAAAAGTGCATCAGCGCTACGCGGTCAACCGTCGCGTTGAACAGCGTCAGGAAATTCTTGGCTTCCCTTCTGACAGTGCCTGCTACACCGCTCATTGACCCTGTGGTGTCCACCACGAAAGCCATGTCGAGATCCTTGCGGATGGCTTCGGCGCTGGAGCCGACCTGCATGATATCGAAGCCGAAAACGCCCATCAGGTTGACCGGCACCCTGGCAGAGGCGGTCACGCCGACGGTGATCCGTCCGTTATTTGGCGGTGGATCGAACGTGACGCTGATATCACCCGGGTTCAAGGTCGGGATGGAGTTCATGTAGCCGTTGGCATAGTTGGCGTTGAAGAAATTGACGGCTGCCGCCTTGGCACTGGCGGTCTGTTCGGCCTGATTGTTGCCGATCACCACCGCCCGGGCGCCGGCAATCGCGGCAGCATCCACGGCGCCGTTGAGCTTGGCGCGGATGATGTAACCCAGCCCGGAATCAATCGCCAGACCGACGGCCCCGACCAGCACGATAATCAGCAGGCCGGTCATGATGGCGATCTGCCCTTGCATTTTTCTGAAGCCAGCTGTGCGCATGATCTGTCCTCCGTATTGGCGGGATCACAAGACATTCATTGAATGCAGGACAGGGCCGACATTCGGGATACTGATGTTGGCGCTGATCTGCATCCCGCCGAAGAGAGAGGGGAGCTCGTAGAAAACCTCGGCGGCATAGATCTGATCGCCGGCATTCAGTTGGCCGGTCATGAGATTGGCCGTTGGTTTGTTCGGCCCGGTGTTCATCGCACAGCTGCCATCGGCGTCCCAGTGGGTGGAGTCTTCTCCGCAATTCCAGATCGAGCTGTCCGGCACGTAGTGGCTGCTGCTCCAGCCCTGTTGCCAGCGGAACTGGTTGGTGACCGTATTCGTGACGATGTTGTTGGCTGATATGGCGGTGACCTCGGTGATGTAGATCATGCCGGCCGTGCTCATGCGCAGTGGCGGCATGGAGGCTGCAAGACCGTCCATGATGGCCTGGTAGTCCAGGTTCACCATCGACTTGGTTGATCGGGCGGCCAAGCTGGCGCCTTCGCGGCTGACGTTGTTGATGATCAGCTGGGCCTGGATGTAGCGTGAAAAGTCGACCACGGCGAGCGACAGCAGGATGAGGAAGGGCAGCACCAGAGCGAATTCAATGGCCGCAATGCCCTGGCTGCGGGATGCGTGAGGTATGCGGAGTTTGTGGGAGATCATGATCCAAAGGCCTCATTTTTCATGGTGGCTGCGACACTGAAATCGTGCTCGCCATTGCTGAAGAATTTGCTGATGAAGCCGGTAAACAGCGGCCATTTGCAGTTGAGCTGGATCGTGACGATATCCCCCTCACGGCCAAACATTCCGGCGTTGTAGCTGCTGGCGTCGCCGTACTCCGTGCTTGTGGTTCCGTTAAGCGTGATCTTGATGTCCGGGTCGACCTTGGCCCACAGGCCCATCGAGCTGTCGTTCATCTTCGCGATGATGGCGCGGTAGCGCTGCTGATCGGATGTGTTGGGGTCGAGATTGACCTGCCCGGTGATGGCGTAGCGGGCGCCTTCCCGCACGGCGTGCTGCATGGTGATGTCCACCCAGAACAGCAGACCGAATTCGATGATGGCGAAGATGAGCAGGAAGAAGATCGGTGCGACGAGAGCGAATTCGACAGCAGATGCTCCTGCTTGCTTTCTGAGTTTCATTGCTGCCTCCACTTGAACAGCCCCGCCTGTGTGTTCCGCTCTTTTGCGCAGGGCGAAACAGGAAAAATAGACCACGCGCGATGCTGGCAAAGCTGTCGCCATGGAGTGGTCGGATATTTCTGGCTGTTGGTACTTTCCGCGCTGGATCAGATCGGTGCGTACGCATGCCAGCCAAGGCCCGGCCGACATAGCCAGAACACGTTGTGCATGAAGGCTTGTTGCAGCACGCCATACGCATTCTGGCGACTTCTGGAGGCTGATTTTCCGGACCCGGAATCAGTGCCCTGAACCGCGATGGTTCACCGCCACTTTAGGTCACGCCCGGCGCAATACAAATGCGCGAAAGGGCTGCCTCTGTTTTGCATTGTTTATCCGTGACTTAAGTCACGGTCCTGATGACAGGTGGTGAAAATAACAAGACAAAAGGGTGTGGGTCGGGATTTTTCAGGATCGAAAACCAGAATCAGGTTACAAAAAGCCTGCCGCCGAAATTTCCGTTGGCATGAGCGGATAAGCAAATACGTTTCCCGATGAAATGAAAGCTTCCTTAACGGTAGTTTGGTCGGGAGAGGTTTGTCATGAAGAACACACGAAGCGTAGTCATGCTCGTGGTGGCCTTACTGGCGGGGCTGGCAGCGGTATTGCTGGCTGCACGCTGGATCCACGAGAAAGGTCAGACCGGCGGAGATAAAGTCGCCGTCGCATCCGTCGACATCCAGTTCGGCGCACGGATTACTCCGGAGATGATCCAGATGGTCTCCTGGCCGGCAGGCAACGAGCCGGTCGGCGTTTTCAAAGACCCCAAGAATCTTGAAGCTCGGGTGGCCAAGACCAGCATCACCCGTGGCGAAGTCGTTCTCGAAGGAAAGCTCGCTCCACAAGGGACGAAGGGTGGATTGTCCGCCGTGGTGGGCGAGGGCAAGCGTGCCATTACCGTGCGGGTCAATGATGTCATTGGTGTGGCGGGGTTCGCGCTGCCAGGCAATTTTGTGGACATCATGGTCAACACCATGGAAGAGGGATCCAAGAGTAACGACAAGGATCGTTCCATCTCGAAGATCGTGCTTGAGCACATCCTGGTGCTGGCCGTTGCGCAAGAGGCCGGGCGGGATGAAACAAAGCCCAAGGTGGTCAACGCGGTCACCCTTGAAGTAACGCCGGAGCAGGCCGAGAAGCTGGATCTGGCGCGCTCGGTCGGAACGCTTTCACTGGTGTTGCGTAACCAGATCGACCAGGTGGCGTTGCAGACTTCTGGCGCAACCAAGGAATCCTTGCTCACGGTTTATCCGCCGAAAGAGGTCGCTCCGACAGCACCTGTAATTGTGCAGCCGCCGGTGAAAGCCGTGGTGCGCAAGCCGCTTCCGAGCACAGCTCCGAAGCCGGTGGCGCAGGCGTCGCGCGACTGTGTGGAAATCATCCGCGGAACCAGCCGATCCGTCGAATGTTTCTGAATGAAATGAGCGGAGATAAAAATCATGTCATCTGAATTCAAGTTGCATGCTCTGGCTGCACTGATCACGTCTGTTCTTGCGTGTGGCGCTGTTCAGGCTGAGCCGGGCAAAGCGGGTGTTGCAAGAACTCCGGCAGCCAGTGCTTCGCCTTGTCATCGCGTGGAAATGGGGCAGGTCGTCAGGATCGCTGTGGGTAAATCCAGCCTGATCCATCCACAGAACGCTGTTTCCAGGATGTTGCTGGGCAATCCGCAGAATTCCCGTGTGGGGCGCCCCAGCGAGGACAGCAAGACCGACGACGACAAGTCGCGGACGACGGCACAGCAGAACCAGCGGACAGGCGCAGCCGATGTGGATGTGCTGCTGTTGAGCCCGACTGAAATTTATGTGCTGGGCAAATCAATCGGCTCAACCAATGTGCTGCTGGTCGACCGCACGGGGCTATGCACCATGCTCGACATCGTGGTGGGCATGGATACGGCGGGATTGAGCGCTTCGTTCAAGGAATTGATGCCGGGCGAGGCTGATCTGAAGATCACGTCAGCGGCCGATTCGGTCGTACTTTCCGGCTCCGTGCGCGATGCCGAGGCGGTTGACCGGGTTGTCGAGATTGCCAATGCCTACGTGCGCGGCACCGGCAGCTCTGCTTCAAGCAACAATCCGCGAGTCATCAACATGCTTGAAGTGGCTGCTCCCCAGCAAGTGATGCTGGAGGTGAAGGTGGCGGAAATCTCCAAATCCCTGCTGGATCAGTTTGGCCTCGATTTCACGCGTGCGCTGATGTCTAGCAATGGCTCCCTGCGGTTTTTCTCCGGCCTGTTCGGCGGGAATGGCCTGCTGACCGGCCAGCTTTCCGGTGCGGCGGGAGGCGTGGGACTGGGGGTGACTGGATCGGTATCCAATAGCAGCAACACGGTTTCGAGATCCGTTCCGGGTGGGGTTTCAACCTCAGGTGGGAGCACCTCAACGGCGACCGGTACCAACATGACCACGGTCAGTTCCGATGCCCAGAAACAGGATGGGCTGGTGAAGATTCTGGCTGAGCCGACGGTCATGGCGATCAGCGGTCAGGAAGGTTCTTTCCTGGCTGGCGGCAAGATTTTCATCCCGGTGTCTTCGAACAGCAATGGCAGTACATCGGTCACTCTGGAAGAGAAGGAGTTCGGGGTAAGCCTGAAGTTCACGCCGACAGTGTTGTCGGGTGGCCGCATCAACCTGCGGGTCACGCCGGAGGTGTCGGAGCTGAGCGCCCAAGGGGTGGCGATCACGGCGTCTACCGTTTCGGGGACTTCAATCCTGCCGGCCTTCACGACGCGGCGAGCCAGCACCACGGTTCAGTTGCGCGACGGTCAGAGTTTCGCAATCGGTGGGCTGATCAAGAACAACGTGACTTCGAGCATAGCCGCTTTCCCCTTCCTGGGTGAGCTGCCCGTGATTGGCGCATTGTTCCGCAGCACCAGCTTCCAGAATGATCGCTCGGAACTGGTATTCGTGATCACACCGCACCTCGTCAAACCATTGCCGGAGAATTATCCGCTGCCGACGGACGCCTATGTGCCGCCCTCGCGTTACGACATGATCATGGGTGGAAAGCAGGAAGGTTCACGCAGCGATGATGACTCATCGCGTAACAACCCGGACCCCGCGAAGAGCGGTTCAGATCTGAAGTAATGACGGGAGCCAGACATGAAACAACTTTCGATTAGGTGCATGCTCATCATCGCGGCGGCGAGCCTCACTGCATGTACGGCAACCACCACGCCCAGAACGGATGATCAGATGGGTGATTCACTGCACATCATCAAGGCGCAGCAGATCGTGAATCCAGAAGCTGCGCGCAATCGTGATCCGGTCAGCGGGCTGGACAGCAAGTCGGCCAAAGGTGCGATGGAAAATTATCACGAGAGCTTCCGCAAACCGAAATCCGATACGGGTAGTTCGTTCTCCAGTGGCGGCTCTGGTGGCAGCACTCGATAGCCAAAGGCGGGGAGCAGCAGATCGGCGCATGCCGATCTGCATGGACGGCGTGTGCCGGAGGCATCGTGTTTGATTGAATAGAGCTCGTCATGAAGATAAAGGTTCTCTGCAACGATAGTCAGCGCTTCGCCGAGATCAAGCGCGCAGCTGTTGAAAAGGATCCGGAGGCGGAAGTCTCTGGCGGTGGCTGGCGCGTTGAGGAGCTGCCGGCGTTCATCGATGGTGGAGGCCCGGATGTGCTGATCATTGATCAGGCCACCGCGGACTGTCTGGACACGCTGGAGATCTTGATCCAGCGCAGACCTGATATTGATGTGCTGCTGATTTCGACCGAAACCTCGGTGGATTTTTTGATGCGGGCCATGCGCGCCAATGTGCGTGAGGTTCTGCCCATGACGGCGATCAGTGTGCCTTTGCAGGAGGCCATCGGCCGGATCCGGCAAAAGCGCAATCATCTTCTTGGCATGCGCGGTGACGGCAAGGTATTGGCCTTCATTTCATGCAAAGGTGGAAGCGGGGCAACCTTCATTGCCGCGAATGTGGCGTATGCGCTGGCGGCTGAGCGGAAACAGCGTGTTGCGCTGATCGACCTCAATCTGCAGTTTGGTGATGCAGCGATGTTCGTCTCCGATCAGATTCCGCCGAGCAACGTGGCGGAGGTTGCGCGGGAAATCCATCGGCTGGACGCGTCGTTTCTGTCGTCTGCCATGCTGGAGGTCGAATCCGGCTTCCATGTACTGGCCTCGCCGGACGATCCGTCCAGCTCGCCGGATGTGAAACGTGAACATGTGGAAGCCATCATCCGCCTGGCACGCAGCAAATATGATTTCGTTGTCGTTGACGTGGCCCGCACGCTGGATGCCATCACTCTTCAGGCGCTGGACATGGCAGACCTGATCTTTCCCGTCGTGCAACTGACCCTGCCATTCGTTCGCGACAGCAAGCGCCTGATCAGCGTATTCCGCTCGCTGGACTACCATCAGGACCAGATCCACCTGGTTGTGAATCGCTACCAGAAAGGTGGCGAAATCTCGCTGACGGATATAGAGCGCACGGTCGGATTGAAGGTTTTCATGACCTTGCCAAACAGCTATCAGGCAGCGGCTACCTCGGTGAATCTCGGCATTCCGATCATCAAGGGCCGACGCACGGACCCGCTCAGCAAGGAGTTGATCGATATGGCCCATGCGATTGTTCCGGCAGCGGAAGAAGAGGCGACCCGTGGCGGTTGGTTGTCGCGGGTATTTTCCTGATTTGATCGCATCAGAAACGCAGGCAGAGAAGAAGAATTACGGAGGCGGTTGTGTCTCTCAGGGAACGACTTGAAGCGGTCAATGCCGTTTCGGCGCCAATATCTGCCGAAGCGAGCTCTCCGCGCCCACCTGTTGCGCGCAGCACCCAGGCCTATCAGGACCTGAAGAGCCACATGCACAAGACGCTTCTGGATCGGATTGATCTGGAAGCGCTTGAAAAGATGACGCCTGACCATCTTCTTGTTGAGCTGCGCAGCCTTGTCGAGACGATTCTTCAGGAAGAAAACATCGTCATCAATGAAGCGGAGCGGCGCAGTCTGGTCCGGGACATGCAGTACGAGATGATGGGACTGGGGCCGCTTGAGCCCTTGCTCGCTGACGCTTCGGTGTCTGACATCCTGGTCAACAATTACCGCCAGGTCTATGTCGAACGCGGTGGCTGCATCGAGCGTACCGAGGTGAGCTTCGTCAACGATGCGCACCTGATGAAGATCATCGACAAGATTGTCTCGCGCGTTGGCCGGCGCATCGATGAGTCGAGTCCGATGGTGGACGCGCGTCTGCAGGATGGGTCACGTGTCAACGCCATCATTCCACCTTTGTCACTGGACGGACCGGTGTTGTCGATCCGGCGGTTCTCCACCGTGCCGCTGACCATGGATAACCTGGTCGAGTTCAACTCATTGATTCCGGAGATGGCCGAGCTTCTGGCGAGTCTGACACGCGCCAAGATCAACATCTTGATCTCCGGCGGAACGGGGAGCGGCAAAACGACGCTGCTCAATATCCTGTCTGGTTATATTCCCCTCGCCGAACGGATCATCACCATTGAGGATGCCGCCGAGTTGCAACTGCAGCAACCGCATGTGGTGCGCCTTGAAACCCGTCCGGCAAACATCGAGGGCAAGGGAGAAGTCCCCCAGCGTGCTCTGGTGCGCAATGCGCTGCGGATGCGCCCCGACCGGATCATTCTGGGAGAGGTTCGTGGTGCGGAAGCTTTTGACATGCTGCAGGCGATGAATACCGGCCATGAAGGCTCCATGAGTACGGTTCACGCCAACTCTCCGCGTGACGGTTTGCTGCGCCTTGAAAACATGCTTGGGATGGCGGGGATGTCGGTTACCCCGAGGATCATGCGCGCGCAGATCGCGTCGGCCATCAATGTGGTGATCCAGGTCGCTCGCCTGAGCGATGGCAAGCGCAAAGTGATCGGGCTGCAGGAGGTGACCGGCATGGAGGGGGATGTCATCACCATGCAGGAGATTTTCAGTTTCAGGCAAACCGGGGTGTCCGAATCCGGAGTGGTGCAGGGCTATTTTTCTGCTACCGGGGTCAGACCGAAGTTCGGCGAGCGTCTGCGGACCTTCGGTATCAACCTGGCAGATTCGCTGTTTGACCCTGCACGACGCTATGCATAGTTTTTTCAGGAGTAGAGATGATGGTCGATACAGTCTTCCTGATGTTTGGTGTTGCGATATTTGTCGCGGTGGCGCTGGGACTGGAAAGCGCTTTCATGTGGTGGAACACGACCCGTGGTCCGGAGGCTCAGCGTATTTCACGTCGTCTGCGAGCGGCTTCGGCAGGAGCGCATGGGCAAAGCCAGTTGTCCATCCTCAAGCAGCGTGCCTTGAGCGAGTCGAGCGGGCTGGATAGCTTCCTGATTCTGTTGCCCCGGATTCATAGCATCGACCGCGCGTTGGTGCAGTCTGGCTTGAATCTTTCGGTCGGCGAATTTGTGGGCATCACCAGCATGCTGTTTGTTCTCGGATTTGTGTCGATCCTGCTGAGTCTTCACAATCTTGTTTTCGCCTTCCTGATTGGTCTGGTGCTGGCTGCGTTGCCCTTGTTTCACGTCCTGCACGCTCGCTCAAGGCGTCTGGCGATGGTTGAACAGCAACTGCCCGATGCGATTGACCTGATGTCGCGTGCGCTCCGGGCAGGCCATGCCCTGCCGGCGGCCTTGCAGATGGTGGGTGAAGAGATGCGCGACCCGCTGGGTGGTGAATTCAAGGTGCTGTTCGATGAGGTCAACTATGGTGTGTCTGTCCATGATGCCATGCTCAACTTGCTGACACGTCTGCCGACCGGAGATCTGCGTTATCTGGTCGTGGCCATCCTGATCCAGCGCGAGACGGGCGGTAATCTTGCCGAGCTGCTGGACAACATTTCTTCGATCGTGCGTCAGCGTCTCGTTCTGATGGGGGAGGTCCGTACCCTGTCTGCGGAAGGCCGGATGTCGGCGTGGATTCTCTCGATATTGCCGTTTGCTGCGGGCGTCATGATCCAGTTGGCCAACCCGGGGTTCCTGAAAGTTCTCTGGACTGACCCCTTTGGCATAAAGCTTGTCTACGGTGCGCTGTGTTTGATGGCATTCGGTATCTGGTGGATGACCCGAATCATCAAGATACATGTTTGATCGCCGTGCGGGTTCTTTACCGCCCGGCCAGTAGGAGATTTGCATCATGACTCTCGTACAAATGACTTTTCTGGCGCTGGTTTTCGTCGCCGTATTCGGTGTGGTCACTTTTTTCCTGGGCAGGCTTTCACCCAGTGAGACGCGCAAACGCCTGCGAATGGTGGGAGCTCATCCGTTCGCTCACGATGAGCTGAAAAAGCCACAGAAACATGACTGGCACGAGCGCCTTGCCAAGGTGTTCATGCCCTTGAGCAAGCTTTCTGTGCCCGATGAAGGCTGGGAAAAATCAGGCATTCGCACGCGCTTTCTCAATGCGGGCATTCGCAGCCCCTCTGCGCCAATCGTGTTCTTCAGTGCCAAGACCTTGCTGGCGCTGGCGTTCCCCCTGATTGCGTATCTGCTGATTTCAATGGGCTCGCGCGCGTTCCCGATGACCCCCTTGCTGCTATTCCTGTTGCTGGTGGCCACCATCGGTTACTACCTGCCGAATGCAGTGCTTTCGCACATGGTCGCTACGCGTCAGCGGGAGATTTTCGAGAGTTTCCCGGATGCATTGGATCTGATGACCGTGTGTGTGGAGGCCGGGCTTGGCGTCGATGCGGCCTTGAGCCGTGTTGCCGTGGATATGGAGCAGAAGAGCGAGGTGCTCAGCGAGGAATTGCGCCTGGTCGGGCTTGAATTGCGTGCCGGTAGTGATCGTGAACGTGCCTTGCGCAATCTGGCTTCGCGTACCGGTGTGGAGGAAATCGACGGTCTGGTGAGCATGCTCATTCAGGCCGACCGGTTTGGCACCAGCATCGCGTCGACGCTGCGTATCCATTCCCAGATGCTGCGCACCAAGCGCCGCCAGAGAGCTGAAGAAGCCGCTGCGAAGATCGCACTGAAGCTGCTCTTTCCTCTGATCTTCTGCATTTTCCCGTCGCTGTTGCTGGTTTTGATGGGCCCAGGGTTCGTCCACATTTACCGGGTACTGCTGCCTTCGCTGAATTGAGGCGGAAGTTCAAAGGCTGCGAATTCCAGTCAAGGCGCGAGCGATGCTGCTCGCGCTTTTTTGCTGGGACGAGGCGCGTATCCGGTTTTGGGCTGACTTGCCGCTCTGCCGGGCGGTTCCAGCCTGGAGGCCGTGATCCGGTTCAGGCATGTGTGTTGCGTGCTATGGAGCTGTACGGGTTCTGACGACTTGCAACGCATGTCGAACGCCTGTTCCAGCGTCTCGCAAATACCCTTTGAGCCTTGTCCGGCAGGAAGTACTGTAAAAATGACCGACTCTTGCGGCAGTGCGGCGTGGGACAAAGACGTTGCTCAATGTCGGAATGATGACAATGCGTGCGAGAAAAATGCCGCCCCGCCCCGGGATGTTGCTGATCCCCGCGGAGCAGCGCCTGAAGCAGATGGCGCCAGCGGGAAAGGCGCTCATGACAATCCGACCTTGCCGACCTGGGCGCGGATTTCGATCAACCGTTGCAACTTGCCGGCGGTGATTCTGGGCAGTCACACCTTTCAGAAAAATCCCGCTCCGCTGGTGATTGACGGGGTGGCGGAGCTGCATCGCGATTTCTTCCGCATGCTGCATCTGCGGGACACTGCAGAGGAGCGTGTGCAGCTCTTCTACGATTACATGTCGATGTGTTTCAGGCTGGATTCGCTTGAAGACGCCGGCTTTGCGCCTGACATGCCGAAGAACCGTGGCAAGCTCAATTATCTGAAGCTGATCCGCGGCTGGCATTTCAATGCCGACAGTGTCGAAGGGGCGGTGCTAAAGGCCTGGGCTGAATCCCGATTCGGCCTGTTGCCACGCCACCATCGCGCGCCGATCCGTGATTTCTCGGGCGAGGCTTACAACCTGTATCTGGAGCAGCGTGCGACTGGCCTGTACAACACCAATGCGCTCGAATCCCAGCTTGACCTTGTCTACACCTGGACGCAGCTGGAACTGGCGCGCTGTCATCCGGGCCTGTCGCACTTCCGTCTGTATCGCGGCGTGAACCGCTGGGAAGCGCACGAATTCCTGGGCCAGAAAGATGGCGAGACGCTGGTGCTGCTCAATAACGTGAATTCATTTTCCGGCGATGCGGAGCGGGCGGGAGAGTTCGGCGACCGGGTGATTGCAACCGAGGTACCGCTGGCCAAGATCATCTGCTGCGCCGAAGTGCTGCCCGGCAGGCTGCAGGGCGAGGGCGAATATCTGGTGATCGGTGGGGTGTATGGTGTAAAGGGTGGCTGAAGAGCCGCATCCCGCCTTGTTTTTCAGAGGGGGTGCCCGTAGAGGCACGTCAGGTGCGGCTCTCCGGGCAGGTGCTCGATCAGCGGCGGTGGCCGCGGTCGCCGTGGTCGCCACGGCCATCATCGTGCCGGTCGTTGCCGCCGCGATTGTCCGGACGATCCGGGCCGCGCCGCTGCTCTTCGTGGCGCTGGTCGTTGCGTTGTTCTTCCTGGCGTTCGCGACTCCGGCGATCTGCTTCGCGACGATCCTGTTCGCGATCACGCCGGTCTGCTTCACGCCTGTCTCGTTCACGTTCGCGCTGTTCCATTTCACGCCGGGCATTATCCCTGCGCCAATCGGCTTCACGGCGCATGTCTTCGCGGCGCCATTCGTTCCAGCGCTCATGTTCGCGGCGCTGTTCCTCGCGCCAGTGATCAGGGCGGTGATCCCAGCGGCCGGGGGCAAAATACCAGCCGCTGCCGCGTGGTTCCCAGCGCTCGGGAATCCACACATAGCCGGGGCGCTCCTTCAGCCAGACGCCACCGACCCAGATGTGTCGGTGACCATCCCAGCGCCAGTAGCCGGGGTGCCAGACATGCCCACGGCGCGGGCGGGGCATGACTTCCACGCGTGGCGGTGGCGGGGCGGGGAAGAGGTCGATGGAAACGCCGGGCAGGCGGATGTCGATGTTCACTTCGGCCTGGCTGACTGCGGAGCCGAGCAGGCCGGCGCCTGACAGGAGCAGAGCAAGGATCAGTCGGTTGGTTTTCACAGGGAGTCTCCTGGATTGTTATGGGGGGAGCCGCCGGAAAGGCGGTGCGGTTCAGTAGCGATGTCCGTGATCGTGATGCCGGTAGTCGCGGCGATAGTCGCGATGGTCATGCCGGTAATCATGGCGGTAGTCGCGTCGGTAGTCCCTGCGATAGTCACGCCGGTAGTCGCGACGGTCATCACGGTAGTCATCGTCGTACCAGACAGTGACGGGAGGCGTGGAAATCCGTACGTCCGGTCCGCGCACATGGCCGGGCACTGGCACAGGCACCGGAATGGGCAGCAGCGGAGGGGCGAAACGCTCAAAGATGGTTTCGGCCTGACTGGCCGTCGAGAGCATCAGACCAGTGCTTGCCAGCAGGGTGACGAAAAGAACGCGTATGGCTTTCATGGATATTCTCCGTAATGCAAAATTGTGTCCTCCGTAGCGAATAACGCGGGGCAGGACATTTGCGGTGACAGCGCAGTTGTAAGTGTTTGTAAGCCCGGAAGCCCTTCCGCGAGGAAGGTCATGCACGAGGAGTCAGCCCGATGTCGCGTTACGGAATGGTTTTCTTGTTGATGCTGGTGGCGCTGGGCCTGCCAGCTCCGGCTGCGATGGCCGGTGAGCTCTTTCCCTGGGGCATGCCCTGGGATGATGCGAGCGCCAATGCTACCAACCTGACGGACTGGAACCACAGGCCGGCTGGCAGGCATGGCTTCGCGCGCGTCGAAAACGGCCACCTCTACGCAGGAGACGAACGCCTGCGCCTGCTCGGGGTGAACATCGTCTTTGGCTCAGTGGCGCCGGATCACGCCACGGCAGACAGGCTCGCCGCGCGCATGGCGCGGTTTGGCATCAACATCGTGCGCTTCCATCACATGGATTCCCAGCCTGTTCCACGCGGGCTGCTGCAGAAAGACATGCGCACGCTGGATGCGGACATGCTGGAGCGGCTGGACTACTTCATCGCCGCCCTCAAGCGCGAAGGCATCTACAGCGACCTGAACCTGCACGTAGGCCGCAAGTATCCAGGCTTCAAGGACTGGGGCGAAGACACGCCGAAATACTGGAAGGGCGTGGACAATTTCTACCCGCCGATGATCGCCATGCAGCGCGAGTTTGCCCGCGATCTGCTGCTGCACCGTAACCCCTGGACCGGCAATCGCTACATCGAAGAGCCGGCGGTGGCGCTCATCGAGATCAACAACGAGAACGGGCTGCTGCGCGAGTGGCGCACCGGCGGCCTCAACGGCATCACCGAGCCCTATCGCGGCGAGCTGCAGCGCCAGTGGCAAAGCTGGCTGCGTGCGAAGTATCCGGATACCTCCGCGCTGCGCGCCGCCTGGGGGCTGCGTGAAGAGGCGCTGGGTGCCGAGATGCTCACCGCCACGCCGAACGTGAAAGGCGGTGAGGCGGGCTGGAACCTGCAACTGGTGGAGTCCGCCAAAGCCCGCCTGAGCACAACGCCCGACGGCGTGCTCGATCTGGCCATGACCGCGCCCAGCCGCGAGAACTGGCACACCCAGCTCCACCAGAACCGCCTCGCCTTCAAGGCCGATCAGCCTTACACGCTGACGCTGCGCCTGCGTGCAGACAAGCCAACTAGGCTGGCCTTGCAAGTCATGCAGGCGCACGCTCCTTGGCAACATCTGTGGGCGCAGACCATCGAGGTCGGCACGGGCTGGCAGGATTTCCGCATCAGCTTCGCGCCCACTCAGGGCGACGAGGTGGCGCGCCTCACCCTCGGTGGGCTCGGTCAGCTCACCGGGCAATTGCAGATCGCGACCGCCAGCCTGCGTCCCGGTGGCGTGCTGGGCCTCAAGCCGGGCGAATCGCTGGAAGCCGGCACGGTCGACATCATCGGCAGCGGCGATCTGATGAGCCGCACTCGTGCTGGTCAGCAGGACTGGATTCAATTCTTGTGGGACGTGGAGAGCGGCTACTGGCGCGGCTTTCAGGCATGGCTACGTGAAGAGCTAGGCGCGAAGCCGCTCATCGTCGGCACCCAGGTCAGCTACAGCCCCGCACCGATTCAGGCCGCGCTGGACGTGGTCGATGGCCATGCCTACTGGCAGCATCCGAACTTCCCCGGCAAGCCCTGGGACATCGACAACTGGAAGATCGCCAACACGCCCATGGCGGGCGTGGACGGCGCCGGCACGCTGGCCGATCTGGCCCTGCGCCGCGTGCCCGGCAAGCCCTTCATCGTCACCGAATACAACCACTCTGCGCCCAGCCACTTCCAGGGTGAGGCGCTGCCACTGGTCGCCGCCTACGGCGCGCTGCAGGACTGGGACGGGATTTTTCTGTACAGCTTCGGCGCGCACGATCAGAAATGGGACAGCGGCATGATCGACCGCTTCTTCGACAGCCACGCCAACCCGGTCAAGATGACGAGCTTTCTCAGCGCCGCCGCACTCTTCCGACGCGGCGACATCCGTGCCGCCCAGGCGCTGACGCAGGCGCAGCCCGCCCAACAGGCGTGGATCGATGCGCTGCGTGCCAGCTACAAGATGCCTGGTGCCGACAGCCTCGGCGCGCCGCGCAATGCCGTCCTGCAAGGCGCGGTGAACATTTCCACGCCTGCTGCTGCGCCCCTGCCTTTGCCGGTACGGAGCGAAACCGGCGAACTGCTCTGGGGGCTGGCGGGCATCGGCGGCAAGACTGTCATCATCGACAGCCCGCGCAGCAAGGGCCTCATCGGCGCGCGGCTGGGCCAGCCCTTTGATGCACACGGCGTGGAACTCGAACTGCTTGGCGCGCGCAACGACTGGGGCGTGCTCATGGCCACGCTGATCGAAGGTCGTGATTTCGCCTCGCCGGGCAAGGTGCTGATCAGCGCGCTGGGGCAGGTCGAGAACAGCGGCCAGCGCTGGCTGGACGACAAGAAAACGACTGTCGGTCGCAATTTCGGCAGCGCGCCGACCGTGGTCGAAGGCCTCGCTGCGCGCGTCACGCTACCCGTCGAGGCCCGCCGCGTGCGCGCCTGGGCGCTGGACGAACGCGGCAACCGGCGCGAGGAAATCAAGGTAGGCGGCAGCGAGCGCGCCACGCTGGAGATTGGTGAGGCGTGGCGGACGTTGTGGTATGAGGTTGAAATAAAGTAGGTGGGTTGTCGGGAGGGCGTAGCCCAGATGAAGGCCGCAGGCTGGCAATTCGGGGCTTGCTTGTGACGTCCATCCGTATTCCGCCATGCAGCATTTGGGCTACTTGCTAATTGATGCCCTACGAAGGTAGCCGGAGTATGCGGACTGCGCCGTACGAGGTGCATACCTTGAGGCAGGTGGTTTGTGTGAAGGGATAAAAATGAAAACCTGCGAAGAATCGTTAGAAATTCTGGATTCCTATGTGCGTGAGACAGAAGGACTTTTTAAGAGGATTACGTCCTATGTCGAAAAGCCCAAGCTTGTTACGTTTGATGGGGGCGTTAAGTTTGATCACGAGTCGAAGAACTCGGTGCTGGCTTGCTATTTGAAGCTGGCACGAGTGATCAGTGGGCTGAATGCAATGAAGCTTTTCATTAAAAACTCCTACTTTCAGGAAGCCGGAGTGCTTTGCCGAACCATTATCGACTTTTGTGACGAGATCAGTTTTGTTCTCGACGCATCAACTGAGAGCGACATCACCGCTGCTCGGTGTTTTCTAAAAGATTTCTACCAAGAAGTCAGCACGGAGCAATCGAAAGGCAGAGAACTAAACAAAAGAGAACATGGGGTTGGCCGAAAGAAAATGTACGCGGCAGCGGGGAGAACGTTCCAAAAATATGGCGTTGGCGACACTCATACGTTGCAACAAACTGGTTTGTTCCGAAACGACCTTTTTTCGAATTTTGTTCACGGCGCATATCCGGTAGTTACCGAGATGTATTCGCTAACCGGTGAAATAGGTCTTCGCGGTTCAATGGAGAAATCGCTGCTTCCTCAGTGGGTTGATCAATTCAATTTGATTACGCATAAGGTCTTGATCGCGGCAACTCGATTAGCCCTGGAGGTTAATCAGTTTCCTCTAGGTGAAGCAGCGAAGTTATTGACCCGCGAATTTGAAGCGCAGCAGGATGATCTTTGGTGTGTTTCGTAGCAAGTCCGGATGCACCGCGTACGGCGTAATAAAGAAGGCCGTAACTAGGAGTGCGCTCCGAGTTGTAGGTCGAAATATCGAGTACGGCGCAGTCGTAGGGTGCGGTGCCAACCGCACCGCATGTGGTGATCGAAGTGGCGGAGTTGGCACTCCGCCCTACGCCAAACCTGCCAATCGCCGTATCCTCGTGCCATGTCCCTGACTGATCTTCACCTCTCCATCGACCAGCGCGTCGTCGCGATCCGCGCGGAGGCGCCGGATTGGCTGTGTGCGAAGGGTTGCGCGAACTGCTGCCGGCGTCTGGCCGAAGTGCCGCAGCTGACGGAAGCTGAGTGGGCGCTGTTGCACGAGGGGCTGGCGGCCTTGTCGACTGAGCATCTGGCCTTGATCGCGCAGCGCATGCAGGCGCTGGCGCAGCAGACGACGCGGCCACTGACGTGCCCGATGCTGGATGAGGCGACGAATGCCTGTCCGGTGTATCTGCAGCGGCCAGTCGTGTGCCGCAGCTACGGCTTCTACGCGCGGCGCGATGGCGGCCTGTACTGCAGCGAGATCGAGGCGCAGGTGGCGGCAGGGCTGCATGCCACGGTGGTGTGGGGCAATCACGAGGCAGTGGAGCGCGAGCTGGCCGGCATGGGCGAGGTACGCCCGCTGACCGAATGGTTTGCCCGCTGGCAGGGCGAGGCTGATGGAGGAGGCTTCCCTTGCTGAGCCGCGCCCAGCCTGCCTGTGCGGAGTGCCTGCCCGCAGCGCGGCGCGGGGCGGGCGTTTCCGGGCTGTGCGTACGGCGCTGTCGCAGGGGGCGGTGTCAAGCGCTTCGCATGCAATGATCGAAATGGCGGCGTCGGCGCTCCAGCCTGCGCCAAACCCGCCAATTGCCGTAGCTACCCGGCTCGGCGCTATTTGTTTAACCTGTACGCATGAAAATCAAGTCAATTGAATGCGCGGCCTTGGCGTCGTGGCCGGCGCTGGAGGAGGAAACCCGGGCCGGCTGGCTGTTGCGTTTCGCCAAGGGCTACACCAAGCGGGCGAATTCTGTGAACGCAGGCGCCACGGCGCAGCCGCTGACAGAGGCGGATATTGCGGCGATCGAGGCGCGCTTCGAAGCGCGCGGCCTGCCGCCCATCTTTCGTCTCGTCTCCGACCCCGTGTTCGCAAGCACGGACGAACTCCTGATCGCGCGCGGCTACCGTTTTTTCGATCTCTCGCTGGTCATGACGGCATCGCTGGACGCCGCAGCACCGTCGCCGGCATTGCGCTTCATGCACGATGCGGCGGCATGGCTGGATCTGTTTCAGGCGGTCTCCGGCAAGCCAGTAGCGGGGCAGGACGTGCATCTCGAGATCCTGCGCAGCATCCAGCATCCGTGTGCCTATGCGGTGAGCCATGAGGGCGATATCCCCGTGTGCTGTGGTTTGGCGGTGGTGGTTGACGGGCGCGTGGGGCTGTTCGACATCGCGACGCGTGCCACGCATCGCGGGCGAGGGCTTGCGCGAGAGTTGTGCCGTGGTCTGCTGGATTGGGCCAGGACTCAGGGCGCCTCGGAAGCCTATCTGCAGGTCGTCGGGGCGAATACCGCAGCGGTTCGTCTCTATGAAAGCCTGGGCTATCGCTACGCGTATCACTACTGGTACCGCGTGGCGAAAAGCCTGGCGGGCTGACAGGGGGTCTTGGGCACGGCCCGGGGGAGGCTGTACAGCCGCTTCTGGCCTGCCTTTCGAGCATGCAAGGCTGCATAGGCTTGCTGCATGCGGATTGGCGCGGTGTGTGCCGGCAGATCAAGGCTGGGGGCGGGTTCTAGACTGGTCTGGTCAGAGGCGCTGCCAGGCTGGCGAGCGCTCGATCAGGCCGTCCGCGTAATCGATGCAGCGCCGCCAGGCGTCCCGGTTCAGGTCGCGCAGCCAGCGTTCGGGCAGGCCGGCTTCGCCGTGCAGCGCACCCATCACCATGCCGGCAATCGCGCCGGTGGTGTCGGCGTCGCCGCCGCAATTAACGACCTGAATCAGGGCTGACTCGAAGTTGTCGTTCAGATCGATGGCTTGCAGCACCACGCGCATCGTGTCGACGATGTAGCCGCTTGGATTCTCGGCGGCTTTGCCACGGAAACGGAAGAGGGGGAATTCGCGTGCCAGCAGGTTGGCCTGGGCCATTACGGTGCGCAAGCCTGCGCCGGCGGCACTGCCGAGGATGCCGGCCTGCACCATGTTGACGACGGTGAGGGTGGCGGCGTCGGTGAGGGGATGGTGATGGGTGACACGGGCCTGTGAGAGCGTGGCGCGGGCGATGGTGTCGGAGGGCGCGCCGAGCAGGACGAGGGCGGTCGGTGCACAGCGCATGCAGGCGCCGTTGCCGGCGTCTTCCGAGAGAGGCATGCAGGCTTGGCCCGTGTTGCGAAAGCGCACGATGCCGCGGCGCACGGTGTTGCCGATATCCACGGGTTTGCCGCGCATCCAGGTGTCGAAGGCCCTGGCGTAGTCTTCGTCAGAGGGGGCATGGCGGTTCAGCAGCCAGGCTTCTGCCAGGGCAAACGCCATGGTGGTGTCGTCGGTGACCTGCCCCGGCGGCAGGCGCAGCCAGCCACCGCCACGGATGCGGTCGTGTCGGCCATACTGCTTGCGGATCTCGCGCGGGGTCAGGAATTCCACCGTGGCACCCAGCGCATCACCCAGCGCCAGCCCGAGCATGGCGCCGCGTGCATGGCTGCGCAGCCGCAGACGGGCAGGATTGCTGCTCACGCCGCGCAGGCTCAGCGCCATGCTTTGCAGGAGTGACAGGCTGGAGAGCATGCTGGGCGGGCTCAGTGTTGGCACGCGTCCGGGCTGCCGGAGCAGCTTTCGTCCGGGGCGGGTTGTGCCAGGGCCAGATGTGCGGGGTCGAATCCGGCCAGGCGAAGTTTGCCGATCTCGATCAGCGGACGGCGGATCAGCAAGGGATCGGCGATCAGCGCTTTGAGTGCCGAGCTGGTGTCGAACATGCCCGGCACGACTTCGCCGGATTTGATTTTCGGCGCGTTCGGATTGAACCAGCCTTCGATGGGCAGATCGATGAAGAAATCGAGCAGGCGTTGCGGCGTCCACGCCTCGCTGAGCAGGTCGTGGGGAATCACCTCGTGCCCTGCCCGGCGCAGGGCCGCCATCTGGCTGGCATTGGTGGAGCAGCCGGGTTTCTGCCAGAAATGAATGACGCTCATGTCAGGCTCCCACCTGCGGGTTTGCGGCCGGGGCGGGCAGGCCGGCGATGATGCCACCGAGCGAGCCCGGCGGGTTCAGGGCCTGGCCCAGTTCATCGATGATCACCCCTTCCACCGGGCAGATGGCGGCGCACTGCGGGGTGGCGAAAGCTTCCACACACTCGCTGCACAGCGAGGGCTCGATCAGGAAATGCGGGTGGGCTTCGACGATGGCCTCGTTCGGGCACAAGGGCAGGCAGGCCCAGCAATTTACACAACCTTCAACGATTTCCAGGGCCATCTTTTCCCCCGTTCCTTTGGAAAGACGTAGGGTGCGCATTGCGCACCCTACGGTATTCAAGCCCTCTTCTGATCCTCAAACGCCGCCACATCGAGCTTGCCGGCCTTGAGCATCTCGCTCCAGACTGCCGTGACAGCCTCTTCGATCGGCTCCATGGCGTGCTCGCCGTTGGGCATGATGCCGGCGGACTCCAGCTTGCCCCAGGGCTCGAAACCGATGCGCGAGCACAGCACCACTTCGCAATCGGCGAGGACGGCGATGGTGCGGGCCAGCGTGTTTTCGGCCTCGCCGCAATCGCTCTCGCCGCCGCAGTACTGCGCGGCTTTGCGGGGGCCAAGGAAGCGCACGCCGGCACTGCTGGCCTCGTAGATCAGGAATTCCTTCGCGTGACCGAAGTGCTGGTTGATCAGGCCGCCACCACTGCTGGCCACCGCCATGTGCACCGGGCGACCGCGTTTGGGCGCATGGAATTGCAGTACAGGTGCGGCATGCCGGGCGTTGCGTTTGGCTTCCAGCTCGGCGTTGATGGCTTCCCGCAGGGCGAGGCGGCGCTGCATGGCTGCCTGTTCGAACTGCGCGTCGATTTCCATGGCCTCCACCTTGTCCATGGTGAAATCCGCGCCGCGGTCTTCACCGAGCATGCCGACCGCATCGGCGCGGCACTGGCGGCAATGGCGCATCATGTTCATGTCGCCCGCGCAGGCATCCTGCAGGGTCTGCAGCTCTTCCGGTGTAGGCCCGCGCTGGCCGGTCAGGCCGAAGTGGGTGCCGTGTTCGGCTTCAGAGATCAGTGGCATCACGTTGTGCAGGAAGGCGCCCTTGGCACGCACGACACGCGAGACTTCCTGCAGATGCGCGTCGTTGATGCCGGGGATCATCACCGAATTGACCTTCACCAGAATGCCGCGCGCCACCAGCATCTCCAGGCCCTTCTGCTGCTGGGCGATGAGGATTTCGGCGGCCTCGCGGCCCATCACGCGGCGGTGATTCCAGAAGATCCACGGATAGATCTGCGCACCTACATCCGGGTCGATGCAGTTGATGGTGATGGTGACGTGATCCACATTCGCGGCGGCGATCTGCGCCACGTACTCAGGCAGCATCAGACCGTTGGTGGACAGGCACAGCTTGATGTCCGGTGCGCGTTGCTGCAGCTCGCGGAATACGCTGAAAGTGCGCTCCGGATTCGCCAGCGCATCGCCCGGCCCGGCGATGCCCAGTACGCTCATCTGCGGAATCGCGGCGGCCACGGCCAGTGTCTTCTTCACCGCCTGCTTTGGCGTCAGCACCTCGGAGACCACGCCGGGGCGGGATTCATTGCTGCAGTCGTACTTGCGGTTGCAGTAATTGCACTGGATGTTGCAGGCAGGGGCGACGGCCACGTGCATGCGCGCGAAGTGGTGGTGAGCCTCTTCCGAGTAGCAGGGATGATCCTGCACCTTCTTCAGCGTGTCGGCCGACAGGGCGTCCATCTGTGCGGATTTCGAGCCGCAACTGCCGGCGCTGCAGCCGCTGGCGCTGACCGGCGTGCCGAGGTGGGGAATGGTCATGTCTGGCTCCCGATGATCTGTTTGTCTTCCTCTGTGCAAATGCCGTGCCGGGCGCGTGCAGCCCGCTTGTATCAAGGTTTGTGTCGATTTGTCAGGTGCCGATGTCGGCTTGGCGACAGGGCCTTTTGTGGGGAAGGGCACAGTTTCGGGGCGTATGTTTTTCCGGTAGCTGCTGTGCAGGGCTGGTGCGCACCGATGAACTCACCGCCGGGGACCTCGATGCGCAGTGGGTGGCTCCGGCGATTTCTGTCGAATGCCTGCGGACCTGGTCCGTGCCCCCTGCGCATTCGCAGCAAGGGTCGTTCAAGTTCGCTGTGTCGTAACCCGTTAAGAGATTTTCTGGGCCTGTGTGACCGGAACAAGCGGATGACAGAGGTGCATCTGAATATCCTGCTCTCCGGTTGAGGGTATTCCCGCCTAAGCCGTCGCTACCTCCTGTCACGAAAGGGATGCTCCATGCTTGATACGCTGCTGTCCGGCCGATCACTCCGGTTCCGTTTGTTGCTCGCACCGGTGGCCGCCCTGCTGTGTTTCATGCTCTTCGGTTTCCTGTCCTTGAAACTGGTTGAGTACAAACTCAGGCAAGACAAGCAACAGCAACTGATCGCGGTGGTGGAACTGGCGCACTCGGTTGTCGAGCGTTACCAGAAGCTTGAGTCTGCAGGGACCTTGAGCCATGAGCTTGCGCAGGAAAGTGCGCGACAGGATCTGAAGGCCATGCGCTACGCCGGGACGGAATATCTCTGGATCAATGACATGGGCCTACCCGTCCCCAGCATGGTCATGCACCCGACGGTGCCTGCGCTGGATGGGACCCGTCTCGACAAGGACTCTTTCAACAAAGCCACCAGCCTTTATGCGCGTGATGGCAGTGGTCAGGAACGTCTGGATAACAAGAATCTGTTTGTCAGCGCCGTTCAGACGGTCAGCAAGCATGGCGATGGCTTCGTGACTTATGAGTGGCCCAAGCCCAAGCAAGGGGGCGGCGTGACCGAAACACTTTTCCCCAAACTCTCCTACGTCAAGGGTTTTGCTCCCTGGAACTGGGTTATTGGCTCCGGGGTGTATATCGACGATCTGGATGCTGCGTTCTGGCAGCTTGCCCTGATCATTGGTGCGCTGACTGTCGGTGTGTCGTTGCTGATGCTGGCGGTCGCGATTCTGGCCAGAAAAAGCATACTGGGGCAGTTGGGTGGCGAGCCGGCTTTCGGCATCGAGATCATGAACCGGGTCGCCGAGGGGGACATGAAGGTCCAGCTGGCTTCAGCCCCTGCAGGCAGCATGCTCGCCTCGCTGGGGCTGATGGTGGCACGCTTGCGCGAGATGATCGGTGAGATCGTGCGTGATGCCAACACGCTTGGCGACAGTTCGGTACAACTGGCGCGCTCCAGTCAGGAAATTGCTACCGCTTCCGTTCGCCAGGCCGATGCCACCGCCTCCATGGCTGCGGCCATGGAGGAGCTGACTGTCAGCATCAACATCATTGCCAGCAGCTCGGGCGTTGCCGAAGCTGCTTCGCAGCAGGCTGCCTCCCAGGCACGCGCAGGTGTGACAAAAGTGGGCGAAACGACCGAGTCGATGGAGAGCATTTCCAGCAGCGTTGGATTGGCAGGCGAGCAGATTCGCCAACTGGATGGCAAGGCCCGGGAGATTTCCGGCATTGCATCCGAGATCAAGGAAATTGCCGGACAGACTAACCTGCTGGCCCTGAATGCGGCCATTGAAGCCGCCCGGGCAGGCGAACAGGGACGCGGCTTTGCGGTGGTTGCCGATGAAGTGCGCAAGCTGGCCGAGCGAACCGCCAATGCCACCGTGAGTATCGAGAAAATGCTGACTGCCGTACAGGATGACACCCGATCGGTCGTGGTCGTAATGAAAGAGATCAGGCCGCAGGTCGATGCGGGGGTTCAATTGATCCGTGCCGTCGCCGTTACCTTGTCCGACATCAATTCTGGCTCGGAGTCCAGCTTGAGCAATCTGCGTGATGTAGCTTCCGCTACGCGGGAACAAGGCGTGGCCAGCAACAGCATCGCGATGAAGGTCGAGGAAGTTTCTCAGATGGCCGAACAAACCAGTTCGACAATTTCCATCGTTGCAGACTCTGCTTCGAGCATCGAACGTGTTGCACTCAACCTGAATCGACAGGTGGGGCGCTTCAAGATCTGAAAGACTCAAGCAAATTCCCCCCGGCGTGCCCGGGGACTCATGGATGTGGTGGTCGAGCAGCTGTGCGCCCGCGCAGCCTGCTGCGGGCGCCGCAGATAGGGTGTGCAAACTCCTGGCGTGATCAGCTCGCAGGAGAGGAATACGGCGACAGCCAGCAGGAAGCTCAGCAGAATTTCCCGTTGCGGGAATTGGTAAAGCGGACTGTCTGTGACGTGGTCTCCGGTCGCTTGCCCATGAGTGCGGTGGTTTGGCGGCTTGCCATTTGCCAGCATGAAACCCTTGTGGCATCAAAGGTTTGAGCGTCCATTCACCCGAAACCGGCAGACGGCCGTTCAATCTGTTCAGACCCGCCTTCTCAAGCTGCTGTCATTGCCGCCGAAGAGTGTGGAGTCAATGCCGATGAACGTACCGGTTTATCCCATGAAACTGTTTCTGCAAGTACTGACGATCGCCCGGATTGAGGCGCAATTCTTTGCGCGCCATCCCAAACTGCTGCTGGCTGCGGCGGTGGTGACGCTGGTTCCGGCCCTGTATGCACTGATCTATCTGTCGAGCCTGTGGGACCCGGCGGCGCATACCGGCGCGCTGGCGGTGGGCCTGGTCAATCTGGATCAGGGCTTCAGTTATCGCGGGCAGGAGTTCAATGTCGGCCAGGAGGTGGTGGCCACACTCAAGACCAGCAGCCGGTTCGGCTTCCGCGATTACGCTGATGAGCAGGAGGTGCGCCAGGCCGTTCGCCAGGGCACGTTGGCGTTTGCCCTGATCATTCCGCGCGACTTCAGCGCTCATGCCATTCCGGGAAATCAGGTGGGCGGCGGCAAGCCGGTGGTCTTTGCGTCCGAGGGCAACAGTTTCGAGGGCGCGGCCATCTCGCGTCACTTTGCGGAAACCTTGGGGCAGCAGGTCAATCAGAATCTCAATGAGCGCCGCTGGGCGCTGGCCTTGGGCAATGCGGCCGATGCGCAGCGTAGCGTGGAGCGCTTGCGCGACGGCGTCGGCCAGTTGCAGCACGGTGCCCGCCAACTGAGCCGCGGTGCTGAACAGACGGCTGCCGGGGCCAAGGCCGTGGCCAGTGGCAGTGCGCACCTCAGCAGTGGCGTCGGGCAGCTCACCGCTGGGGTCAAACAGCTTGGTGCCGGCCTGAAAGCCATGGATGCAAGCCTGCCACCCAGTACCGAACTGGTGCGCCTGAAAACCGGCGCCGAGACCCTGGCGCTGCGGCATGGCGAAATGGTGCGGGGCATGGCCGAACTGCAGAATGGCTCGCGCCGTTTGTTTGCCGGGCTCAGCCTGTTGCGGGATGAGGCACGCGATAGCCTGTTCATCCCGGCGACGGCTGTCGACGGCGTCGAGCAGCTTGCCGACGGCATGTCACGCATCGACACCGGGCTGACATCCGCCTGGGATGCCCAGCAAAAACTGGCTGAAGGCGCCAGTCTGTTGAGTTCCGGAGTGGATTCGCTCACCGGTGGCATGCTTGTCATGGGCAATGGCATCCAGACGGCGGCCGGGGCGATTCCCGAGGAGCGTCTGCTTGATGAGCTGGCGGCAGGTGCTGGCGGGCTGGCCAGTGGCAGCAATGAAGTGTCCGGGGCCACACGGCAACTCGCCCGGGGCAGTCAGCGCATTGCGCAGGGTATCGAGCAGCTGGCCGCGTCCCTGCCGGCGGCGCTGCCCAAACTCGACGGCAGCCCGCAGGGGCTGGCGAATTCAGTGCAGCCGCTGGTGGAAACCGATGCGGTGGTGGGCAACAGTGGCAGCGGCTTCGCGCCCAACGTGCTTCCCGGCGCCTTGTGGCTGGGCGCCGGGGTGGCGGTTTTCCTGCTGCATGTGCGCGTCCTGCCGCGGCACGCGCTGTATTTTTCGCGCCCGGCGCAGCTGCTGGGCAAGGTGTGCCTGCCGGCGGGAGTGGTCTTGCTGCAAACCCTGTTCCTGCTGGCGATGGTGCATTACATCCTGAAGATCCATATCGTCAGCCCCGGCGCTTTTGCTCTCACTCTGGGTGTTTCGGCGCTGACCTTCCTGCTCATCGTGTTTGCCCTGACCCGTGCCTTCGGCGATGCCGGCAAGGGGCTGGCGATGATCCTGCTGGCCGTGCAGCTCACCTCCTCGGGCGGGATCTTGCCGGTCGAACTCAGTGGCGGCCTGTTCATGCACATCAGCCCCTGGCTGCCGCTGACCTGGGCGGTGCGTGCCATCAAGGCCAGCATGTTCGGCGCCTATGCCGGGGCCTGGGCGTTTCCGCTGCTGATGGTCGCGCTGGCCGGGCTGATCGCCATCCTCATGGGATGTGTCGTGGGGCGCTGGCGATTCGTGCGGCCCGGGCATATCGGGCCAACGGTGGATTTCTGAGCCCGTTCGCTGAGCCGCATGGGGCGGGCCTCTCCGGGCAGGCTGGCTGGAAACTGGCGAAAACGGCCAGTCTTGGGGATGGTCGCCTTGAAAGGCTTGTCAGTGGCGGCTCTGCGCGATGGTGCCTGGCGGTGTTCAGCGATTGCCGTTGGCGCTGCCATAGCACTCGGAGAACTCCCGGTCTTCCCACTGCTTGACTCTGGCTGCCGCGCTGGCCCGGTATTCACGATTGCTGCTCTGGCCCATCTGCCGCTCGGCGTCTGCCTTGCCGCGGCGGATTTCCGCGCAACGCTGATCCTTGGGGTCGGGCTGCGCGCCGACCGCGCCGCCGGTTTGTTTCCGGGCGCGCTGATAGTCCAGATCCTGCGCTTCCTGTGTTGTTCGTCTCAGGCGCTGGCGGGCGCGCGCCTGCTCGTCTTGCTCTACGTAATCGGCGCCGCGCACAGTCGTGGCCGAGGTGTTGGCAGGGCAGGGGATATCCGAGAAAGTGGGCTTGCCGGCGCTGTCCGTACATTTGTAGATGGCCAGCGACGGAGCGGAGAAAACCGCCAGAACAGTGGTGAAAGCGAGCGTCAGGAAAGGTTTCATTGTGGCAGAGAGAGTGGTCTGGCCGGTATGGCGGACGTGCGGACGCAAGAATACCGCCGGACGTAGCCGGCGGGGTTGTCCTGCTGATGCGATCTGCATCGGATCGCCAGAAAAATCACGCTTTTGAGCGCGAAACTCCAGCGTGTGCGTGTCAATCGACCGGGCCTGCCGCCATCTCGATCACCAGCATGTGCGCGCCCGTGTCGGTGAGGATCTCCAGCGTGGTTTCCACCGATTCCAGCCCGTCGCGGGCCTGCAGCGTTTCGCCGTTGATGCGGGCGTCGCCTTCGATCAGTACCAGATAAGCCTGGCGGCCGGCGCCAACTTCAAAGCGCGTCTCGCCCCCGGCAGACAGCGCGGTGGCGTGGAAGTTCGCGTCCTGATGGATCTGCACCGGTGCCGGCCCGCCATCGGGCGAAACCAGATGCAGCCACTGGTTTTCGCGTGCGCGCCAGTCGAAGGCATGGTCTCCGTAGCGCGGGGCGTAGCCCTTGCGGTCCGGGAAAATCCACACCTGCAGCAGGCGAGTGGTCTCGCTGCCACGGTTGTGCTCGCTGTGACGCACGCCGGTGCCGGCACTCATGTACTGCACCTGGCCGCGCGTCAGCGTGCGCTGGTTGCCCATGCTGTCGGCGTGGGTCAGGCCGCCGTCTACCACGTAGGAGATGATCTCCATGTCGCGGTGGCCGTGCGTGTCAAAACCGGTGCCGGCCTTGACCAGATCGTCATTGATCACCCGCAGCGCGCCGAAATGCACGCGTGCCGGATTCTCGTAATCGGCGAACGAAAAATGGAACCAGCTTTGCAGCCAGCCCAGATCCGAACGCCCCATCTTCTCTGCGGGGTAAACCGTGATCATGCAGACCTCACCGTGCGCCGAGTTTTTGAGCCAGAGCCTGCAAGGCGCCGAGCTGGGCAACGATCAGACCCTGCAGTGCCGGGTCCGTCAGATTGCCGTCGGCATCAAAGCTGGGACTGAAGGCATTGGCGAAGACTTCCGGCTTGTTCAGCACATGCAGGTCGAGAAACACGCAGACCTGGCGCAGATGGTATTGCGCGCGCGAAGTGCCCATGCCGCCACCCGCACCCATCAGGGCCACCGGTTTGCCGGCCAGCGCACGGTTTTCCGGCTCGCGCGAAGCCCAGTCCAGCGCGTTCTTCAGCGGCGGAGCGATCGAGTAGTTGTATTCCGCGCAGCCGAAGAGCAGGGCATCGGCCGCCGTGATCTGAGCGATCAGCGTCTGCACGGCGGCGGGCTTGTCGGCGAGATCCATGTTGTAGAACGGCACGGCCGATAGATCGGCGATGTCGATGCTCATGCCCTCTGGCGCATGGGCCTGAGCGTATTGCAGCAATTTGAGATTGCGTGAAGCGCGGCGCAGACTGCCGCAGATGGCCAGAACCTTGATTGTTTTCATGGGGTTTCCTCTCGTGGGCGCATCCCGCCGGGGCGGTGAACCACGAGTTTAGTCCAGCCTGCACGCCGCTGTGGGTGTTTACAGGGGCAGGCCGGAGAGGGCCGCGGGGTGCGGGTCTTCAGGCAGCAGAGCGGCGAGTTTGCGGTGAAGCTTGTGCTGCTGTTGCGGGATCAGTATGGTGGCGCCATTCGTTTTCACCGAGCCGGCCGTGACCCGCAACAGCCAGAAAATCCGCTTCTTCCGCGAACGCATTCCCGCCTTTGAATGCGTGCCGGGTTGTCATGACTGTTGTGGCCCGGTCACTACGTCGAGCGAAGAAATGGCACGTCTGCCACGCCTCAGCGCTGCCGTGCATGAGGCCGCCCTGGCGGCCCTGAACTGTCCGCATCTCGGCCCGCAAGGCTGCACGGTGTATCAGGAGCGGCCGCTGATCTGCCGCCTGTTCGGCACCACGCCGCGCATGCCATGTCCGCAGGGCCGGCGCCCCGGGACGATGATCGACGCAGGCGTCGAAGCGCAGATTCATCGCTTCCTTGCCGAAACCCGGCAGGTGCTGGTCTGAGCGTCCGGGCCCGAGTCAGGCTGCCGCAGGTTTGCGCGTAAGCAGCAGGCCGCATTCCAGGTGATGGGTGTAGGGGAACTGGTCGAATACGGCAGAGGCCGAGATGACATGCGTATCGGCCAGTGCCGCCACGTTTTCGCGCAGGGTCTGCGGGTTGCAGCTGATGTACAGGATGCGCTCGAAGCCGCGCGCCAGCTCAATGGTTGGCGCGTCCAGCCCGCTGCGTGGCGGGTCGACGAACAGCGTGCTGAAGCGGTAGCTGTCCAGATCGATATCCTTCAGGCGCGTGAAGGGCCGTACCCGCGCCAGCGCATCGCTGATCTCGTCGCTGGCCATGCGCACCATGGCGACATTGCCAATCCCGTTGGCCTCCAGGTTGTAATGCGCCGCCTTGACGGAGGGCTTGCTCATCTCGGTGGCCAGCACGCGGCCGAAGTGCGGAGCCAGCGCTACCGTGAAATTGCCGTTGCCACAGTACAGCTCCAGCAGGTCGCCACCCAGGTTTTCTGCCTGCATGCAGGCCCAGCCCAGCATCTGCTGGTTCACGCCTGCATTGGGCTGGGTGAAAGAGCCCTCGATCTGCTGGTATCGCAGGCGCCGTGTGCCCACTTCCAGTTCCTCCAGCAGCCAGTCGGTGTCGAGCACGATTTTCTGCTTCAGGCTGCGCCCGATCAGCTTGATGCCGAACGCTGCTGCCAGCTCGCGGGCGGCTGCTTCCCAAGCGTCTTCCAGCTTGCGGTGATAGATCAGGGTGACCAGCATCTGGCCGCTGCGGGTCGCCAGGAAATTGACCTGGAAGAGCTTGCGGCGCAGTTCCTCGCTGACCTGCAGTGCGTCTTTCAAGCGCGGCATCAGGGTGCAGATCGACTCCGCGGCGGCCGGGAATGCGTCCATCAGCACCGGCGTTTTCGGTGCCGCCGGATCGAACATCGCATAGTGCAGATCCGCGCCGGCGTGCCAGATGCGGAATTCCGCGCGCTGCCGGTAATGCAGCGCTGCCGAGCGGAATACGGCCGGCTCGGGCAAGGCATGGGCGGCGAAATCGCTCGTGAAGCGGGCGAGTTTCTCGGCCAGCTGGGTTTCGTAGGTGGCAGGGTCGATCTGGAACTGGGACATGGTGGTGCGGTGCATCGGCGCAGAACGGGGCGCAAGGATAGCGCGTCAGCCGGCCGCACGGGGGGCCGCAGGAGCAAAGAGCGGGCGAAAAACAGCGTGTGCTGAAGACCCGCTTCTGGCGGGCCTGTGCGGGCAAGGTGGCTGGAGAGTCAGGCGGGCTGCGGGTTTTCAGCCTGCCCGGAATTCCCCGGTTTCCGGACAAGCCCTGGTGACAAGGTGTGGTGTGCCGGCAAGCCTCTCCGCCGGGCAGACGGTGCGCCGGCATGTCTCATGCCCAGAAGGGCATTGTTTTCCTGGGTGCTTCAGGGAACAGGCCGGTCCGTCGTTGTCTCGATAACTGCATGTCGGCGAGGAGGGGCGAGACGGAGGATTTGCGCGCCATTTTGTCCGGTGTTCGCAAAGGGGAGTGAACGCCGTGGGTTTTTGTCGGGTTGTAATCAAAATTCAAATGAAAGGTATGCCATGAGGGATCTTGCCATCGGGAAACGGCTGTTGCTGGCGTTTGCCGCCGTATTGGTATTGTTTGGCTGTGCGACGGCCTTGGTCGGATTCGAGGCGCTGGACATCCGGGAGCGGGCGCAGCGGGTTGAGCGGGAAGGCATTGATCGCACGGAGGCGGCGGCGGCACTACTGCGCGAGGTGATGGCCTTCCGGATTACCGCGCGTGATCTGCTGTTGCAGAAGGATGCCGCCGGTGTTGCGAATGTGGCGCCCAAGCTGCTCGCCGCGATCGAGTCGGTCCAGAAGGGGGTTGAGCCGTTTCTGAGCGTTTCGGTGGTGGAGACGAAAGAGCAGGCCACGGTGATTGCAAAAGCGGCTGAAATTCTCAGAACCGCGACGGATGAAACCACGCGCCTTGCCATCGCCGGAGACCAGCCTGCCGCCATCGCATCGGTGGGCAAGGGCGGGGTGCATGCGGCGGCTTTGCAGGGGGCGGCGGACAAGCTCATCAAGTCGGTGCAGCAGAGCTCCCGCGAAGAAATGGCGCAGTTACAGGCTGACGCCCGCGCCATTCTGGTGACGCTGGTCGTGGCGTTCGTGATTTCGACCTTGGCCGGGCTGGGCTGCGCCTGGCTGGTGACACGCTCGATTACCGGGCCCGTCAGCGAGCTGGTGGAATACGCAGCCTGCCTGGCGCATGGCGATTTCAGCCGGCACGTGACGGTGACTTCACGCGATGAAATCGGCCAGCTGCAAACGGCTTTCGGCCGGATGACGGACTCGCTCAATCAGGCGTTGGCCGAAGTCAGCGATGGCGCGGGGCGGGTCGGGGTGGCGGCAACGCAGCTGGCGGGCAGTTCCCGGACGGTCCTGAACAGTATCGAAAGCCAGTCCGAGTCGGCTTCCGCAATGGCCGCAGCGCTGGAGGAAATGTCTACCAGCGTGGATCATATTTCCGAGATTTCACAGACCGCACGGCAGGCCTCGACGCTGGCCAGCAACAAGGCCAATTCGGGCTCGCGCGCCATTCAGGAAATGATTACCCAGATCGATTCTGCCGCGCAGACCATGCGCGAAAGCGCCGAGAAAGCGCAGGATCTCGGGAGGGAGTCCGAGCGGATTTCTTCGATCGTGCTGGTGATCAAGGAAGTCGCCGATCAGACGAATCTGCTGGCCCTGAATGCCGCTATTGAAGCGGCCCGCGCCGGCGAGCAGGGGCGCGGCTTTGCGGTGGTGGCTGACGAGGTGCGCAAGCTTGCGGAAAAGACGACGAACTCGACCAGCGAGATCAGTGCCATGGTGGGCTCCATCCAGAATGGCACGCAGGCCATGATGGACCGCCTGAAAGGTGCAGTTGCCTCGGTGCAGGACGGGCTGGCGATGGCCCATCGCGCCGGCGAAACGGTGAGCGAAATCGATGCCGAAGCGCAGGCTGTGATGGGGGTGATTGACGAAGTTTCTTCGGCGCTGCGAGAGCAATCTGCAGCCAGTCGGGATATTGCCGTGCGTGTTGAAACGGTCGTGCAGATGGTTGACGAAAATACGGCGGCGGCCAGTGCGATGTCGGGCGCTTCTGCGGACATGAACGAATTGTCCGGCACGCTCAGAGCCAGCGTTGCGCGCTTCCAGCTCGGCAGGGTGAGATGACGGAAGGCTGAAGACCCGCTTCTGGCGGAGCTGTGCGGGCAGCGTGCTCGCACAGCCACCATGGACGCGGGTCTCGCGGCATGCTGCCTGCACAGGCAGACTGCATGCCGCTTGACGGGCGATCCGCTCAGATTGCGTCCAGTCGTAGCTGTACGCCGGTGGCCGTGTAGATCGGCGTGACCTTGCTGAAGCCGGCGACCGTCACGCTGCTGAAGCTGCCGTTGCGCTTGCCAGCGGTCAGCACGGTCAGCGTGTCGCCCACCGCCGGGGTGTAACCCGAGAAACTGACCGACAGCGTGCCGCCTGCCAGCGTGGCTGTGCCGTTGATGGCGAGCACGCCTTTGCTGGCGCCGCGCATGACCAGATTCAGGTTGCCCGCCGTCTGGGTGTAGGCGCCACCGATGGCGAGAGCAGCCGGCGCTGCGCATTCCAGAGCGCCGCCTTTCACGAACACATCACCCTTGCCGAAGGCGCTGGCCGCATCTGCGGCCAGGGTCCCGGCCGCGATCACCGTGCCACCGGTATAGGTGTTGGCTCCGCTCAGACGCAGGCTGCCGGTGCCCAGCTTGGTGAGCTTGCCAGCGCCGGCAATGTCATTCTTCCAGCTGTCGCGGGCATTGAAGCCGCCGAGGCTGGCGTCCATGCTTACCGCCACGTCGCCGTTGAAGGCGCCATAACCGTCAGCCGCGGCGAACAGGTTGAGGCGGCCCCAGCCTTCCTCGTCATTGGCGAGCGGGTAACCGGAGTCGATCTCGGTGGTCTTCAGCACCACGCGGCGCTGGGCGGCGGTAAGATAGGGCAGGCGGGTTTCGAGCAGGACTTCGGCACCCTTGGGCACGCTGGCCGCCTTGCCGTCGTTGGCGGCGATCTTCGGCAGACCGTAGGTGAGTTTCTGGGTGAAGAAGCTCTTGTTGCTGGTGTAGTCGGCGAAGCGGTCGTAGTTGGCGTTGCCGGTATCCGTGGTCTTGACCGTGTGGGCGTAAGTGTTGAGCGCGTTGAAGTCGCTCGTGCCGGTCTGTGCCATCAGATAGTCCTGCACCAGCTTGTAGGTGGCGGCCTTGTCCATCGCGGTCTTGTTCAGGCTGTAGGCCACCACGGCGGTTGCCTGGACGCGGCCCCCCATCACATCCAGCGGCGAGTGCATGCCGGAAAGGATGCGGTTCTCGCCCATTTCCATGGCGCGGGTGATGAGTTCCTGGAAGCGCTGCGGGAACAGGTAAGCCATCGGCAGGGTGTCACGCCAGGCTTCGGCGGTGTGGCCGGAGGGGAAACCGCCATCGGTCGCGGGTGTCGCGCTCTTGGCGGACTCGAGTGCCGGCACGACGCGCACATCGCTGCTCCAGCGCCAGGGGCGGGCGTACTTGTAGAAGCGCTTGGCGGGTTCGCCGGAGCCGTCCGTGATGTTGCCGCTGTCGATGAAGCTGACGGCCGGGCCGAGGGTGGAGGTCGTCAGGCCGAGGTTGTTGCCGCCCTCGTTGACGACAGCGACAGCGCTGGCCGGATCGACGGCTGCGATCGTACTCGTCTGGCCGGTGCCGCTGCGCCAGATGCTGGTCAGCGGGCCCATGCCGTCGCTGACGCTGTAACCCTTGGCGCGCCGGTCATCCATGTAGGCGGCGAGGGCCTGCGCGGTGCTGCGACTCTGCGTGACGGTCTTCACATAGCCGATGTTGGCGGTGTGCAGATCACTGTTCTTGACCGTTCCGTCGGTGGCGTCGTTTGGCACGCCGGACCAGGTCGAGGCGGTTACCGCCGCACAGCCATTGGCGGCGGCCAGGGTTACACCCGCATCCACCAGCGTGGTGCTGGGGGCCCAGACGTCGAGGAAGCCCTTGAGCACGCGTACGCCGGCGTTGGTGTCGAGCGTGACCATGCATGGATTGTTGCGCTGATTGGTGGCGCCAGTGTCGACATAGGCGAGCACGCCACTGGGGGCATCGGCGGTTTCGATGTAGCCCAGACCCGCCGGCTCTGCCGGGACGCTGATGGTTTCCGGGGCATTGCTGCTGGTGCTGTCGGAAGACGAACTGCCACCACCGCCACAGGCGCTGAGCCCCAGGGTGGCAAATACTGCGATGGCGGCCGCGCGGCGGCGGAAAATCAAAGCGTCCTGCATGACTTGATGGCTCCCTGTTGTTATGCCCGAAGGGGCTGAACGAAGGGCGCAATCATCCGCAGGAATTGTTACGGGAGCAGTACGCTTGCGTATGAGATGAGTGAAGGTTTTGTGACAGCGTGCAAGCCTGTTCAGGCTCAGTCGTCAGAGGCGGTTTCGACCCTGTCACGCCCGAGTCCCTTGGCGCGATACATGGCCAGATCGGCGCGCGTGAAGAACTCTTCCGGTGAGTCATCCGGGCGCATCGTGCTGACCCCAAGGCTGGCTGACAGGTAAGGTCCGGCCTGCGAGAAAGCATGTTCAACCTGACGGCTGTGCAGGGTTTCGCGAAATCGCTCGGCGATGACGCAGGCGTTCTGCATCGTGCTGTCAGGCAGGACCACCACGAATTCCTCGCCGCCAATGCGCACGGGCAAGTCTACGCTGCGCCGGGCACTCTGGCGCAGGCAGTCGGCAACGATGCGCAGTGCGGCATCGCCCTGCGCGTGGCCATAGTGGTCGTTGTAGTCCTTGAAGCAATCCACATCGATGACGATCAGGCTCAGCGGTTGTGTGCTGCGCTGATGCTGGCGCATCAGCTTTGGCAGCTGTTCGTCGAGGTGGCGCCGGTTTGACAGGCCGGTCAGTGGATCGGTGCGGGAATTGTCTTCCAGTTCTTCGACCTGTTGCTCGATGACACTCAGCAAGTCGTTGGTGCGGTCGCTGAGTTCGCCGATTTCGTCGCGTCGCGAATCGCTCGTGCGCAGCCCCCAGTTCCGGAGATTGCAGATGTCGTGCAGGCTCACGGCGAGGTTCCGGATACGCAAAACCACCAGCCGGTCAATGATCAGCAGCATGAGCAGGGCGCCGCACCCTACGATGATGGCAAACAGGATTGCTGATTCGTCGATGGTGCGGCGCCCTTGTTGTGAAATCGAGCGAGTCCATGTCATCGAAAGGGTGCTGATGTTGTTGCCCAGCACATCCTGCAGATTCCAGCGGAACTCGTAGGTATCGGAGCTGTGCTGCACATGGGCGCGACCGTCGCCAATGCCGGAGTGGATGAAGCTCGTGCACAGCCGGCAGGCCTGGTCATCGAGGTTTTCAGGAGCACTCAGCCGGAAATCAAGTTTGGTCTGCTTGACCACGCGGCTCACATAGCCGGGGCCGATGAGTTTGAGCATCACGACCACGCCACGCGGCGCCAGAACCCCGCGTGAATCCGAAATGGCTCGCCGGCACATGGCATAGATCTGCTTCTGGATACTGATCAGCCCGCAATCAACGACGCCAACTGCCAGCGGGTTCTTGAGGGCCAGGGCCAGCGGAGTGCTGGAGTCTTCCAGTTCCGGCAGGGAAAGCGGTTTTCGGCTGTCAGGATCCCGGCCGATATGGGCGAGCATGCGCCCCTGCACGTCGTAGATGCCCAGCCACGAGTACTTTGCCTGAGGGATGCTCTCCGGTGAAATGTTGGTGGCCCTGAACTTCGGTTCGCCCGACTGCATGAAGTCGTAGAGCTCGGTCCACGTGGCCCATTCCAGCAGCGAGTCATCGAGTTGCCGGATGGAGTCGTCCAGCACTTCGATCAAGCGAGCCATGTCGGCTTGCGCCGCCTGAAACTCGATCGCGTCGTAGCTCTTCATGACGCGACTCTGGATCGTTGTGATGATGACGAAACCAAGGGCGCCAAAGACCAGCAACAGGGCAATGATCAGTTTTGTGCGCAGGCCCATCCTGATGTTTGCTCAATGAACAGATATGACCAGTTAACGGCATCTGAGCCTGAGGTTTGAAAATCTGCCCATCTGTTCAGCCTTGCCAGACGGCTGTGTTCCGGTTCCGGGCCGGAGAACGGCGCGGGTAGCGGGGGACCGGCACGTGCCTGAACCCCCCTTTGTTCATGGCGAAGAAAATGGCCGGGCCCGTCATCCAGCTTTGCCTGCTTCAGGGCAAGCGGAGGTGAACGTTGCGGGGGCTGTGTTACTCAGGCTCCGTCTTCGGTCTTCAGAATTGCTTCACTTCGATCCCCAGGGTGAGGATGCGGTAGGCAATCTGCCGCGGGGTCATGTTGAGCAAGCGTGCAGCCTTGGCTTGCACCCAGCCGGCCTGTTCCAGCGCAGCGATGACCTTGCTGCGCTCGTCCACGTTCGGGTCGTCGAAGTCGATGCGCGGACCGGTGCTGGTCGCGGACATGACGGGGGCTTCGCGCTGACGGTCGATGCGGATCAGGTCGACATCGATACGACCGGACTCGGACATGACTGCCGCGCGTTCCAGACAATTTTCCATCTCGCGGACGTTGCCGGGCCAGGGATACTGGGTCAGGCGGGTGATGGCGGCCTCGCTCAACTCCAGCGGGCGGCCCTGCATCTGGCCGATGCGGTTCATCAGGTGGCGGGCGATTTCGGGCACGTCTTCGAGGCGCTCGCGCAATGCGGGTAGCTTGATCGGCATGACGTTAAGGCGGAAGTACAGATCTTCGCGGAACTTGCCGTCGTCGACTGCATCTTCCAGATCACGATGAGTGGCCGCAATGATGCGCACGTCCACCTTGAGGGTGCGCCCGCCGCCGACGCGCTCCAGCTCGCCTTCCTGCAGGACTCGCAACAGCTTGGCCTGGAAGGCGGGGGAGATCTCGCCGATTTCGTCGAGGAAGATGCTGCCGCCATCGGCCATCTCGAAGCGCCCCTTGCGAGCATTCACGGCGCCGGTGAAGGCGCCTTTCTCGTGGCCGAAAAGCTCGGATTCGAGCAGGTTCTCCGGGAGTGATGCGCAATTGAGCCGGACGTAGGGGCCACGCGCGCGCGGCGAGTTGTAGTGGATGGCGTTGGCGATGAGTTCCTTGCCGGTGCCGGTTTCGCCGCGGATCAGCACGGTGGTGTTCCACTTGGCAACCATGCGCACCTGCTCGAAAATCTTCCGCATGCCGGCGGAGTGGCCGACGATGTTGTCGAAGCCGTGCTGCACGCGCACCGTGCGGCGCAAGGTGTCGCGCTCCTCGGCAATGATTTTCTTTTCCTCGGCCACGTCGAGCGAGAGCTTGACGCTCTGACCGATCAGGTTGGCGACCATCTCGACAAAACGCGCGCGCACTGCCAGCAGGCCGTCATCGAGGCGATTGGGTTGTACCGCCAGCACTCCCTGCAGCGCACCGCCGACATGGATCGGCGCAGCAATGAAAGGCAGGCGGCGTTCGTAGATGCCCAGGCGGTTCAGGAAGTGTGGGTTGGCGGAGACTTGCGGCAGGGCCACGGTCTTGCCTTCTTCGAGCAACAGTCCCAGTACGCCTTCGCCGGATTGGTAACGTACCGGCTCGAATTCCTGCGGCTCGATGCCCTGCACGGCATTGACGACCAGCTCTCCTGATTCCGGATCAATGACGCTGAGCATGCCACGCGTGAGCCCGGCGGACTCTTCGAGCACGCGCAGCACTTCCTGCGGCGCCAGTTTTACATCGAGCGAGCGTGACAGGATGACGCTCACCTTGTAGAGCGTTTCCATCAGCGTATGTTTCAGTGCGCCTTCGGCGTCCATGGCCATGATGCTTACCTTTTGCTTCGGTGCTGCATATCGGTTGCGCAAGTCGGGCTGAAGCCCGGCCTACATGCCCTGCCGTTTGAGCGGCAGTACGACTTTGGCGACGCAGCCACCGGACGGCCCCTCGCTCAACTCGATGCTGCCGCCGTGATCGACTGCCACTTGCTGGGCGGAGGACAGACCGGTGCCCAGATGGTGCTCGCCACCTTTTTTGGTACTGAAGAAAGGCTCGAAGGCTTTCAGACGCAGCTCGGGCGAGATGCCGGGGCCGCTGTCGGTGATCGAGACTTCAATGCTCTGTGCATCGGCATGGGTGCGGATGCCCAGCAGGCGCTGCTGCCAGCCCCTGGTGTTCATCGCTTCGATGGCGTTGTCGACCAGAGCCTTGATCAGGGTGCGCAGGCGCTTGGGGTTGCCTTGCAGGGTGGGCAGCACAAGCTGCGGATCCCATTGCACCGAGATGCCGGTGGCGAGGAATTTCTGCGCCGAGAGATCCAGCACATCGCGCACGGCTTCGTTCAGATTGACCGGCGAATCGACCCCGCTGCCGAGCGCCGGCACGGCCGCGCGCAGGGTTTCAAGTGCGCTCTGGCCGGCCTTGAGTGCTTCAGCGAGGGCCGCCTGGGCAGGGTCGCAGCCGCGCCGGCCCATTACGGTGACCACCGAGTTGAGGACGTTGAGCGGTCCCTCCAGTTGGTAGACCGCTGCCGACAGGCTTTCGCGCAGGGCCTGCTGGCGATTCTCGTCGGCGAGCAGGGCGTGCAGCGCGGCGACGCGGGATTTCTCCTGCTCCATGACCATGCGCGTGACATCCGTGGCAACCAGCAGCAGATAGGCCTCGGCCTGTTCGTCGTAGAAGGCGTCGGTGCCATCCTTGTCGGCCGCCACCCATACGCCGGAGCAGGCGTACCAGCGCGGGTTGCGCCAGTGTGGGCGATCAAGGCGGATCTGCTGATCGAGGAAGGCATGAGCGCCGGGCTTGAAGGGGCCGAAGCCGCTGCCGAGCTGGGCGCGCACCGCTTCCAGCAGCACGCTGGCTGGCTCCTGCATGCGCAGGTCAGCCATCAAGGCCTTGTAAGCATGGTTATCGAGCAGTACGCGGTCTTCCATGCTGAGCAGCGCCAGCACCAGCGGCGCGCCATCGACCACGGATTCGATCAGCGCTTTCTGGTTGCGCACCGCGCATTCGAGGCGATGCAGCTCGGTTACGTCGCGGTGCAGACCAAGAAAATGCGAGATCTCACCGGCATCGTCGAGCACCGGGGTGATGGTCAGGTCGGCCAGATACTTGCTGCCATCCTTGCGACTGTTTACCAGGCGCCCGCTCCACGCCTGCTTGCGCGTGATCTGATGCCACAAACCCTTGTAAACCTCGGGTGGCGTGGTGCGGTTGGAGAGAATGCTCTGGTTCAGGCCGACAGCATCTTCGGGGGTGAAGCCGGTCTTGCGCGTGAAGGCGGGGTTCACGTATTCGATCACGGCGCGTGGATCGGTGATCGAGATGGCGATGTCCGCCTGCTCCACGGCGGCACGGTACAGCGCCGCCGGAATGCTGCGGACTGAAGACGCTGTATTGCTGGGCTTCGGTGTTTTCGGTTTGCTGGGCATGGCGCTGGCTCGGGCGTGTGTTCTGTCTGCTCAATGCAGATTCCGTGCCGTCTCTGTGCCGAGCCGCAAATTCTTTGCGCCAGCGCAAACCTTTCTGCCAGTGCGGGCTTTGTTGCATCCGCTTGTCGGCTTGTCGCATCCCCTACAGGCCGCGCGCAGCCTGTCTCGCCAGCCATGCTGCCTGCAGATGCCCGCAAATGGCCGCTGTGCAAGGCATGCACGCACCGCTTCGGTGCCGGTTCGGAGAGCTGGCATGTTTTCTGCAAAACAGGGCTCAGGAGGTAGTACCCGACATGAGCGAATACCTGATCCTGCTGGTGACCACAGCGCTGGTGAACAACGTGCTGATGGCGAAATTTCTCGGCCTGTGCCCCTTCATGGGGGTCTCCAAAAATCTTGATAGCGCGCTGGGCATGGGCCTGGCGACGACGTTCGTGATTACCGTGTCAGCGGGAGCCGGCTGGGTGATTGATCACTTCCTGCTCGCCCCGCTGGGGCTGGAATACCTGCGCATCCTGACCTTCATCGTGGTGATTGCGGCCACCGTGCAGTTCGTCGAAGCCGTGGTGAAGAAGTCGGTGCCGGCGCTGTACCGCGCGCTGGGTATCTACCTGCCATTGATCACGACCAACTGTGCGGTACTCGGCGTAGCCCTGCTCAACGTGCAGGAGGGAAATGGTTTTGTGAAAAGTCTGGTGTATGGCTTCGGCTCATCACTGGGCTTCACGCTGGTGATGGTGATGTTCGCCGGTTTGCGCGAACGTCTGGCGCTGGTCAAGGTGCCCGCAACCTTTGATGGTGTGCCGGTCACCTTCGTACTGGCCTCGCTCCTGTCACTGGCCTTCATGGGCTTTGCCGGCCTGAATTTCAATTGAGGAGAGTGCGATGCTGGCTGCAATTCTGAGTTTGACTGCACTGGGCCTGACTCTGGGCTTGGGCCTGGGTTACACCGCCAGGGTGTTTGCCGTCGAGGGCAACAGTCTGGTGAGCGAACTGGCAGACATGATGCCTGGCACCAACTGTGGCCAGTGTGGTCTGGCCGGTTGTGGCGCGGCGGCCGAAGCGGTGGCTGGCGGCACGGTGCCGGCGACGGTCTGCCCCGGTGGCGGTGTCGCACTGGCCCAGGCCATTGCCGCCAAGCTGGGCATCACCTTGTCGCTCGAAGGCATGGAAGACAAAGGCCCGATGGTGGCCGAGGTGGCGGAAGATATCTGCATTGGTTGTGGCAAGTGCATGAAGCACTGTGCAACGGATGCCATCGTCGGTGCGGCCAAGCAGATTCACGGCGTGCTGCACGAAGCGTGTACCGGCTGTGGGGGCTGCATGGAGGATTGCCCAACGGGTGCGATTGTTCTGCGCCCGCTGCCGGTGACGCTGCGCGACTGGAACTGGACCAAACCGGCTCTGGCCGCCTGAGGAGAACAGCATGGGTCTGCTTGAACTCTTGAACGGAGCGCGCTGGGGCGTGCATCCGCATGACGATCACAAACGCCCGGCGGCCGATGTGCCACTGCGCGTGATGCCCCTGCCGAAGAGGCTGTGCGTACCGCTGCTGCAGCATGTGGGGGCGCCGGCCAAACCCTGTGTCGCGGTCGGGGAACGGGTTCTGCGGGGCGAGCTGATCGCCCGTGCGCAGGGGAATGTTTCCGCACCGGTGCATGCGCCCAGTTCCGGCATCGTGACGGCGATTGGTGAAGTGACGGCGCCACATCCGTCCGGCCTGCCGTTTGCTGCGATCACGATCGAGCTCGATGGCAAGGACGAAGGCCTTCCGACGGCAGAGTCTGTGGATCCTTTCGGTCTGGAGCCGGCCGAGGTTTCACAGCGTATCGCGGATGCAGGCATTGTCGGCCTCGGCGGGGCTACCTTCCCGTCGGCACCCAAGGCGCAACTGGGGCGCAAGCTGGCCGTGCAGACCCTGGTGATCAATGGAGGCGAGTGCGAGCCCTATCTGTCGAGTGACGACAGCATCATGCGCGAGCGGGCGGGCGAGGTGATCGACGGTGTGCGTATCCTGATGCATGCCACCGGCGCGGCCGAAGCGCTGGTCGGCATCGAGGACAACAAGCCCGAAGCCATTGTCGCGATGCGCAAGGCTGCCGAGCCTTTCGCCGCGATCAAGGTGCGGCCGGTGCCGGCGCGCTACCCGATGGGCTCCGACCGTCAGCTCGTGCAGGTGCTCACCGGCAAGGAAGTGCCCTCCGGTGCGCGCACCGCCAGCATTGGCGTGCTGGTCAACAATGTCAGCACCTGCGCAGCCATCCATCGCGCGGTGCGCACGGGCGAGCCGCTTTACCGCCGCATCGTCACCGTGAATGGCGGCGCGGTGGCGCAGCCTGGCAATGTGTTCGTGCCGATCGGGACCCTGATTGAAGATCTGCTGGCCTTTGTCGGTCTGAAGGAAACGCCCGCCCGCCTGGTGATGGGCGGGCCGATGATGGGCGCCGCGCTGCCGCACGCACAGGTGCCGACGGTGAAAGGGTGTGGCGGCATCCTGGCGCTGACAGCAGCCGAAATCACGGTGGCAGATCCCTCGCCGTGTATCCGCTGTGGCTCGTGCGTGAAGGCGTGCCCGATGGGTCTGGTGCCGCTTGAAATGGTGGCGCGCATCCATGCCGGCGATTACGAAGGCGCGGACAAGCTTGCTATCGACGACTGCCTCGCCTGCGGTTGCTGCGCCTATGTGTGCCCCTCGCACATCCCGCTGGTGCAGAGCTTCTCGCATGCCAAGGGCGAAATCTGGAAGCGCGCGCAGCAGAAGAAGCGTAACGAATTCACCAAGGGGCTGGCGCAAGCCCGCACCGAGCGGCTGGAGCGTGAAGCCCGCGAGCGCGCCGAAGCCGCGGCCAAACGCAAGGCAGCACGGGCAGCCCAGACAGCTGCTGCCACAGGTTCTCAGGAGACGTCCGCATGAATACCTCCCTCTCATCAGTTTTGCCTGCCGTCGCTGCCTCGCCGCACGCACAGGCGCAGGGCAGCATCAGCAGCGTGATGGCCAAGGTGATGCTGGCGCTGGCCCCGGCCACGCTGTGCGGTTTCTGGTTTTTCGGTCTGCCGGCACTGAGCTTGTGGGTAGTGACCGTCGGTGCCGCAGTGGTCGGCGAGGCTACCTGTCTGCGCCTGATGAACAAGCCGGTCACGAGCACCCTGTGCGACGGCTCGGCGGTGCTGACCGGCTGGTTGCTGGCGATGTCGCTGCCGCCCTGGGCGCCCTGGTGGATCGGTGTGCTCGGGGGGCTGTTCGCCACCGTCATCGGCAAGCAGATCTTCGGTGGGGTGGGGCAGAACCTCTTCAACCCCGCAATGATCGCGCGGGTGGCTTTGCTGGTGTCCTTCCCTGTGCAGATGACGGCCTGGGTGATGCCGATGACGGGTGCGCACGCGCCGGGGCTGCTGGATGCGCTGCAGGTCACCTTCGGCGGCGGGGCGATTCCGGATGCGATCTCCAGCGCTTCACTGCTCGGTCACGCCAAGAGCGAGCTGTCGCGCGGGGTCGATCTGCTGCATGTGTTCGCCAGTGGCTTGCCGACTTCCTTCTCCGGCGAGCGCCCCGGCAGCATGGGCGAAACCGCTGTGCTGCTGATTGCCGCCGGTGGAGTGGCGCTGATGCTGATGCGGGTGATCACCTGGCACATCCCGCTCGCCATGCTGGCCGCGCTGGCGATCCCGGCGGCGATTGCGCATGGCATCAATCCGGCGCGCTATCTGGATGCCGGTACGCATGTACTTTCAGGTGCGGCGATGCTCGGCGCCTTTTTCATCGCCACCGACTACGTCTCTTCGCCGACTTCGCGCGCCGGACAGATCGTGTTCGGAATCGGCTGCGGCTTCCTCACCTGGGTCATCCGTACTTACGGAGGCTATCCGGAAGGTGTGGCTTTCGCGGTACTGCTGATGAATGCACTGACCCCGGCGATAGACCGGCTGGTCAAGCCGCGTGTGTATGGCCGCGATCTCAAGGGCCAGCCACTTGTTCTGAAGACCGGAGGGAAGTGACATGGAGCTCGCCATCCTGCGCGAAAAAATCGGCTATCACGGCATCTCGCTGGCGCTGGCTACGGTGCTCACGGGCGCCGCCCTGATGAGCGCCAATCACCTGACCCTGCCGGCCATCGCGCAGGCCGCTCAGGATGACCTGAAGACATCGCTGGTGCAGGTCCTGCCGGAAGGCATGGCGGATAACGATCTGCTTGCCGATACCGTGAGCATTGCCGCCGCAGGCAAGGAGGTCACCGTGTATCGCGGGCGCAAGAACGGTGCCTTTTCAGCTGCGGTGTTCCAGTACAGCGGGCGTGGCTATGCCGGCGAAATCGTCTTGCTGGTCGGCCTGGATGCGGAGGGCGTGGTGCAGGGCGTGCGCGTGCTCAAGCACGCCGAAACACCGGGCCTGGGGGACAAGATCGAAGTCGCCAAGGCCGACTGGATTCACTCCTTCAAAGGCAAGACACTGGGCACTGCGCGCTGGGGCGTGAAGAAGGATGGTGGCGAATTTGACCAGTTTGCCGGCGCCACGATCACGCCGCGTGGCGTGGTCAAGGCCGTGAAGGAAGCGCTGGAGTTTTACGCCGCGCATAAAGCTGAAATTGCCGGAGAAAAATCATGAGCTGCGAATCGGTGAGCGCCGGAAAACTCTTTCGTGATGGCCTGTGGGATCAGAACGTGGTCTTCGCCCAGTTGCTGGCGATGTGCCCGACCATGGCGGTGACCACCTCCGGCACCAATGGTCTGGGCATGGGGCTGGCGACCACGGCGGTGCTAGTGGTGTCGAACATTCTGATTTCGTCGATCCGCAATTTCGTCAGCGATCAGGTCCGCATCCCGATCTTCGTGGTGGTGATCGCCACCCTGGTGACGCTGGTCGACATGTCGCTGAACGCCTGGGTGCATGGCCTGCACAAGGTTCTAGGCCTGTTCATCGCACTGATTGTCGTGAACTGCGCCATCCTCGGCCGGGCCGAAGCCTTCGCGTTCAAGAACGGCGTGTGGGCTTCGGCCATCGACGGCCTGGCGATGGGCTTGGGCTTCACGCTGGCGCTGACCGTGGTGGGACTGGTGCGCGAGCTGATCGGCGCCGGCACGCTGTTTGCGCAAGCCAGTCTGTTGCTCGGGCCGGCCTTCTCCTTCATGGAGATGAAAGTGATCCCGAACTACGCCGGCGTGCTGATGATGATCCTGCCGCCCGGAGGCTTTCTGGTGCTGGGGTTGCTGCTGGCGGTGAAGCGCTGGGTGGATCAGCGTCTGGCGAAGCGTGGCCGTGCCGCCCCGGAAGCGGCTGCGCATTGCAGCGTGTAACAAGGAGAAAGAGCATGAAAGTCGCTGTTGCCTATACCGAGCCGGCCAGCCAGGTCTGGCTCAATATCGATGTGGCCGATGACGCCAGCGTGCAGGACGCCATCCACAAGAGCGGCATCCTCAACCTGTATCCGCACATCGATCTGAATGCCCAGCGTGTCGGCGTATTCGGCAAGGCCGTGAAGCTCGAAGCGCCATTGCGGGCAGGGGACCGGGTCGAGATCTATCGGCCAATCAGTTGTGACCCGCTGACGGTCCCGCGCCGGCCAGGATTCGAGCTGAGCGAGGATGAATGAGGCCGGGTCAGGGTGCGCCGGCGTCCGGGTCTGATTCCGCCTGAAGAGCCGCGCGCAGCAAGACTTTCAAGGTAGCATGCTCGGAGATCAAAGCCCTGCTTGCCCGAGCGGAATGCCTGCCTGAAGACGCTTGCTGCAAGCGGCTGTGCAGCACGTCACATCTTGCTACAGATTGTTTTCGCAATCCCGCAGCCTCTCGCTTATCCTGACCGCCCTGTAGTCCCATGCCCTCCGTATCAATGAGTATCAAGTTTCGCCCTGCCCAGCTCGCCGATGTGCCAGCGATTGCCACCCTGCTTGCCAGCCTGTTCGCCATTGAACAGGATTTCAGTCCCGATCCCGCCCGCCAGATTGCCGCGCTCAAGCTGATGCTGCCGCGCGAAGACATCCTGCTGTGGGTGGCCGAGGAAACGCTGGAGGGGGAGGCTGAAGTGGTGGGCTTCTGTTCGGTGCAGTGCCTGATTTCGACAGCCGAAGGCGGCCCGGTGGGCCTGATCGAGGATGTGGTGGTGGCCGAAGGCTGGCGCGCCGCCGGCATCGGCCAGCGTCTGTTGGAAGGCGCCGAAGCCTGGGCGCGCCGGCGTGGCTGCTCGCGTCTGCAGTTGCTGGCGGATGAAGGCAATCTCCCCGCGCTGGATTTCTACCGTCGTCAGGGCTGGCAGCAGACCCGCCTGCGCAACTGGCGTCGCCTGCTCAGGGACTGAGCGCTCCTGTTGTTCAGGCCGCGCGCAGCATGCCCTGCGTCTCGATGAAGGCGATGATCTCGTCCAGGCCCTGACCGGTTTTCTGATTGCTGAAAACAAAGGGCTTGGCGCCACGCATCTTCTTCGAGTCGCGATCCATGACTTCCAGTGAAGCGCCAACCATGGGGGCGAGATCGATCTTGTTGATCACCAGCAGGTCGCTCTTCATGATGCCCGGCCCGCCCTTGCGCGGAATCTTGTCACCCGCAGAAACGTCGATCACGTACAGCGTGAGATCCGACAGTTCAGGTGAAAAAGTCGCGGCGAGGTTGTCGCCGCCCGACTCCACGAAAATGATCTCCAGCCCCGGGAAGCGCCGGTTGAGCTGATCGATGGCTTCAAGGTTGATCGAGGCGTCTTCGCGGATCGCCGTATGCGGACAGCCGCCGGTTTCCACGCCAAGAATGCGCTCGGCGGGCAGTGCTTCGTTGCGCACCAGGAACTGCGCGTCTTCCGCCGTGTAGATGTCGTTGGTCACCACCGCGATGTTGTACTTGTCGCGCAGGGCAATGCACAGGGCGAGCGTCAGGGCCGTTTTGCCGGAGCCGACGGGGCCGCCGATGCCGACTCTTAATGGTTGGGATTGGGTCATGTTTATTCTCAGGATCTGAAAAGTCGGGTGTATTGGGTTTCATGCTGGCAGCTCGCCAGCGTCATGCCGGGCGTGAAGTTTTCCCAGTCTTCGCTGTCCGCACGGCGCACCGCTTCTTCGGCCAGCGCTGGCAAATCTACGGCCAGGGCGACGAGCATGCGCTGGCCCGCGGTCTGGCCCAGTGGCACCAGCTTCACGGCCGCCATCACTTGATTCTCCAGCCAGGCCCACAGGTAGGCGCTGGCTGCATCGGCTTCTTCAATCTGCCAGTGTGCGGCCGCCGCCGCCCAGGGCGTGGGGAAGGCGATTTCGCTCAAGCTCAGCAGGGTGATTTTGGTGGCTTCCGGTGTGTCCGGCAGATCGCGCAACAGGCGCGCCAGCGAGTAGCCCATCTGCAGGGTTTCGGCGCGCAGTTCGCTGGTCTCGCGCGTGGCGATGAATTCGGCATTCAGACGCGCAACTTCTGCCGCGTTGTTGGACGACCAGGCGCGCAGCAGGCCGATCAGGGCCGGCGCTTCGCAGCGCGCCAAGGCGAAATGCAGGGCGTCGCGAATCCATTGCTGAGCAGCCGCTTCAGACGTGACCGTGCCGGATTCGACCGCCCATTCCAGCCCTTGCGAGTAGGAAAAGGCGCCGACCGGCAAAGCCGGGCTGGCCAGATGCAGCAGGCGGACGAGTTGTAGATTCATGTGCGAGGCCTTGCCTGAAGAGCCGCTCGCAGCAATCCTCTGCAGGCAGGTGTCGTGAAGAGGCACGTCAACCGGGCTTGTCCGGCATGGCTGCCTGAAGACGACCGCTGCATGCGGGTCTGCAGGCGATCAGGCATGGCCGCCCATGACATGAATCTTGGCTTCGGTAGCGCCGCGCTCCGCGTGATGATGGCCGGGGGCGTAGGCGCCGGCTTCGGGTTCGAAGGCGGCGACGATGTGCTGCAGTTCGGCGCCGAGGCCTTCGAGCATATGTTCGAGCACGTGATCCTGCTGGATCCGCAGCGCGCCTTCACCGACCTGCACAGCGACGTGGCGATTGCCCAGGTGGTAAGCGGTGCGGGCGAGCTCGAAGGCGCTGGTGCAGCGCGCTTCGACCAGCGCTTCGGGTGCAGACACGACTTCGACGATGCGTCCATCCTTGGCCTGCAGCTTGTCGCCGCCGCGCAGGATCGTGCCGCGTGGCAGGAACAGGCCGACCTCTTCGCCGGAAGCGAGCCTGGTGCGCAGGCGGCTCTTGGTGCGGGCGTCGAAATCGAGGATCAGTTGTTCGCTGGCCGGGGTGTCGGTGGGGCAGAGGGATTCGATGAGGAGCATGTTCAGGTCGGAAACCATGTTCAGGGCGTCATTCCGGCGAAGGCCGGAATCCAGTGGGCGCGTGGTGCTGGATCCCGGCCTTCGCCGGGATGACGGCGGTTAAAACAGAAAATATCTTTGCGCCATCGGCAGGCTGGTCGCTGGTTCGCAAGTCAGCAGCTCGCCATCGGCGCGCACCTGATAGGTTTCCGCGTCAACCTGAATGTCGCCGCACCAGTCGTTGTGGATCATGTCGCTCTTCTGGACGTTGCGAATGTTCTTCACTGCGACCAACGGTTTGGCGAGACCCAGCCCGGCGAGCGTGCCCTTGTCCAGTGCCGCTTGCGATACGAAAGTCAGCGAGGTCTTCAGTCCGCCGCCGAAGGCACCGAACATCGGGCGATAGTGCACCGGTTGCGGCGTGGGGATCGAGGCGTTCGCATCGCCCATCGCGGCGGCGGCGATCATGCCGCCCTTGATGATGGTGCTGGGCTTTACGCCGAAGAAGGCCGGACGCCAGACGACCAGGTCGGCGAACTTGCCGACCTCCACTGAGCCGACCACATGGCTGATGCCGTGGGCGATGGCCGGGTTGATGGTGTACTTGGCGATGTAGCGCTTGGCGCGGAAGTTGTCGTTGTTCGCGCCGTCACCAGGGAGCGCCCCGCGCTGCTGCTTCATCTTGTGCGCGGTCTGCCAGGTGCGGATGATCACTTCGCCCACGCGGCCCATGGCCTGCGAGTCGGACGAGAACATCGACAGCGCGCCGATGTCGTGCAGGATGTCTTCGGCGGCGATGGTCTCGCGGCGGATGCGCGATTCGGCAAAGGCCACGTCCTCGGCAATCGAGGCATCAAGGTGGTGGCAGACCATCAGCATGTCCAGATGCTCGTCGATGGTGTTCACCGTGTAGGGGCGCGTCGGGTTGGTCGAGCTGGGCAGCACGTTCTTCATGCCGGCGAGTTTGACGATGTCCGGCGCGTGGCCGCCGCCGGCGCCCTCGGTGTGGAAGGTGTGGATGGTGCGGCCCTTGAAGGCTGCTGCGGTGTCTTCCACGAAGCCGGATTCGTTGAGGGTGTCGGAGTGGATTGCAACCTGAACGTCATACTTTTCGGCGACCGCCAGACAGTTGTCGATGGCTGCCGGGGTGGTGCCCCAGTCCTCGTGCAGCTTCAAACCAATCGCACCGGCTTCGATCTGCTCAGCCGCCGGGCCGGGCAGGCTCACATTACCCTTGCCGAGAAAGCCCAGGTTCATCGGAAAGGCATCCGCTGCCTGCAGCATGCGCGCGATGTGCCAGGGGCCGGGCGTGCAGGTGGTGGCAAACGTCCCCGTGGCTGGCCCGGTGCCGCCGCCGATCATGGTGGTCACGCCACTCATGAGCGCTTCATCGATCTGCTGCGGGCAGATGAAGTGGATGTGGGTGTCGATGCCGCCGGCGGTGATGATCTGGCCTTCGCCGGCGATCACTTCGGTGGCCGCACCGATGGCGATGGTCACACCTGGCTGCACATCCGGATTGCCGGCCTTGCCGATGCCGGATATGTAGCCGTTCTTGATGCCGATGTCGGCCTTGACGATGCCCCAGTGGTCGATGATCAGCGCGTTGGTGATCACGGTGTCGGCCACTTCCGCGGCGGGCAGCTGGCTCTGGCCCATGCCGTCGCGGATCACCTTGCCGCCGCCGAACTTCACTTCCTCGCCGAGGAGGGTGAAGTCCTTCTCGACTTCGATGATCAGGTCGGTATCGGCCAGCCGCAGGCGATCACCGACGGTGGGGCCGAACATTTCCGCATAGGCGCGGCGGGAGATGGTTGCCATTTTGATTCCCCGTAGGGTGCGCATTGCGCACCGAGACATCGATTCAATCAATGGTGCGCAATGCGCACCCTACGAATTACAACGCGCCTTGCACGAGGCCGCGGAAGCCATACACCTTGCGCTCGCCGGCGTAGTCCACCAGCTCCACCGTGCGGCTCTGGCCGGGCTCGAAGCGCACCGCGGTGCCGCTGGCTATATTCAGGCGCATGCCGTGCGCTGCTGCACGGTCAAAGCTCAGCGCGGCATTGGTTTCGGCAAAGTGGTAGTGCGAACCGACCTGGATCGGCCGGTCGCCGGTGTTCGCAACGCTCAGCGTGAGGCTGCGGCGACCAGCATTGAGGGTGTGTTCGCCCTCGGCAACGAGCAATTCTCCGGGGATCATCGCATTCCTTTCTTCATGCTTGGGGCGAGCCGGGCCCGCCTCCCTCAATGGCGAGGGAGGAGGTACCCGCAACAGAACAGATCAGGCGGTCAGCAGGCTCAGGCCAAACAGGGCTACGCCGGCACCCGCGATGCGCGGCAGCCATACATTGCGCTCCAGACCGAAGCGAGCCAGGGTCATGCCGGAAACATGCAGGATGAGCGTGCCCAGAACCATGCCGGAGAGGGCCGCTGCGGCGCGCTCTGCGGGCAACTCGGCGCCGTGGGCGATGCCGTGGAAAATCGCGAAGGCGCCAACGATCAGCGCACCGACTGCGGCGGGCAGCTTCACGCGCAAGGCCACCATCAGGCCCAGTACCAGCAGCGAGGCGGCGATCATCGGCTCAACCCCGCCAAAGGCGATGCCTGCGAAACCGAGCAGGCCACCGACCAGCAGCAGGCAAGCAAAGGCAGCAGGGGCCGTCAGTGCGGCGCGCGGGCTGTGGCGAAAGGCCAGCATGCTCCACACGCCCACGGTGATCATCGCCGCCATGTGATCCAGCCCGGTGAAAGGATGGGTGAGACCCATGATGAAGGCGGAGCCGTGGTGGATACCGGCGTCCGCGCCGATGTGGGCAAAGGCGAGGGCGGGCAGCAGGGCGCAGAGCGCAATCAGGATACGTTTCATGGGAGTCTCCTTGGTTTGAATTCAGATGATTGGATTATGGACGGTGACGAGTTTCGTGCCGTCAGGAAAAGTCGCCTCGACCTGGATCTCGGGGATCATTTCGGCGATCCCGTCCATCACATCGGCACGACTCAGCAGCGTGGTGCCGTAATGCATCAGCTCGGCCACGCTCCTGCCATCGCGCGCGCCTTCCATGATCGCGGCGCTGATGAAGGCGACGGATTCCGGGTAATTCAGCTTCAGGCCACGGGCCTTGCGGCGCTCGGCAAGCAGACCGGCAGTGAAGATCAGGAGCTTGTCTTTTTCGCGGGGTGTGAGTTCCATTCAGGTGCTCCAGATGCGCGGGGGGACAGCCTCGCGGTGAATGAGTTGGGGACGGGCCAGCGCCCAGACCGCTTCAAAATATTGACGGATTGCTTCAGCAGAGTCTGACATGGCACGAATGATCGTGGTTTGCGGCAAGGCAGATAGCCCATATGTGCCAGAACTAATGGTGAGTGCGCGCAGCGCCTCGATCAGGGCCGCATCTGGCGTGATGCCGGCAAGCCATAGCGTGCCGAAAGTGCTGTAGCCATTCAGGGCGACAGCGGAGCGCATGGCTGTGTCATTGCCCTGCAGATGCATGCTTTCCTGCCACAGCGGCGTGCCGTCCGGTCGCTGCAGGCGCAAGCGCTGGCGGAATGAGCCTGTATTGAAAGCTTCGCCGCTGGCCTGCCGCCCGAGGCACAGGATGTCCCAGCCGATGGCGCGAGCCCCTTCGGCGAGGCTGATGGTCGTCGAGGAACGGGCCTTGGCCTGATCGAAAACGATGACTTCCTGCGGCAGCCATTCCAGCTTGCCGCCGGCAGCGACGTTCAGCGTGATGTCCTGCGTGGCCAGCGGGCCGAGGCTCTTGTACCACTTGCCCGCGCCTGGGGTGGTGAGCTGGGCGTGGGCGTTTGTGCCGACCTCAAGATCGATGCGCAGCTGATCTCCCCCGGCGATGCCGGCAGGCGGGTGCAGCATCAGGATCTGGCACACGCCATCGCCTTCCGGGTAGAGCGCCTTCTGCACGCGCAGCGGGCCCTGGTGCCGGTTCTGCGCCAGCACGCTGCGGCCCGTGCGGCTCTCCACGCGCAGGGCAAGCGAGGCTTGCCAGCCGTGCTGATGGGAGTGCGGAAGGGAAGCTTCGGTAACTGCGTTCACGGTTTTCGCGGGTTTGCGTAGGGTGCGTTAGCGAAGCGTAACGCACCGATCCTGATTTTTCCGGGCGCTTTGCGCCTGCATGCTTTACAACCGGTGGGTTACGCTTCGCCAACCCACCCTATGGTCACCAATCGCTCAAATCGCGACGAGTGACTTCACATTCTGTTCCTGCATCTCGCTGCCCGGCCCGGCCTTGACGATCTCGCCGCGTGCCATGACTGCGTACTGATCGGCCAGCGACTCGGCGAAATCATAATACTGTTCGACCAGCAGGATGGCCATTTCGCCACCTTCGGCCAGTTTGCGGATCGCGGCGCCGATGTCCTTGATGATAGAGGGCTGGATGCCTTCGGTTGGTTCATCGAGGATCAGCAGTTTGGGACGCATGACCAGCGCCCGGCCAATGGCGAGCTGCTGTTGCTGACCGCCGGAGAGGTCGCCGCCACGGCGCTTGAGCATGTCGCGCAAAACGGGGAACATCTCGTAGATGTAGGCTGGCACGCCACGCGAGGCCTTGCCATTGGCGAGTCCCATCAGCAAATTCTCTTCCACCGTGAGGCGCGGAAAGATTTCGCGTCCCTGCGGCACATAGGCCATGCCCAGCCCGGCGCGGGTGTAGGGCGCGGCCTTGGTGATGTCCTTGCCGTCAAAAAGCACAGAGCCCTTGGCTACCGGCAGCAGGCCCATCAGGCATTTGAGGAGCGTGGTTTTGCCCACCCCGTTGCGGCCCAGCAGGGTGGTGATTTCACCTTGCTTCAAGGCGAGCGACACGCCGCGCAGGGTATGGCTGCCGCCGTAGTACTGGTTGAGGTTGTCGATGGTCAGCATATTCGTTCCGTAGGGTGCGCACTGCGCACCATCCATGCGGTGCGCAGTGCGCACCCTACATATCCCGGCTAGCGGCCGAGATACACCTCAATTACGCGTTCATCGTTCTGCACCTGCTCAAGCGAACCTTCAGCCAGCACGCTACCTTCGTGCAGGCAGGTGACCTTGCCGTTGCGCGCGGAGATCTGCTTGATGAAATCCATGTCGTGCTCGACCACCACCAGGGTGTAGTCGCCGGCGAGTTCCAGAAACAGCTCGCCGCTGCGCTCGGTTTCCTCATCCGTCATGCCGGCAGCAGGTTCATCCAGCAAGAGCAGAAGTGGCTCCTGCATGAGCAGCATGCCGATTTCCAGCCATTGCTTCTGGCCGTGCGAGAGCAAGCCGGCGGGCCGATGGGCCTGATCCTTGAGGCGGATGAGTTCGAGCTTCTGTTCGATCTTGCTGCGCGCTTCACCGCTGAGTTTGAAGAACAGGCTCGACCAGATGCCCTTGTCGGTTTTCATTGCCAGTTCGAGGTTCTCGAAGACGCTCAGCTCTTCAAAAACCGTGGGTTTCTGGAATTTCCGGCCGATGCCGGTGTGGGCGATCTGCGCCTCGTTGAGTTTGGTCAGGTCGATGGTCTGGCCGAAGAAGGCGGTGCCGGCACTGGGCCGTGTTTTGCCGGTAATCACGTCCATCATGGTGGTCTTGCCGGCGCCGTTGGGGCCGATGATGGAGCGCAGCTCGCCCTTGTCGATGGCGAGGTTCAGATTGTTGATGGCCTTGAAACCGTCGAAAGACACGGTGATGCCTTCGAGATAAAGGATCACGCCGTGGGTGGTGTCGAGCTGGCTGGCATCCACCGGGCGCTCCAGGCCCACTGCCCGGTCAAATGCACTCTCGGCGCCGGAGATCGGCAGGCCGGGTTTCTTGTCGATGGCGAGGGCGGCGTTCATGCGCGCTTCTCCTGCTTGCTGAAATAAGTCTGGATCTGGCCGACCACGCCGCGCGGCAGCCACAGGGTGACGAGGATGAAGATCAGACCGAGGAAATACAGCCAGTATTCGGGGAAGGCCACGGTGAAATAGCTCTTCACGCCGTTGATGAGGCCGGCACCGATCAGCGGGCCGATCAGGGTGCCGCGCCCGCCCACGGCGGTCCAGATGGCGATCTCGATCGAGTTGGCCGGGCTCATTTCACCCGGGTTGATGATGCCCACCTGTGGCACATACAGTGCGCCCGCTATCGCGCAGATCACGGCGGATACGGTCCAGATGAAGAGCTTGTAGGGCAGCGGGTTGTAGCCGGAGAACATCACGCGTGACTCGGCGTCCCGAATTGCCGCGAGCACGCGGCCGAGCTTGCTGCTGACGATGTAGCGGCCCAGCAGCAGAAAACCGATCAGTGCTGTGGCGGTGAGCCCGAAGAGCACGATGCGGGTCTCCGGTGCGGTGATGTGAAAGCCGAGGATGCGCTTGAAGTCGGTGAAGCCGTTGTTGCCGCCGAAGCCGGTTTCGTTGCGGAAGAACAGGAGCATCGCGGCATAAGTCATGGCTTGGGTGATGATCGAGAAATACACCCCCTTGATGCGCGAGCGGAAGGCGAAGTAGCCGAAGATGAAGGCCAGCAGCCCCGGCACGACGACCACCAGCAGCATGGCCCACAGGAAGTGCTCGGTACCTTGCCAGTACCAGGGCAGCTCTTTCCAGTTCAGGAAGACCATGAAGTCCGGCAGATCGCTCTGGTAGTTACCCTCGCGGCCGATGGCGCGCATCAGGTACATGCCCATGCCGTAACCACCCAGCGCGAAGAAAATGCCGTGACCCAGCGAGAGAATGCCGGTATAGCCCCACACCAGATCCATGGCCAGCGCCACGATGGCGTAGCACATGATCTTGCCGATCAGTGTCACCCAGTAAGTCGAGAGGTGCAGCGCGCTGCCTTCCGGCACGAGCAGATTGAGGATCGGCACGAGGATCAGCGTCACGGCCGAGAAGGCGGCCAGTGCGGCCCATGCTTTGGGGCCGAAGAGGCGGGAAGTGAGGGTTTTTTCCATGATCTTCTTATTGCTCCACAAACCGGCCCTTCACCGCGAACAGTCCCTGAGGACGCTTCTGGATGAAGATGATGATGAAGACGAGCACGGCGATCTTGGCCAGCACTGCGCCGGCGAATCCTTCCAGCAGCTTGTTGAGCACACCGAGGCCCAGCGCGGCATACACCGTGCCGGCAAGCTGGCCGACGCCGCCGAGCACCACGACCATGAAGGAATCGATGATGTAGCCTTGTCCGAGATCTGGCCCGACATTGCCAACCTGGCTCAGTGCGCAACCGGCCAGCCCGGCGATGCCTGAGCCGAGTGCAAAGGCCACGGTATCGACGCGTGGTGTTGCGACGCCCACACAGCTCGCCATCTGGCGGTTCTGGGTGACGGCACGCACGAACAGGCCCAGCCGCGTACGGGTGAGGATCAGACCCATGCCGAGTACGACCAGCACGGCGAAGGCGATGATGGCGAGGCGGTTGTAAGGCAGGATCAGGTTGCCCATCACCTGGATGCCCCCGGACAGCCATGCCGGGTTTTCGACCATCACGTTTTGCGCCCCGAAGAGGCTGCGCACGGCCTGGATCAGCATCAGGCTGATGCCCCAGGTGGCCAGCAAGGTCTCCAGCGGGCGGCCATAGAGGAAGCGGATGACCAGACGCTCCATCAGCACGCCAACCAGCGCAGAGACCATGAATGCCACCGGAATGGCGATCAGCGGGTAATACTCGAACAGGCCCGGTGCGTGGGCGCGGATGACATTCTGTACGGCGTAGGCGGCGTAGGCTCCGATCATGATCAGCTCGCCGTGGGCCATGTTGATCACCCCCATCAGGCCGTAGGTGATCGCCAGTCCCAGCGCGGCGAGCAGCAGGATGCTGCCCAGCGACAGGCCGGTAAACAGCCCGCCAAGAGTCTCGCCAAGCTTGAGATGCGAGTTGATGCTGTTGATGCCTTGCTGCGCAGCGACGCGTACGCTCTCGTCAGCTTCCTTGTAGTTCGCTCCGTCCTTTTCCAGCAGGGCGGCGAGTAGTTGTTTGGCGTTCGGCTCGCCGCTGGCGCCCAGCGTCTCAATGGCGGCCAGCCGCGTTGCCTTGTCAGGATGCTGCAATTGCGCCGCTGCCTGGGTCAGGCGCAGCAGCGTGATGGTCTGTGGATCGGTCTCAACAGCCAGGGCCTTGTCCAGCAAAGGCAGGATGGCCGGGTTGGCCGAGTCCTGCAGTTTCTTCACCGCAGCAAGGCGCAGCGCCTTGTCCGGCGAAATCAGGTCGAGCGCGGCGAGCGCACCTTCAAGCGCATTGGTGACGCGGTTGTTGCTGACCACATCTTCGAGTTCGTCCGGCACTTTGGCGAGCTTCGCGCCGGTGACGGCATCAATGGCGGTTTCGCCATCGTAAATGATGGCCTGCTTGCCACCGAGCGACTTGAGCGTGTCGTCGCGCAACGCTTCGAGGATAGGCAGGGCTTCCGGATCGGCGCTGCCGGCAATCGCATAGAGCGCGGCGACCTTGGCGTCGTTGTCGCCGGTAGCGAGCTGGAGCACCAGTTCGGGGGCGGGTTTTGCGAAGCTGGCCGGACTGACTACGCAAACGACCAGCGTCAGCAGTGCGAGGAAGGTGGGGCGCATGAAGGTCATGGCGGCTCGTGGCATGGTGACGCGATGGGTCAAACGAGACAGGCGTCATCCCGGCGAAAGCCGGGATCCAGCGCTCTTGCGGAGCTTCGTTCTGGATTCCGGCTTTCGCCGGAATGACGCCCTTGATTCAACAGCAGACGACTTCCGGATTACTTCTTCTCCGGCTCATCCTTCTTCTTGTCGTTGCCTTCAACGAACGGGCTCCAGGGTTGAGCCTTGACCGGGCCCGGCGTCTTCCACACCACCTTGAACTGACCATCCGCCTTGATCTCGCCGATGAACACCGGCTTGTGCAGGTGGTGGTTCTTCGGGTCCATGGTGGAGACGAAACCGCCCGGGGCCTTCACGGTCTGGCCGGCCATCGCGGCGATCACCTTGTCGGTATCGGTGCTCTTGGCCTTCTCGACCGCCTGGGCCCACATCTTGATGCCGATGTAAGTGGCTTCCATCGGGTCATTGGTCAGCGGCTTGTCCTTGTGGCCGGCGATGCCCTTGGCCTTGGCGTAGTCGCTCCATTGCTTCACGAACGCGGTGTTGGTCGGGTTCTTGATGCTCATGAAGTAGTTCCAGGCGGCCAGGTGGCCCACCAGCGGTTTGGTATCCACGCCGCGCAGTTCTTCTTCACCCACCGAGAAAGCCACCACCGGCACGTCGGTCGCCTTCAGGCCCTGGTTGCCCAGTTCCTTGTAGAAGGGCACGTTGGAGTCGCCGTTGATGGTCGACACCACAGCAGTCTTCTTGCCTTCGGAGGAGAACTTCTTGATCTTGGCGATGATGGTCTGGTAATCGCTGTGACCGAAGGGGGTGTATTCCTCCATGATGTCCGCATCCGCCACGCCCTTGCTCTTCAGGAAGGCGCGCAGGATCTTGTTGGTGGTGCGCGGATACACATAGTCGGTGCCCAGCAGCACGAAGCGCTTGGCGCCGCCGCCGTCCTTGCTCATCAGGTATTCCACGGCCGGAATGGCTTGCTGATTCGGTGCAGCGCCCGTGTAGAACACGTTCTTCGACAGCTCTTCACCTTCGTACTGCACCGGGTAGAACAGCAGCGAGTTCAGTTCTTCATACACCGGCAGCACCGACTTGCGCGACACCGAGGTCCAGCAACCGAAGGTCACCGCAACCTTGTCCTTGGAGATCAGCTGGCGGGCCTTTTCGGCGAACAGCGGCCAGTTGGAGGCCGGATCGACCACCACCGGCTCCAGCTTCTTGCCGAGCACGCCGCCCTTGGCGTTGATTTCATCAATCGCCATCAGCACAGTGTCTTTCAACACGGTTTCGGAAATGGCCATCGTGCCGGAGAGCGAGTGCAGCACGCCCACCTTGATGGTTTCGGCGGCAGACACGCCGAAGGATGCGAGACCGGCCAGCGCCATGGCGGCGGAAAGGGCCGAGACCTTGATGAAGCTGCGACGAGATTGCATGTGAGGCTCCCTTGCGAATTGGTGGTGTGCTGGCGGCATGTCCTTGCCGCGTGATGCCACTGTAGGGAGTCAGCCTCTTGGCTTGAATACGTCAGAGTGCGTAGTGGCTGCCTGCGGCAGAGGATTGAGCAATGAGTGCTGAGGACGAAGGGGCGCTCGGCGGCATGCTCGAAGAGCCGCGCCCCGCCTTGTTCTTCAGGCAGGGTTTCAATGCCATTAAGTGAGTCCATTGCCGTCATCCCGGCGTAGGCCGGGATCCAGAGACTTTCCCTGCTACGCTGGATTCCGGCCTTCGCCGGAATGACGCCAATTGATAGGGTTTGGCGCTTGACTCTTAATGGGGTTGGGCAGGGGGGGCGGGAGAGGCAGGCATGGTGCGGGTGTGCGGGGAGGGGGCTTTCGACCCGGTGCGGACCGTCAGAAAACAGGGAAGCAGAAGTTCAATTCGTAGGGTGCGCATTGCGCACCATTCCCAAAAAGCATCCTTCGCCGTGGAAGATAAAAACGCCGAGCGAGGATAGAACATGGGTTCCGCGTGCGCGGTGCGCACCCTACAAGGCTGGGTTACGGCCTTGAGAGGGGGGAGGCGCGCCCGGCGGCGTGCCTGAAGAGCCGCGTGAAGCCTTGTCCTTCAGGCAGGGGGGCGGGAGAGGCAGACAGGGTGAGGCTCTTCAGGGGGGAGGCGATTTCGACCTGTAGCGGACGGTCGGTCGGGAAGTTGAAAAGCAAGCGTTCAGGCGTAGGGCGGGTTAGCCGTAGGCGTAACCCGCGCGGAATAGGTGAATCCTGCCAGAACGAACGGGTTGTCAGCGCGGGTCAATGACCCGCCCTTACAAGGCTACAAGGCTTTGTTTCTCCAGATCCACCGCGAGAAAGCGCGGGCTGGTGTCGATGTGTTTGTAGCGTGCCATCCGCAAGCCTCCCAAGTCAACACGACTTGGAGTCTTGCAATGACAAATCGTTCGCGGCAGGATGCGGGTTCCGGTAGGTTTTTCTACACACTCGTTAGGCATGCTATGAGGCTTTTTAGGAAAGCAAGCAAGGAGGTTCAGGCATCCCTTGAAGCCCTGTTTCCCGATTTGGAGGCGGTCTTAGAGGTAAAGCCGAATGGAATGGGGAAGGCCGCAATTTCAGTATTTGATCATTGGCTTCGTGACGAAAGCGAATGGCACTTGATGGATTGCTTTGAGGGGCCAGAAAGAATAAACCGCGATCGGAAATTTCTTAACCATTGGGCAGCAATTTTCGATGCAACACCAGTTTTTACAATTCGCTCTCGTGGCAGGTGGCCGCACAAATCAAAAAGAGTGTTCAAAGAGTATTTGGATAGAGACGGATTCTTGCGGCAATGTAGGTTTGATCCCAAGAAGGCGCCAACCCAAGTCGTCCTGTTGCCAGAGTTTGATTGCATAATCGTAGCCTCTTGGGATGATACAAACGTCGTTTTTTACAATCATCTTGAAAAGGCAGAGCCAATAATTAGACTGGCAAAAGGCGTCGGACTACATTGTCTGGAATACGATGCATAACGAATAAAGGTGGCGCGTAAGGTGGGTAAATCAGGTAGGAAGAGTTCGCGAAGCAACCCACCATGAACCTTGCCAAGCTTTGATGGTGGGTTGTCGCTGCGCTCCGAACCCACCCTACGAATGCCCGCGTTCGGCTCGCACAGCGGCCGTCCTCCCCGGCCGATCTCCGCCCGATCATATCAAGCCAGCATTCCTGCGGGTGGTATTGCTGCCCCTCATGCCACTCAGGTTGTCGGCAGGCGCAGGCTGCTGTCGCCGAGGATGGCGGAGACTGCGGCGGCGAAGTCGTCGGCGATCAGTGCCGGCCGCTCGCCGGGGGCGGTTTCATCCTGCGGGCGGTATTTACCGGTGCGCACGAGGATGGCGCGGATGCCCGCAGCCTGTGCGCCCTGCACGTCGTCGCGCAGGTCGTCGCCGATCATCAGTGCATCTTCGGCGGCGGCATTCATGTCTGCGAGTGCTGCCGCGAAGAAGGCGGGGGCCGGCTTGCCGATGATCGTTGCCTGCACGCCAGCGGAGTATTCGAGGGCGGTGACGTAGGCGCCCATGTCGAGGGTGAGTCCGTCGGCTTCCTGGAAATAGCGGTTGCGCGCCATGGCAATCAGCGGCAGGCCGCGCATGAGCAGGCGGAAGGCGGTGTTCATCGCTTCGAAGCTGAAGTGCGGGCCGGCGTCGCCGAGCAGCACGACGTTGGGCTCCGTGGCGTCCGGGCCGACTTCGTCGCGCACGTCCGGATGCACCAGCCAGTGCGGGTGCAGGCCTCGGGCCTGTACATGCTGGCGGGTGGCGTGCACGGCGGTGATGATTTCGGATTCCTCCACGTCAAAGCCCATCCCGGCAAGCATGCGCACGATGCTGGTGCGTGGGCTGCGCGTGGTGTTGGTCAGGAAGCGCAGCGGGATCTTCGCCCGCCGCAGGTAGTGCAGTGCCGCGAGTGAACGTGGAATGGGCGTATTGCCGGTGTGCAGCACACCGGCAAGGTCGATCAGGATGCCCTTGGGGCGGTCGGACCCGAATGCCTGAGCTGCCATCATTCATCCTCCTGTGCCGTACAGACCTTCAGACAAGCAAGAATCAAACGAGTTCACTGGGCTGGCACACGGATCTGTGATCCGCGGTTGTCTTCAGGAATGGCGTCCGGAGAGGTATCGGGTCGGTGCCATGTCAGCCTCGCGCGAGCATCAGGTCGAGATTCTGCACGGCCGCGCCTGCTGCGCCCTTGCCGAGATTGTCGAATACGGCGAACAGGAGGATCTGCCCGTGTTCGGCATTGTTCAGGACGCCCAGTTCCATGTCGTTGCTGCCGTTGAGCATCTGCGGGTCCAGATGTGTCATGCGCTGTGCGTCCGCAAATGGCACGATCTTCACATGGGGCGCCCCGGCGTAACGGGATGCCAGACCGGCATGCAGTGCTTCGCCACTCACGCCTGCTGGCAGAAGGCGGGTTTCCAGTGCCACGGTCAGCACGATGCCCTGCCGGAAATTGCCATATGCGGGCACGAACACCGGGCGCTGGGCGAGCCCCGTGTAATGCCGGATCTCCGGAGGATGCTTGTGATCGAGGGCGAGGCTGTAGATCCTGAACGGCAGCGCACGGGTGGCGTCAGCACCTTCGTGCGCGTCTACCGCAGGGCGCCCGCCGCCCGAGTAGCCCGACACTGCATGAATGCTCACCGGGTAGTCGCGCGGCAGGAGGCCGGCCTCGATCAGCGGGCGCAGCAAGCCGATGGCGCCGGTGGGGTAGCAGCCGGGATTGCTCACCCGCTGTGCTTGCGCGATGAGCTCCGGCTGTCCGGCGCACATCTCGGGAAAACCGTAGACCCAGCCCGGCGAAGTGCGGTGGGCCGAGCTGGCATCAATCACCCGCACGGAGGGGTTTCTTACGGCCAGAACGGCCTCCCGTGCGGCTTCGTCCGGCAGGCACAGGATCGCGATGTCGCAGGCGTTGATGGCCTCGGCGCGCCGTCCTGAATCCTTGCGTTCCGCGGCCGGCAGCGTGAAAAGCTGCAGATCCGTCCGCTGCCGCAGGCGCTCGTGGATCTGCAGGCCGGTTGTGCCCTGGTCGCCGTCAATGAAAATGGTGGGAGAAGACATGCTGGAAGATCCTCCGCGAATCGTGGTGATGAGAAAGACAACGGCGCAATCTTCCGGTCACGCTTAAAATAAGAAAAGTTGAATTTAATGACTTTTATGTTCAGGTTTTCTGAACAAGGAGGCGGTGTGCGTGAAATCAGTCTGGACCGCTTGCGGACCTTCGTTGCCATTGCCGACCTTGGCTCCTTTGCCGCGGCCGCCCGGAGCCTGAACCTGGCGCCGCCTACGGTCAGCCTGCACATTACCGAGCTCGAAGAGCGCATTGGCGCGCCCCTGCTGTCGCGCAAGCGTGGCCAGGTGCAGCCTTCTTCCATTGGTGAAACCCTGCTGAAGCATGCCCGTCGCCTGCTCGCCGACACCGAACTGGCGCTGGATGATGTGCAGCGTCAGGTGCAGGGCACCGGAGGCCGTGTGCGGATCGGCGCCTCCACCGGTGTCATCGCTCATCTGCTCCCGCAGGCGCTGGAAATCCTTGGGCAGCAGCATCCCGGCATCGATGTGCAGGTGGCCGTGCTGACGTCGCAGGAAACGCTGGCCCGGCTTGTGGCAGGCTCACTCGATGCCGGTCTTGTCGCGCTGCCGCAGTCGCCGGTGGCGGGGCTGCTTGTCGAGCCCTGGCGCCGCGATCCGGTGCTGGCCTTCATGCCAGCTGACTGGCCGGCGCCGGCCCGCATTTCGCCGGCCTGGCTGGCTGCCCGGCCGCTCATCCTCAACGATGCGAGCACCCGGCTCGCCCGTATCACGACCGAGTGGTTCGCGGTCGGCGGCCAGCATCCCGTGCCGCGCATCCAGCTCAATTACAACGATGCCATCAAGAGTCTGGTTGCTGCAGGCTATGGTGCCTCGCTGCTGCCGCACGAAGCCAGCGCCCTGCAGCCGGACCCGCGCATAGCCATGCGCCCGCTGCGCCCGGCCTTGTGGCGCGAGCTGGGGATCGCCCACCGCACGGGCAGCATCGAGCGCCCCACGCAGCATGTGCTGGATGTGCTGTGGCGTTTGCGGCAGGGCTAGAGACTTTCGCTGAAGTCGGCACGCTCAGCATGTCTGGAGAGCCGCTTCCAGTCTTGGTTTGCAGGCTGGCATGCCAGAAAAGCTCTTCGGTATTGGCTCTCCGGAATGCCTGCCTGTAGACGTCCGCTGCATGAGGCTTGGCGGGGTGTGCTGTTCAGCGCCGCAATTTTTCCTGCGCCAGATTGGCTGCCGCCGTGCGGGTTTCCACGCCGAGCTTTTCGTAGATGTGTTCGAGGTGCTTGTTCACCGTGCGCGGGCTGGAGCCGAGGATGTCGCCGATGTCCGGGCTGGTCTTGCCCTTGCACACCCAGTAGAGCACCTCGGCTTCCTTGCGGGTCAGGCTGAAGGCCGAGATCAGCGCTTCGATCTGGGCCGCGTCGCTTTCCTCGCGCAGCACCAGCAGCCATTCATCTTCGTTGCTCTGGCTGTGCAGGGTGAAGATCACGCGGCTGGCGGCCTGGATCACGTTGAGCGGCTGCAGCGGCACGCCCGGTTGCTTGCGCAGGCTGTCGATGCTGGCGCGCAGCCAGTTGCGCACGATGGGCGGGACGAGTTCGATGTGGATGTTGAAGTAGCGCCCGATCAGGTCGCGCGCGAGCGGCGTCTGCCAGGTGATCCGCCCGGTCTCCGGGACTACCGACAGCGTGGCCTGGCCGAAGGCATCAAGAGCGCTGCGGGCCTGGGTCATCTGGCGGGCGCTGGCCAGATGCGTGGCGATGCGGGCGATGACTTCGCCGGTGCGCACGGGCTTGGTTACGTAATCGGTGCCGCCGGCCTTGAAGGCGGCGACGATGTGCTCGGTTTCGGTCAGGCCGGTCATGAAGATGATCGGGATGTGAGCCGTGGCGAAATCGGCTTTCAGCCGCCGGGCCACTTCGAAGCCGTCCATGCCGGGCATCATCGCGTCGAGCAGGATGATGTCCGGCAGGCTTTGGCGCGCGCGGGTCAGCGCCGATTCGCCGTTGATGGCGACCAGCACCGAGTAGCCGGACTCGTCCAGCGCATCGTGCAGCACCGAGAGGTTGTCCGGTACGTCATCGACAATCAGCACGATGTTGGTGTTGCTGCGGTCAATGGCAAGTGGCGGCATCGAGATCCCTCTTGATGAGTGTCGTCATGGTGTCCAGTTCGAAATCCATGAGCATTTTTCGAAGCGGCTCGGCGTAGCGCTGGCCGGTGGCATCGGTGGCGATCCGGTCCAGCACGGCGTGCACGCCACGCACGTAGCCGAGGTTGAGCTGATGGGCGAGCTGTTCGAGGAGCTCGCGCGCAGGCAATGCGGGCGCGGCTTCCCGGGGCATGGTCTGCATAAGTCCGTCCGGCGCGGCTTCGCGGGCGGTCTCCAGCCATTCCAGCGCCAGCTTGTGGCCCAGCCATTCGAGCAGCTCGGCCACCTTGAAGGGTTTGAGGATGAAGTCCTCGGTGGGGATGCCGGCGTCGTTCTCCAGGCCCTTGTCGAAGGCATTCGCCGAGAGGATGGCGATCTTCGCTTCGCTCAGCTTGCCGGCGCGGATGCGGCGGATGGTCTCCCAGCCGTCGATGCCGGGCATGGCCAGATCCATGAAGATGAGGTGCGGCTGGAAGCGCGGCAGCACCTCCAGGCATTCGATGCCGGAGGCGGCCTGATCCAGCTCGAAGCCGAGCGGTGCGAGCACGCTGGCGAGCAGTTCGCGGTCGGTGGCTTCGTTGTCCACGATCAGGATGCGCCGGCGTTCGCCGGCATAGCCCGTGTAATGGCGCCGGGGCAGTTCCTGCGCGGCCTGAGCAGCATGCACTTGCGGCAGGAACAGGCGCACGGTGAACAGCGTGCCGCTGCCGGGCGTGCTCTTCACGGTGAGTTCGCCGCCCATCAGATCGGTGAGCATGCGTGCGATGGTCAGCCCAAGTCCGGTGCCGCTGGTGCTTTGCGCACTGCTGCCGCGCGAGAAGGGCTCGAAGATGCGCTCCAGTTCCTCGGGGGTGATGCCGGGGCCGCTGTCTTCGATCTCGAAGGTGGCCATGTCACGGCTGTGGCGCAGGCGGAATTTAACGCCGCCCTCGCGGGTGAATTTCACCGCGTTGCCGAGCAGGTTGATGAGGATCTGGCGCAGGCGCTTTTCGTCGGCCCGCACCACGGCGGGCGGTTCGCTGGCGCACTGGTAATCGAAGGCGAGACCCTTGTGCTCGGCCTGCAGGCTGAACATTTGGACGAGCTGTTCGAGCAACGCGCGGAAATCGATGGCGCGGGTGTCCAGGCTGAGCTTGCCGCCTTCGATGCGGGCGATGTCCAGCGTGCCCTCGATCAAAGACAGGAGATGATCGCCGCTGCGGCGGATCACGCGGATCGCCTGCTGGCGATGGCTGGGGATGGTCGGGTCGCCATCGAGTATCTGGGCGTAACCGAGGATCGAGTTCAGCGGCGTGCGCAGCTCGTGACTGATGGTGGTGATGTAGCGGCTCTTGGCCTGATTGGCCGCATCGGCGATGCGCTTGGCCTCCTGCAGGGCTTCGTCGGTCTGCTGGTGGGAGGCGATCTCGCGCATCAGCAGATGGGTCTGGCGATTGGACTCCTCCTGCGCCACCTGGCGGCTCTTGTGGGTGAGCACCAGCCACCAGGCGATGATGCCGCTGGCCAGCAGCAGGACGCTGAACACCTTGATGAAACCGGATCTCAATGCGGGCAGCAGCACGGGATCGGCGAGCGTCTGGGCCTGCTGGTAATACAGCACGCCGAGCAGGGCGGCGAGGCCTGCGACCACGGCGCCCATCAGCAACAGGTAGTGGCCCAGCCCGCTGTCGATGTAGGGCCACATCGGGCGCGGCAGGAGGTGGCGCATTCCGGCTGACCACTGTGCGGACAATCGCGCATCGGGCTTGCACAGATCGTGGCAGCGCGCATCCAGCGAGCAGCACAGCGAGCAGATGTGGCCCTGATACGCCGGGCAATGCGCCATGTCGTCACCTTCATAGGCGCGCTCGCAGATGACGCAGGTGCGAGCATTTAAACCCCTCCCCAGCCCTCCCCTTGACAGGGGAGGGTGTTCGATCAGGCTCGGCTTGGTTTGCTCCTCCCCTGTCAAGGGGAGGTCGGGAGGGGTTTGAGGAGGGGCGCCACCACCACAAATATCAGGCTTGCGCGCGAGGTAATACTTGCCCCCGGTCGCCCAGGCAATCAGTGGCGAAGCCATCAGCGCTGTCGCCAGCGCGATGAAGCTGGCGAAGGCCTGCGCGTTGGCGCCGAAAGCGCCGAGGTAGGCCATGATCGACAGCGTTGACGCAATCAGCATGGCACCCACGCCCACCGGGTTGATGTCGTAGAGATGCGCGCGCTTGAATTCGATGCCCGGGGGCGACAGGCCCAGTGGCTTGTTGATGACCAGATCGGCGACAACCGCCACCAGCCAGGCAATCGCGATGTTGGAATACAGCCCAAGCACCTGCCCCAGCGCCTGAAAAACGTCCAGCTCCATCAGCATCAGCGCGATGACGGTGTTGAACACCATCCACACCACGCGGCCGGGGTGGCTGTGGGTGAGGCGGGCGAAGAAATTGCTCCACGCCAGTGAGCCCGCGTAGGCATTGGTGACGTTGATCTTGAGCTGCGAAATGATCACGAACAGCGCGGTGGCCGCCACGGCCCAGCCGGGATGGCTGAACACGGCCTCGAAACCGACGAGGTACATCTGGTTCGGGTCGACGGCCCGGTCGATCGGCACCGAGTTGCGGATTGCCAGATACGCCAGCAGGCAGCCGCCCAGCATCTTGGCCACGCCCATCAGCACCCAGCCCGGCCCGCCGACCAGCACGGCGGCGAGCCAGCTTTTGCGATTGCTCTCTGTACGTGCCGGCATGAAGCGCAGGTAATCGACCTGCTCGCCCATCTGGGTGATCAGCGCAATGCCCACGGTGAGCGCGGCGCCGAACAGATGCATGTTGAAGCCGCCACCTTCGCCTCTGGTGCCGGCGTACTGACTCAGTTCGCCGAGAACGCCGGGGTTTTTGGCGAGCACGAAGATGAAGGGCAGGGCCAGCAGGATCAGCCATACCGGCTGGGTGAGGCGCTGCAGGCGGCTGATCATGGTCACGCCGTGGGTCACCAGTGGAATCACCGCGAGTGCGCACAGCAGGTAGCCCCAGGCCGGCGGAATGTCGAAGGCGAGTTCCAGCGCATAGGCCATCACCGCCGCTTCGAGCGCGAAGAAGATGAAGGTGAAGCTGGCGTAGATCAGCGAGGTGATGGTCGAGCCGATATAACCGAAGCCCGCACCGCGCGTGAGCAGATCCATGTCCAGCCCGTAGCGCGCGGCGTACAAGCTGATCGGGGTGCCACACAGGAAGATGATCAGCCCGGTGGCGAGGATGGCGAGCGCGGCGTTGGTGAATCCGTAATTGACCAGCAGGGTCGCCCCGACGGCCTCCAGCACCAGAAAGGCGGCTGCGCCAAACGCGGTGTTCGCCACCTGCCATTCCGAGAGCTTGCGAAAGCTCTTGGGCGTGTAGCGCAGGGCGTAGTCCTCAATGCTCTCGTTGGCGACCCAGGTGTTGTAGTCGCGCCGCACCTTGACCACGCGCTGGATGGCGTCGGGGTCGATGCTGGCACTGTTCCGGGGCGGGATGTTCTGGCTCATCCCTGAAACGATGCAGGCTGCGTGCCTGCGCTTGCATGGGATTGATTAATATGGATTTTTGACCGATTCAGAACGGATCGAGGGGCGTTTCAAACCTGCCATGCACCAGTCTGGGCAAGCCGGGGCACCGCCATGGGGTTATCCGGAGGCGCCTGACGCCTCCGGACCATGTGCGCTCAGCCTGTTCAGCCGTAGGCCGGCGCGAACATTTTCTCCGGGTCGGCCACCGGGCCGGCTTCGCCCCAGTAGGGCGAGATCTTGCGCAGCTGGGCGATGATCGGCGGCACGGCTTCGATCACCCGCTCCACCTCTGCCAGCGTGTTGTAGCGCGACAGCGAGAAGCGGATCGTGCCGTGGGCGGCGGTGTAGGGAATGCCCATGGCGCGCATGACATGCGAGGGCTCCAGCGAGCCCGAGGTGCAGGCCGAACCCGAGGAAGCGGCGATGCCCAGTTTGTTGAGCATCAACAGGATGCCTTCGCCCTCGACGAACTCGAAGGCGATGCTGCTGGTATTCGGCAGACGGTTGTGCAGGTCGCCGGTCGGGTAGGCGCGCGGTACCTTGGCGAGGATGCCTTTCTCCAGCTTGTCGCGCAGGTAGCGGACTTCGTTGTTCTCGGTTTCGAAGTGCTGCATGACTAGTTCTGCCGCCTTGCCCAGACCCATGATGGCGGGCGAGTTCTCGGTGCCGGGGCGGCGACCGCGTTCCTGCTGGCCACCATGGATCAGGCTGCGAAAACGCGTGCCGCGCCGCAGGTATAGCACGCCGATGCCCTTGGGGCCGTGCAGCTTGTGGCCGGACAGCGAGAGCATGTCGATCTGGCTGCGCTTGAGGTCGATCGGGATCTTGCCCACCGCCTGCACCGCATCGGTGTGAAACTGGATGCCACGGGCATGGGCTATCTCGGCCATCTGCTCGACCGGAAAGATCGTGCCGGTCTCGTTGTTGGCCCACATTGCCGAGACGATGGCGACGCGGTCGTTCAGCATCGACTTGTATTCGTCCAGATCGAGGCGGCCCCGGCCATCCACACGCAGCTTGTGCACCACGTAGCCGTCCTTCTCCAGCCGGTCACACAGGGCCAGCACGGCCGGGTGTTCGACCACCGTGGTGATCACCTGATTGCGCTCGGGCTGCGCTTTCAAGGCGGAGAGGATGGCGGTGTTGTCCGATTCGGTGCCGCCCGAGGTGAAGATGATCTCGGACTCCTGCTCGGCGCCAAGCAGCGCCTGGATCTGCGCGCGCGCCTTCTTCAGCGCCTGACCCACCTGATTGCCGAAGCTGTGGATGGAAGAAGCGTTGCCGAACTGCTCGGTGAAAAATGGCAGCATGGCTTCGACCACCGCCGGATCACAGGCGGTGGTGGCGTTGTTGTCGAGATAGATGGGTTTCATGGCGATGCCTCTCTGTGGCGTCTGGCGGGTTCAGTTGCTCATTTCCATCATGCTGGCTGGAAGCAGGCGCACGTACTCGCCCAGCTCCTCGAAGAGCTTCTGCTGGATGCCGCCGAGCGTCGCGGCTTCGAGCGCGCAGCCCATGCAGGCGCCCTTCAGATTGACGTAGATGTTCTTGCCGATGATGTCGACGATCTCGATGTCGCCATGGTCGCGTTGCAGCGTGGGGCGCACGGATTCGATGATTTCCTCGATCCGGCGCATGCGCTGCAGATTGGTCAGTTTCGGCTTGTCGCCGGCGGCGAGTGGGGGGACGGCGGGGGCGGCGGCCGGGGGCTGCGTGGGGATGCTGCGCTCGATCACCGGCGCCTTGCCGGTGTCCTTGAGGATGCGTACCAGCGCGTCTTCGATCTTCTCGTGACAGGCCGCACAGGCGCCGCCGGCCTTGGTGTAGTTGGTGACTTCGGCCACCGTGCTCAGGCCGTTGTCGCGTACCACCTGCTCGATCAGCTTTGAATCAATCGCGTAGCATTTGCAGATCAGCTCGCCCTCTTCGTGATCGTCTTTCCATTCGACGCCGCGATAGTTGGAGATCGCCGCCTGCAGCGCCTCACGCCCCATCACCGAGCAGTGCATCTTCTCGGGCGGCAAACCATCCAGATACTCGGCGATGTCCTGGTTGCTGACCTTCCAGGCCTCGTCCAGCGTCATGCCCTTGATGATTTCGGTCAGCGCGGAGCTCGACGCAATCGCCGAGCCGCAGCCGAAAGTCTGGAAGCTCGCATCGAGGATGACGTCGGTTTCGGGCTCGACCTTGAGCATCAGGCGTAACGCATCGCCGCACTGGATGGAGCCGATATCGCCAACGGCATTGGCATTTTCGAGGACGCCTGCGTTACGCGGGTTGAAGAAGTGTTCCTTGACCTTGTCGGTGTAATCCCACATGACGGGCTCCTTGATGACAAACGGGCAGTGCGATGAACGCAACGATGATTCGGCAGGTCAGGCTGGGAGTCTCGAAACCGTAACGAAACAGGGTCAGCCTGCTCACTCTCCTGTTGGGTACAAGGCTTAATGCAAGGGATGTGCCACGCACCGGGTGCTGCCTGAAGAATGAGTATGGGCGCGGGTCTTGTGGCGGAGTGAGATGAGCCTCTTGTCACACTTGCGACATTGACGGGAGCGTGAAAACCCCTCCGGGCCGGGAGATGCTGGAGAGGTCAGACAGCCTTGTCTCAAAGCAGACAAGAATGCCCCGGCGCGGACTTCCGCCCTGCAGGGGAGAGCGTCATGCGCCACGCTGAGGCGCGTGTCCGGGCCGTGGGGGCTCTGGTGGTGCCGGCGCGGTGACTGACTGCCCGGCTCCTTATGTCGGGGCGAACCGGCAGTTGAGAGGATTTTGCGTGGACACCCGGGATGTTCTCCCAGAGCATGTGTGTTCCTAAAAAACCGATGGCATTTCACGGCGACAGGGTGCGTCGTCGCGGGGATGCCTGAGAATTTCTGTATCTGGAGGCTTCGATGATTTTGAGATCCCTGTTTCTGGGGCTGACAGCCGCGCTGCTGAGTTTTCCTGCAGCGGCGGCTAATCGCCCGAATGGCTACACCACGATCTGCAAGGAAGGGAAAAGCTGCTCTGTGGCGGCTGTCACCAAGGTGGCGTTCGGCCGGTCCGGCGTGTTCCTCTACAAATCGCTGAGTGGTTCGTTCATGTGCAACGAGTCCACCTTTGGCGGGCGTATTGCCGGAGGCGTGAATGAATGCTCCGTGCCCAGTGGTGCTTCGGGCTCCAGCTCCTCGTCAAGCAGCAGCTCCTCATCGAGCTCTTCGAGCAGCAGTTCTTCCTCCAGCTCCTCGTCGAGCAGCTCCTCGTCCAGTTCTTCATCGTCTTCCAGCTCTTCCTCCAGCTCCAGCGGCGGCACGGCTGCACAGTGCTCGCCTTATACGGCGCCGGGCTACACGCCGAACCTGAACTACGACATCAAGACCGACACCACCAACGCCACGGTGAATCCGGCGAACTTCAAGCTGTATCTGGGCTGTAACGCCAGCCTGGTCGCTGGTTACAAAACCTCCGGCCGCTTTGCCTTCATCTGGGGCAAGAACCGCAATCCAGCGATCACCGATGCGCACATCGATGCGCTGCTCGCCAGCATGAACAAGGATGCTGATTACATCCACAACGTCATGGGCTGGCCGGTCGACAAGCTGCAGCAGCAAGGCTACTTCAGCAACGTGTACCTGTTCGGTTCGGGGCTATGCACCGACAGTGCCGCCAACACCGAGAAGGGCGGCTGGCAGAGCGGCCTCAACGGCTACCCGATGGTGCTGCTGTCGTATTACCCGGTGATCACCGCCAGCGAATTCGGTGGCGTGACGCATGAATACATTCACGCCATCATGGCCAGCATGGGCGGCAAGGCGGCCTGGTTCAACGAAGGCTCCAACACCTGGCTGCAGATGACCATGACCGGCAATCGCACGGGCGTGCGGGGTGTGGGCTTCCTGGATGGCGCTCCCTTCCTGGCTCCGCACATGCCGATCGAGAACTACAGCGGCTGGCTGCAGGACGGCACGTTTGGCGGCCCGAACGCTGAAGGTGTGCACATGGAGACGGCTGCCGGCCTGCAGATCGGCACCTGGCGCGAATACCTCGGCGGCAATCAGTACAACGCGGCTTTCTCGCACTTCATTGCGCTCTACCTCTCCAAGGGCTCGAATGCCTGGATCTGGAAGAAGGGCACCAAGAACAACATCCTTGCCTCGCTGGCTGATGGCCTGGGCGATGCACAGACCCGCAGCCTGATTGCCGAATATCGCGCGCGTCAGGCGATGGTTGATTTCGGCGAGTGGACTGCCGGCTTCAAGGTGCCAATCAATGACAACTGGGCGCGTACCATCGTCTCCGAGAGTTCGGCCGGCGGCATGAACAAGCAGACCAGCCACAAGCTGAGCTTCTACGCTTCCACGGTGCAAAGTGGCACGACGCTGATTCCGGCGACCGACACCCTGCCTGGCTGGAGCGGCGCCAACCAGATTCCGCTGAAGGTGAGTGGCAACAAGGTGCGCGTGAACTTCCAGCCGCTGGGCAACAACATGCGCTTCCAGCTGGCGTATCGCGCTGCCGATGGTACGGCGGTGTACAGCAAGCCGGTGGAGAGCGGTGAGTCCTGCCTCGATCTGAGCAAGGCTCCGAAGAACGGTGTGGTGGTGGGCGTGGCGACCAGCACTGATTACATCTACAACGGTGAGGCGACGCGCAAGGCCAAGTACGACTACCGCGTGCACCTGCTGGAAGGCGTGACCGGTACGGCACCGCTGTACGAGAAATACTACCAGTAAGCATCCTGTAGTTTGAAGCGACGGCCATTTGCGCGCGATTGCGGGCAAATGGCCGTTTTCATTAGTGTGCGCTGCTTGTACAGACCATGCCCGAAGAGCCGCTTCTGTAAATGGTTTTCAGCCTGGCATGCTGGAGATGATGGCTGGGCGCCTGTTTTCGGGGTAGATGCCTGAAGACGCACGCTGCAGGCGGGTTACAGGCGGGTTGCAGATCAGGTGTTCATAGCATCGGCATGAATCGGGACGTCTGCGGGAGCGGCGCGCCACTCCCGCAGCATCGCTACTCAGGCGCCGACCGGCATTGCGCTGTGGGTGAAACAGGCTTTCGGGCAGACGCGTGAACAGGCGCCGCAACCGGTGCAGTCCATGGCGTCGGCCAGTGACATGACGGACGAAATGCTTTCGCTGTCGTCGTCATCGTCTTCCGAGATGTCTTCTTCGCTACGGTCGATCAGTTCGAGCACACTGCGCGTGCACACCTTGTAGCAACGGCCACAGCCGATGCATTTCTTGGCGTCCAGGGCGACGGCGAATTCGGGGGTCCAGGTCGTGCCCCCACGGGTGATGCCGGTGATTTCAGCCATGATAAAGCTCCAGATATGAGTGATAAGCAGGGAGTTGAAAGTCGATGAATCAGGGTGTCTCGGTGGGTGTGGCGTCCCGCTGGGCATGGAGCAGACGCGCGTTTGCATCAGCCCAGGCCTTGCAGGCTTCGTAAGTGCTTTTGGATATTCCGGGAATTTCTTCAAACGCCGCAGGCAGGCGGTCTTCGACCAGATCGTGAAGCTGACCTGCCCATTCCGAGGCGATCCGCTTCAGGCGTTTGACGTCCTTGTCCAGTTCGCGCAGGGCCACTTCGTCCATGACCGTGCTCCTCAGAGTCCGGCGACTTCGGCGTAGCGGCCAACGATTTCGATGGCCAGACCGAGCTGCTTGTCGGCCTCCGTCTTCATCTTCGAGAAGCTCTCGAAGCCGAAGCGGTGCGCATCGCGCAATGCACGGTCCAGTACGACGAGCTTGCCCACCGTGATCAGCACGCGTCCGAAGCCTTCGTGCGACAGATGCACCAGCGGCACGGCCATCTGTCCGCACTCTTTTTCGACCAGTACGGCGATGGCGTTGTAGAAGGCGCGTACGCGCGACAGGGTGACGGCGTCCGGGTCGCCCAGGATGGGGATGGCCGCGCGCGCCTCCTTGCTCAGCACATAGGGGGCCAGCAATTGCTCGGCTGATTTGCCGTCATAGACGCCGTAGCTGTCCAGTGCGCGCACCTGGCGCAGCATTTCCTTCATGAAATCGGTGTCGAAAAGCGGGTCGGTCGTGCTCATGGTGCGGGGCTCCGAAGGGTGGGGGTCTGAAAACAAGCGTGTACATTGGGCTGCAGCTCGACATGGCTGAAGAAGCCCGCCAGTAGCCGTGCGGCGAGCAGGCCGGCCGCCAGGCCAAGCGCGGCGCCGCTCATGGCGAAGACGTTGCTCCGGCCGATCCAATCTCCGAGCTGCGCACCCAGGATCAGGGTGATGGCCGGCAACAGGTAGGCCAGAAGGGCCGAGCGTGTCAGTGTGCCGGCCTCCATGCTCAGGGCGACTTGATCGCCTGCCGCGAGGCCGGGTTGCAGGGGCAGGCTCAGCACGGTGCGGTTTTTCTCCCCCTGACAGGCCTGACGAGCGCCGCAGGCCGAACAGGCGGCTTCGGGCTGCACGGCGAGCTCCATGTGATTTGCGTGGATGGCGATGATCCTGCCCTGGCGTTCGATCATTCCTGCCACCCTTCCTCGGCCATGCGCTCGAAGCGGCCGTCATCGGCGTGTTGGCGCAGGGCCTTGTCGATCCAGGTGACGCCGCCTTCACGCACGCCGCAACTGATGGCCTGCAGGATGGGCTCGATGGCTTCGGCTTCGTCCAGCTTCATCGGCTGGATGCCGGCGGCGAGCAACTGGCGCACGGCCGAGCCGCCGACGGCGAGGCAATAGACGGCGGCGCAGCCTGCCAGAGCGGAAATCTTTTCTGCCAGCTTGTTCTCGTTGCCATCCATGGCTTCTGCCGCGAACTCCAGCACACCGGCCAGCCGGGCACGCTCGGCGTCGACCGTGTAGAGGACGAAACCCTCTGCGGCGCCGAAGTGCTGATCAACGTGCACGCGGTCGCGGCTCGCAAAAGCCACTTTCAAAGCGGGCGGTAGCGTGCCCGGCTCAGGGTCAGTGGCGGACCAGGCCAGCGTGAGCTTGCGAAGCGGAGAAGGAGGCGGATTCTTCGCGCTCGCGGGGGCCGCCAGACCAGAAAACGGAGCGATAGGCGGGAGTGTCATGGTGATGCTCCAGGACGAGATTGGCGATGTCGAACAGGGCCTGGCGCGCAGCGCGATAGCCCACCCACGGCCGGGCGAAATCGCCAAGCCGGTCATACAGCGGGAAGCCCGCGCGCAGCAGGGGAATCTCCAGGCGCTGGGCGCTCTGCACGGCGTGCGAGCTGCCGATCAGCAACTGGGCGAGATGGGCGCGTGCGGCCTGCTCCAGATCCTGCAGGTCGCCGATGTGAACTTGAGCGATAGGCAAACGCTTGAGGACATCAGCATTAATTGGCGTGGCTGCCGCGACGACTTCCGCACCACAGCCGCCAAGCAGGGCACACAGACCGGCAAGCAGGTCGGGTTCGGCGGCAAGGGCCACGCGCAGAAAACCGGTCATGAAGTGTGTGTCCACCATTGCGTCCTGCAGCTGGGCGCGCTGGCGTTCAATCTTCGCCGGAACCGCCACGCCGGCCAGCTCGGCCAGGATTTCGGTGAAGCTATCGCAGCTATCCAGTCCCATCAGGTGGTCGAAGCGGTAATCCGGTACGCCAGTGCGCGTGCGCAGTACATCGGCCGCCTTGTTCAGCGAGGCGCCGATGACCAGCGTGGCAATCGACTCGCCCATCGCCGCGATTTCCTCGCGCGGGGTGCCGCCGAGCGTCAGCGGTGTGTGCTCGGCGTCGATCAGGTGGCCATCAAGCGAGTCGCCGATGTCCGGCAGCACCACGGCACGCAGGCCGAAGGCTTCGATCCAGTCGCGGATGGCGTCGATATCGCCAGGCGTGAGTGAAGCGTTGGCCAGCACATTGACCTGTCGACGGCGGCGGCCGACGCAACTGGAGACCGGCACCAGCGCCTCGATGATCGCTTCCACCGCCTGAGCAAAACCGCTTTCCAGGCTGCCGATGTAATCCGGCGTATTCACCGGCACGATGCTGACTGATTCGAATTGCGGATACTGCTCGCGGAATTGGCGTACCAGCCGCGCGATATCCGTGCCTTGGGTTTCGGACAGACCGGTGGTGGGTAGCCCGATGACGTCTGGCTGGCTTTTCTCGCACAGGGTGCGCAGGCCTTCGATGACGTTTTCGTCCGAGCTCATCACCGTGGCGACGTGATCCATGGCGGTGGTCTGCAGCGGGATCGGTTCGCGGAAATGGCGCACGAAAAAGACCTTGCCAAAGGCAGTACAGCCCTGCGAGCCGTGCATCATCGGGATCGCCCGGCGCAGGCCGAGGAAGGCCAGCGAAGCGCCCAGCGTGGAGCTGGCCTTGAGCGGATTGACCGACAGTGCCTTGCTGCGTTTGATGATTTCAGTCATGGCTGAGCCCCACTGGCGTGCCGGCCTGTTTCGATTTTGCCCAGGGCGCAGGCTTGCGCACGGCCTCCCACACCGGGCTTTCCATGGAGAGGGCAAGTTGCCGGGCCAGCTCCAGCATGCCGCGGTAGCCGGCGTAGCCGAACTCGCGTTCCTGATTGATATCGAGGAAGGGGATGCGCGCCTTCAGCGCGGTGTAGAGATTGCGGCCACCGGCGATGAGAATGTCCGCTCGCAGATCCTTGTAGGCGCCGAGCAATGCCTTCGGGCTGCCTTCGTCGATCATCAGGGTGTCTTCACCCATCAGCTCGCGGATGCGCGCCTTGTCTTCCGCTGTCGACTTCTTGGTGCCGGTGGCCACCACGGTCATGCCCAGATCCTGCAGGGCCGAGACGATGGACCAGGATTTCACCCCGCCGGTGTAGAGCAGCACCCGCTTGCCGGCGAGGCGCTCGCGCCAGGGCTGCAGCGCGGCTTTGATCCAAGCTTCCTCGCGGGCGATCAGGGCTTCGGTGCGCTCTGCGAGATCGCCGTCGTGGAGCAGGCTGGCGAAATCGCGTAGCGCCTGTGAGGTATCCATCACGCCGTAGAAGCTGCCCTCGAAGAAGGGGACCTGCCATTTTTCATTGAGCTTGCGCGCCACGTTGAGCAGTGCCTTGGCGCATACCACCATGCTTGCTTCGGCGCGATGCATGGTCTGAATTTCGCGATAGCGTGCGTCACCGGATAGCGAGCCGATGATGCGCAGGCCCAGCTCATCGAAAAGCGGCGCGACGTTCCAGAATTCACCGGCGATGTTGTATTCGCCGATCAGGTTCACATCATGCACGCGCATGCCGGGGATGTAAGGCGCCGGGTCTGGTTCGCGCGTGCCGATCACATGTTTGAGCATGGTTTCGCCGGCAATGCGGTTGCCCAGATTCTTGCTGCCGTAGAAACCGGCGCAATCGACGGGCACCACCGGCACGCCCCAGCGCGCCTCGGCGGCCTTGCACACGGCCGCCGTGTCGTCGCCGATCACGGCAGTGACACAGGTGGTGTAGACGAATACGGCAGCCGGCGCATGTTCGTCGATGGCCTGCTTGATGGCATGGAACAGACGCTTCTCGCCGCGGCCCATGATCACATCCTGTTCAGTCAGGTCGGTCGTCATGCCGATGCGATACAGGGTCGGCCCGGAGGAGCGTGTGCCGCGGTTATCCCAGGAGCTGCCGGAGCAGCCGATCGGGCCGTGCACGATGTGAGCGACGTCGGCCACTGGCAGCAACGCGATCTGCGCGCCATCGAACACACAGCCGCCGGCGGTGGCGCCCGGCTTAGGGCGCGCGCATCCCGCCTTTTCCTCCTTGTTGTGGGAGCAGGCGGGTTCGTTTTGCAGAGCGGTGATTTCGGAGGCTTTCACGGCGCAATCCCATTGATGGTCAGACTGCCTGTCGCAAAGCCTGTGCCTGTACGCAAGGCCTTGATCTGCATGAGGATTGGTGCTGATACGGTCTGTGGCGAACCCTACAAAATGTTGGCAAGGACACAGATCAGGCCTTGTTCAGCCTGTCGTCAGGCCGGCGTCAGCCTGTTCTGCCACGCTGCAGGCAGCGACGGGGCGTCCCGGTGGAGAACAAAAATGCAAGCAACTGTCTGGAAATTTGCGGGTTTTCTGTGTGGCATCCTGGTGCTGCAGGGCTGCGTGGCTTACCCGGTGGCCGATGGGCCTTACCATCGTCGGCGGGATTGGGATGAGCCGGGCTATCGGCCTCTGGCGCCGGCATACCGCGATCACGATCACGAGCCACGCTTCAGCGCGCCGCCACCCCGCGCCAGTGCCGGTCCGCAGCGTCGGGAGCCGTCGCCACGGGAACGCGAGCCGGAGCGCGGGCGCTGGGAGCGTTCAAGGTACTGAGAGTCAATTTGTCGCCTGTCCGACAAATTGAGACAAGTCCGTTCCTGAAGCATGCCTGAAGAGCCGCGCCCAGAGCGGCTCTGCAGGCATGGCCTGGTCTTTGCAAGGATTCGGGCAGGAGGACTTTGCGATGAACGCACCCGAGCCAGCCCTGTCACGTCTGATTGCCGCCCGCCCACCCTTGGCGCAACTCGTCATTGCCTGCATGGTGGCCGAATCACGGCGCGTGGGGGCGAGCCCCATGATTCGCGGTCTTGGGCCTGCTTCGTTTTCCATCCTGCGTATGGTTTGCCTGGACGGAGTGATGCTGGATAACGGCAGCGCCCCCGCGCCAGGCGTCGATGAATTCGATGAACTGTTCGAGCTGCTTGTCGAGCATGCTGCGCCGCTGGACCAGATGAGCATCTGGCTGGCTGCTGCGATTGCCACTGCAGCCCAGCGTGACAATCACCTGTGGCAGGACATGGGCCTGCCCTCGCGGCGCGAGCTCAACGCCATCCTGCGCGAACGCTTTCCAACTCTCGCCGCCCTGAACGTGGATGACATGAAATGGAAGAAGTTTTTCTACCGCCAGCTTTGCCAGCAAGCCGGGGTGCCGATCTGCAAATCACCCAGCTGTGGCGTCTGTGTCGATCATCCGGCCTGTTTCGGACCGGAAATCTGATGCCATGCGAATCAGTCTGAGTGATCAGCCCGGCCGCCTTGAGTGAGTGCAAGACGGCCCTTGCGGCGCACGGATGCAGCGCCTTGCTGGCTCCGGCAGGCGGTGTGACGCTGGAGAATGCCGTGGCTTACGCCAGCGCTGGTGCGGATTTTCTGGTCAGCTCCGCGCCTTATTTCGCGCCGCCGCGCGACGTGAAAGTCATTTTTACCCGGCTCTGAAAACAATCGGCCTTTCCTTTTCTGGCATGCAATTCGCTATATACGATCAAACATAGCGAATCCGGAAGCTCCGGAAGGGAGAACACCATGCACGACTTGAATGTTTCCAGTCAGCGTTGCGCAGCACCGCACCGGAGGCGCTGTCATGGCAAAGAGGATCTGCCGGATTGGCGCAGCGTGTTGCCCCGCGAGTGGGCGGCCAGTGTTGTTGAGCCCAAGGTCTTTTCGCGGTTTCGCGACTACGAGATTTTTTCGGAGCGGGTACTCGGCCACGAGCACGAAGGCGAAGATTCGCCCTGTTACTGCGAACACTACTTCGTGCTCACGGATGTACGTTCAGACGATGACGAGACTTACTTCCTTGCGCCCACCTATGGCGAGCATCTGGTGGCCTGGCGACTCGTCGACGGGCGCTGGCTGATCCATCGCCGCATCACGCATGGCGAGGACTGCCCGCAGCATCAATCCTTCTTTTCGTTTGCGGATGAAATGCCGCGCTGACTGGACGTGAACAACATGACGAAGCCAGTTAGCAGAGGACGTGTTATCCGCCGGACGGGCCGGCGGGACATCACGCCAAAGCGCTCAGCTCTTGACGCCGATGATTACCGACGAAGCCTTGATCACGGCGGTCGCCGGAGCGCCTTCCTTGATACCCAGTTCCGTGGTGGCGTCGCGGGTGATGCTGGCGAAGACTTCTGCGCCGCCGGGCAGGGCGATGATCACCTCAGCACTGACCGGGCCTTGCACCAGTTTCTTTACCGTACCAGCGAGGCAGTTGCGCGCCGAGAGTTTCACACCGGTCGCGTCGGTCATCACCATCACGTTGCTGGCCTTGATCAGGGCGACGACGGGTTTGCCGACAGTCAGCCCCAGCGAGGCAACACTGCCCTGGGTAATCGTGGCGACGAGCTTGTCGCCACCGGCGGTGCTGACTTCCACTTCGGCACTGACCGGGCCGCTGGAGAGTGCGCTGATCGTGCCTTCGAATACATTGCGTGCGCTGATTTTCATGATGTTCTGCCTTGTGTGGTGAGAGGGAGTGCGCAGCGAGCGCGCGATGCAAATGGTGGGGCTGCTTGCGAGATGCTTCAACCACAGCGCTTGCCGGAAATTCACGGCCAGCCGGCCTTTTTTGATGAAAGTCGGTATGTATGCAAAGATATAACGAAACGAATGACAAAGGAACGCATGCAATGAAAGCACACAGGATGATCGGGCGCTTTGGCGTGGATCTGGATGCCGGCAGCTTTCTCGGGGATACGCGCATCCGCCTGCTGGAGGCGATCGAGCGCTGTGGCTCTATCTCGCAAGCCGCCAAGGACGTGCCGCTCTCCTACAAGGCGGCCTGGGATGCGGTCGACGCGATGAACAATCTGGCCGAACAGCCGCTGGTGGAGCGCGCGGTGGGTGGGCGGCATGGCGGCGGCACCTTGCTGACCGACTACGGCAAGCGCGTGGTGAGTCTGTACCGGGCCATGGAGGCCGAGTATCAACTGGCGCTGGACCGCGTCACCGCCAGCCTTGCCGGCACGGAGACGGCCGATCCGCAGGCCCTGCGCCGCCTGATGCGCAGCGTGGGTGTGACGACCAGTGCGCGTAATCAGTTCATCGGCCCGGTCACCACCCTGCGCGCGGGCGAGGTGACTTTTGAAGTGGGCATCCGCTTTGATGGCCACAACGAAATCGTGGCACAGGTTTCGCGCGAGGGTGCCGAGCAGATGCGTCTGAATATCGGCCGTGAGCTGCATGCCTGGGTGAATTCATCGGCGGTCATTCTGCTCACCGACGAAAGCGTGCGTATTTCCGCGCGTAATCAGTTGTGGGGTGACGTCATCCGCATCCACGAAGGGCCTGTGGCCGTGGATGTGGTGCTGGCGCTGCCGACCGGGCGCACGGTCAGCGCGATCATCACGCGTGAATCCCTCTCTGAACTGGATCTGCGCGAAGGCAGCCGTGCCTGTGCGTTGTTCAAGGCGTCCAGCGTGATGCTTTGTGCATTTGATTGAGCGCTCTTGTTAGTTTCATTCCCCGAAAAGAAAAGGATGTCTGTCATGAAAAAGCTCTTCTCCCTGTTCCTGCTGGCCGGTCTGGCCGCTCCTGCGTTCGCCGACGAAGTGAAAGTCGCCGTCGCCGCCAATTTCACCGCGCCGATGCAGAAGATTGCGGCGGAGTTCGAGAAAGACACCGGCCACAAGGCGCTGGTCTCCACGGGGGCGACCGGTGCTTTCTACGCCCAGATCAAGAACGGCGCACCGTTCGAGGTCTTCCTCTCGGCTGATGATGAAACCCCTGCCAAGCTCGAAGCCGAAGGTGCGGGCGTGAAAGGCAGCCGCTTTACCTATGCGATCGGCAAGCTGGTGCTGTGGAGTGCCAAGCCCGGCTTCGTCGATGCCAAGGGAGAAGTGTTGAAGAAAGGGGATTACGCCAAGCTCTCGCTGGCGAACCCCAAGACAGCGCCCTATGGCGCAGCGGGCGTTGAGGTTCTGAAAAAACTGGGCGTGTTCGATGCGGTGCAGCCAAAGATCGTGCAGGGTGAAAACATCTCGCAAGCCTTCCAGTTTGTCAGCACGGGCAATGCCGAACTGGGCTTCGTGGCACTCTCGCAGGTGTGGCAGGATGGTGCGCTGAAAAGCGGCTCTGCCTGGATCGTGCCCCAGGCTGACTATGCGCCGATCCGTCAGGACGCCATCCTGCTTGCCAACGGTGCAGGCAAACCTGCCGCCGAGGCGCTGCTGAAATATCTGCAGGGCGACAAAGCCAAAGCTGTGATCAAATCCTACGGTTACGAATTCTGATGATTCCCGGGCCGCATGCTGCTACCTGATTCCCAGGACTGGTCTGCCATCTGGCTGACCCTCAAACTTGCCAGCACCGTTACCGTGCTGTTGCTGATTCTCGGCACGCCGCTGGCCTGGTGGCTGGCGCGCACGCACTCGCGTCTGCGTGGTGCGGTCAGTGCGCTGGTGTCCATGCCGCTGGTGCTGCCTCCCACCGTCCTGGGCTTTTACCTGCTGCTCGTGCTGGGGCCGCATGGCCCGGTCGGACAACTCACCCAGGCGCTGGGCATTGGTCTCCTGCCGTTCACCTTTACCGGTCTGGTGGTGGCCTCCACGTTCTATTCGCTGCCCTTCGTGGTGCAACCGATCCAGAACGCCATTGAGGCCATCGGCCCGCGCCCGCTGGAAGTGGCGGCGACCCTGCGTGCGCGGCCGTGGGATACGTTCTGGTCGGTGGTCGTACCGCTGGCCCGGCCGGGATTCCTGACTGCTGCGGTGCTGGGCTTCGCGCACACGGTGGGCGAGTTCGGGGTGGTGCTGATGATAGGCGGCAACATTCCCGGTGTTACCCGGGTGATTTCGGTGCAGATATTCGATCGCGTAGAAGCGCTTGAATACGCCCAGGCCCACTGGCTGGCGGGGGGCATGGTGGCCTTCTCGTTTGCCGTGCTCCTGCTGCTCTACACCCTGAACCCGGATGCGCGGAGGAAGGCCGCATGAGCGCTATCAGTCTGCGCGTTCAACATGCTTTCCCCGGCTTCACGCTGGATGTCGACCTGCAATTGCCGGGGCGCGGCGTCACCGTCCTGTTCGGCCACTCCGGTTCGGGCAAGACCACGCTGCTGCGCTGCGTCGCCGGGCTGGAGCGGGCCGGGCAGGCGCGCATCGAAGTTAACGGAAGCCGCTGGCAGGATGACAAGGTCTTTGTGCCGACCTGGCAGCGCGAGATCGGCTACGTGTTCCAGGAAGCCAGCCTGTTTTCGCATCTGGATGTGCGGGGCAATCTCGCCTTCGGCATGAAACGCGCGACGGGGGCGGCGCGTGAGGACGAAATCCGCGCCATGGCGCAGCGCTTCGGTATCGAACATCTGCTGACCCGCAAACCCGATGGCCTGTCCGGCGGCGAACGCCAGCGTGTGGCGATTGCCCGCGCCTTGCTCACGCGGCCACGCCTGTTGCTGATGGATGAACCGCTCTCTGCGCTGGATGCCGCCCGCAAGCAGGAAATCCTGCCCTACCTGGAGCGCCTGCATGACGAGCTCGAAATTCCCGTGCTTTACGTGACGCACCAGATTGAAGAGGCCGCGCGGCTGGCGGATCACCTGGTCTTGCTGGAGCGAGGGCAGGTGGTCACCAGCGCACCGCTGGACGAAGCCCTGTCACGCCTCGATTCGCCGCTGGCGCGCGATCAGGATGCCAGCGTTGTGATTGCGGCCGAAGTGCTGGATCATGACCCCGCCTGGCACCTGACCCGCTTGCGCTTTGCTGGTGGCGACATCCATGTCTCGCAGCGCCCTTTGCGCGAAGGCCAGGCGGTGCGCGTACGCATTCTTGCGCGCGATATCAGCATCGCCATGAGCGGCGACAACGCCTCCAGCATCCAGAACCGTTTCGCCTGCCAGATCACCGGCATCGCACCCGCCGAAGACCCGGCGCAATGTCTGGTCGGTTTGCAGGCCGGCGGCGTGCCGCTGCTGGCGCGTATCACCCGGCGTGCGGCCGAGCAGCTCGGGCTGGCCGTGGGGCAGGGCGTGTGGGCGCAGGTGAAGGCGGTGGCGCTGCTGGACTGAGGCGGGCGGACCTGCTGAAGAAGCACGCTGCTGGCGGCTCTTCAGGCGGTGCTTATTTCTTCTTGCGCCCCGGCGCCTGTTTGCCCCAGTACTGGAATTCGTCGGCATAGACTTCCATGTCGATTTCCGCGACGCGGGCCTGCAGGCGTTGTTGCACATCGGCGACGGCCTGGTTGTAGGCGAGCGGGGCGAGTTCGTCGATGAAGAAGCCGAGGAGTGCTCCGGCGGCGAGGTTGCCGATCGGCTCGTCCATGTTCTCCTTGAAGTAGCGCTGGATGGAGGCGATGAGTTGCTCGCGGGATTCCTTGGAGATTTCGATGCTCATGACGATGCGGGTCTGGCAGGGAGGTGGGCGCCGGGCGGCGCGAGTCCGGATTTTCGCACGGGTGGCGACGCGCTGAGCTTTTCTTTCGGCATGTGGCTGTAAAGCCGCATGTGGCGGGCTTCTTCAGCAGGTGTTGCCGGAAATCTGCGCTCGGTGCGGCTCCGCAGCAGGCCGTGCTGCAGAGGTCCGTTGTATGCGGGTTTCAGGCACGAGCTCGTGAGCGAGGCTGCCGGCTGCCATCCAGACTGAAGAAGGTCATGGTCTGTTGCAGCTGCTGCGCCTGCGCCCCCAACTCTTCGGCGGTGGCCGCGAGTTGTTCGGATGCCGCCGCATTCTGCTGGGTGGCGTTGCTGAGCAGCCCCATGGCCTGATTGATCTGTCCCACTCCACTTGATTGCTCGGCGGAGGCCGTGACGATCTGCTGCACCAGTCCCGAGGTGCTGTTGATGCTGGGCACCATCGCGCTCAGTCGTTGCAGCGCCCCTTCGGCCTGCCGGACAGACGAGGCGGAGAGCTCGTCGATTTCCCGCGCCGCTACCTGCGAGCGTTCCGCAAGCTTGCGAACCTCGGCGGCCACCACGGCGAAGCCTTTGCCGTGAGCCCCCGCGCGCGCCGCCTCAATCGCAGCGTTCAGTGCCAGGAGATTGGTCTGGTAGGCGATGTCGTCAATGATGCCGATCTTGCTGGCGATGCTGCGCATGTGCTCGACCGTCTGTGTGACCGCTGCACCGGTTTCCTGAGCTTCGCGGACCGCTTGTGCCGCCATGTTGTCAGTCATGCGGGCGTTATCGGCGTTATGGTCGATCGAAGCACCCATCTGCTCCATGGAAGCCGTGGTCTGCTCCACCCCGCTGGCTTGCGCCGACGAGGACTGGGCCAGTGACTGGGCGGTGGCTGATACCTGGGCAGCGGCGTTGCTCAGGTTGTCGGTTGCCGCGTGGACTTCACCGATGATGCCGGTGAGGTTGGTAATGGTGCGTGCAATCGCGCCCTGCAGGTCACCGATTTCGTCGTGGCGGTCGACGGTGACGCTTGGGCTGAGATCTCCTTCTGCGATCTGCAGGGCGGAGTCGGTAATCTGCTGCACGTCGCGAAGCATGCAGAAGAGCAGGCGTGCGAACACCACCGCAAGCGCGCAAGCCAGCATACCCAGCAGCACCGCGGCGAGCAGTGCATTGCGGGATGCCCCCTGCAGCGCCTCTGTTGCAGCGATGGTGCCTTGGGCCAGCTGGTCCTCCAGCGTTTTCATGGCGTCGATTTTCCGCGTGATGGTGGCAAACCAGTTTGCGGGGGCAATACCGTATCCGCCCTCTGCGGCTTTGCTCAGGGCTGTGTTGCGCATTTCGACGGATTCCTGGGCAGGCGGGGCGGCAAGCAGCTGCTCCAGTGCGGCAATGTCGTCACGGCTTGCAAGACTCGTGAAATCGGCCAGGTAGGTGTCCTGATTGGCGACGATGCCGGCCAGGCGGCGCAGCAGCGCCAGATCAAAGGGCTTGTCGGCGGTAAAGGCCGTGTTCAGGGTGGCGCGCTCGCGCCCGGCCTGCTCCTTGGCTTGCAGGAACATGGTGTAGGCCATGAAGCGGCGCATGATGGCTGCGTTGCTCAGCTGCGGCGTGACGCTGGTGATGGCGAGCAGGTCCAGCTCGATGGCCCGGGTGAAGAACGCAAAGGAGTCAGGTCCCGGCAGGGTCAGCGCGCTGATGGCTGCGCGACTGGTGTCGAGCTGGCCGAGATGCCGGGCCGCATTGCCCAGTTGCTCGCGGAAACTCTCCGGAAGCGAGGCTTCACCGGATTTGATGGCAGCATCGAGTGCCTTGACCCGCTGGTCGGTTTCCTTGCGCTGGGCGTCCAGCTCGCTGCGGAACTGTTGCCCCTTGCTGCCGATGAAACCGGCAGACAGGCCGCGCTCCTTCTGCAGCTCATGGACCAGCGCACTGTCTGCAATCGCGACTTCGCTGATGACGGCGATGTGCCGGTTTTCCTGCATGGCGAGGTAGTTCACGCCGATTTCGCGGGCGAGGTAGAAAGCAAAGCCGAGCGCCAGGATCGCCATCATGGTCAGCAGGCGAATCCGGATGGAGCGGAAGTTCATGATGACGATCCTTTCTGTTCCTCCCGCTGGCGGCGGGTGCGACGATTCAGGTCGGAGCAAAGACCCGCATTTCAGGTATCGGGTGGTCGGATGCAAACCTGAAACCTTTGGCCCTGCCCAAACGGGTGCGCACGCGGAAAGGCGTGGAGAGTGGCCTGGGAGCCGCTTTCGGCGGGCGTCTTCAGCATGCCAGTCCCGCAGCTCGCATATGGGTTCGGTCTTCAGCATGGCGTGCTGAAGAAGTCCGCTGCATGCGGCTCTTCAGGCGGGTTGCTGTCTGGCGCTGGTGGCCTGGCGCAGGAATTCGCGCAGCAGCGGACTGCTGTCGAGCAGTTGGTTGTCGGCCGGGGCGTGGAATTCCGGATGCCACTGCACGCCGTAGACGAAGCTGTTGCCTTGCCAGCGGATGGCTTCGACGATGCCGTCGACGCTGGAGTGCGCTTCGATCACAAGGCTGTTGCCGAGCCGGTTGATGGCCTGGTGGTGGATGCTGGAGATGCGCGCCTGCCCGTCGCTGTGCGGGTAGAGGCGCGCCAGCAGCGACTCGTCGGCAAAGCGCACCGGGTGGGTGTGGGCGTCGTAGGCTTCGGCGTCGACGTGGGCGATGGCGCCGGGGATCTGGCTGAGAATGTCCTGATGCAGGCTGCCGCCAAAGGCGACGTTGAGCAGCTGGCAGCCGCGGCATACGCCCAGCACCGGCTTGCCCTGGAAGATGCATTCCCAGATCAGGTCCAGCTCGTACAAGTCGCGCACGCGGTCGCCGGCCCACTCCGGGCGCAGGGCGGATTCGCCGTAGCTTTCCGGGCTGACGTCCATGCCGCCTTGCAGCACCAGGCCGTCGATGGCGCGGACGTAATCGCGGATGTGTACGGCGCTGCGGTGCAGGCCGCCGCCGCTCTCCAGCGTGGGCAGCATGAAGGCGAGCGCGCCTTCCGAGAGAATCCAGTGGGCGATGGATTGCTCCAGGTATTGCAGGGTCTTGCCGCGAAAGCCGAGCTCCAGCGGCGGCCGGTGCATCAGCCGTGCTGACAGCCCGATGCGCAGCGGCTGGTTTTTTCCAGATCCAGACAGAGACGACACTTTGTCGACTTTGCCTTGCCGTGCTTTAGCACTGTCGTCGGCTCGTCTTCGCGTTTCGTCTCTGTCTGGAGCTGGATTTACTGACTGTCGCGCCATAGCCGGGCCTGCTCCCACACCAGATCGGGCAAGCTGCCGGAGCGGGCATAAGTGTCGCGCATCCAGCGGGTGTCGTTGCCCTGTTCGGCAATTTTGCGCAGGCGCAGCAGGTGAGTGCTGGTGCCCAGCTCGGCTGCGTGCGGCATCAGCTTGTCGAGCGTGGCGAGGAAGTCTTCACGCAGCAGCGCTTTCTGCTTGCTGGCCGGGTCGATCAGCCCGCCGTCGAAACCGAAACGCGCGGCCTGGAAGCGGTTGAAGGTGTAGACCGCGTACAGCGATTCATCGATCAGGAAGGGGCGCTCGACCAGCAGGTAGCGGCACACCGTCTGGGCGTAGGCGGCGAGTTCGGTGGCGCGCTGAATGGTCAGCGGGGTGTCGCAGATGCGGATTTCGACCGTGCCGAATTCCGGCTTGGGGCGGATGTCCCAGTAGAAATCCTTCATGCTTTCGACCACGCCGAAGCTCTTCATCTCGTCGTAATAGCTGACGAATTCGCTCCAGCGTTTCACCAGCGGAGCCCGGCCCGAGAGCGGGAAGGCCGAGATGGCGTTCAGGCGCGAGGACTCGAAGGCTGTGTCCACGCCTTGGTAATAGGGCGAGGCGGCGGACAGGGCGATGAAGTGCGGCAGGAAGCGGGACAGGCCGTGGAGCAGGAAGATGGCTTCGTCGCCGTTCGGGCAGCCCACGTGGATGTGCTGGCCGAATACGGTGAATTGCTTGGCGAGATAGCCATACAGCTCGCCCAGCTGATGGAAGCGCGGCTTGTCGAAAATCTTGCGCTCCGCCCAGTGCTGGAAGGGATGCGCGCCGCCGCCGCTGATCAGCAGGTTCAGCTTGTCGGCGGCGGCGAGCAGGGTCTGGCGCACGTCGAGCAACTCTTCGCCCAGCTCGGTCGCGTCGTGATGCACGCCGGTGCTGACTTCGATCATGCTCTCGGTCATTTCTGGCTTGAAGTCGCCGCGGTGCTTCTTGCGCTCGATCAGCGCCAGCAGCTCGGTAGCGCCGCCGGTGAGGTCGCCATCCAGCCGGCTGATGATCTGCAGCTCCAGTTCCACGCCCAGCGAGAGCGCGGCCGATTGGGTGAATTCGAGTGAGGTGTCAGTCATTGCGTATCTCCGGTCTCGTTGGCGCGGCGCAGGGCAAACTGCAGCGCAGGCGGGGCGAGGAATTCCATGATCAGCAGGGCCGTCAGCACGATGGCGGCAAGCTGGGCACCCAGCTCGGGCCAGATTGCCGCCGTGCGCTCAACCCACAGCAGGGCCGCGCCGGACATGGGCAGCAAACCGATGGTCAGCAGCGAAGCCTTGCGCAGTGACAGCCCGCTGGGGCGCGCAAACAGGAATACGCCGATTCCCTTGCCCAGCGCGCGGGCCGCCAGCAGGCCGACGGCAGGCAACAGGGCCGCCACGAACTGGCTGGGCTCCAGCAGCGAGCCGGTGGCGACGAACACCACGATCAGGGCGAGGCGCGAGAGCAGGCCGAAGTCCATCGGCTGCAGGCGGTGCTGGCGATCCAGGCTGCGGCTGAGGATGCCTGCAAACAGCAGACTGATCACGACCGACAGTTCCAGCGTCTTGGCCAGCGCCACGGCGATGATGATCAGCCCCACTGCGGCCAGTGGCTGGCTGTAGTTGCCGGGGCGGATGCGCGCGAGCAGGCGCAGCACCAGCCAGGCGGTCAGTCCGCCCAGCGCGGCAGAGCCGGCGATCAGATAGAGCGGATGGAGCAGGGCGGTGGCCAGCGGGGCGGCTGTTTCGCTGTGCTGCCAGGCGTACGCCACGCCGAGCACGACGAAGCCGTAGCAGCTCGACAGCGCGCTGAGCAGGCACAGGCGATCGGTGACCTGACCGCGCGAGGTGCTGTCACGCGTGACCCCCAGCACCACGGCCGGGCCGGTGGAGGCGGCCAGGGCGGCGATCATCACGGCAAGGATCAGCGGCTGATCAAACAGCAGCATCAGCGCGCCCACCGCCAGAAAGGCCAGCAGCGATTCCGCAAGGCTGGAGGCGAGCAGCCAGGGGTTGCGGCGCAGCCAGCCCAGGTCGATGCGCTGGCCGAGCTCGAACAGGATCAAGGCAAACGCCAGCTCGAAGACGACGTGGGCGGCGGGCAGCAGGCCGGTCAGCGTCGGTTCGCTGCGGGCGAAGCTGAGCAGCACCCCGGTGGCGATGTAGGCGCTGATGCGCGGCAGGTGCAGGCGCTTGGCCAGCTCGCCCAGCGCGATGGCGAGGAACAGGATGAGGCCGAAGCAGGCCAGCGGATCAAGCGCGAGTGGCCAGTCTGGCCAGAAATGCAGATCAAGCAGAGACGCCATGGAAGGGCTCCTTTCTTGCTGTGGTAAGACTGCTTGCAAAGCCGCATGTGGCAAGGGTTTGCAAGGGTGTGTGCCGAAGACCGGCTATGGGCGGCCTTCTTCGTGGAGGATGTTTGAAGAGGCGCGTTAATGCTTGTTGTGCAGGATGTGACTACTGATCTGCGTCAGAGTTCCCCGTGCCGTGCCGGCAGGCTTCCACTACAATCCGGCCACCGCCTTGTTACAAGAAGTCATTCATGCAGCAAATTACCATTACCCGCCCCGACGACTGGCACCTTCATCTGCGCGATGGAGCTTCGCTGCCGACTACCGTGGGCGACGCTGCGCGCCACTTTGGTCGTGCCCTGATCATGCCGAATCTGCGCCCGCCCGTCACGACCGTCGAGCAGGCCGCTGCCTACCGCGCCCGCATCCTGGCTGCAGTGCCCGAAGGTCTCAAGTTCGAGCCGCTGATGACGTTGTACCTGACAGACAACACGACGGCTGACGAGCTGAAACGGGCCAAAGAGAGTGGCTTCATTCATGCGGTGAAGCTGTATCCCGCGGGCGCCACAACCAATTCGGATGCCGGCGTGACGTCGATCGAGAAGCGGTATTCCGTGCTGGAACACATGCAGGATCTCGGTCTGGCCTTGTGCGTGCACGGGGAGGTGACTCATGCTGACGTGGATGTTTTTGACCGCGAGCGCGTGTTCATTGATCGCGTACTGGCACCTCTGGCGCAAAGACTGCCGGGTTTGCGTACGGTGTTCGAGCACATCACGACGCGGGAAGCGGCGCAATACGTGAGCGAGGCTGGCCCCAACGTGGCGGCCACGATTACCGCGCACCACCTGCTGCTGAACCGCAATGCGATCTTTGCGGGCGGCATCCGCCCGCATCATTACTGCTTGCCTGTCCTGAAGCGCGAGACGCATCGCCGGGCGCTGGTGGAAGCGGCCATTTCTGGCAACCCGCGTTTCTTCCTCGGCACGGATTCGGCGCCGCACGCGCAGAGCACCAAGGAAAACGCCTGTGGGTGCGCCGGCTGTTACACGGCCAATGCGGGCATCGAACTGTATGCCGAGGCATTCGAGGCGGCCGGCTCGCTGGACAGGCTGGAAGCCTTTGCCAGCTTCAACGGGCCGGACTGGTATGGCGTGCCGCGCAACGCAGAGCGCATCACGCTGGTGAAGGATGCCTGGCAGGTGCCGGCGACGCTGGACTATCTGCCCGGTGACCCGCTGGTGCCATTGCGCGCGGGCGAGACGATTGCCTGGCGAATGACCTGAAAAGGAGTGGATCGATGAAGAAGCTGCTGTGTCTCCTTGCAACGCCCTGCGCGCTGCTGCTGGCTGGCTGTGAAAACAACGCAGCTTCTTATGTGATCGACAACACCAAGGATCACTCGATTGCGCTGGTGCGCGAGCAGAATCTGGCCTGGGTGGGGCCGGTCGAGCAGCGTTTCGTGATTTCCCGCTTTCCGGAATGTCAGCGCCGCTACACCGTCGATTCGGCTACGACCGAGATGGTGAAGGTCGATCTCTATGAAGTCCGCCCGATGCTCTACGCTGCGCAGCAGGGCTCGACCTGGTACGCGCTGGGGACCGAGGAGTGCCAGTTGCAGAAATTCAAGGAGCCGCCGCCGGTGATCCCGCCCGGCCGCCTTATTGGCAGCTTCGAGAAGAAGGACGGCCAGCTCGTCTTCACGCCCTTGGCCGTCGGGCCGTAGGCGGATTGGCCTTGCTGCCTACGTAGCACACCGGATTGATCCGGGAGCGCTCTGCTGCGAGACTGGAGGCCATCCTTTCTCGCCGTAACGCCTTGTACTCCGACATATTTTCCCTGCCGCAACTGTTCGGCTATGCCACGTTCCTGCTCGGCATGGTCACCTTCTCACGCAAGCACGACGGGCATTTCAAGCGCTGGCTGACGGCGCAGAATTTTCTCTACGCCGTGCATTTCTACCTGATGGGCAATCCGGCAGCCGTAGCCAGCATGGGGCTGTCGATGGCGCGCAACCTGCTGTCGATGCGGACGCGGGCCCTGTGGGTGGCCGGGGTGTTGCTGGCGGCCAATCTGCTGCTGAGTCTTTTTGTGGTCAAGTCTGCCTGGAATGTGCTGCCGCTGCTGGCGGTTGCGGTGGCGACCGTGTCGATGTTCCGCCTGGAGGGGCTGCAGCTGCGTTACGGCATGCTGGTCGCCACCCTGCTGTGGCTGGCCAATAACATCCTGACCGGCTCGATTGGCGGCACGGCGATGGAGGTTGTGATCACCATCGTCAGTTGCGTGACGATCTTCCGCCTGCGGCGCGACCGGCAGCTGGCTGCGCAGGAAGCCTGAGACTCATGCGCTGATGAATGGCGTAGTGTCGATCTTCCATTTGACCGGGTCTTCGTGGCCGAGGATGCGATCTGCACCGCCTGATCCCATGGGTTTGGACAGGTCCAGATCGTAAGGCTCGACGCGGTTATTGGTCTTGGCGTTGAACACGACCTTCAGGCGCGGCTGAAGCAGGCTGCTGTCGTTCTGTTCGACCACGATGCCCAGCCGCCCTGACTCCAGCTTGACCAGTGCGCCGACCGGGTAGATGCCCACGCAACGGATGAAGGCCTGAACCAGTTTCGGGTCGAAGTGGAAGCTGCTCCATTCGTGCAGCTTGCGCAGCGCGTCGGTGGCCGGAATGCCGCGGTGGTAGCAGCGGTCAGCGGTGATCGCGTCATACACGTCGACGATGGAGGACATGCGCACCAGTTGCTGGATCTTGTCCGGCGGCAATTTATCAGGGTAGCCGTTGCCGTCCATGCGCTCGTGGTGGTGCAGAGTGATGTCCAGCGGGATCGGACCGATTTCGGGGGATTTCAGCAGGATTTCATAGCCGTCCCGCGGATGACGCTTGATCAGCTCGAATTCTTCATCCGTCAGCTTGCCGGGTTTGTTGAGCACTTCATCCGGCACCAGCGCCTTGCCGGTGTCGTGCAACAAACCGCCCATGCCGGCCTGGCGCGTGGTTTCAGCATCCAGCCCGAGGGTGCGGCAGAAGGCAACAAGCAGTGCGCAGACGCTGACGCAATGCAAAAAGGTGTAGTCGTCCTTGTTCTTGATGGTGAGCAGGCCGACGATGGCGCCACTGTTGCGCAGGATGGATTCGGTGATGCTTTCCACTACGTGGTCGACCTGTTCGGCTTCGACTGCGCGCCCGAGGCGGGCATCGGCCATCACGTTGCGCACCAGCGCCTGGGCGCGGCCCTTGATGGCGTGGGCGCGCTGGATTTCTTCGTCACGCGTGGCGTGAATGATCATCGGCTGCTCGGCCGTGACCAGATCGATCATCTCCTGCTGCAGGGTCTCGCGTACCTCGTCTTCGGTTGGCGCATCGGGGACATCGAGTCCCTTGTCCGTGTCGATGTAGACGTAGTGAATGCCGGTTTCAACGATCTTTTCGATCTGGGCATCACTGTTGAGCTTGAACTGGTTCTTGAGAAACGGGTGGGTCAGCCAGTCACAATCCAGTTCATGGATATACATGCCCAGACGCAAATCGGCAGAAGGGATCTTCTTGATCATGCTCGGTTCTCGGGAGGTAATTTCTGTTCCCTCCTGTCTACGGCACTTTCTGCTGAAAATGAAGGCACAAGGTTTTATCCGGGCTCGGGCCGGCCTGCCCGTATAATCGTGGCGGGAAGTTCGCCAGGCAGTCGCTGTGTGCGCGTGCGTACATGGAGGAAAGTCCGGGCCCCGCAGGGCAGGATGCCGGCTAACGGCCGGGCGCTATAAGTCGAAAGACCCAAGGCGACGGAAAGTGCAACAGAAAACATACCGCCGATGGCTCCGCAAGGAGATCAGGTAAGGTTGAAATGGTGGGGTAAGAGCCCACCGCAGACGTGGTGACACGTTCTGGCTTGGCAAACCCCATCCGGGGCAAGGCCAAATAGGGGGGCGTTGATGTGGCCCGCAGAGCCCCCGGGTAGGCTGCTAGAGCCTTGCGGTAACGTAAGGCCCAGAGGAATGACTGCCCCGTCGGCGCAAGCCGGCGCGACAGAACCCGGCTTATCGGCGAACTTCCCACTTCGCTTCACTCCTCTCGAAGAGCCGCCTCTGGTGGCGCTCTCCAGACCCCCTTCTCGCGCAGCCGCTCCCTGCGGCCATCTGCGCTGCCATGTGCTGTAAAGCCACGCCAGTGGCGGCTCTTCGACTCCCTTCTGACAAGTCCTGACGACATTCATCTTGTTGGCCCCTGCTGGCCGGCTGGAGGCTTGTGCGCAAGTCCTTGTTCGCTCGCCGGTTTTCCGTCAGCCGTGCTTGACCGGTCTGTTCTTTGCAACTAAAGTGGAGCGAAGTGGGATAAAAGGGGTGAGAGTGGATTAACTGGGCGCTGAAGTGGTGCTCGTATCCATCGCCGCTTCCCGGGGTTTCAGAGGGGAATCAATGTCTTTTCAGGGTGCAGCTGCACTGAGTCTCGATGCGAAGGGTCGTTTGGCGATCCCGGCGCGGCATCGTGACGCCCTGATGAGTCAGTGCGGCGGCAATCTGGTGCTGACCGCGCACCCGCACGGCTGCCTGCTGGTCTATCCGCGGCCGGCCTGGGAGCCGATCCGCGATCAGATCCTGGCGGCGCCGGGGCTGGACCGGGGCGCTGCAGCGCTCAAGCGCCTGCTTGTCGGCAATGCACGGGATGAAGAAATGGATGCTGCGGGGCGGGTCCTGGTGGCGCCGGAATTGCGTGGCTTTGCGAAGCTGGACAAGCAAGTACGTCTGGTGGGGCAAGGCCGTTGCTTCGAGTTGTGGTCGGAAGAGGCGTGGAACACGCAGCAGGATGAGGCGGCTGCCTTGTTTGCCAGCGGCGCACTGCCGGCCGGTTTTGAAAACCTTTCGCTGTGAGTGGCGAATTCAGTCACATCACTGTCCTTCTGAACGAGGCAGTGGAGGCCCTGGCAATCAGGCCGGACGGTGTGTACGTAGATGCGACCTTCGGGCGCGGCGGACACAGCGGGCGGATTCTGGCAGCACTGGGTGCGCAGGGGCGGCTGATTGCGTTTGATCGCGATCCGCGAGCGATCGAAGCTGGCAAGGCGCTGAACGATCCGCGCCTGACGCTGGTGCATGAGCCGTTCTCGGAGTTTGCCAGCACGCTGGATGCGCTGGGCGTGGATGCAGTGGATGGGGTGTTGATGGATCTGGGCGTGTCGTCGCCACAACTGGACGATCCGAGCCGGGGAATGAGTTTCAGGTTCGATGCGCCGCTGGACATGCGCATGGATCCGACGCGGGGCGAGAGCGCCGCGCAGTGGCTGGCCCGCGCGAGTGTGGCCGAGATGTCAAACGTGCTGAGGGATTACGGAGATGAGCGGTTTGCTTACGCGATTGCAAAGGCGATTGACACTGCTCGGCAGGGGGGCAATGTTGCTACCACAGGACAGCTTGCCGAGATCGTTGCGGCGACCGTCCGCACACGCGAGCCGGGGCAGCATCCGGCGACGCGTACCTTCCAGGCTCTACGGATTTGCGTCAACGGCGAGCTTGAGGAGTTGTCGCTGATCCTGCCGCTGGCAGTGCAGCGATTGAAGACCGGGGGAAGACTGGTGGTGATTTCTTTCCATTCGCTGGAAGACCGGATCGTGAAGCGCTTCATGCGTGATCACGCGAAGGCGCCTGCGCTCCCCAGGGGTTTGCCGGTGCGCGAAGTGGACAGACCCCAGCCTCCGCTGCAGCTGATTGGTGATGCGGTGCGTCCGAGCGAGGGCGAAGTGCGCGCCAATCCACGCTCACGCAGCGCCATCATGCGTGTGGCCGAACGTAGCGCTGCGGTCTTTGGTGGAGGTGCCGCATGGTCCGCATGACAGCAGTTCTCATTCTGGCCGTGATCGCGTGTTCGCTGGGCGTGGTGAGTTCGCAGCACGAATCACGCCGGCTGGTGACCGAGATTGAGCGCGAGCAGGCGCATACCCGTGCCTTGCAGGAAGAATTTACCCGGCTGGATATCGAACAACAGGCCGTGGCGGCTTTGCCCACGGTCGAGAAGCTTGCGCGCAAAGCATTGCGCATGGATGTGCCGGGCAAGGATACCCAGATTTCGCTGGACCTCTCAAGGGAGGGGCGTCGATGAAAAAGACCTACACCTTTAACCATAATCCGTTGCTGTCTGACCGGTTGCCGCAGTGGCGTGCCCGTTTCGTGCTGATCCTGCTGCTGGCGGGCTCCTGCACACTGGTCGGGCGAGCGATGTATCTGCAAGGGGTCAATAAAGACTTCCTGCAGCGCAAGGGCGAGTCGCGCTATGCGCGAACCCTCGAGTTGCCTGCCAATCGCGGCAAGGTCACGGACCGCCATGGCGACACATTGGCGACCAGCACACCGGTCAAGTCGATTTTCGCGATTCCTGATCTGGTCAAGGCATCGCCAGCCGAACTGGTTCAACTGGCACGAGCTCTTGAACTTGATCCGCGCGAAGTTCGGCGCAAACTGGATAGCGGCAAGGATTATGTTTTCCTGGCTCGTGGCGTTTCGCCGGATCTGGCCGAGCGTGCGCTGGCTCTCAAGCTGCCTGGAGTGCAGGCGCAGCAGGAGTTCCGCCGCTACTATCCGAGTGGTGAGATGGCGTCGCATCTGGTGGGTTTCACCAATGTGGATGATCGCGGACAGGAAGGTATCGAGTTGGCCTTCAACTCGGATCTGACGGGTCAATCAGGGTCGCGTCGGGTTATTCAGGACCGGCGTGGGCAGATTGTTGAAGACGTCGAAACCATGCAGCGTCCACAGGATGGACGTGACGTGCAGTTGGCGCTTGACGCAAAGATCCAGTATCTGGCCTACAGCGCGCTCAAGCAGGCTGTGCAGACAAACAAGGCCAAGGCTGGCGCGGCGGTAGTGCTGGACGCCAGGACCGGCGAAGTGCTTGCGTTGGTGAATAGCCCGACTTTCAATCCGAATAACCGCAAGGGCCTTTCCGGTGAGCAGTTGCGCAATCGGGTTATGACGGATAGCTTTGAGCCGGGTTCGACCATGAAACCGTTCATTGCCGCCATGGCGCTTGAGTCGAGCCGTTTTCGTGCCGACTCGATGATCGATACCCAGGGTGGCAAACTGACGATTGATGGGGCGACCATCGGTGACTCGCATGGCGGTGGCGGGATGATGTCGGTTGCGCAGGTCATCCAGAAGTCTTCGAATGTAGGTGCCGCAAAAATCGCTTTGGCATTCCCTCCGCAGCACATGTGGCAACTCTACGATACGCTCGGATTCGGTCAACCACTCAAGTTGGGCTTTCCGGGCGAGGTGGGGGGGCGTCTGAGACCCTGGAAAACCTGGCGCCCGATCGAGCAGGCAACCATGGCTTATGGTCATGGTGTGTCCGTGACCATGATGCAGCTTGCGCATGCCTACATGGTGTTTGCACGCGACGGGGAATTGGTCCCCCTGTCTCTGACCCGCGTGGAAGCCCCTGCATTGCATGGCAAGCAGGTGTTCAGTCCAGAAGTGGCGCGCCAGGTTCGGGCCATGCTGGAAACCGTGACTCAGCCGGGCGGAACCGCGGTGCGCGCGCAGGTGCCTGGGTATCGTGTTGCGGGTAAGACGGGTACGGCTTACAAACTGGTCAATGGGCAGTACACCAACAAGTACCTGTCGTCTTTCGTCGGGTTTGCCCCTGCGTCAAATCCACGCCTGATCGTGGCTGTGGCCATTGATGAACCGGGCGGGGCGCAGCACTTTGGTGGGGATGTGGCTGCCCCGGTGTTTTCGCAGGTGGTTGCCGGATCGTTGCGGGCGCTGGGTATTCAGCCGGACGCTCCGATCGTGCCGATGCAGGTGGCGCAGCAGAAGGTCAATCCAGTGAAGGAGGATATGTGACCTCCAGTCTGGCCGGCGCAATCATGGCGTTGCTGCGTGCCGAGGCGGGCAGCCTGCGGCGCGTGTCGGCTGACTCTCGTGCAGTTCAGCCTGGTGATGTGTTTCTGGCCTATCCGGGTCACGCCAGTGATGGTCGTTTGTACATTCGCGACGCTATCAGTCGCGGTGCGGCTGCGGTGTTGTGGGAGCGTGAAGGTTTCGAGTGGGATGGTTCCATGCAGCTGCCCAACCTGCCTGTCGATAATTTGCGCTGGCTGGCCAGTGACATTGCCGACGAAGTGTTTGGCAATCCATCCGGAAAGTTGTGGATGGTGGGGGTGACCGGCACGAATGGAAAAACTTCAATTTCTCAGTGGGTGGCACGCGCTTTCAATCAGCTGGGGCGCAAGTGTGCCGTGATTGGCACACTGGGCTCTGGTTTTCCCGGGCGTCTGAACACCACGGGCAATACGACACCGGATGCCATTGTTCTTCAGGAGGATCTGGCAAGGTTTGTGACTGATGGTGCGCAAGCTGTTGCGATGGAGGTTTCATCCATTGGTCTGGACCAGGGGCGGGTGAGCGGTTGCTGCATGGATATTGCGGTGTTTACCAATCTGACCCGTGATCATCTTGACTATCACCATTCCATGGATGCCTATGCGGCAGCCAAAGCGCGGCTGTTCGATATGCCCGGGCTGAAGTCGGTGGTGCTGAATTTTGACGATCTTATGGGGGTCGTGCAGGCTCGTCGTCTGGCTGCCAACACCAACCTGCAAATCATGGGCTACAGCCTGATTCCGGACAATGCGTCTGCTGCGCCTGCGCACCACATGCTGATTGCCGAGAATCTGCGCACCACGACAGTTGGAATGCGTTTTAACGTGCTGTTTGACGGGCAACGCGCCGAGATGTCCGTGGGGCTGGTCGGGCAGTTCAATGTATCCAACCTGCTGGCCGTGATCGGTGTGTTGATTCAGTCCGGCTACAGCTTCGAACAGGCGATCGAAGCTGCGCGGGACCTCACCCCACCCGAAGGTCGCATGCAAACGCTAGGTGGTATTGGCGAGCCGCTTGTGGTGGTCGATTACGCCCATACGCCAGATGCACTGGAACAGACCCTGTTTGCACTCAGACACACGGTAGGGTCACGGCAAGGGCGTCTGATTTGCGTGTTCGGCTGCGGCGGCGATCGCGATCCGGGCAAGCGTCCGTTGATGGGCGAAGTTGCTGCCCGCCTGGCTGATCAAGTGGTGATTACCAGTGACAATCCGCGCAGTGAAAGCCCTGCCGGGATCGTGGCGCAAGTGGCGCAGGGGGCGTCCGGTGCCCGATGCATTATTGATCGGGCAGAGGCAATTCGCGAATGCGTGCTGCAGGCTGGTGTAAATGATGTTGTTCTGATCGCCGGCAAGGGGCATGAGGATTATCAGGAAATTCAGGGGCAAAAACACCATTTCAGTGATGCCGATCATGCGGTGGCGGCCTTGACCGCATGGAATCGTCAACAACAGGAGTCACGCCAATGATGTGGCTGCAGGAAGCAGCACAGGCTGTCGGCGGCAGGGTTATTGGTGACAATGTCGAGTTCCAGTCGGTGAGTACCGATACGCGTGAGAATCTTGCTGGAAAGCTGTTCGTTGCCTTGCGTGGCGAACGTTTCGATGCACATGACTTTCTTGCACAAGCGCTTGCCCAGGGGGCTGTGGCGGCAGTGGTCGAGTCGCGTGAAGGATTGCAAGTGCCGGCTGGCTTGCCGCTGTTGCAGGTGGCCGACACCCGGCTGGCGCTGGGGGCTTTGGCTGGCTACTGGCGCAATCAGTTCAAGCTGCCCGTGATTGGCGTGACGGGAAGTAATGGCAAGACTACGGTCAAGGAAATGTGCGCAGCGATTCTGCGAGCCTGGCTAGGTCCGGAAAGTGTATTGGCTACTCAGGGAAACCTGAATAACGACATCGGATTGCCGCAGATGCTTCTGCGCCTGAATACGACACATCGTGCTGCAGTCATCGAGATGGGAATGAATCACCCGGGTGAGATAGCCTATCTCGCTGCACTTGCCAGACCGACGGTCGCCATTGTTACCAATGCGCAGCGTGCTCATCTGGCCGGGATGGGCGGACTGCAGGCAGTGGCCGAAGAAAAGGGTGAAATCTTCAGGGCTCTTGCGCCGGATGGGGTGGCTGTCATCAATGCAGATGACGAGCATGCTGCGTACTGGTACGCGAACCATGGCGAGGCCGATATCTGCAGCTTCGGGCTGGAGCATACGGCTAATACCTCTGCGCAATGCAAGGCACAGGGTCTGGGCAGCCGGATGGATGTTCTGACTCCACAGGGTGTGGCGAGTTTCTTCCTGCCTGTGCCGGGACTGCATAACGCACGCAATGCTCTGGGAGCCGCCGCGGCGTGTCTTGCTGCCGGATCACCGCTTGATGCGGTCGTGTCCGGGCTGAGCGGTTTTGTAGCAGCCAAGGGGCGTTTGCAGCCCAAACCGGCCATTGGTGGAGCAACCTTGCTCGACGATACGTACAACGCCAATCCGGATTCCGTGCGAGCCGGAATCGATGTGCTTGCCGCCACGCCGGGACGCAAGCTTCTGGTTCTCGGCGACATGGGCGAAATCGGCGAGATGAGCGCTCAGTATCACGATGAAATTGGTGGCTATGCCAAAAGTTCAGGCGTGGATGCTCTGTTTGCCCTTGGCGAGCAGAGCGCGCTGGCGGCGAGGAATTTTGGCAGTGGTGGAGAGCATTTTGACAGTGTTGAGGCATTGGTTGAAGCCATCAGACCTGTGCTTGGAGCGGATGTTGTGGTGCTGGTAAAAGGGTCGCGCTTCATGCGCATGGAACGCGTGGCAGAGGCCCTGGCCCTGCCGCAGGACAAGAATCAACGAGGTCTATAGACCGATGCTACTCAAACTTGCTCTCTGGCTGGGTGAGGATATCCGCGCATTCAACGTGTTCGGCTACATCACCTTGCGTGCCATGCTTGCGGCGCTGACTGCGCTGATCATTTCCTTCATCTTCGGCCCTCCGCTGATTCGCTGGCTGGCGGCCAAGAAAATTGGCCAAGCCGTGCGTGATGATGGCCCCAAGTCGCATCTGACCAAGGCCGGTACGCCTACCATGGGAGGCGCCCTGATCCTGATCGCTATCGGTATCACCACTTTGCTGTGGGGAGACCTGTCGAATCGTTACATCTGGGTAGTGCTGCTTGTTACTCTGGGATTTGGCGCGGTCGGCTGGGTGGACGACTGGCGCAAGGTTGTTCATCGTGATCCGAAAGGTCTGGCCAGCCGCTGGAAATATTTCTGGACTTCAACGATTGCCCTTAGTGCTGCCGTCTTTCTGGCCATGACGGCCGATACTCCGGCGCATACCCAGCTGATCGTTCCCTTCTTCAAAACTGTTTCATATCCGCTCGGCATTTATGGTTTTGTGGCACTGACCTATTTCGTGATCAACGGAACAAGCCATGCGGTCAACCTGACGGACGGCCTTGATGGTCTGGCAATCATGCCGACCGTGATGGTGGCTGCAGCGCTGGCGATCTTTGCCTATGTTGCTGGTCACATGGGGTTCTCGAAATATCTTGGCGTGCCGTATATCGCCGGGGCCGGCGAGCTGGCCGTATTTTGTGGCGCGATGGCGGGGGCGGGGCTCGGGTTTCTGTGGTTCAACGCCTATCCGGCAGATGTGTTCATGGGCGATGTTGGTGCTCTGGCCTTGGGTGCCGCACTGGGTACGGTTGCTGTCGTGGTGCGACAGGAGGTCGTGCTGTTCATCATGGGTGGATTGTTTGTAGCCGAAACCCTGTCGGTGATGCTGCAAGTTGCCTACTTCAAATGGTCCGGCGGCAAACGGATTTTCCGCATGGCGCCTCTGCATCATCATTACGAACTCAGTGGCTGGAAGGAAACCCAGGTGGTTGTGCGTTTCTGGATCATTACCCTGATGCTGGTCCTGTTCGGTTTGTCCACACTGAAATTGCGATGAGAAAATGATGCTTTCGAGAATGGCCAGCAAGTTTGTCGCCATGAGTCAAAATGCTGCACCCCGCAAGGCGTGCAGCATTTTGCGTTGCAGGAGCGGGCAGGAATGAAGCCCGATTACAGCGCTCGGCGCTATCTTGTGCTGGGGCTCGGTGAGTCCGGTCTTGCCATGGTCAGATGGCTGTTGCGCTGTGGTGCGCAGGTGCGTGTCGCTGACTCCCGAGCCATTCCGCCGGGGGTCGAGACCTTGCGTGAATCCTGTGCAGGCGCCGAGTTGATATGTGGCCCGTTTTCGTCAGCGCTGCTTGACGGGGTGAATGTCGTAGCACTTAGCCCTGGGTTGTCGATTCATACACCCCTGCTGCGCGAAGCACATTCGCGCGGGATTCCCGTCTGTGGCGAAATCGAACTTTTTGCCCAGGCTCTGGTTTCTCTGGGGGAGCGTCAGCGCTGCAAAGTGCTGGCGATTACCGGAACCAATGGCAAAACCACTACCACCAGTCTGTGTGGCGTGCTGGCGCGTGCAGCAGGCAGGGAAACGTCGGTTGCCGGGAATATTTCGCCCGCTGCGCTGGATGAATTGATGCGGTGCATGGATGCAGGAAGATTGCCACAGGTGTGGGTTCTGGAACTGTCGAGTTTCCAGATGGAAACCACTACGGCCTTGCAGGCGGATGCTGCGACCGTGCTGAACGTTACGGATGATCATCTGGACCGCCATGGTTCGATGGCTCAGTACGCGCATGAGAAAGCCCGGATTTTCGACGGTAGCGGCGTGCAGGTTCTCAATCGTCAGGATGCATGGTCGTCGGAAATGGCGCGTTCAGGGCGGCGGGTGGTGAGTTTTGGTCTGAATCTTCCTCCAGGGGAGAATGACTTCGGCATTCGTGAGGTTGCCGGGGTGCGCTGGATGGTCCGCGGAGACGAGCAGTTGCTGCCCTGCGCCGGATTGCCGATGGTTGGAGAACACAACCTGTCCAATGCACTGGCGGCCTTGGCACTTGGGGCTGCCATTGGGCTGCCGATGACTCCGATGCTGGCAGCTCTGAAGGAGTTTCGTGGATTGCCGCATCGCGTCGAGCGTGTCGCGTTGCGTGACGATGGGGTGGCCTTTTACGACGACTCCAAAGGAACCAACGTTGGCGCTACCCTGGCAGCACTGCAGGGAATGGGATGCAAAGTGGTACTGATTGCTGGCGGAGACGGCAAAGGACAGGACTTTTCTCCTTTGCGCGAAGCGTTTCGCTCCCATGCGCGAGCAGTTGTCCTGATTGGGCGTGATGCGTCGCGAATCGAAGCGGAAACAGCTGGCAGCGGTGTCGAGTATCTGCACGCCAGCAGCATGGAAGAGGCTGTGCGGATCGCCAATCAGTGTGCTCAAGCCGGCGATGTGGTGCTTCTGTCGCCGGCATGTGCCAGCCTGGACATGTTCCGGAATTATGCGCATCGCGCCGAGGTATTCATTGCAGCGGTGCGGAGTTTGCAAGGAGTAAGCGAGTGAGAGCTGCTGGTATTCTTTCCTGGGCAGGCCGAGGGGTGAGCTTGAACCCTTTCGATACACGGGCTTCCAGTCTGGCCTCCGGGCGACTGGGGGGACGAGTGACACATCCGGGAGAACTCGACCCGTTGTTGTTTTGGTCCGCGGCGCTCCTGCTGATTTTCGGACTGGTGATGGTGTATTCCTCGTCAATCGCTTACGCCGAAGGCAGTCGCATGTCCGGCCACCAGGCCGGGTTCTTCCTGTGGAAGCACATCATCTTTCTGGCTGTAGGGCTGGTTTCCGGCGCCGTTGCTTTTCAGGTTCCGGTGCGCACATGGCAACAGCTGTCACCCTGGCTGGCCGGAGCCGGACTGCTGATGCTGGTTCTGGTCCTGATTCCGCACATCGGTCGTGAGGTGAATGGAGCGCGGCGCTGGATTCCTCTGGGCTTTGCCAATATTCAGCCCTCTGAGCTGATGAAGCTGTTCGTGGTTCTGTATGCGGCCGACTACACCGCACGCAAGTTGCCGGACATGAAGAGTTTCAAGCGCGCATTTCTACCCATGGCCAGCATGATCCTGCTGATTGGCGCACTTCTGCTGCGCGAGCCTGACTTCGGGGCCTTCGTTGTCATCAGTTGCATCGCTTTCGGGATACTTTTCCTCGGAGGTCTGAACGCACGGATTTTTGGTTTGCTGCTGGTCGTGGCGCTGGTTGGTTTCGTGTTGCTGATCTGGCTGTCGCCGTATCGACGCGAACGCCTGTTCGGTTTTGCCGATCCATGGAAGGACTCCTTGGGAAGTGGCTACCAACTCTCCCATGCGTTGATCGCTTTCGGGCGTGGCGAGTGGTTGGGAGTCGGTCTGGGGGCCAGCGTCGAGAAACTGTTCTACCTGCCTGAAGCGCATACCGATTTTCTGCTTGCGGTGATTGCCGAAGAGCTTGGCTTTGCGGGAGTAATGGCCGTGATCGCGCTGTTTGCGGTGTTGGTGCATCGTGCGTTCGCTATTGCCCGTCGTGCGCACCAGCTGGACAAGCATTTCGCCGGACTGGTGGCTCAGGGGGTAGGGTTGTGGCTCGGGATCCAGTCACTCATCAACATGGGGGTGAACATGGGTGTATTGCCAACCAAAGGTCTGACATTGCCGCTGATGAGTTTTGGTGGGTCCGGTATTCTTGCAAACTGCCTTGCTCTTGCGATCCTGCTACGGATCGACTGGGAAAACCGGCAGGTCACACGCGGAGGCGGGACGTGACAAGGCGTATCCCCAAGTTGTTGGTGATGGCTGGCGGTACGGGAGGACATATCTATCCGGGAGTCGCTGTAGCCGAGGCATTGCGCAAGCGAGGTTGGCAGATTGCCTGGATGGGAAATGCCGACCGCATGGAAGCGAAGATTGTTCCACCGTTGGGCTATGAATTGGCCTGGATCCGTTTTGGAGCGTTGCGCGGAAAAGGGCTGGCGCAGAAGTTCCTGCTGCCGCTGAATCTGCTGAGGGGCTTCTGGCAGGCACTGCGAGCGATTCGACGGGTTCAGCCGGATGTGGTGCTGGGGATGGGCGGGTATGTCACCTTTCCAGGCGGCATGATGGCCGCGCTGCTTGGCAAGCCGCTGGTTATCCATGAACAGAATTCGGTCGCGGGCCTGGCCAACAAGGTTCTGGCTGGCGTGACCCGGCATGTGGTCAGTGGCTTCCCTGACGTGATCAAGGGCGGTGTCTGGCTGGGTAATCCGGTGCGGGCCGATATTGCCGCCCTACCTGAGCCCGAAGAGCGTTTTGCTGGCCGAAGTGGCCCCTTGCGGGTGCTGGTGGTTGGCGGTTCGCTGGGGGCGCAGGCATTGAACGATACGGTCCCTCAAGCCCTGGCCCTGATGCCGGCAGAGAATCGCCCGGTAGTAACCCACCAGTCGGGCGCCAATCAGCTTGACTCCCTGCGCCAGGCGTATGCCGGGGCGGGAGTGGAAGGCGAACTGCTGCCGTTCATTGAGGATATGGCTGCACGCTATGCGGCGGCCGATGTGGTGATCTGTCGGTCGGGCGCCCTGACCGTAGCCGAGCTCGCTGCAGTTGGTGTTGCCAGCGTCCTGATTCCGTTGCCGCATGCTGTGGATGATCATCAGACAGGCAATGCACGCTTTCTGTCTGGACAGGGAGCTGCCGAGCTGATTCCCCAGTCGGAACTGAGTCCGCAGCGCTTGGCGGACTGGCTGGAGAGAGTGGATCGCGCTCAGCTGCTGAGAATGGCGCAAGCGGCACGTTCCGTAGCGCGCCCCAAGGCGGCGGACGAGGTTGCGGATTTATGTGTCAGCCTGTGCCGATGCTGAAAATAGACAAATCCATCGCGAGCCAATACGGACGCCAGAGAGAGTGTGCCGCCGGAGCCGTCAAGACGTGTATTGGCGCACAAAATTTGCGACACTCTGCGCGCGCCAGCGCATGGATGCGCTGGGCGATTTTGCAGACAGGCAGTTTAATGGTCCATATTCACGGTGCTCGCACTGGAGTGCGCGCATGAAACACAAGGTTAAAAGCATCCACTTTGTCGGCATTGGCGGTGCAGGCATGAGCGGTATCGCCGAGGTGCTGAGCAATCTCGGCTATCAGGTCAGCGGTTCTGACCTGGCGCCTGGGGCGGCGACCCGTCGCCTGCAGTCTTTGGGTGTGCAGGTACATATCGGCCATGCCGCCGAAAATGTGGCACAGGCTAATGCCATCGTGGTGTCCACCGCTGTGAAGAATGACAATCCCGAGGTGATCGAGGCACGCAGCCGGCAGATCCCTGTTGTGCCGCGCGCCCAGATGCTCGCGGAACTGATGCGCATCAAGCAAGGCATTGCGATAGCAGGGACTCACGGCAAGACAACAACAACCAGCCTGGTTGCCAGCGTGCTGGCAGAGGGTGGGCTGGACCCGACTTTTGTGATCGGCGGGCGTCTGAATGCAGCAAGCGCCAATGCCAAACTTGGCAGCGGCGAGTTTCTGGTGGCCGAGGCCGATGAATCGGATAAATCCTTCCTGTTCCTGAGCCCGGTGGTGTCGGTGGTGACGAATATCGACGCCGATCACATGGATACCTACGGGCACGATTTTTCCCAGTTGCGGCAGGCGTTCGTCGACTTTTTGCATCGTCTGCCGTTTTACGGAGTGGCCGTGCTGTGCGTTGATGATCCGCACGTGCGCGAGATCATCCCCTTTGTATCCAAACAGATCGTACGCTACGGTCTCGACCCGTCCGCCCAGGTCCGCGCCGAGAACGTGCGTGCCGTCGGCGGCCAGATGCACTTCGATTGCGTGCGGCAGAACGGTGAGGTTTCACGGATGCCGGTCGTTCTGAACTTGCCGGGTGTGCACAACGTGCTCAATGCGTTGGCCACCATTGCGGTGGCGACCGAACTGGGGGTCTCCGATGCGGCAATCCAGAAAGGGCTGGAAGAGTTTCGCGGCGTCGGCCGGCGTTTTGAACGCTATGGCGAAGCCGTGCTGCCGTCCGGCGGGACTTGTACGGTGATCGACGATTACGGGCATCACCCGGTCGAAATGGCGGCGACGATTGCTGCGGCGCGTGGCGCCTTTCCGGACAAGCGTTTGCTGCTGGCTTTCCAGCCGCATCGCTATACGCGGACCCGGGATTGTTTCGAGGATTTCGTCAAGGTGCTGGGGACGGTCGATGCACTGGTGCTTGCCGAGGTCTATGCCGCTGGAGAAGCGCCGATCATAGCTGCCGATGGTCGGGCCTTGGCGCGTGCGCTGCGCGTGGCGGGCAAGGTTGAGCCAGTGTTTGTGGAAGAAATTGGTGACATGCCTGCCCGCATTCTCGAAGCGGCGCGTGATGGGGATGTGGTGATGACCATGGGCGCGGGTTCGATTGGCGGTGTGCCGGCGAAGCTGGTTGCCGCAGAAGCTTGATGAATTGAGGGACGATTTGTGACAAGTGCAGCAGAGACCTTTGGCAAGGTTGCGGTTCTGATGGGAGGCCCCTCTGCGGAGCGGGACATCTCCTTTCTCTCCGGCAATGCCGTTCTGAAAGCATTGCTGGATGCGGGTGTCGAGGCACATGCCTTTGACCCTGCCGAGCGTCCGGTCTGGGAACTCAAGCAGGCTGGTTTCGCGCGGGCGTTCATTACCCTGCATGGCCGTTTTGGTGAGGACGGCACGGTGCAAGGAGCTTTGCAGAGCATGGGAATCCCGTACACCGGCAGCGGTGTGATGGCTTCGGCCATCGGGATGGACAAATGGCGGACCAAGTTGGTGTGGCAGGCCACGGGCGTGCCGACACCGAAGTTCCGCATGCTTGCGCCAGGAACCGACTTTTCCGATGTCATGGACGATCTGGGCTTGCCCCTGATCATCAAACCGGCACGTGAAGGCTCCTCGATCGGGGTCAGCAAGGTCAGCTCTCCGGCCGAGTTTGCGCCCGCGTTTGAAGCCGCATACAGGCTGGATCCGCTGGTTATCGCCGAGGAATTTGTCAGCGGGCAGGAAATGACTGCGGCGGTGCTGGGCGATGTAGCTTTGCCGCTGGTTCGCATCGAGCCGCTGCAGGGTGAGTACGACTACCAGAACAAGTATTTCACCGATAATGTGCGCTATCACTGTCCGGCGGGGATCGCGCCGGAAACCGAAGAGGCCGTGCAGCAGGATGCATTGCGTGCTTTCCAAGTGTTGGGCTGTCGTGGCTGGGCGCGTGCTGACGTGATCTTGCGCCCTGATGGCAGCTACAGTTTCCTTGAAATGAATACCGCGCCGGGCATGACCGGACACTCGTTGGTGCCGATGGCCGCGCGTGCTGCCGGGATCGACTTTACCCGCTTGTGTCTCACCATTCTGGAACAGGCAAAACTTGACTGAACATCAGCCAGCCTTCGGCAAGACGACTGGAGCGCGGGGTCGCGAGGCCAGCGCACGTCAGGCCGACGGGGGATTCTGGCACCGTCCCGACTGGATGAATCTGGTCTCCGGCGTCCTCATCCTGCTGGCGTCGGTGATGTTCGGAATTGTGGCATTCAAGGTCGTGGTGAAGATGCCCCTGTTCGCCTTGCGCGAAGTCGTGGTGATTTCGCCGCTGGGGCATGTCACCCATGCGCAACTGCGCTATGTGGCGGCGTCTTCGTTGCGGGGCAATTTCTTTACCGTGGATCTTGATCGTGCGCGCAAGGCCTTCGAGAATCTTCCCTGGGTGCGCAATGCGCAATTGCGCCGGCTGTGGCCGGGTTCCATCGAAGTCGTGCTCGAAGAGCATGTCGCGGTGGCGTACTGGCGCAGCGTGGATTCCGGGGATACTCGTCTGGTAAATAGCTTCGGAGAGCTTTTCGATGCAGCGGCGAATGACAGCATGCCGGTGTTCAGTGGCCCCTCTGACAGCAGTGCCCAGATCCTTGCCGAAATGCGTCAACTGAACGAAGTGCTGCAACCGATGCAGCGCAAGATCGTGGCGCTGAGTCTGTCTGGCCGGCATGCCTGGCAACTCAAGCTGGATGATGGCATGGTGATCGAGTTGGGCAAGGATCTGAGCAAGGATCAGGATGACCGCAAGGTCAAGGCGACGCCAGAGGAGCGACTTGCGCGGTTTGTCGCTCTGTGGCCGCAAACACGGGAAAAACTGGGGAGGCCGGTGCTGGTGGCGGATTTGCGTTATCAGAGCGGATTTGCACTGCGCATGGCGAACAGCGAACAAGGAAAAGGCAAATAATGAGCAAGGACAGCAAGGATCTGATCGTCGGTCTGGACGTTGGCACCTCCAAAGTCACCGCGATGGTGGCTGAATTGCGCCCGGATGGCCGCCTTGAGGTGATCGGTGTGGCAACCCAGCCCTCTTCAGGTCTGAAGAAGGGCGTGGTGGTCAACATCGAAGCGACGGTGGATGCCATCTCGCGTGTGGTGCAGGAGGTCGAACTCATGGCCGACTGCAAGATCCGCGATGTTTACACCGGCATCGCAGGGAGCCACATCCGCAGTTTCAACTCCAACGGCATGGTGGCGATCAAGGACAAGGAAGTCACGCCACTCGATGTCGAGCGGGTGATCGAAGTGGCGCGCGCCATGCCGATCCCGGCCGACCAGCAGATTCTGCACATCCTGACCCAGGAGTTCATCATTGACGGGCAGGATGGAGTGCGCGAGCCGATCGGCATGAGTGGCGTCAAGCTCGAAGTGAAGGTGCACATCATCACCGGCGCGGTTTCTGCAGCGCAGAATCTCGTCAAGTGCGTGCGCCGCTGCGGGCTGGAAGTCGTTGATCTGGTGCTGCAGCCGCTGGCTTCGAGCTTTGCGACCCTGTCCGAAGACGAGAAGGATCTGGGGGTTTGTCTTGTCGATGTAGGGGGCGGAACGACTGATCTGGCCGTGTTTACGCAAGGTGCGATCCGTCACACTGCCGTGATCCCGATTGCCGGAGACCAGATCACCAACGATATCGCCATGGCCTTGCGCACCCCGACCGCTGAAGCCGAAGGCATCAAGCTCGATTACGGTGTCGCAATGCAACGCCTGGTTGATCCGGGGGAAGCTATCGATGTACCCAGCGTGGGTGATCGTGCCCCGCGTCGCCTGTCGCGCGAAAGTCTGGCTGCCGTGATTCAGCCACGCGTGCAGGAACTGTTTGAGCTGGTGCAGGGCGAATTGCGTCGCAGCGGCTACGAAGAGTTGCTTTCCTCAGGACTGGTGCTGAGCGGGGGAACCGCGCAACTGGCGGGGATTTGCGAGTTGGGCGACGAGGTGTTCCATCTGCCGGTGCGGGTCGGTGTTCCCGCTTATCAGGGCTCGCTGGCCGATGTGGTGTGCCAGCCGCAGTACGCCAACGTGATGGGGCTGGTACTCGAAGGCGCGGCCCAGCGCCGGCGGGGTCTGCAGGCGCGCGACACGCGCAGTTTCCGCCACAGCTTCGAGCGCATGAAGGCGTGGCTGGAGAAAAACTTCTGATCTGTCATGGACTTGGATTGTCGTTTGTACCGTTTGGGAATAACTTGTACGCGTCCCGCGTATTTAGTAGTAAACTTCACGGCGATATACTACATTTAGGGTGTTTTTGACAGGCGGCAAAACACCTTCACACAGCAGCAAAGGGGAGCATATGGATCTGATTGAGATTGTCGAAAAAGAACCGAGTGGTACCGTCATCAAGGTGATCGGCGTCGGCGGTGCTGGCGGCAATGCAATTGATCACATGATTCGTGAAGGCGTGCAGGGAGTCGAATTCCTCTGTGCCAACACTGACGCCCAGGCGCTCAAACGCTCCCTCGCTTCCCGCAAGATCCAGCTGGGTCAGTCCGGTCTCGGCGCCGGGGCAAAGCCCGAAGCCGGGCGCGCCGAAGCCCTTGAGGCCCGCGACGCGATTGCCTCTGCCCTGCAGGGCGCCCACATGGTGTTCATTACCGCCGGCATGGGCGGTGGCACCGGCACCGGTGCCGCACCGGTGGTGGCCGAAATCGCCAAAGAGCTCGGCATTCTGACCGTTGCGGTGGTGAGCAAACCCTTTGATTTCGAGAATCGTCTCCGCGTTGCGGACAGTGGCGTGGAAGAACTCTCCAAGCACGTCGATTCGTTGATCGTGGTGCTCAACGACAAGCTGATGGAAGTGTACGGCGACGACGCCAGCATGGAAGAGTGCTTCCGGAATGCGGATGATGTGCTTCTCAAGGCCGTGGGCGGCATCGCCGAGATCATCAATGTGCCGGGTCTGGTTAACGTCGATTTCCAGGATGTCCGCACGCTGATGGCCGAAATGGGACGTGCCATGATGGGCTCCGCGGAAGCGTCCGGCATGGACCGTGCGCGCATTGCTGCCGAGCAGGCTGCTGCCAGCCCGCTGCTGGAAGGGGTCGAGTTGTCCGGTGCGCGTGGTGTGCTGATCAACATTACCGCCAGCCGTTCGCTGAAGATGTCCGAGGTGCGCGAAGCCGTGCAGACCGTGCGCGCTTTTGCGACCGAAGACGCTACGGTGTTCTATGGCACGGTGTTCGATGACCTCATGGAAGACAGCATCCGTGTGACCGTGCTGGCAACCGGGCTGGGTGCCGCCCGGACGGTGGCACGTCAGCCGGTGATCCAGATGGTCAAGACGGGTACCGACAACGTTGCCATGGAAGTCAATTACGATGATCTGGCCATGCCGGCCGTGATTCGCCGCAGCACCCGCAATACGGTGCAGGCGATGAGTGAGAACGGCGTCGGCACCTACGACATCCCTGCCTTCCTGCGCAAACAAGCCGACTGAAATCGGGAGAGATCATCATGAAAGCCGGGCGCGAGCGTCCGGCTTTTTTGTATCCGTTAAAACTCCGGCCATGACTCGCCATTTCGCCATCGTTCCCGCCGCGGGTAGCGGCAGCCGCATGGGGGCTGAGCGCCCCAAGCAATACCTCGACCTGTGTGGCAAGCCGTTGCTCTGGCATGCACTGGCTACGCTGACGAGGGTGGCGCGTATTGACGCTGCGTTTGTTGTGCTGTCGCCGGAAGATGAGTGGTGGGACAGTTTCGATTGGACGGGGTTGGGGCCGCGCTTGCGGGTTTTGCGCGTGGGAGGCGCGACGCGTGCGGCGAGTGTGACGAATGCCTTGCAGGCGGTTGCAGCCGAGGTACATCCGGAAGACTGGGTACTGGTGCATGATGCCGCGCGTGCCTGTCTCTCCGTGGCGCAGGTGGATGCGTTGATCGACGCGCTGGCGGATGATCCGGTGGGTGGTTTGCTGGCCTTGCCGGTGGCTGACACGCTCAAGCGGGCGGATGTCGATGGGCGTGTGCTGATGACCGTGTCGCGCGAAGCAATGTGGCAGGCGCAGACGCCGCAGATGTTCCGCCACGGTTTGCTGAGCCGGGCGCTGGCGGCGGCTCCTGGCGTGACGGACGAGGCCGGTGCGGTCGAAGCGCTGGGCCTTGCGCCGCGGCTGGTGGCGGCAGACGCCACCAATTTCAAGGTTACTTATCCGCAGGATCTGGCGCTGGCTGCGCAGATCCTGCACGCAAGGAGTGTGCAATGAGTGTTTCCTTCCGTATCGGGCAAGGGCTGGACGTGCATCGTCTGGTTGAAGGCCGCAAGCTGATCCTCGGTGGCGTCGAAATTCCGTACGAGAAGGGCTTGCTGGGGCATTCGGATGCGGATGCGCTCCTGCATGCGATTACCGATGCGATTCTTGGCGCCGTGGGGCTGGGCGACATCGGCCGGCTGTTTCCCGACACCGATCCGGCACATGCCGGTGCCGACAGCCGCGTGCTGCTGCGCGAAGCCATGCGCCGCGTGCGTGAAGCCGGCTGGCAGGTGGTGAACGTGGATGCCACGATCATCGCGCAGGCGCCGAAGATTGCGCCGCATGCGGCGGCAATGGTGGCCAACATTGCGGCGGATCTGGGCGTTGAGCCGGCGTGTATCAATGTCAAGGGCAAGACCAACGAGAAGCTCGGTCATCTGGGGCGCGGCGAGGGGATTGCGACCCAGGCCGTGGCCTTGCTCGCGCGCTGTGCGGGCTGAGCTTCTGGCGTGAGCTGGGGCGCCCTTTTCATTGCATGACATGCCTGAAAAGCCGCTTCCCGCCTTGTTCTCAGGCGGGCATGCCGGCACAGCCATGCATGGCGGGATTCTTCGCGATGCCGTGCTGAAGAAGTCCGCCACATGCGGCTCTGCAGACGACTGCTGTTACAGCGTGCGCAGCTTGCCGCGTACTTCGTCCAGGCTCTGGTAACCCTTGCGCTGCAGGATTGTCGTCAGTTCGGCGTTGAGCCGCGTGAAGATGCCGGGGCCTTCTTCGTATAGCGCGGTGCCGACCTGCACCAGCGAGGCGCCGGCGAGCAGGTGCATGAACACGTGTTCGCCGGTTTTCACGCCGCCGCAGCCGATGATCTGCTTGGCCGGGCAGCGACGATAAAAGGCATTCACGTTGGCCAGCGCAGTAGGCAGCACGTAGTCGCCGCCGATGCCGCCGAAACCATCCTTGGGCTTGATGACCACGCTCTCGGTTTCGGTGTCGATGACCAGCGCGTTGCCGATAGAGTTGATGCAGGTGACAAACGCCACCAGCGGATACTTGTTGAGGATCGCGGCGGCTTCGTCGAAATGGGCGATGTCGAAGTAGGGTGGCATCTTCACGCCGAAGGGCAGGGCGTAGTCGCGGCTCACCGCGTCCAGCATGCGGTCCATGGCGGCGAAGTCGTAGGCGATCTGCGGCTTGCCGGGCACGTTGGGGCAGGAGAGATTCAGTTCGACAATCGCTGGCGTGGCGGCGGCCTTGATCGCCGCGAGCATCGTCAGGTTGTCTTCCAGCGACAGGCCGGCCACCGAGAACAGCAGCGGCTTGCCCGCCGCGTAGTCGTAGGCCTTGGCGTAATCGAGGTAGTACTGATAACCCGCGTTGGGCAGGCCCATCGAGTTGATGCTGCCTAGCGGCGTGGCGAAGTAGCGGGGTTCCGGGTTGCCGTCGCGTGCGAGGACGGTGCAGCTCTTGGTGACGAGGCTGCCGGCGGCGCTGGCAGCGAGTTCGTCGAGTTCGGTATTGAAACGGCAGTGCACGCCTGAAGCGTTGAGCAACGGGTTGGCGAAGTGGGTGCCGAGGAGGGTGGCGGACAGCAGGCTCATGGTGACGGGCTTGATTTTATGGGGGATGGCGCAATTCTAGCCCGTGAAGCGCCGCCCCCGGTCTGGCCCACATCAAGGCATGCCCGAAGAGGGGCGTGTTGCCCCGCTGTCCGGCATGCCTGGCTGAAGAGGTCCGTCAGGCGCGGCTCTTCAGCAGGCCTTGGAGCTCGTCCTCGGTCAGGCTGCGCTCGAAATCGAACTTTGCCCCTTCGGCATAGGCGCGTTGCACCGCCGGGCGGGCGCCGATGCGCGCGAGGTAGGCGACGATGTTCGGGAATTTCGTCATGTCCATCTGCTGGCGCTCGTGCAGCAGCACCCAGGGGTAGATCGCCATGTCGGCAATCGAATACTCGCCGGCCACGTAATCGCGACCTTCAAGCTGTTTGTTCAGTACCCCGTAGAGTCGCGCGGTTTCGTCCGTGTAGCGCTTCATCGCATACGGAATCTTCTCTGGCGCGAACTGATTGAAGTGGTGGTTCTGCCCGGCCATCGGGCCGAGTCCGCCCATCTGCCAGTTCAGCCATTGGAATACCTGGGCGCGGGCGTGGCCGCTGGTGGGCAGGAAGCGGTGGCCGTGGCGTTCGGCCAGCACGGTGAGGATCGCGCCGGACTCCATCAGGTTCAGCGGGCCGCCGGGGAAGTCGTGATCGGTGATCGCCGGGATGCGGTTGTTCGGCGCCACTGCCAGAAAGCTCGGCAGGAACTGGTCGTTCTTGCGGATGTTGATCGGGATGATGCGGTAAGGCAGGCCCAGCTCTTCGAGCAGGATGGTGATCTTGTGGCCGTTGGGTGTGGGGGCGTAGAAAAGGTCGATCATGATGGCTCCGGGCGGGCAGAGGGCAGTGGATGAGGCACAATTCTGGCTTGTGCCTCATTGCACCGCAATGCCGATTTTTTCTGACGCGTTCCGACCCCGACCCTGACTCCGATGCTGAACCTGAAATCCTTGCGCGAGGGCATCGACCATCGTGTTTTTACTGATCCGCTGGCCTGGCGTGATCGCTTGCTGATGTGGCTGGCGGCCCTGTGTGCCGGACTCTGCGTGGTGGCCTTCACCTTCATGACGGAGTGGGCGAGTGGGTGGTTCATGCATTTGCGTACGGGATGCGTCTGGCTGCCGCTGATTCTCACGCCGCTTGCCGGCATGCTCGTGGTGTGGCTGGTGCGGCGCTATGCAGAGGGCTCGGCGGGCAGCGGCATTCCGCAGGTGATCACGGCGATGAGCGGCGAAGTGCCAGGCAGCATGCTCGGGCGATTCGTATCGCTGCGGGTGGCGGTGGCCAAGGCCGTGCTCGGTGCGCTGGCGCTGGGGGGCGGCTTTTCGAGCGGACGCGAAGGCCCCTCGGTGCAGATCGCAGCCGGGGTGATGGCCAGTTTCCAGCGCGGGTTCAGCGTCAAATCACACATCACCGCGAATGATCTGATGCTTGCAGGCGGAGCGGCCGGGATCGCGGCCGCCTTCAACGCACCGCTGGCTGGGGTGGTGTTCGCGATTGAAGAGCTGACGAGGCGTTTCGAGCAGCGCTCCAGCGGCCTGATCGTCACCGCCATCGTGCTGGCCGGGCTGGTGTCGGTGTCGGTGTTCGGCAACGGCACGTATTTTCGTGGCCTGGAGATGCCTTCGGTCTCGCTGGCGATGGCGATCCCGGCATTGGCGTGCACGCTGGTGAGCGGGCTGGCAGGTGGATTGTTCTCTCGTCTGCTGATCGTGTCATCCATGGGCGGGCGGGACTGGTTTTCACGTCTGCGCGCAACACGGCCGGTGATCTTTGCCGGAGTCTGTGGCCTGGGTGTGGCGTTGCTCGGCCTGGTCAGCCAGGGCGCGGCGCACGGCAGTGGCTTCAGCTACACCGAAGGCGGGCTGGGCGGAAATGACGGGATGACCGGCATGTATGCGGGCGTCAAGTTCGTGGCGACCTGGCTGTCCTACTGGAGCGGCGTGCCGGGTGGCATCTTTGCACCCTCGCTGGCGATTGGTGCGGGCTTGGGGCACGACGTGGCGATGCTCATGGATAGTGTCGCAATGCCTACCCTTGTCGCGCTGGGAATGGTTGGCTTTCTGGCTGCTGTCACGCAGGCGCCGATCACCTCCTTCATCATCGTCATGGAGATGATCGACGGCCACACCATGGTGCTCAGTCTGATGGCCACGGCGCTGGTGTCGGCGCTGATCTCACGCCTGATTTCGCCGCCGCTGTATCACTCACTGAGCAGCCTGCAATTGCAGAAAGTGCGCGCGCAGACCCCAGATTGAACGGTTCGTTTGGGGAACCGTATTTGTGTGTCTGCGGCGCCTGAGCGGCTCAGGCCGGGGCCCGAGACTGAATCCTGATCGGGGATTCTGCGCAGATCCGGTTGGGATCAAATTTTGCCGAGCACCGATTTGAGTCCAAGGCGTTTGACCCATGCCGGGTAGTCTTCGGCCAGCAGCGGTGTGGCTTCGGTGGTGTACCAGTTGTATTTCACGCGGCGCTCGTAGCTGACTTCCTCGAACCGGTCGCGCGGCTGGCTGTCACGTGCCGAGAACAGGGGACGCCCGGTTTCCAGATTGTAGAAACGTGCCCAGGTAACGTCGCGTGCATCGGCCTTTTCCATGACGAAATCGAAACCGTATTCCAGGGTGCGATCTTCGCGGCGAGCCCGCTTGAGGCCGCTGATCTTCGCGCTGTCCAGCCAGCTCACCGCATCCTGCACGGCCTGAATGACTTCAGCGGAGGGTTTGTCGATGCTCATCAGGAAACGCACCACGTTGACGCTTTCTCCGCCGCTGATCGAGGGCAGTTCGAAGGCGCGACCCATAGCCGGAGCCAGGGTGGTTTCGTCGTACTGGCCGCACCAGCCGGTGCGCTTGCCCGCCACGCGGATCTGGGTCTTGAGGATCAGGGCCAGACCTGCGTCGTAGGCTGCTGCTGCCCGCTGTGCCTGGCGCTGACTGACGAAGCTGAAGTCGCCACGGCGCCCGGCGACATCGCGCAGAACATCCAGCACATTGGCGATGGCGTCGTCGTTGAAGGTAATGCGTGCCTTGTAGCCCTGTGGGTTCGGCCAGAACTGCTGCCAGCCACCATTGGGCAGCTGAGCGGCAAGCAGGTAGTCCAGCCCCTTGTCGATGCCGGCGCGGAAGCGGTCATCGCGGCTGGCCAGATAGGCGCTGGCCAGTGCCTTGATCTGCTTGGTGGTGGAATCGTTGTCGATGGTCGACTTGATCTTGAAGCCGCCCAGCGCGCTGCGATTGACCGGCACGCTCAGGCTGGTGTCGCGGTCCAGTTTCGGCCAGCCACCGTCTTCGTTCTGGTAACCCAGCACCACTTCGGCGACCTTGCGTCCTTCGCTGCTGGCCCAGAAGCTGGTGCTCTGCTTGTCCAGCGAGGCTTCGACGACAGAGCCGCCCTTGGTGAGTCCAGCGGTTTTCTTGCTGGCCGGCAGAATCAGCGAAGCCGTGAAGCGCTGGCGGGTTTTGTCCCACTTCGTGTAGGCGCCGAACTGATCGAAGACCCAGTACAGCGAGACCCACAGATTGCCATTGCGCCATTGCGGAGCAATGTCGGTCTGTACCGGCTGACCGTTGAGCAGGGCTTCGCGTTGCCCGGCCACCAGACGCAGGGTCTTGCCGGCGAGGCTGAAGGTCGCGGCCTGCTGGTCTGCGTCGAGCGCGACTTCGCCACCCAGATTGGGCAGGATTTCGCTGATCGGGGCGAACATGCGCTCGCCCGGCAGCAGTTCGGGCTGGGAATAGGTGCCCTCTTCAAGCTCCTGGTAGCCGCCGTCGATGGAATAGTTCGGTTCGCCCATGATCAGGGCCACTGTCCGCAGCACGCTGTCGGCGCGGCTGGGCGAGCTGCCTGAGGGCGGGGCCGGCATGTTGGTGGGAATGATGGCAGGTGTCTGGGCAATGGCATTCCCCAGCAACAGGCTGGAGATGATCAGGCAGGTTGTGCGGCACAGGCTGCGCATGGGTTCTCTCTTTTCAGATGGAGGAAGAAGGAATCGAAGATGTCGTTTGTCTGCGCAAACAACTTAGGGGTTAACCCTAGCCTATTTGTATTTCAAAACAACTTACTTCCGACGAGAGGAACGCCGCTGCCATGCAGGGTGTGCGGCTCTTTCAGTGAGTAGCAGTTTGCCGCAGAAGACTGCGCATCGGCTACGATTGCCCTGAATTCCGACTTCTGAGCGCCATCATGACCCTGCCTATCGAATACCGCGTTGAAGCCTGCAACCCGCAGGCCCACCTGTTCCGCGTCACCCTGACGATTCCTGCGCCCGATGCCGCCGGGGAAATTCTGCGCTTGCCGGCGTGGATTCCGGGCAGCTACATGATCCGCGAGTTCGCCAAAAACATCGTGGAGATCCGCGCGCAGCAAGGCTCTTCAGGCATCGCCCTGACGAAACTGGACAAGCATTCCTGGGCGACCGGAAAGCTGGACGCAAAGCAGGCGCTGGTGGTGGAGGCGGTGATTTACGCCTGGGATCTCTCGGTACGTTGCGCGCATCTGGACCAGAGCCACGGTTTCTTCAACGGCACCCAGCTCTTCCTGCAGGTCGTAGGGCGTGAAGATCAGCCGCATCGGGTCGACATCCGCCGTCCGGAAGGAGCGGATTACGCGGACTGGAAAGTGGCGACCACCTTGCCGGCGGCTGGCCGGCGCAGTGTGGACAAGGCCGGCTTCGGCTTGCGGCTGGCGCCGGATTACGCCACCCTGATCGATCATCCGGTGGAAATGGGGACCTGGACTTCGGTGAAATTTGATGCCGCCGGAGTGCCGCACGAGATGGTCATTACCGGCCGGGTCAGCTTTGATGCGAAGCGCCTGGCGGCAGACTTGAAGAAAGCCTGCGAAGCGGTGATCGCGATCTTCGGCAAGAAGCCGCCGTTCGCGCGCTACCTGTTTCAGACAATGGCGGTAGGCGAGGGCTATGGCGGGCTGGAGCACCGCGACAGCACGGCGCTGATCTGCTCGCGCAACGATCTGCCTGCCCTGGGCGAGAAAACGCGCAGCGAGGCCTACCGGACCTTTCTCGGCCTGTGCAGTCACGAATATTTCCACGCCTGGAATGTGAAGCGCATCAAGCCGGCCGCCTTCGTGCCCTACCGTCTGGATGAAGAAAACTACACGCAGCTGCTGTGGGTCTTCGAGGGCTTCACGTCCTATTACGACGATCTGGCCCTGTTGCGCGCGGGACTGATTTCACGCGAGGAATACCTCGGCCTGCTCGCCAAAACGGTGACCGCTGTGGAGCGCAGCGCCGGGCGCCTGAAGCAGAGCGTGGCTGAGTCCTCGTTTGACGCATGGACCAAGTATTACCGTCAGGACGAGAACAGCCCGAATGCCATCGTCAGCTACTACCAGAAGGGTTCGCTGGTGGCGCTGGGGCTGGACCTGACGATCCGCGCCAAAACCGCTGGCAAGAAGTCGCTCGACGACGTGATGCGCCACCTGTGGCAGCACTACGGCGAAGGCTCCGGCGGCGTGCCGGAAGGGGCGATGCCCGCGATCATCAAGGCGGCCACAGGCGTGGATGTGCGCCGCGAGCTTGCGCGCTGGGCCGAGGGCTGCGAAGACGTGCCGCTGGCAAAGCTGCTCAAGCCCTTCGGTGTCACGCTCGAACGCAAGGCTGGCGCGCGTATCACCGGGCTGGGTATCCGCACCAGGACCGAGGGCAACACGCTCAGGCTGGCCCATGTGCTGGATGGTGGAAACGCACAGCTGGCAGGCCTCTCCGCAGGGGACGAGCTGATCGCCTTGAATGGCTTGCGTGTTACGGCAGGCAATCTGGAGAGCCTTGTCGGGCGCGCCTCTGCGGGCGATGTGCTGGAAATTCTGGTGTTCCGGCGTGACGAGTTGCGGCGCTTTGATGTGAAGCTGGACGCGCCACGCATCGAGGAATGCACGCTCGCGCTGGTGGACAAGACGGCACGGGTGAGCGCAGGCATGCGGGATGCGTGGTTGCCGGGATGAGGGGGATGTCATGAGGAGTGCAATGGCTGTGCCGTCCGGGGCGAATGTGATCAAGCGCGCGGTCTTGCCGCGTTACCTGTTCGTCCTGCTGGCCTTCCTGAGTCTGCCGCTTCACGCCCTGACGCCTCAGGAGGCGGAAGTCTTGCGGCAGCGGGCGATTGCCGATGAAGACCGGCGCCGGACGGAGCTGGATCGCGAGCGCATTCGTCGCGAGGCTGATCTGGATCAGCAGCGCCGGCGCCAGCAGCAGATCCACGAAGAGCGGGCCCGGCGCCACGAGGAGCGGACGCGCCAGCGTGCCGAGCTGGATCGCCAGCAGGCCGAGGTGCAAAGCCAACGCGCGCAGGTGGAAGAGGACCGTCGGCGTATTGAAATGGAGCGTCGCCGGATAGAGGCCGAACGTCAGCAGCGCTAGGGCGTGTTCATAGTAAGCGCAACTCCTAGCCTACTGTGAACACGCTCTGGGATCGGATGGCATGAGCGGTGCGTGGCAGACGAGCCGCGGCCACGCTTTTCGGGGGCAATCCTGTGGCTTTGAGGTCTGCCTGTTAGTGAGCTGCAGAGCCGCTTCGGGCGGCATTCTGCAGGCAGGCATGCCCGGGATCCGCTTGTGGATTGCCTTTCCGGCACGGCATGCCGGAGAAGTCCGCTACATGCGGCTTTTCAGGCATGTCTTCAGACGACGGTCTTGCTGCCTTGGGCGATCAGGCAGCAAGACCGGTCGGAGAAGCAAGCGACTCAGGGGCTGGCAAAAAGAGCGCCACGCGCAGCGTTGCAGATCGCCAGCACACAGGGGTGCGTGATGCGCCGTTCTATCGAGATGGCGTAGAACTCCTGCCATACCGCCGCGGTACGGCCCAGCACGCGGACGTCGAATTGTTTGACGATTTCTGCTTCGAGTACGGTGGGCGCAGCAAAGACGCCCTGGCCTTCGCGGCCGAAGGCTTTGAGCAGGGCACTGTCGTCGAATACGCCGACCACTTCGGGATAGATATGTTCATGCTCAAGCCAGCGGTTGAGCTGCTTTTGCACATCGGAATCTTCGCTGTGCATGAGCATGGGCATGCCCGTCAGCATCGTCGGGAAGGCCCCCAGGCAACGTTCGGCGAGGCTGGGGGCGGCAAAAAAGCTCTGGCCTGAGCGACCCAGCTTGTGGTTGTAGGCCTTGACTGAAAGCCCTGAGGGGATCGGGCTGTCGGCAATCACCAGATCCAGCCGGTGGGTGGCAAGCTCGGCCATCAGGCTGTCCAGTTTCCATTCCCGGCACACGATGCGTACAGGACTGGGCAGGCGCATGGCCGGCTCCAGCAGACGGTAGGCGATGGCTTTGGGCAGTGCATCGGCCACGCCGACCCGGAATTCGATGGCCCGGCCAGGCTGGTTTTCGGTGCGCAGCGCCTGCTCCATTTCGGCACCGAGAGAAAAAATTTCATCCGCATAGCTGAAAACTGTCTTGCCGGCTTCGGTGAGCTCCAGCTTGCGCCCGCGTTTCTGGAACAAGGGTTTTCCGAGTCGCTCTTCCAGCAGTTTGATCTGCCCGCTGAGCGTCTGCTGCGAGGCGTGAAGCTGCTCGCTCGCCCGGAGCAAGCCCCCGGATTTGGCCACCATCCAGAAGTAATGCAGGTGCTTGTAGTTGGTCATGTGAATACTCCGTCTTTTTCGTAGTTTATGTTTTGATAATCCGAATTTTCAATAAAAGTTTCGGCGTCTAGAGTAGGGCTTGTCAATCACGACACGCCTTGCAAAGGAGCCAGATCATGCATATCGATGTTCAGTTTCGCGGAGTGGATGTCAGCCCGGCTTTGCGCGAACACGCCGAACGGCGTGCGCGTTTCACGCTGGCACGGCTGGGTGGGCGGATCGCGCGCGTGAGCATCAGTCTCGTGGATATCAATGGCCCCAAAGGCGGGGAAGACAAATCCTGCACGGTGCAGGTCAGTCTGCAGCAGCCGGGGGTGGTCGTGATCGAGGAGCAGGGGGCTGATTTGTATCAGGTGCTTGATCGGAGCCTGGCCAGGGCGGGCCGTACGGTTGTACGGCGCATCGAGCGGCAGGCGCGGCAGCGCTACGCCGCGCGGGGCGAACGCATGCCGGCTGAAGCCGAACTGGCCTGAACGGGATTGATCCTCAAGAAGGCCTGAAATGACCGATGAATTCGTTGCCTGCCGGACCGGCAGGCGAACAGGAGAATGTGATGCGTAGTTATGCGAAGAACAGTCCTCAGGCTGCTGCCCGATTTCTGGTGCTGGCAGCTCTGGCGGATGGTGAGCTGGACAGACTCGAGCTGGGTGCTCTGGAGCATTTTCCGGCCTTGAGGAAATTAGGGCTTGATCGAGATTTGGTGGATGCCGTGTTGGTGGATTTTTGCGAAGACGCCCGACGCAGCCAGCAGGTTGATGCGGATCGCAAGCTTGAATTCAGGCCTGGCGATATTGCCCGTCTGCTGGCAGAGATTGACCGACCGGATTTTCAGCGCAGTCTCTGTCGCGCGGCGCTGAGTGTTATCGGTGCAGATCAGCGCGTACATTCTGGCGAAGCCATCCTGTTGTGGGCGGCGCTGGACGCTTGGGATCTGCAGTTGGCCAATGTATTACGCAGCCCGAAAGCATTCATTCCGAGCTTCCTGCCGGACAAGACTGTCCGTCCGGCCAGGTCGCCGTACTGAGTAGATCAAGCCCCTTTTGAACTGGATTAAAAAATCATGCTGACCGTTGGTACGCCTTTGATGTGGGCGTTGTTCATCCTGTTTGTCCTGGCTGCGATCGCGCTCGATTTCTTCGCCCTCAATCGTCAGGGGGCTCACAAGGTTTCGATGCGCGAAGCGGGTGTCTGGTCGCTGGTGTGGGTGGCGGTTTCATTCCTGTTTGTGGGCTGGCTGTGGTGGTATCTGGGCGGCCTCGGCAGTGACGCCGCCGCGCGCGAGCTGGCCAACACCAAGTCCATCGAATTCATCACCGGCTACCTGATAGAAAAGGCGCTGGCGGTGGATAACGTCTTCGTGTTCCTGATGCTGTTTACCTATTTCGCCGTGCCCGCCGAGTTCCAGAAGCGCGTGCTGATGATCGGGGTGATGGGGGCACTGGTTCTGCGTGCGGTGATGATTCTCGTCGGCGCCTGGTTGATCGCCCAGTTTCACTGGATCCTCTACGTGTTTGGCGCATTCCTGCTCTTCACCGGCATCAAGATGTGGTGGGCCGCCGGCCAGGAACCTGACCTCGACAATAACCCCGCGCTCAACTGGATTCGTCGCCGCGTGCGGATCGCTCCGGATTATGACGCCGAGAAGTTCTTTACTGTCGTGAAGGGCGTGCGCATGGTCACTCCGCTGGCCGTCGTGGTTGCGTTGATCGGCATTGTGGACGTGGTCTTTGCGGTGGATTCAATCCCCGCGATCTTCGCCATCACCACCGACCCGTTCATCGTGCTGACGTCGAACGTTTTCGCCATCCTTGGCCTGCGGGCAATGTATTTCCTGCTGGCCGGCGCGCATGACCGTTTCCATCTGCTCAGCTATGGTCTGGCGCTGGTGCTGGCCTTCATCGGCGTCAAGATGCTGATTGTCGACTTCTACAAGATCCCCGTGGTCCTGTCGCTGTCTGTCACCTTCAGCACTCTGGCCATCACCATGCTGTTGTCGCTCTTTATTCCGCCCAAGGGCAAGGCTGGCAGCGCCTACCCGTTTGCGGGCAAGAAAACACCGGTCTCCGCAGATGAAAGGTCCTGAATGGCGCCTGAGAGCATGCCCGAAGAGCCGCACCCCGCCTGCCTTTGCAGCATGCTTGCCCGGAGAGGTCCGCTGTGCGCGGCTCTTCGGGCATGTCACTGGACGACGGCTTTATTGCCCTCGGCCACCAGGCGCTTGAGTTCCGGCACGCAGGAGCCGCAGGAGGTGCCGCACTTGAGTGCGTCTTGCAGGGCGGCGAGATCCTTTCCGTCCGCCACGGCGGAGCGGATTTCGTTCTCGGAGACATTCAGGCAGTTGCACACGATGCGGCCCCGCCCGATGCTGGAAACCGGGGCTTTGGGCAGCGGCGCAAAGAGCCAGCGGCGCACGGTGTCGATCGAGGCACGCTCGATCATCAGTTCCTTGAGCCAGCCTCCTGCTGCCGTTTCGCCAGTGAGGCGCAAGCCGGTGAGCATGCCTTCTTCAACCAGTGCTTTCTTGCTGACGCCGCGACGTGCGTCGGCATACGCCATGCAGTGCTCGCCTTGCAGATCCATCAGCACATCCAGCTGCTCCAGCCACTCTGCCGGGATGGGCGTGCTGTGGGCAATGCGCAGCACCACGATGGCGAAGTCGCGTCCGGCCAGCGATACGGCGGCGTAGTCGAATTTCCGGAGCCAGGGTTCCAGCGCGGCGGCGCGCTCCAGGGCAAGGCCGTTGGCCACCTCGGCATATACCGCGCTCCTCATCAACAAGGCCTGATGGGGCAGTTCGATCTTCTCGATCTGCACGGCGGCGTGTTTGAGTTCGGGTTGCTTCGAGTAGGGATCAATGTTGTTGAGTGTCAGCTCATTCACGCCCGCAGAACTCAATACATTGCGTCCCCAGTGCATGGCAATGAAGGCGTGGCCGGGGCGCACTTCTTCGGTGGCATGCGCGCGCAGGATGATGCTGCCGCGCCGGCTCCTGACGCGTACCAGATCTCCGTCGCGCAGGCCACGCCGGCCGATGTCAGCCTTGTTCAGTTCAATACGTGGTTCATCGACATGGGCGTAGAGCCGGGCTGTCTTGCCGGTGCGGCTCATGCCGTGCCACTGGTCACGCAAGCGGCCGGTGGTCAGACGCAGCGGGTATCGCGCGTCAATGCTCTCCGAAGTAAGGCTGGTCGCGGGCACGATGAACTGCGCCTTGCCCGTTGTGGTTTCAAATTTTCCGTCCGCATAAAGGTGGCTGACGCCCTGTTGAACTCCTTCGGGGAAAGGCCATTGCTGCGGGCCGAGTTCGTCCAGCACGGCGTAGGAAAGTCCGGTGATGTCCAGGTCGCGGCCGCGGGTAGTATCGGCATGTTCTTTGAATATCGATTCCACCGTTGGGTAGTCGAACAGGCGTGCTGTGTCGGCGCGACCGAGTTTTTCGCCGAGCTTCAGTGCGAAATCGCGCGCAATCACCCAGTCTGCGCGGGTTTCGCCAGGGCCGGGAACGGCGGCATTCACGTGGGTGATGCGCCGCTCGGAGTTGGTGACAGTCCCTTCCTTTTCGGCCCAGCTCAGCGCTGGCAACAGCAGGTCGGCGTAGGGCGCGGTCTCGGTCGTGGCATAGGCTTCCTGCAGCACCACGAATTCGCACTTCTCCAGTGCTTCGCGGATCAGCGCTTGCTGCGGCATCGAGTGGGCCGGGTTGGTGCAGGCGATCCATAGCGCCTTGATCTGGCCGGCGCGCACCGCTTCAAACATCTCGATTGCCGACAAGCCTGGCTTCTCCGGGACGGATTCGACGCCCCACAGCGCGGCGACTTCGGCGCGATGTGCCGGATTGGCCAGATCGCGGTGAGCGGAGAGCAGGTTGGACAGGCCACCGACTTCGCGTCCGCCCATGGCGTTCGGCTGCCCGGTGAGCGAGAAGGGGCCGCAGCCGGGCTGGCCGATCTTGCCGACTGCGAGCGACAGGGCGATCAGGGCGGTGCCGTTGTGAGTGCCGTGATGGCTCTGGTTCAGCCCCATGCACCACAGGGACAGCGGGGTCTGCGCTTCGCCCCACCATCTGGCTGCCGTGACGATGTCATCGGCGCTGACACCGCATATGCCGGAGGCCACCACAGGCGTGGCTTCGCGTACGGCTTCGCGCAAGGCTTCAAAGCCTTCGGTATGCTCGCGTATCCAGGGCATGTTGACGTAGCCGTCCCACAGCAACACGTGGAGCATGGCGTTGAACAGCCAGATGTCGGTGCCGGGCAGGATCGCCAGATGCAGGTCGGCACTGGCAGCCGTGTCTGTGCGGCGTGGATCAACGACAATGATCTTCATGCCGGGCCGCGCGGCTTTGGCGGCCTCGATGCGGCGGAAGGCAATCGGATGCGCGAAGGCCGGGTTGGCGCCGGCGATCAGCAGGCAATCCGCATGATCGAAGTCCTCATAGGAGCAGGGCGGTGCGTCGGCACCAAGGGTCTGCTTGTAAGCGGCCACCGCACTGCTCATGCACAGGCGCGAGTTAGTGTCGACATTGTTGCTGCCGATCAGGCCTTTGGCCAGCTTGTTGAAGACGTAGTAGTCCTCGGTCAGCAACTGGCCGGAGAGGTAGAAACCGACTGCATCCGGCCCGTGAGTATGAATCACGCTGGCGAACTTGTCCGCCGCCGTGTCCAGTGCCTGATCCCAGCTCACCCGGGCGCGCGGTTCGGCGCGATTCTGACGCAGCTCGGGAAAGAGCAGACGGGTTTCCGGGCGGGCCGTGAAATGCAGCGTGGAACCCTTGGTACATAGCCGGCCGAAATTGGCCGGGTGATCCGGGTCGCCACGCACTTCGATCACGCGCTCGCCATCATGCTGAATGATGACGCCGCAGCCGACGCCGCAGTAGGGGCAGGTTGCCTTGGTTTCAGCCATGTTCGCTCGGTTCAGCTCAGGGTTGCGTAGAGGCCGGTCAGTTTATCCATGACCTGCAGAATGTTCTCTGAACTGACGGCCACATTGTTGTCCAGATACTCCTGCTGGGTCTTGCTGCTGGTGCCGCGCAGCGCATCGTCGAAGAACATCCACTGGGTCTCGGCCAGACCGATCCAGGACAGGGTGTCCTTGGTGTTCTCCGGCGCGGCCTTGAGAACTTGCAGCGCGGCAATGAACTCCTTGCGTGCGGTGTCGAGACCCTTGCGCGCCTCCGGCGTGTCCATGCCGTCAGCGATGAAGAAGTAGAACTTGGACATGCGCTGCGACAGCATGCGCTGGCGCCCGGCGACGTTGACCAGCTTGCCCAGCGAGCTGCCATTGAGCTTCTCGAGCTGCACGGTGCCCTCGTGGGCGGTGGCGAGCACCTGCTCGTTGAGGGCGGCGACGCTCTTGAGGCCGTCCTTGGTGATCGGACTGCCGACCACGCGCTTGTAGTCCATCCAGCGCGCGGCGAGCAGGTCGTAGGTCTGCACGATGTCAGCGGCATTCTTGCTGCTGGCCAGGCTGCGCAGGCTGTTGAGCTGGGTCTCGAAAAGATTGATCGAGTTGGCCATCAGGTCGCGCGCATCCGATTCGCGGATGCCGCGGATCTGCTGGGCATAGAGTTTGGCCATGCGTTGCGACAGCATGCGCTGCCGCCCGGCGAGGTTGATGGCCTCCAGCATGCCGATCTCCGCCGGCTTGGTGGAGGCTGCCAGCGCGCTGGCGGCCAGGGGGAGGCTGCTCATGAACATGAGCAGGTGACGACGCTTGGGGCTGAAGGCGCTATTCATTTTTCGGTTTCTCTCTGGGTTGAGGCGGGGCGCGATCAATCGATACAGCCGTGGGGCGGGCTCCGGCGCAGCGGGGGCTGCTGCGCCGGCTGCCTGGAACTAGATGGACAGGTAAACCTCGCCGTTCTCGAGCCTGGCGGCGAAGGACTTGGTGCAGCCCACGTCGGGCGCCTGGGCCTCGCCGGTGTCGAGGTTGATCTTCCAGCTGTGCAGCGGGCAGGTGACCTGCTTGCCATGCACGATGCCTTGCGACAGCGGGCCCTGCTTGTGCGGGCACTTGTCATGCACGGCGAAGACTTCGTCGTCGGAGGTGCGGAAGATGGCGATGTCGCCGTGCTTTTCGGTCTTCACGACGCGGGAGCCCAGTTGCGGGATCTCGGTGAGGGCGCAGATTTTTTTCAAGTCGGACATGGTGTTTTCTCGGGAGTAGGAAGTTGGGGGCCAGGCCGCAGGCGCGGGGCGGGGTGTGTTCCCCCTCCCGCCTCCTGCTTACTGGTCAGGCGTGCGTGTCTTCTTCATCGAAGCCGAAGTCGTGTTCCCATTCGCTCATGGCGTGGCTCCTCAGGCGCTGAAGTCTTCGTAGGCGGCGCGCAGCGTGCCCTTGTCGGCCAGTTCGCTGCGTTCCAGCCACGGGTCGGTGTAGTCCTGCAGCGCGTAGAGCAGGCGTTCGTAGAGTTCGCGGCGCAGCGTGGCGTTCTCGACGATCTTGCTCTTCACGTACTCCAGGCCGACGCGCTGCACGTAGTGCACCGTGCGCTCCAGGTAGAAGCCTTCTTCGCGGTAGAGCTGGAGGAAGGCGCCGGAGTACTCCATGACTTCCTCGTCGGTCTTGACCTTGCAGAAGAACTCGGCGACTTCGGTCTTGATGCCGCCGTTGCCGGCCACGTACAGCTCATAGCCGGAATCCACACCGATCACGCCGACGTCCTTGATGCCGGCCTCGGCGCAGTTGCGCGGGCAGCCGGAGACGGCGAGCTTGACCTTGTGCGGGCTCCACATGCCGAAGAGCATCTTCTCGAGCTTCACGCCCATGTCCATCGAGCGTTGGGTGCCGAAGCGGCAGTGTTCGGCGCCGACGCAGGTCTTCACCGTGCGGATGCTCTTGCCATAAGCATGGCCGGAGACCATGCCGGCTTTCGACAGATCCGCCCAGATCTTGGGCAGGTCGTCCTTCTTCACGCCGAGCAGGTCGATACGCTGACCGCCGGTGACCTTGACGGTCGGCACCTTGAACTTGTCGGCCGCATCGGCGATTGCACGCAGCTCGTCCGGCGTGGTCAGGCCGCCGAGCATGCGCGGCACCACCGAGTAGGTGCCATCCTTCTGGATGTTGGCGTGCGCGCGCTCGTTGATGAAACGGCTCTGCGGATCATCCTTGGCTTCGTGCGGCCAGGTCGAGATCAGGTAGTAGTTCAGCGCGGGGCGGCAGGAGGAGCAGCCGTTCGGTGTCTTCCAGCCCATGGCGTGCTGCACCGAGGGGATGTCGATCAGGTGCTGCTCGCGGATCGCCTTGCGCACTTCACCGTGCGAATGCTCGGTGCAGCCGCACACGGCCTTGTTGTTGGAGTCCGCCGGGGTGTAGGCGCCGCCGACGGTGGAGGCGATGATCTGCTCCACAAGACCGGTACAGGAGCCGCAGGAACTCGAGGCCTTCGTGTGCTTACGCACGTCGTCCAGCGTGAAGAGACCGTTTTCCTTGATGGCCTTGACGATGGTGCCCTTGCACACGCCGTTGCAGCCGCAGATCTCGGCGGTATCCGGCAGGCTGGCTGCCTGGTTCTGGCCCTTGTGTCCGGCGTCGCCAAGATGGCTCTTGCCGAAGAGCAGGTGGTCGCGGATGTCGGCGATGTTCTGGCCGTCCTTGAGCATCTGGAAATACCAGGAACCATCGGCGGTGTCACCGTAGGCCACGGCACCCACGATCTTGTCATCCTTGATGACGACGCGCTTGTACACGCCGGCACCCGGATCGGACAGGACGATGTCTTCGGTGCCTTCGCCGCCCGAGAAGTCGCCGGCCGAGAACACGTCGATGCCGGTGACCTTGAGCTTGGTGGAGGTCACCGAGCCCTGGTAGCGGCCGATGCCGTACATGGCGAGGTGGTTGGCGGCAACCTTGGCCTGCTCGAACAGCGGGGCGACCAGACCGTAAGCGGTGCCACGGTGGTTGGCGCATTCGCCGACGGCATACACGCGCGGGTCATAGGTCTGCAGGGTGTCGTTGACCACGATGCCGCGGTTGCAGTGCAGGCCGGCGGATTCGGCCAGCGTGGTATTGGGGCGGATGCCCGCGGCCATCACCACCAGATCGGCCGGCAGGGTTTCGCCGCTCTTGAGCTTGAGCGCACACACGCGGCCACTTTCACCCTGCACCAGTTCGGTGGTGCTGGCGGAGAGGCGGAACTGCATGCCCTTGGCTTCGAGCGCCTTCTGCATCATGTTGGCGGCGGTCTTGTCGAGCTGGCGCTCCATGATCCATTCGCCCAGGTGCACCACGGTCACGCTCATGCCGCGCAGGATCAGGCCGTTGGCGGCTTCCAGACCGAGCAGGCCGGCACCAATGACGACGGCATGCTTGTGGGCCTTGGCCGCTTCGATCATCGCGTCGGTGTCGGCGATGTCGCGGTAGGAGATCACGCCTGGCAGATCCTTGCCCGGCACGGGCAGGATGAAGGGATTCGAGCCGGTGGCCAGCAGCAGGCGGTCGTATTCGGCCTCGGTGCCGTCGTCGGCGATCACCTTGCGCGCCTTGCGGTCGATCTTGGTGATCTTCTTGCCGGTGTGCAGGGCGATGCCGTTGTCCTTATACCAGTCAAGATCGTTGAGGATGATGTCCTGAATGGTCATCTCGCCGGCGAGCACCGGGGAGAGGAGGATGCGGTTGTAGTTGGGGTGCGGCTCGGCGCCGAAGACCGTGATGTCGTACATGTCCGGAGCGATCTTGCGCAGCTCTTCGAGCGTACGCACGCCAGCCATGCCATTTCCCACGAGAACCAGTTTCATCTTTTCCATGGTCAGGCTGCCTTCTTGACTTGCTTTTGATAGAGAAACTCGATGATGGCGGCGCGGCAACGTGTGTATTCCGCATCGTTGGCCAGGGTCAGCCGGTTGCGCGGCTTGGCGAGATTGACTTCGAGGATCTCGCCGATGCTTGCCGCCGGACCGTTGGTGAGCATCACTACGCGGTCCGACAGCAACACGGCTTCATCCACGTCGTGCGTGACCATTACTACTGTGGCGCCGGTCTTTTCCATCACGCCGATCAGCTCGTCCTGCAAGGCGGCGCGGGTCAGCGCATCCAGCGCACCGAAGGGCTCGTCCATCAGCAGGATCTTCGGCTCCATCGCAAACGCCCTGGCAATGCCGATACGCTGTTTCATGCCTCCGGAGATCTCGCCCGGGTGTTTGTCGGCAGCGTGGGCCATGTGAACCATCTCGATGGCGGCCATGGTGCGGGCTTTTAGCTTGGCTTTGCCTTCCTTGGCGCCGAACACGCGCTCCACACCGAGATACACGTTCTCGAAGCAGGTGAGCCAGGGCAGCAGCGAGTGGTTCTGGAACACCACGGCGCGTTCCGGGCCGGGGCCGGCGATTTCGCGCCCGCCGCAGATGAGTGCCCCGTCGGTGGGCTGGGTCAGGCCGGCGATCAGGTTCAGCAATGTGGATTTCCCGCAGCCGGAGTGGCCGATCAGCGAGACGACTTCACCTTCGTTGATCTGCAGGTTGATGTCGCGCAGGGCGATGAACTTGCCTTTCTTGGTGTCGAAAGACATGCCGACGTTTTCGATCTGGACCAGTGATTTCATGTTTGTTCTCCTCAGCTGTTGGCTTCGTAGCTGAATTTTCTGGCGATGGCGATCAGGAGCTGTTCAAGCATCAGGCCGACCAGACCGATCACGAAGATGGCGATGATGATGTGTTCGACCTTGAGGTTGTTCCACTCGTCCCACACCCAGAAACCGATGCCGACCCCACCGGTGAGCATTTCGGCGGCAACGATGACCAGCCAGGCTGTGCCGATCGACAGACGGATGCCGGTGAGCATGTAGGGCAGGACCGAGGGGAAGAGGATCTTGGTGATGATCTTCATTTCCGAAAGGTTCAGTACGCGGGCTACGTTCATGTAGTCCTGCGGTACACGCTGCACGCCTTGAGCCGTGTTGAGGATCATTGGCCAGATCGAGCAGATGAAGATGGTCCAGGTCGCGGCAGGATCAGCGCGTTTGAAGACCAGCAGACCGATTGGAAGCCAGGCCAGCGGGGAGACCGGGCGCAGCAGTGAGATTATCGGGTCCAGCGCCTTGGCGAGGAACTGGAAGCGTCCGAGCAGGAAGCCCAGCGGGATGCCCACTGCGGCGGCGAAGCCGAAGCCGATGGCAACGCGCTTGAGCGAGGACAGGATGTTCCAGCCAATGCCCTGATCATTCGGGCCATTGCTGTAAAAGGGGTCTGAAAACAGAGCGATGGCGGCTTTCCAGACGACTTCCGGTGTCGGAATGCCCTTGTTTTTCATGGAGACAATGGCCCAGATGCCGATCAGCAGGGCGAAGCCGATCAAGGGGGGCAGGATGGTCTTGAAAGCGCGGCCGGCGAAATCGCCAAAGGCGGATGGCTTGCGGGCTGCGAGGCCGGCGGCGGGCGTGACGGTGGCTGTTGTGCTCATTTTGTCGCTCGTATTGCTGGATTTTCCGGAAGCAGACTCGGGCGTGTCTGAACTGGCCTGCTCGCCCAAGGGAATGCTGATGGATGCAGAAGTCATGATTGGCTCCGGGATATACAGGCTGCAGGCCTTGTGGCCTGCAGCGGTTGCATGCTGATCAGGCCTTCACCTTGAAACTGGCGGCGTACTTGGCTGGGTCCTTGCCGTCCCACACCACGCCGTCGATGAGTTTTGACGAGCGCATGTCGGACTTCGGAACCGGTGCCTTGACGATGGCTGCGGCCTGCTTGTAAAGCTCGATCTGGTTGATCTTCCTGGCGGTGCCGAGGTAGTCGACGTCGCCCTTGAGCAGGCCCCAGCGCTTGTGCTGGGTCAGGAACCACATGCCGTCCGAGAGGTATGGGAAATTCACCAGGCCGTCGTTGTAGAACTTCATGTAGTTCTTTTCCGACCAGGTCTTGCCCAGACCGTTTTCATACTGGCCGATCATGCGGCTGCGGATCACATCGGTATCCGTGTTGATGTAGGCCTTGGCCGACACGGTTTCCGCTGTCTTGCTGCGGTTGGCCGCGCTGGCGTCGATCCACATCGAAGCTTCGAGGATGGCGCAGATCATGGCGCGCGCCGTGTTCGGATACTTGGCGGCGAACTCGGCAGTGGTCCCCAGCACTTTTTCCGGATGGTCGGTCCAGATGTCCTGAGTAGTGACGGCGGTGAAGCCGATCTTGTCGATAATGGCGCGCTGGTTCCAGGGTTCGCCCACGCAATAGCCGTCCATGTTGCCGACGCGCATGTTGGCGACCATCTGCGGCGGCGGCACCACGATGGTCTTCACATCCTTCATCGGGTTGATGCCATGCGCAGCCAGCCAGTAGTACAGCCACATGGCATGAGTGCCGGTGGGGAAGGTCTGGGCGAAGGTGTATTCCTTGTCTTTCTTCGCAATCAGTTTTGCCAGCGACGCGCCATCCGTGGCGCCCTTGTCACGCAGCTCGTTGGAAAGGGTGATGGCCTGACCGTTGTTGTTCAGCGTCATCAGAACGGCCATGTCTTTTTTGGGACCACCTACGCCAAGGTGCAAGCCGTAGACCAAGCCATAGAGAACGTGGGCAGCATGCAGTTCGCCGTTGGCCAGCTTGTCGCGAACACCCGCCCATGAAGCTTCCTTGGTAGCGTTGATCTTGATGCCGTATTTCTTGTCCAGCCCCAGCACGCTGGCCATGACGATGGAGGAACAGTCCGTCAGCGGGATGAAACCGATATTCACTTCCGCAAGCTCGGGCTTGTCGCTGCCGGCAGCCCAAGCGGTGCTGGCAGGTAACAAGCCGCTTGCGGCCACGGCTGCGGCGCTGCTCATGGCAACACCTTGCTTGAGGAAGCTGCGTCGGCTGAGTTGAGCATCGAATTTCTCCGTCATGGTTCTCTCCAGGGGACAGGTCTATCTAGGGGGCTGAAAAACAAAACGGCGTCGCAGCTTTCCGTGCCATGCAGAGCAGGAAGAGCTGGACGCCGTTGTCCATGCAAGCCGTCGTTGGCTTGACTTCACGGACTACATAGCAGGCTGTGTGCCAGTGTCAGAAATTTGTTTTAAAACAGTAGGCTGTGCGTTTTTGGAGAGAGGCCGGCGGTCGGGCTGGCGCGGTGGTGGCGCACTGCCACTGTGCGGAATTGGAACTCATGCACCAGTTTGATCTGGATCAAAATCCATGTTTTAAGTGTGGGTATTCAGGGTTTTAGCCGAGAAGGAGTTCGGCTGCCGAGACGACTTGCGCCGCTGCATCCCCCAGTTTCAGCTTGCGCTCCATGGCCATCTTGCGCAGCGCGTGATAAGCCTCGTCTTCGCTCATGCTGCGGGACTTCATCAGGATTCCTTTGGCGCGATCGACCGTGACGCGCTCCGAGAGTCGGCGTTGAGCCGTGTCGCGCTCTTCACGCAACGCCTGGTATTCGTCGAAGCGGGCCGTGGCGACCCTGAGCAGGGAGGCCAGACGCGAGGGTGCCAGCCCATCGACGACATAGGAGGAAACGCCGGCACGCATGGCCTGGCGAATCACCTCATCAGCATCGTCTTCAGCAAACATCAGTACGGGTTTGGGCAGGCAGCGATCCAGCGCAGCAAGATTTTCGAGCGTGTCACGGCTTGGCGAGTCCGTGTGAATCAACACGACATCGGGGTGCAGGTTGCAGACCTTGTCGTGCAGATCCAGTGCGTCCGGCAGGACTGCTGCGACCATGTGGCCGGCACGTGTCAGACCTTCGCAGATATCAAGCGCGCGTTCCTGGATTTCGTCGATAACAAGGATCTTGAGCATGGGGGCAGGGGAGTCGGGGTTGTGTATGTATGCAAGGCATTGAGCAAAAGTTGCGCCATGCCGAGAGTTTCCACCAGATCAGCAGGAAGAAGCCAATGGTGCATTCGCTTGCTCTGTCGGTGTTAAGCCTATAGAATCACGGGTTCCCTTGCTCCACCGGTACGCATGCCGGGGGGCTGTCATCAACCCGTAAGGAGTCTGCATGCGACATTACGAAATCGTATTCATTGTCCATCCGGATCAGAGCGAGCAAGTGCCCGCCATGATCGAGCGCTACAAAGCCACCGTGGCTGCACGCAATGGACAGATCCATCGTCTGGAAGACTGGGGCCGCCGTCAGCTGGCTTACCCGATCCAGAAGATCCACAAGGCCCACTATGTTCTGATGAACATCGAAGTCGACCAGGAAACCCTGGACGAAATCGAGCACGCGTTCAAGTTCAACGACGCCGTGCTGCGCCACCTCACCATCAAGACGAAGAAGGCCGTGACCACTCCGTCGCCGATGATGAAGGAAGAAAAGTCCCGCTCGCTGACGTCTGCTGCTCCGGCTGAAGAAGCCAAGACTGAAGCGCCTGCCCAGCCCGAAGCCTGATTGGGGTGAGCGCAGAGAACACGCTTCGGATAACCGGGTCGCTTGTCGCAAAGGAATCGCTGCGATGGACGCCCGCCAGAGTGCCGGTGCTGGAGTTCCGCATCGAGCATCTCTCCCGGCAGATGGAAGCCGGTACTGAACGCGAAGTTTCCTGCGAACTGACCATCAGGGCTCTTGGCCCCGCAGCACAGCAGATTGAGGTGGTAGCACTGGGTTCCACGATGTTGATCGAAGGTTTCATCGCCGCGAAAAGCGCGAAAAACCGGGCCCCTGTGTTGCACGTCAGAACATTTGAATTGTTGGAAGGAAATTGATCATGGCATTCAAGCCTGGCAAGAAAGACGAAAAGAAGGGCGGCAATCGCGGTGGTGGCTTGTTCAAGCGCCGCAAATTCTGCCGTTTCTCCGCTGAGAAGATCGAAGAGATCGACTACAAGGACATCGAAATCCTCAAGGATTTCATCACCGAACACGGCAAGATCATGCCGGCGCGTATCACCGGCACCAAGTCCGGCTATCAGCGTCAGCTGTCGACCGCCATCAAGCGCGCACGTTTCCTCGCGCTGATGCCGTACACCGACCTGCACCAGTAATCCGGGGGATAAACGATGCAAATCATTCTGCTTGAAAAAGTCGTCAACCTCGGCAACCTCGGCGATGTCGTCAATGTGAAGGAAGGCTACGCCCGTAACTTCCTGATCCCGACTGGTCGCGCCAAGCGTGCTACCACTGCCAGCCTGGCCGAGTTCGAAGCTCGCCGCGCTGAGCTGGAAAAGGTTGCTGCCGAGAAGCTGGCTACGGCGCAAGCCGCAGCCACCAAGGTGGAAGGCGTGACCGTTCAGATCGTCCGCAAGGCCGGTGTCGATGGTCGTCTGTTCGGTTCTGTCAGCACCGGCGACATCGCCGAAGCGCTGGTGGCACTGGGCCACCCGGTCGAAAAGGCTGGCGTGCGCCTGCCGAACGGTGCGATCAAGCTGGTGGGCGACCATCAGATCGAAGTCGCGCTGCACACCGATGTGGTTGTGCCGGTGACGGTCGCCGTTCTCGGCGAGCACTAAGATCAAGGCCCGGAAGGGCTTTGCATAAAAAAGGGCTGCAGATGCAGCCCTTTTTGTTTGTCTTCGTCTGAGAGCCTGTCCGGAAAGCCTCTTGTGGCGGGCGTATTCGGGCAGATGGTTTCAAGATCCGCGCGGGGCGGACGTTTCCGGCAGGCGTCTTTGAAGAGGCCCGCTGGATGCGGCTCTTCAGGCCGTGTGTCTGACCACGAAATCCTTCACCGCCTGCACGTTCACATCCATCACCTCGACGCGCTGCGGCAGGGCTTCGATGTTCTGCATGCTGGCCGGGCGCCAGGGTTTCTCGCCGAGCGCTTCGATGATGGTCTCCTCGAACTTCGCCGGCAGGGCGGTTTCCAGCACGATGGTCGGGATGTCCGCGTCGCGGTGTTCCAGCGCCACCTTGATGCCGTCGGCTGTGTGGGTGTCGATCATCAGGCCGTAGTCCTTGTAGACGCGGCGGATCGTGGCGAGACGGTCGGCGTGGGAGCTGGAACCCGAGACGAAGCCGAACTCGTCCATGCGCGCCCAGTAGGGCGTGGCGGCGAGATCGAAGTAGCCGCCCGAGTCGACTGCCTTCCACAGTTCGGCCACCACCTTCGGGTCGCGGCCGACCAGATCGAAGACGAAGCGCTCGAAATTCGAGGCCTTGGAGATATCCATCGACGGGCTGCTCGTGACCTTCACGTCGGCGGTCTTGCGCGGCTTGTAGGCGCCGGTGCGGAAGAACTCGTCGAGCACATTGTTCTCGTTGGTGGCGAGGATCAGCTTGCGGATCGGCAGACCCATCATGCGCGCGATGTGGCCGGCGCAGATGTTGCCGAAGTTGCCCGAAGGCACCGCAAAATTCACTTCCTGATCGTTGCTGGTCGTCGCGGCCAGCCAGCCCTTGAAGTAGTAGATCACCTGCGCGGCCACGCGGCCCCAGTTGATCGAATTCACCGCGCCGATCTTGTACTGCGCCTTGAAGTCCAGATCGTTGGAGACGGCTTTGACGATGTCCTGCGCGTCGTCGAACATGCCGCGCACGGCGATGTTGAAGATGTTGGCGTCCTGCAGCGAATACATCTGGGCGCGCTGGAAGGCGCTCATGTTCTCGCGCGGCGAGAGCATGAAGACGCGCACGCCGCGCTTGCCACGCATCGCGTACTCGGCCGCCGAGCCGGTGTCGCCCGAGGTCGCGCCGAGGATGTTGATCTCCTCACCGCGCTTGGCGAGCACGTACTCGAACAGGTTGCCCAGGAGCTGCATCGCCATGTCCTTGAAAGCGAGCGTCGGGCCGTTCGAGAGCTCCTGCAGGTAGAGGTTGTTTTCCAGCTTGCGCAGTGGCGTGATCTGGCTCGCGTCGGAGTCCGGACGGCCGTTGCAGTAGACCTGCTCCGTGTAGGTCTTGGCGGTCAGCGCGCGCAGGTCGTCAGCCGGGATGTCGGTGGCGAACTTCGACAGGATCGTGAAGGCCAGCTCCGCGTAGCTCATCGAGCGCATCGCGCTCAGTTCGGCGTCGGTGACTCGCGGGTATTCAGCCGGCAGCGAGAGACCGCCATCGACCATCAGGCCGCCGAGCAGGATGTCGGAGAAACCGAGTTGCGGCGACTGGCCGCGGGTGGAAATGTATTGCATGGTTTTCTTGTGACTCCGGCGGGCAGACGTGTGTGACTGGCGTCATCCCGGCGAAGGCCGGGATCCAGGCGTGCCCGAGAGCTCTGGATTCCGGCTTTCGCCGGAATGACGGCAATATTAGTTCAGCTCTTCAAGGCGGATCTTGGTCACCTTGCCGACTACGGTCGGCAGGGCTTCCATGCGCGCAATCGCGGCATTGACCTGGCCTTCTATTGCGATATGGGTCAGCAGGATCAGGTCGGTCTGCGATTCGCCCTCATTCGGCTCTTTCTGCAGGATGGCGTCGATGGAGATGCCGCCGTCCGCAAGAATGCGGGTGATGTCGGCGAGCACACCGGTCTTGTCTTCCACCCGCAAACGCAGGTAGTAGGCGGTCTGCACGTCCTCGATCGGCAGGATCGGCAGATCGACCAGCTGGTCGGCCTGGAAGGCCAGGTGCGGCACGCGGTGAGCTGCATCGGCGGTGGCCAGACGGGTGACGTCGACGAGGTCGGCGATCACCGCCGAGGCGGTTGGTTCGGCACCGGCGCCCTTGCCGTAGTAGAGCGTGGAGCCGACGGCATCGGCTTGCACCAGTACGGCGTTCATCGCGCCTTCGACATTGGCGATCAGGCGCTTGGCCGGGATCAGGGTCGGGTGCACGCGCAACTCGACGCCTTGTTCGCGGCGACGGGCGATGCCCAGCAGTTTGATGCGATAGCCAAGCTGTTCGGCGTACTTGATGTCGATGGCTTCGAGCTTGGTGATGCCCTCGACGTAAGCCTTGTCGAATTGCACCGGGATGCCGAAGGCGATGGCCGACATGATGGTGGCCTTGTGGGCGGCGTCGATGCCTTCTATGTCGAAGGTCGGGTCGGCTTCGGCGTAACCCAGCGCTTGCGCTTCCTTCAATACTTCGGCGAAGGGCAGGTCCTTGTCGCGCATCTCGGAGAGGATGAAATTGGTGGTGCCGTTGATGATGCCGGCGATCCATTCGATGCGGTTGGCCGAGAGACCCTCGCGCAGAGCCTTGATGATCGGGATGCCACCAGCCACCGCTGCTTCGAAGGCCACGGTGACGCCCCTGGCCTGCGCGGCGGCGAAGATTTCCTTGCCATGCACGGCGAGCAGGGCCTTGTTGGCGGTGACGACGTGTTTGCCATTCTCGATGGCGGCCAGCACCAACTCCCTGGCGACGCCGTAGCCGCCGATCAGTTCGACGATGATGTCGATTTCCGGGTCTTTGACCAGAGCGAAGGCGTCGTTGGTGACGCGCGCGGCGCCACCGGTGACCTTGGTCGCCAGCTCGACATTCTTGTCTGCCACGGCCGTGATGCGGATCGGGCGACCGGCGCGCCGGGTGATTTCCTCGGCATTGCGGGAGAGAACGGTCCAGGTGCCACCGCCTACGGTGCCAATGCCCAGCAGGCCTACATTCATCGGTTTCATACGAATTGTTTCTTGAAGTTGAACGAGGTGATTACGAAGCCTTCGCGGAAATAGAAGCGGTGTGCTTGCTGGCGCTGAGTACCGGAATCCAGTACCAGAGCGTCGGCGCCGTGTTGATGTGCTTCCATTGCAAGCCGGGCAACCAAGGATTTTCCCACGCCTTGGGAACGTAGTGCTGCATCGGTGACCAGATCATCGATGTAAAACTTGATGCCGTCGAACGTGTTCTCGTGCCAGCGCCATACGGCCAAGCCGCAAACGGCGTCGCCACGCGTGGCCAGGGTCATGCGCGCACCGCCCGCGAACACGCGCCTCATCTTGGCTGTGTAGTCGGCCGGCAGGGCCGGGCGCAACTGACGATGCACCTTTTCTGCGCGGGCGAGCCACGCTGGCTCGGCCACTTCTCCGGCTTCATTGCAGATATCCACAAGAGAAAGTGGTACGTGCTCGCCCATGATTCTTACCTTCCGTGGCGCTTGCGATAGCCGTCAAGGAAGCGGGCGATGCGTCCCATCACCTCGGTGAGGTCGTCGGAGTTTGGCAGGAAGACCACGCGGATGCGGTCTGGCGTGGCCCAGTTGAAGCCGGTCCCCTGCACCATCAGCACGCGCTCGGCTTCGAGCATTTCGAGCACGAATTGCTGGTCGTCGACGATCGGGTACATTTTCGGATCGAAGCGCGGGAACATGTACAGGGCGCCCTTGGGCTTGACCACCGACACGCCGGGCATGGCACTCAGGGCTTCATAGGCGATGTCGCGCTGGCGGGTGAGGCGGCCGCCGGGTTTGACCAGATCGTTGATCGACTGATAGCCACCGAGTGCGGTCTGGATGCCGAACTGGGCCGGCACGTTGGCACACAGGCGCATGGTGGCGAGGATGTTGAGACCTTCGATGTAATCGCTGGCGTTGCGTTTCTCGCCGGAAACAACCATCCAGCCTGCACGGTAGCCGCAGGCGCGATAGTTCTTCGAGAGGCCGTTGAAGGTGAGGAACAGCACGTCGTTGGCCAGCGAAGCCATCGAGGTGTGAGTGGTGCCGTCGTAGAGGACCTTGTCGTAAATCTCGTCCGAACAGACGATCAGGTTGTGCTGGCGGGCGAGTTCAATGATTTCCAGCAGCACGTCGTCCGGATACACCGCACCGGTCGGGTTGTTCGGGTTGATGACGACAATCGCCTTGGTGCGTTTGGTGATCTTGGCCTTGATGTCATCAATTGCAGGCAGCCAGCCATTGTCCGGGTCGCACAGGTAGTGACGGGCGCGACCGCCAGCGAGATTCACGGCGGCGGTCCACAGCGGATAGTCGGGCGCCGGGACCAGCACTTCATCGTCGTTGTTCAGGAGCGCCTGCATGGCCATCACGATCAACTCGGAGGCGCCGTTGCCGATGTAGATGTCGTTGACCGCGACGTCGGCGATCTTCTTTTCCTGCGTGTAATGCATGATCGCTTTGCGCGCCGGGAAGATCCCCTTGGAATCGACATAGCCGGCTGCATTGCTCATGTTGCGGATCATGTCCTGGGTGATTTCTTCGGGCGCCTCGAAGCCGAAGGCTGCCGGGTTGCCGGTGTTCAGCTTGATGATGCGATGGCCTTCTTCTTCCATCTGGCGCGCGCGTTCCAGCACCGGACCACGGATTTCGTAGCACACATTGGCCAGCTTGGCCGACTTCGCGATGGCGCGCGCGGAGGCTTCGGCAGAAGTCTTTGGCGTGTCAGGGGTCGCGATGTGCAGGCTGTGGCCGTGTTTCATGATGGTGCTCCAATGCTCCGGTGGCGGGGAAAATCCCCCGTAAACCTCTATGATAACGAAACCGCGCGATTCCCCGAAGGGGCAAGCCCAAAGGACTGGCGTGGTTCATTTGCCGATACACTTTCCTGTATGAAGCTGAACCGCGAAATCTCTTCCAATCTGCTGCTGATTGCGTCCTACGATGCTGGATCTTTCACCCTTGACGGCAAGCGTCACGAGAGCAGCTTGATCGTCACGCCCGAAACCGTCCAGGCCTGGCCCGTCAGAGGTTTCGCTGCGTTGACTGCGCAGAGCCTCGACGCCGTATGTGCGCTCAAGCCCGCGCTGGTGCTGATCGGCACAGGCACGCGCCAGCATTTTCCTGCCCCCGCCGTGCTGCGCCCGCTGATCGAGGCGCGTATCGGTTTCGAAATCATGGATACGGGCTCCGCCTGCCGCACCTACAACCTGCTCGCTGGCGAGGGCCGCAGCGTGGCCGCTGCTCTATTGCTCGACGCTTGAGGAATCAATGGCTTGGCCGCGCTGGTCGGCAGGGCTGTTGCGATGGCCGAAAAATGCCGATACGCTGGAGTCGTAGCTTGTTTTGCCCCATCGATCCGGAGCCATAAGAATGACAGCAATGCTCGCCCCCGATCTGAGCCTGCCCGCCACGGGCGGAGCGCCGGTATCCCTCGCCGCGCAACAAGGCAAGAAGGTCGTTGTGTATTTTTACCCCAAGGACAACACGCCTGGCTGCACCACGGAAGGCATTGATTTCGCGCGTCTGCATGCGGACTTTGCGGCGGCAGGTGCGGTGGTGTTCGGCGTGTCACGCGACAGCGTGAAATCCCATGATGGCTTCAAGTGCAAATTCGAGTTTCCCTTCGAACTGATCTCGGATGCGGATGAGCAACTTTGCGAAGCCTTTGGCGTGATCAAGATGAAGAACATGTACGGCAAGCAGGTTCGTGGCATTGAGCGCAGCACATTCGTGTTCGATGCTACGGGCAAGCTGCTGCGTGAATGGCGTGGGGTCAAGGTCGATGGCCACGCGCAGGACGTGCTGGAGTTCGTTCGCACGTTGACTTGAGTTCGGGCGGTTTGCCGCCTCGCAGGACCCTTACCCCTTCGACTCTCGAAAGCAGACATGGTCACCCGCAAAAAAGAAGTCACGCCGCCATCCACCAAGCTGTTTGTTCTCGACACCAACGTGCTGATGCACGATCCGACCAGCCTGTTCCGCTTCGAGGAGCACGACATTTTCGTGCCGATGATGACCCTCGAAGAACTCGACAACAACAAGAAGGGAATGTCCGAAGTCTCGCGCAACGCGCGCCAGGCCAGCCGGACGATGGACGATGTCGTCTCGACCTGCGAACACCACATCGAGCAGGGCATTCCGCTGGCGGAGCCCTCGCGTGGACAGGCTTCCGGACGCCTGTTCCTGCAGACCCAGGCCATCAACGCCACCTTGCCGGCCAGTGTGCCGACCGCCAAGGCAGACAACCTGATCCTCTCGGTGGTGATGTTCCTCACCGAGCTGCGCAAGGACCGCCATGTGATCCTGGTGTCGAAGGACATCAACATGCGCATCAAGGCCCGCGCGCTCGGGCTGGAGGCGCAGGATTACTTCAACGACAAGGTGCTGGAGGATACCGATCTTCTCTACACCGGCATGCGCGAGTTGCCCGCCGATTTCTGGGATACCCATGGCAAGGACATGGAATCCTGGAAGGAAGCCGGGCGCACCTATTACAAGGTGCGTGGCCCGCTGTGCAATGAGTTGCTGGTTAACGAGCTGGTCTATCAGGAGGGCGACAAGCCACTCTACGCCATCGTCAAGCAGAAGGATGGCCCGGTTGCGGTGTTCGAATCGCTGATCGACTACGCGCACCAGAAGAACAATGTGTGGGGCATCGTGGCGCGCAATCGCGAGCAGAATTTTGCCCTGAACCTGCTGATGAACCCGGAGATCGATTTTGTCTCCCTGCTGGGGCAGGCGGGTACCGGCAAGACCCTGCTGACCCTGGCGGCTGCGCTTACGCAGGTGCTGGAGACCAAGCGCTACGCTGAAATCATCATGACCCGGGTGACCGTGCCAGTGGGTGAGGATATCGGCTTCCTGCCCGGCACCGAGGAAGAGAAAATGGCGCCGTGGATGGGCGCGCTGGAGGACAATCTTGAAGTGCTCAATGGCAATCCGGATGACGGCGGCTACGGTGGCGAGTGGGGGCGGCAGACCACGCGCGACCTGATCCGCACGCGAATCAAGGTCAAGAGCCTGAACTTCATGCGCGGGCGTACCTTCCTCAACAAGTTCCTGATCATCGACGAGGCGCAGAATCTGACCTCGAAACAGATGAAGACCCTGATCACGCGTGCCGGCCCCGGCACCAAGGTGGTCTGTCTGGGCAATATTGCCCAGATCGATACGCCTTACCTCACCGAGGGCAATTCGGGTCTGACTTATGTGGTCGATCGTTTCAAGGGCTGGGAGCACAGCGGCCACATCACCTTGCAGCGTGGCGAGCGTTCGCGCCTCGCCGATTACGCGGCTGAGATCCTTTGATGCTCGGGCGGCGCAGCGGGAGTCCTCGCTGTGCCGCGCCAATAAACAGTTTTCGAGCCGACCGTCTGTAAAATGGCTTCAGCGCTTGCTTGGCGGACGATATTTCTGAAGAGCCAGTCTGGCAGCGGTTCTTGCGAGGGGATGTACTTCCCCGGCGAGCGGCGGTTTACAGCTCGACGATACGAAGGTTATAGTCCGGCCCATGCACTTTTTCCCCTCCCGTCTTCTTACCGCGCTTTGTCTGCTGCTTGCCGTGCAAGTTGCCCAGGCTGACGACGTGGCTGCCACGCAGCCCGCCGAGACGACTTCCAACAAGGTCACGACCCTGATCGACAAGGGTTTTGGCTTCCTTGGTGTGCGTTACCGCTTTGGCGGCAATGGCCCGGATGCCGGTGGTTTTGACTGCAGCGGGCTGGTGCGCAAGGTTTTTGGCGATGCGCTGGGCCTGAACTTGCCGCGTACGGCTGCCGAAATGGCCCGGCTGGGTGACAAGGTCGGCACGCAGGATCTGAAGCCCGGCGATCTGGTGTTCTTCAACACCATGCGGCGTGCCTTCTCACACGTTGGTATCTATCTGGGTGACAACAAATTCCTGCACGCGCCGGCCAAGGGCAGCGCGGTGCGCGTGGAAGCCATGGATCAGAGTTACTGGCTGAAGCGTTTCAACGGTGGCCGTCGTCTGGTCAACGAAGCGCAGGCCGCACCGCTGGCGCCGCCGCCCTTGCTGGCGCTGCCGTCGGAGCCGGTGCCGCAGTAAATTACCGGTTAGCCAGCGGACCCGAGGCCACTGCAATTGCAGTGGCCTTTTTGTTGTCTGCGCTGCGCAGCGCCTTGTAGGGCCGGGCGAAAGCTCCGCCAGCCTTGAGCCAGGCAGGCATTTTTGCCAGATCGATGTAGGCTTCCTGAGCCGTCGTGTAGGCACCGTAGATCACGCCGATGGTCTGTTTCGGATCATCCTTGACGACAAACAGACGCAGCTGGGCCGGATCGACCACCTTGTTTGCGCTTGGGATGAAGCTTTCAAGCGTTGCTGCATTCGATGCGGGGATCGAGCGCAACTGGATGAACCATTGGCTGTCGGTGATGTGCTCCATGTCTGCGCGTGAAGCGACAAGGCGCTCGCGGGCCAGCGGGCCGATCTGCCCGGGGATCGGCGCAAAGCGTGCCGGGTCACCGGAAGCGGTGGGGAGTGCGTTTACCGGCCTGACTGCAGAGGGGCTGCTGGCGGGCGTTTGCGGGGAGCCTGCCCGGAGAGCCGCGGCACTCCTGGCTTTTCCGGATGGATGCTCGGAGAGGCTTTCTGCTGGCTGGTCTTCGGGCAGGGGGAGAGTGATGGCCGCAATCGGTACGTCAGCCTTTTCCTCTCCTGGTTGCAGCAGGCGCCAGCCAAGGAGGAGGACGGCGAGAAGCAGGGCGCCGCCGCCCAGCCCAAACAGGAGGCCGCGTCCGGGCATGCGATAGCTGTAGTTGGCATCGCGGATGGCCGCAACAACATGCTTGTCGGTAATGGTGTGGGTGTTTTCGGCAAAGGCGGCGAGCAGCGTTTTGTCGGCCAGGATGTTGACGCGTCGGGTGAGACCTTTCGAGGCCCGGGTGATCAGATTGAGTACGCCACTGCCGGTAAACAGATCCGGTCCTTTGTAGCCGGCGGCGCGCAGACGGAAATGCAGGTAATCGCTGATCTGGTGATGATCCAGCGGGGTCAGGAAGAAGCTCTGGGTGATGCGTTCGCGCAGTGAACGCATGGCGCGTTCTTCGAGGATTTCATCGAGCTCGGGCTGGCCGAAGAGCACGATCTGCATCAGCTTGCGGGTGCCTGTTTCCAGATTGGAGAGCAGGCGGACCTGATCCAGTGACTCGCGTGGCATGGCATGCGCTTCGTCGATGATGGCGATGACACGCCGGCCCTCGCCGTAGAGGCCGATCAGGCGATGCTCGATCTGGCGCAGCAGGCCGTGGCCGTCGGCCGTGTCGATCTCCAGTTCGTGCGCCACGGTAGCGACCAGCTCACTCGGGCTGAGACTCGGATTGGCGATATAGATGATCAGCGCTTCGGGTGGCAGGCGCTCGATGAGCATGCGGCACAGCATGGTTTTGCCGGTGCCGACTTCGCCGCTGACGCGGATGATGCCTTCGTCGTTCTCCACTGCGAAAAGCAGGGCTTCAAGCAAGGGGCCGCGTTGGGCGCCCGAATAGAAATACTCGGTTTGCGGTGTGATCCGGAAGGGCGCTTGCTGGAGTCCGAAATGTTCGTGGTACATGGCTCGACCTTTATTCGGAGGGGCTGTCCGGCGGCAGGATGGCTTCGCCGAAGCGGGCCAGGGTGTCGATGCGGTTGTACAGCGTCGAGCGGTTCAGACCGAGCAGACGAGCGGCCTGGGCCATGTTGCCGCGGGCCGCGCGCAGGGCGGCAGCAATATAGTCACGCTCCACGCGGCGCAAGGTTTCGTCCAGAACGATGCCGCCGCTGGCATGCAGTCTGGCAGCGAGGTCTGGCTCCGGGGCCGTACTGGTTGCGGACAGGGAATCGCAGGGGCGGTCGGGCAGGAGATCGGCTTCCAGTTCGGCTTCGAGAGATTCGCGGCCGATTTTGCGCCCCGCATGGCGACTGAGCAGGCGCACGGCGATGTTCCGCAACTCGCGCACATTGCCCGGAAAGTCGTAGGCCAGCCAGCAGGCTTGTGCCCCGGCGTCCAGCGAGCAGGGGGCGACACCCATCTGGCGGGCGTAGTCGGCGAGGAAGTGCTCCAGCAGCAAGGCGCGATCATTGCCAAGGCTGCGCAGGGGGGGCATCAGCACGCGCAGCACGCTCAGGCGGTGGAACAGATCAGGGCGGAAGCGCCCGCTGCGGGCGTCGAAGCGCAGGTCCCGGTTGGTGGCGGCAATTACACGGGCACGCGTCTGGCGGGTCAGGGTCTCGCCGACACGCTGGTATTCGCCGGATTCGAGTACGCGCAGCAGCTTGGGCTGCAGTTCCAGTGGCAATTCGCCTATTTCGTCGAGGAACAGACTGCCCTCGCCAGCTTCCTCGAAATAGCCCGCTTGGGCCCCTACCGCGCCCGTGAAGGCGCCGCGTGCATGGCCGAACAGAGTGGCTTCGATCAGGCCTGCCGCTATCGCGGCGCAGTTGAGGGCAACAAAGGGCTTGTCCTTGCCGGGGCCAAGTTCGTGCAGGGCACGGGCGGCAATTTCCTTGCCGGTGCCGGATTCGCCTTCGATCAGTACCGGGAAACGTGTGGCGGCATAGTGCTGCAATTGTTCGCGAGCAGCCTGGATGGGGGGACTGTTGCCCAGAATGCGCGGCAGTGCGGCGCCTGCTGCGTGCTCGGAGCTTTCCTGCCGGCGCAGCTCAAGGGCGCGGTTCAGTGCTGCGCGCAGTTGTTCGGGGGGCGCGGGCTTGGCAAGAAACTCAAGTGCACCGAGGGTGCGGGCGTGTCGGGCGTGCGCCTCTTCGTCCTGCCCGGAAAGCACGATGATCTTGCACAGCGGGTCGATGGCCAGCAGCTCGCTGATCAGCGCCAGGCCTTCATCTGCACGGTTGACGTGCGGTGGCAGCCCCAGATCCAGCAAGGCCAGATCGGGCGGGCGTGGGTGCTGCTGGAGCAAGGCAAGGGCTTGCGGGCGATTCCCCGCGATCAGCAGCTCGAAATCCTGGCCCAGCAGGTAGGCCAGGGTGCTCTGGATCAGCAGGTCGTCGTCAACAATGAGCAGGCTCGGGCGCGAGGCGGTGGTCATGCGGCAGCGTGCGGTTCCATCGGTTTTTCAGGGCTTGCAGCGCAGTGTAGCGCATCCCGCCGTGGTCTTGCTGTGCCGGTCGGGCGTCAGACGCGCGCGTCCGGATGAGATATTGGAGAGGCGGTGTCTGGAATGGTCGGACCTCTTGAGTGCCATTTCCTCGCTGGGGTCAAATTTGGTCAAAGGGATTTACATACATGCACGAATGTATGTATATTTTGATTCACAGCAGGCCTCGTCAGGCCGCCGCACGCGCGACGTGCCCGTCATTGACGTAGTGATGGCATGCTAAAATCCGCCTCCAATCAAGTGGTGTTTGCCGGAATAAGAAAAATCTTGAATACCCCAAGCAATGTCTCTTCCCTGGTGGATTTGCGCGATCTGCGCTTCGGCTATGGTGCGACAGATGTCCTGCACGGCGTGACCCTGAATGTGCCGCGGGGCAAGGTCGTGGCCATCATGGGTGGCTCGGGCTGTGGCAAGACGACCCTGATGCGCCTGATTGGTGGCCAGCTCAAGCCCAAGAGCGGGCTGCTCAAGGTGTGTGGCGAAAGTGTGCCAGAGCTTGATCGTACCGGGCTGTATGCCTTGCGCCGGCGCATGAGCATGCTGTTCCAGTTTGGCGCGCTGTTTACCGACATGTCGGTGTTCGACAACGTGGCTTTTCCGATGCGCGAACATACGGAGTTGCCGGAAGTCATCATCCGCGATCTGGTGTTGATGAAGTTGCATGCGGTTGGTTTGCGTGGTTCGGCGCAGTTGATGCCCAGCGAACTCTCCGGCGGCATGGCGCGGCGCGTGGCGCTGGCCCGGGCGATTGCTCTGGATCCTGAACTGATGCTGTTTGATGAGCCTTTCGCCGGCCTTGACCCGATCTCGCTTGGCGTGATCGGTCAGCTGATCCGCAAGCTCAACGACGCACTGGGGGCCAGCTCCATCGTGGTGACTCACGATGTGCAGGAATCCCTGAAGATCGTTGATTACATCTATTTCCTGTCCGAGGGCAAAGTCGTGGCCGAGGGCACGCCGGATGAAATCCGTGCTTCGCGTGACCCTTGGGTGCACCAGTTCGTGTGGGGCGAAACCGATGGCCCGGTGCCCTTCCAGGTGCCGGCGAACCCTTATGAAGAAGCTTTGCTGGGAGCTCAGGGTGCTTGACGGTCTGTTGTCCTTTTTCAGTTTCATCGGTTCCCGTACGATCAGTGCCGTATGGCGCTTGGGGTTTGCGGCGCGATTCTTCGGCATGCTGATTCTGCTGTCGGGCAGCAGTTTCCGGCGCATCAACCTGACCCTGCGCGAAATCTATTTTTCCGGGGTGATGTCGCTGATCATCATTCTGGTCTCCGGCCTGTTCGTCGGCATGGTGCTGGGCCTGCAGGGCTATGACACGCTGGCACGCTATGGTTCGGAGGAGGCGCTGGGCGTGCTGGTGGCTCTGTCACTGGTGCGCGAACTGGGCCCGGTGGTGGCCGGGCTGCTCTTTGCGAGCCGGGCCGGTTCGGCGATCACGGCTGAAATCGGCCTGATGAAGGCGACCGAGCAACTCGACGCGATGGACATGATGGCGGTGAATCCGATTGCCCGTGTGGTCGCGCCGCGTTTCTGGGGAGGGGTGATCTCGATGCCGCTGCTGGCTGCGCTGTTCTCGGCCATGGGCGTGCTGGGCGGCTATCTGGTTGGAGTGGTGATGATTGGCACCGACTCGGGCAGTTTCTGGGGCCAGATGCAGGCTTCGGTGGATTTTCAGCGCGACATTCTCAATGGCGTGATCAAGAGCATGGTGTTCGGGATCGCCGTGTCCTGGGTTGCGGTATTTGAAGGTTATGACTCCGATGCGACCGCCGAAGGTGTGTCGCGTGCCACCACACGAACCGTGGTGACTTCTTCTCTGGCCATTCTCGGGCTGGATTTCATTTTGACCTCGCTCATGTTCAGGGGCTGATATGCGTCGCACAACCATTGATATCTGGGTTGGTATTTTTGTGGTGATCGGGGTTCTGGCCCTGCTTTTCCTGTCTCTGCGCGTGGGTAATCTCGGCAGCAGCAAGCTGCAGAGCCCTTATGTCCTTCAGGCTCGCTTCGATAATATCGGTGGTCTCAAGGTCCGTGCGCCGATCAAGAGCGCTGGCGTGGTGGTCGGGCGTATCGACTCGATTGCACTGGATTCGCAGAACTATCAGGCGCTGGTCACCATGAAAATGGACGACCGCTATCGCTTCCCCAAGGATACGTTTGCCACCATCAACACCTCCGGTCTGCTCGGTGAGCAATACATCGGTCTTGAGCCCGGCGGTGATCCGGAGAATATCGAGCCGGGTGGTGTCATCAAGAAGACCCAGTCAGCCGTTGTTCTGGAAAAGCTGATCAGTCAGTTCATGTTCAGCGCTGCCGAAAAAGGCAACGCTGGCGACAAGTAATACAGAGGATAGGTACGTGAAAATTCGTGAATCGGGTTTCCTGTTGCTGAGCTTGCTGCTGGTGCTGAGCGGTTGCGCTTCGACGGGCGGCAACCCGACAGATCCTTGGGAGGGCGTTAACCGCAAGGTTTTCGTCTTCAACGACAAGCTTGACACATATGCCCTCAAGCCTGTGGCGCAGGGCTATCAGGCCGTGACTCCCTTGCCGGCACGCACCAATATTTCCAACTTTTTCGGCAATGTCGAAGATGTGTGGATCGGCGTGAACAATCTGCTGCAAGGCAAACCCAAGGATGGCGCCAGTGATTTCGGCCGTTTTGCGGTGAATTCGACCATTGGCATTCTCGGTTTCTTTGATATTGCCAGCGAGATCGGACTGGAGAAGCACGACGAGGATTTCGGCCAGACTCTGGGCCGTTGGGGCGTGGGCGACGGTCCTTATATGGTGTTGCCGCTGTTCGGATCGAGCACGGTGCGTGACACCGGCGGCATGATCGTGGATCGCCTGACGTATAACCCGAATTCGCTGATCAAGCGCATCCCCGTGCGTAACGGGCTGACTGCAACCAAGGTGGTCAACCTGCGCGCCCAGTTGCTGGGTGCCGAGCGGGCGCTGGATGAGGCGGCTCTCGACAAATATGTATTCATGCGCAATTTTCACCTGCAGCGCCGTCGCAGTCTGATTTACGACGGTCGCCCGCCGCGCGAGGATGATTTCAGTGCCGCCCCGCTGGTGGAGCCACAAGGTCCGGGCATGCTCAGTCAACGCGGGCTGTTTGATCTGGTGCTGGTGGATGCCTCGTCACCGATGCCGGTCGACGGCGAATGAAACCTGAAAGAGGAGTTGCAATGTTCAAGTCCCTGTTGTGCGTGGTGTTGAGTGTGTTTGCGGTGCAGGCGATGGCGCAGGAAGCGCCGGACGTGCTGGCACGCAGCGTCATGACGGATGTGCTGGAGATCGTCAAGACCGACAAGGCCATTCAGGCGGGCGACCAGAAACGCATCATCGATCTGGTAGAAGCCAAGGTGGTCAAGCACTTCGACTTCCAGCACATGACTGCACTGGCGGTGGGGCGTGAATGGCGGAGTGCGTCGGCGGAGCAGAAAACCGCCTTGGCGGCCGAGTTCCAGACCCTGCTGGTGCGCAGCTATTCCAACGCGCTGGCGCAGTACAAGAACCAGACCATCGATTTCAAGCCCCTGCGCATGCAAGCGGCCGACACCGATGTGATCGTGCGTACCGAGATCAAGCAGCCCGGGGCCAAGCCGGTGGCGATCGATTACGACATGGAAAAGAAGGCCGATGGCTGGAAGGTTTACGACGTGATGGTGGCAGGCGTAAGCCTGGTGACCAATTACCGTGAAACCTTTTCGCAGGAAATCAAGGCCGGTGGCATTGATGGCTTGATCAAGAGCCTGCGCGAGAAGAACAAGCAGCTCGAAGCTGGCAAGAAGTAAGTATTTGACAGGCATTTCAGGATGATCAGCGAACGCGATGGCCAACTTTTCGTCAGTGGCACCATGAACCAGCAGACAGCCGCCGCGCTGCTGCTGGAGGGGGAGCCGTGGGTGAGTGCGGCGGATCGCGTCATCAATCTTGGGGGCATCGAGGCCGTGGACTCTTCTGCGCTGGCGGTCGTGCTGGGCTGGATGCGGGCGGCCCGCTCTGCCGGCAAGACGCTGCAGATTGCCGACGCTCCGACAGCCTTCGTCAGCCTGGCCAGCCTGTATGGGGTAACGCCTCTTCTCTTCCCTGAAGCCGGAAACGCAGCAAGTGCCGAGCATTGATACCCCCGCCATCCAGGTGCGCGGGGCGGTCAAGCAATTTGGCTCGCTGCAGGCTCTGGCTGGTGTAGACCTCGAAATCCGGCAGGGCGAATTCTTTGGTCTGCTGGGCCCCAACGGCGCCGGCAAGACCACGCTCATCTCCGGCCTGGCCGGCCTGCAGCGTCTGACCGCAGGCTCGATCCAAGTGATGGGTCACGACGTGATCGCCGATTACCGTGAGGCGCGTCGCGCCCTCGGGGTGGTGCCGCAAGAGCTGGTGTTTGACCCCTTCTTCTCGGTGCGCGAGCTGCTGCGCATCCAGTCCGGCTACTTCGGCATCCGCAAGAACGACGACTGGATCGACGAACTGCTCGCCAGCCTCGATCTGACCACCAAGGCTGATACCAACATGCGCCAGCTCTCCGGCGGCATGAAGCGCCGCGTGCTGGTGGCGCAGGCGCTGGTGCACAAGCCGCCGGTGATCGTGCTCGACGAGCCTACCGCCGGCGTCGATGTCGAGCTGCGCCAGACCCTGTGGGCCTTCATCCGCAAGCTCAACGAGGCGGGGCACACCATTGTGCTGACCACCCATTACCTTGAAGAGGCTGAAGAGTTGTGCGGGCGCATCGCCATGCTCAAGGCCGGTCGCGTCGTGGCGTTGGACTCCACGCCCAACCTATTGAGTCGCGTCAGCCACCATGCCCTGAAGCTGCGCGTAGCGGGCCTCTCCAGCCTGCCTGCCTCGCTCGCCGCGCGGGATGCGGTTCTTCAGGCAGGGGGGCTGGAGATTCCCTTCGCAAGCCACTCTCAGGTCGAAGGCCTCTTGGCTACGGTGCGTGAAGCGGGCGCTGAAATCCTTGAGGTCGAGATCGCCAAGCCCGATCTGGAGCAGGCTTTCATCGAGATCATGGAGGGAGAAGGCGCATGAGCACGGCGTTTCTGACCTTGCTGTACAAGGAAATGCTGCGTTTCTGGAAGGTCAGCTTCCAGACCGTAGCTGCGCCGGTGCTCAGTTCGGTGCTGTATCTGATGATTTTCGGCCACGTGCTGGAAGGGCGCCTGCAGCCCTTCGAGGGCGTGAGCTACACCAGCTTCCTGATCCCCGGACTGGTGATGATGAGCGTGCTGCAGAACGCGTTTGCCAACAGTTCCTCGTCGCTGATCCAGAGCAAGATCAACGGCAACATCATTTTCGTGCTGCTGCCGCCGATCTCGTATCGCGAGTTCTACGCCGCCTACGTGCTGGCTTCCATCGTGCGCGGGCTGGTCGTGGGTTTTGGCGTGTGGCTGGCCTCGCTGTTCTTCAGCTGGTCTGGCGTCGCCCATCCGCTGTGGGCGCTGGCCTTCGTGCTGATGGGGGCGGCAATCCTGGGTTCGCTGGGTCTGGTGGCCGGCATCTGGGCCGACAAGTTCGATCAGCTCGGGGCCTTCCAGAATTTCCTGATCATGCCGCTGACCATGCTCTCCGGCGTGTTCTATTCGATCAACTCGCTGCCGGTGTTCTGGCAGCAGGTGTCGCACATCAATCCGTTTTTCTTCATGATTGACGGCTTCCGCTATGGCATCTTCGGTCAGTCCGATGCCTCACCCTGGCTGAGTCTTGCCATCGTCGGCTGCGCCTGGCTGGCGCTGACCGTGTTGAGCCTGCAGATGCTGCGGCGCGGTTACAAATTGAGAGGTTGAAAATGTTTCAGGCCAGTGAAATCCAGCGTTTGATCGAGCAGGGGCTGCCTTGTGAGACGGTGATCATCGAAGGCGAGGATGGTGTGCATTTCTCCGGCATCGTCGTCAGTCCAGAATTTGAAGGCAAGCTGCGCGTGCGCCAGCATCAGGCCGTGTATGCCACGCTTGGCAGCCTGATGGGTAACGAGATTCACGCGCTGCAGCTCACCACCTATACCCCGGCCCAATGGGCCGAGTTCCAGAAAACCCTTTGATTGAGTCGTCATGGATAAGCTTTTGATTGCAGGCGGTGCCCGCCTGAGTGGTGAAGTCAGCATTTCCGGTGCCAAGAATGCGGCCTTGCCAATCCTGTGTGCCGCCTTGCTGACGGCCGAGCCGGTGACTTTCACCAATGTGCCGCAACTCAAGGATATCGCTACCTTGCTGCATCTGCTGGCCGACATGGGTGTGAAGGTTGAGCGCAATGCCGATACGGTGACGCTGCACGCGGCCGAGATCAGCAATCCGGTGGCGAGCTACGAGCTGGTGAAGACCATGCGCGCAGCCATCCTCGTGCTCGGCCCGCTGGTGGCGCGCTGCGGCGAAACCAAGGTAAGCCTGCCCGGCGGCTGCGCCATCGGCGCGCGCCCGGTGGATCAGCATATCAAGGGCTTGCAGGCGATGGGCGCGGAAGTGTCGGTCGAGCATGGTTACGTGCTGGCCAAGTCGCCGCGCCTGAAGGGCGTGCGTCTGTTTACCGACATGGTGACCGTGACCGGCACCGAGAACCTGATGATGGCGGCCTGTCTGGCCGAGGGCGTGACGGTGATCGAGAACGCCGCGCGTGAGCCGGAGGTGGTCGATCTGGCCAACTGCCTCGTCGCCATGGGTGCGCAGATCTCCGGTGCCGGTACCGACGTGATCCGCATCAAGGGCGTTGATCACCTGCACGGCACGACGCATCGCATCATGCCCGACCGGATCGAGACCGGAACCTATCTTTGCGCTGCGGCCGTGACGGGCGGTGACGTGCGTCTGGTGGATACCTCATCCGCCTATCTGGATGCAGTGATCGACAAGCTGATGGACGCCGGATGTGACATCGTTTCCGAGCGTCATGCCATTCACATTAAGGCGCCGGCGAAGCTGAAGGCGGTGAGCCTGCGCACATCGCCGTATCCTGCCTTCCCGACCGACATGCAGGCCCAGTTCATGGCGCTCAATTGTGTGGCCGAGGGTTCGGCGATCATCCGCGAAACCATTTTCGAAAACCGCTACATGCATGCGGTGGAGCTGCAGCGCCTGGGCGCGGACATCAAGATCGACGGCAACACCGCTTTCGTGACCGGCGTGGCCAAGCTGCAGGGCGCCACGGTGATGGCCACCGACCTGCGCGCGTCGGCCAGTCTGGTGATCGCCGGGCTGGTGGCGGAAGGCGAAACCATTGTGGATCGGATCTACCATCTGGATCGTGGTTACGAGAAGCTGGAAGAGAAACTCGCAGCACTGGGCGCCCGTGTGCGTCGCATGAACTGAGGATGGCGAGCGTGAGTACTTTCAACGGCATTACCCTGGCCCTGTCGAAAGGCCGCATCTTTGAAGAAACCATTCCGCTGCTGGCGGCTGCGGGGATCGAACCGGCCGAGAATCCGGAGTCCTCGCGCAAGCTGATCATCGACACCAATCGCCCGGAAGTGCGGCTGGTGATCGTGCGCGCCTCGGATACGCCGACCTATGTGCAATACGGTGCGGCCGACCTGGGCATTGCCGGTAAGGACACCCTGATCGAGCATGGCGGTGCCGGCCTGTATCAGCCGGTGGACCTGAACATTGCCAAGTGCCGGATGAGTGTGGCCGTGCGGGCTGATTTCGATTACAGCGCCGCCGTGCAGCGCGGTGCGCGCATCCGCGTGGCCTCGAAGTACATCAAGATCGCCCGCGAGCACTTTGCCGCCAAGGGCATGCACGTCGACCTGATCAAGCTCTACGGTTCGATGGAGCTGGCGCCGCTGGTTGGGCTGGCGGATGCGATTGTCGATCTGGTGTCGACTGGCGGTACGCTGCGCGCCAACAAGCTGGTGGAAGTAGAAGAAATCATGCAGATCAGCTCGCGCCTGATCGTGAATCAGGCCGCGTTGAAGATGAAACGCGAACTGCTGCAGCCCGTGATCGAGGCCTTCGCGGGGGCCGTGAAGCCATGAGCCAGGCCAATACCATTCGCTTCATGAATGCGGGCGCGCCGGACTTCGGTGAAGCGCTCAACGCGCTGCTGCGTTACGACACGAGTACTTCAAACGATGTGCAACAGGCCGTCATGGAGATCCTGCGTGAAGTGCGTACGCATGGCGATCAGGCCGTGGTGAGCTACACCAATCGTTTCGATCAGCTGGGCGTGGCGGATGTTTCCGCGCTGGAGCTTCCGAGAGCCGCGCTGCAAGCCGCTCTCGACGGCCTCCCTTCCGAAAGCCGCGCTGCACTTGAGTGTGCGGCCGATCGGGTGCGCAGCTATCATCAGCGCCAGGTGCTGGAGTCATGGAGCTTCACCGAAGCCAACGGCACGCGCTTGGGTCAGAAAGTCACTCCGCTGGATCGCGCAGGGCTATACGTGCCCGGGGGCAAGGCGAGCTACCCAAGCTCGGTGCTGATGAACGCGATTCCCGCCAAGGTGGCGGGTGTGAGCGAGCTGATCATGGTCACGCCGACGCCGTGGGGCGAACGTAACCCGCTGGTGCTGGCTGCTGCGGCAATTACCGGCGTGGATCGCGTGTTCACCATCGGCGGCGCGCAGGCCGTCGCCGCGCTGGCCTACGGCACGCAGACGATTCCGCAGGTCGACAAGATCGTCGGCCCCGGCAACGCCTATGTGGCCGAAGCCAAGCGCCGCGTGTTCGGCACGGTGGGTATCGACATGGTGGCCGGCCCATCCGAAGTGCTGATCATCTCGGACGGCACGGGCAATCCGGACTGGGTGGCGATGGATCTCTTTGCTCAGGCCGAGCACGACGAAATCGCCCAGTCCATCCTGTTGTGCACCAGCCAATCTTTCATTGATGCGGTGCTGGCTTCCATCATCAAGCTGCTGCCGGAGATGCAGCGCCGCGACATCATCGCCGCCTCGCTGGCCAACCGCGGCGCGCTGATCAAGGTGGCCGATCTGGATGAGGCCTGCGCGATTGCCAATCACATCGCGCCGGAACACCTTGAACTGGCCATCGAAGACGCCGGACCTTGGGCTGACAAAATCCGCCACGCAGGCGCGATCTTCGTCGGGCACTGCTCGGTCGAATCGTTGGGCGATTACTGTGCCGGGCCTAACCATGTGCTGCCGACCATGCGTAGCGCGCGTTTCTCCTCGCCGCTGGGGGTTTACGACTTCCAGAAACGCACCAGCATCATTCATATGTCGCCTCTCGGCGCCGCAGCACTGGCACCGGTGGCGGCCACGCTGGCTTATGGTGAAGGCCTGCAGGCGCACGCGCGCTCGGCTGAGTACCGCAAATAATGCAGGAGCGGCCTCTGGCCGCGATCCGTCTTGTGTGGGAGCGACGTCCTCGTCGCGAAAGACTGCTTCGCGACGAGGACGTCGCTCCCACAGACCCAATCACAGGGGATTGGTCTCATGCCCGATCTGCAACTCATCACCCCCGACTGGCCCGCGCCCAAGAATGTGCGGGCGATTTTCACGACCCGTCACGGCGGTGTCAGCACCGGCGCATATGCCGCGCTGAACCTCGCCAAGCATGTCGGTGATGATCTGGCGCTTGTGCTGAAGAATCGCGCCTTGCTCGCCGAACAGTTGCCGATGGAGCCCTTGTGGCTGGAGCAGGTGCATGGTGCGACGGTGGTCAACGCCGCGTGTACCTGCCCTGATGCGCAGGCCGATGCGGCCGTGGCGCGCATGCCTTACCGGATCTGCACGGTGATGACGGCGGACTGCCTGCCGGTGCTGTTCTGCGATACGCAGGGCACGGCTGTGGCAGCTACCCATGCAGGCTGGAAGGGTCTGGCCGCAGGTGTGCTGGAAAATTCAGTCAAAGCCATGCAGGCGCGAGCCGATACGCTCATGGCTTGGCTTGGCCCGGCCATTTCGCAGCCTGCTTTCGAGGTGGGTGAGGAAGTGCGCACAGCTTTCGTGGCGCATCTGCCCGAAGCCGAGGCAGCCTTCGTTTCCGGCAAGGCGCCGGGCAAATGGCAGGCGGATCTTTATCTGCTGGCGCGCCAGCGTCTGGCGGCCATTGGAGTGACCCAAGTGTATGGTGGAGATCGCTGCACCTTTACTGAGACGGCTGATTTCTTCTCGGCGCGGCGCGATGGCACACAGACCGGCCGACAGGCGTCACTGATCTGGCTGGAATGATTCCTCTCGCGTGAACGCAAAAGCGGGGCTCGTCGCCCCGCTTTGCACGGTCTGTTCGTCTGCCTGGTTTCAGGCGCTTTGTTGTTTGAAGTCGGCGCTGGCCGGGGCGGGCGAGGGAGCACCTGCCGGTGTTGGGGGCGGAGCGTCGTGATTCATCGGCATGCGGCGCGGGATCTGGTTTTCATCCAGTAGACGTTCGATGCGGGCGAAAATCTCGAAACGTGAGAAGGGCTTCTTCATGAAGTCATCCGCACCGATGCGGGTGCCGAAGAACTGTTCGGTTGCCTGCTCGTTGCCACTGATCATGATGATTGGAATGTCGCGGGTTTGCGGGTCGCGGCGCAGATGGCGCAGGGCGGCAAAACCATTCATGCCGGGTAGCACGATGTCCAGGAAAATCAGGTCTGGCCGCTCGGTGCGCGCCATTTCCACTCCGCGCTCGGCATCCATGGCTTCCAGCGTGACGTAACCGGCGGTACGCAGGATCTTGCGGAATACCGCGACGATAGTCGGAGAGTCGTCGATCACCAGTACGCGTGTTCCTTCGCGTGCATTCACGCGCGGTCGTGCGCGGCGTTCCAGTGGCAGTGGTGTGATGTCTGCTTCAATTGAAGCCGCATCATTTTTGCCGAGAATGGCGCGAAGTTGGTCAAGGATTCCCATTTCATTCTTCCTTCTGCAGAGAGACGGAAGGGCGTTCAAGAGTAAAAGCCCATTCCGTAATCATGGATTTTATTTTCCTGTGCCCTTGGGGTCTACAACCGTTATAGGCGACGGGAGGCTACCTACGCCGCGCAATTCCGGGCGGTACATGTCTTCTGCGAAACTGGCTGGCACTGTGAATGTGCCTGGCGTGACGACGCGCAGCATGTAGAACAGGGTCAGTTTTTGTGGCCCGAGCTTGGCTGCCACCACGAAACGGTCATCGCGGTACTCGCGGTGCTTGATGCGTTCGTCGCTCATGGCCTGACCGACATTGACGTTGCCAATCGTGAATTCGCCGGCTTGCGGACCTTGCGACAGGTTCAGGTTTTCGACTTCCAGCCCGGCCGGGATGTGGTCGACGATCATGCCGTCTTCAATGGCCTGCTTGGCCGTGGCGGTGACGCGGGCGATCAGCATGTCACCGACCTTCAGCGGCCCGCCGCGCCAGGCCGAACCATCAGTATTGAACCAGTCGCGCGAGAGTTCGATCACGTCGTTTTTCGGTACCGGCGGCTTGAGCGGGTAGCCGCTGGTTTCGATCTCGACGAAGAGCGGGATGCCGCTCTTGTTGTCGAGACTGACACCCTTGGCCAATGCTGCGACGCTGATGCTGCGGATCTCGCTACTGCGTGAAGTCAGGGTGGCAGCGGTTTCTCCCTGTTTAAGGATTGCCGTCCATTCTGCCTTGGCATCCCCCACGCCCTGCGCATTGGCAGCGAGGAACAGGCTCAGGCGCTCCTGTGTGGACAGCCATGAGCGATTGCCCAGCCCGTCGGCCAGTTCGAAAAGCAGATTTTCAACACGCGGATGCTTGACCTTGTACTGGGTCAGCAGGGCGTAGGACAAGGCCAGATCGCGTGTACGGCTGCCGTAGTCGCCCAGCCATTCGCCCCAGTAATAGCTGCCCTCGGGCTGGATACCGTAATGGCGGGTCATGGCGTCTTCCAGCGCCACCTTGGCGCGGGCCGAGTCTCCCATCATCTGCAGGGCCAGCGAGAGGTGCACCAGGGGAAGTGGCGATCTGGCGCGATTCCGGAACTGGTCATGGAGGATGCGCAACGTAGCCAGAGGCGCCTTCTGGTCGCGGGCGAGCATGAAGCCCAGGTAAGCCATCTCGGCAAAGCGCTGATGGCCGTTGCGCAGCAGATCGGCATCCTGATACTTGTAGCGGCCCTGCTCATCCGGCTTTAGCGTGGCGGGCACGCTGGGGAAGCTGTTGGGGGCGGTTTGCAGTGTGGCCAGCATCCATTCCTGTGAGCGCTTGACCATGGCATCCGGTACGTTGAAGCCCTGTGCGCGGGCATCCATCAGAAAACCGGTTACATACGGCGTCAGCCAGGTTTCGTAGGAGCCGCTTCCCCACAGCATGAAGCCGCCCTTGGCGCCCTGCATGCCGGCGATACGGCCGATGGCTCCTTCGATGAACTGGGCGCGTTGCTCACGCGTGCGCCCCTCGAAACCCATGGCCTTGGCGGCGGCCTCATCAATGTAGATGTGCGGATAGGCCGCACTGGTGGTCTGCTCCAGGCAGCCGTAGGGATAGTTGAGCAGCCCTTTGACGATGCTGTTCACATTCAGCGGCGGTTTATTGGAGACGGTGACCGACACCGTGCTGGAGGCCTTGAAGTACTTGTCAGCCAAGGTCGGATCAAGTTTAAAGCTGCCATCTGCTTCAATCTTTGCCCGGCGTACTTCACGGGCCAGCGGGATTGGCGGCTGTACCTGCAGGGCCGATTCGCGCACGATGCTGACCGGTTTGGCGCCGCTGCCCTTCACCTCCAGACGGATGCGTGCCAGACCATAGGCATCGGTCGGCTCGGCGGTGAAGCGCAGGGTACTGCGTTGCTTGTCCTTGAGCGATACGGTGCGCTCACCATCACGGATCTTCAGCGGATCTTCCGCTGAGAGCCGGATGCTGATTTCCTGCGGGCTTCCCGAGAGATTGGTCACGTCCAGCGCGATGGTGGCCTGATCGCCCGGCGCGATGAAACGTGGCATTGCCAGTTCCGCTACGATGGGGGCCGCGACGACCATTTCGCGATCTCCGGCGCCGTAGTTGTCCGGTGTCGAGGCGACAGCCATCAGACGCAGGGTGCCGTTGAAGTCCGGGATGTCCAGCGTGATTTCGGCTTCACCCTTGTCGTTCAGGGCGACCGGGCCAGAGAACAGGTCGACCAGTTTGACCTTCTTGGGCATGCTCTTGCTGTCGCGCATGCCGGCGTCGCCACCCCACTTGAGCTTGCCCTTGTCGCCTTCCATCTTCTCGATGAGCTTGCCATAGAGGTCGACCAGTTCCGGTGCGTAGCGATGCTTGCCGAAGAAGAAGTCAAACGGGTCGGGCGTCTTGAAACGGGTGATATTGAGAATGCCGACATCTACCGCCGAGAGAGTGACAATGGCCTGCTTGCCGGCGATGTTGTCGACTTTCACCTTCACCGTGGTTTTCTTCTCGGGCAGGACCTTGTCGGGTGCTGTGACCTGTACCTTCAGGCGACGATCCTCACGTTGCAGCGGCAGATGCACCAGGCCCAGCGCGCGTGCTGGAGTGACGCGGTCGCCCTGGCTGCCGGGACGGAACACCAGCGTCGAGATGTACATGTCGGCGCGGTTCCAGCTCTTGTCGACCGGGATCGTCACGCTGGTGCCGGACGTGGAAACGGAAATGCGCTTGGTCCACAGCACCTTGTCGGCTTCGACCACAACCAGCGCTTCACCGTCATGCGGTGGCACGATGTTGAGTTTGACGCTGTCACCCGGTTTGACCGGGGCCCCTTCGAGCTTGACCTGTACACGATCCGGGCGATTGCCGACACTCTCGGCATCCTGCGCGTTCCAGCCCGCGTAGAAGCGGTAACGCAGGGTCTGGCCGGTCTGCGCGTCGGCAATTTCGAGGCGGTAGCGCCCCCATCCCACGGGCAGGGCGAGCTTGCCACGTTGCTTCAGTGCCACCTTGCCGGACTGCACCAGTTCCTCGGTTTCCGTGAAGCCGGAATTCCAGCCTTTCTGATCATCAAAGCGCCAGTAGTACTGGCGGTCTTCACGATACAGGCGGAAGGCGGCCTCATTCAGTGGGGCAAGCTTGCCGTCCGTGCCGACACGGATCAGCTCGAAGCTGGCAGGGGCGTTTTCCCGTGCGACATGACTATCGAATTCGGGGCGCACGCCAATCAGCTGTGTAGCCGGCCACCACACGCGTTCGATGGAGCGCACTACCGGCCGGCCACCGGACTCGAGCAGGCTCAGGGCTGCACGAATGTTCAATGGGGAGCGCGCTCCCTTGGCGTCAAAGGGGATGGCGACGCTGGTTCGGCCCTGTTCATCGAGGGCGGTCTCCTCCATTTCGCTGCGTCCCTTGCGGCTGTCATCAGCGAAATCACCGAAGATGAAGCCCGGCCACTGGCTGGCCAGTGGATTGATTGCGCGCTCAACCGCCACGCTGCCAAGCAGGCGGTTGCCCGCCGCAGGCGAGCCGAACAGATAGTCTCCCTGAACCTTGACGCTGAACTCCGCCGTGCCGGTCAGCGGCCCCTTGTCGGTTTTCAAGTCCAGTTTCATGCGCTCGGGCAGGAACTCCTCGACCTGGAAGGTCCATACCGTGTCGGCCGCTTTTGCGGCAGGGTCGGCACGCAGTTCGATTGACCAGCGTCCGGTCTGGGCATCGGCGGGAAGGCTGATGGTGCGGCGCACGTAGCCAGGGATCTTGCTGTCGGCAGACCAGCTCATGGTGGCGACGTTCTTGCCGTCCGGGCGCTTGAGCATGGCCTGGATTGGTGCGGGGGGCAGCACGTGGCCGGCGGCATCGCGGGCCAGCAGGGAAACCTCAAACTTCTCGCCGGGGCGGTACAGATCGCGCCCGGAGTACAGGAAGAGCTTTGCATCGCGCGGCAGATGCCCGCCGATGTCGAATTCGGAAAGGTCCAGCGCTGGAGCCTGCAGGGCTACGATGGCCAGTTCCTTGCCACGCCGCGCCAGTAGCAGGTGGGCACTGTCCGCCACGCCGCTCAGCAGGGCATGGCCATCGCCGTCGAGCTTGCCCTTGGCGAGGCTCTTGGCATTGGCGTCGATGACCTCGATTTCGGCATCGCCGATTGCCTTGCCGCTGGTCAGGGAGGTGGCGAACACATCCATCTGCTGGCCATTGCGGTGAGCATGCAATCCGATGTCGGTCACGTAGAAGTAGGTGACCTGATAATCATTGCGGAAACGGCCCGGCTGGCTCATCACGGCGATGTAGATGCCCGGCTCCTGCAGTTCCTTGATGCTTTCCACCGGCAGATGCGTGACCTTGCGTGCATTCTGCTTGTCGCTGGTCAGGAAACGGCCGGCATAAACGCTGCTGGATAGCTCGCGCAGCTTGTCCAGCTGCCAGTTGTAGGTCTGGCCTTGCAGTTTCTTGTTGTCGCTGCCGTAGCAGTCGTAACAGTAGTCGCCTTCATATTCGCCCTCGCCATTGTTTTCGCTCTCCTCGTCGCTTGGCCTGGAACGGCTGCCAACGACGGTTTCGATGAAGCGGGGCAGTTGTGCCGGCTCCACGCGCAGGAACTGGACGTCTACCTCCGGCACGTTGACGGTCACTACCGGCAGGCCGCCGTTCTGCTTCGCTGGCAGGATGGTGCCCTTGCTGGCGAAGTAGTAGGACGGAGGCATCTCTTCGGTGGCCACCTGACAATCTCTGGCCTCGGCGAGCCTGGCGCCGCTGGCTGCCTTCAGGCTGTCGGCAACCTTGATGCGGTAATTGCGCTGGGGCTTTATGTAAGGGAAGACCAGCACGCGCGGGTTGTCGCCAATGACCCAGCTGCCCTGCACGATTTTGTCACCCGGCTGGGCGGCATTCTTGCCGGTATCAATCTTGCTGGTGGCGCTTTCTTCGCTGCTGTCCTTGCCACCATCAATGCGGCCCAGATCCACCACCTGCAGGATCTTGTCGAAGGACTGGCCGCGTTCAAGTGGTTCGGAGAACACAACGGCCAGCGCAGGTTGATCTTCAAACAGGCGGGGCTGGCATGCAGTGGCGGAAAAGGGGCCGTCAGCCTGAGCGATGACGGCATCGCCCCCTGCGCTCGAGGTGCTGGCATGATGGCTTTTCCACCACCAGCCACCTGCTGCGGCCAAGCCAATGACAGCTGCTGCGGCAGCGACGAGTATTTTCTTGCTTGCTGACATGACCAATCCCCGGTGCGGTCGAAGAAAACAGTGCCTGCCTGTTTTACCGACTTTTATCTCAATCCCGAAATTCTGCCAGTTCGTTACGTAATAATCGCGGGCCGGAAGGGCAGCGGCAGCAGGCCGGGACGGACGGTTCGGGCAGTGTGACATCCATCACGCTGTGGTTTGGGGTCGCAGCGGAGGCTGTCTGCACGGCAGCAGCAAGACGCTTCGCCAGGAGCGGGTGGATGGACCGGACATCGACTAGGAACAGGAGTGAACATGAAATATTGGCTGGGGCTTGGCTTGTTGCTGGTGACGAGCCTGGCGACTGCGGATGACACGAGGGAGCGGTGTTTGCTGGAACATCTGGCTACGTCCAGTGAGGCAACCACGGTGGGTGAGATCAAGGCGGCCTGTGCGGAGAAAGTGCCGGCGACTGCTCCGGCACAGCCACCTGCCGTCGTCACACGACGTCTGCAGGAGGAGGAAAGCGGCTATGGCAAGCGCTACGCACTGACTCCGCACCGGATCAATTACCTGCTGCCGCTCAGTTACGATCAGCGTCGGCCGAGCAGCGCCCCGTTCAGTCAGGATGTCGATGCGTCGGGCGACCATGCACAGAAAGTTGAAGCCAAGTTTCAGCTGAGCTTCAAGTTTCCCCTGCTGCTGGATGCCTTCGGTTCCGATGGAGACCTGATGGCGGGCTATACCCAGCGCTCGTTCTGGCAACTCTACAACGCTCCGGCCTCGAAGCCGTTTCGCGAGACCAATTACGAGCCGGAACTCTGGTATCAGTATCCCGTGAACAAATCCGTGCTGGGCTGGAATCTGGTGGGTGCCAGCGTCGGCCTGAATCATCAGTCGAATGGCCGTGGCCAGGAATTTTCACGCAGCTGGAACCGGGTGATGGGCGGGCTGGTGTTCGAACGCGGCGAGTATGCCGCGATGCTGCGTCCCTGGCTGCGCATCAAGGAGGACCCGGGCACCGACGACAACCCTGACATCAACCACTATATGGGGAATTTCGACCTTTCCATCGGCCGAAAATTTGGTCGCCACAGCCTGGATCTGCTCCTGCGCAACAACCTGCAGGGCCGTGACAACCGGGGGGCGATCCAGCTCGGCTGGAGTTTTCCGCTGCCGAATTCGCCACGCATGCGTGGGTACGTGCAGTGGTTCAACGGCTACGGGGAGAGCCTGATGGATTACAACATTCACCAGAATACGCTGGGCGTCGGCGTGCAGCTGGCAGACTGGTGATTGCGGGTCAGAGAATGCCTGCCTGAAGAGCCGCTTGTGGATTGAATCTTCAGCCATGCTTGCCTGAAAGCCATGCTGGGTGGGCGTTAACGGGACGTATGCCTGAAGATCAAGTCTGCATGCGGGTCTTCAAGGTCATGGTCTTTCAGTCTGTTTGTGTGAGTTGCTGTTCACGCCAGAAAAAAGCCCGGCACAAGGCCGGGTTTGAGAGAAGGGGCGTTAGCGTCAATCAACGATCAGACGGTTGTTTTTCAGCATGTCCTGAATGACTGCGTTGTCGTTGAGCAGGGTCGCCGCGCCGTCGTTGAGCAGGTTGACGCCTTGCAGCACGATGGTCTGATCTTCCCGGGTGGCGTCGTAGTTGCCGTTCGCAAAGCCGCCACTCGTGCTGACATGAACCACCGTGTTGCCGTTCGATACTTCGAAGTGCAGGTAGTTGCTGAGGTTGCCGGTGTCCAGCCCCAGATGACTTTCGCCGACGAGCAGATCGCGCAGATCCAGCGCATCGCCTTCCGCCTTGCTGAAGTCGGTGACCAGATCGGACGTGCCGGCGAGATTGACGCCGTCTGCCACGCCGTAGATGTTGCCGGCGCCTGCCAATGTGGTCCCGGCCGTAGCCGCCTGCGTGCCCAGCGACCAGGCGAATACGTCCGCGCCCAGATCGCCGCGCATCACGTCGCTGCCCGCGCCGCCGTCAATGCGATCGCTGCCGGCGCCGCCACGTAACGCATCGCTGGCGCTGCCCCCGATCAGATAATCGTCGCCGGCGCCACCATAGAACAGATGGCTGCCGCTGCCGGTTCCGATCAGCGCGTCGTTGCCGTCCCCGCCGTTGACCAGATCACCGTGCCCCTTGTTGCTTGCGTCGGCGACGTTCAGCAGACCGGTGCTGCTGGTCATGCCGGCATCGGCGGTGGTCATGAATGTGGATGCAGCCAGCTGAGCCTGTGTCGCGGTTGTGGCCGCGTCTCCGGAGCGAACCACGTCGTTGCCGGCACCGGCTTCGACATAATCATTGCCTGCCAGACTGTGGATCAGGTCCGCGCTGCTCGTGCCGGTGAGACTGTCTGCGCCGATGGTGCCGGTGATGGTATTGGCGGTGGTGTAGCTGTCAGTGCTGCCAATGATCGTCACGGTCAGTGTCGAACTGCTGCTCAGGCCTGTGGCATCGGTCACTGTGTAGCTGACCTGGTCGGTCAGGCTTTCGCCGCTGTTCAGCGAATTGACGCGGGCGTTGTCGTTGAGCAAGGAGTAGGTATAGCTGCCGTTGGCATTCAGATGGAAGTAGCCGTAGGCGCCAGCGACATCGACTCCTAGCAGGGCGGTCTGGTTGTTGACCGCGCTGAGGCTGATCGCGTCACCATCCGGATCGCTGTCGTTGGCCAGCACATTACCGCTGGCCAGGTAAGTCCCCGAGTCTTCGGTCAGGCTCGCGGTATCTGCAACGGCGGTCGGGGCATCCGCCACCCCCGCGACCGGAATGGTGATCGTGGTTGTATTGCTGGACGTGGCGTTGGTAGCAGTCTCCCGACTCGTCGCCACCAGGCTCAAAGCGTAATCGCCGGAGAAGTTCAGCGGTGGTTTGATCGTCAGCGTAGCCAGATTCCAGCTGGTGATGTCCACCGAGGTCGTGCCGGCGGTGGCTGTGAAGCTGTTCGTGCCATCCGACAGGACGCTCCCGACGAGAAGATTCTGGGCGACCACGCTGGCCAGCACTTCCGACCCATCGGAGTCAGCCAACGTGACGGTGATCGGCGACAGCTTGATGACGGTGTCTTCGACCGAAGTGTTGTTGACCGGATAGTAGCCGCCCGAACCGCTGACGGCGAAATAGTCGCCGTGCAGCGTGCCGCCCGCCGCTTCGAGCGAGGCGATCGAGCCGTAAATCTTGAAATTGCCGGCGGTGAGATCCTGCGCCGTGGCGCCGTCGACGCTCAGGTAAGGCTTGAATGCACCGACGCTGTCCCCGTTATAGACCGCCCAGTCAATGGTGTAGTAGCCGCTGACCGTCGGAGAGTAAGTGGAGGCAGTGATGTTGCCCCAGCTGTTGTAGGCCTTGGCCAGCACGACCGTGCCGCCGATGCTCAGCAAGGCCGTGTCGTCCTGATAGGAGCTGAAGGTGTAGGTGTGGCCTGCCTCCATGTAGATCAGGCCCGTTGTGCGATAGGCTCCATCGGTCGGAATGCCTGATGGAGAGCCGCTGCCCGCCGTGTAATTCTGGGGCGCCGTTGAAACAGTGCTCGAAGTTACGGTGGCACTATCGAGCCTGGTCAGCAAGCTCAGGACTTCTGTGGCCGTATCGACGTCTCCTGTCGAGACCGTGCTGACGTTGTTGTATTGGCGTACTGTCAGACCTTCGCTTGCTGGTGGCGTGGCAATCTGCACGGTGCCGTCGATCACCGATACGCCGCCGACCTTGATGATCGGGTCGTCGGCCACAGGCGTGATGTTGATGCTCATACTCACGTTCGTGCCATTGGTGGTGATTCCGTCCGTGCCCCGATAGTTGAAGGTCGCATAGTCCTTCAGCATGTTTCCAGTTCCGCTGTTTGCATACGCATCGCTGCCGGATTCATTGGTATCCGGCACGAAGCGGAAATAACCAGCATCGATAGTGCTCTTGGACACAGTGACAGGAGAACCGTCGCTCGCGGCGGTGATCGTGGTCCAGGTCACACCATCCGTGGACGTCTGAAGGAGCCCGTCCGTGGGTACGGATCGGATGCTGACGCCCAGAGCGGAACTCACTCCGTCGGCATCGTTGATGTTGAAGTTGCTCCAGCTGAAGACCAGTGCGGTGTCCTCCGTGCCTGTCACAACTCCCGCGGTCGCTGTTGGCGCAGCGTTGGCGCGGTCCACGGTGATGACCAGATTGGCTTGAGATTCCAGATTTCCTGAATCCCGTACGGTGTAGGTGAACGTGTCCTGAACGTTGGAACTGGGCCTTGATCCTGTCGTTGTATAGGTGTAATGCCCGTCCGAATAGATCGTCAAATTGCCGTAAGTGCCGGCAATTGTCGTGGAGCCTCCTGCGCTGATGGCCTGGGTCGTGGCTCCCTTGGTAATGGCCGAGACACGCTCGGTATCACCGTTATCCACATCAGTGTCGTTAGCCAGTACTCCCGTGGCGACTGTGGTAGCGACGGAGACATTGGTTGAACCGGTTCGGGTGACCAGGTTGACGTCTGGATTAGCAACCGGTGCGTCATTGGCCCCCTGAATGGTGACCGTCAAAGACACAGGAGCCGAAGTCGTGCCGGACGCATCCTTGGCGGTGTACGTGAAGGTGTCGGTCAGTGTGTTGCTGCTGGTGCGCAGGGCCTGAACCGTCGTGTTGGTGTTATCTACCGTGTAGGTGTACGTGCCGTCTGCATTCAGAACCAGTGAGCCATAAGCGCCTGTGAGCGCACTGCCGACAGAGCCGGTTGTACTGCCGTAGGCGACACTGGCGACCGCCTTGGCCTCGCCTGTGTCGATGATCAGGTCATTGGTGAGGACGTTGCCGCTCGGATTGGTCCCCGCAGTGCCATTGCCTGTGCCTCCAGCTTCGACAGCAATAGCCGTATCGGCAACCGCGACGGGGGCGTGATTCGTGTCGACATGAAGCGTGCTTGTGCTGGTGGATGTGCTGCCGGGATTGGCGGTTTCCGCGCTGGTGACCCTGGCTGTCAGGTCGAAAGCGGGCGTGCCACTGGCGACTGTCATGGTCAGACCAGACAATTGGGATTGCGTCAGGGTCCAGGAGCCATCTGCCTGCTTGGTGCCGGCGCTGAAGCTGACAGCCGAGGGCACGCCGGTCAGGGTGATGCTCGAAAGAGTTTCGCTGCCATCCGTGTCGGTCAGTGCGGAGCTGAGTTTCACCGAGTAGGTGTCGTAGCCGATAGACGTGCCGGAGGAGGTCGAGGTCTGGGTGTAGGCCGGCGTGCCGACGGCCAGCGAGAGGTTGGGCGCATCGGCGACCGGAGTGATGTCGATGGTCATCGTTCCGGTATTGCCGGTGCCGTTGCTGCTGGCACCGTCGACGGGCTGATAGGTGAAGCTGGCGTAGTCGGCCTGCTTGTTGCCCGTGCCGGTACCGCCATAAGCGTCGATGCCCGACTCGTTGCTGGCAGGGACGAAACGCAGATAGCCTGCGTCGATGTTGGACTTCAGGACGGTTTGCCCGGCGACGCTGATGGTGGTCCAGGTTACGCCGTTGGTGGAGTACTGCAGGGTTCCGTTGGCAGGTAGCGAAGTGATGACGATGGCCTGGGATGGGCCGCCGTCCACGTCAGTGATGTTGAAGTTGGCCCAGCTCAGGGTTTTCGCCGTATCTTCGCTGCTGGTCACAGAAGCACCTGTAGTGCTCGGTGCATCATTCACTCCGGTTACGGTGAAGCCCAGCGTGGTGGTCGATGTTGCACCAGAGGCGTCGCGAACCGTGTAGCTGAAGTTGTCGGTAGCGGTTACGCCGCTGCCAAGAGCTTCCGCGGCGGCAGTGTTGGCCGAATAACTGTACGAACCATTGGCGTTGAGCGTGAGGGTGCCGTAGGTGCCGGTGAGCGCCGACCCGACTGTGCCAGTTGTAGCGCCGAAGCTCACCGCCGAAACCGTCTTGCTGTCGCCGATGTCGACATCCGTGTCATTGGCTAGTACGCCGGTTGTCGCCGTTGCGGTGACGCTTGCGTTTTCATTCACCGGCACCGTATCGGCAAGCGCCGTCGGAGCATGGTTGACGTTGGTGATCGTACCGCCGCCAACGGCCGAGCCGCTGTTGGCCGTCGCGGTAAGCGTATAGCTTTCATTGCCCTCATGAATGAAGTCGGCAACAGTGGCTACACGTACCAGGAAGGAGGTCGCGCCTGCAGGAACCGACACCCCTGTGGAATAGGTGTTCCAGCTCGTACCGCCATTCGTGGAGTACTCGACCGTACTGGTGTCCGTGCCGACAGTGGCGGTGCCCGAAGTCAGGGCCAGTGTGGTTGTCGTAGTGGTGGTTGACGCATTGGACAGCGTGACAGTGAAAGTGTTGTAGCTACCTTCAGCCACTGAACCTGAGCTCACGGAAGAGACGACCGGAATGTCGTCGTCAATGATCGTGGTTGTGACCGAATTGCTGCTTGCTACGGCCAGATTTTCGAAGTAGCCACCGCTCGCAGAGGTGATCGAGACATTGAAGCTCTCGTTGCCCTCTCCAAGGCTGTCCTGAATAGCCGGGATGGAGAACGCCGCAGAGCTTGCGCCGGCCGGGATGGTGACGGTGGTGGTGCCGGTGAAATCCGTGCCATT